>NZ_JAXAVU010000013.1:0-646104 GCF_033949975.1 Lentzea sokolovensis
TACTTCCCTGAAGGGGCTTGTGATCGCGGGGCACAATTACAGTGCTTCGCTCACAGGCCCCTTTCAGCGTGTCCATAGTAGGAGGATTTGGTGTCAAGGTTCGGGGATCGTCCCGGCGACCGTCAGCGTGGCCAGGGAGACCGACCGCGCCATTCCGACGGTGGCCGTCCATCAGGCGACCGCAAGTTCAGCAGCAGCAACAACAACTCTCAGCGCGGTGAAGGCTCCGGCGACCGCACCAACAGCGGCGACCGTCGAGACAACCGCGCCGGCTCCAGTGACCGCGGCGGTTACCGCGGTCAGGGTTCCAGCGACCGCGGCAGCTACCGCAAGGACGACTCCGGCGACCGCGGTGGCTACCGCGGCGACCGTTCGAGCGACCGCAGCAGCTCCAGCGATCGTGGTGGCTACCGCGGTAAGAGCGACTCGGGCGACCGAGGCGGCTATCGCGGCCAGGGTTCCGGTTCCGGTGAGCGCAGCGGTTTCCGCGGCGACCGCCCCGGATTCCGCAAGGACGACTCCGGCGACCGCGGCGGTTACCGCGGCCAGGGCTCCAGCGATCGCGGTGGTTACCGCAAGAGCGAGTCCAGCGACCGCGGCGGCTATCGCGGCCAGGGTTCGAGTGACCGCCCCGGCTACCGCAAGGACGACTCCGGCGACCGTGGTGGTTACCGGGGCCAGGGCTCCAGCGATCGCGGTGGTTACCGCAAGAGCGAATCGAGCGACCGTCCCGGCTTCCGCAAGAGCGAGTCGGGCGACCGTGGCGGTTTCCGCTCCGGCGACCGGTCCGGCTCGGGCGAGCGCGGCGGGTTCCGCAAGAGCGACTCCGGTGACCGTGGTGGCTACCGGGGTTCCAGTGACCGCGGCGGCTTCCGCAAGAGCGAGTCCGGCGACCGTCCCGGCTTCCGCAAGGACGACTCGGGCGATCGCGGTGGTTACCGCAAGAGCGAATCGAGCGACCGTCCCGGCTTCCGCAAGAGCGAGTCGGGCGACCGTGGCGGCTATCGCGGCCAGGGTTCGAGTGACCGCGGCGGCGATCGCGGTGGCTACAGGGGCGAGCGCTCCGGCGACCGTCCGGGTTTCCGCAAGGACGACTCAGGCGATCGCGGTGGCTTCCGCAAGAGCGAGTCGGGCGAGCGCGGCGGGTTCCGCAAGAGCGACTCCGGCGACCGTCCCAGCTTCCGCAAGAGCGACTCGAACGACCGCGGTGGTTACCGCAAGAGCGAGTCCGGCGACCGCCCGGGCTTCCGCAAGAGCGAGTCCAGTGACCGTGGCGGTTACCGCAAGAGTGACTCCGGCGACCGTCCCAGCTTCCGCAAGGACGACTCCGGCGACCGTGGCGGCTACCGCAAGAGCGACTCCGGCGACCGTCCCAGCTTCCGCAAGAGTGAGTCCAGCGACCGCGGTGGTTACCGCAAGAGCGACTCCGGCGATCGTGGCGGCTCGCGTTCGAGCGACCGTCCCGGCTTCCGCAAGGACGACTCGGGCGATCGCGGTGGCTTCCGCAAGAGCGAGTCCGGTGACCGTGGTGGATTCCGCAAGGACGACCGGGGTTCGAGTGACCGCGGCGGCTACCGCAAGAGCGAGTCGGGCGACCGCGGCGGTTACCGCGGCCAGGGTTCGAGCGATCGCGGTGGCTACCGCAAGGACGACTCGAACGACCGAGGCGGCTACCGGAAGAGCGATTCCGGCGACCACCGCAACGACGAGCGTTCCGGCCCGCCGCGCGACGACCGTCGTGACGAGCGCAGCCGTGAGCGTGCGGCGCGCTTCCAGGGGCGTCAGTCGGAGCAGGAGACCGCGGACAAGGACGGCACCGGGGCCTCTGCCGAGGTGACCCCGGCCGCCGAGCGCGCCGGGTACCGCCTGGGCGACGGCGCCGCCGCCACCCGCGCGGCCGCCGGTCGTGAGCCGGCCGCTGACACCGAGGTCGCCGCTGAAGGCGCCGAGGTCGCCGAGACCAAGGTCGCCGCTGACAGCGACGGCCCGGTCGACGCGGAGAAGCGGGACGACGAGCCCCGTGCGGAGCAGGACGACGCCGACAGCGCGGAGCAGCCCGACGAGGCGCCCGCGCCCCGTGGCGGACGGCCCGAGCTGCCGGAGGAAGCCGACCTGTCGCTGCTCGACCCGGAGATCAAGGCCGAGCTGCGCAGCCTGCCCAAGGGCCTCGCGGAGATCATCGGACGGCACCTGGCCGCGGCCGGGCTGCTGATCGACGAGGACCCGGAGCTGGCTCTGGAGCACGCGCGGTACGCGCGGAGCAAGGCTGCTCGTGTCGGTGTCGTGCGGGAAGCGGCGGGTCTGACCGCCTACTTCGCGGACGAGTGGGCCGAGGCGCTCAGCGAGCTGCGGGCCGCGCGCCGGATGATGACCGGACCGGGCCACCTGGCGATCATGGCCGACTGCGAGCGGGCCCTGGGCCGGCCGGAGCGGGCGATCGACCTCGCCAAGGACCCGGCGGTCAAGGACCTCAGCCAGGAGGACGAGATCGAGCTGCGGATCGTCGCGGCCGGCGCTCGTCGCGACATGGGCCAGCTCGACGCTGCCGTGGTCGCACTGCAGGGTCCTGACCTCGACCCGGGGCAGCGCAATCCCTACTCCGCGCGGCTCTTCTACGCTTACGCCGACAACCTGGCCGCGGCCGGTCGCATCGAGGAGTCCGTCAAGTGGTTCCTCAACGCCGCCGAGGCTGACGACGAAGGGGAGACGGACGCCGCCGAGCGCGCGTTCGAGCTGACCCAGGAGGAGACCCCGCAGCAGTGAGTGAGACGTTGGTCGACAGGTACGACGCGTTGCTGATCGATCTCGACGGCACCGTCTACCGAGGGTCCGAGGCCGTGCCGGGTGCCGCCGAAGCGATTGCGGCGGCCAGAAGCAAGGGCGTCGGGATCCGCTACGTCACCAACAACGCCTCCCGCTCACCGCAGATGGTGGCCGATCACCTCGTCGAGCTCGGGTTCGAGACGAACGTCGACGAGGTGAGCACCTCCTCGCAGGCAGGCGCGGCCATGCTGGCCGAACGACTGCCGAAGCGATCCACTGTGCTCGTGCTCGGCACCAAGGCCCTGGAGGCCGAGGTGTTCAAGCGCGGACTCATCCCGACCGACACCGCGGAAGGCGCGGTGGCGGTTTTGCAAGGGCTGTCCATGGACCTCGGCTGGCGTGAGCTGGCCGAGGCCGCGGTGGCCATCCGCAACGGCGCGCTGTGGGTGGCGTGCAACGTCGACGCCACCCTGCCCACCGAACGCGGCCTCCTGCCCGGCAACGGCAGCCTCGTCGCGGCGCTGAAGACCGCGACCGACCAGGAACCGCTCGTCGCCGGCAAGCCCGCCACCCCGCTGCTCCAGCAGGCGGCGAAGGACCTCGGCGCGAACCGTCCGCTGGTGATCGGCGACCGGCTCGACACCGACATCCTCGGCGCGGTCAACGCGGGCATGGACTCGCTGCTCGTGCTCACAGGTGTGTCCACGGAGCAAGAGGCGCAAGCGCTTCCGGCTGAGCAAAGGCCCACGTATGTCGGCGCGGACCTGTCGGTACTCCATCGGCTACCGTAAGACCGTGAGCTACCCCCTGCCCGGACCTCCGCCCAACCCGGCTGACGCCATCGACGGCGCGCTGGAGAGGCTCGACGGGCTCGAGAACGTTCCCCTCGACGAGCACGTGGCTCGGTTCGACGCCGTGCACTCGACGCTCACCGACGCACTGTCGAGCATCGACAAGGTGTGATGCACAGTGCCTCGCAGGGTGCGGCTCGACGCCGAACTCGTGCGCAGGGGGCTCGCCAGGTCCCGTGAGCACGCCAGCCAACTCGTCGCGGACGGGCGCGTGAAGGTGCGCGGCACCGTCGCGACGAAACCCGCGACCGCCGTGGAGACCTCCGACCCGGTCGTCGTCAAGGACATCGGCAACGACCCGAACTGGGCCTCCCGAGGCGCGCACAAGCTCATCGGCGCGCTCGAAGGCTTCAAGATCGACCCCACCGGCAGGCGTTGTCTCGACGCCGGCGCGTCCACTGGCGGTTTCACCGACGTGCTGCTGCGCAAAGGCGCGCGTCAGGTGGTCGCGGCCGACGTCGGCAGGGGTCTGCTCGACTGGAAGCTGCAGACCGACGACCGGGTCGTGGTGAAGGACAAGACCAACGTCCGCGCCCTCACGCCCGAGGACATCGGCGGCAAAGTTGAACTCGTGGTGGCCGATCTTTCGTTTATCTCGTTGAGGCTTGTGCTTCCCGCACTGGCCGCGTGCCTCGACGAGGAGGGCGACCTGCTGCCCATGGTCAAACCGCAGTTCGAGGTGGGCAAGGAACGCCTCGGCTCCGGTGGTGTCGTGCGTGAGCCCGAGCTGCGTGCCGAAGCCGTGCTCGACGTGACCAGGGCGGCAGCAGAACTCGGCCTGGCCGTGCACGGGGTCGTCGCGAGCCCGTTGCCCGGCCCGTCCGGGAACGTCGAGTACTTCCTCTGGCTTCGCAAGGGCGAACCCGTCCCTGCGGAGGAGATGGTGCGCACCGCCGTCGAAGAAGGGCCCCAATGAGGGAAGTCCTGCTGGTCGTCCACACCGGTCACCAGAGCAACATCGATCTCGCCCGTCAGGTGGCAGGCCGTCTCGCGGTCGGGGGCGTCACGACGAGGGTGCTCGACGACGAGGCGCGTGACCTCGGCCCGTCGTGCTGCACCAAGGTCGTGCCCGCCGACGACCACGCGGCCGAGGGCACCGAGCTGGTGCTCGTCCTCGGCGGCGACGGCACGCTGCTGCGCGGCGCCGAGCTCGCCCGGCCGGCGCGGGTGCCGGTGCTGGGCGTGAACCTGGGCCGCGTCGGGTTCCTCGCGGAAGCCGACTCGGACGCGTTGCACGAGGCCGTCGGCCACGTGCTGGAGCGCGACTACTTCGTGGAAGAGCGCATGACGCTCGACCTCGTCGCGAAGGTCAACGGCGACGTGGTCGCGCAGACCTGGGCGCTCAACGAGATCACCGTCGAGAAGCTGATCCGCGAACGCATCCTCGACGTCGTCGTCGAGGTCGACGGCCGGCCGGTGTCGGCGTTCGGCTGCGACGGCGTGATCTGTGCGACGCCGACGGGCTCGACCGCCTACGCGTTCTCGGCGGGCGGACCGGTCGTGTGGCCGGACGTGCAGGCGATCCTGGTGGTGCCGAGCAACGCGCACGCGCTGTTCTCCCGGCCGCTGGTCGTCTCGCCGAAGTCGCACGTGGCGTTCGAGATCGACTCGTCGGGCCACCCGGCGGCGCTGTCCGCGGACGGGCGGCGCACGTTCGAGCTGCCCGCCGGTGCGCGGATCGAGATCGTGGAAGGCGCGGTGCCGCTCAAGGTCGTGCGGCTGCGCCAGGCACCGTTCACGGACCGGCTGGTCGAGAAGTTCGCCCTGCCGGTGAAGGGATGGCGGGGACCATCGGCAGGCTGACCGCGCCGCTCGGCGCGTCGGCACTCGCTGGCTATGGTGCCCCCAGAGCAAGGATCCATCCGGAAATGTCGGACCCGACAAGTAAGGTTCGCCCTGTGCTGGCCGAGATGCGCATCAATGGCCTTGGCGTGATCGACGAGGCCACCCTTGAACTGGACCCCGGATTCACCGTAGTGACTGGTGAGACGGGTGCGGGCAAGACCATGGTCGTGACCGGGTTGCACCTGCTCGGCGGTGGCCGTGCGGAGGCGTCGCGGGTGCGTACCGGAGCCGACAAAGCGGTGGTCGAAGGCCGCTTCCAGGCTCCGGCGGGCAGCCCTGCCGCGAAGGTGGCGGAGGAGGTCGGCGGCCAGGCCGACGAGGACGGGTCGCTGATCGCGATCCGCACCGTCGGAGCCGACGGCCGCTCGCGAGCTCACGTCGGCGGCCGCTCCGTGCCGGTCGGCGTCCTGTCCGAACTGGCGGAGCAGCTCATCGCCGTCCACGGCCAGAACGACCAGCTGCGTCTCATGCGCCCGACCGAGCAGCGCGCCGTGCTGGACCGTTTCGCGAGCGACGACGTGAGCGGGCCGCTGCGCGCGTACCAAGCCGTTCGCGAGGAGTGGCTGCGCGTCTCCACGGAACTGAAGGAACGCACCGAGCGCTCTCGTGAGCTCGCCCGTGAGGCCGACCTGCTGCGGCACGGCCTCGGCGAGATCGACGCCGTCGACCCGAAGCCGGGCGAGGACGTCGAGCTGCACGACGAGGCCCGGCGGCTTGCCGACGCCGACCAGCTGCGCGAGGCCGCTCAGGGCGCGCAGTTCGCGGTCTCCGGCTCTCTTGAAGGGGATCCCGACAACCCCGGGGCGCTCGGGCTGATCTCCGAGGCCGCTCGCCGGTTGTCGGCCTCCGAGGACCCGAAGCTGCGGGAGATGGAGCCGCGGCTCGTCGAGGCGGCGACGTTGCTGGCCGACGTCGGTGCCGAGATCTCCGGGTACCTGGATCACCTGGAGGCCGACCCCGGCCGGCTCGAGTCGGTGTTGCAGCGGCAGGCCGAGTTGAAGGCGCTGACCCGGAAGTACGCGGCCGACATAGACGGTGTGATCGCCTGGGCCGCTGACGCCCGTGCCCGGCTGGGCGGGCTGGACACGTCCGAAGAGGCGTTGAGTTCGCTGGCCGCTCGGCGGGACGAGCTCGCCGTCGAGCTGGGTGCGTTGGCTGCCCAGGTCACGGCCGCTCGCGTCGAGGCCGCGCTGGAACTCGGGAAGGCCGTCACCGAGGAGCTCGACGGGCTCGCCATGCCGCACGCCTCGGTGGAACTGGCCGTCCGGCCTCGGCACGCTGAGGCCGGGGACGCCCAGGCGCTGGCCGTGGGGCGGTCGATCCTGCACGCCGGGTCGTCCGGGGTGGACGACGTCGAGCTGCGGTTGATCTCGCATCCTGGTGCGCCGGCGCTGCCCGTGCACAAGGGGGCCTCCGGAGGTGAGCTCTCCAGGGTGATGCTGGCCCTGGAGGTCGTGCTGTCGCACTCCGACCCGGTGCCCACCCTGGTGTTCGACGAGGTCGACGCCGGCGTCGGCGGGCGGGCCGCGGTCGAGGTCGGGCGGCGGTTGGCTCGGCTCGCCCGGTCTCACCAGGTGATCGTGGTGACCCACCTGCCTCAGGTCGCCGCGTTCGCTGACCGGCACCTCGTGGTGGACAAGTCCGCTGACGGGACCTTCACGCGGTCCGCGGTGCGGAAGCTGGACGAGACGCAGCGGGTCGTCGAACTGGCCAGGATGCTGGCCGGCATGGATTCGACCGACACCGGCCGGGCCCACGCCGAGGAGCTGCTGGCCGCGGCCAAGGCGGACAAGTCCTCCGCGGCGGTGGTCCGGCGGCGCAAGAAGAAGAGCTGACCTCGGCTCCGCCTTCGTCATCGCGGCCCCAGCTGGGCGGTCGCGGTGTGGCCTGTTTCGGCATGATGGGGGTGTGACCGTTACCGGATCTTTGACCACGCGCCGGGTGTTCGGGGCCGTGCTGGTGGTCGTTGCCGCTGGGCTGGGTGTGACGGCCACGTTCTTGTCCGCCTACACGGTGCAGGTCGTGGCCAACGGTCGGACGTGGCGGTTCGAGGCCACCTCGTGGGTGGTCGAGCGGGACGACTTCCGCGACCTGCTGCTGCTGGAACCCCTGGAGTTCGGGGAGCCCGCTGTGGCGGCCGCGCTGGTCATGGCGTTGGCGGCGGTGCTGGCCTTTCGGGTTCCCGCTGTCCGGGTCGGGTCGTTGCTCGGGGCCGGGGTGCTGACCGGGGTGGCCTGGTCCGCTGTCGCTCGGGTGCAGGGCGTGATCGACAGGCTGGCCGAGGTCGAGTCGCCGGCGACCATCGAGGTGGCGCAGGGCGACGGGGTCACCATGCTGATCGTCGCCGCGGGCCTGGCCGTGGTGGCGGCCGTGTTGCACCAGGAGTTGCCTCGGGCCGTGCCAGGGGACACTGCTGGTGAAGGCGCTGTGATCCATCAGATCGACGACGAGGCGGACGACACCGACACGCCTCCCTACGGGTATCCGGTGATCGTGGAGCCCAAGAGTGATTGAGCGTCGCAAGATCGCGTGGGTGCTGCTGGCGCTCGGGGCAGTGCTGGCGGTGATCGGGTCGCTCCAGGACGTCTTCAGCACGGTCTACAAGGGTTTCGGGACCGATCTGCGCTCCACCTCGACCCTGTGGGTCACCACGTCGAACCCGCAGGACGGTGCGGTCGAACAGACCGCGCTCTTCGCCGCCGGGTGGCCCGTGGTGGTCGCGGCGATCATGATGGCGGTCGCCGTGGTGCTGCTGACGCGTCAGGAGACCGCGTTCGCCGGACGGCCGCTGGCCATGGCCGGGGCCGGGGTGCTGGCCGGGATCCTGTTCCTCTACGTGTTCCAGTTGCGGGAGCTGAAAGAGCTCATCGACTCCGAGCCGCCGCGCGGTGCCGGCAAGGACGAGCTGCTCTACCACGACGGCTTCTACCTCCTGGTGATCGCGGCCGTCGCCGGGCTCGTGGGTGCGGTGCTCGCTCAGCGGAGGAGTCCCGAGCCGGTGGTGGAGGACGAGGACGAAGGGGACGGGGTTGTCGTGCACCAGCTCGACGGCGACGACGACACGCCTCCCTTCGGGATTGCCATTCCTGACGACGAGCGGGAGACCCGGTGATCGGGAGACCTACGGCGATCGCGTTGATCGCGGCCGGAGTGGTGCTGAGCGCTACGGCGATGGTGTTGCCGTGGTACTCGACGGCGTACGCCGGTGGCGTTGAGGTCGTGGTGCGGGCCTGGGGGACCGAGGTGCTCAACAAGCCCGGCGACTGGCCCGCCGGGGAGCTCTCGCCCTGGTACGGCGTGCCTGTCGTGGTGACGGTCGCGTTGCTCGTGGCCGGGATCTGGATCAACCGCGCGGCGCTGGCCGGGGCCGCCGGGCAGCTGGGCGCGGTGGGGGTCGTCTCTGCGCTCGTGGTGTCCGAACGCGGGCACGCGATCGAGCAGCAGGGGGACTTCGCGGTCGGGTTCGGGCTGGTGTTCCTCGTCGTGGGGACGGTGGTCGGGCTCGTGGGAGCTGTTGCCGCGCAACGGGAGGCGGCGTGAGGAAGATCCTTGGCGTCGTGCTGCTCGGGCTCGCCGCGGTGGCTGCGGTCGGGGCCACGTTCCTGCCGTTCTCCGAGTTGTTGATCCGGCTCGCTCCTGGGCAGGCGCAGACCGCCTACGTCACCAGTGGGTGGAGCACGCACTTCGGTGGCACCGCGGATGAACACGGACCGTTGTTCGGCATCCCGATCGTGGTGATGGCCGCCGTGGTGCTGGTGGGCGTCAGGTGGCGGAAGGTCGCCTTTGCCGGAGCGGCCGGGCTGGCGGGCGTCACCGGAATGTTGTTCGTGTATTTGCTGAACGCGATCAGCTTTCACCAGGAGGGCAACATCGCCATCGATCCGGCGCTGGAAGCCGGGTTCGGCAACGGTATTTGGGTGCTCATAAGTGCAGTGGTTCTCGCGTTTGGAGCCGTAGTAGTTCACCCCGACGACTGACCAGCGAGAAATGCCCGGCGTGCCTCACCTGTCGCGTGCGCACCGTGAGTCACTATCGGCCCATGAAGCTTTCCGGGCTGCTGAGCCGCACCAACCACGAACTTCCCGGTGTCACGGGCGTCGCGCGGGTTGATCGGCGCGCGAGCGACCTGGTGCGGCGCGTCAGTGCCGGTGACATCGCTGTGATGGACCTCGTCGACCTCGATCGGCGGACCGTCGAAGCGCTCGTCTCGGCCGAGGTCGTCGGCGTCGTGAACGCGTCACCGTCGATTTCCGGTCGGTTTCCCAACCTCGGACCGGAACTGCTGATCGAGGCGGGCATTCCGCTGATCGACAACGTCGGCGCCGTCGCGCTGCGGGAGATCAAGGAAGGCGCGAAGATCCGGCTGCACGAAGGAGTCGTGTACGCCGGGGAACGTGAGCTCGCCAAAGGGATCGAGCAGAACGCCGAAAGCATCGCCGACGCGATGATCGAGGCGAAGGCCGGCATGTCGGCTCAGCTGGAAGCGTTCTCCGCCAACACCATCGAGTTCCTCCGCCGTGAACGCGCGCTGGTGCTCGACGGCGTCGGCGTGCCCGAGGTGTACGTGCCGATGCGCGACCGGCAGGTGCTCGTCGTCGCCGGCGGCCCGTCGCACGCAGAGGAGCTGCGCAAGCTCCGCAAGTACATCCGCGAGTACCGGCCGGTGCTGATCGGCGTCGACACCGGCGCGGACACGCTGCACGACGCCGGGCTCAAGCCCGACATCATCGTCGGCGACCCCGACGGCATCGGCACCGCGTCACTGCGCGCGGCGTCCGAGGTGGTCGTGCCCGCGCAGACCGACGGCCACGCGCCCGGCCTGCAACGGATCCAGGACCTCGGCATCGGCGCGGTGACGTTCCCGGCGTCGGGCAACGCGGAGGACCTCGCGTTGCTGCTCGCCGAGGCGCACGGGGCGTCCCTGGTGGTGACGGTGGGGCTGCGCGCGACGTTGCGCGAGTTCCTCGACCGCGGGCACTCCGGTTCCAACCCCTCCACGTTCCTCACCCGGCTCAAGCTCGGCAGCAAGCTCGTCGACGGGGAGGCCGTCGCGACGTTGCACCGCAGCCGGGTCTCGCTGGGCGTGATCGTCCTGCTGGTGACCGCCGCGATCGCCGCCATGGCGGCGGCCCTCGCGGTGTCCGGCGTCGGTCACGTCTACGTCGACATCGTGGTCGACGGCTGGCAATCCGTCGTCAACTGGTTCAAGGGGTTCCTCTCGTGATCACGCTGCGCTACCACATAGTTTCGATCACCGCGGTGTTCCTCGCGCTGGCGGTCGGTGTCGTGCTGGGGTCGACCGCGATCAGCGGAAGGCTGCTCTCCGGGCTGAGCGACGAGAAGAACTCGTTGGCACAGCAGGTGAACGACCTGCAGAACGACCGCAACGCGTTGAACGCCAAGCTGACCGAGGCGGACAAGTTCGCCGCGTCCGTCGGCCCGCTGGCGGTCAAGGACCGGCTCACCGAACGCACGGTCGTCATCGTGACCACGTCGGACGCCCGTCCGTCCGATCGGGACGCTCTCGCCGGGCTGCTGAAGTCCGCGAGCGCCACCGTCACCGGCGAGATCCAGCTGACCGACGCGTTCGCCGACCCGTCGCGCGGCGACCAGCTGCGCGATCTCGTGGCACGCCTGCAGCCCGCCGGTTCGCAGCTGCCCACGGCCGCGGACCCCGGCACCCGCGCGGGCGGTCTGTTCGGGACGTTGCTGCTGCTCAACCCGTCCAACAACGAGCCACAGGCCACGGCCGACGAGACGGCGTCCGCGCTCGCCGGGCTGACCAACTCGGGGTTCGTGAAGGCGACCTCGGGCGTGAAGCCCGCGCAGCTCGCGATCGTGCTGACCGGTGGTGCCGCGATCGGTGACTCGGCCGCGGACCGGGCGGCGACCGTCGCGCGCTTCGCCACCCAGCTCGACCGGGCCGGCGCGGGTGTCGTGCTGGCCGGTGCGAACGGTTCGGCGAACGGCACGGGTGCGATCGGCGTGGTCCGCGCGGACACCGCCGCGACGTCGATCCTGTCCACGGTGGACAACTCCGACACCCCGGCGGGCCAGGTCGTCGTGGTGATGGCGTTGCGCGAACAGCTGGAGGGCCGCTCCGGCCGGTACGGCGTCGCGGGCAACGCGGAGGCGTCCTCGCCCGGCACAGCCGGCTAGAAGCTCAGTGCTCGGTCGTCCACTCGCCGGGCAGGGCCTTCAGGAGCTGGTCCAGCGCGTCCGGCGTGCGGGCGCGGGCCCACAGCCACTGGCGGTCGTCCTCGCGGACGATCAGGTCGTCCGCGGCGAACCAGCGGGTGCCGGGACTGTGCAGCGGCAGCAGTGCGAAATGCTCTTCGAGCAGGGAGATGTCCGCCTCGGACGTCTCCCTGTCCGCTGTCTCGGCCCCGTCGCGGAACAGCGCCTCGGACAGCACCATCTCCACGCACGCCAGCGAGAACCGGGGCAGCCACGCGTCCCAGCGCTCCTCGGTCCTGTCCACGAGGTCGAGCTTGATCCGGACCTCCGGGTCGTCGCCGTCCAGCGCGGTGCCCCAGGCCGCGACCCACTGGTTCTCGTCGCGGAACACCAGGACGTCGTCGACCACGCGCAGTTCGGACGGCGTCAGCAGGCGGTCCTGGTTGCTGGTCAGGTCGGGACGCTTGCCGAACAGCGCCAGCGCCTCCTTCACCGCCTCGGGCAGCCGGACGAGAAGCTGCTCCTCGGTGGCGGCGAGATCCGACCGGTTCCAGCCGTCCTGCGGTTCCAGCGGCTCGGCCCACGCGGCCGCGAAACCCTCGATGAAACGCCACGCCGCCGAGCGGTCGTGCATGGCTCGTGCGGCGCTCCCTGCCACGTCGAAGGTCACGTGACAACGATTCCTGATCCCGGCGCGTGCCGTGGGAGTTCGGGAAAACACCGCGCTGCGCCGATCGGGTGATGTGATCTGCCGGGTCGTGGTGCGCTGAGTGACCGGCGGCGTGTTAGCGTTATGGCCCGTGGATAGGGGGATTCGGCCCCCACGATTTTCACGGGAGCCCCGTTGGTGCAGCAGGCACGTACGACCAAGCACGTCTTCGTCACAGGGGGCGTCGCCTCCTCCCTGGGCAAGGGGCTCACTGCCTCCAGTCTCGGCCAGTTGCTCACCTCGCGCGGCCTGCGGGTAACGATGCAGAAGCTCGACCCGTACCTGAACGTGGACCCCGGCACGATGAACCCGTTCCAGCACGGCGAGGTCTTCGTGACCGACGACGGCGCGGAGACGGACCTCGACATCGGCCACTACGAGCGGTTCCTGTCGCGGGACCTGAGCGGCGAGGCCAACGTCACCACCGGCCAGGTGTACTCCGAGGTGATCGCCAAGGAGCGGCGGGGTGAGTACCTGGGCGACACGGTCCAGGTCATCCCGCACATCACCGACGAGATCAAGCGCCGCATCAGGGCGATGGCCGAGCCGGACGCCGACGGCGTCACTCCGGACGTGGTCATCACCGAGGTCGGCGGCACGGTCGGTGACATCGAGTCGCTGCCGTTCCTCGAGGCGGCCCGCCAGGTCCGTCACGACGTCGGCCGCGACAACGTCTTCTTCCTGCACGTCAGCCTGGTGCCGTACCTGGCGCCCAGCGGCGAGCTGAAGACCAAGCCGACGCAGCACTCCGTCGCGGCGCTGCGGAACATCGGCATCCAGCCGGACGCGATCGTGTGCCGTGCGGACCGGGAGATCCCGGACGCGTTGAAGCGCAAGATCGCCCTGATGTGCGACGTCGACACCGACGCCGTCGTCGCGGCCGTGGACGCGCCGTCGATCTACGACATCCCGAAGGTGCTGCACGCCGAGGGCCTCGACGCCTACGTCGTGCGCCGTCTCGACCTGCCGTTCCGCGACGTCGACTGGACGGTGTGGGGCGACCTGCTGGAGCGGGTGCACAACCCGTCCGAGACGGTGAAGATCGCGCTCGTCGGCAAGTACGTCGACCTGCCCGACGCCTACCTCTCGGTCACCGAGGCGCTGCGTGCGGGCGGTTTCGCGCACCACGCCAAGGTCGAGATCAAGTGGGTGCCGTCGGACGAGTGCCAGACGCCCGAAGGCGCGGCACGGGCGTTGTCCGGCATGGACGCGGTGCTGATCCCCGGCGGGTTCGGCGTGCGCGGCATCGAGGGCAAGGTCGGCGCGCTGAAGTACACCCGCACGCGCGGGGTGCCGACGCTGGGCCTGTGCCTCGGCCTGCAGTGCATGGTGATCGAGGCCGCGCGGAACCTCGCGGGCATCGAGGACGCGAACTCCAGCGAGTTCGAAGAGGGCGGTACTCCGGTCATCTCCACGATGGCCGACCAGCAGGACGTCGTGGCCGGTCAGCGTGACATGGGCGGCACGATGCGCCTCGGCGCGTACACCGCCAAGCTCACGGCGGGGTCTGTCGTCGCTCAGGCGTACGGCGCGACCGAGGTGTCCGAGCGGCACCGGCACCGTTACGAGGTCAACAACGCGTACCGGGGCAAGCTCGCCGAGGCCGGTCTGGTGTTCTCCGGCCTGTCGCCGGACGGCCGCCTGGTCGAGTTCGTCGAACTGCCGTCGGACGTGCACCCGTTCTACGCGGGCACGCAGGCGCACCCGGAGCTCAAGTCGCGTCCCACGAAGCCGCACCCGCTGTTCGCGGCGTTCGTGAAGGCCGCGATCGACTACCGGGTGGCCGACCGCCTCCCTTTGACCGCGGGGGCCGGCAAGTGACCAGGCACGACTTCCGGACGGTCTCCAGCGAGGACGTGCACGTCGGGCGGGTCGTCGCGTTGCGGGTCGACGAGGTCGAGATGCCCGGTGGCGGCACGGCCAAGCGCGAGATCGTCGAGCACATGGGCGCCGTCGCGGTCGTGGCCGTGGACGACGCCGGTGAGGTCGTGCTGATCCACCAGTACCGGCACGCGCTGGGCAGGCACCTCTGGGAACTGCCGGCCGGACTGCTCGACCACGACGGCGAGGAGCCCGTCGTCGGCGCCCGCCGTGAGCTGGCCGAGGAGGTCGGGCTCGACGCCGCGCGCTGGGACGCGCTGGTCGACACGGCCGCGTCTCCCGGGTTCACCGACGAGGTCGTGCGGGTGTTCCTGGCGCGCGAACTGTCCGAAGTGGACCGTGACGTGCAGGGCGAGGAGGAGGCGGACCTGGAGATCCACCGCTTCCCGATCGACGAGGCCGTGCGGATGGTGCTCTCGGGCGAGATCGTGAACTCCTCGGCGGTCGCCGGGCTGCTCGCGGCGCGGGAGGTGCTGGAGGGACGGGCAGAGCCGCGTCCGGCCGACGCACCGTTTCGCGACAAGCCGACCCGGTTCGCCGCGCGCAGGAAGTAAGTTGGGCTGATGCAGACGCTGAAGGGTTCTCTCTCACGGATGAGGGGACCCCTCAGCGTGCTCGCGGCCGGCGCCGCGGGTGCCGTGCTTTTGCTGTTCGTCGACCCGAACCAGCCGGGCAACCTGTTGCCCAAGTGCCCCTTCAAGGCGCTCACCGGGCTCGACTGCCCTGGCTGCGGGATCACGCGCATGGTGCACGCGCTGCTGCACGGCGACGTGGTGGCCGCGTGGCATTTCAACGCCGTGCTGCTCGTGCTCGGCGTGCCGCTGATGGCCTGGCTCTTTACGCGCTGGACGGTGAGCCGCTGGAAGGGAGAACGGCGACCGGTACCGGCATCGGTCGGGTTCGCCGCTCTCGCCGTCATGCTCGTGTGGGGCGTGGGCCGCAACATCGCCGGCGTCTAGCCCTTCAGCGGGCGTCCTTCCGCGTCGGTGCCGCCGTTGATCAGGATGAGCACGCCGTCGATCAGCGACCAGATGCCGCAGCCACCGCACGTCAGCAGCTGGGCGACCGCGATTCCGGTGTCCCCCATGTAGAACCGGCCGATGCCGAAGTTGCCGAGGAACAGCTGGAGCAGGCCCGCGGCGATCTTCGACTTCTCCGAGTACGGCACGCCCGTGTACGGGTCGCGGCCCCACGGGGCGCCGGGGTCGTAACCCACGCCGTGGGGAACCATGCCGGGCGGCGGGACCGCGTACTGCGGCTGCGGGCCCGTGGGCGGCGGGTAGTACGGCTGAGTGGGCTGCGGCGCGTAGCCGGGCGGCGGCGGGGGCACGGCGGTGAACGGCACCGAGGGCGGCGCGAGGAACGGCGGGTGGGGCTGCGGCAGGTCGCGGAACAGCTCCGCGAGCTCGACGTAGCTCTGCGCGCCGGACGCGCGGTTCACGCGTTCCTGGTACTCGCCGATGTCGAGCCGCGCCATCGCGAAGTGGTCGTTGAGCGCGGTGATCGCCTCTTCGCGCTGCTGGTTGCCGATGCGCTGCTGTTCAGGCCCGAATGCTTCTGACACGGCTGGCCACGTTATCCGATGCAGCAGATCGATATCGGGAATACGCTGCGACGATGCTGGTCGGTGTCCCAAAGGAGATCAAGAACCACGAGTACCGCGTCGCGATCACACCGGCCGGAGTGGTCGAACTGGCGCGTCGCGGGCACTCCGTCGTCGTCGAGCGCGACGCCGGCGCGGGCTCGTCGTTCCCCGATCACGAGTACGTGGCCGCCGGTGCGCGGATCGCCGCTTCCGCTGACGAGGTGTGGGGGCAGGCGGACCTGGTTCTGAAGGTCAAGGAGCCGATCGAGCCCGAGTACCACCGCATGCGCCGCGACCAGGTGCTGTTCACCTACCTGCACCTGGCGGCGTCGCCGTCGTGCACCGAGGCGATCGCGTCGTCCGGCATCACGGCCATCGCCTACGAGACCGTGCAGCTCGCGGACGGGTCCTTGCCGTTGCTGGCGCCGATGAGCGAGATCGCCGGGCGGATGGCCGCCCAGGTCGGCGCGCACTGCCTGGAACGGGCCCAGGGCGGGCGCGGTGTGCTGCTGGGCGGTGCTCCCGGTGTCGCGGCGGGCAAGGTCGCGGTGATCGGCGCGGGTGTGGCGGGGATGAACGCGGCGACGATGGCCGTCGGCATGCAGGCCGAGGTGATCGTGCTGGACAACAACGTCAACCGGTTGCGGCAGATCGACTTCACCTACCGCGGGCACCTGCAGACGATCGCGTCGAACGCCTACGAGGTCGAGAAGGCCTGCCGCTGGGCGGATCTCGTCGTCGGTGCCGTGCTGGTGCCCGGTGCGAAGGCGCCGAAGCTCGTCAGCAACGACCTGGTGTCGCGGATGCGCTCCGGCAGCGTGCTCGTGGACATCGCGGTGGATCAGGGCGGGTGTTTCGAGGACACGCGGCCGACGACGCACGACGCGCCGACGTACCGTGTGCACGATTCCGTGTTCTACTGCGTCGCGAACATGCCTGGTGCCGTGCCGAACACGTCGACGTACGCGCTCACGAACGTGACGCTGCCGTACGTCATCGCGTTGGCGGACAAGGGTTTCGATCGTGCTGTCGCGGATGACCCGGCGCTCGCCAAGGGGGTCAACGCGCGTGATGGGGAGATCGTGTTGGAAGGGCTGGCGTGATTGCTGAGTTGGTGGCGACCTATCTCGACCACCTCGCCGTGGAACGCGGCACCGCCCGCAACACGCTCGACTCCTACACCCGTGACCTGCGCCGCTACACCGAACACCTGGAGTCCCTGGGTGTCACGGATTTGGGCGCGGTGACGGAGCTTCAGGTGAGTGAGTTCCTTGCCGTGCTGCGCGAGAGCGGACTTGCGGCGTCTTCTGCCGCACGGACGTTGGTTGCCGTGCGCGGGTTGCACCGCTTCGCGCACCGTGAAGGTGTTGTGCCGCAAGACGTTGCACGGGCCGTTCATCCACCGTCGCCACCGAAGAGGCTGCCGAAGGCTTTACCGATCAATGAGGTTCTCACCCTCCTCGAAACTGTGGGAAACCTCAGGGACAAAGCGCTGCTGGAGCTGCTGTACTCGACGGGAGCGCGAATTTCCGAGGTGGTCGGGCTGGACGTGGACGACATCGACGCTTCCGAGCGGACGGTGCTGCTGGACGGGAAGGGAGGGAAACAGCGGCTGGTTCCGGTCGGGCGGCCGGCGTTGGCGGCGGTCGACGCCTACCTGGTTCGGGCGCGTCCCGCGTTGGCGGCGAAGGGGCGTGGCACACCTGCATTGTTCTTGAATGCACGTGGCGGAAGGCTCTCCCGGCAGAGCGCGTGGACCGTTCTGAAGACCGCTGCGGAGCAAGCCGGAATCACGGCTGTGGTGTCCCCTCACACGTTGCGGCATTCGTTTGCCACCCATCTGCTCGAAGGGGGTGCTGACGTTCGGGTGGTGCAAGAACTCCTTGGGCACGCATCGGTTACGACCACTCAGGTGTACACACTGGTAACCGTTACGACTTTGAGGGAGGTCTACGCAACTGCACACCCTCGAGCCACTGGAACATGAGGCTTCCACGGGTACGGTGGGCAGGTGCCGAACTTGGACGAGCCGTCCCCACAGGCCATTGATCTAGCCGCCGTGCTGCACGCGCTGAGTGACCCGACAAGGCTCGCGGTCGTGCGCCAGATCCAGTTGAGCGGCGAGAGGCTGTGCGGGGCTTTCGAGGTCGACGTAGCGAAGTCGACCCTTTCCCAGCATCTGCGGGTATTGCGCGAAGCGGGCATCACGCGAACACGCTGCCGCGGTAATCAACGGTGGGTGTCACTGCGCCGCGATGACCTGGATCATCTGTTCCCAGGCCTGCTGGACGTGGTGCTCTCAGCCGCCGATCGGCGAACACGAACGGATGTCACTGTCTAATCAAGTCTTGACAAGCCCGGCGAGGCGCGTTGCCGCTCGCACGGGTGCGGCCTAGGCTGCGCCCGGAGAGACGACTACGACCAGTGAGGGATCGCCAGCCATGTCGACACCGGAGCACGCTTTCGCGCCCCGTGCCGATCTGAGCCTGGCTCCGCACGCCGCGCCGGTGGACGACGTCGCCACGGAGCAGGTCGACGGCATCGGCCCGACGGGCAGACCGCGTCGTCACATCCCCGATCCGCCGGCGTTGCTGCACCACGGTCCGGCGAAGATCCTGGCCGTCTGCAACCAGAAGGGTGGCGTCGGCAAGACGACGACGACCATCAACCTGGGCGCGGCGCTGGCCGAGTACGGCCGGCGTGTGCTGCTCGTCGACTTCGACCCGCAGGGCGCGCTCTCGGTGGGCCTCGGCGTGCACCCGCACCAGCTGGAAACCACGATCTACAACGTCATCATGGAGAACGACACCGCCGTTCCCGACGTCATCCGCAAGACCATGATCGAGGACATGGACCTGCTGCCGAGCAACATCGACCTGTCGGCGGCCGAGATCCAGCTGGTGTCGGAGGTGGGTCGCGAACACACCCTCGTGCGCACCCTTCGTCCCGTCATCGACCACTACGACTACGTGCTGGTCGACTGCCAGCCCTCGCTCGGCCTGCTCACGGTGAACGCCCTCGCGGCCGCGGACGGTGTGCTGATCCCGCTGGAGTGCGAGTTCTTCTCGCTGCGCGGGGTGGCGCTGCTCATCGACACCATCGAGAAGGTCAAGGAACGCTTGAACCCCAAGCTCGACATCACCGGCATCCTCGCCACGATGTACGACCCGCGCACGCTGCACTCGCGTGAGGTCATGGCACGCGTCGTGGAGGCGTTCGGCGAGATCGTGTTCGACTCGGTCATCAACCGCACGGTGCGCTTCCCGGAGACCACCGTGGCCGGTGAGCCGATCACCCGCTGGGCGCCGCGCTCGGCCGGTGCCAACGCGTACCGCGGCCTGGCTCGCGAGGTGATCGCCCGGTGAACCGTCGCCCTTCACTGCCGGGGGCCGCGGAACTGTTCCGGCTGACCTCTGCCGCGCCCGCGCCCGAGGTCTCCTCGGACGAGGTCACGCCGCAGCAGCGCCGTGGTTCCGGCCGCACCAAGCACACCACGAAGATCACGGTCTACGTGTCCGACGAGGAACTGCTGGCCCTGGAGCAGGCGCGGCTCGTGCTGCGCGGCTCGCACTCGCTGGCCGTCGACCGCGGCCGTGTGGTGCGTGAGGCGATCGCCATCGTGCTGGACGACCTCGAGATGCACGGTGACGCGTCGTTGCTGGTACGCAGGTTGCGCGAGCAGTGACCGAGGAAGCCCCTGCCGAGGTTGCCGCTCCGGACGATGGCAAGTTCAAGGTCAGGCTCACGAACTTCGAAGGTCCGTTCGACCTGCTGCTGCAGCTGATCTCCCAGCACACGCTCGACGTGACCGAGGTGGCCCTGCACACGGTCACCGACGACTTCATCGCGCACCTGCGCGGCATGGGCGACAAGTGGGACCTCGACGAGACCACCGAGTTCCTGGTCATCGCGGCCACGCTGCTGGACCTGAAGGCCGCCCGGCTGCTGCCCACCGGTGACGTCGAGGACGAGGACGACCTGGCCCTGCTGGAAGCGCGCGACCTGCTGTTCGCCCGCCTTCTGCAGTACCGCGCCTACAAGCAGGTCGCGGCCCTGTTCGCGGAACTGGAGCAGGGTGCGTTCCGGCGCTACCCGCGCTCGGTGTCGCTCGAACCGCGCTTCGAGGGCCTGCTGCCCGAGGTGATGCTCGGCGTCACGCCCCACAAGTTCGCGCTGATCGCGGCCTCCTCCTTCCGCCCGAAGCAGAAGCGCACGCTGTCGGTCGACCACATCCACCAGCACCGCGTGTCGATCCGCGAGACCGCGGACGTTCTGCGCGCGATTCTGATCGAGAAGGGCACCGCGTCGTTCTCGGAGATCGTCGCCGACTGCACCGAGACCATGGAGATCGTGGCGCGGTTCCTCGCGCTGCTGGAGCTGTACCGGGAGAAGTCGCTGGCCTTCGAGCAGGAGGACCCGCTCGGGCCGCTGCAGGTGACGTGGGTCGGCGGGACGTTGGACGACGCGCAGGCGCAGGTGCACGCCGGCCACGAGGATGAGGACTACGGCGGATGAGCGAGCCACTGGTGGGGCCGGACGCGGCGGAGATCGAGAAGCCGGGGCCGGCGTTCGACGGGGGCGAGCCCGAGGCGGCGGAGCCTGAGGTCGCCGAGCCCGAGCCTGACGCCGCTCTCGACGACGCCGCTCCCGCAGCCGTTGTGCTGGACGAGCCCGAAGCCTCCGAGCCCGAGCCCGAGGCAGACCCGGCCGACGCCGAAGACGCCACCGCCCTCGAGGCCCAACTCCTCGCCGCCGCCCCCGAGGAGGCGATCGAGGACAGCGGCCTGCCCGACCTGACCGACGACGCGGTCTTCGAGGCCGCGCTCGAGTCGGTCCTGCTCGTGGTGGACAGCCCGATCGCGGAAGACCAGCTCAGCAGTGCCCTTGAGCAGCCGGTTAAGCGAATCAAGGCGGCACTCCGTAGACTGGCTGCTCGGTACACCGAGTCCGGCAGTGGCATCGACCTGCGCAGGGCGGGGGACGGCTGGCGGTTCTACACGCGGGACCGGTTCGCCCCGTTCGTGGAGAAGCTGCTGCTCGACGGTCAGCGTGCGAAACTCACCCGCGCGGCCCTCGAGACGCTCGCGGTGATCGCCTACCGGCAGCCTGTCACGCGGGCGCGGATCGCGGCGGTTCGCGGCGTCAACGTGGACGGCGTGATCCGGACCCTGGTCGCACGGGGGCTCATCGAGGAGACGGGCACCGACAGCGACACGGGTGGGATCCTGTACCGCACGACCGAACTGTTCCTGGAGCGGTTGGGGCTGTCGTCACTTGCCGACCTGCCACCAATCGCCCCGCTCCTGCCCGAAGTGGATGCGATCGACGATGTCTGACAACGAGGGCGTGCGCCTGCAGAAGGTGCTCGCGCAGGCGGGGGTCGCCTCGCGCCGCGCTTCCGAAGAACTGATCGAGCAGGGGCGCGTGCAGGTCGACGGCAAGGTCGTCACCGAGCAGGGGCGGCGGATCGACCCCGAGACGGCGGTCGTGCACGTCGACGGACTGCGGGTGCAGATCCGCGAGGACGTCGTCACGATCGCGCTCAACAAGCCGTACGGGATGCTCTCCACGATGGAGGACGACCTGGGCCGCCCGTGCGTCGGCGACCTGGTGCGCAGCCGCAAGGAGCGGCTGTTCCACGTCGGCCGCCTCGACGCCGAGACCGAGGGCCTGCTGCTGCTCACGAACGACGGCGAGCTCGCGCACCGGCTGATGCACCCGAGCTACAACGTCAAGAAGACCTACCTCGCCGAGGTCCCCGGCCCGGTCGAGAAGGGTCTCAACAAGAAGCTCAAGGCGGGCATCGAACTGGAGGACGGGCCGGTCAAGGTCGACTCCTTCAAGCTCATCAGCGCCGTGCCCGGCAAGGCGCTGGTCGAGATCGTGCTGCACGAGGGCCGCAAGCACATCGTCCGCCGCCTCATGGAGACCGCCGGTTACCCGGTGCAGTCGCTGGTCCGCGTCGCCGTCGGCGAGGTGTCGCTCGGCAACCAGCGTCCCGGTTCGATGCGGGTGCTGAACCGCCAGGAAGTCGGCGGCCTCTACAAGCTCGTCGGTCTCTGATCAGAATCTGAACCCCGCTCGTCCCTCCGGCCCCCAGAGCCGGAGGGACGAACTGCGGTGAACCCTCATTCACCTTGCGACGGAAACGCTATGGCGACGACGTTGTAAGGGGTCGGAAGTGCGCTTTGAACAACAAGGTGTGGACAATCAGTCTCAGGGGGAGACCGGCATGCCACGCACCGAACGTCCGCTGGACTGCGAAGACACCGAACTCGGCCAGTTCGCCGCCGACCTGAGGAAACTCCGCGAGAAGGCGGGCAAACCGTCCTATCGCGCGCTCGCTTCACGCGCGCATTACTCGGCCGCGACGCTTTCCGACGCCGCCGGCGGCAAGAAACTTCCGAGTCTCGCGGTCACTCTCGCTTACGTCACGGCGTGCGGTGGCGATCCGCAGCAGTGGGAACAGCGCTGGCGCGACATCGCCGCGCCACCGGAACCGACAGCGGAAGCCCCGTACGTGGGATTGAAGGCGTTCCAAAAAGAAGACGCCGACCGCTTCCACGGCCGCGAGAAGCTCACCGCGAAGCTGGTGGAACTCACCCGGAAACGCCCGTTCGTCGGCGTCTTCGGCGCGAGCGGCTCCGGCAAGTCGTCACTGCTGCGCGCCGGCCTGCTGCCACGCCTCGGCCAGGCGCTGATCTTCACCCCTGGCGTCCAGCCGCTCGACGAGTGCGCAGTCCGCCTCGCCCAGCTGACCGGGAACTCGGCGGTGGTCCTGCGCGGCCAGCTCACCGACCCCGCGTCGCTCGGTCTGCTGATCCGGCAGCACGACGAGAACCTCGTCCTGGTCGTCGACCAGTTCGAGGAGGTGTTCACCCTGGCGAGCCCCGAGCAGTGCGACTGGTTCGTCCGAGCCCTGATGAGCGCGCCGCACGTGGTGATCGGCGTCCGTGCCGACTTCTACGGCCACGTCGGCCGATACCCCGAATTGGCCGAGGCCTTGGAGGGCGCACAACTCCTGGTCGGCCCCCTGACCGCCGACGAACTGCGCCGCGCCATCGTCGAACCTGCCCTGCGCGTCGGCGCCACCGTCGAGTCCGCGCTGGTCACCCGCCTGGTCGCCGACGTCACGGGTCAGGTGGCCGCCCTGCCGCTCGTGCAGCACGCCCTCGTCGAGACCTGGCACCGCCGCCGGGGCATGACCCTCTCTCTCGTCGGTTACGAGGAGGCGGGCGGCGTCGAGCACGCCATCGCCCGCACCGCCGAGGCCGCGTACGGGCAGCTCACCGAGGAACAGCGGCAGACCACCCGTCGCACCTTCCTGCGGCTGATCGCGCTCGGCGACGGCACCGAGGACACCAAACGCCGCGCGAACCGCGAGGATCTCGACGCCGAGGTCCTGGAGCACCTGGCGAACGCCCGCCTGGTCACGCTTACCGAGCAGCACGCCGAACTCACGCACGAAGCGTTGATCCGTTCCTGGCCGCGACTGCGCGACTGGATCGCGGAAGACCGCGAGACCCTGCGCGTTCACCACCAGCTGACCGAGGCGGCGAAGGAGTGGGGCGGCGACCGCGACCTCCTCTACCAGGGCGCGCGGCTGGCTCAGGCAGCCGAGTTGGACGCCACCGGGCTGACCGGACCCGAGCGTGACTTCCTCGCCGCGAGCCAGGTCGCCGGACGTCACCGTGCCCGCCGGGCTCGCGCCGTCATCAGCGTCCTCTCGGTCCTGGTGCTGTTGCTGGCCGGCACGGCGGTGTTCGCGGTGACCAAGACACGAGAAGCGACACGGCAGCGCAACGACGCGCTGATCGGCCGTGCCGTCGCGGAGGTCATGCGACTGATCCCGGCCAGTCCGCGGCAGGCTGTGCGCATCGCGCTCGCCGCGTACGTGGTCGCGCCCGGTCCGCAGACGCGCGACGCGCTGCTCAACGCGGACGCCGCCAGGCTGGCGAAGGGGATGCAGGCAAAGCCAGGCCTCAACCAGGGGTTCCTGGCGGTGTCGGTGGACGGTGAGCTGGTCATCGCCGCCGACGGCACGGGACCGGCAAGGATCGTGCCCGGCACCAGGTCGAGCGAGGCCCTGCCGGCGATGGGGAACAGGGTCGTCCGCGTCGTGCTCAGCGCTGACGACCGGAGGCTCTTCACGACCGAGGAATCAGGGGAGACCGGGATCTGGGACCTCGCCGATCCCGCGCGTCCGAAGCAGCTCGCGACGCTACCTGGCTCCGACCGCCCGATCGACCTCGTCCTGAACCGCGAGGGCACGCTGGGGGCCACGACCATCTCGCTGCGCGGCGACGGGCTCGGACGAGCGTCGGTCTGGGATCTGAGGGATCCGGCACGGCCCGTGGAGACCCGGTTGCCTGGAGACAGGGTGAAGCACGTCGCCATGGCTCCGAACGGCCAGGAGATCGGTTTGCTCGTGCGCGATGACTCCAGCCAGAACATGGACGTGCAGATCTGGGACATCAGCCGCGGAGAACCACGTGTCCGGACGACGATGCGGGTCCCCGTCGGCACCGTCGGCATGAAGATCGCCGACAGCGGGCGCCTGGTGGCGGTGCAGGAGACGACCAGGATCGTCGTCTGGGACGTGTCCGGCGCCCAGGCACAGGTCCGGGCGACGGTGCCGCGGGTGCCGGGCGACATCGTCTCGTACGCCTTCAGCGCCGACGACCGGCAGATAGCGGCGCTCGGTCAGTCCACCTTCGACGTCTGGGACATGGGCGGGCAAGGTGACGCGGTCGCCGTGGGCTCGTTCGGTGGCTTTCCAGGTCCGGGTGATCTGCTGCGCTACCGGCAGCGGGAGAAGGCCTTCGGCATGACCGACGGCGGGCCGTCCGTCTGGGTCATGAGCACGGACCTGGAGAAGGTCAGGAACGGGGTTTGCCGGGAGAAGGCTGTGGAGTTGAGCGACGACGAGTGGCGGCGCTACTTCCCGGACATCGAGCGCGTGCCCGTCTGCTGAGTTCGTGAGCCGTGGGTGGCACGTGCGCGAGCCACCCACGGCCACTCCGGCGCCGGTTCGGGGCGCGAGCACCGGGTCTTCCCCGTAGTTGCGTCTGCCTCGACATTAAGACGAACGGGTTGTTCACGGTCATGTGTTCGCCGCTGAACAAAGTTCTCTGAACAATGACGGGATGCCGAGACGGGAACGCCCTCTCGACGAGGGCGAGAGCGGTGTCCTGCGGTTCGCGGCGGATCTGCGGCGGCTGCGGGAGCGGGCGGGCAGCCCCACCTACCGGGAGCTGAGCCGGCGGGCGCACTACTCGGCCGCGGCGTTGTCGGAGGCGGCAGGCGGGCGGAAGTTGCCGAGTCTCGCGGTGACGAAGGCGTACGCCAAGGCCTGTGACGCCGATCCGGAGGAGTGGGCGCGGCGGTGGCGTGCGGTGGCCGAGGCCGAACCGCATGCGGCGCAGGACAATCCGTACGTCGGGCTCTCGATGTTCCAGCCCGGCGACGCGCCGAGGTTCTTCGGGCGGGAGCGGTTGACGGCCGAGCTGCTCGCCACCAAGAACCGTTTCACCGGCGTGTTCGGGCCGTCCGGTGTGGGGAAGTCGTCGTTGCTGCGGGCCGGTCTCATCGCTCGCACCCGTGAACCCGTCCTGCTGTTCACTCCCGGCGCGAATCCCGTGGAGGAGTGCGCTCTCGCGCTCGCCCGGCTCACCGGCGGTGAGGCGACCGAGCTCGCCGACGAACTGGAAGATCCGCGGCAACTCCAGCACCACCACGGGCACCTCGTGGTCGTCGACCAGTTCGAAGAGCTGTTCACGTTGTGCCGCAACGAAGAGCTCCGCCAGTGGCTGGTCACGGCGCTCACCGGTTGCCAGAAGGTGGTGATCGGTGTCCGGGCCGACTACTACGGCCACTGCGCGCGGTACCCCGAACTGGTCGAGGCGCTCGACGGTTCCCAGCTCCTGCTCGGCCCGATGACGCCGGACGAGCTCCGCCTCGCGATCACCGAACCCGCCGCGGTCGTGGGCGCCAAGGTCGAGACGGCGTTGCTGGCGAGGCTCATGGCCGACGCGGTCGGGCAGGCGGCCGTGTTGCCGTTGCTGTCGCACGCGCTCGCGCAGACCTGGCAGCACCGGCGCGGCATGACGCTGACCCTCGCCGGCTACGAGGAGGTCGGCGGCCTCGACCACGCCGTCGCCCGCACCGCGCAGGAGGTCTTCGACGCGTTCTCCCCGGCGGGGCGGGAGCAGGCGAAACGGATCCTGCTGCGGCTCGTCACCGCCGAGGACACGAAACGCCGCGCGGACCACGCCGAGCTCGAAGCCGACGACGAGGTGCTGTTCGCGCTGGCGGCGGCGCGGCTCGTCGTGATCGACCGCGACGGCGTCGAACTGGCGCACGAGGCGTTGATCCGCGGCTGGCCCGCGTTCCAGGGCTGGGTGGAGGAAGACCGCGAGAACATCAAGGCACAGCGCGAACTCACGCTCGCCACGCGGACCTGGGAGTCGCTCGACCGCGACGCGGGCGCGTTGTTGCGGGGACGCCGCCTGGCGAACGTTCCCGGCGGACTTTCCCTGAACGCCGGGGAACGCGCCTTCCTCGCCGCGAGCCTGGCCGCGGAACAGGAGGTCTCGGCAAGTGCACGAAGACGCACCCGCCGCCAGCGTCAGCTGCTCGCCGCGCTGGCGGCACTCGTGGTCGTCGCCGCCAGTTCGACCGCCTTCGCCCTGCAGGCGGGCAAAGCCGCCGACGAGCAACGTGCCAACGCCGCCGTCCTGAGGGCCGTGAGCGAGGCCGCCGCCCTGCGTTCCACGAATCCCGCCCTGGCCCAGCAGGTCGCGCTCGCCGCCTATCAGCTCGTGCCGTTACCTCAGGCGCGCAACGGTTTGCGGCAGGAGGACGTGCCCTCCCAGGTGCTGCGCGAGGCCCAGTCCGAGGTCACCGCGCTCGCGGTCGGGCCGACCCTGCAGCAGGTCGCGACCGGGCACCGCGACGGCACCGTCGTGCTGACGGGCCTGGCCGACCTTCCGGCACCGCGCGCCTCCTACGACGCCACCCGGCACTCCGGCGCCGTCACCGCCCTCGCGATGGACTCGACCGGCGGCCTGATGGCGTCCGCCGGCGACGACGGCACCGTGCACGTCGTCGACGTCTCCCTCGGCAAACCACGCGAACTGCCCGTGCTTCCCGTGCGTGCCATCGCGATCGCCTGGCAGGGCACCACTCTCGTCACCACCGACGAGGCCGGCACCCTGAGCTTCTGGACGGACCTGCGCCGCGAACGCCCGCGGCTCCTCACCACGGCCCAGCTCGGCCTGGGGCCGCTGGCGGGCCTGTCGTTCCGCCCGGACGGCCAGGTCCTCGCCGCCGTCACCACCGGTCGCGCCGTGCACCTGGTCGACGTCACCGACCCGCGCGACGTCAAGCTCCTGTCGCTGACCAGGGAGTTCGCCGGCACCGCCCAGTTCGCCGGCGCCGAGCACCTGATGACCACCGCCCGCACGGCCGTGCACCTCTGGAACACCACCGACCCGCGCGGCCCGGTCCTGCGCGCCAGGATCCCCTCCGGCGGCGGTGAGGTCACCTCGGCCCGGCTCGGCCCGGACCACGTCGCGATCGCCACCGACGACGGGCTGGTGCGGCTCTGGCGGCTCGGTGCCGGCGAACCGGTGGAGCAGGCCCTGCTGCGCGGGCACGCCGGGCCGGTCACCGCGGTCGGCCTGACGCCCCAGGGCGACGAGGTCGTGACCGGCGGTGCGGACCGGGCGGTGCGGCTGTGGAACGCCGACCCGCGCGACCCGGCGGTCAGGATCTGCGAGCAGGCCATTCCGCGGATGAGCCGCGAGGAGTGGGAGCAGTACTTCGGCGATCTCGACTTCGCCCCACCGTGCCGCGACTGAAAGCCCAGCACCGGGCAGGTGGAACGATCACGAAGCGCACGTCCGGGTGGTGGGCGGTTAGCAGGCCGTTAGACGGAGGGCGAACCTCTGGTGGACAATCCGGCCAGGAGGCGGCATGCCACGAGGTGAACGACCGCTGGGTCCGGAGGACACCGCGTTGCTGCGGTTCGCCGGTGACCTGCGCAGACTGCGGGACCAGGCAGGCAAACCGAGCTACCGCGAACTGGCCAGGCGCGCGAACTACTCGCCGACCGCGTTGTCCGACGCGGCCGGTGGGCGCAAGCTGCCGTCGCTCGCGCTGACGCTCGCGTTCGTGCGTGCCTGTGAGGCCGATCCCGCCGCGTGGACCAGGCGCTGGCGTGAGCTCGCCGCCGAGCACACGCAGCCGTTGCACCCGAACACGCCGTACCCCGGCATCGCCCCGTTCACCGAGGACGACGCGAAGCGGTACTTCGGGCGTGAGTGCCTCGTGGAGCAGGTCGTCGAGTCGGTCAGGGCCAAGCCCGTCACCGTCGTCTTCGGAGCCTCCGGATCCGGCCGGACGTCGCTGCTGCGAGCCGGTCTGCACCCCGCCCTGGACGACGCCGTGGTGATCACGCCGGGGCAGGACCCGATCGGGGACCTGGCCGCCGCTCTCGCCGGCGTCTTCGAGAACACCACCGCGGACCGCCTGGCCGAGGAGTTCCGGGAGGACCCCGAGCACCTCCGGCTGCGGATCCGCCAGCACCGCCCCGGCCTCGTGCTGCTCGTCGACGACTTCGAGCAGGCGCTCGACGCGGAGGACTTCGTCGCCGCCGTCACCCGCTGCCCCCACGTCGTGCTCTCCGTGCGCGCCGACCACGAGCAGCACTGGCGTGAGAAGGGCATCAGCGGCACCGAGATCGTGATCGAGCCGATGAGCGCGGACCAGCTGCGCCGCGCCATCACCGAACCCGCCGCCAAGATCGGCGCCACCGTCGAGACCGCGGTCATCGCCCGGCTGGTGGCCGATGCCGCGAACCAGCACGCACTGCCGTTGGTGCAGCAGGCACTGGTCGAGACGTGGCGGCGCAAGCGCGGCATGACGCTGTCGCTCGCGGGCTTCGAGGAGTCCGGCGGCATCGAACACGTCACCTCGCAGGCCGCCGAAACGGCCTTCACGGGCCTCGGCGAGGACGACCAGCGCGCGGCCAGGCAGATCTTCCTGAGGCTCGTCTCCGTGCAGCGCAACGGGATCGCGCAACGCCGCGCCCGCAGGCTGGACATCGACACGCACCTGCTGGACTTCCTCGCGAAGGCCAGGCTGGTGACGCTCACCGAGGACGGCGTCGAGCTGACCCACGACGCCGTGCTGCGCTGGCCCAGGCTCGCCCGGTGGATCGACGAGGAACGCGAGAACCTCCGCACGCACCAGCAGCTCGTCACCGCGATCGAGCTGTGGGAGGCGAGCGACCGCGATCCGCTGGCGCTCTACCGGGGCCCGCGGCTGCGCAAGGCCAAGGAGCTCGGCGAGTTCTTGACGGTGCGTGAGCGCCAGTTCGTCGACAAGAGCATCAAACGGGAGACCCGCCGTTCGACGGCGTTGATCGCGGTCGTGGCGGTGCTGCTCGCGCTGGTGCCCGGCACCGTCGTCTACGCGCTCGCGAACGAACGCAAGATCACCGAGATGAACGACCGGGAGCTCGGCGGCAAGGCGCTGTCGCAGTCCGAGGCGCTGCTGGAGCAACGCCGGCCGTACGCGGACAAGTACGCGCTGGTCGGCTACGAGGTCAGCCCGTCGGCCGAGGCCGAGAAGGTGCTGCGGCTCGCGAGCGCGGTCGCGCGCGGCATCCCGTTCACCGGCACGCCCAAGGACGACGCGGAGGTCGTGGTCGCTCCGCGCGGGGAGATGGCCGCGGTGACCGACGAGGACGGCACCGACCGGATGTGGAGCATCGACGAGGACAAGGCGGTGCCGGGCAAGAAGTTCGCCGACCGCCACCGGGTCGTCAAGCTCGCCGAACGCCGTGCCGTCACGAAGGACTTCACCGGCCAGGAACACCTGTGGGCCGTCAACGACGCGGGCGACATCACCTACCTCACGGCGCTGCCCAGCCGGTTCCGCACGCTCGACCTGAGCCCGGACGGCTCGCGGCTCGTCGGCAAGGTCGGCGACGCGGTGGAGGTCGGGCTTCCGACGCCGGACGAGTCCGAGCACGCGGAGCTCTACGACCTGAGCGACCCGCGCAACCCCCGCAAGCTGCCGATGCCGGTGCGCGACCCCGAGACCGTCGCGCTGAGCCAGGACGGCCGTGAGCTCGCGACCGGTCTCTGGGACCCGGCCACCGGCACCACGACCATCGAGTTCTGGAGCATCGGCGGCACCGTCGAGTCCGCGGGACCGCCGTTGCCGCAGCACGTCTACGTCCGCGGCATCACCTACAGCGGTGACGGGCGCTGGCTCGCCGTCGAGCACTCGTCACCGGAGTCGATCGTCGAGGTGTGGCAGCGCGTGCCGAGCGGAACGCCCGTGCTGCGCGCACGGCTCGACACCGCGTTGCGTGCCGGAGCCCGTGTCACGTTCTCCGACGACGGCCGCGTGGCCGTCGTGCGCGACAACATCTTCGAGGTGCACCAGCTCTACCCGAACGACCGTGCGGCGGACCGGCTCGCGTACGTCGTCGGGCACGGCGACTCGACGCGCGCGGTGTACCGGCCGCAGAACCGCGACTTCCTCGTGCGCAGCGGAGGCCAGGATCCCGAGTTGCTGCCGTACGACCTCGACACCGGTTCGATCATCAAGCGGATGTGTGAAAAAGACGGTGCACGGCTCACGGACTCCGAATGGGTTAAGAGCTTCGGCGAAGTGGCGCGCGTAGAGGTCTGCTGAACCGCCGCGATGTGTGGGAAACAACCCGGAGTTGAGCAACCACGCATTGTGAAGCCGAGATCCACTCTCTAGGGTGACCGAGTGCGTGCGTTCACAAGGGGACTACTCGGCATTGCCGGGTTCCTCGCGCTCTGGGAGCTCTTAGGACGCTCTCCCCTTCTACCTGCTGACTCGCTTCCGCCACCGTCCGTCGTGTTCGGTGAGCTCGTCACGCAGTTGACCTCTCCCGCCTTCATGAGTCATGTGGTGGCAACAGTCCTGGCGGTGCTGATCGCCATCTCGATCGCCATCGCCATCGCGGTGCCGGGTGGACTGGTGCTCGGCAGCGTTCCCGCCGTGCGCCACGCGACTCGTGCGGTCATCGAGTTCCTGCGCCCGATCCCTTCTGTGGCACTGATTCCGCTCGCTCTGGTGATGCTGGGGTTCGGCCCGGAAACGAAGATCACGCTCGCGGTCTACGCCGCGCTGTGGCCGATCTTGTTCAACACCATCTACGCGCTCGACGAGCTGGACCCCTTGCTCGTCGAGACGTCACGGGTTTTCGGCACCGGACGCGTGGGCGTGCTGTTCCGCGTGGCCCTGCCGAGCGCGTTGCCGTTCGTCCTCACCGGAATCAGGCTCGCGGCGACGACCGCCCTGATCGTGATGGTGAGCGTCGAGCTCATGGCGGGCAGCCAGATCGGGCTCGGCTTCTTCATCATGGAGGCCCGCAGCGGGCCCGGCCGGATGGACCAGGTGCTCGTCGGCACCGTGGTCGCGGGCGCGATCGGCGTCCTGCTGAACAGCGGTCTTGAGCGCGTCCGCCGGCGTTGGGTGGCCTGGTGAACAATTTTCTTCAACGGTGGACCGTGTTCGCCGGTCTCGTTGTCGTTTGGCAGTTGCTCGGCATGGTCGCCGAGGACCCGTTCTTCCCTCCGCCGTCCGACATCGTGACGGCGGCCTGGGAGTGGTGGGTCCTGGAGCCGGAGAACATCACCGAGCACATCCTGCCGTCGATCAGCAGGCTGCTGTCCGGCTGGGCGATCGCGTCGGTGATCGGCGTGGCGCTGGGCCTGCTGCTCGGCCGCTCCGACCGGGCGATGGAGTACGCGGGACCGCTGCTGGTGTTCCTGCGTTCGATCCCGCCGCCCGCGCTGGTGCCCGTGTTCCTGTTGCTGTTCAAGACGGGCACGTCGATGCAGCTCGCGACGATCGTCTTCGGCGTGATCTGGCCGGTTCTGCTCAACAGCGTGGACGGTGCCCGTTCCGTCGACGTGACCAAAGTGGACACTTCCGCGGTCTTCCGGATCCCGCGCTACCAGTGGGTTCTGGGCGTCGTGCTGCCCGCGGCCTCCCCGAAGATCTTCGCGGGGTTGCGGGTGTCCCTGTCCCTGTCCCTGGTGTTGATGGTCATCTCCGAGCTCGTGGGCACGGACAACGGCATCGGTTCACAACTCATCACGGCACAGCGCGAGTTCGACTACACGCGCATGTGGGCGGGCATCGTCCTGTTGGGCGTGCTCGGCTACGGACTCAACACCGTGCTTCTGGCGGTGGAACGCAGGGCTTTGGCTTGGCAACCGAGGAGCAGGGATGAGCAACATGCTTGAGGTGGCCGACCTGGGCCACACCTACGGCGACTACGAGGCCATCGGCGGCCTCACCTTCACCGTCCGCGCCGGCGAGCTGGTGTGCGTGGTCGGACCATCCGGATGTGGCAAGTCCACACTGCTGCGCACGATCTCAGGACTCATCGCACCCTCTCGTGGTGACGTGTCCCTGAAGGGTTCCCACCTCGCGGTGGTCTTCCAGGACTACTCGCGCTCGCTGTTCCCGTGGCTCTCGGTGCAGGGCAACGTGGAGTTCCCGCTGCGGTCCCTGCCGCGCGCCGAGCGCCGCGCCCGTGCCGCCGAAGCCCTGGAGTGGGTGGGCCTCGGCGCGGCGGCCAAGAAGCGGCCGTGGCAGCTTTCCGGTGGTATGCAACAACGTGTGGCGATCGCGCGCGCTCTGGCGTACCGGCCGGCGTTGTTGCTGATGGACGAGCCGTTCGCCTCGGTGGACGCGCAGACCCGGTTCGAACTGGAGGACCTGTTGCTTCGAGTGCGCCGTGAGCACGACACGACCGTTCTCGTTGTCACGCACGACATCGACGAGTCGGTGTACCTGGGTGACCGCATCCTGGTGCTGTCCGGCTCGCCCGCGAAGCTGGTGGCCGACCTGGAGGTGCCGCTTCCCGCCGAGCGCGACCAGGTGACCACGCGCACCGACGAGGCCTTCGTTGCGTTGCGCTCCAAGGTGGCGCGGCTGCTGAACGTCGGTGGCAAGCCCACCATGGACGTCGAGAAGTGGGCTGCGGCGGAACGGGAATCGCTGAGCGAGGCCGTGTCTTCCGCGAGCAACTAGTGGCGTGACCCAGAAAGTCGGCTGGGTAATTCACGCTCAGCAGGGCACCTCGCGACGCCGCCCCCACGCCCCCGTACGTCCAGTACGAGGACGTGGGGGCGGCGCCGCGATGCACCCGTCTGACCGCGAATTCGCCCGGCAACTTTCTGGGCCACACCACTAGCTAGAACGAAAGCAACGACAGCTGAGCCCCGGACCGTGCGGTCCGGGGCTCAGCTGCGTTCTCAGTGCCTACTGGAGGGTGTGAGCACTGTTCTGGCGAGACGGACGCCCGCGCTCGGGGGCAGAGCGCTGAGCGCCCGTCGTGCGGTTCCCCTTGGCCTGCAGGGCGAATCAGAAGATCAGAAGTGGATGTCGAGGTCGGCGCCGTTGCCGATGCCGCCGTCGAGCAGGTCGATGTCGCCCACCTTGACGTCACCGACGACCTGGCCGAGGTCGTTGTGCACGTCGCCGACCTGAGCGACGTCCTGCACGACGTTGCCGGTGACGTTGTCGGTCACGTCCAGGACGTCCTTGACGTCGACGTCCGCCGAGCCGATGACGTTCTTGACCAGCACGTCGGAGTCCACGACGTCCTTCACGAGCACGTCGGCGTCGAGGTCCTTCACGACCACGTCGGTCACGCCGTGCACGTCCGCGACGTCGGTCACGGTGCTGACGACGGAGTTGTCGTGGGCGATGCCGGTGACGTCCGAGACGACCTCGTTGGCGTTCACCACGTCGAGGGTGCCGGTCACGTCGCCGAGGCCGCCGAAGTCGGTGACCAGCGCGGTGATCGCGGAGGGGGCGGCGACGTCGGCGATGCCCGTGACGCCCTCGATGTTGCCGGTGATCAGCTTGAGGCTGTCCACGGCGGTCAGGTCGCCCGCCTCGACCAGGACCTTGTCGATCGCGTCGATCTTCACGACGGACGCGCTGTCGAGCACCAGCGGGAGGATCTCGTGCACGTCGACCGGCGAGATGTCGCCCAGACCCGCGGCCTCGAGGGTGCCTTCCGGATCGAGCTGGAACGCCTCGCGGGCGTCCAGGTCGCCGAGGAGGTTGAGGGTGAAGTCGTGCAGCGTGGTCTGGGTGGCCATGGAACTCGAGCTCCCTGTGGGGTGGATCGGGGGATGTCGTGTTGAACCGTATGGATGAACGACATCCCCCAGCATCGGGAGTTGGCCCCAGATTGTGACGTACGGAGATCCCTAGGGGGAGGGCGTCACCCGTTAGGGGGGCGGGGATTTCACCCTTGAGGGTCGACTTTTCGCCATCACGGGCCGACGTAGTTCTCCGCGAAGGTGGCGCGGTAGGCGGGGGACTCGGCCAGGTGCTCCAGCCGCGCCTGGGCCAACCGTCCGAAGAACGGGGAGCTGACATCGGTGTGGATCATGTTCACCATCCACTGTGAAAATTCCTGTGCCCGCCAGACGCGGCGCAGGCAGTCCTCCGAGTAGGTCTTGAGACCGGTCTCGGATCCGGTGGCGTAGAAGTCCATAAGCGCACGTCCGAGCGTTGCGGCGTCGTTCATGGCGAGGTTCATGCCCTTGGCGCCGACCGGGGTGATGATGTGGGCTGCGTCACCCAGCAGGAAGAGCCGGCCGTACGACATCGGCTCGACCACGTGGCTGCGCATGTCGAGCACGCGCTTCTCGATGATCTTTCCCTCGGTCAGTCCCCACGACGAGTCGTGCAGTGCGAAACGTTTGTGCAACGCTTCCCAGACCTGTTCGTCGGACCAATCGGAGGCCTTTGTTCCGACCGGTACCTGCAAATAGAAGCGGGATATCGACGGCGACCGCAACATATGTCCCGCGAATCCATCCTCGTGCAGCGCGTAAATGATGGCTTTAGTCGACGGAGGGGCCTCCGCGAGAATGGCCAGCCACTCGATCCCGTGCTGATGCGTGAATTCCGTCAGCACGCCCTCGGGAATGGACGGCCGGCTCACGCCATGAAATCCGTCACAGCCTGCCACAAAATCGCTCGTGATGGTCTCGCGGGTGCCGTCTTCGCTGGTGAAGGCCACTGAGGGGGACGAGGACGTCAGGTCGTGCAACTCCACGTCGCTGACCGAGAACCGGATGTCCCCACCCGTGTCCAGAAATCCCCCGATGAGGTCCTTGACGACTTCCTGCTGGGGGTAGACGTAGTGTTCGCGGCCGCCGTAGAGGTCGCTGTAGGACACCTGGAACGCCTGGCCGCTCACGCGGAATTCACACGTACCGTGACGGTCTGCTTCCATCAGCAAACGATCTGCCAGTCCGAGTGACTCCAACATGGTTACGGAGCGGTGCTCCAGGACTCCCGCCCGTGCTCGGGTTTCCACATGGGTTCGACTAGCTTTTTCGATCACGACGCAGTCGATACCTGACTGCTGGATCAGGTTTGCCAAGGTCAGACCGGCCGGCCCTGCGCCGACAACGGTCACGGAGCGCTTCAACTGGGGTTCTCCTAGCCCTAGACCTGCTGTGCTTAGATGCTCACCGCAGGTAGTTGACTGGAACCTGCTCGTGTCGGTCAACTGGGGTCTTTTGGAGCAGCGTCATTACTCTGAGTGGTTGACCGTCGCGATCCTTCCCCGCAACGACGACACCGCTCCGACAGGAGAGTGCTCCCGATGACTCGAAGAGTCCGCCGTATGGCCATCCGTGGCATCGCCCTTGCCACGCTGCTCGCCACCGTGGCGAGCTGTGGTGCGCTCGGCGGCACAGAGCAGGCACCCCAGACTGGCCAGAACACCAGTGGTCCGGTCGAGAAGGCCAAGATCACCCTGGGGGTCCTTCCCATCCTCGACGTGGCGTCCGTCCACGTCGCGATCAAGAAGGGTTACTTCGCGGCCGAGGGCCTCGAGGTCAACCTCAAGGTCATCGAGGGTGGAGCCAAAGCAATCCCCGGCTTGATCAACAAGGAACTGGACTTCACCTTCGGCAACTGGGTCTCGTTCTTCGCCGCCCAGTCGAAGGACGTCGCGAAGGCAGTCGACGGAATCAAGCTCATCTCCGACGGCTACCAGGCAAAACCCGACATGTTCCTGATCTTGGCCGGCGGTGACTCCGCCATCAAGAGCCCCGCTGACCTCGCGGGCAAGACCATCGCGATCAACACGTTCAAGAACATCGCGGAGCTGACCGCGAAGGCGACTCTCGAGGCCGCGAACGTGGACGTGAGCACGGTCAAGTTCAAGGAGATGGCGTTCCCGGACATGCAGGCCGCTGTCCAGAACAAGTCCGTCGACGCCGCCTTCATGGTCGAGCCGTTCATCACCCGCGCCCAGCGCGCCGCCGGTCAGATCAAGGTGCTGGACGCCGCGACCGGCCCGACGGACAACATCCCGATCGCCGGCTACGCCACCAGCGGCGAGTTCGCCAAGAACAACCCCAAGACCGTCGCGGCGTTCCAGCGCGCGATGGCCAAGGGCCAGGCCGACGCCACCGACCGTCCCACGGTCGAGCCGCTGCTCGTCGAGTACGCCAAGGTCGACAAGGAAACCGCTGGTCTCGTCCACTTCGGTGCTTTCCCGACCACGCTCGACGCGACCCGGCTTCAGCGGGTCGTCCAGCTGATGGTGCGGTACCAGATGATGGACAAGGAGCTCGACGTCAAGCCGATGCTCATCCAGCCCTCCGGTAGTTGACGAACCGCGCGGGTGACTGTGATCAGGCCGTGATCACGGTCACCCGCGCGAACGTTTCCGCCAGATGAATTATCGCTTAGGGGCCGTTTAGTCGCCCAGTTCAAGTTGTTGATTCTCGAACCAGCTGTTTTGTCGTCCGAACGGCGGTATGAGAACAGCGCGTTTTACTCCAAGATCCACCAGGTTTGCAGTTATTAAACGGGGCGGGGAGTGTTGACGGTGCGCGGTCGTGAGGACCAGCGAGGCATCGACCGGTTCCGCCTACGCAACTGGCGGTTGCGGAGCAAGCTCGCGGTGGTGTTGCTAGTACCAGCCCTGACTACCGCGACTCTTGCGGGCCTGAGGCTGAACACCCAGCTCGACGACGTCGAACTCTTCGGCAGCGTCCAGCGCGAGCTCGCCGTGAGCCACCAGGCCGCGAAGGTGGAAAACGCTCTACAGGTCGAACGTGACTGGGCAGTGCAGTGTGTGGCCGCGGGCAGGCAGAACGCGTGCCCGGAGCACGCCGCCCGCACGGGTCTCACCGATGTGGAATTGAGCAAGTACAGGGATTCGGGCGCGACGGCCACGGCCTTGAGCGCGCCCTTGCAGGAGTCGTTCACCAAGTCGCTGCAGTCCCTCGCCGGACTGGGCAGCTTGCGCGTGACGCTGCTGAGCACGAAGTACCCCGACGTCGCCGTGATCAGTGCGTACAACCAGATCATCGCGTCGCTCGGCACGGTGCACCGTGCCGCGGTGTCGAGCCTCAGCGAGCCGGAGATCGTTCCGCTGGTCACCGCCGCGCAGGCGCTCTACACCGCACAGGAACAGCTCGGCCAGCAGAACGCGATCCTGACGTCCACCGCGCTGCGCAAGGGTTTCGCGCCCGGCGCCGCGGACGAGCTGCGTGCCGCGCAGTCCCGGCTGGACGCGGCGTTCAACGAGTTCAACGACGTGGCTTCGGCCGGCAACCAGCAGAAGTTCCAGGACGTCGTGTCCGGTTCGGCCGTGGACGGTCGCAACCGGCTGGTGCGGCTCGCGCTCGCGCAGGACGCCGAACGCAAGCCCGTGTCCATCACGGACGCCGAGGTGCTCAAGATCGGCCAGGACACCGCGAACCTGGTTCGCGAGGTCGCGACCGAGCTGGAGAGCCAGGCCGACGCGACGACCACGCGCCTTGCCGACGTGGCAAGGGGTTCCGCGTGGCGTGACGCCGGACTGGTCGCCATCTCGCTGCTGATCGCGTTCGGCTTGATGGCGATGGTCGCGCAGTCGATGCTGCGGCCGCTGCGAGTGCTGCGGCGCAGCGCACTGGATGTGGCACGCAACCAGTTGCCTGACGCGATTCGCCGCATTCGTTCGCACCGCGACCCCGAACGGGCCGCGGAGGAGGCGATCGTCCCGGTGCCGCTCAACACGACCGAAGAGGTCGGTCAGGTCGCCAGGGCGTTCGACCTCGTGCAGCGCGAAGCCGTCCGCCTCGCCGTCGAGCAGGTGGCACTGCGCGCGAACGTCAACGACATGTTCATCAACCTGTCGCGGCGCTCGCAGGCGTTGGTGGAACGGCAGATCAGCGTGATCGACCGGCTCGAGCAGGACGAGCAGGACCCGGACCACCTGGCGTCGCTGTTCGAGCTCGACCACCTCGCGACGCAGATGCGCCGCAACAGCGAGAACCTGCTGGTGCTCTCCGGCACGACGGTCAACCGCCGCGTCACCCGCCCGGTCGCGATCGCCGAGGTGCTCGGCGCCGCGGTGTCCGAGGTGGAGAAGTACGCGCGCGTCCAGATCGCGCCGACGCCGGAGCTCATGGTGCAGGGCCGCGTGGTCAACGACCTCGCGCACCTCGTCGCCGAGCTGCTCGACAACGCGACGGCGTTCTCCAAGCCCACCACCAAGGTGACGGTGCGGACGATAGAGACCCGCAAGGGCGAGGTCGCCATCCGCATCCACGACCGCGGTGTCGGCATGCAGGAGAGCGACGTCGTCGAGTTCAACGCCAAGCTCGCCGAGCCGCCGGAGGTCGACGTCTCCGTGGCCCGCGAGATGGGCCTCTACGTGGTCGGCCAGCTCGCGAAGCGCCACGAGATCCGCGTGACGCTCGGGAACAACGACGACATAGAGGGTGGCGTCACCGCTCAGGTGATCCTGCCGATCTCGTTGCTGCACAAGGGATCCGCGCCCGCGCTGCCGTTGCCGGCCGCACCGCTGCCCGCGATCGAGTCCACCAGCACCGGCGAAGGCCTGTCCGGTGTGCCGAAGTGGACGCCGGAGCACCCGGTCGTCGTGCCGGGGCCCGCCACCGAGGACGAGAACTCCGGCAGGCACCGCATCGAGCAGACGTCCGCGGACGGCCTGTTCACCGCGCGGATCGAGGCGGACGAAGAGGCCGCCGAGGCCGGGTACTCCTACGAGCCGCCGGTCGAACGCCCGGCCGAGCCCGCCACGGAGATCTTCCCCGCGATCGTCGACGAGCCGTTGATCTCGCACGACGACCTGTCGAGGTGGTTCCAGACCCCCTCGGCGCCCGAACCCTCCACAAAGGTCCTTCCGCCGGCGGAGCCGGAACCCGCCGAGCTGGACCTGGCAGGGCACGACCTGGCAGGGCACGACGACGCGGAGCCCGCCACGGTGAACGGCCTGCCCAAGCGGCAGCGTTCGGCGGACACCGTGAAGATCGAGGCACCATCGGCGGTGCCGCGCGCGGTCGCCGACTACGCCGACTCCGACTGGGGCGCGGCGGACGAGGGCTGGAAGGCCGCGGGCGCGCTCGGCAACGGTGGTACGGCGCAGACGACGGAGAACGGTCTGCCCAAGCGCGTCCCGAAGGCGCGCCTGGTCCCCGGTTCGCTGCCGAAGCCGTCGTCACCGGCACCCCAGCTGACGAGCGCCTCCGCCATCCCAGGCCGGTCCGCCGACCGGTTGCGTCAGCGGTTCGCCACGTACCAGAAGGGTGTCCAGATGGGCCGTGAGTCGCTCTTCGACTCCGCCGTCGGAGGCATCCCCGTGATCGCAGAAAGGGAACGCCAGTGACCACCGCGACTGAGGAACTGGACAACTTCAGCTGGCTGGTCGAGGACTTCGTCAGCAGGGTGGCCGGTGTCGCGCACGCGATCGTCGTCTCCGCCGACGGCTTGTTGCTCGCTTCGTCCGACCGTCTGCCGCACGACCGCGCGGAGCAGCTCGCCGCCGTCTCGTCCGGACTGGTCTCGCTGAACCTCGGCGCGGCGCGCTGTTTCGAGGCCGGTGAGGTCAAACAGACCGTCGTCGAGATGGAACGGGGCTATCTTTTCCTGATGTCCATCAGCGACGGGTCCTGCCTCGCCGTGCTCGCCGCACCCAACTGCGACATCGGGCTCATCGGTTACGCGATGACCCGCCTGGTGGAGAGGGTCGGCCTCCAGCTGACGCCGGAGATTCGCGCCCAGCTGCACGTTTCCATGAGAGCCTGAGTAGAGAGAAGTTCCCATGAGCAACGGTGCTCCGGGTCGTCCGGGGTCACCTGGGGCCGGCCTGAGCGTGGTGTCGTCGAAGATCGTCGTCGCCGGTGGGTTCGGCGTCGGCAAGACGACGTTCGTGGGGTCGGTCTCCGAGATCACCCCGCTGACGACCGAGGCCGTGATGACCCAGGCATCGGTAGGCGTCGACGACCTGTCGATGGTGCCGGACAAGGTGACCACCACGGTGGCCATGGACTTCGGCCGGGTGTCGCTGGACAAGGACCTGATCCTGTACCTGTTCGGCACGCCCGGTCAGCACCGGTTCTGGTTCATGTGGGACGACCTGGTCCGCGGTGCCATCGGTGCCGTGGTCATGGTCGACACCCGCAGGATCGACGAGGCGTTCGCGCCCATCGACTTCTTCGAGGACCGCGATCTGCCCTACGTGATCGCGGTGAACTGCTTCGACGGGCTCATGCACCACCGTGCGGAGGAGATCCGGGACGCGCTGACGATTCCGTCGTCGGTGCCGATAATTCCGTGCGACGCCCGCAACCGGCAGTCCACGAAGCAGATCCTGATCGCGCTGGTGGAGCACGCGCTGCGCCAGCCTTCGTTCGCTTAGTCCCGCTTCCCGCGGAAACGGGGCCGGTGCCACGCGCACCGGCCCCGTTCGCGTTGTGCGGTAACCCTTTTCGCGTCGCGGCCGATGACCCGGCGAGTCTTCGTACTCGGAAGGGCAGGCGCGTCAGGTGGGTCAGCGACTGGACAAGATCACCAGGAACCAGTGGTTCGTGCTCGTCGGAGGGGTGGTCGCGGTCCTGGCCCTGGTGGCCGCTCTGACCGGGCCGGTGCCCGAACTGAGCAAGGACAAGACGTCCGTGACGAGCCTGGCCGCCGAGGCGGTCGGCACGGAGATGACCGACTTCGCTCTGCCGCTCGACGCTCCGCTGGATCTGTTGCCGCAGATGGACGCGGGCTTCTACTGCGACTCGGTGATGACGGAGTGGCTGCGCAGGTTCGGCACGGAAACCACGCCGTACCACGGGATCGCGGTGCGCAGCGCTGCCGAGGACGGTGCGATGCTGTCCATCGACAACCTGCGGGCGGTGGACGTCGAACGCGTCGAGACCGGTCCGGTCATGCACTTCCGCTGCCCCAGCGGTGGCAACGCCGAGACCGCGGTTCTCAAGCTCAGGCTTGATCGGGACCGGAAGGCGAGGGAACTCGTGGACGGGTCCGACGACACCCGCCCGTTCGCGTTCAACCTCGAACCCGGCGAGCGGGGCAACCTGGAAGTGCGGCTGGAGAACGAGGACGGCTACTCGTACACGGGGCGCATCGTCGCGGACGTCACGGTCGGCAAGACCAAGGAGACGGTGTCGTTGCCGCTCAGCGGTGAGAGCCAGGAGAGGTTCGACTGGGTGAGCCCCGGCAAGTACGGCCGTTTGATCGTGGGGCCGGGCCGCACCAAGGACCAGTTCATGTGCAGCCTGTACCCGGCTGGGTTCACCCGCCTGCGGGAGGCCGGCGGGGACACCGCGGAAGACGCCTTCGACTGCTCGCTGGAGAAGGTGCGGTCATTGCTCGCCGAGATCGGACGGGCGTCGTGAAGTGGGCCTGGGCGGCGGTGATCGCCGTGATCGTGGCCGCCGCCGGGATCTTCGTCTTCCGCACCGTGAACGCGCCGGACACGGGCGGCGTCGTGGTGCAGACGGTCCAGCCGACGCGGGAACCGGTTCCCACGACCACCACCACGACGACGGCATCGGCTTTCGCCGACCCGAACCCGGACCAGCCGACCGAGGTGGTCGACGTGGTGGCCGTGGACAGGGCCGGCAATCCGGCGGCCGGCTACGAGGTCTCCGACGGCGGCGAGGTGATGAGCTGTCACGGATCGTCGGCGGGCATCCTCGGCTGCTCGCCGACCGCGGCCGGTGCGGACGTCTGCTGGGTCACCCCGACGCCGCGCGTGCTGCTGTGCGGGACGGCGCCGTGGGAGAAGTCGTTGAGGAAGGTGACGGCCGGCGAGGTCGACCAGAAGCCGTTGGGGGAGGAGGCCCAGCCGTGGGGACTCGAACTCGCGGACGGCGCGAAGTGCCAGCGCCGCAACGGAGGTTCGTGGCCTGGGCGATCGGACGGACTGGCCGGGGCGTACTTCTGCGATCGGGAACACGAGTTCGTGCTCGCCGGTGACGGCCCGCTGGTGAACAGGACGAAACCGCCGTGGACGGTGAGGATCGGCGATTTGGGCGAGAGCAACGCGAGTTTTCCGCCGCCTGCCGACATGCGCGTGGTCACCGCTTACTTCGCCGCGTCGTCCTGATCGTCGTTGCGCCTTCTGGTCCATCAGAGCCAGACGCGTGTGAACAGTTATTCGCCCGTTCGGCGGCGGCCGGTCCGGTGTGCGAGTTCGTGCGAAGTCCGGTAGTAGGGCGAGTTTCGCCTTGCCGTGCGGTACTTTCGCGATCCGGGTCGTCCGATCACCTACGAACTCTCTTGACCGTGCCAGCGGCGGTTCACACTTGACTCTTCTTGTGCCCCAACGGCGCAGCGATACAGTCGGGGTGCAATTACCCTGCATTGCGAGGAGATTCCTGTGTCCCTGCGCAAAACAATTGCTGTGGTCGCCAGTGCTGCCGCCCTCTCGGTCGGCCTCATCGGCACCGCGGAAGCCGCGCCCCGCACGCTGACCTACAACTCGTCCGGCGCCGCTGAGTTCGTGGCGGCCGTCGACGCGGGCGCGAACGTGTGGAACACGCAGCTCCCGAACACCATCAAGCTGGTGAAGGTCCCCGGGGCCGCGAACATCACGATCGTCGCGGACAACGGCTGGCCCCGTGCCCAGACGACGAGCCTCGGCCGCGGCAAGATCTGGATGGGCCGCCAGGCGGTCACCGAGGGCCACGACAAGATCCGGATCGCCGCGCACGAGCTCGGCCACATCCTGGGTCTGCCGGACCGCCGGACGGGTCTGTGCACCGACCTGATGTCCGGCGCCAGCGCCGGCACGTCGTGCAAGAACCCCAACCCGAACGCCGCGGAGAAGGCCCAGGTCGTCCGGAACTTCGGCGGGTCCGTGACGGTTCAGGCCACGACGTTCGAGGACGCGGCCTAAGTCGCGGGTGAGTGGTTGTGGTCTCCCTGACGGCCACAACCACTCACCGCGAGACCACCAGATCCACGCCGAGCGCCCGAAGCTCGTCCGGGTCGCCCGGCCCGCCGATCACGTGCACGCCGGCCGACCGCAGCAGCGGCACCATGAGCGCGAGCCCTTGCCGCGCAAGGCGCTCCGAGGGCGGCCTGGCCAGCCGGACACCCCAGACCGGACTGCGGTCCACAGTGGACAGCCCGCCGAAACCGCCACCGAACTCGTGCAGCAGCACGTGCACGCCCATGTCGTGCAGCACTTCGAGGTTCTCCTCGCCGTCCGGCATCGTCCGGACGTCCAGCGCCAGGAACAGCGAGGAAGCCGGGAACGAGTTGTCCCGCAACGTGGACCGCACGTGGGCCGCGAGGTCCGGGTCCCGCGACTGGTCCCGCGACAACCGGACCAGCACCGGCTCGCCGCGCGAACACGCGTCCTGCAGCACCATCCTGGCGAGCCGGGCGGCCAGGCCGAGAGCGTCCGCGTGGGCGACGACGTCGTCGTGCCGGGTGGTGCCCCACCGCAGCGAGGCCTCCACGAAGGCGAGCGGTCCCGAGACCCACGACACCGGCGCGTACTCCACGGAGATCTCGCCGTTCTCGAAGGCACCGGGCATCGCCGCGATCCGCGCGAACCGGGTGCGGTCGGCGGCATCGGCCTCGTGGTCGTAGATCGCCCACTGCCTCTTGCCGCCGGTTTCCGCTCTTCGCAACGTCGAATGCGCCCGCCGCAGGACCGCCGTGGGGTCCACGCCGGGTCCCGCGGTGTGCACGAAACCGATCGACGTCGACACCGCGACGCCGGCGCCCTCCAGGTACACCGGCTCGGACAGTTCTTCGTCGATCATCGCCGCCAGCGCCGCGACGTCGGGAGAACCCTGGATCAGCACGACGAACTCGTCGCCGCCGACCCGTGCCACCACCGCGTCCGGCAGCACCACCCGCAACCGCCGCGCCACCTCGACGAGCACGGCGTCGCCCGCCACGTACCCCAGGCCGTCGTTGACGATCGTCAGGCTGTCGACGTCCAGGTAGCCCAGCGTGTGCGGCTCGCCGGTCGCGAGCGCGGACTCCAGCTTGTCGGTGAACGACGCCCGGTTCGGCAGTCCGGTCAGCAGGTCCGTCAGCGACTGGTGCCGCAGCCACTCCTGGAGCATCCGCTGCTCGGTGACGTCCTCGATCAACGCCACGTGGAACTTCGGCAGCCCGTCCGACCCGCGCAGCACGGACAGCACGACGTTCGCCCACACCGTGTCGCCGTTGGCGCGGGCGAGTTCCCACTCCCGCCGATCGGTGTCCACAGAGGACTTGAGTATTCGCCGGCAGGCCGCGGCCAGCGCGGTCGCGTCCGGCTCGGCGAACAGTTCCTTGGGCATCTCCTCGTGCCCGAGGATGGCGGCCAGCGCCTCGTTCGCCTCCACCACCGCGCCGTCCAGGTCGAAGATCGCGATGCCCACCGCCGTCGTCGCGAAGACCTGGGCGAAGCGGGCCTCGCTGTCGTGCAGGTCGCGCTGCGCGTCCTCGACGGCTTTCAGCAGAGCGTTCTTGACCAACTCCTGCTCGGCGAACAACTGGTCGCGCGTCGCCCGCACGTAGCCCGACGCCAACGCGCCGAGCACCTCGGGAGGAAACTCCGGCCCGAGCACCTCCAGCGTGCGGCGCAACGAGTCCGGTCCGGTGAAGCGCTTGCGCACCAGCCATTCGCCGATGGCCACCGCCGCCTGACCGGCACGCAGCCGGGCGGCGTGTTCCTCGAGGTGCTGCGTCAGCTTCCGCCGCGACATCGGCGAATACGCGCTCTCGATCAGAACAGCCGCCCAGCGCTGTGCGACGGGCTTGGTGGACATCAGGGCTTGCGACCCACCGCGGCGTAGAGGTTGGCCTTGGACGGATCGTCGCCGATGTCCTCGGGCGTCTCGGGCCGCCACTCCGGCGTGAACACGATGCCGGGCTCCACGATCTCGGTGCCCGCCAGCATGTCCGTCACCTGGGCGCGAGTGCGCGGGGTGATCGGCTCCGCGGTCTTCGCGAAGATCTCCTTACCGGCCGCCATGGCCGCCGGCATGCTGTCCGCGGTGAAGTGCGACAGCGCCAGGTACGAACCGGACGAGAGTGATTCCACGTAGCGGGACAACACGCCCCACGGGTCGTCCGAGTCCGGGATGAACTGCAGGACGCCCACGACCAGCAGGCCGATCGGCTGGGAGAAGTCCAGGTGCTGCTGAGCCTGCGCCACGACCTTCTCCGGCTCGCGCAGGTCACCCAGCAGCGCCGTCACGTCCCGCTCGCCGGCCAGCATCAGCTCGGCGTGCGTGATCGCGACCGGTTCGAAGTCGACGTACACGACCTTCGAGCCGGGGGCGACCTCGTGCGCCACCTCGTGCACGTTGCCGACGGTCGGGATGCCAGAACCGAGGTCGAGGAACTGCCGTACGCCCAGTCCGGCCAGTTCCAGCACGACCCGGCGCAGATAGGCGCGGTTGCGGCGGGCCATGTCCCGCACCGGAAGGACCTTGATCAGCGCTTCCGCCGTCCTGCGGTCCGCCTCGAAGTTGTGTCCGCCGCCGAGCAGGTAGTCGTAGATCCGGGCGGAACTCGGAACCTCGACGTTGACGCCTTCCGGAACCCAGCTGACTCGATCGACCACAGCCACACCTCTCGCGATGCGAATTCTGAGCGTCGATAACCCTACTGGCCGCAGATGTAGGCCGAACGAGGGAATTCACCCATCACACGAATGGTGAGTCAGAGGATGAACCAATCGGTGCAGCCACTTGCGAACCGGAACTTCACCGGTCCTCGTGGCGCGACCCCCATGACGAACATGCCCAGTTCGTCGAGTTCCGCCGTCTCGTGGTCGCCGGTCGGCGTCACCAGGGTGACCTGTCCGGTGGCCGGCATCAGCTGGCCGGTGACCCCTGCCGCCGACACCTCCACCTGCAGCATCACGCCGTTCGCGTCGAACACGAGCTGCCGCGCCGTCGACGTCGACCGCGCACGGGCGAACAGCGTGTCGTCCAGCACGGAGTCGTACGACGTGATGAGCAGCAGTTCCTCGTCGATGTTCCGCCACGTGAAAGCGGCCTTCGCGGCCTCCACGAACTCCGGCGGCACATCCTCGGAAGGTGTGCTCAACGCGTCGCGCAAGGCGTCGAGCAGTACTTCGTCACTGTCCCAGTCGTGCCGCACCCAGCACACCTCCTCTCTTCGACGGTGACCCCAGAAACGCTGACAGCGCAGGGGTCTTCCGCAACTTCTCCAGGCAACGTATCCGCGTCGGGCCGATGCTGCCGACCGGCATCGCGAGCTCTTCGCTCACGACCTGGTAGCTCGGCGGCGGATCGGTCATCAGCCTCGTCAGCAACCGCTTGCACTGCTCCGTGAGCTCGGCGAACCCATCTCGCAACGCCTGCCGCCGCTCCACGGCCAGCAGGTCCGCCTCCACGTCCGCGTCCACCTGTTCCGACTCCAGCGCGTCCGACTCGGACAACGGGTCGTAGAGGTGCGTCCGCTGCTGCACGCGCAGCACGCGCAGGCACTCGTTGCGGGTGGTCGTCATGATCCAGCCCGGCAGCGCCTCCGGCTCGCGCAGTCGTCCGATCTGCTCCACGAGCCGAAGCCACAGCGTCTGGTTCACGTCGGCCGCATCCGAAGGGCGCAGCCGGTGCTTGTAGATCACCGACACCACCAGCGGCGTGTAACGGTCCACGATCTCGTTCCACGCCGACTGGTCGCCCTCGGCCGCCGCGCTCACGAGCGCGGCGATCGGGGATGCAGAACTCACGTCGACTCCTTGCGATCACAACTGGCGGAGGCCGAGGTTGCTCCCCAGATACAACTATTTGACAAAAACTCCGTAGCCGGGATGCAGCTCCGGCCCGCTCAGCAGTTTGTCACGTGCCTGAGCTGCGCCGATGCCGTCCGACACCATCGTGGCGGCGATCCGGCCGGTGACCAGGGGCGCGGCGAACGACGTGCCGTACCACTCCGCCCACAGCGCGAACGGCGTAGCGGCGGCCTCGCCGGGCAGCTGCCACTCGCCCTTGAGATAGGTGGAGGCCCGGTTGCCGATCGCGCACGCGTCGACCCAGTGGCCCCAGTTCGAGTAGAAGGCGGGGCCGATGGAGCCGTCCCGCTCCTGCTGGGCGGCGGCGACGGCGGTGACCCGGCACAGCGCCGCGGGCCAGCTCGGCCGCTGCGTGCCCTGGTTGCCGGCCGAGGCCACCACGACGATGTCGGCGGGCAGGGCCTCGATCGTGCGCCGCAACGGTTCGGACGCGATGTCGTCCTCGGTGAAGCAGCCGAGCGACAGGTTCAGCAGGTTGATCTTCTTCTTGCCCAGCTCGGTGATCTTGCGGCAGAGCTGTTCCTCGTCGCCGAAGCCGTTCGGGTCGAGGCCGACCTCCGGGTCGAACGTGACGCCGGGCGCCGCGTTCTGGATGACACCCGCGACGAACGTGCCGTGGCCGCCCTGCAACGCGAAGTTGTCGCCGCTGCTGTAGGCGGGGTCGACGTCGTCGGCCTCCTTGGCGTAGCGGCCGCCGAACCAGTCGGAGTGGTCGCTGTCGGCGCCCTGGGAGATGCCGGTGTCGATGATGCCGACCCGGACGTCCTTGAGGCGCTCGTCGAACTTCGGCGCGGACACCGGGTCGGCCGGGTAGGGCCGGTCGCCGGGGTTGCCCATGACGAGACCGCCGTGCCCGACGATCACGTGGTGCGGCTGCACGAGAGGGACGCGCTCGTTCGGCCAGTTTCGTTGATCCCGCAACAGACGAACAATGCGGGGAATGTCCTCCGCGTTGTTCGGCAACGTCAATCGCGCCAATCCGGCGAATCCTTCGCCGGGCCGGGCGACGATGTTGTTTTCGCGCAGTTTCTCGATCACCCGTTGCTGATCCTCGGCTGCGACGAGCAACTGGCCGGGTCGATAAAGGAATTCACGCCCTCGTTCGGCGTGGAAGCTGATGTTCTTGTCCTCGGCGATGAGCTGCAGGAAAGCTCTTTGGTAAAGCTCCGCGCTTTCTGGCGTTTTCGACACCACGGCCTCACTAAAGCAGCGTTGACGGGCACCCCGACCGAGCTTGATCAAGCTACCACAGCGGATAAAGTGTTGCCGTGACCGACTTTTGTGCGGAGGACGCGCTGGAGGCCAGGCAGCGCAACCCGCGCGCGGCCGTGGAGATGGCCCGCGCTGTCCTTCGCGCGACGGAAGATCGCTCGGAATGGTCGATCGCCGAGCGTGCGATCGGCCTCGCGTTGCGGGAGATGCACGACTTCCCCGGCGCGGCCAGGCACCTGCGTCGCTCGATCAGGATCGCCTCGGACGCGTCGCTGCCCCGATTGGCCGCGCTGGCCCAGATGAGTCTCGCGTGGGTGCTCGCCTACACGGGCAAGCAGAAGGCCGCGCTGACGTTGCTGGACGACGCCATGCCGGAACTGACCGGCGCGGACTCGGTCGCCGCCCTGATGCAACGCGGCGTCGTCTTCCACTACCTGACCCGCTACGACGACGCGCAGCGCGACTACACGGCGGCCATCGCCGGCGCACGCCGCGTGGGGGACCAGTTGGTCGAGGCGCGCGCTCTCAACAACCGCGGCCTCGTGCGCGCGTACGTGGGGAACATGCGTGAGGCGTCAGCGGACTTCGAGCTGGCGGCGTCCTTGCTCGGCGAGCTCGGCCAGGAGCTCGGCGTCGCCGACGTGCACTGGAACGCCGGCATCATGGCGACCCGCGGCGGCGACGTCCCCGCCGCGCTGACGTTGTTCGACAAGGCGGAAGAGGTGCACCGCCGCCTCGACGTGATGCGGCCAGTTCTGCTGGTCAACCGGCTGGAACTGCTCGTCTCGGTGCCGCTGCTGGACGAGGCCCGCGCCGCCGCCGACCGCGCGATCACCGAGCTGAAGGCGCTGAAGAACCCGCTGGGCGTCTCGGAGGCCCTGTACTTCCGCGCCCGGATCGCTTTGCTGGACGACGATCCCGACGCCGCCAACTCCTTCGCCGCCGAGGCGCGCCGCCGGTTCCGCCGCGAGCAACGCCTGCTGTGGGCGGCCGGCGCCCGCTACCTGGAGCTGCACGCGGCCGTGCTGCGCGGGGACCGGAACAGGCCGTTGCGGCTGGCCCTGTCGCGGGTCGCGTCCGAGCTGGACGCGATGGACTGGCGGCTGCCCGCCCTGGAGGCGCGCATCGACGCCGGCCTGGTCGCCGCCGACCTCGGCCACCGGGCGCGTGCCGTCGCCGAGCTCTCCGTCGCCGCCGGCGCCCGGCTGCGCGGCCCGGCCGGTCTGCGCGTGCGCGGCTGGTACGCGGAAGCGTTGCGCCGCAAGCTTTCCGGTGACGTGCGGGGGACCTCGTCCGCGTTGCGCCGGGGGATCGGGCTGCTGGACGAGTACCGGGTGTCGCTGGGCGCGGCGGAACTGCGGGCGTCGACCGGTGTGCAGGGCCAGGCTCTCGCGCTGGAGGGCCTGCGGCTCGCGGTGGCCTCGGGCAACGCGGCGCGCGTGCTGTCGTGGACCGAGAGCTGGCGGGCCGGGGCGTTGCGGATGAAGTCCGTGTCGCCGCCGGACGACCCCCGTCTGGAAGACGCGCTGGCGTCGTTGCGCGCGGTGGCGGCGGACGTGGAATCCGCTGTGCTGGCCGGGAAACCCGCCGGTGCCCTGCGCGCCAAGCTGGTCCGCGCCGAGCAACGCGTTCGCGACCTCACCCGCCAGGTGTCGGGCGAGGTCTCCGTCTTCAAGCCACCGTCGGTCGGCTCGCTCGGGTCCGCTCTGGGCTCGTCGGCGCTGATCGAGTTCGTGGAGTACGACGGCGTGCTGATGGCCGTCGTCCTGGCCGGCGGCCGCGCCTCGCTGCACTCGCTGGGCGCCGTGGAGGGCGTGGTCCGCGAGATCCGCCTGCTCCGCTTCGCCCTGCACCGCCTCGTGACCCTGCCGCCGCAGCTGCCGAACATGGCCGTGGCCCGCTCGTCGGCGTCGCACGCCGCTTCGCTGCTGGCTCGCCGCCTGCTCGACCCGTTGGCGTCGCGGATCGACGGCCGGCCGTTGGTGGTCGTGCCGACCGGTGCCCTGAACGGGTTGCCGTGGGCCGTCCTGAACCGCCAGGTGACCGTCGCGCCGTCGGCCTCGGTCTGGCTGCGCGCCACTTCGGTGCCTGATGCCTCCGGCGAGGCCGTGCTGGCCGCGGGACCGCGCATGGCCGCCGCGCCCGCCGAGATCAAGGCCATCAGCGCGCACGTACCTGGACGCGTTCTGGTCGACGCCGAGGCGACGGTGAGCGCTGTCGCGTCCGCAATGGACGGTGCCGCTCTCGCCCACATCGCCGCCCACGGCTCGTTCCGCGTCGACAACCCGCTGTTCTCGGCTTTGGAGCTGGCCGACGGGCCGTTGACCGTCTACGACATCGAACGCCTGCGCACCCCGCCGACGCTGGTGGTGTTGTCGGCGTGCGACACCGGGCAGTCCGCGGTCCGGCCTGGTGACGAGCTGATGGGCTTCACCGCTGCTCTGCTCGGCCTGGGCACGCGGACGTTGATCGCGCCCGTGGTGCCGGTGCCGACCGACGGCACGGCTCCGGTGATGGTGGAGCTGCACCAGAAGCTGGCCGCCGGGATGGCTCCGGCCGAGGCGTTGGCGGCGGTGCAGCGGGCTTCCGCCGACGACGCGGCCTATGCCGCGGCCGTGGGCTTCGTCTGCTTCGGCGCGGGTTAGTGCGGAGGCGGCGTGCGGTAGAGGACCAGCGCGCCCTGACCGGAACAGCCGATCTCGCCGGGCTGGGTCTGCACGCGCGGCGGGTACCACGCCTCGACGGTGCCGTTCGCGAGCCGCACCCCGTTGAGGCAGTCGCCACCGCCGGCGACGACGACGCCGACGGCACCGTCCTGGACGAACGCGTCGAGGCGAGGCTCCTTCCAGGGCAGTTTGGTCTCCGGATCGACCGGCATCGGCGGGAGTTTCGCGCGCAGCTCCGCGAGCACCTCGTCCTGCGTCGGGGCGGGCGGTAGCGCGGCGAGGACGGTCTTGAGGGCGTCGGGGTAGTTCTCCGGCACGCCGGTGCGCTGAGCGGGCGGCGGGACGATCGGCCTGGCGTCGGCGGGACAGCGGACGCGCTCGGGCCCGCCGTCGGTGACGCCGTAGTGGTTGAAGTCGGCGCGGTAGCAGGCGGTCACCGGGTCCTCCTCCCAGAGCCGGAAGCTCGGCGGGGCCTCGGAGGTGCCGGGGTCGTAGATGCGGAAGAGCAGGCTGGCGCGGACCTTCTCCGGATCGTTCGTCGGGCTGTCGGTGATCTCCAGGATCGCGAAGTACTTCTGGTCGGAGTTGTCGTACAGCGCGGAACGGGCATAGGCGTTGGCGTCGGTGCCGCGCGGGTAGCCGATGGCCTCGGCGACCTGTCCGGCCTTCTTGTCGGTAGCGCTGTTGCCGTCAGGTTGGCCGCCGAAGTACGCGGTCACCACGAGCGCCATCACCAGAAGTGCTATCCCCCAGAACTTCATGACGGCGACGGTAGCGCCGCGATCCTCTTGTGCGCGCGTGTACTTCTACTCATGCCATTCCAGAACGGCAGCGTTTCGCTTATGGTTGCTCGTCATGACAACGAGGTCGTGGTGGGGCTGGGGCACCGTCGAGGACGCCGTCACCCCGGAGGAACGCCGTGCGCTGGTCGAGCGGGTCCGGGCCGTGCTGCCGGACGCGGATCTGACGTTCCACGAGCCACCGGACCCGTCGTCGCTGGACCTGCCCGAGTCGCGCGTCCAGCCGCCGGGCGAGATCTACTCGACCGATCTCGTCGACCGGCTCGCGCACGCCCGCGGCCAGGCCTATCGCGACGTCACCCGCAACCTCTCCGGCGACGTCGGGCCGTTGCCGGACGCAGTCGCCCGGCCGCGCACCGAGCAGGACGTCGTGGACGTGCTCGACTGGTGCGGGTCGAACGGCGTGGCGCTGATTCCCTTCGGCGGCGGCACTTCCGTCGTCGGCGGGGTCGAACCTCGTGACCTGGATCGGGTCGTGACGCTGGACCTCGGCGGGCTGGGCCGGGTGCTGGAGGTCGATCCGACGAGTCGTGCCGCGCGGATTCAGGCGGGGGTGCTGGGGCCGTCGCTGGAGGCCCAGCTCAAACAACACGGCCTGACGTTGCGGCACTTCCCGCAGTCGTTCGAGTTCTCGACGCTCGGCGGCTGGCTCGCGACGCGGGCCGGCGGCCACTACGCCACGCTCTACACGCACATCGACGACCTGACCGAGTCGCTGCGGGTCGTGACGCCGAGCGGCATCTCCGAGTCGCGCCGGTTGCCGGGATCGGGTGCGGGTCCGTCGCCGGACCGGCTCTTCCTGGGCTCCGAGGGCACCTTGGGCGTGATCACCGAGGCGTGGATGCGGCTGCAGGAGCCGCCGGTTCACCGGGCGGGCGCCTCGGTGCGGTTCGCGTCGTGGGACCGGGCCGTCGAGGCGACGCGGCTGATCGCGCAGTCCGGTCTGCACCCCGCCAACTGCCGGTTGCTGGATCCGGCGGAGGCGTTCCTCAACGCCGGCTCGCCGTCGTCCGTGCTGGTGCTGGCCTTCGAGTCCGCCGACCACCCCGTCGACGCGTTGCTGGCTCGCGCTGTGGAGCTCTGCGGTGACGGCGAGGTCGTCGAGGGAACGGCGCAGCGGTGGCGGAAGTCGTTCCTGCGCATGCCCTACCAGCGGGACGCGATGGCCCAGCACGCGATGATCACCGAGACGTTCGAGACGGCCTGCACCTGGGACCGCTTCCCCGGACTGCACGCGGCGGTGACGGAAGCGGCGACCGAGGCGCTGAAGAAGGTGTGCGGCATCGGGATCGTCACGTGCCGCTTCACCCACGTCTACCCGGACGGCCCCGCGCCTTACTACGGCATCTACGCGCCGGGCCGCTGGGGCAGCCTCACCGAGCAGTGGGACGAGATCAAGGCCGCGGTGTCCGAAGCACTCATCGCGTCAGGCGGCACCATCACGCACCACCACTCCGTCGGCCGCGACCACATGCCCTGGTACACGCGCCAACGGCCGGACGTCTTCGGAGCGGCCCTGACCGGTGCCAAGGCCGCGCTGGACCCTCAGGGCGTGCTCAACCCCGGCGTCCTCACCACACGATCGACCTGAGGATCAGCGCCGCGATGAACACCACCGTGAACGCGAGGTCCAGCCCGAACCCGCCGAACCGCACCGGCGGCAACACCTTGCGCACCGGCGCCAGCACGGGCTCGGTGATGCCGTGCGTCACCCGCCGCACCTTCCACACCCAGTCACCGCGCGCCTGCAGCGTGACCGCCCAGTCCACGATCATCCGGCCGATCATCACGAGGATGAACAGCGTCAAGATCCAACCGACGATCCATCCGACCAAGCCGAACAAGATGGGCCTCCCTATGTCCTGTATGTCCATCAAGCCACACGAAACTGAGAGGCGCCTGGCAACTCGCTGAGACAGTATTCAGCGTGTGGCGTACGACGAGGGCCTTGCGCACCGTCTGGGCGAGTCGCTGGGCGACCTACCGGACCTGAGCACGAAGAAGATGTTCGGCAGCCTGGTGTTCATGTGGCGGGGAAACATGCTGGTAGGAGTGCTGGGCTCCGATGTGATCGCGCGCGTCGGCCCGCAGGCGCAGGCCGACGCGCTGGCCCAGCCGGGCGCCCGCGTCTTCGACTTCACCGGACGGCCGATGAACGGCTGGGTGGTCGTCGACGGCGAGGCGGTGGCGGAGGACGAGGCGCTGGAGGACTGGATCGCGCGGTGCCGCGAGTTCGTGGAAGCGCTGCCGCCGAAGTGAGCCTGGTCGAACGGGTCCGCGCCGCCCTTGAGGACTGGCGGGACGTCCGCGAGGTCCCAGGGCTCGGCGGGCTGGTGTTCGAGTGGGACGGTGACCCGCTCGTCGGCGTCGTGGACGACGAACTGGTCGTGCGCGCCGAGGGCGGCGGTTGGGCGACGGTGACCGGCGACATCGACGAGTGGTTGGCGCGGTCGGCCGACGTCGTGATCGCCGAGTGCGTGGTGCGCTGGCACGGTGAGCTCCGCGCGGGCGGCCTTGACGCGAACCAGGCCATGCTCGCCCTCGTCCGCCACGACCCGGAACGCGAGCAGTTGCAGCGCATCCTGCTCGACGTGACCCGTGGTGCCGACCGGGATCTCGCCCAGCTCGCCGTCACGTGTCTGGGGCACGTGGGCAGGATCGACCGCGAGGTGCTGCCCGAGGTGCTGGCGCGCCTGGAAGAACTGATCGACGATCCCGTCCTCGGCGGCACCGCCGAGGACGCGCGGGGCGACATCGAGATGCACACCCACTCGTTCCTGCTGTGGCGGCGGCACGAGTCGGCGTGGGTGATCTTCGCGCCGCCCGGTGACGCCGAGGTCGCCCGGCAGTGCGCACTGGTCGAGGAACCCGACGTGGTGGTCGTGGTGCCGCACGCCGAGACGGTGCCGTCGTTGCCGGAGTACGTGCTCGGCCTCGTGCGGGAGGTGGAAGAACGCACGCACACGATGGACGAGGAGTGCGGGCTGACGCTCTCGGATCCCGCGAAACCCGGGCTGCGCTTCGTTCTCGAGTACGACGGCGACATCGCGGCCCTGCAACCGCTGCTGAACGACTGGGAGGACCTGGTCGCCGTCGTCAAGGAGCACTACCTGCTGGTCTGGTGATCGCGCACGAGGACGGCACGCAGCTTGGCCAGCGCACGAACGCGGTTCCGCTGCACGGTTCCCTTGTGCACGCCCAGCAGACGCGCCGCGTCCTCCAACGTGCGGTCGGCCAGGTCGACCAGCAGCAACGCGGAGGCTTCCTTGCCGGTCAACTGCCGCAGCAACCCGGCCACGAACTCGTCGCCCTCGGCGGCGCCCTGCCAGACGCCGGCGTCCACGTGCTCCCGCACCACCCACCGCCGTTCGGCACGCCACCTGCTGCGAGCCAGGTTCATGGTCGCGGTGAGCGCGTAGGCGTACGGGTTCGGGTGTTCGAGCAGACCACGTTGACGCGTCGAAGAGCTCTTCAACCGGACATAGACCTCCTGCACCAGCTCCTCGCCCAGGTGACGGTCGCCGACGAGCTGCGCCGTACGGCTTTGCAGGCGTGGCAACAACTTCACGAACACGACGTCGAAGTCCGCTTCGGTGTGCACTGACTTCCTCCAGGTGAATCCGCGGCCAACCCCTCATGCAGGCACGGATCACAGCTGGAGCGAGTCCACGGTACGGGGCCGGAGGTGCCGCTCACCACCGACGAAAGCACTCATGCGAACCCGGCTTGTCCCTTTTCTCCCGACCTTCGGACGTGTCGAGCCGAAAATCCCCTACGTAGCGTGCGCTCGGGATTCCGAGAGGGGAACGACAAGTGCGAAGAGTTCTGGCGGGAGCGGCGGCGCTCGCGCTCATCACCGCGGGCATGGTCACACCGGCGACCGCGACGCCGCCCGCGCAGCCCGAGGCGCAGGAGACGCGGCAGTCCGACGAGCAGCCGCACGAGCTGGAGATCAAGCGCCGCGCGTTGAAGCAGCAGGCGCTCGCCGACGTGCTGACCGGTCAGGCCACCACCGAGAAGCGGGGGACCAGCACCGTCGCGAAGGTCGGCAAGAAGCAGGACAAGGACCAGTACGTCGAGCTCAAGCGGGAGAAGACCGACAAGATCTTCGTGATCCTCACGGAGTTCGGCAACGAGCGGCATCCCGACTACCCCGACCGCGACACGAACCCGGCCACGCCGGGGCCGCAGCGGTTCGACGGGCCCGCGCACAACCAGATCCCCGAGCCGAACCGGGCCGTGGACAACACGACGATCTGGCGCAAGGACTTCAGCCAGAAGTACTTCCAGGACCTGTACTTCAGCCGCAAGAAGGACGCCAACTCCGTCGCGAACTTCTACGACAAGCAGTCGAGCGGCCGGTACACGGTCAACGGGCTCGTCACGGACTGGGTGAAGGTCCAGTACAACGAGGCGCGCTACGGTCGCAGCAACGGCTACCCGTGCAACGACAACATCTGCAACAACTCGCGTGAGCTCATCAAGGACGCGGTCACGCAGTGGGTCGCCGACCAGAAGGCCGCGGGCAAGACGACCGAGCAGATCAAGGCGGCACTGGCCGAGTACGACCAGTGGGACCGCTACGACTACGACTCCGACGGCGACTTCAACGAGGCCGACGGCTACATCGACCACTTCCAGATCGTGCACGCCGGTGGTGACCAGGCCGACGGCGACCCGTTGCAGGGCGAGGACGCGCTCTGGAGCCACCGCGGTTACGCGTACAAGAACTACACGTCCGGCCCTGGCAGCAACAAGCTCGGTGGCGCGCAGATCGGTGACACCGGCATCTGGGTCGGCGACTACACCGTGCAGCCCGAGAACGGCGGCGTGAGCGTCTTCGCGCACGAGTACGGCCACGACCTCGGCCTGCCGGACCACTACGACACCAACGGCGGCACGAACGGCGTCAACTGGTGGTCGATCATGGCGCAGAACCGGGTGAACGCCCCCGGTGAGGCTCCCGGTGAGCGCGCCAACGAGTTCTCCGCCTGGGACAAGCTGCAGCTCGGCTGGCTCGACTACGAGGTGGCGGTCGCCGGTCAGGAACGCGTCTTCGACCTCGGCCCGCACGAGTACAACAGCGCCAAGGCCCAGGGGCTCGTGGTCGTCCTGCCGGACATCTCGAAGAACTTCGACTACGGCGCTCCCTTCGCGGGCAGCAAGATGTGGTGGAGCGAGAAGGGCAACGACCTCGACCACTCCATGACGGCCCCGCTGGACCTGCGCGGCAAGACGTCAGCGTCGCTCACCCTCAAGGCGCGCTTCGACATCGAGGCCGACTACGACTACCTCTACGTCGAAGCGTCCAATGAGGACGGCAGCTGGACGCAGCTCGACGGCACCGCCGGTGGGCAGCCGTTCGCGCGGGACTCCGGCAACTCGCCCGCGATCAGCAGCTCGTCGGACAACCAGTGGGTCGACGTGAACGTGTCGCTCGACGCGTACGCCGGCAAGAACACCAAGCTGCGCTTCGCCTACCGCACCGACGGAGCTCTTGCGCTGCAGGGCTTCTTCGCCGACCAGATCACGGTGACCGCGGACGGCGCCCCGGTGCTGACCGACGGCGGCGAGACCGCCGGTCTGTGGACCACGCGCGGCTTCCGCACGACCGAGGGCAAGGAGACGAAGACGTTCGACCAGTTCTACATCGCCTCGAACCGCACCTACGAGTCGTACGGCAAGTACAACCAGACCGGCCCGTACCGCTACAGCTTCCCGGACAAGCCCGACTTCGTGGAGCACTTCCCGTACCAGGACGGGCTGCTGGTGTCGTTGTGGAACACGAGCTTCCTCGACAACAACGTCAGCGAGCACCCCGGTGAGGGCCTGATCCTGCCGATCGACGCCAACCCGGCGCCGCTCTACAACCTGGAGGGTCAGCGCTGGTCGCCGACCGTCAGCGGATACGACGCGCCGTTCTCGCTGCAGAAGTCGGACTCCTTCACGTTGCACGTCAACGGCAAGGCGTCCTACGTCCGCGGCGCGGCTGCTCAGCCGACGTTCGACGACACCAAGCAGTTCTGGTACGCCGAGCAGCCGAACGCGGGTGTCAAGCTGCCCGCCGTCGGTGTCGGCCTGAAGGTTCTGCGGCAGAGCGGCACGTCGATGACGGTGAAGTTGTACAAGACGAAGTAGCGTCGAACGCATGACTGCTGAAGACATGCTGGCCGTCGCCGTCGAAGAGGCGCGGATGGGACTCGCCGAAGGCGGGATCCCCATCGGCGCGGCGCTCTTCGACGGCGACGGCCGTCTGCTGGGCCGGGGCCACAACCGGCGCGTGCAGGACGGCGACGCCTCGATGCACGCGGAGACCTCGGCCTTCCGCAACGCCGGTCGCCAGCGCAGTTACCGCGGCACGACCATGGTCACGACCCTGTCACCGTGCTGGTACTGCAGCGGGCTGGTCCGCCAGTTCGGCATCTCGAACGTCCTGATCGGTGAGGCCACGACCTTCCACGGCGGCCACGACTGGCTGGCCGAGCACGGCGTCGGCATCACCGTCGTCGAGGATCCGGCGCTGGTCGAGCTGATGACGACGTTCATCGCCGAGCGTCCCGAGCTCTGGTACGAGGACATCGGCCAGGATTAACGTGGAACGCATGGCTTCTGTGCTGATCACCTCGGCCGCGACCCCGGACTCGCTCGACGTGCTGGTCAACCACGGCGGGGCCGCGGAGGAGACGTTCGAGGCCGCACTCGAAGGCGCGGCCCGCGTCCTGCAGGCCTACCTGCCGCTGCTGGAGCGGTCGGCCTCCCCGGTCGTGGTGAACGTCAGCGGCCCTCAGGACTCACCGTCCGCGGCAGCGGTCAACGTGGTCACGGTGCAGTACGCGAAGGCGTTCCCGCGGATGCGGATCAACGCCGCCGAGCAGAACACCGAAGCCGTCGAGCGGTTGACGCGGATCGGACCGGACGGGCCGACCGGCGGCTACTTCGCCGAGTAGCGCTCCACGGCCTCGTCCATCGATCCCAGGATCGTGAACACCGCGTCGAGCCCGGTCGCCTCGATCGGCCGCAGCGCGGCTCGCGTCGAGGCCACCACGACGAACTCGACGCCGGTCCGCGAAGCGCGCTGCTGGCCGAGGACGAGAGCCTCCAGCCCGGCGGAACCCAGGAACTTCACGCCGCCGAGATCCACGACGATGGCCCGCTGACCTTCTGTCACGTGGGTTTCGAGCGGACCGGTCAGCTCGCCGCTGGACGTGGTGTCCAGCTCGCCGGACACGTGCAGCACGGCGACGTCCGGGGCGATCCGGTCGGCGACCACGGTGGCCAGAGCGGTGGGGTCAGGCACGCGAGCTCCTTCAGTCGGTCAGCACCCCACGTTAACCCGGCTCGAAACCAGCGGTCGACGGCCCCTCAGCGAGCTGCGGCCTGCCTGCCGGGAAACGTGGACGTGCTGGGTGAGGCGGGCGTGCAGTTCGTGGCACGCGGTGAAGCCGAGACGGATGTCGTCCGGCGGGCACTGGACGGGCAGCAGCTGCGCGAACGGGTCACCGCCGATGGTGTCGACCGCGGTCAGGAACCCGACCAGGGCGCCGACCAGTCGCCGGTGCAGGCCGAACAACGACAGCGCGTTCGCGAGGGCCAGGGTGGGCGCGGGCATTTCGTCGACGCCGACGGACGGTTCGAGATCGCGCAACGTCACGGTGAACAGCACGGAGTGCGTCCGCTCGGAACGAGTGCCGTACGCGTCGCCCTGGATGTCGCGCAGCACCGACCGCATCTCGCGGCGCGGCTGCCAGAACGAGTGGTGCCGGCGAAGTTCGGTCACTCCCTCCGGCGGCAACGCGGCGGGCGAGGTGACCTCGGTCAGCGACCGCAGCGCCTCTTCCCAGCGCGCCTCCAGGGCCGCGTGGAACTGGGCCAGCGCGGGGTGGTCCTCCCAGCCGGAGGCGACGTCGTCGAAGCCGCGCATCCGCAGCTCGTAGCAGATCCAGAGCGACAGCTGCAGGTCGTCGTCGAGCCACGTCTCCCTGGTGCCGCCGCTGACGAGCAGCGCGGGCCGCGGTGGGGGCGGCAGCCGCAGTGCTGCGACCAGGGCGGAGCTCATGTGGCCGCGGGGACCGGGGAGGCGCATCAGGTTTCCTCACGCGTTCGGGCGATCAGCATGTCCACAAGGGACTCGGGGTCCGGGCAGCGTCGTTGTCGAGCGGCACCGCAGCCGTTGTGGCGCAACCAGTCCAACTGCTGCTCCACAGTAGACAGAGTGCCACGATCGCGCAGCGCGACCGCGACGTGCTCGACGAGCGAAGTCGCCCGGTCGAACGCGGGGGAGAGTTTTCCGGTGTGTGGATCGGCGGCCAGTCCGTCGACCCCGTCGCGCGACGCCCGCCAATATGCCGCTCGCAGCACGGAATCGTCCACCCGCTGTTCGGAGGGTTCCGTCACGACGAGGGCCCGGACCAGCTCCGCGAGAACCGCGACTTCCGTTGCCAGCTGCGGAATGTCCGCGACGCGCACCTCGACCGTCGGATGATCGGCGGAGGGGCGGACGTCCCAGTACACCATCGCCCTGTCCATCAACGCTTCCGAGCTGATCAACGCGTCGACGGTCCGGTCGTAGTCGGCGGGGTCGTTCCAGAACGGCGGCGGCCCGCTCACCGGCCAGCGCGACCACACCATCGACCGCCAGCTCGCGTACCCGGTGTCCTCTCCCTGGGAGTACGGGGAGTTCGCGCTCAGTGCCAGCAACGTCGGCAGCCACGCCCGCAGCTTGTTCGACGCCGCCACTGCTTCGGACTTCGATGAAACACCCACGTGCACATGCAATCCGCACGCGCCCGTTCCCGATACGAGTCTTCGGTGGGAGTACTCGATCCGGTGATAGCGGGGGTCATCCGATCCGGGAGGGGGACCGGCCTCGCCGATCGGCGGCATGCCCGTCGCCACGAGCCGGCACCCGGCCTCGCCGGCGGCGTCCACGAGCACCCGCCGTCCCTGCCGCACCTGCTCGTCCAGTTCCTCGAAGGACGAGGTGACACCCGTGGCCACCTCGATCTGGAACGGCGTCAGCTCGCCCTGCACGTCGAGGTCGCCGGGCGCGCTGGAGATCTCCCTGACCCGGGGCGCCAGTGCCACCGGCCGCCGCGAATCGGGATCTACCAGCAGGAACTCCTGTTCCACGCCGACCGTGTAGTGATTCATCGCGGGGCGGGTACCCGCGTTTCATGGTGATCAACCTCGGAGTGGCCGGATGAGACTGAGGCGCAGCAGGACAGCTGGTCCCGGATGGACGCGGCGCAGGCACGGCCAGGGTTTCCGCTACCTGGACGAGGCAGGCGAGCCACTGCTCAAGGAGGACGTCGACCGGGTGAAAGCCCTGGTCATCCCACCGGCGTGGCGGGACGTGTGGATCTCGCCGCACCCCAACGGCCACATCCAGGCCGTGGGTGTGGACGACGCCGGCCGCCGTCAGTACCTCTACCACGAGAAATGGCGGGCCGACCGCGACACGGAGAAGTTCGTCCGGGTGCTGAAGCTCGCCCCGAAGCTCGCCGGGTTCCGCGAGCAGATCGAGAAGGACATGAGGTCGCGCGGCTCCAAGAGGCTGCTCGCGATCGCGTTGCGGATGCTCGACCTGGGCATCTTCCGCGTCGGCAGCGAGGAGTACGTGGAGGAGAACGGCTCGCACGGCGTGTCGACCCTGCTGTGCGAACACCTCTCGGTGACCGGCGATCGGGTCCGGTTCCGGTTTCCCGCCAAGTCCGGCGTCGAGGTCGACGAGGAGGTCACCGACCCGCGGCTCGCGCGAGCCGTCCGCACGCTCGTCAAGGACAAGCCGCCGGACTGCCGGGTCTTCGACCTCACCGCCGACGACGTGAACGAGCGGTTCCGCGAACTGGTCGGTGACGAGTTCAGCGTGAAGGACCTGCGCACCTGGCACGCCACGGTGTTCGCCGCCCAGGCCTTCGCGGCACAGCCCAAGCCGTCGAAACGAGCGGTCGGCGAGGTCATGAAGGAGGTCGCCGAGAACCTGGGCAACACGCCGTCGGTGGCGCGGAAGTCCTATGTCGACCCGCGCCTGGTCGAGGCGTTCGAACAGGGGAACGTCATCGGCCGGGGTGATCCGGAACGGGCGGTCCGCAGGTTGCTCACGCAGGCTTGAGGGCGGCCCGGTCGCACTGCCGGCACCACGCGGCACCCTGCGCCGCGGCCAGCGCCGAGAAGCCGGCGAACAGGTGCAGCGCGTTGCTGCCGGGATTGACGTTCAGGAAGTTGACGACCTCGTCGTCGTAGCGGGCCAGGCCCAGCCCGAACAGCACCAGGAACGCCACCGCCACCAGCAGCGCCGTCCCGCTCAGCGCCTTCAACCGCGGGGCGGCGAGCAGCAGCGCGACACCGAAGACCAGGTGGATCACGTTCTGCAGCGGGTTGACGCGCAGCCAGAGGACCCAGGTCTCGGACTCGCCGGCGAAGGAGGAGAAGCCGGTCACGAAGAACCCGGCCACTCCCCACAGCACGAGCAGCGAGCCGGTGCCGATCGCCAGCTTCTGGGGCCACCGCAACCGGTTCATGAGTTCAGTATCGCCAGAAACGGACATTCCCGCTCGCTCATTTCACTCTTCCGCCAGCAGGTCGTGCCGCAGCTGCTCCAGTGACTTGGTGAGCAGCCGCGACACGTGCATCTGGGAGATGCCGACGCGGCGGGCGATCTCGGTCTGGGTGAGCCGGCCGAAGAACCGCAGGACCACGATGGTCCTCTCGCGCCGGGGAAGGCCCCGCAGCATCGGCTGCAGGGCCTCGTGGATCTCGACGCCTTCCAGCGCCGGGTCGTCGACGGTCGAGCCTTCCAGCGAGTCGAGCGGCGCGAACGCCACGTTCTTCTCGATCCGCAGGCCCTCGTAGACGTCGGTGAGCGACACCCCCAGGTGCCGGGCGATCTCGGAGGGAGTGGGAGATCGCCCGGTGCGGTGCGACAGTTCGGCGGTGGCTCCGTCGATCGAGTCGCACAGCTCCTTCAACCTGCGGGGGACCCGCACCGCCCAGCACTGGTCGCGGAAGTGGCGCCGCACCTCGCCGGTGATCGTGGGCACGGCATAGGACAGGAAGTCCGTCTGCCGGCCCACGTCGAACCGGTCGATGGCGTTGATCAGGCCGACCGCCGCCACCTGCGCGAGGTCTTCGATCGGCTCGCCGCGTTCACTGAAGCGGCGAGCTATGTGGCGGGCGAGGGGGAGGTACTCGCGCACCAACCGGTCCCGCAGTGCGTAATAACACTGCGAGTCACGGGAGGTGCGGGCGAGTTCCTCGAACGCCGCGTGCTGGTCTGGCGTCAACGCACACCGCGATCAGACCTGGGGCGGCGGCGTCACGTCGCCACGCCAGGCGCCTGTCTCGGTACCGCGGTTCTCGATGAACTCCTTGAACCGCTTCAGGTCGCCCTCGACCCGGTGGCCGACCACGCCGAGCGCGGCACCGGCCTTCTCGGTGAGGGTCTCCGGGTCGTACTCCATCTGGAGGTGGACCCTGGTCGTGTCGTTGTCGAGGCGGTGGAACGTCACCACGCCACCCTGTGGCGGACCGTCGACCGTGGTCCACGCGACACGTTCGTCCGCGTGCTGCTCGGTGATCTCCGCGTCGAACTCGCGGACGACGCCACCGATCTTCGTGGTCCAGTGGGTCCTGGTCGGCGTGAGCTGGTCGATCTTCTCGACGCCGTCCATGAACGCCGGGAAGGATTCGAACTGGGTCCACTGGTTGTACGCGGTGCTCACTGGCACGTGGACATCCACCGACTTCTCAATGGTGGTCACGAAACCTCCTCCTTCGATTGGTGTCGTCCCGTGAGTACCCGTGTCACGCGCCGTTACACATCGGTGACAAGTCCACTCTGGACAGTCACGTAAAGTGACGAAACAGTCGCCTTCTGCGCATCACGAATTCGCCCACAGTGGTCAAATCGCTATGTGATCCATGTAACAAGAGCGGCATACTGCGCGGTATGTAAACGCCCCCTAGGAGGCGCTGGTGCTCGAGGCGAACAACCTTGAGGTTGTCTACGACGACGTGATGCTGGTGCTCCGAGGCGTGAGCCTGCAGGTGCCCCAGGGCAAGGTCGTGGCACTGCTCGGAGCCAACGGAGCAGGCAAGACGACGTTGATGAGGGCCTTCAGCGGCCTGCTCGACGTGCACGACGGCAAGGTCACCAAGGGCTCGATCACGCTCGACGGTGAACCGATCCACCGCCTCTCACCGGCGAAGATCGCGGACCGGGGCATCAAACAGGCTCTGGAGGGCCGCAGGATCCTGGCCGAGCTGACCGTCGAGGAGAACCTCAAGGTCGGCGGCCACGCGAGACCCAAGCGGCTCAAGCAGAACCTGGACCGCTGCTACGAGCTCTTTCCGCGGCTGCTGGAAAGGCGAAGACAGAGCGCGGGCTATCTGTCCGGCGGTGAGCAGCAGATGCTCTCGATCGGCCGGGCGCTCATGTCGGAACCGTCCTACCTCCTGCTGGACGAGCCCAGTCTCGGCCTCGCGCCGTTGCTCGTGCAGCAGATCCGCGACCTGGTCGTGAAGATCAACGAGCAGGGCACCACGGTCCTGCTGGTCGAGCAGAACGCCAGCATGGCGCTGTCCATCGCCGACCACGGCTACGTGCTGGAGACCGGCAAGGTCGTCATGGACAAGCCGGCCGAGGCGCTTCTCGCCGACGACGACATCCGCGAGTTCTACCTCGGTCTCGGCACCTCCTCGTTCCGTGCGGTCAAGCACTACAAGCGCAGGAAGAGGTGGCTGTCGTGAGCGTTCTGGAGGTCACCGACGTCCGGCTCGCGTTCAACGGGGTCGTCGCCGTCGACGGGGTGTCGTTCAGCGTCGAGGAGGGCGAGCTCTTCGCCATCATCGGCCCGAACGGCGCCGGCAAGACGTCCATCTTCAACGTCCTGAGCGGCGTCTACCGGCCGCAGCAGGGCACCGTGCGGTTCCACGGCGACGACCTGATCGGCATGCGGCCGCACCGCATCGCCGCGCGGGGCATGGCCCGCACGTTCCAGAACATCGAGCTGTTCTCCCACCTCACCGTCGTCGACAACCTCATGCTCGGCCGCCACAACCACATGCGGTACGGCGCGCTGTCGGCGTTCTTCTGGCTCGGCAAAGCGCGCGACGAGGAGCTGAAGAACAGGGCCGCGGTCGAGGACGTGATCGACTTCCTGGAACTGGAACAGTGGCGCCGGTTCCCGGTCGGCCTGCTGCCCTACGGCGTGCAGAAGCGCGTCGAACTGGGCAGGGCGCTCGCGATGGAGCCCAAGCTCCTGCTGCTCGACGAGCCGGTGGCCGGCATGAACGTCGAGGAGACCGAGGACATGGCCCGGTTCATCCTCGACGTCCGCGAGGAGCTGAACATCCCGATGATCATGGTGGAGCACGACATGGGCCTCGTGATGGACCTCGCCGACCGCGTGATGGTCATGGACTTCGGCCGCCCGATCCGCACCGGCACGCCCGCGGAGGTGCAGCAGGATCCCGACGTCATCCGCGCGTACCTCGGCGAGCAGCACAAGAGCGTGACGCCATGACCACGACGGTAGTCACGCGCGTCAAGGACAGGGCCGTGAGCACGCCCGATCAGATCGCCTTGCGGGCCAAGGACTTCGGCATCTGGCAGGAGGTCAGCTGGTCCTGCTACTGGGCGAACGTCGAACTGGTCGGGCACGCGTTGCTCGCACTGGGCCTGCAACCGGGTGAACGGGTCGCGATCCACTCCGAGAACCGGCGCGAATGGCTCTACGCCGACCTCGGCATCGTCGCGGCCCGGGGCATCACGGTCGGGCTCTACCCGACGAACCCCGCGTCCGAGGTCGCCTACCTCCTGTCGCACTCCGGCGCGCGGATCCTGATCGCCGAGGACCAGGAACAGGTCGACAAGGCGTTGCTGGTGCTGGAGGACACGCCCGACCTGGAATGGATCGTCTACGTCGAGCCACGCGGGATCAAGGGCCGCTACGACAACCCGAAACTCCTGGCCTGGGAGGACTTCCTGGCGCTGGGCGCGCAGCACCGCGACTCGTTCTCCGGTGAGCTCGCCGACCGCATGGCGCAGACCGAGCCCGACGACGTCATGACGTTGATTTACACGTCCGGAACCACCGGACCGCCCAAAGGCGCGATGCTCACCGTCGCCAACGTCGAGTTCGCCGTCCACGTGCTGGTGGAGGGCGGCGGTTTCACTTCGCCACCGCCGTCCTCCACTGACGTCACACTGTCCTACCTGCCGCTGTGCCACGTGGCCGAGCGCATCTTCACGACGTGGTTCAGCGCGGCCAGCGGTGTGCAGGTCCACTTCGCCGAGTCGATCGAGACGGTGCAGGCGAATCTCCGCGAGGTGCAGCCGACGATCCTGTTCGGCGTTCCGCGCATCTGGGAGAAGGTGCTGGCGGGTGTCACGATCGGGGTGTCGTCGGCTTCCCGGCTCAAGCGCACGACGAGCCGGTTCTGGCTCAAGCGCGCGGAGAGCATCGGCGAAACGCTGGTGCACAACGGCGGCAGGCACACCGGCAGGAGCCGGTTGATCTACGCGCTGGGCTGGCTGTTCTGCTTCCGGGCGCTGAAGGCCAGGATCGGCATGCGGCACGTCCGGTACGCGGCGTCCGGAGCCGCGCCGATCGCGCCGGACGTGCTGAAGTTCTTCATGGGCATCGGGGTGCCGATGCACGAGGTCTACGGCATGACCGAGAACACCGCCGTGGCAACGGGAAACCGGCCGGGACGCGTCAAGATCGGCACGGTCGGCGAGCCGCAGCCCGGCACCGAGCTCCGGATCGACGAGGAGACCGGCGAGATCCTCACCCGGCACGGTGGCACGTTCGCGGGCTACTGGCAGGACCCCGAGTCCACCCAACGGGTGCTCAGCGACGGCTGGCTGCACACGGGTGACGTCGGCGAATGGGTCGACGGCACGCACGTGAAGATCACCGACCGGATGAAGGACATCATCATCACCGCGGGCGGCAAGAACATCGCGCCGTCCGAGCTCGAGAACGCGCTGAAGACCTCCCCGTACATCAAGGAGGCCGTGGTGATCGGCGACCAGCGGAAGTACCTGGTGGCGCTGATCGGCATCGAGTTCGAGACGGTCGGGCACTGGGCCCAGCAACGCAGGATCACCTACACCACCTACCGGGACCTGTCGGAGAAACCCGAGGTCCTGGAACTGGTGCAGGAGATCGTGACCGAGGCGAACGAGAAGTTCGCGACGGTCGAGCAGATCAAGAAGTTCCGCATGTTCCCCAAGGAGCTCGACCACGAGGACGGCGAGCTGACCGCGACGCAGAAGGTCAAGAGATCCGCGCTGGGCAAGATGTTCGACGACCTCGTGGAGAGCATGTATGGATGAGTTTCTCCAGTCCTTGATTCGGGGTCTCGGCACCGGATCGATCTACTCGTTGCTCGCGCTCGGCTTCGTGATCATCTACAAGTCGACGCAGGTGATCAGCTTCGCGCAGCCGGCGTTCATGCTGGCGGGCGCGGTACTGGTTTCGTACCTCTCACCCGCGGTGTCCTTCGTCGGGGCGGTTCTCGTTGCCGCCGTGGTGATCGCGGTGCTGGCGCTGGGCGTCGAACGCACGGTGCTGCGGCCGATGGTCGGCAAACCGGTGTTCGTGGTCGCGATCATCACCATCGGCGTGGACGTCGTGGTGAGAGTCGTGACGAACGCGTTCATCGGCCTCGACGTCCGTCAGGTCGGCGACCCGTGGGGCCTGAACACGGTGAACTTCCTGGGCGCCGAGGTGCAGCAGCGGTATCTCGTGATGATCGCGACGACCGCGGTCGTGACGGTCGCGTTGTTCGCGTTCTTCCGCTACTCGCGGATCGGGCTCGCGATGCGGGCGGTCGCCTACGACCAGGAGGTCGCGCTGGCGCAGGGGATCTCGGTCGGCTCGGTGTTCGCGCTGTCGTGGGCGCTGGCGGGCGGTCTCGCCGCACTGGCCGGTGTGTTCGTCGCGACGGGCGCGGGTGTCGACCAGCAGCTCTGGATCGTGGCGCTGAAAGCCCTGCCCGCGATCATCCTCGGCGGCCTGGAGTCGTTGGGCGGGGCGGTGGTCGGCGGGCTCGCGGTCGGTGTCGTCGAGTCGCTCTTCGGTACTTACCAGGGTGATTTCGCGCCGTGGCTCGGGTCGAACTTCGGGCTGGTCGCGCCGTACGCGTTGATGCTGCTCGTTTTGCTCGTCAGACCGTACGGACTGTTCGGCAAGAAGGAGGTGGAACGGCTGTGAAGGGTCGTCCTGAGCTGTACACCTCTTACAAACAGGACATGGGTTTCCTGAACACGCGTCCCAAACGCGCGTGGACCAGTGGACTCGTCGTTGTCGCCCTGGTCCTGCCGTTCATGATCACCGACGACCTGTTGCAGCTGCTCGCCACCGGGTTCGTGGCGGCGATCGGCGCGATCGGGCTGAACATCGTCACGGGGTACGCGGGCCAGGTCTCGTTGGGGCACGCGTTCTTCCTCGCGATCGGTGCGTACACGGCCGCGGCCCTCAGCGGTCCCGAGACCGGGCGGGTGATCGGCTTCGGCATCACGTCGCTGCCGATCTGGCTGCTGGCCGCGGGGCTGGTGGCCGCGCTCTTCGGCGTCTTGGTGGCGCCGGTGGCGGTGCGGCTGCGGGGCCTCTACCTCGCGATCGTGACGCTGGGGCTGGTCTTCCTGGGAGAGCACGTGTTCCGGGAGTGGACGTCGCTGACCGGCGGCCCAGGGGTCGGGCGGCCCGCGGCCGTGCCGGAGCTCTTCGGGGTGCGGCTGGACCAGGACAACGGGATGTTCACGGCGGCACAGCAGCTGTACCTGCTGATGTTCGTGCTGCTGGTGATCTTCGGTGTGCTGGCGCGGAACCTGGTGCGCTCGCGGGTCGGGCGAGCGTTCGCGGCGGTGCGGGACCGGGACCTGGCCGCGTCGGTGATCGGCGTCGACCTGACGAAGTACAAGGTCCTGGCGTTCGCGGTGTCCTCGTTCTACGCGGGTGTCGCGGGCGCGTTGTTGTTCGTGGTGAACGGGTTCTTCGATCCGGGCTCGTTCAGCCTGCTGTTGTCAGTGCAGTACATCGCGATGGTGCTCATCGGCGGCGCGGGCACCATCTCCGGAGCGATCATGGGCGCGCTCTTCATCACCCTGCTGCCACGCATCACCAGGGAGCTCCCCGCGGTGCTGCCGTTCATCAGTGGTGACGCGACCGGCGTGATCACGGTCTTCCAGCTGGAAGCCGTGCTCTACGGCGTGCTCATCATCGTGTTCCTCATCGTCGAGCCACGCGGGTTGTTCGGCATCTGGGTCCGCGTCCGCAACTACTGGCGCACCTGGCCGTTCTCGTACTGAGGAGAGAATCCCCATGTCCGGTAAGAGACTTGCAGTGATATTCGTAGGGGCATTGCTTCTTGCCTCGTGTCGAGGAGGGGATGGCGCCGCACCTCAGGAGGGTGCGGGCGGCATCAAGGTCGACGTCGGCGTGACGAAGGAGGCCTGCCCCAACGCCGTCGACAAGTCCAAGGGCTGCATCTACCTCGGCACCATCTCGGACCTCACCGAGGGCCCGTTCAAGACCCTGGCCGTTCCGATCACGGACTCGCAGAAGGCGTTCTGGAAGCGCGTCAACGACAAGGGCGGCATCGGCGGCTACGAGGTCGACGTCACCAAGTACGTCAAGGACAACAAGTACAACCCGCAGATCCACAACCAGGTCTACCAGGAGATCAAGGGCAACGTCCTGGCGCTGACCCAGACGCTGGGCTCTCCCACGACCGTCGCGATCCTGCCGGACCTCGAGAAGACCCCCATGGTCTCGGTGCCGGCGTCGTGGACCTCGTTGTGGGGCCACGAGGAGGTCGTGCTGGAGTCCGGCGCGAACTACTGCGTCGAGTCCATGAACGCCGTCGACTACGCCACCGAGAAGATGGGCGTGAAGTCCGTCATGGCCGTGCACAACGCCGGTGACTACGGCGACGACGCGGCGGCCGGGACGAAGATCGCGGCCGAGAAGCGCGGGCTGACGTTCGAGAACGTGACCACCACGGCCGGCCAGGACAACCAGGGCGGTGCGATCGACGCCGTGGTGTCGAAGAAGCCGGACCTGGTGATCCTGACGACCGGACCGACCGACGCGGCCGTGATCATCGGACAGGCCGCCGCCCGTGGCTTCAAGGGCAAGTTCATCGGCACCTCGCCGACGTGGAATCCCGGTCTGCTGAAGTCGCCGGCCGCGCCCGCGATCAAGGCGCTGTACATGCAGTCGGCGCCGTGGAAGTCGTGGGGCACCGAGTCCGTGGGCCACACCGCGATGCGTGCCGCACTGCCGGGTGTGACGCCGAACGACGGCTACACCGCCGGTTGGGTGTGGGCGTACCCGCTCAAGGCCGCACTGGAAAAGGCTGCCTCCAACAAGGATCTGACGCGTGCCGGTGTGCTCGCCGCTGTGCGCCAGCTCACCTCGGTGGACTACGAGGGCATGCTTCCTTCGGGTGCGGGCAATTTCTCCGCTTCGCCCCAGGACGCACTGTTCCGTCAGTCGACCCTCTACAAGCCCGACGACGCCGCTCCGACCGGAGTGACGCTGGTAGAGGACTTCTTCACCGGTTCCACGGCAAAAGATTTCAAGTTCGAGAAGCCCTGCTACCAATGAACCGAACGGGTGACACCCGACGCTGAAAACGGACATCGCTGACTAGGCTCGCTGGTGAGCTTGTAGGAGGTTGTTAGCGGTGTTGTCGTGCGTCGAGGTTCGCCGATCCGCTGGAGGACTTCGGTTGTTCGTTCGTCCCCTGGCCGCGTCGCGTTGGAGCGCGCGGCTGGGGTACGAACGGGTGGCGGAGTTGCTGGCGGCGATTCGTCAGGCGGAGTCGTGCACCGTGCCGGACGTGGAGTTGCGGTACGTGCCCGACCAGCGCACCGGCGAAGCGGTGCTGGCGTGCGAGACGGGGTCCGTTCTGCTGGACGCCGACGAAGTGTGCGCGTTGCACGACACTCTCCGCGCACACATGCCGGACCGGATGCGTCCGCTGCCCGCCTAGGCCGTGTCCTGCAAGTCTCGTCGGGCGATAGTGGCGGCCGAGGGCCCCGGAGACGGCACCGCCGCAGCACCTGAATACGGGCCCGGTATGAAGGCGCTGCGGCGGCACCGCCTCCGGGTCTCTCGCCCGCGCCTCTCGCCGGACGAACTTGCAGGACACGGCCTAGCCCAGTTTGCGCGCGAGCCACTCGGTGCGGGTTCGCCTCGCAGTGACGGAAAGCCGTGCGTCCGGGTAGAGCGCGTCGAAGCCGTGGAACCCGCCTGCCCACGTGTGCAGTTCGGCGTCTCCTCCCGCCGCCCAGATCCGGGTGGCGTAGTCGACGTCCTCGTCCCGGAACACCTCCGCGGTCCCGGTGTCGATGTACGTGGACGGCAACCCGGACAGGTCCTCGGCCAGAGCCGGTGACACGTGATGGGGAACGTCCGCGAGATCACCGAGCACCGACCGCCAGCCGAACTCGTTCATCTCGCGCGTCCACACCGCGGGATCACCGGAGTACTGCGCGCTGGACGTGGTGTTGTTGCGGTGGTCGAGCATCGGGCAGATCAGCACCTGGGCCGCGATCTCCGGTCCGTCCAGGTCGCGGGCCATCAACGTGACTCCGGCGGCCAGGCCGCCGCCGGCGCTGATGCCCGCCACGACGACCTGGTCGATGCCGAGCGACTCCGCGTTCTCGACCGTCCACAACAGACCTCGGTAGCAGTCCTCGACGAGCGTCGTGCCGGTCGCCTCCGGTGCGAGGCGGTGCTCCACGGTGACCACGACGACGCCGAGTTCTGCCAGCCACTCCAGCGGAATGTCGATCTGCGAGAACCGGTCTCCCATCACCATGCCGCCGCCGTGGATCCAGTAGACGCACGGCGCGGGTTCGGTGAGTTCCTCGGGGCGGAAGACGGTCAGCGTGATCTCGCCGAGCGTCACGTCGTGCTGTTCGGCGTCGGTCTTGAACGGCGGCGACGGCATCTGGCGGATCTGCTGGACCAACTCGTGGGTGAGCTCGGTCCCCAACGGCACGTCGGCGAGCAGCGTGCGCAGTTCGGGGTCGAGGGCGGGGCGGGACATCAGAACGCCGCCTTGCCGCCGACGGGCAGTTCGGCGGAGTACGTGGACTCGCCGGCCAGCAGGGTCTGGAGGTTCGCGACGAGCGCCTGCGCCTCCTCGGTGGCGAAGAACGCGCTGTGCGCCTCGGCCGTCGTCCAGCCCTCGGTCACGTAGACGACGTCCGGGTCGGTGGTCGAGCGGCCGACCAGGAAGACCACGCAGTCGTCGTTCGTCAGCGACGGCGTGTCGAGCAGGAACTCGATCACCTCGTCGCGCTTGCCGGGCTGTGCGGTCAGGGTGGCGTGGAAGCCGTGCTCGACGCTCATCTGTTCCTACCTTCTGTTCGTTTCGCTGTTCTGGCGATGGACTCATCAGATCAGCTTGAACAGGGGTGACAGGAGATCGATGCTGTCGCGCTCTTGCCCAATCCTGCCGGAGTGGCGTATTCACGCTCAGCACCACGATGCACCCTTCTGACCGCGAATCCACCCGGCAACGTTCCGGACCACGCCACTAACTGATCGGCGCCGGTGAGCTGGCTTCGGGGACGAGGACCGCGGGCGTGCCGGTGCCGTCCGCCGGGACTGCCCACACGTCGTTCAGGCCGTCGTCGCGCTGGATGCCGTACGCGACGGTCCTGTCGTCGACCCAGGCCGGTTGGTCGTCGACGCTGCGAGTCTCGGCGAGCTCGGTGATCCTGCGAGACGCCAGATCGAGAACGGACACCCGCCAGCCCTTCTGCGGGTCGCCGCCGACGGCTTTCTTGTAGGCGATGCGGGTGCCGTCCGGGGACAGCGACGGGCACTCGACGTCGTCCGCGTCGGTCAGCGGGCGGACCTTGCGCGCCGCGAAGTCGCCTTCGAGCAGGTAACGGTGTCCGCCGGTGGACATGGTGGCGTAGAAGCGGTTGTCGTCGGCGGTGAACGTGACGCCCCAGTAGTTCGTGTCGACCGGCCGCTGCGGCATGCCCTCGACGGCGAACTCCTCCAGGGACGTGACCAGCGTGCCGGTCTTGGTGTCGAGGATGCCTGTGCTGGTGGAGAACCCGTTGGCGGCGTAGGAATGCCCGTCGACGAACAGCGTCCACGCCACCATCCGGCCACTGGCCGACACCCGCGTCCGGTTCGGGAAACCGGTCAGCGGAACGGTTTTGAGTTCCTTGAGATCGCTGTCGAGCACGGCCAGTTCGCTGGCCTTCAACGCTCCGGCAGGACGCAGGCAGGAGATCGTGCCCGCGGCCGAGTACACGCGGTCGCAGCGCTGTTCGGTGACCTCGCGCGAACCGGCAGGGTCGGTGCGGGACACCGTGGAGAGCTTGCCGTTGCTCAGGACCATCAACCGCGGCCCGGCACCGGCCGGCACGGACTGCGCGGCGCCGTCCGGGGTGGCGCCGGACAGCGCGGTGTAGCCGACGGCGACGCCGCCGAGCAGGACGGCGGCGGTCAGGGTGATCAGCAAACGCTTGTTCATGAGCGGCGTCCCAGCAGTGCGGCGGTGGCGATCAGGGCGCAGACCACCGCGCCGGCGGCGATCCTGGTGGCGGCCTCGGGGCTCCAGAACTGCCAGGCGAGGCCGAACAGCACGGACGAGCCGAGGTAGGCGAGCGCCTGTCCACTTTGGATCAGCGCGATGCCGGTGGTGCGCAGGCGTTCCGGCAGGACCGGGCCCGCGAGCGCCATCAGCACGCCGTCCGTGCAGGCGTAGAAGACGCCGTACAGCAGCACGACCAGCACGAGAAGCGGCCAGCCGCCCAGAGGTCCGTGCAGCAACAGGTAGACGACGGTCAGCGCGCCGTACCCGGCCAGCATGACCTTGAGCCTGCCGACCCGGTCGGCGAGTGCGCCCAGCGGTGCGGCGAGCAGCAGGTAGACCAGGCTCGTGCCCACGGCGAGCAGCGGGAACCAGCCGAACGCCAGCCCTTCGCGCTTCTGCAGCAACAGGTACACGAACCCGTCGCCGATGGTGACCAGGCCGAGCAGCGACGCGGCCAGCACGATCTTGCGGACGGCCGGGTCCCTGAGCAGGGAGAGCTTGAGAGGTTCTTTGCGCCGCACGGGCTCCGGCCGGTCCCGCACGTAGAGCACGAGGACCAGCACGCCGAACGCGGCGATGCAGGAGCTGGTGACGAACACGGCGTCGAACGACTGGGCGGAGGCCGCGAGCACGGCCATCGCGACCAGCGGCCCGGCGAACGCGCCGATGCCGTCCATCGCCCGGTGCACGCCGAACGCCCGGCCCAGGTCGCCGCTCGGTGTGGAGAGGGTGATCAGCGCGTCACGCGGGGCGGTCCGCAGACCCTTGCCCGCACGGTCGGCGGTGATCACGAGACCCAGCGCGGTCAGGGAGTTGCCTGCGGCCAGGAGTCCGAGCTTGGCCACGGCGGACAGGCCGTAACCGAAGCCCGCCACGGCCTTGCGCTTGTTCGTGCGGTCGGCGAGATAGCCGCCGGCGAGTCTGAGGAGCGTGGTGGCGCCGGTGTAGACGCCGTCGATCAGCCCGTACGCGGCCGGACTGAGCTGGAGGCCGATGACGAGGTACAGCGGCAGGATCGCGGCCACCATCTCCGACGAGACGTCGGTGATGAGGCTGACCGTGCCGAGCGCGAAGACGTTGCCGCTCAGCCCTTTCCAGTTCGCTGACTTCGGTTTGTCGATCGTGGACAGGTACATCAGCGGCCTCCAGCGGTCCGTCAGTGGCAGTTGGTGGTGCCGCTGTCGGTGTAGGTCTTGCCCGCGACCGGGACGAACTGCCAGTCGAAGCTGTTGCTGTGCAGCGTCAGCTTCAGCACGCCCTGGGTGCCGGTGTTGCGGGCCTCGCTGTTCGGCCTGATCGTGCCGAAGCCGTAGGCACCGGCGCCGCCCATACCTGCGACGAACGTCCTGATGCCACGCGAGTTGTCCAGCCCGCCCGTGGGGTTCTGCGGGGCGAACCGCTCGTACTGGTGGTTGTGCCCGAAGACCACCACGTCGGCGTTGGCGTCGTACAGCGCCTGGAACAACGGCCGGGTGGCCGTCGAGGGCGCGTGGTTGGCACCGCTGGTGAACAGCGGGTGGTGCCAGTACGCCGCGGTGCACGGCTTCGTGCTCGCCGCCAGGTCCTGGCGCAGCCACTGCTCCTGCGCGCTGCCCGCCGACATGCTGATGTTGGAGTTCAGCGACACGATGTGCCAGTTGCCGAGGTCGTAGGAGTAGTAACCCCGGCCCGACGGCCCGGCCAGTGCGCCGAAGTAGTTGTAGTAACCGGTGGCGCCACTGGTGTTGTAGTCGTGGTTGCCCGGCGACGGCTTGGTGCGCGCCTTGTGCCGGCCCCACGTGGGCTCGTAGTAGTTGGCGAACTCCGAGGCGGTGCCGTTGGTGTAGGCGTTGTCGCCCGTGGTCCAGACCGTGCCCTGGATGTTGTCCAGCAGCGCGGCCGTCGCGGTGTCACCGGAACCGGAGTCGGCGATGTCGCCCGCGCCGACCCAGACCGGGTCGCCGGGAGGCGGGATCGTGCCGTCCGTGACGACGAGCTGAGGTGCGGTCGACCCGCTCTCGCGCGAGTCGTAGTCGGCGCCGTCCGTGCTGCTGGACGTGATGCCGATGCTGTAGGTGCCGTTGCCCGTGACGTAGCTGGTGACGTCGACCTCGTACCAGGCGTTGCGCACGACCGAGCCGAGGGAACCGAGCGTGGCGCCGTCGATCGCGGGCTGGTTGGCCCAGGTCACCGCGGTCTCGGTCCAGCTGACGGTGGACATCGCCCGGAACGTGCCGCCGTTCGGGCTTTCCGCGCCCGAGACGTCGTCGGTGTGGATGCGCAGCTTGGCGTTGCTGACGCTGCCGGTGATCCCGGAGACCGTGAACTTGAGGAACGACCGCTTGGTCGGCGAGTTGTCGATGCCGAGCTGGCCGGACGTGCCGTAGTTCGTGCCGGTCGACCCGTTGTCGACGTAGGTGTCGGCGGTGGGGGTGAACGTGGTTGTGGCAGCCTGAGCCGCGGTGGAGGCGGTGAGTGTGGCCGCCGTGACGATGACGGTGGAGAGCACGGCTAGGGGAGCCCTGCGACGTGACATGCCTGTCCTTGTGGTGGTGGGCGGACATGGGCCGTCGCGAAGGGTAGGGCTCAAATGAGCCGCACGCGGTGATCGTTTGGCGGCTACTGGGTGAACTGCCGGAAAATCCCCCTCAGGGGTGGCTGCGGCACGGAGGTATTTCCGCTCCGGGGAAACGCTCAGTACAGGTATGGGAGTCGAGGTCCACGACCCTCGCTGGCTCGCCGCCGTGCCGGGAGCCGAGCTCGTGGTCGCGCTGGACGAGGTGAGCGGGTACGCCGCCGACGGGCACCGCGTGACGGTGTTGATCGATCTAGTGCCGGACAACGTGTTCCTGTTGCGAGGCCTGGCCGCCGAAGCCGTGGGGGAGGGCGCCCGCAAGGTGCGCGTGCGGCCGTACGGCGTCGATCGGGTCGACCTGGTCTACGCGGCCGTGGAGCTGAACCGGATCGCCGAGGACGCCGCCGTCGAGGTCCAGTTCGACGTCACGTCCGCCGCCCTGCTGCGAGCGGACCCCTCGGCGTTCGTGCGGGTCGATCCGCTCGTGGTCACGGCCGACGGAACGGTCGTGCCGATCTGCGCGGGCCTGGAGCGGTACGCGCTGGGTTCACTGGGGTCGCTCGACGACCTGGTGGCCGCGTGGGACCCCGAGCCCGTCCGCGACCTGTGCCGGGTGGCGCTGACCCGCGCGCTGGCCGACACCGGGCCGCTCGTGTCCTGGTACGAGCACCTCACCCGGACAGCAGCCGGGATGCGGGCCGGGTGTTGATCACGGTGTCCGGATCGACACCGCACTCCTCCGCCCGCGCGCAGCCGTAGTTCAGCCAGTCCAGCTGGCCGGGCGCGTGCGCGTCGCTGTCGATGGAGAACGTGCACCCGGCGTCGACGGCCAGGCTGAGGAGCCTGCGCGGGGGATCGAGCCGTTCCGGCCGTGCGTTGATCTCGACCGCCGTGCCGTGTTCTGCGCAGGCCTCGAAGACCTTCTCCGCGTCGAACTGGGACTCGGGGCGGCCCTTGCCGACGACCAGCCGGCCCGTGCAGTGGCCGAGGATGTCGACGTGCGGGTTCTTGACCGCGTTGACCATCCGGCGCGTCATTTCGTTGCGGGGCATCTTCAGTTTCGAGTGGACGCTCGCCACCACGACGTCGAGCCGTGCCAGCAGGTCCTCGTCCTGGTCGAGCGAGCCGTCGTCGAGGATGTCGACCTCGATGCCGGTGAGGATCACGAACGGCGCCAGGTCGGCGTTCAGCTCGGCGACCACCTCGAGCTGCTTCTCGAGCCTGTTCCTGCTCAGTCCATTCGCGACGGTCAGCCGCGGCGAGTGGTCCGTCAGCACCATGAACTCGTGGCCGAGATCGCGCGCCGCCTCGGCCATGTCCCTGATCGGACTGCCGCCGTCGGACCAGTCGGAGTGGACGTGGCAGTCGCCCTTCAGCTTCGCCCGCAGCTCCTCGCCGCCGGTGATGTCGACGTGCCGCAGCTTCGCCAGATAGGCGGGCTCGCGATTCGCCAGCGCGTCCGCGACGACACCGGCCGTCGACTTGCCGACGCCCTTGAGATCGGTGAGCGTGCCGAGCTTCGCGCGCTTCTCGACGTCGGCGGGGTCCAGCTCGGCGAGGACGGCGGCCGCGTTGCGGAACGCCTGGACGCGGTAGGTCGGCTCGCCGGCTCGTTCCAGGTGGAAGGCCACCTGCTTCAACGCCTTGACCGGATCCATACCTCTTCCTACCTCATCCGGAACCATCACGCGGTTTTTGTTGTTGGAGCTCCAGCGATCAACCATGATGTCCGCCATGTCCCCACGTCCGGCCGGTGCGCCACCGGCGACCGGAGCCGGTTCCCGGCGAAAGCGGAGCAAGGGCGACCTGACCTCGCAGGCCATTCTCGACACCGCCGAGCACCTGCTCGAGACGCGGTCGCTCGACGACATCGCCGTCGACGAACTGACCTCCGGCGCGGGAATCTCCCGTTCCACCTTCTACTTCCACTACGAATCGCGCGAGGCCGTGCTGTACGCGCTGTCGGAACGGGTCGCGGAAGGCCTGTACGACTCGGCGGCGCTGTGGCTGCGGCGGGGCAGTGAACCGCCGGAGGATTCGATCCGGCGCGCGATCGCGGGCACCGTGGCGTTGTGGCGGGCGCACGGTCCGGTGCTGCGCGCGGCGGTGCGGGCGCGGGACACGAGCGAACTGATGCGCGGCTTCTGGTCCGGGGTGGCGCGGCGGTTCGTGGACTCGACGGCGCAGCAGATCGAGATCGAGCGGGAGGCCGGGATCGCGGTGCCGGGTCCGCCGGCCGCGCGTGCTCTCGCCACCGTGCTGGTCACGATGAACGAGTCCATGTGTTACAGCCTCTCGCTCTCGCGGAGGTCGGCGGCGCGCGACCGCGAGGTGGTCGAGACGCTGACCGCGGTGTGGCTGCGTTCGGTGTACGGGGTTCCCCAGTAGATAAGCGGCGTTCGTTGTTTCTCGACACCGTGTCGAATAATTTCGCCGCCATGGAACTCGTGCCCTTGGGCGTCATGACCGCGCAGTTGCGAAAGCCTTTGAGGTTGCCGAAAACGCCTGTCGGCGATCGTTTCATCTACGAGGTCGAGTCGGGAACGTTCTCCGGCGACCGGATTTCCGGTGTCGTGCACGGCTCGTCGAGCGCGGACTGGCTGACCATCGGCCCGGACGGCACGGCGACCCTCGACGTGCGCTCCGTCCTGCGCACTCACGACGACGCGTTGGTGTATTTGCACTACTCAGGGCGGGTTGACGTCTCGAATGGCTTCGGCGCGCCGCTGTACGCCGCCCCGTTGTTCGAGACCGGCGACGACCGCTACCGCTGGTTGAACCGCGTGCAGGCCGTCGCGAAGGGCGTTCTGGACGGTCTCGTGCTGACCTACGAGGTGTGCGAGGTGCGGTGAATTTCACCCGACCTTCGGGGGTGTCGATCGGGTCGTCCACTGCGGAAGCGTTCTGTCGCTGGCCGACGATCGTGAGGGGTACGCGGTGAGGAAGCGTTGGGGTGCGGCGGCTTTGGTCGCTCCGCTGTTCATGTCACTGGTGGGAACGGCCCAGGCGGCGCCGGGACCGTTGGACGAGTACTACAGCCAGACGGTCGCCTGGGCCGAGTGCCCGGCCGGGTGGGTCACGCCCTCGACGGGGGTCGAGTGCGCCACGGTCATCGTGCCGATGGACTACAAGAACCCGGGCAACGGCAACCTGGAAATCGCCATCTCGCGCAAGAAGGCCACCGATCCCGCACGCCGCAGAGGCGTGCTGATGACCAACCCGGGCGGCCCCGGTGGTTCCGGTTTGGGCGCGGTGCACTGGTTCAACGCCCAGACCGAGATGTTGAAGATCTACGACGTCATCGGCATGGACCCGCGCGGTGTGGGCCGGTCGACGCAGATCCGCTGCATCTCGACACCGTCCGACGACGAGTTCCCTTCGCGCCCAACGGATTCGCAGCTCGCGAACTGGTCGGACTACGCCCGCGCCGTCGAGGAGAACTGCCAGCGCGGCGGCGGTGAGATGCGCCGGTTCATCTCGACCATGAACACCGCCCGCGACATGGACGTCATCCGCGGAGCCATGGGGGAGAAGAAGATCTCCTACGTCGGCTACTCCTACGGCACGCAGCTCGGCGCCGTCTACGGCTCGATGTTCCCCAAGTTCCTCGACCGCAGCGTGCTCGACTCCGCACTGGACCCGCTGAAGACGTGGCACGAGCAGGACGTCGACGTGGCGGACGCGATCACCGACAACCTCAAGAAGTGGACGGAGTGGACCGCCGCCCGCAACGGCACCTACGGTCTCGGCACCACGCCCGCCGCCGTCCGCGCCGAGCTCGACAAGATCGCGGAGAAGCTGAAGACGGCCCCGTACGGTGGCTACTCCGACGTGACCTCCTTCGACTACGCCGTCGGCGCCACCCGCTACCGCCGTTCCTGGGCCGCGTTCTCCCGCCACATCGCCTCGATCAAGGCGGGCGTCGCCGACCCCGCCGAGGCGTCCGCGATCGTGGCGGCGCTGAAGAAGGGCGACATCGAACCGACCTCGGCCGGCACCTTCCAGGCCGTGGTGTGCGAGTGGGACTGGTTCAGCGACGTCAACACCTACTACAACGACATGAAGCGCTGGCGCGACACCAACCCTTACGGCGGCACCGTCGACTACATGGCGCCGACGAACTGCACGTTCCGCGCCTTCCAGCGCCCGGAGAAGATCCCGGCCATCACCCGCAAGTACCCGGCGGGCCTCGTGGTCAACTCCGACGGCGACACCCAGACCCCGCTGGCCAACGGCCGCGTCATGGCGGAGCACCTCAGCCAGCCGCTGATCAGCGTGTCCAACGACGGCCAGCACGGCCACTACGCGTTGCGCCGCAACGCCTGCGTCGACGCGCTGGTCAACAAGTACCTGGTGTCCGGCATCCTGCCGGCCTCGCGGGTGACGTGTGCCGGCACGGACATCGCGGAGACCGTGCCTCCGGGCGCGGCTGCTTCGCTGGGCGCGCAGTCGGCCCGTCCGTTGAGCGACATCCTGGGCGAGATCGCGGCGGAGACGAAGCCGTTCTGACCGCCTGAACGATCTTGTCAGACCTGCTGAGCACGTTGTGAAGCAGGGGTTCCCAGCTCAGGGGGACCCCTGCGTCAGCGTTGCTGCATCGCGTCCAGCACGCGGGCGAGCTCCAGCCGTGACGAGACGTGCAGCTTCGCGTAGATCCGCGACAGGTACACCTCGATCGTGCGCGGGCTGTAGTGCAGCGCCGCCGCGATGTCCCGGTTGCGCATTCCCTGCTGCACCAGCCGCGCCACGTTCTCCTCGGCCTCGGTGAGCAGGCCCGGCGCCTTCGACCGCGCGCGAGGCACCTTGGCGCCCAGCGCCCGCAGCCGAGTGCCCGCCTGGCGCCGCAACCCGTGCGCGCCCAGGCGTTGGAACGCCGTGTAGGCCTCGACCAGCATCGGCGCCTCGTCGTCGGAGACCTCGCCCAACGCGAGCTGCGCGCGTGCCTTCTCGAACTCCAGGCCGCCCAGCGCGGCCTCGGACACCGCCTCCCGCAACGATTCCACGTCCCGGCGAACGATCCCGGTCACGCGGCGGAGCGTGGTGCGCGACCACGGCGACACTCGCGTGGCGGACACGTCGGACAGCCGGGCCAGGGTCTTCTCCGCCGCCTCCGGGTGCCCGCGTTCCAGGTCGAGCTCGATCATCCGCGCCACCAGCACGCACGAGTAGGCGGCTTCCAGGCCGGCGCCGACGTTGTCGTCCAGCAACGCGTACGCCTCGTCGGCCTCGCCCCGCGCGATCAGGTACTCGGCCAGCGACACCGCGTGCAGGCGCGAGATGTTCACGGACTGCGGCGCGGGCAGCGAGGCGAGCCGCGCGGCGACGTCGAGCTCGCCGCGCCACGTGCGGATGGACAGCTCGATCGCCTGCAGCACCCCGAGTGCCTGGTCGGCCTGCGCGGCCTCGACGTCGGGCAACCAGCGGCCGATGCCGTCGAGGGCCGCGTCCCAGCGGCCGCCGAGCCAGTCGAGCGCCACCCGCGATGCGGCCCGTTCGGCGCGGAAACCGTGGGAGCCGACCTGGTCGAGGAGCTCCTCCGCCCGGCGGACGCGCCACGACGCGTCGTGCACCAGACCGGCCAGTGCGGAGATCGAGGCGCAGACGGAGAGCGCCTGGAGTTCGAGCATCGGCTGGCCATTGCTGTGCGCCAGCGCCCGGTTCGCGTACTCGACGGTGCGATCGTGCTGGAACAGCAGCGAGGTGAGCATCGCGAGGTGCTCGAAGACGATCACGCCCTCGGCCGGGGAGCTGATCGGCAGCGCTTCGACGCGGGCCACCTCGGAGACGGCGTCGTCGTGGCGGTTGTTGTAGACGAGGAGCACGGCGCGTTGGGCCTCCAACGACGCCGGTGCATCTCCGCGCGCGACTTCGACGTCTGCCAATGCCATGGCTTCTGCCGTGCGGCCGACCGAGAAGAGCGACGAGATCACGGCGGTGGCGACGCGAGTGCGTTCGGAGCCTGGTTGGAGGGACTCCAAGGCGGCGAGGCCGGGGTCGATCGCCAACGCCGGACGGGAGGCGCGCGCCAGCACACGGCATTGCAGTGCCAGCAGTTCGGCGCGTTCAGGGGCGTTGCGCGGCAACAACTGCAGAGCCCTGAAGCACAACGCGGCAGCGGTTTCGGGCGCGGACGCACGGGCATGAGTCGCGGCCTCGGCGAGTACGCCGACGGCCACGCGGTCACCGGGAGCGGCGGACTCGGCGAGGTGCCAGGCGAGTTGGAGGAGGTCCACGGGCAGGCCCTGCTCGCGATCGTCCAGCAGCCGCGCCGAGATCAGCGCGTGCAGGTGACGGCGTTGCGCCGGGCCGACCTCGTGGTAGAGCGCCTCACCGACGAGAGCGTGCGAGAAGCGGTAGCCGTTGTCGTCGTGCACCACGATGTGCACGCGCAGCAACTCGTCGAACGCCGCGACGACCGTCTCCTCCGGGAGCGATGCCACCCGTGCCAGCAACGAGATCTGGTCGAGCCGCACGCGCCGGAACACCGACACCGCCCGTGCGACGAGCCGCGTCTCGTTCTCCAGCGGGGCGACACGACGCAGCAACGCCTCACGCCGGGTCAGCCGGATCGCGTCCGGCGACACCGCGAGCCGGGCGCGGTTGCCGTCCACCGTCACCAGATCGAGCTCCCGCAGCGAGCGCGCGATCTCGGTGACGAAGAACGGATTGCCGTCGGACCTTTGCCGGACCTCGCGGGCGAGCCCCTCGTCCACCGAGGTCTGCAGAACGGCCTCGACGATGCGCGCGACGTCCGCACCCGACAGCGGGGCCAGGTCGAGGTGCACGACCTCCGCGTACGGCTCGACGCGGTCCAGCAGCACCGCGTCGGCGGACCGGCTCGCGGTCACCAGCACGAGCGGCGCGGAGGACAGACGCCGCAGCACCAGCGTCAGCAGTGCGAGGGAGTCGTCGTCGGCGTGGTCGAGGTCGTCGATCAGCAACGCCGCGGGGCGTGTCGCGGTGAGCTCGGTGAGCAGCCGCACCACCCGGTCGCACGCGCGCCCGAACCACGCCCCGGAATCCTCGGTGCCCGAGATCTCCAACGCCGCCAGGGCGTCCGCCCGGATCGTGTCCGGCGGCAGCGATCGGATCAGCGCCGCCACCGCGCCGTACGGGATGCGCTTGCCCAGCACGTCCGACGCCGACGCCAGCACCCCGCACCGCCGCTCCCGCAGCCGCCGGGCGATCTCCGCGAGCAACGACGTCTTGCCGATCCCCGGCTCGCCGCTGACCTGGACCACGACGAGCCCGGTCGCGGGCGCCTGGTCGACGCGGTCGAGCACGGCGCGCAGTTCCGGTTCGCGGCCCACGAGCGGTGTGGTGCGCGGTGGAGTGTCGGCGATGACGGCCTCCCGGCGGGACTTCGGCTGCTCCGAAGTCTTCCACGCCGCTTTCCGCAGCGGATCAGTCACTCCAGGTGCAAGTCACCGGACTCGACGCGTTAGTCGATGAGGGTTCCCTACTGCCCCGTGGATCCGCCTGGTGATGCCCTGGAGACCACCGCCGCCCGCCCAGGAGGATCAATGTCGATCCAGGGAACATGCACCCCGAAGTTCGCTGAGGTGCGCACCGAGTTCGAACGCAACTTCGCCGAACGCGGCGAGGTCGGGGCTTCCGTGCACGTGACGCTCGACGGCGAGCCCGTCGTGGACCTCTGGGGCGGTGTCGCCGATCCCGCCACCGGCCGCCTCTGGTCCGAGGAGACCATCGTCCACGTGTGGTCGTGCACCAAGGCCGCCACCGCACTGTGCGCGCACATCCTGGCCTCGCGCGGTGAGCTGGACCTGAACGCACCGGTCGTGAAGTACTGGCCGGAGTACGGCGCGAACGGCAAGGACGCGACGCTCGTCCGGCACGTGTTGGCGCACCAGGCCGGCCTGCCCGCCGTCACCACACCGCTTCCTGATGGCGCCTTCTACGACTGGGACCTGATCACCTCGACGCTCGCCGCGCAACCGCCGTTGTGGGAACCGGGTACGCGCCACGGCTATCACGGCCTGACGTTCGGCTTCCTCGTCGGCGAGATCGTCCGCCGCGTCACGGGCCTGTCGCTCGGCCGGTTCTTCGAGAAGGAGGTCTCCGGCCCGCTCGGCCTGGACTTCTGGATGGGTCTGCCGGAGGACCTCGAACCGCACGTCGCCCACACCATCCCGGTCGACCCGACGCAGCCGGGCATCCTGCTGCCGTCGCTGTTCGTCACCGCGCTGACCCGGCCGGACTCGGTGCCGGGCCTGATGCTGCTCAACAACGGTGGCTACATGGCCCCCGGCGAGTCCGACTCCCGCCAGGCCCACGCCGCCGAGATGGGTGCGATCGGCGGCATCTCGAACGCCCGCGGCCTCGCCGGTGTGTACCGGCCGCTCGCTCTCGGCGGCGCCTACAACGGCGTGCGCCTGGTCGAGGAGTCCCAGCTCCCGCAGATGTCGAACGTGGCCGTCGCCGGACTGGACGAGGTCGTCCTGGTGCCGACCCGGTTCGCGCTCGGGTTCCAGAAGGCCACCGACAACACCCACCTGCCGCCGAACGACCGCGAGGGCCTGCTGATCTCCGAAGAGGCCTTCGGGCACAACGGGATGGGCGGCTCGCTCGGGTTCGCGGACCCCGGAGCGCGGGTCTCGTTCGGCTACGCGATGAACCGGCAGGGCCCGGGCCTGGGCGTCAACGAACGCGGCCAGTCCCTCGTGGACGCCGTCTACCGCGCGCTCGGCCACCGGCGAACGGGTGGCGGGACCTGGTTCCGCTAACCGGGCGGCACGACGCGGCCGAGCCGTTTGCGCACACCGTCCTGCTGGTAGCGCGCGACGGTCTCGGCCAGCTGCTCGCAGGCCCGCTCGATGGACCTCCTGGCCTCGTTGCGCTCGCTGGTGATGGCGCTCAGGATCAGCCCGGTCAGCGCCACCGACCCGTTGAACGCCTGCAGCACGATCATCGTGGTCAGCAGCCCGGCGTCGGAGAACTGCCCGGAGGCCGCGGACATCACCGCGGCCACCGAGATGATCGCGGCGCACGGTGCGGCGATCGCGTGCTGGAACCGCAGTGCCGCCCAGATCAGCATCGGGAACACCAGGAACAGCAGTCGCAGCTCGGACGTCGTCACGTAGGCCGCGAGGACCGCCGTCATCACGAGCAGCGCCCCGGCCTCAGCGAGACGGCGGCGGGAGACGGTCCAGCGGCCGGGCAGGGTGATCAGCAACGGCGTGAAGATCAGCACGCCCATGGCGTCGCCGGTCCACCACACCGCCAGCACGGCGGGCACCTCGCTCCACGGCACGACACCGTCGATCTTCAACGCCGCCGCGCCGACCAGCGCGCTGACGAGCATCGCCCCGAGCGCGCCCGCGAACACGAGCAGAATCGCGTCCTTCAGACGGCTCAGCGCGGGCCGGAACCCGAACCGAGTCAGCAGGTACCACGCGGTCAGCGGCGCGAGCGTGTTGCCCACGGTGATCATCGCGATCGCGACGGGTCCCGCGCCGAGGGCGAGGTTGGCGGACAGCGCGCCGAGCGCGATGCCGGGCCAGACCTTGCGGCCGGTCATCAGCAGCGCGGCCACGGAGATCCCCGTCGGCAGCCACAACGGGGTGACCTGCCCCTTGACCAGCGCCAGGACGAGGCCGACCTTCGCCGTCGCGTAGTAAGCGATCGCCACCAGGGCGATCGTGACCGCGGTGCGGAAAGTGGCGTTCACCGCCACATGCTGCACCGGCGCACACCCGATCGCCATACCTCGCGGCAGGGCGTACCCACCTGGACCCACGGCGCGGATTCTTAGCTGTTGTGGAAGCCGCACTACAGCCCGTCACCACGACGTCGTGAGATGGAGGGCATGCGCACAGCCGAGGCGGCCGACGAGGTCCGCGTGGAGGACGGCGGACGCCGCGTGGTGGTCGTCGCCGGTCGCCTGCGCCTGCCGGTCTCCGCGGGCGTCACCGACGCACAGGCGCTGACTCTCGCGAGAGCGGGCACGACAGCATGGCACCTCCTCCGCACGTGCGCGCACCTCAGGCCGGACGAGTCGATCGTGGTGCACGACGCCGCGAGCGAGATCGGCGCGATCGCGGTGCAGCTCGCCCGCAGTTTCGCGGCCGGCCGGGTCATCGCGACGGAGACGAGCCAGGCCCGTCGGCGCCGGGCCGTGAAGCTCGGCGCGGATGTCGCCGTGGACTCCGGTCGAGACGGTCTGGCACAGCGCGTGATCGGGGCGAACGAGGGCAAACAGGTCGACGTGGTGCTTGATCCCGGTGGCACCCTGGAGGCCTCACTGGACGCACTGGCGCCGTTCGGCAGGATCGTCTGCTATGGCGCTGACCAGGACGAATCCATCAAACTGACGGGGCTGCTCGGCGGCTCACGCGCGGTCATCGGGTTCCGTTTCGAGCACACCCTCGACCGGCCGGACATGATCGCGAGGGCTGTCAGTGAGCTGTTCGGGTTGACCTCGGCTGGGCGATTGCGTCCGATGGCAGACAGCTAGTACTCGTTGGTAACAAGCCGCTTAAGGGGACCCATGAGGACCGTGTTCACGACCTGCCCGCTCTGCGAAGCGACGTGCGGGCTGGAGCTGACGGTCGAGGGAGACCGCATCACGAAGGTCCGCGGCGACCGCGAGGACGAGTTCAGCCGCGGCTTCCTCTGCCCCAAGGGCGCCTCGCTCGGCACTCTCGACGCCGACCCCGACCGCCTGAGCACCCCGCTGATCAAGCGCGACGGCGAGTTCCAGGAGGCCACCTGGGAGGAGGCCTTCGCGTACATCGATGATCGCCTGAAGGACTTCCCCGACCGCAACTCCGTCGCGATGTACCTCGGCAACCCGGTCGTCCACTCGCTCGCCGGCGGCCTCTACGCCGGACCTCTGCGCAAGGCCCTGGGCAGCCGCAACGTCTTCACCGCCAGCACCGTCGACCAGATGCCCAAGCACGTCCAGTGCGGCCACATGTACGGCAGCATCTTCTCGATCCCGGTGCCCGACATCGACCGCACCGACTTCATGCTGGTCCTGGGCGCGGACCCGTTCTCGTCCAACGGCAGCCTGTGGACGGTCCCGGACGTGCCGGGCCGGTTCAAGGACCTGCGGAAACGCGGCGGCGCGTTCGTCGTCGTCGACCCGCGCCGCAGCCGCACCGCGCAGGCCGCCGACCAGCACGTCGTGATCCGGCCGGGCACCGACGTGTTCCTGCTGCTGGCGTTGATCCACGAGCTGTTCGCGCAGGACCTGGTCGATCTCAAGGACCTCGCCGGGCACGTCACCGACCACACCGCGATCCGCGCGCACGTCGAGGCGTTCAGCCCGGACGCCGTCGCCGAACGCACCGGCATCGACGCCGACACGATCCGGGCACTGGCAAGGCAGTTGGCCGGAGCCGAACGCGCCGCGGTCTACGGCCGGATCGGCACGACGACCGTCGAGTTCGGCACGGTCGCGTCCTGGGCGGTCGACACGCTCAACGTCCTCACCGGCAACCTCGACCGGCCCGGTGGCGTGATGTGGCCGCTGCCCGCGCACAGCAGGCGCGGAACGGGCAGCGGCAAGGGTTTCGGCATCGGCCGCTGGCACAGCCGGGTCAAGGGACACCCCGAGGTGATGGGGGAGTACCCGGCCGTGACGATGGTCGACGAGATCGAGACGCCCGGCGAGGGCCAGGTGCGGGCGCTGTTCACGATCGGCGGCAACCCCGCGCTGTCGTTGCCGAACTCGGCCCGCGTGAACGACGCGCTGTCCTCACTGGACTTCATGGTCAGCGTCGACCCGTACCTCAACGAGACGACGAGGCACGCGGACGTCATCCTGCCGACGCCGCCGCCGTCCCGCCGCGACCACTACGACATCGCTTTCCTCAACAACTCGGTGCGCAACGTCGCGAAGTACTCGCGCGCCGCGATCCCGTTGGAGGAGGGCAGGGTCGACGAGACGGACATCTTCTTCCGGCTCGCCACGATCCTCAGCGGACTGGGCCCGGCGGCGGATCTCGACGCCATCGCCGCGTTCCAGCTGGCCGACCTGAAGAAGAAGGCCGGCGCCGACTTCGAACCCGAGGGCGAGACGCGCGAGGAACGCCTGCTGGACCTCAAACTCCGCACCGGCGCGTACGGGGTGTCGCTGCGGCAGTTGCTCGACCACCCGCACGGGATCGACCTCGGCCCGCTCACCTCGCGCCTGCCGGAGATCCTGCGCACGCCGTCCGGGAAGGTCGAACTGACCCCGCAGCCGATCGTGGACGACCTGCCGCGCGTCCGGGAGGCCCTGGGCGCCCGCGAGACCGAGCTGGTGCTCGTCGGCCGCAGGCACCTGCGCACCAACAACTCCTGGATGCACAACGTGCCCGCGCTGGTGAAGGGCAAGCCGTTGTGCACGCTGCTGGTGAACCCCGGTGACGCCACCCGCATCGGCCTGACCGACGGCGCGACCGCCCAGGTGACCTCGCGCGTCGGCAAGATCGAGGTGCTGGTCGAGGTCACCGCCGACATCGCGCCCGGCGTCGTCTCGATGCCGCACGGCTGGGGCCACGACCAGCCCGGCACGCGGCTCACCGTCGCCCGTGAGCACGCCGGGGTGAACGTCAACCTCCTCACCGACGACCTCCGCATCGACCCGCTCTCGGGCACCGCCGTGCTGAACGGCACCCGCGTGCAGGTCGTGCCCGCCTGAAGTCCTTTCCGGTTGAAACACTCAGTGCGTCTAGGAGCCGCCATGACCGCCGGTGTCACCATCCCGAACGCGGTGCAGACCATCCGCCGGATAGCCGACCTGCCGTTCCTCGCGGAGCAGGCGTACGGCGACGCGGTGGCGTGGCGGTTCAAGCAGGACGGACAGTGGCGCGAGCAGACCTACGCCGAGATCTCCGAACTGGTGCTGGATCTCGCGTCCGGGTTCGTCCACGCCGGACTGGAGGCGGGTGACCGGGTCTGCGTGCTCGCGAACACCCGTCCGGAGTGGACGGCGGTCGAACTGGCCGTGCTCGCGGCGGGCGGCATCATCGTGCCGATCTACCCGTCGAGCACGCCCGAGGAGATCGCCTGGGTGGTCGGCGACTCCGGCGCGTCGATCGTGGTGGCGGAGAACGAGGAGCAGTGCGTCAAGGTCGAGGTCGTCAGCACCGAACTGCCCGAACTGCGCTCGGTGTTCTCGATCGACCCCGCGGGCGACCGGCCGAGGATCGCGGATCTGCAGGACACCGGCCGCACCTCGCCGCTGGCCGACGTGCTGGACGTCCGCCGTGCCGCGATCAGGCCCGAGGACCCGAGCCTGATCATCTACACCTCGGGCACCACCGGCCCGCCCAAGGGCTGCGTTCTCACCAACGCGAACTGGGTCGCACTTTGTCGTGTCGCGGAAGAAGCCCGCATCGACGCGATGACCGGAACCGTTTACCTGTTCCTCCCGCTCGCGCACGTCTTCGCCCAGATCATCATGTTCGGAACGATGTACCGAGGCGGTGCGCTGGCTTACTTCGGCGGCGACATGAAGGCGATCGTGCCGGAACTGGCCGAGGTCCGGCCGACGTTCCTGCCGTCCGTCCCGCGCATTTTCGAGAAGATCTACACGTTCGTCACGTCGAGCGTGCCCCCGGAGCAGCTCGCGCAGGCCGTGACGCTCGGTCTGGAAGTGCGGCGCAGGCGTTCGACGGGTGAATCGGTACCGCCGGAAATGGCGGCCGCGTTCGACCAGGTCGACGCGCTGTTCGCCAACGTGCGCGCGGTGTTCGGCGGCCGGCTCGTGCAGGCGTTGTCCGGCGCCGCGCCGATCTCGCGTGAGGTGCTGCAGTTCTTCCACGCGGCCGGGGTGCCGGTGCTGGAGGGCTACGGCATGACCGAGTCCACGGCCGTGGGCACCATCAACACGCTCGGCCGCTTCAAGCTCGGCTCGGTCGGCGCGTCCGGCGTGGCCGGCCTGGAGATGTCGCTGGGGGAGGACGGTGAGCTGCTGATGCGCGGCCCGCACGTCTTCGCGGGCTACTGGCGCAACGACGAGGCCACCGCCGAGACGCTGCGGGACGGCTGGCTGCACACCGGTGACCTGGGCGAGATCGACGCGGACGGCTTCGTGACGATCACGGGTCGCAAGAAGGACATCATCATCACCGCGGGCGGCAAGAACATCGCGCCGGCGAACGTGGAGAACGTGCTGCGCCAGTCCCGCTGGATCTCGCACGCCGTCCTGTTCGGCGACCGCAAGCCGTACTGTGTGGCCCTGATCACACTCGACGCGGACGAGATCGTGCCGTGGGCGACGGCGCGTGGACTGCCGTCCGACGTCGAATCATTGGTGGGTCACCCGGACGTGCGAACGCTCGTGCAGGAAGTTGTCGACGAAGCCAACTCGCACTTCGCCAGTGTTTCCCAGGTGAAGAAGTTCGTGCTGCTCACCAGGGATCTGTCGCAGGAGGAAGGGGAGCTCACCCCAACGTTGAAGGTCAAACGCAACGTTGTACATCGCCTTCACTCTGGGTTGTACGAAGGGCTCTACGAGTAACCCGTACGTACGAGAAATCCAAAAACAGGTACATCCACCCTGGCGGAATTCTTCCGCTCAGGGCAGAGTGGGACATCAAGCGGCGCTAGGCCCCCTCCCCCCTCGGGCCCAGCCGCTTCGCGGCCCCGGCTCAGGCGTACTCCCCCCAGACGCCCTGCCGGGGCCGCCTTGCTTCCAGTGCCGTGGCTCTCTTCGGGCCACGGCACTTTTCACTTTCGAGGGGGAGTGGTGGTGCCGCGCACGATCAGTTGCGTCTCCGCCACGATCTGCGGCACCTCGGTGTTGTCCGAGTCGAGCCAGTCGAGCAACAGGTTCACGGCGGTGCGGCCGGCCTGCGCCACCGGCATTGCCACCGTTGTCAACGCGGGCGAGCACAGCGCGGCGTACGTGAGATCGTCGAACCCGGTCACCGACACGTCACCGGGCACGGAGATGCCGCGATCCCGCAGCCGTGCCAGCACGCCCAGCGCCATGATGTCGTTGTAGGCCACGATCGCCGTCGTGTCGGCCGCCACGGCCAGATCGGCCGCCTGCAGGCCGCCCTCGTAGCGCGGCGCGAACGGGCCGAGGTCGACCAGGTCCACCTTGTGCTGTGCGACCGCCTTCATCAACCCGCGGCGACGCTCCTGGTTGGACCATGACGTGCGAGGCCCGTTGAGGTAAGCGATCCGGTGGTGTCCCAATGCGACGAGGTGGTCGATGACGGCGTGCATCCCGCCCGCCGAGTCCATCAACGCGGCGGGCACGCCGGGCAGGCGCCGGTTCAGCAGCACCAGCGACGTCGCACCGGCCACCTCGTAGACCTGGGAGTCCTCCAGGCCCGGTGCGCACAACACGACGCCGTCGACCTGCTTCGCCATCGCGTGCACGAGCTTCGCCTCGGCGACCGGGTCCTCGTCGCTGTCCGCCACGAACACCGCGTAGTCGGCCTGCATCGCCCGCGCCTGCACGGCCTTGAGCACGCCCGTGAAGAACGGGTTGTCGAGGTCGGGCACGACGATGCCGATGTTGCCCGTCTTGCCCGTGATGAGCCCGCGGGCAGCCCGGTTGGGCTGGTAGCCGAGCTCGGTCGCGGCAGCCAGCACACGCGATCTGGTCTCCGGGCGCACGAGCTCAGGAGACGTCAGCGCACGCGAAACGGTGGCTACCGATACGTGCGCCCTGCGAGCCACGTCGCGGATGGTGACTGCCACGGATACCTCACCCTCAACTGCCGGTTGAAACAATCATGACGGGTCAGGCATCAAGAAGGGTCCTTGAGTCTGGTCACGAGCTGGGTCGGGTTCACAAACCTAAGCGCGATCACCAGCAACACCAACATCGACCCCGTGTAGATCACCGCCATCGAGTCCACCATCTGCTGTGGCCGGATGCCCGCCGACGACATGGCCTCGTACAGCGACACGACCAGGGTCTGGCTGGCGGGACCCGCCGTGAGGAACGTCAGCTCGAACATGCCGACCGTCCTCACCAGCACCAGGATCGACGCCGCGAGGACGCCCGGCACGAGCAACGGCGCCAGCACGCGGGTGAAGATCGCGAACGTCGAGGCGCCGCACATCCGCGCCGCCGACTCGATCTTCGTGTCGATCTGCTCGATGAACGGCGTCATCGTCAGCACGACGAACGGCACGGCCGGCACGAGGTTCGCCGCGATCACCCCGAACATGCTGCCCGCCAGGTGGAACTTGTACAGCACGGTGGCGAGCGGGATGCCGTACGTCATCGGCGGCATCAGGATCGGCAGCAGGAACAGCACGTTGAGCAGCTTCTTGCCGGGGAAGTTGCGCCGCGCCAGCGCGTAGGCCGTAGGAACTCCGACGAGGACGGAGATGGCCACGACCGACAGCGCGACCTGGAACGTCACGACCAGCACGTCCAGCAACCGGTAGTCGCGCCACGCCTCGCCGTACCACTTGCCCGTGTAGCCGTCGGGCAGCCAGGTGCCGAACCACGTCTCCGCGAACGAGTTCGTGACGACCGCGCCGACGATGCCGACCAGATTGAGCATGAAAAACGCCAGAGCGCCCCAGGTCAGCCATACAACAGGCCGAGCGGTGAGCCTCATCCCTTGCCTCCCGTCGCGCCGCGGTACAGGGACGTGCGCCAGATCAGCACCACGCCGATCACGATCAGCATCACCAGCGCCATCAGCATCGCGATGGCCGATCCCAGCGCGAAGTCGTTGTCCCGCAACGCCGTCTCGTACGCGGCGATCGACATCACGTGCGTCTCGCCGACCGGGTCGCCGACCATGACCGCACTGGGGAACACGCTGAACGCCAGCACGAACGACAGGCAGAACGTGACGGCGAGCCCTGGCGCCAGCAGCGGCATGGTGATCGTCCGGAACCGCTGCCGGCGCGAGGCGCCCAGCGTCGCCGCGGCCTGTTCCAGCGTCGGGTCGATGCCGGAGAGGTACGAGAGCGTCAGCAGGAACGCGAACGGGAACCCGGTGATGACCAGGCTGAACAGCACACCCCAGTAGTTGTGGGTGAGCTTCGCCGGTTCGTCCGCGCCCAGCGCCGTCCAGATGCGGTTGAACCACCCGGCGGGCCCGAAGAACGCGAGCAGTCCCTCCGCCGTCAGCACGGTGCCGAGCGTGATCGGCACGACCAGGACCGTCGTGAGCGCCCGCTTGCCCCGGAACCGCCCGCGCATCCGGAACGCGATCGGGATCGACGCCAGCACGTTGAACAACGCCGCGGGCAGCCCGAGCCGCAGGGTGATCCAGACGGTCTCCGCCAGGTAGGGGTCCGAGAAGAAGGTGACGTAGTTCTGGAACGGGCTGCCGCCGCCCTTGGGCTGGAACGACAGCTGCAACCCGTACAGGAACGGGTAGACGAACAGCAGCACCACGAAGACCGCGCCCGGCACCAGCAGCCACAGCACGCGGTCGACGCCTTTCTCGGCGAGCCGGTGCCGCAGCGACGCCCGCTCGAGTACCGCGGTCATGAGAACACCAGCACGCGTTCGACCGGCACCTTCAGCATGATCGTGTCGCCGGGCGCCAGCCGGGAGTTCGTCCGGACGTGCAACGGTGACCCGTCGCGCAGCCGAGCCTCCACCGCCTGCTCGCGTCCGTGGTACTCGACGATCTCGACCACAGCTTCGAGCGTGTTCTCACCGGATTTCCCGACCAACGCGAAGTCCTCTGGCCGCACCGCCGCCACGGCCTCCAGCCCGAGCTCTTCCCGGTTGACGCCGACGAGCTTCACCCCGTCTCCGGTGTGGACGGTCGTGCGTTCGCCGTCCTGGGACGCGACGGTCACCGGAATCATGTTGCGGTAGCCCATGAACCCGGCCACGTACCGGTTCACCGGGTGCGCGTAGACCTCCTCCGGTGAGCCGACCTGCTGCACCTCGCCGAGCCGTAGCACCACGAGCCGGTCGGCGAGGGCCAGCGCCTCCTCCTGGTCGTGCGTGACGTAGACGGTGGTGAGCCCGAGCGACTGGTGCAGCCGCCGGATCTCCGTGCGCATCTCCAGCCGCAGCGCCGCGTCCAGATTGGACAGCGGTTCGTCCATCAGCACCAAAGGCGGTTCCAGCACGATCGCGCGGGCGATCGCCACCCGTTGCTGCTGCCCGCCGCTGAGCTGGGCCGGGAACTTGTGCTGGTGCTCCTCCAGTTGCACGAGTCGCACGGCCTCGTCCACCCGCCGGTTCAGCTCGGCCTTGGGAGTCTTGCGCATGGACAGCCCGAACGCGATGTTGCGCCGCACCGACATGTGCGGGAACAGCGCGTAGTTCTGGAAGACCATGCCGAACCCGCGTTTCTCCGGCGGCAGGTCGTCGATCCGCTTGCCGTCCAACGTGATCCGCCCGCCGGTGAGCGGCAGCAGTCCCGCCAGGCAGTTGAGCGCCGTCGACTTGCCGCACCCGGACGGGCCGAGCAGGGCGACGAACTCGCCGCCCTTGATCGTGAGATCCATGCCCTGCAGGGCAACGGTGTCACCGAACGCCCGCCGCACGTGATCCAGGTGCAGTTCCGCGAACCTCACTTCTTGCCGATCTCTCGGTCCCACCGCTGGAACGCCTTCACCTGCGCCGTGGCCGGCAGCGACTGCTCCTTCGGGTTCTCCTCGATCAACCTGTCGTACTCGGCGCGGCCGAACCTGGCGATGGCCTCCTGCGACTCCTTCGGCGCCATGTCCAGCGTGACGCCCTTGACCGCGGGACCGGGGTAGAAGTAGCCCTTGTCGTAGGCCTTCGCCTGTTGCTGCGGCTCCAGCATGAACTTGATCAGAGCCAGGTTCGCCGACAGCACGTCCGCGGAGACGCCCTTGGGGATCACGGCGTAGTGCGCGTCGGTGACCCAGTGGAAGTCCTTGAACGTCGCGATCTTCATGCCCTCCGGCACCGAGCCGAGCACGCGCGGGTTGATGTCCCAGCCGGTGGTCGAGGCGACCATCCACGACGTGCCGTTCGCGAGGTTCTTCATGACGTCGGTCGTGCCGCCGGGGTAGTTGTCGACGTACTGGCCCAGTTCCTTCAGGTACGCCCAGGTCTTGTCCCAGCCGTTCTCCGGGTCCTTGGGATCCTTGTCCCCCAGCAGGTACGGCAGTCCCATGAGGAACGTCCTGCCGGGACCGGAGTTCGCGGGCCGCGCGTACTGGAACTTGCCGGGGTGCGCCTTCGCCCACTCCAGCAGCTCGGCGGGAGACGACGGGGGAGCGGGCACCTTCGCCGGGTCGTACTCGAGCAGCGGGCCGGCCGGGTAGTAGGTGATCGCGACGCCCTGGTTCTGCGCGAGCTTCTGCATCTCGTTGGCGGCGGGAAGGTACACGTCTTCGAGCTTCGGGAGCCTCGCCGAATATTCGGGGAGCACGGTGTGGACGAGTTTCTGCTCGATGACGCTCGCCAGGCCGTCGGTTCCGGTAAGCACCAGATGGGTCTGCGAGGTGCCCGAGTTCTGCTCGGCCTTGAGCTTGCCCGGCATGTCCGGCGCCGTCGCCTTGGTGGCGTTCACCTTCGACACGACATCGGGATGCGCCTTGACGAAATCGTCGATCATGCCCTGCGTGAGCTGCAGGTTGCCGGCGACGTCGAGCACGTTGAGCTCGACCGGTTTCGACGGCTTGTCGGGGACGGAGGAGGGCGCGTCCTGCGCCTGGGGGGCTTCCGGCGCACCACACGCCGTGACGAGCAGGAGGGCGGGGATGACGAGCCGCAACTTCATTGTCCAGCGCATCTCATGGCTCCCTAACTGACTCTGGACCTGGCGCGCGAAAACGTTTACGGTTTTTCTGTAACACTCGTACACCCGCCGCCGGGTCGAACGCAATGCCGCCGCCGCACAATCCGTTCCCAACGAAAGTGGGAGGCTTCTGTGGCACCCCGTTCACGGCGGTTGCCGGCGAGAACCGGCATCCTGGTCACCGCACTCGCAGTGGCGATGAGCTCGCTCGTCTCCGCCGCGCCTTCAGCCTCCGCCGCGGATGTCCTGCTGTCCCAAGGAAAACCGGCGACCGAGTCGGCGTCCGGCGGCGCGAACTACGCGCCTCGCAACGCCGTCGACGGCAACACGGCGACGCGCTGGGCCAGCAAGTCGAACACCGACCCCGCGTGGATCCGCGTCGACCTCGGCGCGTCCGCGACCATCAGCCGCGTCCGGCTGCAGTGGGACCTCTCGTGCGCCAAGGCGTATCGGGTCGAGACCTCGGACAACGACTCCACGTGGACACCGATCCACACGACCGCCGACGGCAAGGGCGGAGTCGAGGACCTGACGGTCACCGGTCGCGGCCGCTACGTCCGCGTGTACGGCACCACTCGCTGCCGCACGGGCACGTCGTACGGCTACTCCTTGCAGGAGTTCCAGGTCTTCGGCAACACCGGCCCTGTCGACGCCGAGCCGCCGTCGCCCCCCAGCGATCTCGTCGCCTCGGACGTCAAGCCCGACTCGGCGAAGCTGACGTGGAAGGCCGCGACGGACAACGTCGCCGTCACCGCCTACGACATCTACAACCTGGGCCAGTTCCAGAAGTCGGTGCCCGCGACGGATCTCACGACGGTCATGACCGGGCTGCGGCCCAACGTCACCTACGGCTTCTACGTCAACGCGCGGGACGCCGCGGGCAACGTCTCGCAGGCCTCGAACACCGCGGAGTTCAAGACGCCGCCCGCGCAGGAGGACCCGACCCCGCCGACCGCGCCGAAGAACCTCCGTTCCACCGGCGTCACGGCGAACTCCGTGTCACTGGCGTGGGACCCGTCGACCGACAACGTCGGCGTGACCCGCTACGAGATCTACACGGGCGCGACGAAGGTCGGTGACGCGACCGGCACGTCCGCCACGATCGGCGGCCGCAGTGCGAACACCGAGTACACCTTCACCGTCAAGGCCTTCGACGCGGTGGGCAACGCCTCGCCCGCGTCGAACGCGCTGACCGTCAAGACCCGTTCCGGCGGCGACCAGGTCGGTGCCGTCACCCAGATCGCGACCGACAACGACGTGCCGTGGGGCCTCGCGTTCCTGCCGAACGGCGACGGGATCTACGCCCGCCGCGACGCGCAGGACATCGTGAAGATCACGCCGTCGGGCCAGAAGACCACACTGGGCAAGGTTCCCGGCGTCTCCGGCACGAACGGCGAGGGTGGCCTGCTGGGCATCGAGCTGTCGCCGTCGTTCGCCTCGGACGGCCTGATCTACGTCTACCACACGGCTTCCGGCGACAACCGGATCGTGCGGGCCAAGATCGAGAACAACTCGCTCACCGGCTGGACGACGCTGCTGACCGGCATCCCGCGCAACAAGTTCCACAACGGCGGCCGCCTGCGCTTCGGTGCCGACGGCAAGCTCTACGCGGGCACCGGCGACGGCCAGAACAAGAACAACCCGCAGAACAGGCAGTCCCTGGGCGGCAAGGTCCTGCGCCTGAACGCGGACGGCTCCGCACCCTCGGACAACCCGTTCTTCGCCGAGGGCGGTAACGCCCGCTACGTCTGGACTCTGGGCCACCGCAACGTCCAAGGCCTCGCGGTGGACTCGCAGGGCCGCATGTGGCAGGCGGAGCTCGGCGACGGCAGCCAGGACGAGGTCAACCTGCTGCAGAAGGGCGGCAACTACGGCTGGCCGTCCTGCGAGGGCACCGGCGGTTCCTGCGGCGGCTTCCTGGCACCGAAGAAGACCTTCTCGGTCGGCTCGGCCTCACCCTCGGGCCTCGCGATCGTGAACGACGTGCTGTTCCTCGCGGCCCTGCGCGGCGAACGCCTGTACCGCATGCAGATCAGCGGCTCGTCGGTCGGCACCACGACGTCGCACTTCCAGGGCACCTACGGCAGGCTCCGCACCCCGGAGCCCGCGCCGGACGGGTCGCTGTGGGTCACGACGTCCAACGGGGACAAGGACTCCACGGCGGGCAACAGCTCCACGAAGTTGTTGAAGGTGGCGCTGAACTAGCAACGCCTTGAGGGGCACTCCGCGTGGAGTGCCCCTCATCGTCGTCAGGCGGACCGGGTCCGCCGGCGGCGCACGTAGATCGTGGTGACCACGTACGCCAGGAACACCAGTTGCGCACCGACCACGGCCCCCGTCGCCCACACCGGAGTTCCGTCGGGAAGTGCTCCCAACGCCAGTGTCGGCCCGGCCGTGCCACCGATGGTGGCGACGGTCAGCGACATCGAGTCGGTCAGTTCGTGCAACCGGCCCGACGGTCCTCTCACGTCCACGGCTTTGTCGTCGAACTCGATGCGCAGCTGTGCCGTGTCGCCAGGCTCGTCGTTCGGCTCCGGCTCGCCCAGGTCCGGAGTCACAACACCTGTGTTCACAAGTGTCTCCCTCTGCCCGGCACAACCGTTGCGCTCACCTTGAACGCGGCGACCGGGGGACCGTGTCGCGATGTTTCGCGTCCCCCGGAACACCAAACCTCGCGTCGCGGTCCGCCCTCAGGATAGCCCCGTACCGCCGGTCGTCCGCAACCGATTCGCCACATTTTCTGTGTCAAAAGTGTGCAAGGATGGATGTATGGGAACCGAGCAGGGCAAGCCGGCCGTCGTCGAACGCGTCAACGTCGCGTTGATCGCGGACTCGGCCGCCGCGCTGGCCAAGCTCCAGGCGCGCACCGGTATGAAGAAGGTCGACATCGTCAACCGGGCCGTGCAGCTCTACGAGTTCCTGGAGGCGCAGATGCGCGAGGGCAGGGAACTCGTGGTGCGGGACGAGAACGGCATCGACCGCATCGTCAAGATCTTCTGACCGTCAACCCGCTCAGCAGCAGCGAGATCAGCCTGCGCGGGTCGTAGCGCGGATCGTCGTCGCGCCCGATGCACAGGTTCCCGATGCCGCGCATCAGCTCGAACGGCCGCACGTCGTCCCGGATCTCCCCGGCCTCGGCCGCCGCCGAGAGCAGCGACTCGCACACCGGCCCGAGCCGGTCCAGGAAGTACGCGTGCAGCGACTCGAACCCGCTGCTGTCCGACTGCAGCGCGTTCGCCAGCCCGTGCTTGGTCACCAGGAAGTCCACGAACAGGTCGATCCACGCCCGCAAAGCCGCGAACGCCGAGTCCGAAGTGGACAACAACACGGGTCCGGCCTCCGCGCACGCCTCGACCTGGTGCCGGTAGACGGCCACGACCAGGTCCGCGCGGGTGGGGAAGTGGCGGTAGATCGTGCCCATGCCGACACCGGCCTCGGCCGCGATCTCGCGGATCGGCGCGTCGACGCCGGACCTGACGAACACCTCGGCTGCAGCCGTGAGCAGGGTCTGCTCGTTGCGCACGGCGTCGGCTCGCTTGCGTGGTGGCACGCGCGCTCCCTTCGCGGACGGTTGACAAAGCGGAACAGTGCTCCGTATCGTTCCGGAACGTCGCTCCGCTTGAGTGACTGTACTCGAAGGGAACCCCATGACCGTCTTCACGGTGAGCCCTGTCGTTCTCGACGTTCCCGGCAGGCCCGTTGACCTGCAGGTGAAGGTCTCCGCGCCGACCGAGGGCGTCGGCCTGCCGATCCTGCTGCTCTCGCACGGGCAGGGCTACTCGAACCACCTGTCCTCGCTGAACGGCTACGCGCCGCTCGCGAACCACTGGGCCGAGCAGGGCTTCGTCGTCCTGCAGCCGACCCACCTCAGCTCTCGAAGCTTGAACCTGCCCGCCACCACGCCCGGCGCGCCGATGTTCTGGCGCGAACGGGCCGAGGACATGTCGCACGTCATCGACCGGCTCGACGAGATCGAGAAGGTCGTGCCGCAGCTGCAGAACCGCTGGGACCGCACGAAGATCGCCGTCGTCGGCCACTCGATGGGCGGCCACACCGCGAGCCTGCTGCTGGGCATGAAGACCGAGGGCGTGAGTCTGCGGGACGACCGGATCAAGGCGGGCGTGCTGCTCGGCGCGACCGGCCGCGGTGACGCCGTCACCGACGTGGTGAAGGAGAACTACTCCTTCATGCAGACCGTGGACTTCAGCGAGATGACCGCGCCCGCCCTCGTCGTCGCCGGTGACGCGGACGCTTCCGAGCACCTGACCACCATGGGGCCGGACTGGCACGCGGACCCGTACCACCTGGCGCCCGGCCCGAAGGACCTGCTCACGCTGTTCGGCGCGGAGCACGGGTTCGGCGGCGTCTCCGGGTACGACGTCGCCGAGACCACGGACGAGAGTCCCGAACGGGTCGCGGTCGTGCAGCAGCTCACCACGGCCTACCTGCGCGGTCAGCTGCTCGGGACCACCGACTGGCAGGACGTGGCCACCGAGCAGGGCCGCATCGAGTCCAAATAGGACTCAGTGGGCGTTGGGCTCCGGATTCGCACCGGGGCGTGACAGGAACTCGAAGTCGCAGCCCTCGTTGGCCTGCGTGATGTGCTCGTAGTACAAAGCGCCGTACCCGCGTTCGAACTTCGGTGGCGGCGGTGTCCACGCGTCCCGGCGACGCGCCATCTCCTCGTCGGAGATCTCCACGCGCAACACCCGCGCCTCGACGTCCAGCGTCACGAGGTCGCCGTCCCGCACCAACGCCAGCGGCCCGCCGACGTGCGCCTCTGGTGCCACGTGCAGAACGCATGCGCCATAAGAAGTTCCGCTCATCCGCGCGTCCGACACGCGCACCACGTCCCGGACACCCTCGCGCAGCAGCTTGTCCGGGATGGGCAGCATCCCGTATTCCGGCATGCCGGGCCCGCCCTTCGGGCCGCCACCGGCCAGCACGATCACCGAATCCTTCGTGACTTCCAGCGAAGCGTCATTGATCCGTGCCTGTAGATCCTTGTAGCCGTGGAAGACCACGGCGGGCCCGGTGTGCCGCCACAACGCGGGATCAGCCGCCACGTACTTGATCACCGCGCCGTCAGGAGCCAGATTGCCCCGCAGCACAGCCAGTCCGCCCTCGGGGGAGATCGGGTCGTCCAGGGTCCGGATCACCGAGGAGTCGTACACCTCGGCGCCTTCGAGATCCTCGCCGAACGTCCGTCCCGTCACCGTGATCCGCTTGAGGTGCAACGACTCCCGCAACCGCGACAGCAGCCCGCGCAGCCCGCCCGCGTAGTAGAAGTCCTCCATCAGGTGCTCACCGGCGGGCTGCACCGAGGCCAGCACCGGCACCTCGCGCGACAGCCGGTCGAAGTCGTCCAGCGACAACGGGATCCGCGACCGCCCGGCCATCGCGATCAGGTGGATGTACGAGTTCGTGGACCCGCCGAGCGCCAGCACGGTCCGGATCGCGTCCTCGTAGGCCTCCGCCGACACCACGTCGTCGATCGTCAGCCCCTCGCGCACCATCTCGACCACGCGCATGCCGGACGCGGCCGCCATCCGGTAGTGCGCCGAGTCGACGGCCGGAATCGACGACGCCCCGGGCAGAGTCAGCCCCAACGCCTCCGCCGCGGCCGTCATCGTCGAGGCGGTGCCCATCGTCATGCACGTGCCGGGGGAGCGGGCCAGCCCGGACTGGATCTCGGCCCAGTCCGAGGACGAGATCGTGCCCGCCCGCTTCTCGTCCCAGAACCGCCACATGTCCGTGCCGGACGCGAGCTTCTCGCCCCGCCAGTTCCCGCGCAGCATCGGCCCGGCCGGCACGAACACCGTTGGCAATCCGGCGGAAGCCGCCCCCATCAGCAATGCCGGCGTCGTCTTGTCGCAGCCGCCCATCAGCACGCAGCCGTCGACGGGGTAGGAGCGGAGGATCTCCTCGGTCTCCATCGACAGCATGTTCCGGTACATCATCGGAGTCGGCTTCTGGTACGTCTCCGACAACGTGGAAACCGGGAACTCCAACGGATAGCCGCCCGCCTCCCACACCCCGCGCTCGACCTGCTGAGCCCGTTCCCGCAGATGCATGTGGCACGGGTTGATGCCGCTCCACGTGTTCAGGATCGCGATGACGGGCTTGCCGAGGTGCTCACCTGGATTCATGCCGAGCTGCCGCATGCGGGCGTTGTGCGAGAACGCCCGCAGCCCCTCACCCTCGAACCACGCAGCGCTCCGAAGCTTCTTCTGGGTGAACGTCACAGCAGACTCCACGAGTTCAGCAGCACACCCACGGCAGAACGATCAGCCTCGGACAGAACCGAAGCAGGCGGACGCACGTCCCGACGGCACAAACCGAGCTGCGCCAACGCTTCCTTCACCACGGACACGTTGTTCGCCGACTCGGACGCTGCCCGCATCTCCTCGAACTTCCGGATGAACTCCCAGAACTCCATCGCCGCACCGAACTCACCGGCCTGCAAACAACGGAACATCTGCACCGACAGTTGCGGCGCCACGTTCGCGAGCCCCGAGGTGAACCCGGAGGCCCCGACCGCGAAGTACCCCGGCGCCGACAGCTCGGCCAGCCCGGCGACCCACGTCAGCCGCTCCAGCCCGGCGTCCCGCGCGACCGACGCGAACCGCACCGGATCCGGCACCGCGTACTTCACGCCGACGACGTTCGGGCACGCGTCCGCCAGCGCGGCGATCTGCGCGCCGCCGATCCGCGGGTTCCGCACGTAGAGGACCACGCTCAGTTCGGGCACCGAGGAGGCGATCGTCCGGTGGTAGTCGACCCACCCGTCCAGCGAGACGTACGGGTGCACCGGCTGGTGGATCATGATCCCCTGAGCGCCGGCCCGGTCCGCGAACCGTGCGGCGGTGACGGCGGACGACAGGTCGTGTCCGACCCCGGCGACGATCGAGGCACGGTCCCCGACGGCGTCCACGGTGATCTGCAGCGCGCGCTCCGTCTCGGCGGAGGACAACGTGTAGAACTCGCTCGTGTTGCCGTTGGGCGTCACGACCGAGACTCCGCCGTCGACCATCCGGTCCACGATCGCGGCGTAGTTCTTCTCGTCGATCGCCCCGTCCGCGTCGAACGGGGTCACGGTGATCGCCACGACGGACGCCAGTTGTTCGGTGAGGTCATCGAACGACATCGGGAAGCTCCTCGACTACTCGGTCGGCGAAGGTCTGGATGTGGCGGCGGAGCAGGTCGGCCGCGGCGTCGCCGAACCCCTCCTCGGCCGCGACGAGGATCGCGCGGTGCTCGGCGTCCTCGGCGTCCCAGGTCGGGCTGATGCCCCAGCCCGCGACGGTGATCAACGCGGCCTGGTCGCGCAGCCCGTCGAGGATCTGGACCATCAACGGGTTGCCGCACCCTGCGTAGAGCGCGCGGTGGAAGCGGCGGTTGGCCAGACTGCGCCTGGCCAGGTCAGAGGTGTCGTCCAACGCCGATCGGGCCTCGGCGAAGTCGGCCCCCAGCGCGACGGAACGGCGCAGCGCCTCGGGTTCCATCAGCATCCGCACGTCGTAGACGGACGAGGCCATCTCGGCGTCGACCGTGCGGACCGTGGCCCCCTTGTACGGGCTCATCACGACGAGCCCCGACCCGGCGAGCGTCTTGAGCGCCTCGCGCACGGGCGTCTTCGAGACGTTGAGCGTCGCGGCGAGATCCGTTTCGACGAGCGCCTGTCCGGGCTTCAGCTTTCCATAAAGAATCGCTTCTTTGATCGATTCCAGAACGAAGTCCGTCCGGGACGCCGGAAGTGCTCCCACCCGGTCATACATCATATATGAGAGCGTAGGAGCTGCTGGAGCCCCAGGTCAACCGTCTCGTGTGGGCTGCACAACGTCCTTGTATCTGCGTTGAACCAACTTCCTCCACGGCTCGTTTTGAAGGTGTTGGTCACCGCTGTACGCGGGACTGGAGAAGGAGAAATTTGAGTGAATCGTTCCGCGTAACCGTGTCCATTGCCGCGTCCGCCAGCGCATGGCACCGAACGTCCTGGGCACCAACGAGTTGAACGAGAACGACATGCTGATGGAAGAACTGCCACCAGAGGCCACGCTCGACGGGCCTCCACCGAACGCGGACCACCTGCTCCAGCGCACGCTGGGCACAGTCCGCGAAGAGAGACATCAGGCCGTGCGCCGCCGAGGCCGCATCACGGCCCTGTCGTCGACCCTCGTGGTCGCCGGAGTGCTGGCCGGGGGCGTCTGGATGGGCCAGGGCCTGGGGGTGGGGGGCACCGCCGACGCGCTCTTGCAGGGGACCTCGTCGACGGGCGCGCACATGGCCGTGCGGGTCACCGACACCGAGGGTGGCCTGAAACTGGTCGCGACGGTCGACGGGATGCAGGACGGGGAAGCCTGCTGGCTGGTCGTGCACACGAAGGACGGACGAACCTTCACCGCCGGCTCGTGGAGGGCGCACGACGGTGAGGTGACCTTGGCCGGGTCCGCGATGGTGCGGGCAGGGGACGTGGCCGGGGTCAGCGTGGTGAACCACGATCGGCGGCCGCTGGTGACCGCCCAGTAGTGCAGACGCGGAGCAGGAGCAGGACTCAGGTCGCGAAGACCTGCGAGTCGTCGGCGAACGCCTTCACCTCGATGGCGTTCCCCGACGGGTCGCGGAAGAACATGGTCCACTGCTCGCCGGGCTGTCCGGCGAACCGGCGGTAGGGCGCGATCGTGAACTCCGTGCCCGCCGCCTGCAGCTTGTCCGCGAGCAGGAGGAACGCCTCGACGGTGAGCAGCACCCCGAAGTGCGGCACCGGCACGTCGTGGCCGTCGACGGCGTTGTGCGCAGCCTCGGGTCGCGGCCCCCGGACCAGGTGCGTCACGAACTGATGGCCGAAGAGGTTCCAGTCGATCCAGCTGTCGCTCGACCGGCCTTCCGGGCAGCCCAGCACGCCTCCGTAGAACGCGCGGGTCTTCCCCAGGTCGGTGACGGGCACCGCGAGGTGGAAACGAGGGACGGTCTGGGTCACGTGACGACTTCCTTCCACACTCGACCCAGGAATTTGACCCTCCCGTTTCGACGATGTCAACATTCGGACATGTCCCTCCCCGCTGTCCGGCCGGTCCTGCGCAAAGGTGTCGCGGGGGAGGCCGCGGACCGGATCAGAGACGCGATCCTGAGCGGTGAACTGGCCGCCGGCAGCGCACTCAAAGAGGTCGAGCTCGCGAGTCAGCTCGGTGTCAGCCGCGGTTCGGTGCGCGAAGGGCTCGTGCTGCTCGAAGGCGAGGGTCTCGTCGTGTCCGAGTGGCACCGCGGCACGTGGGTGCGTCCGCTGGACCCGGAGGACGTCGAGGAGCTCTACACGCTGCGGACGGCGCTGGACGTCCTCGCGATGCGGACGGCGGCCGTCAAAGCCCGGAATTTCGACGCTCTCGACGCGGTTGTCGGGGCAATGGAACTTGCCCGCACGGACGCCGAACGGGTCGCGCTCGACATCGAGTTCCACGACGCCGTGTACGCGGCGACGGGCCATCGGCGACTGACGGAGGCCTGGCAGGCGATCCGCAGTCAGGTCCACCTGTTCCTGCTCGCGCGGATCGTCGGCGACCCCTCCTACCAGGGCAACGTCGTGCCGGAGCACGCCGGTCTGGTCGCCGTCCTGCGTTCCGGTGACGCCGCGAAGGCAGGGTGCGCGGCCGAGGAGCACCTGCGCGGTTCGTACGCGAAACTCGTGGAGCAGCGGTGACCGGCCCAGTTGAGACAGGCCACTTTGGTTTGCCCGAACGGGTTGGCAGGCTGTGACCGTGGCCAGGAACAAACCGGTGACCCTCGCGGTCGCGGTGGTCGCGGTCCTCGTCGTCGCGGGCTCCGCGGTCCTGCTCAACGGCACGTCCAGCGGCGCGCCGTCCTCTGACCAGTACGTCAGCGAGCTCGACCAGGTGCTCACCGAACCGAAGACGCCGAACGTCGTCATCCGGTGCGGTGCGAACGAGGAACGTCACCTCAACGCCGACAACCCCGTTGTCTCACCAGGCATCCCGTTCGGCGCGCACCACACCCACGAGTACGTCGGCAACAAGTCGGCCGACGCCAAGTCGACCGATGCCTCTCTCGCGGCCGCGTCCACGACGTGCGAGAAGGACGACCTCTCGACCTATTACTGGCCCGTGCTGCGCCTGACCGACGGCACCGGCCACGACGCGCACGCGGACGGCGGCGGCCTGCACGGCAACACCGGTGAGGTGCTCAGGCCGAAGAGCGTGGAGATCCGGTACGACGGCAGCCCGGTGAGCGCCGTTCTGCCGATGCCGCGGTTCCTGCGCCTGATCACCGGCGATCCGTCGGCGTTCACCCACGACTACGGCCCGGACACGCGCGCCCGGTGGGGCTGTTCGGACCAGCCGGGCCGCTACACGACGAAATATCCGTTGTGCGGCAACGCGACCACGTTGCGGAGCTACGACTTCGGCAGCTGCTGGGACGGCAACAACACCGACAGCGCCTCGCACCGCACCCACGTGGTGTTCCCGCTGGCCGGCGGGATGTGCCCGGCCAAGACGTTCCCCATCCCGCGGCTGCACGTCACCGTGGGCTACGACATCCCGCCAGGTCACCCGTTCGCGATCGACAGCTTCGAGGAGGAGCTGCGGGACCCGGCCACCGACCACGGCATGTACATCAACGTCATGCCGGACGCGCAGATGGCGGAGCTGGTCGGCCACCTCAACCGGTCCCGCTAACATCCGTCAATTCCATTTTCTGGTTCAAATCCGTTGAACCGAAGCTCTCTGTCGCTCGTGTGTCGGCTGAGGTCTTGAACAGGACGCCCGCAAGAGGTGTTCGCGGGCGGGGAGGAGTGGGTGGATGGCGGCTTTGTTCTCCCGCAAACGGGAGACCGCGGCCGACGAGGCACTGATCCGATCGCTCTACGAGGAGCACGGTCGGGCGCTGCTGGCGTACGCGACGCGGTTGACCGGCGATCGGGCGGCTGCCGAGGACGTGGTCCAGGAGACCCTGGTCCGAGCGTGGCGCCATCCCGACGCCCTCGTGAACGGCAAGGGATCGGTGCGCGGCTGGTTGCTGACGGTGGCGCGCAACATCGTCACCGACAGGGTGCGCGCGAAGGCGGCGCGCCCTCAGGAGGTGGCGGAGTCCCCGACGACGCCACCGATCGAACGCGACCACGCTGACCAGGTCGTCGACTCGGTGGTGGTGCTCGAAGCGCTCGACAGGCTGTCCTCCGACCACCGCGACGTGCTGATGGAGATCTACTTCCGCGGCCGGAGCGTGACGGAGGCGGCGCAGGCGCTCGGGGTGCCACCGGGAACGGTGAAATCCAGATCGTATTACGCGTTGCGAGCCTTGAGGGAGACCTTCGGAGGTCAGAAGGTCGCACTGAAGGGGGTGGCCGGATGACCACGCAGCACGACCCGCAACTGCTCGGTGCTTACGTTCTAGGAGCACTGGACGAGCAGGAGGTGCGGGAGATGGACGAGCACCTGGCGTCCTGCCCTGAATGCGCGCGTGAACTCGGAGAGCTCCGCGACATGGAGGCCTTCCTCGGCGAGGTGCCGCCGGAGGCCATGCTGGACGGGCCGCCCGAGGGCGGCGATCTGTTGTTGCAGCGCACCTTGCGCCAGGTGCGTTCGGAACGAGGTGGCGTCGCACGGCGTCGTCAGTTCACGCTTGGTGCCGCGGCGGCCGTAGTGGCCGCGTTGGTGCTGGGCGCCGGAGTCTTCGTCGGTAAGGCCACTTCACCCGAAGTGAACTCGGCCCTTCCCACACCGACGGTGGCACCGGACCCGGCGGGCACCAGGCTCGCCACGTTCACGGACCCGGTGACGAAGGCGTCGATGACGGTGAAGGTCGTCCCCGCCGCCGGATGGGTCCGCACGAACATGGCGATCAACGGCATTCCCGAAGGCGAGAAGTGCCGGATCTTCGTTGTCTCGAAGGACGGCAGCCGCCAGGAGGCAGGCTCCTGGGTGGTGTCCAAGAAGGGCGCCGCCGAGGGCACGAACCTGGACGGTTCCGCGCTGGTCGACCCCAAGGACGTGCAGTCCGTGGTGGTCGAGAACTTCGCGGGCAAGAAGTACGTCGAGGTGCCGGTTCAGGCGTGACCGAGGGGACGAGGGGCCGCTTCCGTTGTCAGGAGGCGGCCCCTTTTCTCACGGCTTGAGCACGACTTTTCCCGCTGTGGCACGAGATTCCAGTGCCTCGTGCGCTTTCGGGGCGTCCTTCAGCGCGAACGGCGGGTTGACCAGCGGCACGAACCGGCCGCTCGCCAGCCCCGCCATCGACTCGTCCTCCAGCACACGCAGCCCGCGCCGCATCAGGCCGGGCCCGAGCGCGACGGTCGCGGTGAGACTGTTCGCGAACAACGCCTCCGTGCTGATCGCGGTCATGCTCCCGGACGCCCAGCCGTAGATGACGTGCCGCCCGCCCGGTCCGAGCGCCTTCAACGCCAGCGCGCCCGCCTCACCGCCGACGCCGTCCAGCACCACGGTCATGTCCTTGAGACCGTCCGCCCAGCCGGGCTGGGTGTAGTCGATGGCGGCGTCCGCGCCGTTGTCCATGACGAGGTCGAGCTTCTCGGTGCTCGCGAGGCCGATGACCTGGGCGCCGACGTTGCGCGCCTCCTGCACGAACAACGCGCCCATCCCGCCCGCGGCCGACGTCACCAGCACGACGTCGTCCTTCGTGAGCTTCGCCGAGTCGAGCACCGCGACCACCGTGCGGCCGGTACCGATCATCGCGACCGCCGCCTCGAACGACACGTCGTCGGGCAGCGCGTGCAGGGCACCGACGCTCGCGACGGCGAGCTCGGCGTAGCCGCCGTTCGCCTGCCCGAGGTGCGCGACGACCCGGCGGCCGAGCCACTCCGGCTCGACGTCCTCACCGAGAGCGGTGACGACGCCGGCGACCTCACGTCCGGGCGTCATCGGGAAGCCGACCGGGCCGAAGCCGCCCTTGCGGATCGTGGTGTCGACGAGGTGGACGCCGGCGGCGGCCACGGTGACGCGGACCTGGCCCGCGGCGGGCTCCGGGTCGGGAACCTCCTCGAACCTGAGGTTCTCCGCCGGGCCGAACTCGTACTGCCGAATCGCGAACATGCCGCTGACGCTACGAACTCCACTTAACTGGAGGTCAACAGTCACTGTCCCGCCCTGTGCCGGTAACACCTTCGGGTGTTGACCTTCAGCAGGTGGCCGGAAGCACGGAATGATCATGGTCGTGACGCTGGGACCGGAGTCGGTGACGTGGCGGCTCGGCTGGTACACCCGGTTCGAGCTGGTGGTGCTGGGCCGTGCCGTGCTGATGCAGGTCGCGCACCCGGTGATCGCGGCAGCGGTGCGCGACGGCTACCGCGCCGACCCGTTCGCCCGGCTGACGAGGACCATCACCTCGTCCCAGCTGCGGTTGTTCGGTGGTGAGCAGGCCGCGGGGGAGGCGGACCGGCTGGTGCGGTCGCACGCGTTGATCCCCGGCGCGGACGAGGAGCTGTTCCGCTGGGTGCACGCCACCAGCTTCGACTCGCTGCTCACGGCGTACCGGTTGCTGCGGCCCAGGATGCCCGCGATCCACGAGGAGCGGCTGTACCGGGAGTGGCGGGAGACCGGGGAGACGCTCGGCATCAGGACGATGCCGGGCGATCTCGCCGCGTTGCGCGCCTACCTCGACGACGTGGTCGCCACGCGGCTGGCGTGCACCGACGGGGTGCAGAGCCTGCTGGAGGCCTTCGAGCTGCGGTCCGGGAAAGCGCCCGGCACCGAACACCTGCCGAGCGCTCTCTGGCCGTTGGTGCGGCCGGTCGCGGCGCGGGTGCTGCCGGACTTCGCGGTCGGCACGCTGCCGGAGGCGTTGCGGGACAAGCTCGGTCTGGAGTGGACGGACCGCGACGAGCGCAGGCTGCGCCGGTGGATCCGGATGATCCGGCTCGTGTCCGCGTTCGTCCCGGCCAGCCTGTTGCACTACCCGATGCCCTACAAGGCAATGCTCAGTGCGCGATCATCACGTGCTTGACGCGCGTGTAGTCCTCCAGGCCGTGCATCGACAGGTCCTTGCCGTAGCCCGAGGCGCCGAAACCGCCGTGGGGCATCTCGGACGCGACGAGGCCGTGGGTGTTGACCCAGACGATGCCGAAGTCGAGCCGTGCCGTCAGTGCCGCCACCCGGCCGGTGTCGCGGGTCCAGAGCGAGGACGCGAGTCCCTGCGGAACCCCGTTCGCCAAGGAGATCGCCTCGTCGTCGCTCGCGAACTCCTGCACGGTGATCAGCGGGGCGAACGCCTCCTCCTGGACCAGCTCGTCGTCCTGCGTGAGGCCCGAGACCACGGTGGGCTCCAGGAAGAACCCGGCTGAGCCGTGCCGCTTACCTCCACAGTGGACGATGGCGGTGGACCGTGACAGCAGGCCGAGCACGCGGTCCAGCTGGGCCTGGCTGTTCAACGGCCCGAAGTCGGTGCCGGGAACCTGGGCCGAAGCCGCCTTCACCAGTGCCTCGACGAACTCGTCGTGCACGGCCGAGTGCACCAGCACGCGTGACGCGGCCGTGCAGTCCTGGCCCGCGTTGTAGAACGCGGCGCCGACGATGCCCTCCGCGGCAGCGGCCACGTCCACGTCGTCGAACACCAGGACCGGCGCGTTGCCACCGAGTTCGAGGTGCGTGCGCTTCACCGTCGCGGCGGCGCTGCGGGCCACCTCGATTCCGGCGCGAGTGGAGCCGGTCAGCGACACCATGGCGGGCACGGGGTGTTCGACCAGCGACCTGCCGGTGTCGCGGTCGCCCAGCACGACGTTGAACACGCCCGCCGGCAGCACCTGCGCGGCCAGCGACGCGAGCAGCACCGTGGACGACGGAGTGGTGTCGGCGGGCTTCAAAACCACTGTGTTGCCCGCGGCCAGTGCGGGAGCGATCTTCCAGACGGCCATCATCAGCGGGTAGTTCCACGGGGTGATCTGCGCGATCACCCCGACCGCCTCACGCCGCTGGTACGAGGTGTGGCCGGGGACGTACTCGCCCGCCGCGGCGGTGCCCAACGCACGCGCGGCGCCGGCGAAGAACCGGATCTGGTCCGCGCACTGCGGGATCTCCTCGTCCAGCAGCACCGAACGGACCTTGCCCGTCTCCCGGACCTCCGCGTCGGCGACCGCCTCCGCGTTGGCTTCCAGGAGGTCGGCGAGCTTCAACAGCGCGTGCTGACGTTCGCCGGGCGTCGTGCGCGACCACGCGGGGAAGGCGTCGGCGGCGGCCTGGACGGCGGCGTCGACCTCGGCGGCACGGGAGATGACCGCGCGGCCGAACTCCTCGCCGGTCGCCGGATCGATGAGCGGTGAGGTGTCGGCAGCGGAGGCCGAGGTGCCGTTGACGAAGTTCGCGACGATCACAGGTGCTCCAGATGCGTGGGGGCGAACATGCGCAACACCGCGGGCAACACGACCACGTGCGGGCCGTCCCCGGCGAACGCCTTGGCGAGATCCTCGCGCAGCGACTCGGGCGTGCTGCGGGTGGCGGGCACCCCGAACGCCTCGGCGAGCGCCACGAAGTCCGGGCGGCTCAGTTCGGTGGCGGTGGCCTGGCCGAACGCGTCGGTCATGTACTCGCGCAGGATGCCGTAGCCACCGTCGTCGACGATCAGCCAGACGACCCGTGACCCGTGCTGCGCGGCCGTGGCGAGCTCCGAGATCCCGTACATCGCGCCGCCGTCACCGGACACCGCGAGCACCGGTCCGTCGACGGCCGCGGCGACTCCGAGCGCGGCGGGGAAGCCGTAACCGAGCCCGCCGGCGCCCTGGGCGGAGAACTGCGCACCACCGCGCGGATCCCACGCCGACCAGGCCCAGTACGCGAGGATCGTCATGTCCCAGCAGGTCGGCGTGCCGTCCGGAACGGCCGCCCGCAGTGCCGCGAGAACCTGCCACTCCAGGTCGAGCTCCTGCTGCGTGAACCGTTGCCGCACGCCCGCGAGCAGCGCCATCACCCGTCCCTCGGCGACGTCGTCGGCAGCGCGGGCCGTCACGGCGGAAGTCAACGCGCGCAAGGCATGGCGGGCGTCGGCGTGGATGCCGAGCGCGGGGTAGTTCGACTCCAGCTTGCCGAGGTCGGCCTCGATCTGGATCACCGCGCCGCGCGGCCGGAACGTCCGGTAGTTGCTCGACAGCTCACCCAGCCCCGACCCCACGACGAGCAGCACGTCCGCGTCGGCCAGGAACTCCGTGGTGTGCCAGTCCTCCAGCCACGACCGCGCGGAAAGCGGGTGCTCCCAGGGGAAGTTGCCCTTGCCGCCGAACGTCGTCACGACCGGCGCCCGCAGCTTCTCCGCCAGCTCCAGCAGTTCGCCGGCAGCACCAAGAGCACCACCACCGGCCAGGATCACCGGCCGGGCGGCACCGTCCAGCAACCGCACGGCCTCCTCGACCAACTCCGCTCGTGGGTGCAGCTCGCGCGGCGACCAGGACACCGACGTCACCGGCGGCACGGAAGCCGGACCGAGCAGCACGTCCTGCGGGATCTCCACCCACACCGGCCCGAACGGCGCGGTCAGCGCGATCTCCCACGCCTCGGCCAGCGCCGACGGGATCTGCGAGGCGTGCCGGACGACCCGAGCGTGCTTGACCACGTCTCGGAACGACGCCAGCTGATCGGTCAGCTCGTGCAGGTACCCGCCGCGCACGCCACCAAGTCCGGCGGACGGGATCTGCGACGAGATGCCCAGCACCGGAGCCGAACCCGCGGCCGATTCCTGCAGCCCGGCAAGGGTTTGCAGCGCGCCAGGCCCGGTCGACACCAGCAGCGGCGTCACCGAGCCGGTGATCCGCGCGTGCCCGTCGGCGGCGAACGCCGCGTTGACCTCGGTCCGCGAACCGACGTACCGCAGCTCCGATCGCCGCAGCGCGTCGAAGAGCCCGAGCGCGTGCTGACCGGGGATGCCGAACACGGTGTGCGCGCCGAGCGCCTCCAGCGTCTCGACGACGACATCGCCACCGTTGCGCGTCACACGCCCTCCTTCAGTGCCAGCAAGCTCACGAGGTCATAGGCCAGGTGCGAGGCTGCCACAGAAGTGATGTCGGCGTGGTCGTAGGCGGGCGCCACCTCCACCACATCGGCACCCACCAGGTTGAGACCCCGCAGCCCGCGCACGATCTCCAGGAGTTCGCGCGAGGTCATCCCGCCCGCCTCGGGCGTCCCGGTACCGGGAGCGTGCGCCGGATCCAGCACGTCGATGTCGATCGACACGTACAGCGGGCGTGAGCCGATCCGTTGCCGCAACGCGTCCACGGTCTCGTCCACGCCCCGCCGCATCACGTCCGACGACGTCACGATGCCGAACCCGAGCCGCCGGTCGTCCTCCAGGTCCTTCTTGCCGTACAACGGTCCTCGCGTACCGACGTGCGAGATCGCCTCGGTGTCGAGGATCCCGTCCTCGACCGCACGCCGGAACGGCGTTCCGTGCGTGTACGGCTCACCGAAGTAGGTGTCCCACGTGTCGAGGTGCGCGTCGAAGTGCAGCAACGCCACCGGTCCGTGGATCCGCGACACCGCCCGCAGCAACGGCAGCGCGATCGTGTGGTCACCGCCGATGGTGACCAACCGGGTGCCCTCGGCCTGCAGTTCGGTGGCAGCGCCCTCGATCGTCTCGATGGCCTCGCCGATGTGGAACGGGTTGACCGCGATGTCGCCGGCGTCCACGACCTGCAGGCGTTCGAACGGCGACACGTCCAGACCGGGGTTGTACGGACGCAACAACCGGGACGCCTCCCGCACGGCCGAAGGCGCGAACCGCGCGCCCGGCCGATACGAGACGCCGGTGTCGAACGGGACTCCCACCACCGCGACGTCCGCGTGCGCCACCTGGTCGAGGCGCGGCAGCCGGGCGAAGGTCGCCGGGCCCGCGTAGCGCGGGACCTTCGAGGAGTCGACGGGGCCGATCATGCGTTCACCAGTTCCTCTTCCGTGGCGTCACCGGCCACCCGGCGGTCCCAGTTCGCGAGCACCTCGGGTGAGGTGGGCGGGGTGGCCAGGCTGACCACGACGTACGTCACGAAGGACGCGCCGAGGCTGTAATAGATGGCTTCGTTGGCGTACACGTCCACGAACACCATGAACCCGATCGCCGTCAGCGACCCGGCCGCCATCGACACCATCGCGCCGAGCCGGGTGCCGCGCTTCCACACCAGACCGCCGATGATCGCGACCAGCAGCCCGCCGACGAGGATGTTGTAGGCGACCGTCAGCGCGGCCACGACGTCGTTGAGCGCCACCGCGATGGCGATCGCGACGACACCGATCACGAGCGTGAACATGCGGTTGTTGTGAACGTCCGAATCGGTCTTCCGGCGCCAGATGTCGTTGGACGCCACCGTGGCGCAGGCGATGAGGGCACCGGACGAGGTGGACATCATCGCGGCCAGCGCGGCGGCGAGCACGAGTCCGCGCACGCCGGTCGGCAGCAGGTTCTCCACGATCGTCGCGAACGCCTCGTCCTTGTTCGCGATGTCCGGGTACAGCGCCTTGCCCGCGAGACCGATCAGCGCGCCCGCGACCGCGTAGACCAGGCAGTAGAGGCCGGAGGTGATGCCTCCCCAGGTCGCGACCTTCGGGGACTTGGCGGTGAACACGCGCTGCCAGATGTCCTGGCCGATCAGCAGGCCGAACACGTAGATCAGCAGGTAGGTGACGATCGTGCTGACGCCGATGTTGCCGACCTCGAACATCGCCGGGTCCTCCAGCCGCGCCTGGATGCCGTCGAACCCGCCCGCGGTGGCGAGGCTGATCGGCAGCAGCAGGAACAGGATGCCGACCGTCTTCACGACGAACTGCACGATGTCGGTCAGCGTGATCGACCACATGCCGCCGAGAACGCTGTACAGCACCACGATGCCGCCACCGATGATCACGCCGACGGACTTCGGCAGTCCGAAGAGGACGTTGAAGATCGTGGAGTACGCGATCGTCGACGTGACGGTGAGCATCAGCGTGTAGGCCGCCATCACCAGGCCGGAGATCATGCTGGAGTTGCCGCCGTACCGGAGATCGAGCATCTGCGAGACGGTGTAGACCTTCAACTTGACGATCCGGCGCGCGAAGAGTGCGCTCAGCAGCAGGATGCCGAGGCCGATCGCGAACACCATCCAGGCGCCGGAGACGCCGAACTTGTAGCCGAGCCCGACGCCGCCGATGGTCGACGCGCCGCCGAGCACGACGGCCGACATGGTGCCGGAGTACATCGTGAAGCCGAGCCTGCGTCCGGCGACCAGGTACTCGCTCTTGCTGGTGGCGCGGCGCATGCCCCACCAGCCCATGCCGATCATGCCGAGCACGTAGGCGGCGATCACCGCGTAGTCGAGAGCCACTGTCGGACCTCCTTGGGTTGCAGGTCACAGTAGGAACGCGCGCTGGCGCCGGTAAGTGGTCGTTGTGCACAATCGGCGGACCATGGTTGTGCAAACCGTCCCACTGCGGGATCTCGTCGCGCGAGTCGATCTCGGGCTGACCGTCCTGTGTGGAGCCGACGCGCTGGACCGGCCGATCCGCTGGGCGCACGTGTCCGAACTGGAGGACCCGACGCCGTACCTGGTCGGCGAGGAGCTGCTGCTCACGGCCGGCGTGCGCTTCCCGTCCGACGTGCCCTCCTACGTCGCCGGGCTGGTCGCGTCGGGTGTCTCCGCGATCGGGTTCGGGGTCGAGCCGGAGTTCCCGACGGTGCCGTCGTCGCTGGTGGAGGCCTGTGCGGCGCAGGGGATGCCGCTGCTGGAGGTGCCGCCGTCGACACCGTTCCTCGCGGTCTCGCAGGCGCTCGGGGCGTTGCTCGCGGAGATCGCCGTGCGGGAGCAGCGGATGCTCGCGGACAGCCAGCGCGCCCTGACCCGTGCCGCGACCCGCGTCCGTCCGGTCGAGTCGGTGCTGACCACGCTGGCCGTGGTGCTGAACTGCCGGGCCGATCTCGTGGATCCCGGGTTCGCGCCTGACGACGTCGCTTCGCTCGTCGGGCGGGTCGCGTCGGGCCGGGGACCCCGTTCGGCCTCGACCCAGGTGGGTGAAGACCACGTCACGCTGGACCCGGTCGAGTCAGCGGTGCTCGTGGTGCGCCGGTCGGCCCCGCTGTCGCCCGCCGAACGGGCCGTCGTCGCGGTCGCGCTGGCGTTGCTCGGGCTGCTGCGCCGGGACCTGGAGAGCGAACGCGGTCAGATCGCCCGGCTCGCGGCCTCCGCACTGCTGCGGGCGCGGGTGTCCGGGGTGGAGAAGGTCCTGGGACCTGGTCCGCACCGGGTCGTGGCGGGGGAGTCGAAGGCGGACTACGACGTGCTGGCCCAGCGGTACGGACCGCTGGTGTCGAAAGAGGAGGGTGGCGGGTTCCTCGCGTTGCTGGGTGCGGGGACCGAGGTGTCGGGGCCGGTGGGGGTGTCGCCGGTCGTCGATTCCCCCTCCTCTGACGGGTCCGCCTCCGTGCCCCGGTCCGAGGTGGACCGCGCGGCGGCTGAAGCCCTGACCCTGCTGGCCCGCGCCAAAGCCACCGGCGAACCCGCCTTTCCGGCGTCCGATCTGTCCTCTCTGGTGGACCCGGTGGCGGCACGGGAGTTCGCCCGCCGCGAGCTCGCGGGACTGCTCGGACGCCCCGAACTGATCGACACGCTGAGGGCCTGGCTCGGTCAGCACGGCAGCTGGGACCGGGCCGCGGGAGTGCTCGGCGTGCACCGCAACAGCGTCCGGCACCGGATCTCCCACGTCGAACGGCTGCTCGGTCGTGATCTTGGAACGGCCGACGCGCGGGCTTCGCTGTGGCTCGCGCTGAGGTGGCTCGATTAATTGCTTTGCGGCGGGTGCGCGTTCTCGGTCATCATTGTTCCATGATCCGAGCAGATGAATGGGCCGGAGCGCCCTCCAAGCTGTGACCTGCTAGTTCCTTTTCTTCTATTTCTGCGAGCATTTTGTCTCAATGCTCGTTCCTGGCGTGTTCGTCTAGTGGTCAGGACGTCGGATTCTCAATCCGGAAACACGGGTTCGATCCCCGTACGCGCTACGTGGCCCGGTCTCAGTGGGGTGGACCGGGCCCTCCCGCAGAGGTGTCCATGTCAGACGGACCCAAAGAATCTTCGAAAACTTCGCCCGAATGGTCTAGGCGCCAGTTACGCTCTGCGAATGGCTGCGGTCCCCGCCTTCGCACGCTACGAGGTCGACGTACGTCGGCCGAACGCCGCGCGGATCCACGACTTCTATCTCGGTGGCGCGCACAACTACGCCGCCGACCGCGCGTTCGCCAAGCAGGCAGTCCGGATCGACCCGGAGCTGCCGCTCGTGACCCGAGCGCAGCGGTCGTTCCTGCGCCACGCCGTCCGCCACTGCTGGGCAGCGGGCGTGCGCCAGTTCCTCGACCTCGGCTCGGGCATACCGACGTGCGGTGCCACGCACCAGACGCTGCCCGACGCGCGCGTGGTCTACGTGGACTCCGATCCGGTCACGGTCGCGTTCTCACGTGGACTGTTGCGCGGTGAACCGCGGGCGTGCGCCGTGGAAGCGGACCTGCGCCGTCCCGATCAGGTGCTGCGGCATCCGGGTGTGCTGTCGCATTTCGACCTTCGTGAGCCGTACGCGGTGCTGATGGTCGACGTCCTGCGGTACGTCGACGACGTCACCGGACCTGGCCGCGTCGTGCGCCGCTATCGGCACGCGCTCCCGGCCGGCGGGTTCCTGGTGGTGTCGCATCCGACGCCGGTCGAGCAGCTCATGGAAGGTCTGTCGATGGAGGCGCCGGCCGTGGTGCCGGGCGCGTACGCGGGAATCGGGCGCAAAGGACACCGCTGAGGCTGAACGTTTGGTCCCTGTGAGGTCGGGGTAGTCCGCCAGGCAACAAGACACGGAGCCTGGAGGGCGAAATGACCCACCGCATCAAGGTCGCCGGTCTGCAGCCGGTGCAGCTGCTGGCCGGACTGGCCGGCATCGCGTTCATCGTGTTCGGCATCGTGGGTTTCACTCGCACAGGGATCGGCGACTGGGCTGCCAGCTCGTTCGTGCTCGGGTTCTCGGTGAACCCGTTGCACAACACGGTGATGGTGGCCATCGGTGTGCTGGGCCTGCTGATGGCTCTCGGTTCGGGCCTCTCGCGGCTGTACGGCTGGCTGCTGTTCGCCGGCTTCGCCGCGCTCTTCGTGTGGGACCTGATGATCACCGGGATCCTCGCCCAGAACCCGGCCGAGCAGTACGGCAACCCGCTGGCGGTCAACACGAACGACAACTGGTTGCACCTCGGCCTCGCCGTCTTCGGCCTGCTGCTCGCGGTGATGCCCGCGCGCCGCAAGCTCGTCGAGGACCACGACGAGGAGCCGGTCGTGCCCGAGCCGCGCTCGGAGGCGTTCCGCGATGAGCGGGACGGCTCGCCGCGCGTCGAGCAGATGGACCCGACCGTCAGCACCGGACCGACCGCGCCCATCACCGAGCCGCTTCCGACCGGTTCGGGCCGCGCCACCCGCAACGAGCCGATCACCCAGGAGCAGGCGGTGGTCGACCCCAAGACCGAGCGGGTGAGCAAGGACAAGATCAAGCACTAGTTCATCGAGCACTGACATCCGGGCGAACCACTGTCCGGCACAGACGCGTCGTGCGAGCCCACATACGGCTCACACGGCGCGTCTGTTTCTATGTCGCGATGCCTTCCGAGTTGCTGACGCACGAAGTGCTGATCACGTGGGGGACCGCGCTCGCCGCGTTCCTGGCCGTTGCCCTGCACGGGATCTGGCGGCTCACCCGCAACGTCATCACCATCGCCCACGAGGGCGGGCACGCGTTGCTGGCCGTGCTGACCGGGCGGCGGCTGAGCGGGATCAAGCTGCACTCCGACACGTCCGGGCTCACCGTGTCACGGGGGAAGCCGCGTGGGCCGGGGATGGTGCTGACGGCGCTGGCCGGGTACATCGCGCCGTCGCTGCTCGGTTTCGGAGCGGCCGTGCTGATCACCAACGAGCAGATCCAGTTGATGTTGTGGATCAGCATCGGGTTCCTGGCCGCCATGCTGATCATGATCCGGAACGTGTTCGGGGTGTTGTCGATCATCGTTACCGGTGGGGTGTTCTTCTTCGTCTCGTTCTACGCGTCTGTTGAGGTCCGGGACGCTGCCGCGTACGTGTTCGCCTGGTTCTTGTTGCTGGGCGGGGTTCGGCCCGTGTGGGAGTTGCAGGTCAAGCGGTGGAGGCGGCAGGCTCCCCGTTCGGACGCCGACCAGCTGGCCTGGCTGACCGGGGTGCCCGCGCTGGGATGGGTGACGGTGTTCGGGGTGGTCAGCGCGGCCGCCCTCGTGGGTGGCGGGGCGTTGTTGCTCGGGCGGTGGTGACGCGGCCGTCGGCGGGCGCTGTCACAACTGGTTTGGCGCGGGTGAAATACTTGTGCGAACAAGCCGGTTGTCGAGAGGTGGGTTCAGTGCTGCGTGGGGATGTCGGGCTTGAGCTGGGCCAGCGGGTCGCGCGGGCGCTGCGCGTCGCCCTGGACGTGGACATCACCGCCGAGGAAGCGCTGATCCGACCGTCCAACCGGGACGGTGCCGACTATCAGTGCAACGTCGCGATGAGTCTTGCCAAGAAGATCGGGAAGAACCCGCGTGAGGTCGCCGCGCTGATCGTCGAGCACCTGGACGCGCAGGACGCGCTGGAGACGCCGGAGATCGCGGGGCCCGGGTTCATCAACCTGAAGTTGCGGCGGGAGTGGCTTGAGGCTCAGGCCGCGAACCTGGTGGGGGACTCGCGGCTCGGCGTGCCGAAGACCGAGCAGCCCCGGCGGATCGCCATCGACTACAGCAGTCCCAACGTGGCCAAGGAGATGCACGTCGGGCATCTGCGGTCGACGATCATCGGGGACGCGTTCTGCCGGCTGCTGACGTTCGCCGGGCACGAGGTCATCCCGCACAACCACCTCGGTGACTGGGGGACTCCGTTCGGCATGCTCATCGAGCACCTGACGGACGAGGGGCAGGGGGCTGAGCACGAGATCAGCGACCTCAACGCGTTCTACCAGCAGGCCCGGCAGAAGTTCGACAGCGATCCCGGCTTCGCGGACCGGGCCCGGCGTCGTGTGGTGTTGCTGCAGGGGGGTGACGAGGCGACGCTCAAGTTGTGGCACGAGCTGGTGGGTGAGTCGCAGCGGCACTTCAACCAGATCTACGAGCTGCTCGGCATCGGGCTGTCGGCAGGCGACAACTACGGCGAGAGCTTCTACAACCCCTACCTCGCGGACACGATCACCGAGCTGCAGCAGAAGGGTCTCATCGAGACCAGCGACGGCGCGCTCTGCGTGTTCCCGCCGGGGTTCAGCAACCGCGAGGGTGACCGGTTGCCGCTCATCGTGCGCAAGAGCGACGGTGGGTACGGGTACGCCACCACGGACTTCGCGACGGTGCGGTACTGGGTGCGGGACCGGAAGGTCGACGAGCTGATCTACGTCGTCGGGACTCCGCAGGCGCAGCACTTCCAGATGATCTTCGCGACGTCGAAGCAGGCCGGGTGGCTCGACGACGCGCACACCGCCGTGCACACCGGGTTCGGCACGATCCTCGGGGCCGACGGCAAGACGATCCGGACTCGGGCCGGCGGGACGATCAAGCTGATCGACCTGCTCACCGAGGCCGTCGAGAACTCCTACAAGGTGATGCCGGAAACGTCCGAAGTGGAGGGTGCGGAGAAGGACGCGCTCGCCCGCACGATCGGACTGGGCGCGGTCAAGTACGCGGACCTCTCCAACGACCGGGAGAAGGACTACGTCTTCACCTGGGAGAAGATGCTCGCCACCACCGGCGACACCTCGGTGTACATCCAGTACGCGAACGCCAGGATCCTGTCGATCGGGCGCAAGGTCGGTCGGGTTCCCGCCGAGAACGCGCCGCTGGTGCTGCAGGAACAGGCCGAGCGCGATCTGGCGTTGAAGCTGCTGCAGCTGCCCACGGCGATCCGGGCGGCCATCGACGAGCTGGCCCCGCACAAGCTGACGAACTACCTGTTCGAGACGGCGACGGCGTTCTCCGCCTTCTACAACGACTGTCCCGTCGCGACCGCGGAGACGCAGGAACTGCAGGACTCGCGGCTGCAGTTGCTCGCGCTGACGTCGCGGGTGCTCACGCTGGGGCTGTCCCTGCTGGGTATTGGGGCACCCGAAAGGCTGTAACAGGTTTATGCCTGGTCAGACCACGGGTACGCAGTGATCGCAACTCTTTCCCCCCAGCCCACCGGGAGTCGCGATGACCTGCACCACTCGTTTGCCCAAGCCGGTCACCGAGGTGTGGGACTGGCAGATGGACGGTCTGTGCCGCGGGCAGAACAGCGCCGTCTTCTTCCACCCGGACAACGAGCGCGGGTATGCGCGCGCTGCCCGGGAGGAGAAGGCGAAGGCGATCTGCGAGCAGTGCCCGGTGCTGGCGCAATGCCGCGCCCACGCTCTTGAGGCTCAGGAGCCGTACGGCGTGTGGGGCGGCATGGGGGAGGACGAACGGCGCCAGATCGTCGTCGCGGCCCGGCGCCGTGTCCGTGCCTACTCCTCGAGCACGTCCCTGAGCTGACGCAACGTCTTCGCGAGCAGACGCGAGACGTGCATCTGGGAGATCCCGACCTTCTGCGCGATCTGGGTCTGGGTCATGTTGCCGAAGAAGCGCATGACCACGATCTTGCGTTCGCGCTCGGGCAGCTTCTCCAGCAACGGGTGCAGCGCCTCGCGTTGTTCGATCATCGCGATCTCGGGATCTTCCTCGCCGATCGTGCTGCCCAGCGAGATCGACGAGTCCTCCGACATCAGCATGTCGTCCAAAGACGCGCTCTGGTAAGCGTTTCCGGCCGCGAGTCCCTCGTGGATCTCCTCGCGTGACAGGCCGAGGTGCTCGGCGAGCTCCGACGGCGTGGGCGCGCGGCCCAGCGACTGCGACAGCCTCGACGTACCCGCGTTGATCGCCAGGTGCAGCTCCTTGAGCCGCCTCGGCATCCGCACGGACCAGCTGGAGTCGCGGAAGTACTTCCGGACCTCACCCATGATCGTCGGCACCGCGAACGACAGGAAGTCGCTGCCGCGGTCGGGGTCGAAGCGGTCGACCGCGTTGATCAACCCCACCGTCGCGACCTGGACCAGGTCCTCGTGCGGTTCGCCGCGGTGACCGAATCTGCGTGCGATGTGCTGGGCGACCGGGAGGTGTTCGGTGACGAGCCTGTCCCGCAACGTCTCGCGCGCCGGGCCTGCGGCGGTGACCGCGAGCTCGGCGAACAACGGCGCCAGGTGGTCGTAGTCACCGGAGCGGGAGGACTTGGCCTCCGGCTTGGTCTCCTCCGTCTTGGTGGCCTCTTCCGCCCCGGTCACGCATCCACCGCCCCTGCCGTGGACTTCACGAGGTCGATGTGAACCACGAACCCTTCGGTCTCCTCGACCGCGGTCTTCACCGAGTCGACGAGCGCGGTCAGCACCCGCCAGCCGAAGCTGGCCTCGTCCGGGCCGGCCGCGGACTTCGCCGACACCTTCGCGGCGACGTGCACGGCACCTCTGTCGTCCACCGCGAAGTGGCAGCTGAGCACCGCGTCCTGGGCCGCCAGCGTGATCAGCGTCGAGCACGTCTCGTCCACGGCGAGCTTCAGGTCCTCGATCGAGTCGAGGTCGAAGTCCTGGCGCATCGCGATGTCCGCCGCGACCGCACGCACGATGGACAGCTGCGTGGGATCCGCGGCCATCCGAAGCTCGACGCCTGACAATTGAGTCACAGCCACCTCGTAGTCCGTTCTGCTGAAGGCGGGCACGTCATCGCCGTACCCGAATCGATCTCATTTCACACGTGTATTCGCGCCGTGGCCTGGGAAATCACCTGGCAGAAGCAATCAACGGGAGGGGCGCTGTGCTTGTGCACGAGGACTTCCTTGCCCTCAATTTCCCGGCAGACGCGCACGAGGTGGCGCCTGTGCGGCACCAACTTCGCCAATGGCTGCAGGGCAGCGGCTTCGGCGAGGACGAGGCGAGCGACCTCGTTCTCGCGGTCAGTGAAGCGGTCAACAACTCCGTGGAACACGCCTACCCCGGCCTGGCGGACGGCACCGTCGAGGTGCGTGCCCGCGTCGACGCGGACGGCTCGGCGCGCGTCGACGTGGCCGACCACGGCCAGTGGCGCGTACCGCCTCCCGCGCTGACCACGCGGGGCCGGGGACTTCTGCTCATGCGGGAAAGCGTGGACGAGGTCGAGATAGACCGCAGAGCGAGCGGCACGACCGTGCGCCTGCGTCGAGCCCGTTCGCCCGCACTGCCCGTGGCCCGGGCCGCGCCTGAATGCGACGTCCAGGTCCACGAGACCTCCTCCGGCGTAGTAGCGGTGGTGCGCGGAAACGTGCCGGCCGAGGCAGGCCCGTCGCTGCGCCGCACGCTGACCACGGCGGCACGCGGGGGCACCGTGCCGCTGACCGTCGACCTGAGCGGGCTCGGCGTCGAGAAGGGCGGAGTGGAACAGGCCCTTCGCGCGGTCGCCGAGGCGCTCGGAGCGGCGGGCAACAGGCTCACCGTCCGCAGCACCGGCTGAGCGGACGAGTTATCCCAGGGCCGAGTCGACGGAGTCGTGCAGGCTGAAGACCTCGCCCAGTCCCGTGGCCTCCAACGGGCGCGTCACCGCCCGTGCGGTCGCCACCACCTTGAGAGCGGCGTTCTCCCGCTGGGCCAGCCGGGCGGCCTCGACGAGGACCGCCAGACCGGCGGAGCCGAGGAACGTCACGCCAGTCATGTCCACCACGAAGGTGCCGCCGTCGCCGATGCCGTTGACCAGGGCGTCGCGCAGCGTGGGCGCGGACACCATGTCGACCTCGCCGGACACGGCGAGGACCGTGGCACCGGGCGCCGGCTGCCTCACCGACAGCGCGATGGTCTGCTCCGCACGCGGGTCCTGCACAGTCACTGATGTACTCCCTCTCGCGATACAGAAACAAGGGAGCCGCCAATGCAGCGGCTCCTGTGCGGCTGCTGGCTCAACCGCTGCGGACACCACCGTACGGGAGTGACCGCTCGACAGGACAGATCGAGGTATCCGTACCCGGACAATGGTCGGTTCAAACGCGCAGCGCCTCCCAAAGTCTTCGCGCCACGTCGAACGCGGCCGCCGGCGGCTCGGTGACCTCCTCCGGACTGTCCTCCAAAGTCCCGCCCACGACCAGCACCAACGCCGTGGCCACGTCCCGCAGTTTCACGTTGGCGCGCTGGCTCGCCCGCACCAGCAGTTCGAACGCCTCGCCGGGCGCGCTCGGCCGCGCCCCCATCACCAGACCTTTCGCCTGCTCGATGTAGCGGCGGTGCTGGACCATCCGCACCATCTGGTCGGCGCGCATCACCTCGCCCGCGCAGAACTCGACCACCGCCGCCGCGGTCGCGATGAGCGGTTCGATCTCCTCGATGGCTTTCAGATCCGCGACCTGGGGCGGGTGCGAGAGGTACACGGTGAGCACCACCGGCCCGCTGTCCCCCCAGCTGCCCGGCACCGCGATCACGTGCTTGCCGCCGACCTCGCCGGACACCTGCCGTTCGTCGCGCGACGCCTCGACGAGCGGTCCCGCGCCGCTGGTCAGCTGCTCGGCGTCCAGTTCGGCGGCGACCCCGAGTGCCCTGATCAACTTGCCGTCCGGCCACACGCTCAGGCCCACGCCCTCGCAGCCGTCCAGCTGCGAGCACAGGTGGTCCATCACTCGTGAAATGAGTTCCGCACCGAATTTCACCTGGTTCACGCGCTGAGGTTAGGCCCGGCCGATGAACTGGACGAGCCGTGCGGTCACCGTCGTACGACGAACGGTTGCGCAGGCAAGGACCCCGTCTTCCGTTCCGCTTCGGGCCCGAACAGCTCGGCGCGCGGTTCGATCCAGTTAACGCTTAGGACCCAAACAGGACACGTGTTCTGAACCACAGTCCGACAGAATTCGTTTCCAGGGATAACGCCGGAGCCCCGGTGCGCGACATCCCTGATGTCACGGAGGGACTGAAATGAGAACCGCCATGGAAACCCAGCCGACGCAGGACGCGGAGTGCGATTCCGCGCTGCCGACCACGCCGTGCAGCGTGGTGTGGAGCCGGGGTCACGCCTACGTGCTCGAGGGTTTCCGCGCTCGCTGGGTGGGCCGCGACGACCGGGGCCGCCCGCACGCCATCACCGGTGCCGAGATGCAGCGCCGAGGATGGACGTTCACCCGGACAGCCTGAGATTTACCTGTTGGAAACGAACACAGTGAGATCGAACATCGGGCACCACCCGCAACCAGTCGCACCGCGTGCCGTGACGCCATCCGGCAGCCCTTGCGCAGTCACTCGTTTAGAGTGCGGGTGTGCGTGATCCGGCTGATCGCCTGCTGACGATTCCGAACCTGCTCAGCGTGTTGCGGCTGGCCGGTGTTCCGCTCTTCCTCTACCTGTTGCTGGGACCCCGCGAAGACGGCTGGGCGATCCTCGTCCTCGTCTTCGCGGGCTTCTCCGACTGGCTGGACGGCAAGCTCGCGCGCTGGCTCAACCAGATGAGCAACCTCGGCGCGCTGCTCGATCCCGCCGCCGACCGCCTCTACGTGTTCTGCACGTTGCTGGCGTTCGTGATCAGGGACATCGTGCCGCTCTGGGTCGCCCTCGTGCTGGTGGGGCGAGAGGTGGTCGTCGGCATCTGCCTGCTGATCCTGCGGCAACGGGGCTGGGGCCCGTTCGAGGTGACGTACCTGGGCAAGGCCGCCACCTTCAACCTGCTGTACGCCTTCCCCCTGCTGCTGCTCGCGCAGGGCGACTCGGCGTGGGCGCAGGCCGCCCAGCCGCTCGCCTACGCGTTCACGGTGTGGGGCGGGGCGCTCTACCTGTGGTCGGCGCTGCTGTACGTCCACCAGTTCTTCCTGGCCCTGCGGGGTACACCTCGCACGGTCGCGTGAAAAGATCACCCCATACAGGTTCAGCACGAGGAGCGCAGTCAGTTGATTCCCGAGGAGCTTCGTTACACCGAGGAGCACGAGTGGATCGCCACCCACGGCGAGAACACAGTGCGCGTCGGCATCACCGACTACGCCCAGGAACAGCTCGGTGACGTCGTCTTCGTCCAGCTGCCCGAGGTCGGCCACACCGTGGCGGCCGGCGACACGTTCGGCGAGGTCGAGTCCACCAAGAGCGTGTCCGACCTCTACTCGCCGCTCGACGGTGAGGTCGTCGCCATCAACGACGCGTTGGTCCAGACGCCGGACTCCGTCAACACCGATCCGTACGGCGAGGGCTGGATGGTCGAGATCAGGCTGAACGACCCCGAGGCGCTGGAAGGCCTGCTGGACGCGGACGCGTACAAGGCGTTGGTGGAGAAGGAGTGACGTCGATCTTTCGCCGGATCTTCGGCCGGAAGGGGAGCCGCGCTGAAGGCGGTGACCCCAACGCGATAGGTTTTACCGGAAGTGACGGATCCAGCAGCAGGAGGAGAGCTCAGGTGAGCACGAACGACGGCCCAGGCGTTCCGCCGGAGCAGTCCCCGGAGCGGACCTCCGTCTTCCGGGCGGACTTCCTCCAGGAGATGGAAGGCACCCCCGCCCCGGAGCCGGCTGTTGCCGGTGTTGACGCCCTTCCCGCCGGTTCCGCGCTGCTCGTGGTGAAGCGCGGCCCGAACGCCGGTTCCCGGTTCTTGCTGGACCGTGACACGACGAGTGCGGGGCGCCACCCCGACAGCGACATCTTCCTGGACGACGTGACGGTCTCGCGCCGCCACGCCGAGTTCCGCCGGGAAAGCGGTGAGTTCGTCGTCATCGACGTGGGCAGCCTCAACGGCACCTACGTCAACCGCGAGCCGGTCGACCAGGCCGTCCTCGCGAACGGCGACGAGGTTCAGATCGGCAAGTTCCGCCTCGTCTTCCTGACGGGTCCTGGCTCCGCGGGAGCCTGACGCGTGACGGCCGGGCGGCCACAACGCGGGGGCTTGAGCATCGGGGCTGTGCTCGCACAGCTTCGGCACGAGTTTCCCGACGTCACCATCTCCAAGATCCGCTTCCTGGAAGCGGAGGGGCTGGTCCGCCCGGCACGCACCGCCTCCGGCTACCGCCAGTTCGCCGTGGCGGACGTCGAGAGGTTGCGGTTCGTGCTGTCCGCACAACGGGACAGGTACCTGCCGCTCAAAGTGATCCGCGAGCAGCTCGACTCCGTCCCTGAGGACGCCACGTCGCTGTCGCGGTTCGATCTGCTGTCCCAGACCGGTTTCACCGCTGAGCAACTGTCCCAGCTCGAACGCGACGGTCTGCTGCGTCCCGGCCCCGGTGGCCGGTTCACCACGGAAGACATCACCGCGCTCCGCACGATCCGGACGATGACCGGGCTCGGCGTCGAGCGCGAGCACCTGCGCGCGGTCCGCGCGGCAGCGGACCACGAGGTGGTCGTGCTGAAGTCTTTCTCAGATCCCGAGACGGTTCGGGAATTGGCTGACCTGTTCACCTCGTTGCACACGTTGTTGGTGAGAGCGGGCTTGCGGCAGTCCTGATCTACCGGACAGGGGTGCAGTGTTGATCACTATCCACCCGCAACGATTGAGCACACGGCCCGCTTGGCGGGTAGCGTCGGACATGTACGCCGGGGGATGCTCGGGTGTGAACCGGGTCGTCCTCGAACGAACAGAGGGAGGCGAGGCCCGATGAGCGAAATGCGCGTCGTCGGCGTGCGGGTGGAGCTGCCCCAGAACCAGCCGATCCTTCTTCTGCGTGAAACCGAGGGCGAGCGGTACCTGCCGATCTGGATCGGCTCCGTCGAGGCCACGGCGATCGCGTTGGAGCAGCAGGGCGTTCGTCCTGCCCGTCCGCTCACCCACGACCTCCTCAAGGACGTCATCGGGGCGCTGGGGCGCAACCTCGAACAGGTCCGGATCACCGACCTGCAGGAGGGCACCTTCTTCGCCGAGCTCGTGTTCGACGGCGACGTGCGGGTGTCCGCGCGGCCGTCCGACTCGGTGGCTCTGGCGTTGCGGGTCGGCGTGCCGATCCACGCCGAGGAGTCCGTGCTGGCCGAGGCGGGCCTCATCATCCCGGACGAGCAGGAGGACGAGGTGGAGAAGTTCCGCGAGTTCCTCGACTCCGTCTCTCCAGAAGACTTCCGCGGAGCGGACACCTGAGTTTTCCGGGTGTCGCACTCCGTCTCGTATGGACCGTGAGTCAGTTCGTTTGGACGTCCCTCGATCGGACTACTTACGGTCGTTTTATTCGCTAAACGATCACTAAACGTCACCTGAACGTCCCAGTTCGGGTGACGGTATGACTCTCCACTTGAGGTTGAGGGTCGCAACTCCCCGCGCGTCGCGTTGACCAGCCCTCGGACCGGTCTTACCGTCGAACTCGAGTGGACGTCGCTGGTTCGCGTGAGCTGACGTAGCGGCTTGACGGTCATGAGTTTCGTGGCCGTTCCGAGGGGAGGCAGGCGTGGTCGAGGAAGCGCCCTTGCGGGCCGAATCCGGGCTGCAGGGTGAACTGTTCCCGGACTCCTCGCTGCCGGACGAGCTCGTCGGTTACCGAGGACCTGCGGCGTGTCAGATCGCGGGGATCACGTACCGGCAGCTCGACTACTGGGCAAGGACCGGGCTGGTCGCGCCGACGATAAGGATGGCGCACGGCTCCGGGAGCCAGAGGCTGTACTCCTTCAAGGACATCCTGGTGCTCAAGGTCGTGAAGCGGCTGCTGGACACCGGTGTCTCCTTGCAGAACATCAGGGTCGCTGTCGACCACCTGCGCCGCCGCGGCGTGCAGGACCTGGCGCGCATCACGCTGTTCTCCGACGGCACCACCGTCTACGAGTGCACCTCGCCGGAAGAGGTCGTCGATCTGCTGCAGGGTGGTCAGGGCGTGTTCGGCATCGCGGTCAGCGGTGCGATGCGCGAGATCTCCGGCACGATCCACGAGTTCCCGGCCGAACGTGCGGACGGCGTCGAGATCGCTCCGATGACCGAGGACGAGCTGACCCGCCGGCGTCGCGAGCGCGCCACCGGCTGATCGATCGGCACGGTGAACGTGGCCGACTGGCGCTGTGGGATGGCCGGTCGGCAGCAGCGATCGGACCCTGCCGATCTCTAGCGTCTCAGGCATGACGATCACCCCCTCCTATCAGGTCGTGAAGGTGCTGGAAGCGGCGGCGCAGCGCGCGCTCCGGCTGGAGTTCGGCTTCCTCGGCACCGAGAACCTGCTGATCTCGCTGATCGACACCATCGGACCCGGACGCAAGCTCGGCGTGAAGTCGCTGCGGGCCCAGGCGATGGCGCGGGGGCCGGAGCACTGGGCCGACGAGGACGGTGGCGTCGTTCCCGAGGCTCATCCTGACGTCACGGCGTTGGTGAACGTCGCCTGCGACCGCCTTGACGTCGAGACCGTGCCGCCCGTCAGCCGTGCGCTGGAGGAGTGTCTGCTCTCGGCGTTCGCCCAGGCCGGTGACGGCGTGCTGACCACCACCCACCTCTCGCTGGCGTTGCTGGAGCAGGGTTCCGGTCGTGCCGCCGACCTGTTCGTGCTGCGCGGAGTGGACGTCGACGCGACGGCCGCCGCTGTGCGAGCGGATGCCGCGCGAACCCACGCGGAGATCGAGGAAGCGCCCGCCGTGCGGTTGCTGCGCAAGGCGGGAGCGTTGGAAGGGGAGTCCGGCGGCGGGTACGTGCGCTGGCTGATGCGCTGGATCGCCCGCGGCCAGGGACTGGGCGGTCCGGTGCTGACCGTCGTGCGCAACGAGGCAGGACGGCTGGCCGTGGCCGCGAGACGAGACGTCTCGTCTCGGGATCTGGTGGAGGCGGTGCTGACGGTCGACCGCCAGCTGAAGGTGGCGGGCAGGAAGCTGAAGCCGGAGTTCGAGTCGGGCGGGGCGGCGGCGTTGCGCGAGGCGGGGATCGACCCGGCCGCGTTACCCGTCAGCGGCGGCAAGGTGGAGCGTGCGATGGAACGCGCGAAGCTCGTCGCGGCCCGGCGCGGAGACGACGTCGTGGGCACCACGCACCTGCTGGTGGCGTTGCGTGACGACCCTTCTGACCCGCTGTCCGGAGCGTTGTCCGGTCTTGGCACTGAGATGTAGGTCGCGTCCCTGGGGACTAGCGGGGCTGCCTGCGGGTATTCTTCTCGGGTAGTCGCTGAACTCTGGCGGGAGAGACCGGGTTTCGAGCCCGGCGCCGAAGGAGCAAGTCCCTCCCCGGGAACCTCTCAGGCATCCAGGACCGCCGAGCGAGACGCCTCTGGAAAGTGGATCGCCAGATGTTCTTCTGGGGATCCCGCCGACGGTGAAAGCCCATCCTGACCGGTGGGTGAACCTCTCAGGCGCCCTTCGGGGTACGGACAGAGCGGGGAGGGCACCAGGACACGTGTGCCCGCAGCCCCCCGGAGGCGTTTGATGACGCAGGACCGCATTCCGCTCGCAGCTCTCGAGCACGGCACCCCGTTCGCCGACCGCCACGTCGGTCCGCGCCCCGCCGAACTCGCGCGCATCCTCGACGTCATCGGCGTCGGGTCGCTCGAGGAGCTCGCGCAGCACGCGGTGCCTTCGTCCATCCACGAGCGCGACCTCGTGCTGGACCTGCCCGCTCCGGCCACCGAGACCGAGGCGCTCGCGGAGCTGCGTGAGCTCGCGTCGCAGAACCGCCCGATGACGCAGATGATCGGCCTCGGCTACTACGACACCGTGACGCCGGGCGTGATCCTGCGCAACGTTCTCGAGTCGCCTGCCTGGTACACCGCGTACACGCCGTACCAGCCGGAGATCTCGCAGGGCCGTCTCGAGGCGCTGCTGAACTTCCAGACCATGGTCGGCGACCTGACCGGCCTGCCGGTCGCGAACGCGTCCATGCTGGACGAGTCGACCGCCGCCGCCGAGGCGATGACGCTGGTGCGCCGCGCCGGCAAGTCCAAGTCGAACAAGTTCGTCATCGACGCCGACACGCTGCCGCAGACGCTGGCCGTCATCGAGACGCGCGCCGAGCCGCTGGGCATCGAGATCGTCGTCGCCGACCTGTCGCAGGGCATCGAGGGCCTCGGCCTGGGCGGCGACTTCTACGGCGTGCTGCTGTCCTACCCCGGCGCCTCCGGCGTCGTGCGCGACCAGGCCGCGTTGATCGAGGAGATCCACGCCGCCGGCGCGCAGGCCGTCGTCGTCGCCGACCTGCTGGCGCTGACGCTGCTGCGCGCGCCGGGCGAGATCGGCGCGGACGTCGTCGTCGGCACCACGCAGCGCTTCGGCGTGCCGATCGGCTTCGGCGGCCCGCACGCCGGCTACATGGCCGTCCGGTCCGGTCTGGAGCGTCAGCTGCCCGGCCGTCTCGTCGGTGTCTCCGTCGACTCCGACGGCTCGCTGGCCTACCGGCTCGCGCTGCAGACGCGTGAGCAGCACATCCGCCGTGAGAAGGCCACGTCGAACATCTGCACCGCGCAGGTGCTGCTGGCCGTGATCGCGTCCATGTACGCCGTCTACCACGGTCCCGAGGGCCTGCGGTCGATCGCGACCCGCGTGCACCGCCTGGCCACCGTGCTCGCCACGGGCCTGTGCGAGGCCGGTCTCGACGTCGTGCACGGCGAGTTCTTCGACACCGTCCAGGTCCGCGTTCCCGGTGAGGCCGCCGCCGTCGTCGAGAAGGCTCGCGAGGCCGGCATCAACCTCCGCAAGGTCGACGAGGACGTCGTGGCAATCGCTTGCGACGAGAAGACCACGCGCGCACACATCGTCGCCGTGTGGGAGGCCTTCGGTGTCACCGGGTCCGATGTGGACGCGATCGACGCCGACACCGCCGACGGCATCCCGGGCGACCTGCGCCGCACCTCGGACTACCTGACCCACCCGGTCTTCCACGCGCACCGCTCCGAGACCGCGCTGCTGCGCTACCTGCGCGCGCTGTCCGACAAGGACGTCGCGCTGGACCGCAGCATGATCCCGCTCGGTTCCTGCACGATGAAGCTGAACGCCACCGCGGAGATGGAGTCCATCACGTGGCCGGAGTTCTCGACGCTGCACCCGTTCGCGCCCGCCGAGGACGCCAAGGGTCTGCTGAAGATCGTGTCCGACCTGGAGGAGTGGCTCGCCGAGGTCACCGGCTACGACGCGGTGTCGTTGCAGCCCAACGCCGGTTCGCAGGGTGAGTTCGCCGGTCTGCTGGCGATCCGCGCCTACCACCGCGCGAACGGCAACGCCGACCGCGACGTCTGCCTGATCCCGTCGTCCGCGCACGGCACCAACGCCGCGTCCGCCGTCATGGCCGGCATGCGCGTCGTCGTCGTGAAGTGCGACGACAAGGGCAACATCGACATGGGCCACCTGCGCACGACGGTCGCGGAGCACGCCGACGACCTCGCCGCGATCATGATCACCTACCCGTCGACCCACGGCGTGTACGAGGACACCGTCCGCGAGGTCTGCGGCCTGGTCCACGACGCGGGCGGCCAGGTGTACGTCGACGGCGCGAACCTCAACGCGTTGATCGGCCTGGCCCGCTACGGCAAGTTCGGCTCGGACGTCTCGCACCTGAACCTGCACAAGACGTTCTGCATCCCGCACGGCGGCGGTGGTCCCGGCGTCGGCCCGATCGGCGTGAAGTCCCACCTCGCCCCGTTCCTGCCGAACCACCCGCTGCAGCCGACGGCGGGACCGGCCACCGGCGTCGGCCCGATCTCGGGCGCCCCGTGGGGTTCCGCGTCGATCCTGCCGATCTCGTGGGCGTACGTGCGCATGATGGGCGGCGACGGCCTGCGCCGCGCGACCCTGACCGCGGTGGCCGCCGCGAACTACGTGGCCCGCCGCCTCGACGAGCACTACCCGGTCCTCTACACCGGCGAGGGCGGCTTCGTGGCCCACGAGTGCATCCTCGACCTGCGCCCGATCACCAAGGCCACCGGCGTGACGGTGGACGACGTGGCCAAGCGCCTCGCGGACTACGGCCTGCACGCCCCGACCATGTCGTTCCCGGTCGCCGGCACGCTGATGGTCGAGCCGACCGAGTCCGAGGACCTGGCCGAGATCGACAGGTTCATCGACGCCATGATCGCCATCAAGCACGAGATCGACCGCGTCGGCGCCGGCGACTGGCCCGTCGAGGACAACCCGCTGCGCAACGCCCCGCACACCGCGGCCTGCGTGACCGTCGGCGAGTGGAACCACCCGTACACCCGCGAGGAGGCCGTGTACCCGGCCGGTACCGGTGCTCCGAAGATCTGGCCGCCCGTCCGCCGCATCGACGGCGCGAAGGGTGACCGCAACCTGGTCTGCTCCTGCCCGCCGCTCGAGGCGTACAGCAGCTGATCTGAGTCAGTGAGAAAACGGGCGCGCTCGGGGGTGCGCCCGTTTTCTCATGCCCCGACGGGGCAGGCGTCGTCGCCGCAGTTCTCGTCCACGCTCAGGCCCGGCTTGTTCAGGTCGTGCTCGAACGCGAAGTGGAAGCAGTCGGGGTGCATTCGCTCGAAGAGCTCGAAGTCTTCCCGTTCCAGCTCGACCGTCTCGCCGCACCGCTGACACGTCTGTTCATCTGACACGGTCAGATCGTCTCACCCGCGCCGCGCGAACAGGACCGCGCCGTCGGTGCCCAGCAACCACTGCGCCTCGACGGTGAACCCCGCCTCCCGCAGCCACTCCGCCACGCGCTCGGGCTTGCGCAGATGAACGTGCACGCGCATCGGATGCCCGCCGTAGCCCTGCGTCTTCAGCCGTGACTCGTCGCCGACGTGAAAACCGAGCTGCAGCAACCCGTCCGGCCGCAACGCCCGGTGGAAGTGCTCGAAGACGGCCGGCACCTCGTCGTCCGGCACGTGGATCAGCGACCACCAGGCGATGATCCCGCCGACCGAGTCGCCGAGCGGCTCGGTCATCGACCCCACCTCGAACCGCAGCCCGGGATGGTTCCGCCGGGCCAGCGAGATCATCGCGGGGGAGAGGTCGATCCCGAACGCGTCCACGCCGAGCCCGTTCAGGAGCGCCGTGATGGCACCGGGCCCGCAGCCGACGTCCGCGACGGGCCCGCGCACCTCCTCGGCGAACAACCGCAGCGCCGCCCGCAGGTGCGGGAGGCCGTCCAGGAGATCGCGCGTTTGCTCGGCATAGCTGACCGAGACCGTGTCGTAGGAGTCGCGTGTGTCCGTCAACCAGTCGCTCACGCCGAGGGAAGTTACTCCTCGAACGGCTCCGGGCGGTGCCGCCCGAAGAGTGCCAGCGCGGCGATCCACGTGTCCGGATCGCCGTCCCAGTCCATGGCCTTGATCTGGTCGGCCGACCGCCGCCCGCCGATGGCCCGCATCAGCTCGAACGACGTGGTCCGCAACGTCCCGACCGGCTCGCCGTGCCCCAGGACGCGGTCCCCGTGCTCCAGCGTGATCCGCAACGCCGGCACGTCGTTCTCCCGCATCCGCTGGTCGAGCTCCTGCAACGGCCGCACCAGCGCCGCCCGCACCTCCACGCCGTCCCGATCGCCCGGAACCCCCAGCGCCGCGCGGAGGTCGTGCTCGTGCGCGATCACCTCGGACACGAGGATCGGCCCCATCGGGGTGTCGAACAACGGCTGGACCAGCGCGAGGTTCGCGTCCCACTCGGCGAAGGCGTCCTGCAGCGAGTTGTCGCGGCGGTCGCGGACCTGCCGTTCTCCCCACTCGCCGGACTCGACGCCGTCGAACCGGCGGTCCGCGAAGTCGCGCAGACCGCCGGCGAGGTGCGCCACCACGTCCTTGACCGACCAGCCGGGCGTCGCCGCGACCGGCGTCTGCGGATCACGCCCCTCGACGAGTGAGGTGATCCGGGTCTTGGCCGCGTCGTAGACGGGGGCGTTGGTCATCGTCAGACCTCGTACTCCAGGGTGTAGGTGCCGTTGCCATCCTCCGCCCAGTCCACCGTCACCGCACCTCGCGCGTTCAGGTACTTCCCGGTGCCGTCGACGATCTCGATGACGGCCTCCACAGAGGACCGGTACGCGCCGACGTGCCGCAGCACCAGCGTGCCCTCGTCGGCCACGATCTCCTCCAGCGCGGTCGTCCACGCCACGTCGTCGCCGTAGTACATGAGGTACCGGCAGCTGCCGACGCCGCTGACGTCGCCCGTGTAGCCGAACTGGACGTGCGCCTCGGTCAGCTTGCGTCCCTCGACCTCCTTGTAGGACCGGCCGTCCCAGGTCTTCTCGTCCCAGCTCTTCACTTCGATGGTTCCGGTTGCCTTCATGCGGACCACTCTGCTGGCTATTCCTGACAGATCGTGTCAGGTTTGAGGAATGAAATCCGGCAGGCTCCTCCAGGTCCTCCTGCTCCTGCAGTCCCGGGGCCGGATGACGGCCGACGAGCTGGCGTCCGAACTGGAGGTCTCGCCGCGCACGATCTACCGCGACGTCGAGGCCCTCTCGGCTTCCGGCATCCCGATCTACGCCGACCGGGGTCCGGCCGGCGGTTACCAGCTGGTCGACGGCTACCGCACCCGGCTGACCGGCCTGACGACCGACGAGGCGCAGTCGCTGTTCCTCGCCGGGCTGCCCGGACCCGCCGAGGCGCTGGGGCTGGGGGAGTTCGCGGCCGCCGCCCAGCTCAAGCTCCTCGCCGCGCTGCCGACCGAACTGCGCGACCGGGCCGACCAGATCCGGCAGCGGTTCCACCTCGACACCCCGACGTGGTTCCGCGGCGACGAACCGACCGAGCACCTCGCCACGATCGCGGACGCAGTGTGGGAGCAACGGCGCGTGCGGATGACCTACCAGCGTTGGGGCAACCAGACCGTCGAACGCGAGGTCGACCCGTACGGACTCGTGCTGAAGGCGGGCACCTGGTACTTCGTCGGCAGCGGCCGCACCTACCGCGTCTCGCGCGTGCTGTCCCTTCAGGCCACACAGGACTCGTTCGAACGTCCTGGAGAGTTCGACCTCGCGCAGTACTGGGCGGAGTGGTCGCTGGAGTTCGAGGCCCGCATGTACGGCGAACGCGTCACGGTCCGCATGACGCGTGCCGGACTCGACAAGTCCCAGTACCTGCTCAGCGGCTACCAGGCCCGCGTCATTCGAGACGCCGCACCGGAACCTGGTGAGGAGTTCGGCTTCCCCACGGAGTCGCACCGGCACGTCTTCGCTGACCTGCTCAAATTCGGTGCGGACGTGGAAGTCTTGGCGCCAAACGAAGTAAGACGAGAACTCGTCGAAACAATCAAGGCGATGCAGGACGTCTACAACGATGCGAAGCTACCCGCATGGTTCCGCTGATTGCGTTGAACAACGGAGTACGGATCCCTCAACTCGGCTTCGGCGTCTACCAGGTGCCGGAGCAGCAGGTGGCCGGCGCGGTCACGACCGCCATCGAGGCCGGCTACCGCAGCATCGACACCGCTGCCGCCTACGGAAACGAGTCCGGTGTCGGCGACGCCATCGCCGGCGTCCCCGACCTGTTCATCACGACCAAGCTGTGGAACGCCGACCAGGGCCACGACTCCACGCTGCGCGCCTTCGACGAGAGCATGCGGCGCCTGCGCCGCGACGTGCTCGACCTCTACCTCATCCACTGGCCGACGCCCAAACGCGACCTGTACGCCGAGACGTGGCGTGCGCTGGAACGGCTCTACGCCGACGGCCGCGTACGCGCGATCGGCGTGTCCAACTTCCACACCGCGCACCTGCAGCGGCTGTTCGACGAGTTCCCGACCACTCCGGCGGTGAACCAGATCGAGCTGCATCCGTTGCTGCAACAGGAAGAGATGCGCAAGGTGCACGTGACGCACCGCATCGTCACCGAGGCGTGGTCGCCGCTCGGGCAGGGCGCGTTGCTGCGCGAGCCCGACATCGTCGGCCTGGCCGAGAAGTACGGCAAGACGCCGGCCCAGATCGTGCTGCGCTGGCACGTCCAGCTCGGCATCGTCGTGATCCCGAAGTCCGTCACGCCCTACCGGATCAAGGAGAACATCGACATCTTCGACTTCGAGCTGGCCCAGGACGACATGCTCGTGATCACCGAGCTCGACAACGGCACCCGCACCGGCCCGGACCCCGACCGCTTCAACGCCGCCTAGGCGCGAGCCGCGCTCGGTCAGGCCTTCGTCGACAGCACCTGACCGAGCGCCGCCTCCACGCCGTCCACGTTCTCCACCACCGACACCGACCCGCCGGTCGTCTGCGCGATGTCCGTCAGCGCCGCCTTGTCGACGTCGCCGCCGATCGCGATGAAGCTGACCGGCAGGTCCGTTCCGTGCAGCTGCGACTTCAGCGCCGCCAGGTCGATCCCGCCGTCCGAGGTGCCGTCGGTGATCACCACGACCCGGTTGACCCGCCCGGCCACGAACCCGTCGTGCGCGGTCTCGTAGCAGGCCGCGAGCGCGCTGTAGAGCTGTGAGCCCTCCGCGGTCTTGAGCGCGTCGATCGACCTGCGCAACGCGTCGCGCTTGTCGGTGACGGGCCCGGTCGCGACCAGTTGCTTGTGCGGTTTCGAACCGTCGAGGTCGCGGGCGAACTCCCACAGCCCGAACGAGCCCGACACGGATCGGTCGATCTGGCCGCGCAGGGCCGCCTTCACCTTGTCCAGCCGGGGTTTCATCGACGTGGACACGTCCGTCAGCACCGTGACGACCTGCCCGCCGCGGTCCGCCGACGCCCAGGCAGAGGAGATCTGCTGCGTGGTCGTCGCGTCGGCGGCGACGAGGTTCTCCGTGACGGGGGACCAGGACACGCCCGGCGAGGGCGACGGGCGGTCCTGAGTGGACTCGACGCGCAACCCGCCGCGCGCCAGGATGGCCTGCTGGCCCGGTTCGGTCATGAAGTCGCGGAACGCCTGCGCCGCACGCACTTCCGCCTCGCCGACCTCGGTGCCGCCCAGCGCCACGTACGGGAAGTCGGCCACCGGGGCCGGTCCTGCCGGCAGCACACCGACCAGGGGCTTCGACGGGGCTTCCTTGCCCGTGTTGTGCTTGAACAGGTCCACTTCGAACACCGGCGTGGCGGAGAAGCCGGCGGCGTTGACCGTCGCGCTGTCACCCAGGCGCCGCAAGGCGTCGCGCGTCGTCGGCGGCACCTCCGGCGGCACGGTGGCCGCGAGCTTCGTCAGCGCGGACTTCGAGGCGTCCGAGCCGAGCGACTCAGGCGTGACGGGACCCACGCCACCGGCCAGTGCCGACTGGATCGCGAGCGCGGACGCCGTGTTCGCCGCCGGGTCGGGCATCGCGACGCTGAACCGGCCCCAGGACTGGCCGTACTTGCTCCAGTCCGTCACCCCGGGCATGTCCGACCAGCGGAAGTCCTTCAACACCGGCGCGGCGGCCTCAGGAGCCGCGAGCAGCACCGGTGACGTGCCGACGGACTTCGGCGCCGAGCCGACCAGCTTCGCGTTCAGCGCGGTCAGCCGGTTCGCCCAGAGCGTCGAGTCGGGCAGCCACGCGTGGGGCCGCTTGCCGAGCTTCGACTCGTCCCAGGTCGTCGTCAGGCCTTCCAGCACCGCGGAGGAGTCCGCGGAAGTCACTTCGATCGCGATGCAGTGGTCGTACACAACGGGCCGTGTCGCGCTGTATGCGCGTGCGACGTCCCGGACTGCCTCGGCAACGCTTGGCGTCACGGAGACGCGCAGCACCGAGTCACCCTCGCTGCAGCTTTGGGCCAGGGCCTGCGAACGCTTGTCGAGCACTCCGCCGGCCCACGACAGTGCGAGCCAGCTGAGGCCAAGCAGCACCACGAGCACGACGATGAGCACGGGCCACTTGGCGATTCCGCGCTTCACCTTCGCCCGCAGAGTGCGGTGTCGAGACATCGATCCCTCACAACTACTCAGCGGCCCCCGACGACCGCCAATCACGCTAACAGGTGAACTTCGTCAGCGAAGTGAAGTCACTCCATGTATCGACTGGCAAACGAAGATGAGCCGTTCTCGCAACGGTCGTGCCTGCTCAGCGAACTCGGCCTGCCGCCGCGCGTACTCCGCACGCCCCTCCGGCGTCTCGATCCGCACCGGCCCGTACCCGAGTCCCGCCAGGTCGTACGGGGAGGCCTGCATGTCGAGTTCGCGCACGTCAGCGGCCAGTTCGAAGCAGTCCGCGACCAGATCTGACGGTGTAGCGGGTTCCAGTTTATAGGCCCACTTGAACAGATCCATGTTCGCGTGCAGGCACCCGGGTTGTTCGTTCAGCAACTGATCGTCGCGAGTGGGCTGCAGAGCGTTACGCGGCCGAGCGGGTGGCGTGAAGAACCGGAACGCGTCGAAGTGCCCGCACTGGATCCGGCTCGCCTCGACCACCTCGTCCGTGCCGTCACTGCCCAGGCGCAACGGCCACGCGTTGTGCCGGATCTCCTCCGGCTGCTGCCGGTAGACCATCGCCCACTCGTGCAGTCCGAAACAACCGAGCCGGGCAGGGCGGCTGAGCGTCGCCGTGAGCAACGCTTGCACGAACTCCAGAGTCTTGGCCCGTTGCCCGACGAAGCTCTCGACGTCGAGCGTGACGCCGTCTTCGGTGGCTTTGTAGTGCGGAAACTCCAGGTACTCCGCCGCGTCCTCCAGGACGACGCCGGGCCCTGGATGCCACCGTTCGAGCCGCACGGGCCGATGGCTGTAGTAGGTGAAGAGGAAGTCCATCACCGGGTGCTTCTCTTTGCGAAGCTTCCGCTCCTGATGCGGCCCCGTGAACCGGCGTACGCGCGCGACGTGCGAATCGCGCAGTTCGTGCCATTGGGCTCGGGACAGGACCTTCACGAGCGATTACCGTACGCGCATGGTGCAGAGCCAAGCCTCGACGGTCGACCAGTATCTCGCAGAACTCCCTGATGAGCGGCGTGCCGAGGTCGAGACCGTGCGCGAAGTGATTGTCGCGAACCTCCCCAGCGGCTACGTCGAGGCGATGATGTGGGGGATGATCACCTGGTCCGTGCCGATGGAGGTGAGCGGCCCCACCTACAACAAGCAGCCGCTCAGCTACGTCGCCCTGGCGGCCCAGAAACGCCACTACTCCGTCTACCTGACCACGGTGACGGGCGAGGGCGAGGAGTCGTTCCGCTCCAGGTACGAGGCCACCGGCAAGAAGCTCGACATGGGCAAGAGCTGCGTGCGCTTCAAACGCTCCTCCGACCTCGCCCTCGACGTCATCGGAGACGAGATCGCCAGCGTGCCGGTCGACGCGTTCCTCGCCTGGTACCGCACGGTCAAGCCCTAGAGGGGCGGCACGAGCCCGGTGAACGTCCGCGCGCCGGCGCAGTGCGGGCACTCCCGCCCGTTGTCCACGGTCCGCGGCGCGCCACCGATGATCGCGAGCGTCGGCGCGGCGATGTAGCTCGCACCCCCGCACAGGTGACAGACCGTGCGCGGCTCAGGCGTGACGGCGAAGAGGTCGTCCGGGTCTTCCTCGTCCTCGAAGTCGTCGTCCTCGGCGAACTCGTCCTCGTCGTCCTCACTCATGCCACCCAACTTAGTGGGTCAGCTCCGCCGCACGAGTGAGCGACTCCGGCGTCGCCTCCTCGCCGCACGCCGCGCACACGACGCGTGGCTCCAGCACGGCGCCGCACGAGTGCTCCCACACGAGGGGGAGGGGGCCCTCGGTCACGTAGGTGTCGCCCCACTCCTTGAGCACGAGCATCACGTTGTGCAGTGCACGGCCCGTGTCCGTGAGCAGATATTCGTGCCGCGGCGGGTGCTCGGAGTACTGGTGCTTCTCCAGCACGCCGGACGCGACCAGCTTCTTCAGTCGCACGGTCAGCACGTCGCGGGAGGCGCCGGTGTTCGCGGCGATCTGGTCGAAGCGGGTGCTGCCGAGGAAGACCTCGCGCAACGCCAGCAGCGACCAGCGCTCGCCCACCACCTCCAGCGCGTTCGCGATGGAACAGGTTCGAGGGGCCATGTGACCATCCTATCAGTGAGTTGGCAAATCCAACTTACCTCGCTAACGTGAGTTGGGAAAGCCAACTTAGGAGGTAGGGGTCATGGACTTCAACGGTGCGGCGGTGCTGGTGACCGGAGCCAACCGCGGGCTCGGCAGGGCGTTCGCGCAGGAGCTCGTGAAGCGCGGGGCGAAGGTCTACGGCGGTGCGCGCAATCCGGCGTCCGTTGTGGACGAGGGCGTCGTCCCGGTCCAGCTGGACGTGACCGACGACGCTTCCGTGGAGGCCGCGGCGAAGGAGCTCGGGGACGTCTCGATCGTCATCAACAACGCCGGCGTCACCGGTCCCGGCGACGGAGTTGACAGCATCAAGTCAGAATTCGAGGTCAACTTCTACGGGCTCGTCCGCACGACGGACGCGTTCGCGCCCATTCTGAAAGCCAATGGCGGCGGCACTCTCGTCAACGTGCTGAGCATCCTGTCGTGGCTCGGCTATCCGGCGGCTCGTGGCTACGCGGCGTCCAAGGCGGCGGCGTGGTCGTTCACGAAGTCCACGCGGGATGCGTTGCGGGAGCAGGGAACCAGTGTGGTCGGTGTGCACGTCGGCTACATCGACACCGACATGGCGGCGCACGTCGAGGGGCCCAAGGTCGCGCCGGAGGATGTCGTTTCCCAAGTACTGCAAGCGATTCAGAACGGTGATGACGAGGTGCTCGCGGACGACGGCACCCGTGCGGTGAAGGCCTCACTGGCCTCTTGAGACAGTCGGCTCTGCACACGTGAGCCCAACTCGGAACTAGGTGTTACCCCCGATCGCCCGGCGTAGGTTTCCGCCGCATCCAACCGCTGCGGGAGCGTTCTCCTGATCGCATCCGCCTGGGGCGCTTAGGGGAACAGTGATGCTCAACAGACGAGGTGTGCTCGCCGCGGGCGGAATCGCGGCGGGAGTGTTCGGGGTGCCGAAGCTGCTCGCGCCGGCCGAGGGGCACGAGAGCACGACGCACGCCGCGCACGAGCCGGTGGCGTTCCAGGAGTCGAAGACTTTTTCGGGCACCAGACCGGAAATAGTCCCGTGGACACGCCCGATGCCCGTCCCGCCGGTGCTCAAGCCGCTGGTCTCCACCTCGAAGCAGGAGATCTACCAGCTCTCGATCGAACGCACGACCGCCGAGATCCTGCCCGGCCTGCAGTCGCCGGTCATGGGCTTCGGCGGTCAGTTCATCGGCCCGACGATCAAGGCGAAGACGGGCCGCAAGACCCTGATCATGTTCCAGAACAAGATGGACGAGGCCGCGAACGTCCACCTGCACGGCGGCCACGTGCCACCCGAGCACGACGGCCACCCGAAGGACCTCATCGATCCCGGCCGCACCCGCCTCTACCTCTACCCGAACGCCCAACAGGGCGCGACCCTCTGGTACCACGACCACAGCCACGGCACCGAGGCCGCGCACGTCTACTTAGGACTGCACGGCGCCTACGTGATCGAGGACGACTCCGAACGGGGCCTGAACCTCCCCTCCGGCGCCTACGACGTCCCGATCATGCTGCGCGACATCCAGTTCGACGACAGCGGCAACATCGTGGTCTTCGACGACCCGAGCAAGCGCACCACGGTCCTCGCCAACGGCGCGCCCCAGCCCTACTTCGAGGTCGCCGCCCGCAAGTACCGCTTCCGCCTGATCAACACGGCCAACCAGCGGATCTTCCACCTCAGGCTGACCGGCGACAAGTTCACCCGCATCGGCTCCGACGGCGGTCTGTACGCCAACTCCGTGGAGGCGGAGGAACTGCTCCTCTCCTCGGCCGAACGCGCCGACGTCGTCATCGACTTCTCGAAGTACCCGGTGGGCTCGAAGGTGACGCTGACCGACTCCGTGGGCGGTGAGATCCTCCGCTTCGACGTGGTCCGCCGAGCGTCCGACTCCAGCCGCGTCCCGGCCGACCTGCGCCCGCTGCCCGCGCTGCCGCTGTCCACAGTGGACCGCGAGGTCGACCTTTTCTACGTCTTCAAGCCCAACGACCGCCCGGACGGCGTGATCAACGGCAAGGTCTTCGACATGGACCGCGTCGACTTCACCATCAAACGCGGCGCCACCGAGACCTGGCTCATCAAGAGCTCCGACCCGGCCGGTGTGAAGCACAACTTCCACCTGCACCTCGTGCAGTTCCGCGTGCTGGAACGCAACGGCGGCCCGCCCCACCCGAGCGACGCGGGCCTCAAGGACACCATCCCGATCACGGCGGGGGAGACGGTGAAGGTGCAGGCGACGTTCACCGGCTACACCGGCCGCTACGTCTACCACTGCCACTTCCTCGAACACTCGTGGATCGGCATGATGGCGCAGCTGGAGATCGTTCCCTAGTCCTCGATCGTGCGCTCGAAGTAGCGGGCGCTCACCGAGAGGACGAGCACGAACTGATGCCTGCTCGTGAGGTCGCGGTAGACCTGCTCGCGGTCGACTTCCGCGGCCTCGCGGTGCAGGGGCTCCCCAGACGTCCGCGTGGCGCTGAACCCCGGCGGCACCTTGCCGGCCTCGGCCCAGCTCAGCCTCACCGTCCACGACTGGTCGCCGATGTACCTGCCGTACACGACGGGTGGCACGTGCGACACGTCGTAATCGGGTTTGTGCGTCTGCCGGAAGAAGCGGATCGCCGCGGACAGGGCTTCGTCCGACTTCGGCCAACCGGCGGCGACGAGCGCGTCGTTGACCGCCTGCGTGCGCTCCGCGAAGTCGCCGTCGAAGCCGTAGTACCGGGTCGTCTGCCAGTCGCAGCTCACCCTCCACGACTGGTGGGGGAAGAAGCCCTTGCTGTCCTCCGCCTGCATGCCGCAGGCGTCCTCGGTCGCTTCGGCCCCGCGTTCGAGCCACGTCAGGGCGTCGTTCGCGGCGAGCGTCGGCGCGGCCGCACCGGGCAACGCGGCCCGCACCGGCCCCAGTTGCGGTGGCTTCACGAGTTGTTCCGCCTCCGCCCGCGGGTCCTGACCCGCGCACGCCGCCACGAAGACCAGCGGCAGCAGCGCCGCCTTACGCATCCACCCCATACTTGACTTTGTAGCGCAGGTGCGTGACCGAGGTGCTCTCAACGACCGAGATCGGTCCGTCCAGCTCGTATCCCTTGCCGGGCGCGAAGAACGGCGTGCCTCCGCCGAGGATCACCGGCACGAGGTCGAGGAAGATCTCGTCCACCAGGCCCGCGTCGATGGCCTGCCGCGCGATCTCGCCGGAGTTCAGGCCGACGACCTTCTCGCCCGCGTGCTTCTGCGCCACCGCGACGGCCTCCTCGATGCCGCCGGTGACGAACGTGAAGTGCTCGGTGTCCTCCAACGGCCGATGGGTGAGCACGACGGTGTGCACGCCCATCGGGTGCCGGCCACCCCAGCCATTCGTGAAGTCGTAGAGCTTGCGCCCGACCACCAACGCGCCGGTCGCCTGGATCAGCCCGCCGAAGTAGGCGGCGCTGGCCGGCGTGAGGTGGACGGTCATGGCGCCGGTCGGGACCGTGAACGCCACGTCACCGGCCTCGTACCAGGCGAACAGCTTGTCGAAGCCGGAGAAGTCCGGGCCAGAGACATAACCGTCGATCGAGGTGCTGGCGCCCGTGTAGACCTTGCCCATCTTGTGCCTCCCTGTGTCGTGTTCCTTCACAGGTACGTCGAACACGCCGGCATCCGGATCGACACGATCGCCGGGGCACATACCGGTTCAGCCGATGGGCTCGGGCAGCCTGGTGACCTCGTAGTCGCAGTCGAGGACATCACCGGTCGCCGGGTCGCGCAGCTCGACCCGCCACTTCTCCGCGAACTGGTCCACGCCGTGGTGCATCGGGATCGTGCCGGACAGCAGCACGGTGCCCGGCTCGAGCAGGTCCAGTTCGCGCAACCGCTCCACCCAGTACTGAGGGGTCAGCAGTTCGGCGAGGGTGCCGCGCTGGATCTCCACGCCGTCCGCCCACGCGGTCAGCTCGATCTCGTCGACCCGGTCCGCGACATCGGACAACCGCCACGCCTTGCTGCCCAGCACGTCGGGTCCGGCGTTCTTGCTCCACGCGACGCCGTGCACCTCCAGCGCGCGATCCGTGTGATCGCATGCGACCGTCAGCAGCACATCTGAATCAGTGACGATCAACGCCCACTCGGCCTCGCCGGACGTCTTGCCGTGCTGCGCGGGAACCGTCGAGGTCTGCTGCGCGAGGTACGGCGACACGGGGTAGAGGCTCGGCGTCACGGACGGCGCCGGCACGCCCAGTTCGGCGAGTTCGCGCACGTGAGCGGCGACGTCGTCCTGGCTGCGACCTGCGTATCCGCCGTTCAGCAAGGTCGTCACGGCGACCTCGGCGACGGTGCCGTCAGGAAGATCGAACTTCAGCGTACAAGCGGTGGACATCCAGTACTCCTTGCGCATACGAGTTGTATACAGGCAGTATTACGCCATGCCGCCTGATTCAGCAACGACAGCCACATCAAATGCGGGCACACCACAGGACGTGCCTCGTTCGGCCCTGGTGCGCGCCTTCGTGGCCTCGCTCTCCGGTACCGCCCTGGAGTGGTACGACTTCGCGATCTACAACGTCGCCGCGGCCGTCGTGCTCGGCCCGTTGTTCTTCCCGAGCTCCGAACCGCTGACCGCGACGCTGCTCGCGTTCTCGACGTACGCCGTCGGCTACCTGTCCCGGCCGCTGGGCGGATTCCTGTTCGGCCGGCTCGGCGACAAGATCGGCCGCAAACGCGTGCTCGTCACGACGTTGCTGATCACCGGTATCGCGACGCTGCTCATCGGCCTGCTGCCGACGCACGCCGCGATCGGTCCCGCCGCCGGTGTGCTGCTGGTGCTGCTGCGGTTCGCGCAGGGCGTCGGTCTCGGCGGCGAGTGGGGCGGCGCGGTGCTGCTGTCCAGCGAGTACGGCAACCCGGAGCAACGCGGCTTCTGGGCGTCGGCCGCCCAGATCGGTCCTCCCGCCGGCAACCTGATGGCGAACGGCGTGCTCGCGCTCCTCGGTGTCGCGCTGTCGGAAGAGGCGTTCATGTCGTGGGGCTGGCGCGTGGCGTTCCTGCTGTCCGCGGTGCTCGTGATCTTCGGCCTGTGGATCCGGGTGAAGCTGGAGGAGACCCCGGTCTTCAAGGCGATCGAGGCACGCGGCGACCGCCCGACCGCGCCGATCAGCGAGGTGTTCCGCACGCAGACCCGGCCGCTGGTCGCCGCCGTGCTGTGCCGCGTCGGCCCGGACGTGCTGTACGCACTGCACACCGTGTTCGTGCTGACCTACCTCACGACCCAGCTGAAGCTGCCGCGCAACGTCGGCCTCGTCGCCGTGCTGATCGCCTCGGGCTTCCAGCTGTTCCTGATGCCGTTCGCCGGCTGGCTGTCCGACCGGGTCAACCGGCGCGGCCTCTACGCGGCGGCCGCGGTGTGCGGCGCGGTCTGGCCGTTCGTGCTGTTCCCGCTGATCGACACGAAGTCGTGGCCGCTGATCGTGCTCGGCGTCGTGGTGGGCTTGGCCTTCCACGCGTTCATGTACGGGCCGCAGGCCGCGTTCATCGCCGAGCAGTTCACCGAACGCCTGCGCTACACCGGAAGCTCGCTCGCCTACACCCTGGCCGGCGTGATCGGCGGCGCCATCGCCCCGTTGCTCTTCACCGCTCTGTTGGCCGGGTTCGGCACGTGGGTGATCGTCGGTCTCTACGTCTCGGTGGCGTGCGTGGTGACGCTGGCAGGGCTCTGGCTCGGCCGCGATCCTCAGCCGGAGGACGAGATTCAGCCGTTGAGCAGCACCTTCAGCGTGGTGTCCAAGTGAGCGGTGATCGCCGCGGTGGCCGCGCCGACGTCTCCGGACTCGAGCGCGGCCACGATCTCGTTGTGCTCGTCGATGACGGCCTGCTGCCTGCCGTGCGCCCGGTACAACGCGACGACACCCGCGCGCACCTGCCGTGCGCGCAATCCCTCGTAGGTCTTCGTCAACAGGTCGTTGCCCGTCGCCGCCACCAGAAGCGCGTGGAACTGCCTGTCGACGTCGATGAACTGCCGGGCGTCCTCGACCAGGAACCGCTGCTGCTCGACGAGCTCCTGCATCTGCCGCAACGGAACGGTGCCCTCGGACATCGTGCGCTCGGCGGCGTACCGCTCGACGATGCCGCGCAGCTCCATCAACTCGCTGATCTGCCGCGAGGACAACGGCGCGACGTACGCACCCTTCTTCGGCATGAGCTGGACGAGGTCTTCGGCCGCGAGCAGCAGCAGGGCCTCGCGGATCGGCGTGCGGGAGACGCCGATCTGGTTGGCGACGTCCTGCTCGCTGATGAACCGCCCCTGCATCTCAGGGTCGGCGAGGATCGTGTCCTTGAGGAACTCGTAGGCCTTTTCTCTGCCAGACAAGCTGTCACTCTCTTTGGCCGCACCCTGCATACAACATGTATACCAGAGGAGGATCATGCGCTTCGCGCTCTGCCAGATCAGCTCCACCGCTGATCCGCAGGAGAACCTTGCCACCGTCCGCGACGAAGTGGCCGCCGCCGCTGCGAACGGCGCACGCGTCGTGCAGTTCCCGGAAGCCACTCAGTGCCGTTTCGGCGTGCCGCTCAAGCCGATCGCCGAACCCCTCGGCGGCCCGTGGGCGACGGCGGTCCGCGAGATCGCCGATGAGCACAACGTCGTCGTGGTCGCCGGGATGTTCACGCCCGGCGAGGGCGACAGGGTCACCAACACCACGCTCGTCACCGGAGCCGGCCTGCACCTCGGCTACGACAAGATCCACCTGTTCGACGCGTTCGGCTTCCGCGAGTCCGACACCGTCACCCCCGGCGAGAAGCCGGTGACGTTCGAGGTCGACGGCACCACGATCGGCCTCGCCACCTGCTACGACGTCAGGTTCCCCGAACTCTTCCGCGCGCTCGCCGCCACCGCGCCCGTCATCCTGCTCGGCGCCTCCTGGGGAGCGGGCCCCGGCAAGGCCGACCAGTGGGACCTCCTGGTCCGCGCCCGTGCCCTGGACGCGACCTCCTGGATCCTCGCGTGCGGCCAGGCAGACCCTGCCGCCGACCACGGTTCCGCCCCCACGGGAATCGGCCGCAGCGCCGCGATCGACCCGATCGGCTCCGTGCGCGAGCGACTCGAAGGAGCCCCCGGCACGATCCTGTCCGATGTGGACACCCACCTCGTCGACGAGGTCCGCGCGAAGCTGCCCGTGCTGGCGAACCGGAGGCTGTGATGCGCGAGGAACACGAGTTCTTCCCGGTCGGGGCGATCGACTGGCGCCCGGCCGATCCGGGCGTCACCGAACGCGTCCTGAGCCGCGACCCGGACACCTCGACCCTCACCAGAATCGCGCGCTGGGAACCGGGCCTGGAGACCCAGGGCGTGATCCGCCACGACTACCACGAGGAGGTCTACCTGCTGGAAGGCGACCTCACCGACCTGACGCTGGGCGAGACGTTCCGGGCCGGCGACTTCGCGAGCCGCCGCCCCGGAATGCCCCACGGTCCCTATCGGACGGACGAGGGCTGCACGATGCTGGAAATCCGCACAGCCCAAAGCACCTAGACCCAGCGCACGTGGGTGCCGTCGCGCACGGTGCCCACGTACTCCTCCACCAGGTCCTCCAACGCCACGACACCGATCACCGTGCCGTCAGCGGCCACCGCGCGCGCGAGGTGGGACTGCGCCCGGCGCAACGCGGCCAGCGCCTCGTCCAGACGGGCCTCGACGGGCACCTCCGGCAACCCGCGCACACGATCACGCGGCACCGAGGTCTCCGCGCCCTCCAGGTCCAGCACGTCCTTGACGTGCAGGTATCCGATCAACCGGTTGTCGGCGAGCACGGGGAAGCGCGAGAACCCGGTCGTGGCGACCACGTTCTCGATCTCGCCCACGGTGGGCGTGGCCGACACCGTCGTCAGCTTCTCCAGCGGCACCAGGACATCGGCGACCGTGCGCGCGGCGGACGACAACGTCTGCGCCAGCCGCCGGTGCTCCGAGTCCTCCAGCAGCCCCTCCGACCGGGACTGACCGATCAGCAACGCCAGTTCGTCCGGCGTGTAGGCCGACTCCAACTCGTCGACCGGCTCCACGTCGAACCGGCGCAGCACCCACCGGCCCACGGCGTTGAACAGCGCCAACACCGGCGCGATCATCCGCGAGAACCCGTAGTGCACCGGAACCAGCCACACCGCGGCCCGTTCGGGACCGGCGATCGCGAGGTTCTTCGGCACCATCTCGCCGAGGATCGTGTGCAGCGCGACGACGATGACCAACGCCACCGCGAACGCCACACCGTGCACCACAGGCAACGGCAACCCGACGGCGCCGAGGGGCCCCTCCAGCACAGAAGCCAGCGCGGGCTCGGCGATCGCGCCCAGCCCCAGCGAGCACAACGTGATGCCCAGCTGCGCGCCCGCGATCAGCAACGGCAGCTGCTGCGACGCCTTGATCGCGGTACGGGCCCGGGAAGAACCCTTGTCCGCCAACGCTTCCAGCCGGTCCCGGCGCGCGGTGATCACCGCGAACTCGGCGCCGACGAAGAAGGCGTTACCGGCCAGCAGCAAAGCGATGACGAGGAAGTTCATGAGGACGCCACCACTCGTAGCTCGGCCACGCGGTGCTTGTCCATCCTCATGACGGTCACCCTCCACCCGTCGACGCGAATCTCGTCGCCGACGTCCGGAATCCGCCCGAGCCGCGCCAGCACCAGGCCGGCCAGCGTCTCGTAGTCACCCTCGGGCATCGTGAACCCGGTCGCCTCTTCCACCTCGTCGTCGCGCAGCAGGCCGGACACGATCCAGCTGTCCTTGCCCAGCGAACGCACCGGCGCCGCCTCGCCCCGGTCGTGTTCGTCGCGCACGTCGCCGACGATCTCCTCGACCACGTCCTCCAGCGTCACCAGCCCGGCCGTGCCGCCGTACTCGTCGACGACCAGCGCGGTCTGCAGCCCGGACGCCCGCAACCGGTCCAGCAGCGCGTCGCCTTCGAGCGTCTCCGGCACCGAGTACACGGGCCGGGTCAACGCAGACAGGGGAGTGGACACCCGCAACGCGGAAGGCACGGCGAAGGCCTGCTTCACGTGCACGATCCCGCTCACCTCGTCCAACGAGCCGTGGTGCACCGGGAACCGCGAGAAGCCGGTCTCCCGCGCCTTCAGCACGAGATCCGCGACCGTCGCGTCGGCGCGCAACGCCTCGACCCGCACGCGCGGCGTCATCAGCTCGCCGGCCGTCCGGTCGCCGAAGCGCAGCGACCGGTCCAGCAGCACCGCGGTGCCCTGGTCCAGCGTGCCGTGCTCGGCCGAACTGCGCACCAGCGCGCCGAGCTCCTCGGGCGACCGCGCGGACGCCAGCTCCTCGACCGGCTCGACGCCCAGGCGCCGGACCAGCCAGTTCGCCGAGTTGTTCATCCAGTTGATCAACCAGCGGAAGACCGTGGAGAAGCCGGCCTGGATGCTGACCACGCCCCGCGCGGTCTCCAGCGGTTTCGCGATCGCCAGGTTCTTGGGCACGAGCTCGCCGAACACCATCGACAACGCCGTGGCGATCGCCAGCGCGAGGGCCAGCGACAACCAGTCGGCCACGGGTTCGGACGCGCCCACCGCGGTGAGGCCGGGCTCGATCAGGTTCGCGATCGCGGGCTCCGCGATGTAACCGGTGATCAGCGTGGTCAGCGTGATGGCGAGCTGTGCGCCGGAGAGCTGGAACGAGAGAGTGCGATGCGCACGGTCGATGGTCCGCGCCTTGGCGTCGCCGACCTCGGCGACATGGCGTTCGACGGTGCTTCGTTCCAGCGCGGTCAGCGAGAACTCCGCCGCCACCGCGATGAAGGTGCCCGCGGTCAGCGCCACGACGGCGACCAGACCGAGCACGCTCAGAAGTATTCCGGTCACCTACGCGCTCCTGAACTGCAGGAACAAGGGACCGGGTTGGTATGCCAGCCGGGGCCAGACCCCATGGGGACGGCTCAACTCCTCATGACTAAGTACGTGAACAGCCAGACGAGTCTAATTGTGGGCAGTCGACGCCCTGAGCACCACCTCACCCGCCACCCGGACGGTGCGGGCCTCGTCACCCCCGGCGTCCAGCACGAGACCTGCGGCGATCTCGCCCATCTCCTCCAGCGGCAGTCGCACGGTGGACAGCGCCGGAACCGTGTCGCGCAGCGTCGGGATGTCGTCGAACCCGGCGATCGAGATGTCCTCCGGGATGCGCACGCCACGTTCGCGCAGCGCGGCCATGGCCCCCATCGCCATGACGTCCGTCACGGCGAACACGCAGGTGGAGCGCGATTTCGACGCCAGCAGCTCCATCGCGGCGGCATACCCGCCATCCCGGGTGAAGGCCCCGTTGATCACCGCGGGCGGCGCGATCCCGGCGTCCGCGAGCCCCGCCTTGAACCCGGCGAGCCGGTCGCGGGCCACCACGAGTTCGGAAGGTCCACCCAATACGGCGAACTTCTTGTGCCCGAGTTCGGCCAGCGCACGGGCCAGGGCCCGGCCACCCGCACGGTTGCCGGGAACGACTGTGTCGGTGCCGAGCTTCGCCTGCGACACGCACGCGACACGCCCGCCCTGCTCGGTGAACGCGTCGATCTCGGCCGCGAGCCGCGACTGCGCCGCACGGTCCGTGGTGCGGGAACCGGCGAGCACCACCGCACGGGCCCGATGCGCACGCAGAGTAGAAAGCAGCTCCGCCTCACGCTCGGGACGGCGCCCGGTCGTGCCGAGGACGACGGAGAGCCCGGCGGCCTCGGCCACCTTCGTCACCCCCGCCGCGATGCACGAGAAGTACGGGTCGGTGATGTCGTGGACCACCAGCCCGACCAGCGAGCTGGAGTTGCGGGCCAGCGCCTGCGCGGACGCGTTCGGCACGTAGCCGAGCTCCTCCGCGGTGCGCAGGACCCGCTCGCTCAGATCCTCGCTCACCTGCCGCGTGCTGCCGTTGAGCACGCGAGAAGCGGTCGCCAGCGACACACCCGCCTGCTTCGCCACCTCGGCGAGCGTCACCTGTCGGGCGGACACGACCACCTCCGTCAACGTGCATGTGAGCGCTGAGACTAACTCGCGAGGAGGTTGACGGCCGTGAAGGACCGCGATTAGCGTGGCGGGAAAGCGCTTTCCAGCGCTGCTACCAGGGAGGTGCGATGGCGGTCAGGACCATTGGCGTGGCGGTCAACGGCGTCACGGGGCGGATGGGATACCGCCAGCATCTGGTCCGTTCACTGCTGCCGTTGCGCGACGAGGGCGTGCGGTTGCAGGACGGGACCGTGCTGAAGGTGGAACCGGTCCTCGTGGGCCGCAACGCCGACAAGCTCAAGGAGATCGCCGAGCGGCACGACCTCGCGCACTGGACGACGGACCTCGACGGAGCGCTCGCGGACCCGTCCGTGGAGATCTACTTCGACTCGCAGGTCACGTCGAGGCACGTCGAGTCGATCACGAAGGCGCTGCGGGCCGGCAAGCACGTCTACACCGAGAAGCCGGTCTCGGACACGGTCGAGCAGGCGCTGGAGCTCGGGCGCCTGGCCGACTCGCTGGGCCTGAAGCACGGCGTGGTGGCGGACAAGCTGTACCTGCCGGGCATCCGCAAGCTCAAGCGGCTGATCGACGGCGGCTTCTTCGGCCGGATCCTCAGCGTGCGCGGCGAGTTCGGCTACTGGGTCTTCGAGGGCGACTGGCAGCCCGCGCAGCGCCCGAGCTGGAACTACCGGGCGGAGGACGGTGGCGGCATCGTCTCCGACATGTTCTGCCACTGGAGCTACCTGCTGCACGACCTGTTCGGCCGGGTAGAGGCCGTCACGGCGAAGGCCGTCACGCACATTCCAACCCGCTGGGACGAGCAGAACAACGCCTACGAGGCGACCGCGGACGACGCCGCGTACGGGATCTTCGAGATCGAGAACGGCGTCATCGCCCAGATCAACTCGTCCTGGTGCGTGCGCGTGCGCCGCGACGAGCTCGTCGAGTTCCAAGTGGACGGCACCGAGGGGAGTGCGGTCGCGGGTCTGCGCGAGTGCTTCGCGCAGACCCGCGCCGTCACGCCGAAACCCGTCTGGAACCCGGATCTGCCGGTCACGCACCCGTTCCGCGAGCAGTGGCAGCAGGTGCCGGACAACGAGGAGTTCGACAACGGCTTCAAGGTGCAGTGGGCGGAGTTCCTGCGGCACGTCTACGACGGCACGCCGTTCCCGCACGACTTCCGCGCCGGGGCACGGGGCGTCGCGCTGGCCGCCGCCGGTCTCCAGTCCTCTTCGGAGGGTCGCCGAGTGGAGATCGCGGATGTCTAGCCAGAAGCAAGGTGATCGGATCGTGTTCGCCGCCGCACACGTTGTGGCTGAGGACGAACGCACGGTGGACTGGGACGCGACTCTCGCGTTCCGGCACCACCTGTGGTCGCACGGCTTCGGTGTCGCGGAAGCCATGGACACCGCGCAACGCGGCATGGGCCTGGACTGGCCGACGGCCGCCGAGCTCATCCGCCGCAGCGCCGCCGAGAAGGCGGGACGGATCTGCGCGGGCGTCGCGACCGACCACCTCACCGGTGAGCCCGGCCTCGACGACGTGCTGAACGCCTACCTGGAACAGCTCGACATCGTCCAGGAGGCCGGCGCGCAGCCCGTGCTGATGTGCTCCCGTCAGCTCGCGGCGGCGGCCCGTGGTCCCGAGGACTACGAGAAGGTCTACGGCACGTTGCTCGACCGCGTCAGCGAACCGGTGATCCTGCACTGGCTCGGCACCGCGTTCGACCCGTTGCTGGAGGGGTACTGGGGCGCGGGCGAGATCCCGCAGGCCACCCGGAACTTCCTGGAGATCATCCACTCGCGGCCGGACAAGATCGACGGTGTGAAGGTCTCGCTGCTCGACGCGGACCACGAGATCGGGCTGCGGCGCGCGCTGCCGGGGAACGTCCGCTGCTACACCGGCGACGACTTCAACTACCCGGACCTGATCGCGGGCGACGAGGAGGGCTACAGCCACGCTCTGCTCGGCATCTTCGACCCGATCGCCCCGGTGGCCGCTCGTGCGCTGGCCAAGCTGGCGGAGGGCGACACCGACGAGTTCCACCGGATCATGGCGCCGACGGTTCCGTTGTCCCGCCATCTGTTCAGCGCGCCGACTTACTACTACAAAACAGGTGTCGTGTTCCTTGCTTGGCTGGCCGGGCATCAGGAACGATTCCAACTCCTCGGCGGCCTGGAATCCGCGCGCAGCGTCGAGCACCTGGCCGAGGCGAAACGTCTCGCGGAGATCGCCGGCGTGATCGAACCGGAGTTCGCGGAACGGCGGTGGAGCCAATGGCTCGCCTCTCGCTGAACCAGGCCACGATCAAACGCGCGACGGTCGCCGAGGCCGTCGAAGGCTGTGCGCGGCACGGCATCGAGTCGATCGGACTGTGGCGCGAACCCGTCGCCGACCACGGCCTGGAACGCACCGCCAAACTCGTCGCGGACGCCGGACTGCGCGTGTCGTCGTTGTGCCGCGGAGGGTTCCTCACGGCCGTGGACAACCGAAGCGCGCTGGACGACAACCTCCGCGCGATCGACGAGGCGGCGGCGTTGCGCACCGACACGCTGGTCATGGTCGTCGGGGGAGTGCAGGCCGACAAGGACCTCATCGGCGCACGTCAGCGCGTTGCGGACGCCATCGCGGAACTGTCGGTGCACGCGGCGCAGGCGGGCGTGATCCTGGCGCTGGAACCGATGCATCCGGTGTTCTGCGCGGATCGCGGAGTGCTGTCGACGTTGGGACAGGCACTGGACATCGCCGAACAGCACGAGTCGGTCGGCGTCGTCGTGGACGCGCTGCACGTGTGGTGGGACCCCGATCTGGACGCGCAGATCGTGCGCGCGGGACCGCACATCGCGTCGTATCAGGTGTGTGACTGGCTCACGCCCGTGCCCGCCGATGTGCTGCTCGGACGCGGTTATCCCGGTGACGGCGACATCGACCTGGACCGACTGACACGGCATGTCGCGGCGACCGGATATTCGCGGGACGTCGAAGTGGAGATCTTCAACGCGGCCATCTGGGCGGCGGACTTCGACGAGGTGATCGAAGAGGTGACGCGCAGGTACCACGACATTGTGGAACCGGCGCTCTGACCGACGCGGGGAAGCCGGTCGTCGACGGCGGCGACGACCGACCCCGGCGTTGGATCGTGTATATCCGAAAATCAGTGCTCTTTGGTCCAGATTTCAGATAAATCTCAGGAATCAGCCACCGTTGACGAACCTGTAAACCTTTGCACTGTGCTTCGGCTTCGCGGTCGTGATCTTGATGACGGCGTCGAACATGGACCGTCCGAGCTCCGCGCGGGCCGCTACGGCCGGGTGCGTGGTGCTGAAGTCCTCGTCGTTCACGGCCTTGTCACCGGCGAACGTTCCCGACGCGAACATCGAGTAGATCAGGATCGCCCGGTTGTCCGCGCTGAACATGATCCCGGCCTCGTTGCGGCCGTCCTCGAACCAACCGGCCTTCGTCGCGACGCGCAGACGCTCGTTCGTCGTGAGGTTGAGCCGCACGCCGTCGGTGAAGCTCGCCGTCGCACGCAGGATGTTCAGCAGGTACGCGGTGGACGCCGCGGACAGCAGCTGACCGTCGACCAGCTTCTGCAGCAACGTGTGCGTCTCACGCGCGGTCGTGGTGCCGAGGAAGAACCGGTTCGGGTTCGCGACCGGAACGACCTGGGTGTGCACGAAGCCCTTGGACCGCAGGATCTCGTTGAGCTCCAGCGCAGGCACGACCAGGCCGCACAGGCGAACCGCGGTGTTGTCCGAGACGGTCAGCAGGTTCGCCAGCGCGTGGCCGACGGTGACCTCGCTCGGGTACGCGCCGTCGAGCGCGAAGATGCCGTCGGTGTCCTGGATGACGATGGCGGACGACACGGTGACCGTCTGATCGAGCTTGATCAGCCCGCGGTCCACCTTGTCCAGCACGGCGACCGCGACCGCGATCTTGTTGACGCTGTAGGCCTCGACCACCTTGTCGGCGTCCTCGTCGACGGCGGCCTTCGTCGTCCCGTCGAGATCGGCGACCGTGATCAGCGACGACCAGCTGCCCTTCGCCTTGCGGGCCTGCCGCCGGTAGATCTGGGCCACGCGCTTGCGCGACCGGTCGGCTGTCGCCGGGGAGCGTTCGATCTCTACCTCCGCGTCTTCCTGGGCTTGTGCTGCACCGTTGGAGCCGAGCACGGCCGTCGCGGCCGCGACGGTTCCCAGCCCGAACACGGACCTGCGGTTCAAAGTCATGAGCGGTATCAAAACAGGCGCCCCTGACGTTTCCCTGACTAGGGTTCCGGATCATGGAACACGTCTTCGTGGTGACCGGTGCTTCCCGCGGAATCGGGGCGGCGACCGCCGTTCTCGCAGCTCAGGCGGGATACCGCGTGGTCAGGGCCTCCCGCAGCGCCGAAGAATCCGTCGGGGATCGCGGCTGGGACGCCCGATGCGACGTCTCTTCCTGGGATTCCGTGCAGGATCTCATGTCCCGAGTGGAGTCCCGCTGGGGCCGGATCGACGTTGTATTCGCGAACGCTGGAGTTTCCGTCGACACGTCGTTCGTCACCGACGCCGGCGCGAAGCCTTCCGAGTGGACCGACATGGTCGTCACGAACGTCTGCGGGCCCGCGTTCACGGCGCGTGCCGCCATGCCGGCGCTGATCCGCTCCGGCGGCCACCTGGTGATGACCGGTTCCGCCGCCGGCCGGGGGGTGCGGCCGGGCAACCTGTACTCGGCGACGAAGTGGGCGATCACCGGCCTGGCGCAGGCGATCCGCGCCGAAGCGGTGGCCACCGGGGTTAGGGTGACGGTGGTGCAGCCGGGCCTGGTCGACACCGACGCCATCCCGGCGTCGCGGGTGGACGACCCGAAGCTGGCACCGGAAGACGTTGGCAGGGCTGTTCTCTACGCCGTGTCCCAACCGTCCACTGTGGACGTGAACGAGATCCTGCTGCGGCCGACCGGACAGGCCGCGCATCGCTGACGGGGGTACTTCGTTGATCGTGCTCTTCGCTGTCGGAGGCGGTGGTGACCCGGAACGGCACCGCCCGCTCCTGGACCACTTCACCGCTCAGGGCCACCAGGTCATCGCACCGTCCTTCCCGCGCCTGCACCCGCAGCAGGCGACCTGGGACGACTACCTGGCGCGGCCGTTGGGCCTGGTCGAGGCCCTGCGCGACGTCGCCCCGGACGCCGAGGTGGCCGTGATCGGCCACTCGATCGGTGCCTGGGCGGGCCTGTGCCTGGCGGGCGCGACGCCGTGGAGCGAGGAACGCGAGCCCCTTGACGTGCCAAGGGATCCGCGCGTCAGCCGCCTGGTGCTCTACACGCCACCCGCCGGCTGGTTCGCGGCCCCCGGCGCGCTGGACGCGGTGAAGGTGCCGATCCTCGCCTACGTCGGCGAGCTGGACACGTTCGTCCCGGCGTCCGAAGTGGAGGCGCTGAAGACAGCTCCGGCCGAGGTGGACCTGCGGGTCGTGCCGAAGGCGGGCCACTTCAGCTTCGTGCACGTGCCGCCGCCGGGCATGGACGAGGATCCGGAGTTCGATCGCGACCGGTTCCTCGCGCGGATGGTCGACGAGACCTACGAGTTCACGCTCCGCTGAGGACGATCCGATGCCGCTCGCGGTCGACCTCGGTGACGACGACGTCGACCGCGTCGCCTACCTGGGCGAGATCGGGATCGGGGACCAGGCCCTCGACGCCGTCCGCGATCTGGACGAAGACGCCGAACGGAACCACTTTGGTCACGCGGCCGCGGAACTCCTGCCCGGCGGCGATCGCCAGATGAGGGTTCGGCTGTAACGCCTTCAGCGACAGCCGCGCCTCCATGTTCCACGTGTCGTACTGCAGGAACTCGCCGGTGACGCGCTGCCCGACCCGCACGGCGTCAGACAGCGCCTCGACGCGGTGCCAGGTCAGTTCGGGAGCCGTGACGAACCCGACGCCCGCGAAGTGCGGATGGACCGGGCCGTCGTCGAGCCGCACGAACACGCCGAACGATTCGATCGCCGCGACCGTCCCGGAGAGCAGGTCACCACGGCGCAGCGAGGAGAGGAACGCGTCGAGTTCCGGGTGTTCCTGCGGGTTCACGCGCCACCGAGGAACTCGACCAGCAGCCGGTTCACCTCGTCCGGCCGCTCCAGGTACCCGACGTGCCCGGCGTCCGTGACCTCGGCGTACCGAGCGCCGGGAATCGCGTCCGCCACCTCGCGCGACAGCCGCGGCGGCAGCACCAGGTCGTCGGCGAACCCGATCACCAGCGACCGCACCGCGATGGCCCGGTAGGCCTCCAGGCGCGTGTCGTACTCGGCCAGGCCGAGCTGGATCCGGTGGCCCGCGCCGAACGACGACCCGGCGAACTCGTACATCTGCAGCCAGTCGCGGGCGACCACCGGGTCGGCCAGCGTCGCCTGCGACAGGTTCCGAACCGCCGACGCCACCGCGTAGAACGCGGGCGGGATCTCGACGCCCTTGTCGTGCAGGTCGCACAGCGCCTGCGACCACGCCTGCTGCACCGGTTCGGGCCGGCCGGCGGTCGCCATCATCACCGCGCTGCGCACCAGCGACGGGTGCGCCAGCGCCAGTTCCTGGGTGATGCGCCCGCCCAGCGACGTGCCGATCACGTGCGCCGGGCCGCCCAGGTGCTCGATCAGCGCGGCGGTGTCGGCGACCATGTCGTCGAGCGTGAAACCCCCGGCGTACTCCGACGACGGCCTGATGCCGCGGTTGTCGAAGTACGCGACGCGATAACCGGCCTTGACCAGCGCCGGCACCTGGTAGGTGCGCCAGACCCTGCCGGGACTGCCGGTGCCCATGACGAGCACGACGAGGTCACCGGAACCCTCGGTCTGGACGTTCAGCTCGATGCCGTTGAGCGGGACAAGCGCCATTCCCAAGATCCTAGAGAGCTAGAACCTGCACAGCGGTCGAATGACGGCAGCGTGTGAGGGATAACGCGCGCACAGGTCGTCCGCGTGCCCGAACTCCACGATGTTGTCGGTGTACGGCGGCACCACGACCGTGCCGACCAGCGACCAGTCACCGGCCGGAGTGCTGCCCTGCCACACGCCCGCCGGCACCACGACCTGCGGGTTCGACTCGCTCAGCACCAGCTCGGTCACCGTGCCGTCCGGGTGCAGCAGCAGCATCCGCAACGGCGACCCGGCGTGGAAGTGGTAGATCTCCAGGTGCTTCAGCACGTGCATGCCGGAGAAGTCCGGGCGGCGCAACAGGTACGCGATCGCGGACACCTCTTCGGACCGGTGCGTCTGCGCGAAGTACCCGCCCTCGACGGGCAGCTCCTGCATGTTCAACGCGGAAATCAACTGCTCTGGGGTCACGTCATCTCCGGAAGCGGGGAACCGTGCACGACGACCGTGCCCTTGCCGAGCCGCTTCGCCGTGTACATCGCGGCGTCCGCGGCCCCGAGCACGTCGTCGGCGGTGATCTTGGGATCGTACGAGAACCGTTGCGCCACACCGATGCTGGCGTGCACCCGGTGCACCCGGCCGAGCACCTCGTGCGGATGCCCCAGCGCGTCCAGCAGCCGCGCGCCGATCTCGTCCGCGTCACCGCCGTCGATCAGCACCCCGAATTCGTCACCGCCGAGCCGCGCCACCGTGTCCTCTGGCCGGACGTTGTTCTCCAGTCGTGCGGCGACGTTGCGCAGAACCATGTCGCCCTCGGCGTGCCCGTTGTTGTCGTTGACCGCCTTGAAGCCGTCCACGTCGATGAACAGCAGGATCAACGGTTTCGTGCGATCACGAACCGCGAGCGCGCGCTCCAGCCGTTCGCGGAAGAGCGAGCGGTTCGCGACGCCGGTCAACGGGTCGTGCGTCGCCTCGTGCCGTAGCTCCTCGCGAGAGACGCGAAGCTGGTCCATCAGCCGTACGTTGTCCATCATCGTGAGCAGCTGACGCACGATCACGAGACACACGACCAGAAGCCCGACGTAGATCTCGACCGGGTTGAGGCGGCCGCCCGTCGCGGTGTTCCAGCTGACGAACAGGCCGGTGATCGCGAGCGGCAGGTACGGCACGAGCAGGTGCAGCAGGTCGGCCGTGCGCATGCGGCCCGGCGTGGGTTCGAGGTTGCGGACCGGGGCCAGCGCGCTCAGCAGGAAGAACGCCGGGCACAGCATGAAACCGATGTCCGCGGCCGCCGGGATCGCCGTGTTGCCCTTGGCGATGTAGAAGGCGAACACCCAGCCCGACGACGACTGCGCGATACCGGCAAGCGCGACGAAAAGCATCGGCCACTGACGCACGGCCTGATGCGTCCACGACATCACCACGATCGCCACGAGCAGCACGAGGTACGCGGCGGGATGCGCGATGACCGTGGCGAACCCGGGACCCTCGGTGGCCCACGCACGGGTCAGCGACTCCAGCGCCGACACCCACGTCAGCACGAACAGCGACCCGATCACGATCAGTCCGTCGAGCACGAGGACCGTGCGGCTGCGGTAGTTCGGCAGCAGATCGTCGGAACGGCGTTTCTGCGCCTTCGCGATCACGGCGGCCAGGCAGAGCACCGGCACCATCGTGAAGCCGATCGGCGCGATCGTCGACGACGGCAGTTGCACGCCCATGATCTGCTGGCCCCAGATCCACGCGGACAACCCGACGCTCAGGCTGATCATCGCCGCCGTCATCCAACGGTCGCGTGCCCGCGCGTAGACGACCAACGCCGCGATGGCGAACACCAGCTGCACGACTTTGTCGATTGCGATACCGATATCGCGCGGCGCGGAGAGGGCGACGAGGATGGCGATCGCGATGAAGGTGCCGACCCACCCCGCGACGATCCAGAACCTCTTCACCGTGACTCCCGTGATCGAAACCCGACCACCGTAGTAACGGCGGCGTGGACTTGTCGAACCGTGTCAGTCCGTGTCGGTGCAAGTCCCCTATCGGTGCACCGGATATGGTTCGAACTGTTGTTCGTTCAGCGATCCGGGGAGCTGTTGTGCGGGTGTTCGGGGTCGACCCCGGTCTGACCAGGTGCGGCTTCGGCGTCGTCGACGGCGGACCAGGCCGAGTCGTGCGCGCCGTGGCCGTCGATGTCCTCCGCACGCCCGTTGACGCTCCGCTGTCCGTGCGTCTTCATGAGCTGTACGACGGCGTCTGCGTGTGGCTGGACCGTTACGAACCACAGGTCGTCGCCATCGAACGAGTCTTCGCGCAACACAACGTCCGCACCGCGATGGGGGTCGCGCAGGCGTCGGGCGTCGTCGCTTTGGCTGCCGCGCAACGAAACCTGCCGGTCGAGTTCCACACGCCGTCCGAGGTGAAGGCCGCCGTCACGGGCTCGGGCCGCGCGGACAAGGCGCAGGTGACCGCCATGGTGACCAAACTGCTCGGCCTGAAGGTCGCGCCGAAGCCGGCCGACGCGGCGGACGCGCTGGCCCTCGCGATCTGCCACCACTGGCGCGCGCCGATGCGCAACAGGCTGGAAGAAGCGCAGGCCCGCGCGGCGGAACTCGCCCGCGTGCACAAGGCGAAGCTGGCGGAAGCCGCCCGCCGGAGCGGGTCATGACGGCGGTGGAACGGGTCATGACGGCTTCAGTTTCAGTGCGCGCCGAAATTGTCAGGGTCGGCTGGAAGAATGAAATCAAGGGGTCCCCTTCGCGAGGGGACGCCTGCGTGAGCGTGAAGTCCGGAGGACACAGGTGATCTCGTCACTGCGCGGCCAGGTGCAGCACGTCGGCCTCGACCACGCCGTCGTCGAGGTGGGCGGCGTCGGGTTCGCCGTCCAGATGACGCCGACCACGCTCGCCACCCTGCGCCGTGGCGAGGAGGCGAGCCTCGCCACCACCCTGATCGTCCGCGAGGACAGCCTCACCCTGTTCGGGTTCGCCGACGCCGAGGCCCGCGAGCTGTTCGGCCTGCTCCAGACGGTCAGCGGCATCGGCCCGCGCATCGCACTGGCCACCCTCGCGGTCCTGGAGCCGGACAAGCTCCGCCACGCGCTCGCCGAGGGCAACATCACCGTGCTCACGCAGGTCCCGGGCATCGGCAAGAAGGGCGCGGAACGCCTCATCATCGAGCTGCGCGACAAGGTCGGTCAGCTCCCCACGCCCACGACGCCCGCGCACAGCCAGACGCGTGACCACGTCGTGGAGGCGCTCCTCGGCCTCGGCTTCCCCGCCAAGTCCGCGGAGGCCACGGTCGACAACGTCCTCGCCGCGAACCCGGACCAGTCCACGTCCGCCGTCCTGCGCCGTGCGCTCGCGACCCTGGGGCGCAAGTGACCGAGGACGAGCTCAGCCCCTACGTCGCACCGGCCGAACGCGATCTCGAGACCAGCCTGCGCCCGGCCGACCTGCACGAGTTCGTCGGCCAGCAGCGGGTGCGCGAGCAGCTCGAACTGGTCCTGCACGGCGCGATGAGGCGGGGAACGGCCCCGGACCACGTCCTGCTCAGCGGCCCTCCCGGCCTGGGCAAGACCTCGCTGGCCATGATCATCGCCAAGGAGCTCAACTCCGCCATCCGCATCACCAGCGGCCCGGCCCTGGAACGCGCGGGCGACCTGGCCGCGATGCTGTCCAACCTGGTCGAGGGCGACGTCCTGTTCATCGACGAGATCCACCGCATGGCCCGGCCGGCGGAGGAGATGCTCTACCTCGCGATGGAGGACTTCCGCGTCGACGTCGTGGTCGGCAAGGGCCCCGGCGCGACCAGCATCCCGCTCGACATCGCGCCGTTCACGCTGGTCGGAGCCACGACAAGGTCAGGAGCGCTGACCGGCCCGCTGCGCGACCGCTTCGGCTTCACCGGCCACATGGAGTTCTACAGCGCGGAAGAGCTCGACCTCATCGTGAAGCGCAGCGCCAAGATCCTCGGCGTCGACGTCGCCGTGGACGCCGCGATCGAGATCGCCGGCCGCTCCAGGGGCACCCCCCGCATCGCGAACCGCCTGCTGCGCCGCGTCCGCGACTTCGCCGAGGTCAGGGCCGACGGCAGGGTCACGGAGGAGATCGCGAAGCAGGCGCTGCAGGTCTACGACGTCGACGAGCTCGGCCTCGACCGGCTCGACCGCGCGGTGTTGAACGCCCTGGTCAAGAGCTTCAACGGCGGCCCGGTCGGCGTCTCGACCCTCGCGGTCGCGGTCGGTGAGGAACCGACCACCGTGGAAGAGGTGTGCGAACCGTATTTGGTGCGGGCTGGCATGCTGGCCCGGACACCGCGCGGCAGAGTGGCGACGCCCGCCGCGTGGTACCACCTGGGGCTGGAGCCGCCCGCCGGTGATCAACTGTGGTGACCTGGCACAATCGGTAAAAGCACCTGGACATATCGGACGTGCGTCGAAGGCATGTCCACCTGATCGGAGAATGATGGGCAACCTTTCGTCTTTGATGTTCCCGTTGCTTCTGGTTCTGCTGGCGGTGCCGCTGTTCCTCAGCGCGCGCAAGCAGAAGCGGGCGATGGCCGAGCAGAAGAACCTGCAGGACTCGCTCGCCCCTGGCGACAAGGTGATGACGACGTCCGGCCTGTACGGCACCGTTGCCGACGCGAGCCACGACACCACCATCGACATCGAGATCTCCGAGGGTGTCGTCACGCGCTGGCTGCGTGCCGCCATTCGCGAGAAGGTCGCCGAGACCGACGAGGCCGTGATCGAGGACAAGACCGACGACGTCGAGGAAGAGGTGCCCGCGACCACCGCACAGGTCGCCGAGCCCCTGGACCACGGCGCCAAGAAGTAACCAACAGGCCCGTGACACCTGGAGTTGGCAACTGTGAACACCGCCAACTCCAGGTAGTGACGCCCAGCTCACGTGGCGCGCGTTACGCTGCGCGCTCGGAAACCATAGCTACTAGGAGACGGACGGATCGTGGCACCTCCGGCCGGGCAAATTCGCCCTGCGAAGTATCTGGCGAGTTTTGTCCTCATCGTGGTCGCGCTCTACGCCCTGGTGTTTCTCACCGGGAACGGTTCGGCCAAACCCAAGCTCGGAATCGACCTCCAGGGCGGCACCCTCGTCACCCTGACAGCTCGGCAGGAAGACGGCGCACAGCCGAGCGAGGAAGCGCTCAACCGGGCACGTGACCTCATCGAGGTCCGCGTGAACGGTCTCGGCGTCTCCGGTGCCGAGGTCGTGCGAGACGGCAACAACCTGGTGATCACGGTCCCGGGTGCGGACAGCGAAGGCGCGAAGGGCCTCGGCCAGACCGCTCGCCTCGCGTTCCGCAAGGTCATCGGCCAGCCGGTGCCCGCGGGCGCCGTGCCGCAGACCCAGACGAGCACGCCGCCGTCCGGCAGCGCGAGCACGCCTCCGTCGACGCCGCCGAGCCAGAGCGCCGGCAGCCCGCCGCCGTCGAGTGGTGCTCCGCAGGGCCGCCCCGCGCCGAACCTGGCCGCGCAGCCGTCCAGCACGCCGCCGTCGAACAGCACCGCGCCGTCCAGCAGTGCGCCTTCGAGCACGCCGTCCGCTCCCTCCAACGTCGACCCGAAGGTCGCGAAGGAGATCCAGGAGGCGAAGGCCCTGCGCCAGGCGACCGACCCGCAGATCCTGCAGCAGGCCGCGCTCATGCTCGACTGCTCGCAGCCCGACCCGCTGCGCGGCAACGACGACCTGGACAAGCCTCTCGTCACCTGTGACGAGAAGGGCGAGTTCAAGTACACGCTGGCCCCGGTCAACCCTCCCAAGGAGGACACCGAGACCAAGGCGGACGACTACACGAACTACTCCCGCCTGACCGGTGAGGACATCAGCAACGCCGCGGCGAACAACAACCCGAACGGCACCGGCTACGTCGTCAACCTGGACTTCAAGTCCGACGGCGGCACCAAGTGGGGCGCGTTCACCGCGGCCAACGTCCAGCAGGCCGTCGCGGTCGTGCTCGACGGCGAGGTCATGTCCGCGCCGACCATCCAGTCGGCCATCTCGGGCGGCTCGACCGAGATCAGCGGCAAGTTCACGCTGAAGGAAGCCCAGAACCTCGCGAACACGCTGAAGTACGGCGCGCTGCCGCTGTCCTTCGACTCGTCCGAGGCGCAGACGATCTCCCCGACGCTCGGCCTGCAGTCGCTCAAGGCAGGTCTGATCGCCGGCGGTATCGGCCTCGCGCTGGTCTTCGTCTACTGCATGTTCTACTACCGCCTGCTGGGCGTCCTGACGATCCTGTCGCTGGTCCTGTCCGGCGTCGTCATCTACGCGGTGCTCGTCCTGCTGGGCCGCCTGATCGGCTTCACGCTCGACCTGGCCGGTATCGCCGGGTTCATCGTCGCCATCGGTATCACGGCGGACTCGTTCATCGTCTTCTTCGAACGATTGAAGGACGAGGTGCGTGAGGGCCGCACGTTCCGTTCGGCCGTGCCGCGCGCATGGATCCGATCGCGCCGCACGATCCTCTCCGCCGACGCGGTCAGCTTCATCGCCGCCGCCGTGCTGTACATCATCGCGGTCGGCCAGGTGAAGGGCTTCGCGTTCACCCTGGGCATGTCGACGGTCCTCGACCTCGTGGTCGTGTTCCTCGTGACGCACCCGCTGGTCGCGATCGCGTCGAAGTCCAAGTTCCTGTCCAAGTCCAGCCTGTCCGGCCTGGGCGGTGCGACCCGCGAGGGTGCTGCACACCGCGCCACCTCGACCGGCAAGACCACCGCCGTGAAGGAGGCCTGACATGAGCAGCGTCTTCTCACGCCTCTACGTGGGCAACGGTGCGTTCGACATCGTCGGCAAGCGCACCCGCTGGTACATCGTCTCGGGCATCATCCTGCTGGTCTGCATCGGTTCGATGGTGTTCAAGGGCTTCAACTTCGGCATCGACTTCGAGGGCGGCACCAAGATCTCGATGCCGTCCGTGTCGACCAGTGGCCAGACCATCTCGACGGCCACCGTCGAGGACGTGTACGCGAAGGCCCTGCCCGGCAAGAAGCCGACCGCCGTGCAGGCCGTCGGTTCCGGTGCCAGCGCGTCGATCCAGATCAAGTCGTCCGCGTTGAACATCGCCGAGGTCGCGACCCTCAAGACGGCTCTCGCGCAGGACACCCAGCCGCAGGGCGGCCAGACGGCGATCTCCGACAGTGCCGTCTCCGCGTCCTGGGGCGGTGAGATCAGCGGCAAGGCCCTGTGGGCCCTGTTCTGGTTCTTCGTCGCGGTGACGATCTTCCTGGTGTTCTACTTCGAGTGGCAGATGGCCGTCGGCGCGCTCGTCGCCGTCTTCCACGACGTCATCATCACCGCGGGCGTGTACTCGCTCCTCGGCTTCGAGGTGACGCCCGCGACGGTGATCGGTCTGCTCACCATCCTCGGCTTCTCCCTGTACGACACGGTCGTCGTGTTCGACAAGGTCAAGGAGAACACCCGAGGCCTGCTGGGCCTGACCCGCCGCACGTACGCCGAGGCGTCGAACCTGGCGCTGAACCAGACCCTGATGCGCTCGATCAACACCTCGCTGATCGCGCTGCTCCCGGTCATCGGCCTGCTGGTCGTCGGCGTCGGCATCCTGGGCGTCGGCACCCTGCAGGACCTGGCGCTCGTGCAGCTCGTCGGCATGTTCATCGGTGCCCTGTCCTCGATCTTCCTCGCCACCCCGGTGCTGGTGGACCTGAAGATGCGCGACCCGAAGTACATCGCGCAGGCCAAGCGCGTGGCCGCCCGCCGCGCCAAGGCCACGGGCCCGCAGGTCGCCGAGGGCATCGAGTCGGTCGACGACGAGGCCCTCAACGCCGACCTGCGCAAGGAAGAGGCGTACGCCGCCGCTGCCTCGGTGCCTCACCGCACCGCCAAGGCAGGCGACGCCCGCCGCCGTCCGACCGGAAAGCGTCAGCGTTGAAATTGGATCGTGCTCTGGGACTGATGCGTGAAGTCCCGGACTTCCCCAAGCCAGGGGTCGTCTTCCGGGACTTCACGCCGGTTCTCACCGACCCGGACGCCCTGCGCGCCGTGGTCGACGCCCTTCAGGACAAGATCGACGACAGCACCCAGGTGATCGCCGCCATCGAGTCGCGCGGCTTCCTCCTGGGTGCTGCTCTGGGGTACGGCTGGCGCTACGGCGTCGTGCCGCTGCGCAAGCCGGGCAAGCTCCCCGTCGTCGCCGACTCGGAGTCGTACGAGCTGGAGTACGGCACGGCTTCTCTGGAGCTGCCCGCGGGCGCGATCCAGCCCGGGCAGCGTGTTGTGGTCGTCGACGACGTTCTGGCCACTGGTGGCACCGCTGAGGCCGCGTGCACGCTGGTCGAACGGGCCGGCGGCATCGTGACGGGTGTGTCCGTGGTTCTGGAGATCACCGCTCTGGGCGGCCGCTCCCGGCTCGCGGGCCGCGAGGTCAGCGCTCTGATGGCTGTGTAGAGGACTTTTCGCGCTCAGGGGACCGGTGACGCTTGTCGCCGGTCCCTTTTGCGTGTCAGCCCGTGACTGGTGCGGTGATGAACCGGGAAGCGACCACGACGGTGATCGCCCACAGGAAGTAGAAGATCGGCAGCCCCAGCAGGATCAGGCGCCAGGCCTTCATGTTGCCGTGCCCGACCCGCGTCAGGGCCACGGAGGCGCCGAGCCACGGGACGACCCCGAGCATCGCCGTGCGGAGTGCCTCGCTGCCGCCGTTGGTGAGCAGGTTGAGCAGGACGATCGCGGCGTACCAGATGCCTGCGAACGCCAGGCAGTGCCAGATCGGGCGGTGCGAGTGCATGGGCCCAGTTTCTCAGCCGGACGGTCTCAGGCGATGGGCGGTGGGGCCACGAAGGCGGCGCCGATGCTGACGAAGACCAGCGTCACCAGCGACGCCGGTGCCGTCACGACCGCGATCTCCCACAGTTTCGGGGTCTTCGCGCGGCGCAGGACCAGCCAGCTCACTGTGGTCGCGACCGTCCAGCCGACTGCCGAGCCGATGATCGACCGCTGGTCGATGTAGCTCGGGTCGTCCAGGGCGAGGTACGCCATCGTGCCCAGCCACACGAACGTCATCGCGGCGCACCAGATCAGAGTCCTCACCGTGCCGAGTGTTCCAGGCGTGCACGGCTGCGCCGAACCGGCACATGCCCTCCTTCGTCGGGCGTGTGCCGGACCGCATTTCTGTGGTCCGTTTTCGTCGGTGGTCGCGGGGCGTGGTTGTTGTGCGTATTTCGCGTTTTCGTGCGTGCGTGGTTGCTAGTGGTTGCGTTGCGTCTAGAGAGATGCGCACTAACGGAACCTATGGCCATTGGCTAGATCGTTCACCCGAACGTGTAGTGCCTGACGTGCCTTTATCTTGTGATCTTGCGGTAGTGTCGAACGCATGAGCGAACGAGACTTCTGCCTTCTGTCTACTGACGAACTGCTTGCCGCAGTCGTCGGAGACGTGGTGGAAATTCGCGTTCTTGAGAATGTGATGATGCAGAAGATCGCCGAACTGGAGCGGCGTGGAGCGGCGACTGAGCTGGGGTACAGGAATGTGGCGCACGTGTTGCGTCATGCCGTGCGATGGGACTTGAAGACCGCGCGTCAGTGGGTCGCCCGCGCCGAAGTGCTGGCTCCTCAGCTCACGCTGTCCGGCTCGCTGGTGGAGCCGGAGTTGCCGGTCACCGCTGCCGTGGTGGCGGAGGGCGCGCTCTCCGGGGAGCACATCTCGGCGGTGGCCGAGGTGATGAAGGACCTGCCGCCCGACGCCGAGGGGCCCGTGGTCGAGTTCGCCCAGTCCCACGAACCCAGCGCGGTGCGCTCGTTCGGCAAAGAGCTGGCGTACCGGCTCTATCAGCAGGACGCGGAGCCGAGCGAGGCCGAACCGGCGCCGCCCGTCAACCGGCTGCGGATGGAGTGGAAAGGCGACCAGCTGGAGGTGTCGGCGAAGCTGGACAAGATCGCCGGCGCCAAGTTCGAAGCGATGATCGACCCGCTGGCCAAGCCCCGTCCGACCACCCCGGAAGAAGGCCAGGACCCCCGCTCCCGTGCCGAACGCGAGGGCGACGCCTTCGCCGACCTGATCGACCTCATGCTGCGTGCCGACCGCCTCCCCGAGCACGGCGGCGAGCCGGTCACGCTGACCCTGACGATGGCCTACCGCGACCTGGCCGAGCAGACCGGCTTCGCCACCCTGGACACCCGCGAGCGCGTGCAGGCCAAGCTGGTCCGCCGCCTGGCCTGCAACGCCGGCGTCATCCCGGTGGTGCTGGGCGGCCGGTCCGAGCACGTCGACATCGGCCGCAAGACCCGCACCTTCCCGGCCTCGATCCGCCGCCTCCTGGTCGCCAGAGACCAGGGCTGTTCCTTCCCCGGCTGCGACCGCCCGCCCAAGCACTGCGACGCCCACCACATCAGATTCTGGTCCGAGGGCGGCGGCACCTCAGTCGAGAACGCGGCCCTGCTGTGCCGCCACCACCACACCCTGATCCACCAAAGCGAATGGGAGGTAAGGCTCCTCGATGGCACCCCGACGTTCACCCCACCCGCCTGGCTCGATCCCACCCGGACACCCAGAACCAACACCCACTCCGGCCACCGCGAAGTCGCCTGACGACACCCGCGCGCGAGCAACCGTTTTCACCCGAATGAGCAGGTTCGTGGAGGAGGGTCAATGCCTACCGTCGGACGAATGACTGCGATCACCTCCACCGCCTACAGCCGCGACCTGGGCGACGAACTGCGCCGCCTGCGCGAGAAACACACCAGGCTGACGGGCTTCGGCTTCGCCGAACAACTCGGCTGGGACCCGAGCAAGGTCTCCAACATCGAAAACGGCAAAGCCCGAGCGAGCGAGATCGACCTAGTTCAGTACCTGATGACGTGCGGCCGAGACAGCAACTACTTCGAGGCCTTCCGAGACCGCTACCGCTACGCCTTCGACCCATACGTGCTGGTCGTGCCCGACAACCTGCGCACGCTCGCCATGGCGGAGGCGCAGGCGACGAAGATCACCAGTTTCGACGGTCTGACCATGCCGGGACTCGCCCAGACCCCTGAGTACGCACGGGCACTACTCACCGAGGGTGGCAACGAAGCCCCGGAGAACATCGAGAAGTACGTCCAGCTCCGCATCGACCGGCAGTCGATCATGAGGCGCCCGAATCGGCCGGAGTGCACGTTCTACGTGCACGAGCTCGCGTTGCGAATGCGCGTGGGCAGCGCCCAGATCATGGAAGAGCAGTATCTGCGCCTGCTTTTCCAGTCCCACAGCCTCCGTATCTTGCCGATGTCGGCGGGCATTGCCATCGCGATGAGGTCGGCACGGAGGCTGTTCAGCTTCGAGAAGATGGTGCCGGTCGCCTACAGCGAGACCGATGTGGCACAGCTGTTCGCGCACGACGGCAAAGCCATCGCGAGTAGCCGGGAGTTCTTCAAGTGGCTGGATGCCCTTGCGTTGGATGAGGGACAATCGCGGAGCATGCTGACGGACTACGTCAGCGGACTGCGAGAGGACCTCCATGACGCTCGACCGGAGCTGGCGTAAGAGCACCTACAGCGGCAGCACGGACAGCGGAACTTGTGTCGAGGTGTCCCTGCGCCAGGCTGCTCTCGTGCGGGACTCGAAGACCTCGGGCGGCGCCGTCCTGGCCTTCTCGCTCTCCGCCTGGCGTGCGTTCGTCGCGCAGGCGCAGGTCTAGGCCGTCGACTACGTCACCGGGCAGGTGCTCTGCGTGAGCGGCGGGCCCCACGGCTGAGGCATGTAGGGGGCGTGTCTGAGGCGTGTCGCCTGATCGGCCCAGCCATAATTCGGATCGCGTTCACCGTGTGAGCTGTGCCGCTCAACGCGTCATCGGAAGTTTCCGCATCGTAAACGCGTTATCCTCGGTACTCGCGAGACCCGAGGAGCGTGGGGTTGAGTCAAGACACCGAACCCGCTGCGACGGTTGTTCAACCGTCGGCGACCCGGCGTGTGCGCGCCCGCCTTGCGCGGCGCATCACCGCCCAACGTGCGGCCCCGGTGAAGCAGGTCCTCGAACCTCTCGCCGCCGCGCACTACGACCTCCATCCCAAGGCCGATCTGGCGCTTCTGCAGCACGCATATGACGTTGCCGAGGAGAAGCACCGCCCGCAGCGCCGCAAGTCCGGCGACCCGTACATCACCCACCCGCTCGCCGTGGCGACGATCCTCGCCGAGCTGGGCATGGACACCACGACGCTGGTGGCCGCGCTGCTGCACGACACCGTGGAAGACACCGACTACTCGCTCAACCAGCTCAAGGAAGACTTCGGCGAGGAAGTCGCCCGGCTGGTCGACGGCGTCACGAAGCTCGACAAGGTCAAGCTGGGGGCGGCGGCCGAGGCCGAGACCATCCGCAAGATGGTCATCGCGATGGCGAAGGACCCTCGTGTCCTGGTCATCAAGCTCGCCGACCGGCTGCACAACATGCGCACCATGCGGTTCCTGCCGCCGGAGAAGCAGGCCCGCAAGGCCCGCGAAACGCTCGAAGTGCTCGCGCCGCTCGCTCACCGCCTGGGCATGGCGACGGTCAAGTGGGAGCTGGAGGACCTCGCGTTCGCGATCCTGCAGCCCAAGAAGTACGACGAGATCGTCCGCCTGGTCGCGAAGCGCGCGCCGAGTCGCGACACGTACCTGCGCACCGTCGTCCAGGAGCTGAACTCGCAGCTCGAGACCGCGCGGATCGTCGCCAAGGTCGAGGGCAGGCCGAAGCACTACTACTCGATCAACCAGAAGATGATCGTCCGCGGCCGGGACTTCGACGACATCCACGACCTCGTGGGCGTCCGGATCCTCGTGGACGAGGTGCGGGACTGCTACGCCGCCATGGGTGTCGTCCACGCCGCCTGGCAGCCCATGCCGGGCCGGTTCAAGGACTACATCGCGCAGCCGCGGTTCGGCGTGTACCAGTCGCTGCACACGACCGTGATCGGTCCCGACGGCAAGCCGCTCGAGGTGCAGATCCGCACCTCCGAGATGCACCAGCGGGCCGAGTACGGCATCGCGGCGCACTGGCGCTACAAGGAGACCAAGGGCACGCACAACGGCAAGTCCGTCGAGATCGACGAGATGGCGTGGATGCGCCAGCTCCTCGACTGGCAGCGGGAAGCCGCGGACCCCGGTGAGTTCCTGGAGGGCCTGCGCTGGGACCTCGCCGCGCGCGAGATCTTCGTGTTCACCCCCAAGGGTGACGTGGAGACGCTGCCGACGGGGTCCACGCCCGTCGACTTCGCCTACTCCGTGCACACCGAGGTGGGTCACCGCTGCATCGGCGCCCGCGTGAACGGTCGCCTGGTCGCTCTGGAGCGCAAGCTCGAGAACGGCGAGGTCGTCGAGATCTTCACCTCCAAGGCGGAGGGTGCGGGCCCGTCCCGCGACTGGCTGAGCTTCGTGGCGTCCCCGCGCGCCAAGGCGAAGATCAAGCAGTGGTTCGCCAAGGAGCGCAAGGAAGAGGCGATCGAGCAGGGCAAGGACGCGATCACCAAGGAGGTCCGGCGCGTCGGGCTTCCGATCCAGCGCCTGGTCAGCGTCGACTCGATGCAGGCCCTCGCCAAGGAACTGCACCACACGGACATGAGCGCGCTGTACGCGGCGGTCGGCGAGGGTCACACCTCGGCCCGCCACGTCGTGCAACGGCTCGTCGCCCAGCTCGGCGGTGTCGATCACGCCGAGGAGGAACTGGCCGACCGCGCCACCCCGTCCACGGTCACCCGGCGCCGCCCCACCGGCGACGCGGGCGTGATCGTCAAGGACGCCGGCGACGTGTGGGTGAAGCTCGCCCGCTGCTGCACCCCGGTGCCGGGCGACGACATCCTCGGCTTCGTGACTCGGGGCGGCGGCGTGTCCGTGCACCGCACCGACTGCACGAACGCGGACGAGCTGCTGAAGTCGCCGGAACGTCTCCTCGACGTCGAGTGGGCGCCGTCGGCCTCCAGCGTCTTCCTGGTCGCCATCCAGGTCGAGGCGCTCGATCGGCACCGGTTGCTCTCGGACGTCACGAAGGTGCTGGCCGACGAGCGCGTCAACATCCTGTCGGCGTCGGTGACGACGACACGCGACAGGGTGGCCGTCAGCCGGTTCTCGTTCGAGATGGGCGACCCGAAGCACCTCGGCCACGTTCTGAAGGCTGTGCGGAGCGTTGAGGGCGTCTACGACGTGTACCGCGTGACGTCAGCCTCGTAATTCCGGCCCAAGCACGCAGAACGGCCCCGGAGCGAGCGCTCCGGGGCCGTTTCGCTGAGCGGTGAGGGCTAGCTCGCGACCAGTGCCGACTTGATGTCGACCGGGGTCTTGGGCTTGCCGTCGCCCTGGCCGGGCTGCTGCGAGATCGTGCCGGTCTTCGCGACCTCGTCGATCTTCTTCAGCGACTCCTCGTCGACCGTGCCGAAGATCGAGTACTTCGCCTGCAGGTTCGCGCCGTCGCCGTAGACGATGAAGAACTGCGAGCCGTTGGTGTCCGGGCCCGAGTTCGCCATGGCGAGCACGCCGCGGCCGTAGGTGAGCTCCGGGTAGACCTCGTCCTTGAACGAGTAGCCCGGGCCGCCCATGCCGTTGCCGCCGGGGTCGCCGCACTGCAGGACCTGGATGCCGGTGACGACGAGGCGGTGGCACGTGGTGCCGTCGAAGTACTTCTGCTTGGCGAGGTTCACGAAGTTGTTCACCGTGCACGGCGCGAGCGCGCGGTCCAGGTTGAACTTCAGGTCACCGATCGAGGTGCCGAGCGTGACGCCGACCGTGCCGGTGGCGGACTGCTCGCCGTTCGCGGGCGGCGTGTTCTCCTTGGCCGCCGGCTCCTGGCCCTTCGTGTATTCACAGTTCACTTTTTCCGGGAGCGCGGCCGGGCGCTTCGGGATCTGGTGCAGCGCGGTGGGAATGTTCTCCGCCTTGTCCACCGACTCCTGGGTGGGAGTCTCCGACGCGGCGGCGTCGCCATTGCCGAATACGTCGTTAGTCGCGAGGAACCACACGCCACCTCCGACGAGCGCAACAACGACGACCGTCGACACGACGGCGATGATGCGACGCTTCTTGGCCCGCTCCTGGCGGTAGACCATCTGACGCTCAAGCTTGCGCTTGGCTGCCGCGCGTCGCTGCTCGTTGGTGGGCACGTGCTCCCTCCCCAGGGACTCATGCGAATAGGGCGGTCGGCTCGGCAGTCTAGGGCCTGGGCATATGAGCTTTGTGTGGTGGTTAGGCTGTCGTTGAACAGGGAGGTCATTTTCGTGCTCGTGATCGGGTTCCCGACTGGTGCGCTCCAGGCGAACTGCTTCGTCCTGGCGGCCGGTGAGGGCGAGCCCTGCGTGATCATCGACCCCGGTCAGGACGCGGTCGAACCGATCGAACAGGCCCTGCGCCAGCACCGTCTCGCGCCTGTCGCCGTGCTGCTCACGCACGGGCACTTCGACCACACCTTCTCCGTCACCCCGGTCTGCGACGGCAACGACATCCCCGCGTACATCCACCCGGATGACGTAGCGATGCTCGCCGACCCGTTGAAGGGCATCAGCGCCGAGTCGGCCGCCTTCTTCGGCGGGAACCTCGAGATGCGCGAGCCCTCGGAGGTCCGCGAGCTCACCGACGGCGCCGCGCTCGACCTCGCCGGGCTGCAGATCACCGTCGACCACACGCCGGGCCATACCGGCGGGTCGGTGATGTTCCGCTCCGGCGTGCAGGAAGGCGGTCGCCTGGTGATCTCGGGTGACACGCTCTTCGCCGGTTCCATCGGACGCACCGACCTGCCTGGCGGTGACCACTCACGCATGTTGTCGTCCCTGCAGAACAAGGTCATGACCTTGCCCGATGACACAGTGGTGCTGCCCGGCCACGGCCCGACGACGACCATAGGCCGCGAGCGTGCGACGAACCCCTACCTGCTTCAGCTGCAGGACGCTCCGGCCGCCCCGCACCGAGGACTCTGAGAAACGTGTTTTCCGCACCCAAAGGCGTTCCCGACTACATCCCGCCGACGTCCGCCGCGTTCGCGCACGTCCGGTCGACGCTGACCCGTGCCGCCGAGCTCGCGGGCTACGGCTACATCGAGCTGCCGGTCTTCGAGGACACGGCGTTGTTCTCGCGCGGTGTCGGCGAGTCGACCGACGTGGTGACGAAGGAGATGTACACCTTCCTCGACCGCGGTGACCGCTCCATCACGCTGCGCCCCGAGGGCACCGCGGGCGTGATGCGGGCCGTGATCGAGCACAGCCTCGACCGCGGCTCGTTGCCGGCGAAGCTCTACTACGCGGGCCAGTTCTTCCGCGCGGAGGCCCCGCAGGCCGGCCGGTACCGGCAGTTCCACCAGGTCGGCATCGAGGCCATCGGCATCGACGACCCGGCGCTGGACGCCGAGGTCATCGCCGTCGGTGACGCCGGGTTCCGCGCGATCGGCCTCACCGGCTACCGCCTGGAGCTCACGTCCCTGGGCGACGCGAACTGCCGCCCTGCCTACCGCGAGCTGCTGCAGGCGTTCCTCGCGAAGCTGCCGCTGGACGAGGCGACTCAGCAGCGCGCCGAGCTGAACCCGCTGCGCGTGCTCGACGACAAGCGTCCCGAGGTGCGTGCGCTGGTCGCCGAGGCGCCGCTGATGGTGGATCACCTGTGCGACGCGTGCCGTGAGCACTACGAGCTCGTCAAGGGGTACTTGACCGAGCTGGGCGTGAAGTTCGTCGAGAATCCGCGCATGGTCCGCGGCCTCGACTACTACACGAAGACGACGTTCGAGTTCGTCCACGACGGTCTCGGCGCCCAGTCGGGCATCGGCGGCGGCGGTCGCTACGACGGCCTGATGGAACAGCTCGGCGGCCAGTCGCTGTCCGGCGTCGGCTTTGGTCTCGGCGTCGACCGCGCGCTGCTCGCGGCGCAGGCCGAGGGCGTGCTGCCGGAGTTCAGCCGCGTCGACGTGATCGGCGTGCCGCTGGGCGAGGCCGCACGGGCCCGCCTGGTCGCGATCGCCGGCGAGCTGCGTGCCGCCGGTGTGCGCACCGATCTGGTCTACGGCGGCCGGTCGATGAAGGCGGGCTTCAAGGCCGCCGACAAGTCGGGCGCGAAGCTGGCACTGGTGCTCGGCGAGCGTGACCTGGAAGCCGGCAACATCGGCGTGAAGACCCTCGCGACCGGTGAGCAGGTGACCGTCGCGCTGGCGGACGTGATCGAGGCCGTGCAGGCGGCGCTCAAGCCGTCCGCACTCGTGGCCGCTGTGCCGGGCGGCGTCGAGGGCCTGGCGTCGGACGCGGGAGCCGTGGCGGCCGAGGCGGTGCGAGAGACTCCGTGAGCGACGACAAGCTCGTTCTCGACCTGCTCGACAAGGCGACGGTCCGCAAGCGTGCGCGCATGGTGGCGATCGGCGGCCTGATGGTCGCCCTCGCGTTCGGCGCGATCGTCGGGTTCATCGGTGGCCGCTGGTCCGGCGTCATCGCCGGGCTGATCGTGTCGGTGCCGGTGATCCTGCTGGCGATGTCCGAGGCGCGCCGCACGGTGTGGCTGGAGGGCACGACGGTCTACGTGCGGGCGTTCGGGACGCGCAAGGTCGACCTGGCCGTCGCGGACGGTCTCGACCTGCTGGTCACCGACCTGCGTGGCGCGCGGACCGTCGGCCTGTTCGTGCGCGGCAACAAGAAGGCGATCAACATCGCCCTGTCGATGTACGCGGGCACCGGCGGCCGCGAGCTGGGCGTCTACCAGCTCCGCCGCCTGGCCGACGCGCTGGCCGCGCGTGGTGACACGCCTGGTCTGGTGTTCTCGGAGCTGCTCGTGGCCCAGTTGCGGGCCGAGGCGCGCGGGATGGCGGCGGCGGAACGGCCGCTGTACCGGCTCGGGTCGCTGGCCCCGGCCGGGCGGATGGCGCAGAAGCTCCATCCGGACGCCGTCTCGAAGTTCGTCACCTCGCTGGACTGAAGTCCCATGGCCTGGACGCCGTCACCTCGTGGCGGCGTCCGGCTTCTCAGGTGCCCCAGAGGCCCGAGGGCGGTGCGGGGGACAGGATCGCGGTCGCGTCGGTGGTGACGGGCGCGCCGCCGATGAACTTCGTCAGCCCCGTGCCGTGCTCTACCCGGCCGGGAAACGGGTCTCCTGCCGTCGCTCGGGTCAGTTGCTGCATCGGCAGGCCGTTGTGCGAGGCCATGATCACGAAGTTGCCGAAGCGCCTGCCCCGGAAGACGCCCGGTTCGGCGAGCACGCAGACGTGTTCGAACACCGAGCGCACGGTCGCGCACTGGGCCCGTGCGAACTGCAGGCCGTTGCCGTCGCCGATGTTCGCCGTGTAGATCCCGTCGTCGGCCAGTGCCGTGGACGCCTGCTTCACGAACTCGACCGACGTCAGGTGCGCGGGCGTGCGGGCTCCCGCGAAGCAGTCGCTCACGATCAGGTCGAACGAGCCGGGGCGTGCCTTGACCAGCACGGCGCGGGCGTCACCTGTGGTGATCTTCACTCGCGGCGGCGGCGGGAGTTCGCGGCGGACGAACGCGATCAGGCCCGCGTCGATCTCGGCCACCTGCTGAGACGCCCGAGGCAGTAGATCGGCCACGTAGCGCGCTAGCGTGAGAGCGCCACCACCCAGGTGGAGCACCCGCGAAGGCGCGGTGAGATCGACGATGTGACCCAGCCGGCGGACGTACTCGAACTCCAGATAGGTCGGGTCGTCCAGGTCCACATGCGACTGTGGGGTTCCGTTGACCCGCAACGTCCAGGAGCGTCGTCCGCCGAGATCGGGGACCAGTTCGGCGACGCCGGAGTCGATCGACTCGGTGATCGCCTCGGTGTCGGGCCGCTGTCTTCCCACTGCTCTATTGTCTCACCGGGTGTGTCAGTCCAGAGGAGGACCCAAGTGCAGGTTGTCGCGAACGTTCTGATCGCCCTCGTGGCGGTGATCCATCTCTACATCGTGGTGCTGGAGATGTTCCTCTGGACGACGCCGCGCGGCCAGAAGGCGTTCGGCCTCACGCCGGAGTTCGCGCAGGAGTCCAAGGCCCTCGCGGCGAACCAGGGCCTCTACAACGGCTTCCTCGCGGCCGGCCTGATCTACGCGCTGATCCGCCAGGACTTCGGCGCGTCCGTGCTGTTCACGGTGTTCGTGATCGTCGCAGGGATCTACGGCACGTTCACGGCGAGCCGGAAGATCTTCTTCGTGCAGGTGGTGCCTGGCGTGCTGACGCTGCTCTTCGTGCTCTTGGCTCACTAGGACGTTCCCACGGCCCCTTGTCGGGGTCGTAGCCGGTGAAGAGGTCGCCCTCGATCCGCGCGGGCCGTGGTTTCACGGGCTTCGCGGCGCGCTTCACGGTCTTCGGTTCGGGCTCAGGCTCGGGTTCGGAGGCTGGTGGAGACTCGATCGGGGCGACCTCCTGGCGTACCGCGACCAGGGCGGCCAGCGCCGTCGTCACCGGGATCGCCGCCACCAGGCCGATGCTGCCGACCAGGGTCCGCACGATCTCCTGCGCGATCTGCTGCGAGGTCAGGATCTCGCCCATCGACCGCCCGGCCAGCGAGATCGCCAGCAGCAACGGCAGCGCCGCGCCCGCGTAGGCCATCACCAGGGTGTTCACCACGGACGACATGTGGTCGCGCCCGATCCGCGAGCCCGCCGCGAACAGTTCGCGCCACGTCAGCTTGTCGTTGGCCCGCCGAAGCTCCCACACCGCGCTGGTCTGGGTGACCGTCACGTCGTCGAGCACGCCCAGCGCGCCGATCAGGGTTCCGGCGAGCAGCAGCCCGCGGGTGTCGATGCTGGTGCCGAGCAGCGTGACGAGGTTCGTCGTGTCCTCGTCCAGGCCGGTCAGCTTCGACAGCGCCGAGAACAGCGCGCCCAGCACCCCGATCAGCGCGAGACTGACCAGCGTTCCGAGCACCGCGGTCGACGTGCGCGCCGATATGCCGTGCGTCAGGTACAGCACCACGAACATGATCAGTCCGGCGCCGACCACCGCGACCATCAGCGGGTTCTGGCCCGCGAGGATCGACGGCATGACGAACAGCACCAGCACCACGAAGCTCAGCAGCAGCGCGCCCAGCGCGGCGAGCCCCTGCCATCGCCCGAGCAGCAGCACGGCCGCCGCGAACAGCAGCGCCAGCACGGCGAGCGACCAGCCGCGCTGGAAGTCGACGATCTGGTACGACTCGGCGGCCTGCGGCTGGCTGCCCGCGTAGGACAGCACCACCTCGTCGCCGAGTTGGAAGCTCGGTGCTCCAGGGCCCTTCACGCTCGGGATCGTGATGCTCTGCCCGCTCGCGGCGCCGTCGGTCATCTTCACGGTCACCGCGACGCACTTCTCGCCGCAGTTCTCGGCCACGCCGGTGACGACGGCCTCGACCGGTGTCTGGTGCAGGCCGATCTCCGCGCCGGTCTTCTGCTCGACCCCGAACGGGTAGAGCAGCGCCGCGCCGACGATCGTGGCCAGCGCCAACGGCACCAACAGCCACATCAGCAACGTGCGCACGCGCTCCGAGGCGGGTTCTACTGGTTGCGCATGGCTATGCCCGTGACCGTGACCCACGCGCGACATCCTGCCTCATGAGATGTTCGACGGCCGTTACGGCCGCTGCGAACCTGTCCTCGGTGAGCTTCAGCCACGGCACACCGCGCCGCGTGAGCTCGCGTTCGAACAGGCCGGTCATCCACTCCCGCAGGTGTTCGCCGTCACGCCAGCCGTCCTGTTCGAACGGAACGCCGACGTGGTCGGTCAGCAGGTAGAGGTCCGGTTCGGTGCCGGGGAGGAGTTCCGGCCGGAAACCCAGGTAGCGCTCGCCCCAGACGGTCGCGGCGAACGCGTCGTTGTCCGCGACGACCAGTGGTGCGGTCTCGGCCTGGATGCGGCGTTCCTGTTCGTGGGCAACGTCTTCGAAGTCGCCCAGCGTCCACACCAGACTGTCCACGGTGGCCGACGGATCGAACGATCGTGCGGCGGTGAGCTTGTGTTCGGTGTGCTCGCGGCCGTACTCGGGGATCCACGGCGCCTTGAAGTGCTCAGCGAGCTGTGTGGACAGTGTCGTCGTGCCGGTGCTCTCGGCGCCGACGACCACGACCTTCCAGCCGAGGCCGCGCTGGGTCGCGGGCGCGAGGTGGTGCCAGTTCGCGACGGGATCGGTCCGCATCGCCGTGCCGGAGACCGGGTGCGTGAGGCGGTCGAGGTCGAGGAGGACGTGCCGCGCGCCGAGTCGTTCGGCCAGTTCGTCGCCGTACTTCTCGCTGGAGAACACGACGTCGACCGGGGCTTTCGACGGGTCTCCGTCCGCGATCGCCCGCCTGGCCAGGACCGCGCGCGTCAGCGCGACGTGCAGGTCCCAGACCTCGTCGGAGTCGAAGTCCATCGGGTGGTCGTCGAGGTCGCCGATGATCCGCACACCCGGAGTCGCGGCGTGCGTCTCGGTCAGCCAGCGCACGCGGTGTTCGAGAGGGAGGGTCTCGTGCGAGGCCGCCAGCACCGTGACGGTCGTGCGAACGCTCCGGGAGGCCGCCGTCTCGATGAGGTGGTGATGCCCGTTGTGCGGCGGGTAGAACTTTCCGAGCACGAGAGCGTGTTCGAACTCCTTCACACGCGCACCTCGTCCTTCATCCAGTTACGCAGTCCGATCACGCACAGCACCATGAACCCCACGTACAACACTGCCGTCAGATAGAGCTCCTTGTACGCGTAGAGCGGCACGTAGATGACGTCCGCGGCGATCCACAGCCACCAGCACTCGATCTTCTTGCGCGCCTGTCCCCAGGTCGCGAGCAGCGACAACACCGTCGTGATGGCGTCCCAGAAGGGCACGGTCGACTCGGTGAAGGTCACCAGGACCCAGTGCAGCAGACCGGTTCCGAGCACGCCGGCGACCGCGAGCCAGATCCACTGCGGCGTCGTCGTGCGGCTGACGTGCAGCGTGCTGTGCTGGTCGCCGCCGCGCAGCCACGCCCACCAGCCGTAGACCGCGAGCACGACGTAGACGACCTGGAGCCCGGAGTCGGCGTACAGGCCGCTGCCCCAGAACAGCACGAAGAACGCGACGTTGTTGGCGATTCCGATGGGCCAGTTCCAGGCGTTTTGCCTGGCCACGAGCCACACGCAGAGTGCTCCGGTGATGAAGCCCGCGATCTCGACAACCTTTTCGGGTGACACGTGCGCTCCTTGACCGCTGTTCGAACATGTGTTCGAATCGAGGTGTGCGATGGGACGGACAGAAACTCGAGGCAGAGCCGCAGCAGGCGCTACCGGGGCTACCGGGACTGGTGCGCAGCGTACGAACTCCTGAGTTCGCGGACGTGGTGTTCCACGAGGTCCGCGCCAAATCCGTGCTCAACGGAGTGCCGGGTTCGTCGCTGCCCTTCTCGTGGACGGTCAACCCGTATCGCGGCTGCTCACATGCCTGCACCTACTGCCTGGCCGGTGACACGCCGATCCTCATGGGCAACGGCCGCACCAAGCCGTTGTCCGAGATCCGGGAGGGCGATGAGATCTACGGCACCGAACTGGTCGGCAACTACCGGCGCTACAAGCTCACGACCGTGCTGGCGCACTGGGAGACGCGCAAGACCGCGTACCGGCTGACGCTGGAGGACGGCACCTCCGTGGTCGCCTCGGGTGACCACCGCTTCCTGACCGACCGCGGCTGGAAGCACGTGACGGGCGAAACGGCGGGCACGGGCCGTCGTCCGCACCTCACGACCGGCAACAAGCTGATGGGCACGGGGGCTTTCGTCGAGCAGCCCGCCGTGACCGACGACTACCGCCGCGGCTACCTGCGCGGCATGGTGGACGACGAGCACGAGATCCGCATCCCCGCGGCCGACATCGAGGCCATGGACCGCACCCGGGAGTATCTCGACTACTTCGGTGTGCGAGAAGGGAGGGGATTTCTGCCCCAAGTGCGCGAGCTCGCGCACTGGCAGATAGCCCCGAACCCCGACTGGCTCAAGGGATTCCTGGCCGGCGCGTTCGACTACCTCGGGACCTGCTCGCGCAGCATCCTGCGGATGTCGACGCGCAACGCCACCGTTCTGGAAGCGATCTGCTTGGCTCTCAAGCACTTCGACTTCGACTTCGCGATCGAGGAACTGCGTCGCCGTCGTGGCGTGCGGGTCGTGCGGCTGCGCGGCGGACTGCGGGAGAACCTGCGCTTCTTCCACACCGTCGACCCGGCGATCACCCGCAAGCGCGACATCGACGGCGTGGCGATCAAGTCGCAGCAGCCGCTCGGCGTCGTGTCCGTGGAACCGCTGGGGGAGATGACGCTCTACGACATCTCGACCGGCACCGCGGACTTCATCGCCAACGGAGTGGTGTCCCACAACTGCTTCGCGCGCAAGACCCACTCCTATCTGGACCTCGACACCGGCCACGACTTCGACAGCCAGCTCATCGTCAAGGTCAACGCGGGGGAGGTGCTGTCGCGTCAGCTGCGTTCCTCGAAGTGGAAGCAGGAGCACGTGGCGCTGGGCACGAACACCGATCCGTACCAGCGGGCGGAGGGGCGGTACGCCTTGATGCCAGGGATCATCGAGGCGCTGACCGCCTCCCGCACGCCCTTCTCGATCCTGACGAAGGGCACGCTGCTGGCACGGGACCTGCCGCTGTTGTCGGCCGCCGCACAGGTCGTGCCGGTCGGGATCGCGGTGTCGCTGGCGTTGATGGACCGGGATCTGCACAAGTCGCTGGAGCCCGGCACGCCGACACCCGCCGCCCGGCTCGACCTGGTGCGGAAGGTGCGGGAGGCGGGCTTGCCGTGCGGGGTGTTCGTGGCCCCGGTGCTGCCCGAGCTGACGGATTCCGTCGAACAGCTCGACTTCCTGCTGGAGCAGATCGCGGCGGCCGGAGCCACCGGCGTGACCGTGCTGCCGTTGCACCTGCGTCCGGGGGCCAAGGAGTGGTTCGCTGCCTGGCTTCGCCGCGAGCACCCGGATCTGGTCGAGACGTACCGGTACCTCTACGGACGTGGGTCCTATGTGGACAAGCGATATCGCGCCCGGCTCGCGGCGCGGGTCGTGCCGTTGATCGAGAAGCACGGGCTGGTACCGCGTGGACGTCCCACCGAGGCCGTCACCGGTGTGCCCGGTGACGACGACGGTGTGTGGCCCGACGGCAGCCTGCCGGTGGGTGTGCCGGCGCCTCGCGTGGATCAGGAACAACTCACCCTGCTGTGAACTTCAGCGTGAGGAGCACCCTCTTCCCCAGGGTGTCCTTCGCGCGGTCTACTCGGCCCAGCCGCCCTGGGCCATCGTCTGGAACTTCCACTCGCCGCCGACCTTCGTGAGCAGGTCGCCGTAGCGGACCGTCATCCCGTTGATCGTGCCGTCCGTGATGACGAAGACCAGGTTGTCGTTGATGAAGTGCGGCGTCCTGGTGGACTCCATCTGCACGTCACCGCCCAGCTGTGCCCCCATCTCCTTCAGGAACGTCTCGCGGTCCCACGACGTGGCCGAGCCGTCGGTGACCGTGTTGATCGGGAACAGGGCCATGTCGGCCATCGCTTCGACGTCGCCCTTGACCGCGAGCTCGTCCCACTTCGCAAACCACTGCATGACCTCGTCGTACGACATACCGTACATTGTACGGAACTTAGGCGCTGCCGACCACTGCCGTGGTGTCCTCGCTGGTCACGAGCTTGGCGTCGAGTCCTGCGGCGGTGAAGGCCTGGAGTGCGGCCGGTGCCTGGCGTTCGCTGGTCTCGCTCATCAGGTGCCCGCCGGGGCGCAGCCAGGTCGCTGCCTGCGCAGCCACGCGGCGCATCACCTCGAGGCCGTCCACGCCGCCGTCGAGCGCCACCCGTGCCTCGTGGTCGCGGGCTTCGGTGGGCATGAAACGGATGTCGTCGGTCGGTACGTACGGCACGTTGGCGACCACGACGTCGATGTGGCCCTTGAGGTGTGCGGGGAGGGCGTCGAACAGGTCACCCTCGGACACGTTCGTGAGGTTCTGGCGCGCGCACGCGACGGCCACCGGGTCGATGTCGGCGGCGTAGACCGTGGCGGCCGGCAGCCGGTGCTGCAGCACCGCGCCGACCGCGCCTGATCCGCAGCACAGGTCGACGACCAGGGCGGGCTTCAGGTCGGTGGCGAGGTCCACCAGCAGTTCGGTGCGGTGGCGGGGGACGAAGACGCCCTTCGTCACCACGATCCGTTGCCCGCAGAACATCGCCCAGCCGACGGCGTGCTCCAGCGGCAGTCCGTCGGTCCGCTGCCTGACCAGCTCCTCGAGGTGCTGGTCGTCGTGGGCGGCTTCTTCCAGTAGTGCGGCCTCTTCCTCGGCGAAAACGCAGCCGGCGGCCCGCAGTCGTTCCACGATGCTCATCGCGTCGGACGCTAGCAGCGGCATTTACAAGCAGGCTTGACTGTTTGTTTGTTCGCCGGAACACTCGGGAGCGTGGAGACGAGGCAGCGCCAGGCCGACCGCAGCCGCGAGACCAAGCGGAAGCTGATGGAGGCGACCGTCGAGTGTCTGGTGGAACGCGGCTGGTCAGGCACGACGACGACCGAGGTGGCCGAACGCGCCGGGGTGTCGCGCGGCGCTCAGCTGCACCACTTCCGCACGCGCGGTGAGCTGGTGGCGGCGGCCGTGGAGCACGTGGGCGCGGAGAGCGTCGAGGTGCTCAAACGGCGAGCGGAGATCGCTGAGAAGACCACGCACGCCGTGGTGGAGCTGATCGCGGACTTCCACGCCAGCGACCTGTTCACCGCGGCCCTGGAGCTGTGGGTGGCCGCGCGCACCGATCCGGAGCTGCGCGAGCAGGTGCTGGAGCTGCAGGCACGGCTGGGCCGCGAGGTGTACGGGCTGGCGCTGGAACTGCTCGACGTCGACGACACCTTGCCGGGTGTGAAGGACGCGGTGCAGGCAACCCTTGATCTCGTGCGCGGGCTGGCGCTCGCCAACCAGCTCGCCGACGACGCCAAGCGCCGGGCGCACGTGGTGCGTTACTGGGCGCGGATGCTGGAGGAACAGCTGTGATCACCGAACTGCTGGCGGATCTCGACGCCGAGTCGCGTTCGCTCGACGAGATCGTGTCGGCGGCGGACGACTGGTCGGTGCCGACTCCCGCCGAGGGCTGGACGGTCGGGCACCAGATCGGCCATCTCATGTGGACGGACAGGGCGTCGGTCCTCGCCATCACCGACCCCGAGGCGTTCCAGGCGCAGCCGCTGACCGCCGACATCGTCGACCGGACGGCGGCGGAGGGTGCGGCGCTGCCGGACCTGCTGGAGTTGTGGCGGGACAGCCGGAAGTCGTTGCTGGAGCACCTCGCCCAGGCCTCCGGGAAGATCCTGTGGTTCGGGCCGCCGATGAGCCCCGCCTCGATGGCGACCGCGCGGATCATGGAGACCTGGGCGCACGGGCAGGACGTCGCGGACGCGCTCGGCGTGGTGCGGGAACCGACCGCGCGGATCCGGCACGTGTGTCACATCGGGGTGCGGACCATGGGGTTCGCGTTCCTGCTCAACGGGTTGGCGGCGCCGGCCGCCGAGGTGCGGGTGGAGCTGACCGGACCGGGCGGGGAGTCGTGGACCTGGGGGCCTGAGGACGCAGGGAACCGGGTTTCCGGGCCGGCGCTGGACTTTGCGTGGCTGGTGACGCAGCGGCGCAACCGCAAGGAGCTCGCGATCGAGGCTTCCGGCCCGGTCGCGGAGGAGTGGGTGCCGATCGCGCAGGCGTTCGCGGGTCCGCCAGGAGGTGGCCGGTGATCAGGATCGGCAACGCGTCCGGGTTCTACGGCGATCGGCTCTCCGCGATGCGGGAGCAGCTCGAAGGTGGCCACCTCGACGTCCTGACCGGTGACTACCTCGCCGAGCTGACCATGCTCATCCTCGGCCGCGACCGCATGAAGGACTCGTCGCTGGGCTACGCGAAGACGTTCCTGCGGCAGATGGAGGACTGCCTGGCGCTGGCGCTCGACCGGGGCGTCAAGATCGTCGTCAACGCCGGCGGGCTCAACCCCGAGGGGCTCGCGCGCAAGCTCAGTGACCTCGGAGTCGAGGTCGGCTACGTCACCGGGGACGATCTCAAGGCGCGGTTCCCGGAGGCCTTGACCGCCAACGCCTATTTGGGCGCGTGGGAGATCGCGGAGTGCCTGAACCAGGGGGCGCAGGTCGTGGTCACCGGGCGCGTCACGGACGCGAGTCTGGTGGTCGGGCCTGCCGCGGCGCACTTCGGGTGGGCGCGCGACGACTGGGATCGACTCGCGGGAGCCACCGTCGCCGGGCACGTGCTGGAGTGTGGGACGCAGGCCACTGGCGGCAACTACTCGTTCTTCACCGAGATCGACGTGACCCGGCCGGGGTTTCCGATCGCGGAGATCGACGAGGACGGGTCGTGCCTGATCACCAAGCACGACGGCACCGGCGGCGCGGTCACCACGGACACCGTCACGGCGCAGCTGTTGTACGAGATCGGGGCGCCGGAGTACCTGGGTCCGGACGTCATCACGCATTTCGACACGGTCCGGCTCGGCGAGCACGAGCGTGGCGTCAGGATCAGCGGTGTCAAGGGAAGTCCGCCGCCGGACACGCTGAAGGTCTGCCTGAACACGTTGGGCGGGTTCAGGAACTCCACGACGTTCGTCCTCACCGGACTGGACGTCGACGCCAAGGCCGAGCTCGTCCAGCGGCAGCTCCACGACGCCATCGGTGAGGAAGGGCTGACCTGGACGCTGGCGCGGACCGATCAGCCGAACGCGGCCACCGAAGAGCAGGCGAGTGCGTTGCTGCACGTCACGATCAAGACGCCGGATCCCAAGCGGGCCAAGGGGTTCAGCCGGGCGGCGATCGAGCTGGCGCTGGCGAGCTATCCCGGGTTCCACGTGACGGCACCGCCCGGTGACGGGACGCCGTTCGGGGTCTACCGGGCCGCGTACGTGAACCGTGACGAGGTCAGTGCCAAGGCGGTGTTGCTGTGAAGCGGCCATTGGGAACGATCGCCGGCGCGCGCAGCGGCGACAAGGGCGGGGACGCGAACCTCGGCGTGTGGGTTCGCACCGAAGAAGCTTTCGAGTGGCTCAACGGGTTTCTCACCACCGAGAAGCTGAAGGAACTGCTGCCGGAGGCCCAGAACGTCAGCAGGTACGAGCTGCCGAACCTCAAGGCGCTCAACTTCGTGCTGCACGGCCTGCTCGGCGACGGGGTGGCGAGCAGCACGCGGTTCGACCCGCAGGCCAAGGCGCTGGGCGAGTGGTTGCGCTGCAGGGAAGTAGAGATCCCCGAGGAGCTCCTGTGATCACGAAGGACCTGTACGAGCGAAAAGAACTCAGGGCACTCGTCCGCGACTTCACCCGCAGGGAGATCGCGCCGCACCTCGGCCAGTGGGAACGCGATGGCGAGGTTCCGCGCGAGCTGCACAAGAAGGCGGCGGAACTCGACCTGCTCGGCATCGGGTTCGAGCACGGTGACCTGCTGGACTCGGTGGCGCTGACCGAGGAGATCATCCAGAACGGCGGCTCGTCGGGCGTGATGGCCGCGCTGTTCACGCTCGGCATCGCGATCCCGCACATCTGGCAGTCGAAGAACGAGGATCTGATCGAACGGTTCGCGAAGCCCGCGATCCGGGGCGAGAAGATCGGCAGTCTCGCGGTCACCGAGCCCGGCGCCGGGTCCGACGTCGCGGCGATCAGGACCAGGGCGGTCAGGGACGGCGACCACTACGTCGTCAACGGCGAGAAGACGTTCATCACCTCGGGCTGCCGCGCGGACTTCGTCACGACCGCGGTGCGGACCGGTGGCGAGGGCTACCAGGGCATCTCGCTGCTCGTGATCGAGGACGGGTTCACCCGGCGCAAGCTCGACAAGATGGGCTGGCACTGCAGCGACACCGCCGAACTGCACTTCGACGACGTGCGCGTGCCGGTGGCGAACCTGGTCGGCGAGGAGAACCAGGGGTTCGCGCTGATCATGCAGCAGTTCCAGGTCGAACGCGTGACCATGGCGGTCGAGGCTTACGCGACGGCGCAACGTGCGTTGGACCTGACCGTCGAGTGGACGCGCAACCGCGAGACGTTCGGCAAACCGCTGATCAAGAACCAGGTGGTGCGGCACAAGCTCGCCGCGATGGCGCAGAAGATCGACCTGGCGCGGACGTACACGCGCGAGGTCGCGGCGCGGATCGACCGCGGCGAGGACTGCGTGACCGAGGTCTGCTTCGCGAAGAACGCCGCCGTGGACGCCTGCTCCGAGGTGGTCGACGAAGCGGTGCAGTTGCACGGAGGCATGGGATACATGCGGGAGTCCGAAGTGGAGCGTCACTACCGGGACGCCCGCATCCTCGGCATCGGGGGCGGGGCGAGTGAAGTGATGACCGAGCTCGCGGCACGACGATTGGGGTTCGCCTGATGGGCAACAGGGAGGCGCTGCTCGCGAAGATCGCGGGACTGGACGCCGAGCACGCCAAGGCGCTCGCGGGAGGTGGGCCGAAGTACGTCGAGCGGCACCACAAGCGCGGCAAGCTCCTCGCCCGTGAACGGGTCGAGCTGCTCGTCGACGAGGACAGCCCGTTCCTGGAGCTGTCGCCGCTCGCCGCGTGGGGCACCGACTTCCCGGTCGGCGCTTCGGTCGTCACGGGCATCGGGCGGATCGAAGGCGTCGAGTGCGTGATCGTCGCGAACGACCCGACGGTGCGCGGCGGCTCGTCGAACCCGTACACGCTGCGCAAGTCGTTGCGGGCCAACGACATCGCGTTGCAGAACCGGTTGCCGCTGGTCAGCCTGGTCGAGTCGGGCGGTGCGGACCTGCCGACGCAGAGCGAGATCTTCATCCCCGGCGGCCGGGCGTTCCGTGACCTGACCCGGCTCTCCGCGGCAGGCATTCCGACGATCACGGCGGTGTTCGGCAACGCGACGGCCGGCGGCGCGTACGTGCCGGGCATGTCCGACTACGTGATCATGATCAAGGACCGATCGAAGGTGTTCCTGGGCGGTCCGCCGCTGGTCAAGATGGCGACCGGGGAGGACTCCGACGACGAGTCGCTGGGCGGCGCGACCATGCACGGCGCCACGTCCGGGCTCGCGGACTTCGTGGCCGAGGACGAGACCGACGCGATCAGGCTCGCCCGCCGGGTCGTCGCGCGGCTGAACTGGCGCAAGCTCGGGCCGGAACCGGCCGCGATCGAGGAGCCGAAGTTCGACGCCGAGAGCATCCTGGACGTCGTCTCCGAGGACCAGCGCGTGCCGTTCGACCCGCGGGACGTCATCGCGCGGCTCGTCGACGGGTCGCAGTTCGACGAGTTCAAGCCGTTGTACGGCAACAGCCTCGTCACCGGGTGGGCCCGCATCCACGGCTACCCGGTCGGCATCCTCGCCAACGCGCGCGGCGTGCTGTTCAGCGAGGAGTCGCAGAAGGCCACGCAGTTCATCCAGCTCGCGAACCAGAGCGACACGCCCCTGGTCTTCCTGCAGAACACCACCGGCTACATGGTCGGCGCCCAGTACGAGCAGGGCGGCATCGTCAAGCACGGCTCGATGATGATCAACGCCGTCTCCAACAGCCGGGTCCCGCACCTGACGATCACGATGGGCGCCTCGTACGGCGCAGGCAACTACGGCATGTGCGGCCGGGCTTACGACCCTCGCTTCTTGTTCACCTGGCCCAACGCCAAGTCCGCCGTGATGGGGCCCGCGCAGCTCGCCGGCGTGCTGTCGATCGTCGGACGGCAGGCCGCGATGGCCAAGGGGCAGGAGTACAACGAGGAGCACGACGCCGCCATGCGCAAGATGGTGGAGGCGCAGATCGAGGAGCAGTCGCTCGCGCCGTTCCTGTCCGGGAAGCTCTACGACGACGGCGTGATCGACCCGCGCGACACCAGGACCGTGCTCGCCCTCTGCCTCTCCGCTGTCCACAGCGGACCGATCAAGGGCGCCGACGGCTTCGGCGTCTTCCGGATGTGAGCCTCGTGATCAAGACTCTCCTGATCGCCAACCGCGGCGAGATCGCCCGCCGGATCATCCGCACCTGCCAGGCCAACGGTATTCGCACGGTCGCGGTGTTCTCCGACCCGGACGACGACTCGCCGCACGTCCGCGAGGCCGACTTCGCGGTCCGGTTGCCCGGTGCGTCGCCCACCGAGACCTACCTGCGTGCCGACCTGCTCGTCGAGGCGGCGACGAAGGCCGGTGCGGACGCCGTTCACCCCGGTTACGGGTTCTTGAGCGAGAACGCCGACTTCGCGCGCAAGGTCCAGGCGGCGGGACTCACCTGGGTCGGCCCGGAACCGGACTCGATCGAGGCGATGGGCTCCAAGGTCGCCGCGAAGAAGCGGATGGCCGCCGCGGGCGTGCCCACGCTGCCCGAACTGGACCCGGAGACCGTCACCGAGTTCCCGGTGCTGATCAAGGCATCGGCCGGTGGCGGTGGCCGGGGCATGCGGATCGTGCGCGAGAAGGCCGGGTTCGCGGATGCGCTGGCGAGTGCGCGGCGCGAGGCCGAGTCTGCGTTCGGTGACCCCACGGTGTTCTGCGAGCCGCTGCTGGAGCACGCGCGGCACGTCGAGGTGCAGATCCTCGCCGACACGCACGGCACGGTCTGGGCGCTCGGCGAACGCGAGTGCTCGATCCAGCGGCGGCACCAGAAGATCGTCGAGGAGTCGCCCAGCCCGGCGGTCACCGACGACGTCCGCAAGCGTTTGTTCGCCGCGGCGACGGCGGCCGCCGAGTCGATCGGGTACGTCGGCGCGGGCACCGTCGAGTTCATGCTGAAGGGCGAGGACTTCCACTTCCTGGAGGTCAACACCCGGCTGCAGGTCGAGCATCCGGTCACCGAACTCGTGCACGGCGTGGACCTGGTCGAGTGGCAGCTCCGGATCGCCGAGGGCGCTCGATTGCCGGCGGACGTGCCGCAGCCGCGCGGGCACGCGATCGAGGTCCGCCTCTACGCCGAGGATCCGTCGAACGACTGGCGCCCGGCGAGCGGCACGCTGCACCGGTTCCACGTGCCCGGCGACGTCCGGCTCGACAGCGGTGTCGAGGACGGCTCCGTGGTCTCCGTGCACTACGACCCCATGCTGGCCAAGGTGATCGCGTACGCCCCGACGCGCAGGGCGGCCGCCCGCAAACTCGCCACGGCGTTGGAGAGCGCCCAGATCCACGGCCTGGTCACGAACCGCGCGCTGCTCGTCGACATCCTCGGGAACGAGGCGTTCCTCAACGGTGACACGCACACCGGGTTCCTGACCGAGCACGACTTCAGCCGAACCGTTGATCCGCAACCGTTTGCGCGTGCGGCAGCTCTGGCTCAGGCGGCGAGCAGGAAGATCGGGCACCTGCCGCTCGGCTGGCGCAACGTGCGGTCGCAGCAGCCGAAGGCGAGGTTCCTGGTCGGTGAGGAGCTCGTCGAGGTCGAGTACGACCCCGCGCAGGCGACTCCCGGTGTGATCGCGCTGGATCTGGACGGCGTGCGGACCCCGTTCCACGTCGCCCGCTACGGCGATCTGGTCGAGGTGGACTCGCCGCGCGGGTCACTGTCGTTGAAGGTCGTGCCGCGCTTTCCCGAACCGGAGACGAAGCTCGCGCCGGGCGCCACCATCGCGCCGATGCCCGGCACCGTGGTCAGGGTCAGCGTTGCGCAAGGCGATGTGGTCGAGGCCGGTGCCGAACTCCTGGTGCTGGAGGCCATGAAGATGGAACACCGCGTGCTCGCGAACAACGCGGGCACCGTCACCGAACTCCTCGTAGAGCAAGCCCAGCAGGTCAACGCCGGCGATGTGCTGGCCGTAGTAGCCGAAGAGAGTGGAGACTGATCGTGAGCTTCGTCGAGTCCGATGAGCGGATCGCGCTGCGCAAGGCCGTCTCCGAGTTCGGCGCCAAGTACGGCCACGACTACTTCATCGCCAAGTCCCGGGCGGGGGAGAAGACCACCGAGCTGTGGGAAGAGGCCGGCAAGCTCGGCTACCTCGGCGTGGCCGTGCCCGAGGAGTACGGCGGCGGTGGCGGCGGCATCGGTGACCTCGCGGCGGTGTGCGAGGAGCTGGCGGCGGCGGGATGTCCGTTGCTGCTCATGGTGGTGTCGCCGGCGATCTGCGCGACGGTGATCGCGCGGTTCGGCACGGACGAGCAGAAGTCGAAGTGGCTGCCCGGTTTCGCGGACGGCACGCTGAAGATGGCGTTCGCGATCACCGAGCCGGACGCGGGGTCCAACTCGCACAAGCTGAAGACGCACGTCCGGCGTGATGGTGACGATTGGATCCTCAAGGGCACCAAGACGTACATCTCCGGCATCGACGAGGTCGACGCCGTGCTGGTGGTCGCGATCCAGGCGACCGGGCCGGTGCTCGTGGTCGTGCCGACGAACTCCGAGGGCTTCACCCACCACCAGATCGAGATGGACCTCGTGGTGCCGGAGAAGCAGTTCACGCTGTTCTTCGACGACGTCAGGCTGCCGTCCGACGCCGTCGTGGGCTCGCCGGACCAGGGGCTGCTGCAGGTCTTCGCCGGCCTCAACCCCGAACGGATCATGGGCGCGAGCATGGCGACCGGGTCGGCGCGGCTGGCGATCGGCAAGGCGGTGTCGTACGCCCAGCAGCGCCAGGTCTGGGACCGCCCGATCGGCGCGCACCAGGGCCTCTCGCACCCCCTGGCGAAGATCCACGTCGAGATCGAGCTGGCCAGGCTGATGACGCAGAAAGCCGCCGCGCTCTACGACTCCGGCCGCGACAAGGAGTCCGGTGAGGCCGCGAACATGGCCAAGTACGCGGCCGGCGAGGCGATCGCGGCGGCCGTCGACCAGGCCATCCAGACGCACGGCGGCAACGGGCTGAGCTCCGAGTTCGGGCTGGCGTCGATGCTCGGCATGTCCCGGCTGTCCCGCATCGCGCCCGTGTCGCGGGAGATGGTGCTCAACTTCGTCGCGCAAAACTCGCTGAAGTTGCCGCGCTCCTACTGACACACTGCGGGGCATGGGGACTTTCAGCACTTCAGACGGCGTCGGCCTCGTCTACCACGGCGAGGCCGACGATCCGTTGATCTGCCTGCCCGGCGGGCCGATGCAGGCGTCGTCGTACCTGGGCGGCCTGCCGCTGGAGGACGTGATCCGGCTGGACCTGCGTGGCACCGGCGACTCGGAGAAGGCTGCGGCCTACCGCGTCGATCATCAGGTCGGCGACGTGGAGGCGTTGCGTCAGCACCTCGGGCTCGATCGGATCAGGCTGCTCGGCCACTCCGCGGGCGCCGCCCTCGCGATCCTGTACGCGACGCGGTTTCCGCGGCACGTCAAGGAACTCCTCCTCGTCGCACCGAGCCCGCGCGTGGTCGGCATCGATGTCACCGACGACGACCGCAGGGAGATCGCGCTGCGGCGCGGCGGTGAGCCCTGGTACGCCGAGGCGATCAAGGGGTTCGAGGAGATCTGGGCGGGCAACGTGACGCCAGAGGCGTTCGCGAGGATCAGCCCGTTCTTCCACGGCCGCTGGGACGACGCGGCGCGGGCGCTGGACGACCACCCGCGCAACCCCGAGGCGGCCCAGGAGTACTACGCGGAGGGCGCGTTCGATCCGCGGCAGGTCCGCGAGGAGCTCGGGAACCTCGACGTGCCAACACTTCTGCTCGCCGGCGAGTACGACGTGGCCTTGCCGCCGATCCGCGCGCAGGAGTACGCGAAGCTGTTCCCGCGCGCGACGCTGGTCGTGCAGTCCGGCGCCGGTCACTTCCCCTGGGGCGATGATCCCGAGGCGTTCGCGGCGGCGGTCCAGCGCATTCCGTAAAGACCAGGGCCGAAGTCGAGCGCGGCGGCGTGCGCGTAGCCCCCTTCATCCACGGGGGCCGGGCGGGTGCCGCCGGGCATTTCCGTTCCCGCCGGGCCGGAAGCGAATTGCTCGCAGGACGCGGGCGGGGACTCGGCCGGGAATTTGATCTCCAGGACGTAGTCGTGCACGCGTTCGCCGAACCGCCGGAAATGCGTGTGCTCGACGGTCGGATGTGGATAGATCAATTCGTACTCGATCGCGATCGACTCGCCGGCGGAGATCGGTTCGTCGAACAACAGCTCCGCGACGAGCACGCCGTTCGTGCGTTCCCGCGCGATCCGGCCGACCCGGCAGGAACGGACGGCGGTGAGCGAGGGCTGCGCGGAACCTGTTTCCTGGCACAGGATCCAGCGGTCCACATTGGCGGAGCTGGCCTGCATGACCTGCCGTGAGCGGATACCGCGCACCCCACCGCAGGGTGCGACGTCGACCCGGTCGTGCTGGGCGGTCAGCAGGAGTCCGGAACCGTCCCACGGTGCCCGGGACGACAGCTCCCGCCTGCGGGAACGGCCACGCGGCCGAGGCGGGCCCAGCAGGCGGCTCAGGGCGGTCTCCTGCAGCCCGAGGACGTTCTCCAGCTGCGCGAGCGCCATCAGCGACTCCGGTCGCTCGGGTCTGCGCCGGCCCGACTGCCAGTAGCTCAACGCCGTCACGCTGATCGGCGCGCCCCGCACTTTCAGGCGGTGCTGCAGCCGTTCCAGACTGAGTCCCCGCACCTGGATCGCGACCCGCAACGCGTCCGCGAACGGACCCGTCACGAGAAGGTCGGCGAGCTCCTCGCGCGGTGGGTAAATCGTGAGCATCGCTCCTCCGGTTTCACGGAGTCAAGGTCGGAAGGCTATCGGCAGCAAAGGGAACGCGGTACAGCCGATCGGCGGTTTTGTCCGGGTTCGAAACTCGGCAGGTTCAGATCTCGGGACTATTACGCCGCCAATACGCCCCGATTGGGTTCCTGAGCATCCCTGCGACGAACAGGACTACACAATGCGCAAGACCGCAACTCTGCTGGGCTCGGCGGTCATGATCGCGGCGTTCGCGGCTCCCGCGACGGCCGCGGTCGGTGAGATCCGGGTGTCACCAGGTGAGAACATCGCGGGCAGCTTCATCGTCAAGTTGAAGGACGGCGGGGTCACCGCGAGCGCGCAGACTCTCGGTTCCCGGTTCGGCGGCCAGGTCGGGTACGTCTACGACACCGTCTTCCAGGGCTTCTCGGTCAAGATGAGCGACGCGCAGGCGCGCAGACTCGCCGCTGACCCGTCGGTCGAGTACGTCGAACGCGACCAGGTCGTCAGCACCCAGGCCACGCAGGTCAACCCGCCGTCGTGGGGCCTCGACCGGATCGACCAGCGCAACCTGCCGCTCGACCAGCGCTACACCTACAACAGCACCGGCTCCGGCGTGAACGCCTACATCGTCGACACCGGTGTCCGCATCACGCACCGCGACTTCGGCGGCCGTGCGCGCAACGGCTACGACTTCGTGGACAACGACGCCGTCGCGCAGGACGGCAACGGCCACGGCACGCACGTCGCCGGCACCGTCGCCGGCACGCTGCACGGTGTGGCGAAGCAGGCGAACATCGTCGCCGTCCGCGTGCTGAACAACTCGGGCTCCGGCACCATCGCCGGTGTCGTCGCGGGCGTCAACTGGGTGGCGTCCAACCACGTCAAGCCCGCTGTCGCCAACATGTCGCTCGGCGGCGGCGCCAACACCTCGCTCGACAACGCCGTCTCGGGCGCGATCACGCGCGGCGTGACGTTCGCCGTCGCGGCGGGCAACTCCAACACCAACGCGGCGAACACCTCGCCCGCACGTGTGGCGGCGGCGCTGACCGTCGGCTCCACCGACCGCACCGACGCCCGTTCCTCGTTCTCCAACTACGGCCCCGTGGTGGACGTCTTCGCGCCCGGTGGTGGCATCACGTCCACCTGGAACACCAGTGACACGGCCACGAACACCATCTCCGGCACCTCGATGGCGGCGCCGCACGTCGCCGGTGTGGTGGCCCGGTACCTGCAGGGCAACTTCAACGTGACGCCCGCGCAGGTGGCGACCGCGATCACCTCCAACGCCACCAACGGCAAGGTGACCAACCCCGGAGCGAACACGACCACGAGGCTCCTGTACTGGCCGCCGACCAGCTGATCGCGGCCACTTCGGATGTGCGGCCCCGGCTCCCTGCGAGCCGGGGCCGTTTTCCCTGCAAATGAAAGGAAGTCTGCCCGTGAGAGCCCTGCTGGCAGTCGCCGCCCTCGCGGCAACGGTCGTGGTCGCCCCGGCGTCCGCGGCCACGTCGTCGTACATCGTCGTGCTGAAGGACGGCGCTGTGTCGTCCTTCAGCGGTGCCGTGGAGCACCGGTACACCAGTGTTCTGAACGGTTTCAGCGCCCGGCTGACATCGGCGCAGCTCCGCGTGCTGAAAGCCGACCCGAACGTGTCCTCTGTGGAGCGTGACGGGATCGTGCACGCCAACAGCGTCCAGCTCAACCCGCCCTGGGGCCTGGACCGGATCGACCAGCGCGCGTTGCCGCTCGACCAGCGCTACGAGTACACGACCACTGGCCGTGGCGTGAACATCTACGTGATCGACACCGGTCTTCGCGTGACGCACGCGGACTTCGGCGGCCGCGCGCGCAACGGCTGGGACACCGTCGACAACGACGCGATCGCGCAGGACGACAACGGCCACGGCACGCACGTGGCCGGTATCGCGGCGGGCACGAAGTACGGCGTCGCGAAGCACGCGACGGTGTGGGGTGTGCGGGTGCTGAACGGCTCCGGCTCCGGCACGATCTCCGGCGTCATCGCGGGCGTCGACTGGGTGACGACCAACGCCGTGAAGCCCGCGGTGGCCAACATGTCGTTGGGCGGCAGCGCTTCCGCGGCGCTGGACACGGCGGTGAAGAAGTCCATCGACTCCGGCGTCTCGTACACGGTCGCGGCCGGCGGCAGCAACACCGATCCGGTCAACTCGTCCCCGCAACGGGTCTCGCAGGCGATCTGCGTGGGTGCGCTGACGCAGAACGACACCAAGTCCTCGTCGTCCAACTTCGGGCCCCTGGTGGACATCTGGGCGGCGGGCGTGAGCATTCCGTCCGCCTGGAACACTTCCGACACGGCGACCAACACGCTGAGCGGTTCGTCCATGGCCGCACCGCACGCGGCCGGTGTCGCGGCCAGGTTCCTGGAACGCAACCGTGCCGCCACGCCCGCGCAGGTCGAGCGCGCGCTGGTTACCACGGGCACCCCTGGGACGCCACCCGTCACTCGTATCCTCTACTGGCCGCCATCCCTGTGAAAGGTGAATTGTCCGGCAATGCAAGCGCGTCTTAATCCGTAAGACACCCTTGGCAGGAACCGGATCTCTCCATAACGTCGAAAGCGCTTCGTTCCCCTGCAATGAACGGAATGCAATCATGACGCGAAAGATCCGGTTCCTGGCCGGTGCCGGCGCGGCGACTCTCGCCATGTCGGTTCTGATGGTTCCCAACGCCTCCGCCGCGGAAGGCGAGGTGCTGTCGCTCAACGCACCGGAGAAGATCGCCGGCAGCTTCATCGTGAAGCTGAAGGAGGGCAAGGCGAACGGGCACGCCCTCGCGTCCCGTTTCGGCGGGACGGTCGAGCGCGAGTACAAGACCTTCGGCGGCTTCAACGTGAAGCTCACGGAGAAGCAGGCCAAGCGCCTCGCGGCCGACCCGTCGGTGGAGTTCGTGGAAGCCGACCAGGTCGTCCACACGCAGGCCACGCAGACGAACCCGCCGTCCTGGGGTCTCGACCGCATCGACCAGCGCAACCTGCCGCTCAACAGCTCCTACAGCTACACCTCCACCGGTTCCGGCGTGACGGCGTACGTCATCGACACCGGCGTCCGCATCAGCCACTCCACGTTCGGTGGCCGCGCCGCCAACGGCCGGGACTTCGTCGACAACGACAACGTCGCGCAGGACGGCAACGGCCACGGCACGCACGTCGCCGGCACCATCGCGGGCTCGCAGTACGGCGTCGCGAAGGCCGCGAAGATCGTCGCCGTCCGCGTGCTCGACAACAACGGCTCCGGCACCCTCGCGGGCGTCGCGGCCGGCATCGACTGGGTGGGCGCCAACGCCGTCAAGCCGGCCGTCGCCAACCTGTCGCTCGGTGGTGGCGCCAACGCCACGCTCGACACCGCTGTGCGCAACGCCGTCGCCAAGGGCGTCACGTTCGCGGTGGCGGCCGGCAACTCCAACGCCAACGCGTCCGGCTTCTCGCCGGCCCGCGTGACCGAGGCGATCACGGTCGGCTCCACCGACCGCAACGACGCCCGCTCGTCGTTCTCGAACTACGGCGCGGTGCTCGACATCTTCGCCCCGGGCCGCGACATCACGTCGTCCTGGAGCACCTCCGACACCGCCACCAGCACCATCTCGGGCACGTCGATGGCCACCCCGCACGTCGCGGGTGCCGCCGCTCGCTACCTCTCGACGAACGCGTCCGCCACGCCGGCCCAGGTCGCCTCGTACCTGATCGGGCAGTCGACGCCGTCGAAGGTGACGAACCCGGGCACCGGTTCGCCGAACCGCCTGCTGTACCTCGCGCCCACCGCGTGAGCTAGTTCGCCGTGAGAAGGCCGCGACCTACCCGGTCGCGGCCTTTTCCTATTGTTGGTTCCATGGTGGAGGCTCTGAGGAAGATCGACTGGTACCGGTTGCGCGGTCACAACGGGTACGCCGACGAGCTTCCCCGTCTGCTGAAGCAGGCCCGGACCTCCGTCGAGCCGCACGAGGAGCTCGTGGGCCTGCTCACCGGCGAGGAGTCGGAGGTCAGCGAGGCGACCGCGGCGGCCTGGCCGTTCCTGCTGGAGCTGGTCGCCCACGACAACACGCCCAGCCGCGAGTGGCTCCTCGAGAACCTCTGCGGCGCGATCGCGGTCGCCGGGGGCAGCGGCTCGGACGGCGTCCACCCGAGCTGGCCACCCGCGTTCGAGGCCTCGAAACCCGCCCTGCTCGCCCTGCTCGACCACAGCTCCGCGGGCGTGCGGCGGGGCGTGCTCTTCGTGCTCGGGAAGGGGCGCGGGGACAGCGCGCCGGTGCTGCCCGCCCTGACGCGGCGATGGGAAGAGGAGACGGACCCGGCCACGCGGCTGTGCCTCGTGCTCGTCGCGACGGAGTTCGCCGGGCGGGGCGACGAGGCCGCGGTCTCGTGGTTGCGGGAGCTGGACGTGCCGGACGACGAACCGCTTTCGCGGCTGCTGGTGTCCGCGGCGACCCGGCCCGACGCCGACGTGATCCTGCGCGCGCTGACCGGGGACCTGGAGCTGTTCCTGGCCACCGGGTCGTTCGAGATGGGCTACGACGAGGTGCTGGAGCACGTGCTCTGGCTGGTGGGGCCCAAGGACTTCGACGGCATGGACCTCGTGCTGGCGCTGGTGGACGTGCTGCCGTGGCGGACCGAGGCGCTCGACTACCTGCGCAGGCTCTTCGAACGTGACACCACGGACGTGGGCCTGGTCGTGCCGTTCGTGCCGGTGTGGATCGCCGACCCCGACGTCCGGTTGCGGGCCTTCGCGGTGTGGCTGGTCGGTGTCGCGCGGGCTCGCGAGTACCGGGACCTCGTCGCCGAGAGGGTGCACGACCACTCCGTGACGTCGTTGGGGCAGAAGGTCTCGACGCTCGCCACGTCGGTGTTGCTGGACCTGGGGTGAGGCCGGTGCTGGAAGGGCTGGACGACGTCGCGTGGCATTCGATCGACCACGCCTACGGCCCCGCGCTGGACACACCCGGTCACGTGCGGGCGCTGCTGTCCGACGATCCCGAGGCGGTCGAGCGGGCCATCACCGACCTGGACCGGACAGTGCACGAGGAGGGCGGGTTCGTGTGCGGGGCCGCCACCGCGGTGCTGCCGTTCCTCGTCGAGGTGCTGCCGTCGCTCGCGCCGGCACCGCGGGCGCGGCTGCTCGACCTGCTCCACCGCATCGCGGAGTGGGGCGACGCCGAGCAGGTAGACCCCGGCTGGCACGCGGCCTGGGCGAAGGCGAAACCGGTGCTGGGGAGATCATCTCCGCAGCGAGAAAGCCCTGCGTGAAAATCTGTCGGTGGCTCCGGCTAGCCTTGACGGCAAAGCTGACTTCGTCTACAAGGAGCCACCACCGTGTTGCGCACGCACGAGGCCGGATCACTCCGGGCCGAGCACGCCGGGCAGTCCGTCACCCTCACCGGGTGGGTCGCTCGCCGGCGGGATCACGGCGGTGTCATCTTCATCGACCTTCGCGACGCCTCCGGTGTGGCCCAGGTCGTGTTCCGCGAGGGTGAGATGGCCGAGCGCGCGCACCGGCTGCGCAGCGAGTACGTCATCAAGGTCACCGGCGACGTGAGCAAGCGTCCCGAGGGCAGCGAGAACCCCGACCTCTCCACCGGCGCCATCGAGGTCTACGTGACCGACCTCGAGGTCCTCAACGAGGCCGCGCCGCTGCCGTTCCAGGTCGAGAGCGACGTGGAGCCCGGCGAGGAGGCCCGCCTCAAGCACCGCTACCTCGACCTGCGCCGCTCCGGCCCGGCCAAGGCCATCCGGCTGCGCAGCGAGGTCAGCCGCATCGCCCGCGAGGTGCTGCACGGCGAGAAGTTCTCCGAGATCGAGACGCCGACCCTGACCCGTTCCACGCCCGAGGGCGCGCGTGACTTCCTGGTGCCGGCGCGGCTGCGCCCCGGCTCCTGGTACGCGCTGCCGCAGTCGCCGCAGCTGTTCAAGCAGCTGCTCATGGTCGGTGGCCTGGAGCGCTACTACCAGATCGCGCGGTGCTACCGGGACGAGGACTTCCGCGCCGACCGCCAGCCGGAGTTCACCCAGCTCGACATCGAGATGAGCTTCGTCGAGCAGGACGACGTCATCGCGCTCACCGAGAAGCTGCTCGCCGCGATCTGGAAGGAGACCAAGGACGTCGAGCTGCCGCTGCCGTTCCGCCGGATCTCCTACGCCGACGCGATGGCGAAGTACGGCTCGGACAAGCCGGACCTGCGCTTCGAGCTCGAGCTCACCGACCTGACCGAGTACTTCAAGGACACGACGTTCCGCGTGTTCCAGGCGCCGTACGTCGGCGCCGTCGTCATGCCGGGTGGTGCCTCGCAGCCGCGTCGCACGCTCGACGCGTGGCAGGAGTTCGCCAAGCAGCGCGGCCACAAGGGTCTCGCCTACGTGCTGGTCCAGGAGGACGGCACGCTGGGCGGCCCGGTCGCGAAGAACCTCACCGACACCGAGCGCGAGGGTCTCGCGAAGGCCGTCGGCGCCAACGCGGGCGACTGCATCTTCTTCGGCGCGGGCGACCCGCGGGACGCGCGTGCTCTGCTGGGCGCGGCCCGTGTCGAGATCGCGCACCGCGTCGGCCTGATCGACGAGAACGCCTGGGCGTTCGCGTGGGTCGTCGACTTCCCGATGTTCGAGTCGGTCGACAAGCTCGACGCGGGCGACGTCGCGGTCGGTGGCGGCAACTGGACGGCGCTGCACCACGCGTTCACCTCGCCGACCCCGGAGTGGATCGACAACTTCGAGTCCGACCCGGGCAACGCGCTGGCCTACGCCTACGACGTGATCCTCAACGGCAACGAGCTCGGCGGTGGCTCGATTCGTATCCACCGCGCGGACGTGCAGCAGCGCGCGTTCAACGTCATGGGCATCGGTGCCGAGGAGGCGCAGGAGAAGTTCGGCTTCCTGCTCGACGCGTTCAAGTTCGGCGCCCCGCCCCACGGCGGCATCGCGCTCGGCTGGGACCGCCTCTGCATGCTGCTCGCGGGCGCCGACTCGATCCGCGAGGTCATCGCGTTCCCGAAGTCGGGTGGCGGCTACGACCCGCTGACGGCCGCTCCCGCGCCCATCACGGCGCTGCAGCGCAAGGAGGCCGGCGTGGACGCCAAGCCGCAGGAGAAGGCCGAGCAGAAGGCGGCTGACAAGGCCGAGCAGAAGGCCTGACGATCTTTTCGCGCGCGGAGGCAACCCACCGGATGCCTCCGCGCGTCTCAGAACATGAGAACCGTTCGCCCGATCGAGCAACTACTTGATCGGTATTGACCCAAGGGCGGCGATCGATCGGGTTGATCGGCACGTAGTGGGCAACGGAAGGTGTTTCCACACGTCCACACGTCGGAGGGGGATCCGGAAACACCGCGAGCCGTTATCAACGAGTAGTGGTGGTCGCAGCCTGGCCCGATTAGCGTCGGTCCGGCTCACGGACTTGGGGAGTAGGGTCGGAGGGGATGAGCGTGGAGATCACCGCGGGCCCTCCCGACACGACTTCACCTGAGATCGCAGACGCTGTCGGGGCGGCTGAACGCGTACTGACCAGAAGACTGGGCGCACAGGTGCGCCTCGCGGACCCCGAGACTCTCGGGGGTACCGGTCGTTCCGTCGTCATTCGCGTCCGAGTGGCCTCCTCGCCGTTCTCCATGCCGCGCACGCTGGTCGTGAAGCGCTATCCCGCAGGGACCGGCGACCGCGACCCGTGGGCGCACGAGGCGGTCAGCCATCAGCTGCTCACGGCCCTTCCGGCCGAAGAGCGCGCCACCCCGGAACTCTTCGCCCACGACGCGGCGATGCGTCTGGTCGTGCTGGAAGACCTGGGCCGTGCGCCGCGGTTGTCCGAGAAGCTGCACGCGCCGGACGCGCGCGCCGCGGAACGTGGCCTGCTCTCGTGGGCACACGCCATGGGCCGCCTGCACGCCACGACGGCGGGTCGTGACGCGGACTTCGACGCGTTGATGCGGCGGGCCGGCGCGCAGTGCTGCCAGGACCCGATCGCGGTCGACGTGCACGCGGCGATCGTCGGCTTACCGGCTTTGCTGGAGTCCACCCTGGGCGTCGGCACGTCCACGCAGGCCATCGAGTTCGCCGCCGAGTCCGCACGGGCGTTCAGCACCTCACGGCGGCGCGCGTTCAGCCCGTCGACGTCCTGTCCGGACAACCACCTGGTCACCTCGCGCGGCGTCCGGTTCGTCGACTTCGAGGGCGGCTGCGTCCGCGACATCGTGTTCGACGCCGCCGCGTTGCGCGTGCCGTTCCCGTCCTGCTGGTGCGGCTGGGGCCTGCCGCCGGGGATGTCCGAGGCGATGGTCGCCGCCTGGCGCGCGGAGGTCGGGTCGGTGTGGCCCGAGATGGACGACGACGCGGTGTTCTTACCGCGGCTGCTGGAAGCCCAGCTGCTGTGGGTGTGGCTCGCGACGTGGCGAGCGCTCTCCAAGCCCATGCCCAACGTTGTCAACGCCCCGCCGCGCAGTGTCGTGCTGACCGGCCGGTGGATGCGGCTGAGGTCCGACGCGTTGCTGCTGGGCGAGAAGACGGTCGCGTCGCACGCCGACGCGGTGATCGGGGCACTGGCCGACCGCTACGGCCCTGAGGTGCTCGAACTCCCGCTTTACCCAGCATTTCGCTGAACCGTTCCCGCGTGGCCATTCCCGGCTCACCGGGCAGGCTGATCCTGAACCGCGTGCTGGTGTTACTAGGTGACTCGACAGCGGTCGGGATCGGCGACCTCGTGCCCGGCGGATGGCGTGGCTTCGGCCCGATCCTCTCGTCCGCCTACTCGGACAACGGCTATCGCAACCACGCCGTCTCCGGTGCCCGGCTGGCCGACGTCCGACACGTCCAGCTGCCGCGGGCGTTGCGGGACAGGCCCAGCGCGGCCGTCGTCATCGCCGGCGTGAACGACACGCTGCGGTCCGACTTCTCCGTGCGGCGGATGTACGAGGACCTCGACCACGTCTGCCGCGAGCTGACCGCGGCCGGGGTCGCCGTCGTCACCGTGCGGTTCCACGACCAGGGCCGCGTGTTCAAGCTGCCGGGCCGGTTGCGGCGGGTGCTCAAGGACCGCATCGACGAGTACAACCGCGTGGTCGACGTCGTGGTCGCGCGGCACGGCGTGCGGTGCGTCGACCTGCACACGATGCCCGGCGCCTACGAGCTGGACACGTGGGCCGTCGACCGGCTGCACCCGTCCGAACGGGGTCATCGCATGCTGGCGCGCGCGTTCGCGGCCGAACTGCGCGCTGGTGGCCTCCAGTTCGGCGACGTCAGCCTGGAGTGCTCCGGCGGTCGCGAGCTCACGGTGTGGCACCACATGGCGTGGCTGATGCTCAAAGGGATTCCGTGGTTGTGGAAACGCGGAGCCGACCTGCTTCCGCTGCTGTGGGCCGACGAGCCGGCCGAGACGATCGGGCCGGTGCCGGGGGAAGTGCTCCCCGCCGACACCGGCCGTCTCTGAGGATCAGCCCGTGGTCAGGTCGTAGAGGGTCTGGCCGCCCGCCGTCGTGGACTGGAAGGTCGCCGCGACCCACTCGGCGATCTCGCTGCCGCCACCCCGTCCGCCGCCGCCACCTTCGACGTAGTACCGCACCTCGCCCTGCGCGACGAGCGCCTTGAACTCGTCCAGCGTCGGCGCGGGATCGCTGCCGTTCCAGCCACCGATCGCGATCACCGACCGGCCGGACGCCAGCTGCAGCGACGCCGCGCTCTGGGCGCCGGTCGTCGCGGCCGCCCACTCGGTGTCCGTGGCCTTCAGCAGCTGCACGACCTCCGTCGACGAGCCGCCTTCCCGCATGCCCGTGCCGGCGCCCTGCTGGGAACGCGGGCCGGACAACGGGATCGACCCGCTGTGCGTCGTCGAGGCGGTGGCGAACGCGTAGCCGGACGTGCCGAGCAACGCGGTGACCACCAGCGCGGCCGCGATCCAGCGACGTCCGTTCAGCCCGAACACCAGCGCGAACACGACGAGCGCGGTGACGGCCAGCAGGACCCAGCGCAGCCACGGCGTCCAGTCCGGCGTGCGGTCGAGCAGGATGAAGCCCCACACGCCGGTCGCCGCGACCATCGCCGTCAACGCCATTCGCACCGGGAAGTGGCCACGGCCGCGCCACAGCTCACGCCCGGCGATGCCGACCACCGCGGCGATCGCCGGGGCCAGAGCGACCGTGTAGTACGGGTGCGTGATGCCGCTCATGAAGCTGAACACCGCGCCGCTCACGAGCACCCAGCCGCCCCACACCACCAGCGCCGCACGTGTGCGGTCAGTGCGGGGCGCACGGCGCAGGAACCACAGTCCGGCACCCAGTCCGATCAACGCGGCGGGCAGCAGCCAGGAGATCTCGGGGCCCATGCTGGCGCCGAACAACCGCCCGATACCCGTTTCGCCGCCGAAGCCGATGTTCCCGTTGCCGCCCATTCCGCCACCGCCGGGACCGCCGCCGGAACCGCCGAAGATGCGGCCGAGCCCGTTGTAGCCGATGGCCAGTTCCCACAACGAGTTGTTGGTCGACCCGCCGATGTACGGGCGGCTGTCCGCCGGCCACAGCTCGACCAGCGCGATGAACCACCCGGCCGAGACGACGATCGCGACACCGGCGCCGAGCAGGTGCAGGAGCCGCTTGAGCGGTGACGTCGGAGCCGCGATCAGGTAGGCCAGCGCGAGTGCGGGCAGCACCAGGAACGCCTGCAGCATCTTGGTGAGGAACGCGAACCCGATCGCCGAACCCGCGAGCGCCAGCCACAGCGGGCTCGCCTTCTCCAGCGCCCGCACCGTGCAGTACGCGGCCGCGACCATGAGCAGCACCAGCAACGCGTCCGGCAGGTTGAACCGGAACATCAGGGTGGCCACCGGCGTGAGAGCGAAGGTCGCACCGGCGAACAACGCCGCGGCCGGGCCGGACGTGCGCTTGATCGTCGCGTACAGCAGCCCCACCGCCGCAACGCCTTCCAGCGCCTGCGGGGCGAGCACGGCCCAGCTGGAGAAGCCGAACGCCTTGGCGAACAGGCCGCTGACCCACAGGAACGCGGGCGGCTTGTCGACCGTGATCGTGTTGCCGGGGTCGAGCGAGCCGAACAGCAACGCCTTCCAGCTCTGCGACGCCGCCTGGGTGGCCGCCGCGTAGAACTCGTTGCCGTAGCCGGACGCGGTGAGGTTCCACAGGTACAGCACGGCGGTGCCGGCGAGCAGACCGAGGAAGGCGATGCGGTGCAACGTTTTCGACTTCAGCTTGCGTTGTGGTTCCGGTGCCCGGGCAGCGGTGGGCGCGGGTGCGAGCGTGGCGGTCATGACGCGTCCAGTTCGTAGAGGGTGGCACCGGCGACGGTGGTCGCGGTGTAGTTCTCGGCGACCCACGCGGCGATGTCGTGGGCGGCGTCGCTGCCGCTCTCGCCCTGCATCATCCGGCCGGCCGCGACGTAGTAGTGGATCTGTCCGCTTCGGACCAGTTCCTGGAACTGCTCCAGGGTCGGCGCGGGGTCGGTGCCGTTGAAGCCGCCGAGCGCCATGACCGGCTGCCCGCTGGCGAGCTGGAGCCCGGCCGCGTTGTTGGAGCCGATCGTCGCGGCGGCCCACCTGTAACTATCCGCGTTGTCCTGCAACAGGGTCACGACCTCGGCGTCCGGGGTCGTCGCGTCGAGCAGGCCACCGCCCATGCCGCCCATCCGGCCGTTCGACGGGCCCGCGACGGGCAGCGCGCCGGTGTGCGGGGTGGTGACGGTGGCGAAGGAGTACGTGGTCGGGCCGAGCAACGCGGCGATGAGCGCGACCGGGATGGCCCAGCGCATCGACAGCACCAGGCCGACTGCGGCGATCAGTCCCGTCATCAGCACCAGCACCGCGACGGGCGTGGAGAGCTCGTTGATCAGCACGTAGCACTGCAGCGCGCTCAGCGCGACGGAACCCGAAAGCACCGCTGCCGCAACGGGTTCGCTGCGACGGTCCCAGAGTTCGGTGGCCGCGATGCCGACGACGGCGGCGATCGCGGGAGCCAGCGCCACGGTGTAGTAGGAGTGGATGATCCCGTTCATGAAGCTGAACACCCCGGCGGTGACGACGAGCCAGCCACCCCACAGTGCGAGCGCGGTGCGGGCGCGGCCCTTCGCCAGCCACAGCCCGGCGACCAGCAGCACCACCGCGGCCGGCAGCAGCCACGCGATCTGACTGCCCATCTCCGCGCCCAGCAGGCGGCTCCACCCCGCCGAGCCCCAGCCGCGGCCACCGCCGACGCTGCCGACCTCGTCACCGGTCAGGCGGCCGAAACCGTTGTAGCCCAGCGTCAGTTCGAGCACGCTGTTCGTCTGCGACCCGCCGATGTAGGGCCGGTCCGGCGTCAGTTCGACGGCGGCGATCCACCAGCCGCCCGCGACGACCATGGCGCCGAACGCACCGGCCAGGTGCAGGAGCTTCCTGCCTGTCGATGCGGGTGCGGCGAGCAGGTACACCAGCGCGAACGCCGGCAGCACCAGGAACGCCTGCAGCATCTTGGTGAGGAACCCGAACCCGACCGCGACGCCCGCGAGCGCGAGCCAGAACGGACTGGCCTTCTCGACCGCGCGGGTCACGCAGTAGGCGCCCGCGACCATCAGCAGGACCAGCAACGCGTCCGGGTTGTTGAAGCGGAACATCAGCACCGCGACCGGGGTCAGCGCGAGCACGGCCCCGGCGATCAGCGCGGCCGCGGGGGAGAACCAGCGGCGCACCGTCGCGTGCAGCAGCCAGACGCTGCCCACGCCCATCAACGCCTGCGGCACCAGGATGCTCCACGCGTTGACGCCGAACAGCCGCGCGGACAGGCCCATCACCCACAGCGAGGCGGGCGTCTTGTCGACGGTGATCGCGTTCGAGGCGTCCGACGAGCCGAAGAACCACGCCTTCCAGCTCGTCGCACCGGCCTGCGCGGCGGCGGAGTAGTAGGCGTTGGCCCAGCCCGAGTCCCCCAGCCGCCACAGGTACAGCGCGCCGGTCGCGATCAGCAGGACCGCCAGCGCCAGGCGTTCTCGTCTCATGGGGACGAGAGTCGCGGCCTAGCCTGGGTCGGTCGTGTGCTCCCGCTGTGAACGACCTGTGTGCAACGAGACCGTGAACGTCGTGCGCCCCGGCTTGCTCGTCACGGACACGTCGCCGTCGTGCGCGCCGACCACGGCCGACACGATCGACAGGCCCAGGCCGGTGCTCCCCGCCGCCCGCGAGCGCGAGGAGTCACCGCGCGCGAACCGTTCGAAGACCTCCAGGCCCTCGGGGATGCCAGGGCCGTCATCGGTGACGGTCAGGTCCACCTGTCCGTTGTGGACGGACAGGCCGGTCGTGACGGTGGTGCCCGGCGGGGTGTGCGCGCGGGCGTTGGACAGCAGGTTGCCGATGACCTGGTGCAGCCGTTGCACGTCACCGGGAACTGTGACGGGTTGCTCCGGCAGTGCGAGCTTCCAGCGGTGGCCGGGGCCCGCGATCCGGGCGTCGCCGACCACGTCCAGCACCAGCCGCGACAGGTCCACGTCCTTGCTTTCCAGTGGCCGGCCCGCGTCGAGGCGGGCGAGCAGCAGGAGATCCTCGACCAGTGACGTCATCCGCACCGCCTCGGACTCGACGCGGCTCATCGCGTGCGTGACCTCGGGAGGCAGGTCCTCGGTGGTCCTTCTGGTCAGCTCGGCGTAGCCGCGGATGGCGGCGAGGGGCGTTCTGAGCTCGTGCGAGGCATCGGCGACGAACTGCCGGACCCTCGTTTCGCTGTCGTGCCTGGCTTTCAGTGCCTCGCCGACGTGCCCGAGCAGCTTGTTCAGCGCGAGGCCGACCTTGCCGACCTCGGTTGCCGGATCGGTGTCCTCCTCCGGCACGCGTTCGGCGAGCGCGACCTCGCCCTCGTGCAACGGGAGCTCGGAGACGCGGGTCGCGGTGTCGGCGACCCGGTCGAGCGGCACCAGCGCGCGCCGCACGATCACCCGGCCCGCCAGGGCGACCGCCGCCGCTCCCGCGACGATGAGGCCGGCGAGGATCCAGACCATCTGCCACACGATGTCCGTGACGGGCGCGAGCGGCAGGCCCTTGATGTCCCTGCGGTCGGTGACGACCCGGAACTCGCCGGCCTCGCCCAGGTCGACGGTGTGCAGGCTCGACGGCGCGGCCGCCAGCAGCTTGATCTCGTCGGCGGTGAGCATGCGCGGCGCCTGCCAGCCCGGCAGTTCGATCGTGCCGGCGATGCTGCCGTCGCCGAAGATCCTCGCGTTGATGCCAGGTGGTCCGTAGGGCGAACCGGGTGGCGCGGGCCGCAGTGTCGTGACCTCGCGGTCCAGGTTGCTCATCAGGAACGCGTGCAGCGCGAGCACGGAGACCCCGCCGATCACCAGGCACAGCGCGGTGAGCAGGACGATCTGGCCGGAGACCAGCTTCGCCCGCAGCGTTCTAGGTCGCAGGCTTGAGGACATAACCGGCGCCTCGCATCGTGTGGATCATCGGGGTGCGCCCGGCGTCGATCTTCTTGCGCAGGTAGGAGATGTAGAGCTCGACGATGTTCGCCTGGCCGCCGAAGTCGTAGCTCCACACGCGATCCAGGATCTGGGCCTTGCTCAGCACGCGCTTCGGGTTGCGCATCAGGTAGCGCAGCAGCTCGAACTCCGTCGCGGTGAGGTCGATCGAGGCGCCGGCGCGTTCGACCTCGCGCGTCTCCTCGTTCAGCGACAGGTCGCCGACGATCAGCCGGGTGCCCGCGTCCGCGTCGGTCACGCCGGTGCGCCGCAGCAGTGCACGCAGCCGCAGAACGACCTCCTCCAGCGAGAACGGTTTGGTGACGTAGTCGTCGCCGCCCGCGGTGAGCCCGGCGATGCGGTCCTCCACGGCGTCTTTCGCCGTCAGGAACAACACCGGCAGGATCGGTGCCTCTGCACGCATCCGGCGCAGCACCTCGAAACCGTCGAAGTCCGGCAGCATCACGTCCAGCACCACCACGTCCGGGCGGAACTCGCGTGCGGTCCGCACCGCCGTCGTCCCGTCGAGAGCCGTGCGCACGTCCCACTTCTCCATGCGCAGCGCCATCGACATCAGCTCGGCCAGAGTGGACTCGTCGTCGACGACGAGCACCCTGACCGGCTGTCCGTCCGGCCTGCGGAGTTCGGTCTTCATCGCGCGCATGGCTCCCATCGTGAACGCGGATCCTGTGTACCAGCTGTGAGCGACGCGCACAGGCCGTGCCTACGTCAGGCACAGGTTCGGCACAGCCGGCGCCGCCACGGTGGCTGTCATGACCGAACAACAGCCCCCGGAGTGGGGCGCACCCCAGCAGTCCGCCGAATCTGCGGCGCGCCCGGCGTGGACCGCGAAGAAGACGGTGGCGGCCGTGGCCATCGCCGTCGCGATCGCCGGTGCCGGTGGCGTCGCGATCTACGCCGCCAGCGGCACGAACCAGCAGACCGGAGCCGGAGGGATGGGACCCGGCGGCATGGGCGGGGCACCGCCGGACGGTGGCGGCGGCATGCGCGGCGGACTCGGGTTCGGCACGGCGACGCACGGCGAGTTCCAGTCAGGCGAGGTCACCGCGCTCAGCGACTCGTCCATCGAGGTGAAGTCCACCGACGGGTACACGAAGACGTACGTGATCGACGCCGAGACCGTGGCCGAAGGTGTCGAGAAGGGGGACGCGGTGACCGTGATCGCCACCACAGAGGACGGCAAGTCCGTCGCGTCCAGCGTGGTCGAACCTGGTCAGCGCGGTCAGCGGGACGGGCAGGCCCCTCCCACGAGGTGATTTGGGGTCAAGTGTGAGCGGTTATGGTCGGGTGATCAGGCCCGACCACAACCGGAGGTGAGCGGCGTGCGCACGTTCACACTGACTGTGATGGGGTCGACAGACCTGCACGGCAATCTCTTCAACTGGGACTACTACCTCAACCGCGAGTTCGACGACTTCGCGCACAACGACGTCGGGCTCGCGAAGATCTCGACGCTCGTGAACGACGTGCGTGCCGCCGTGGGACGCCAGCGGACGTTGCTGCTCGACGCCGGTGACACCATCCAGGGCACGCCGCTGGCGTACTACTACGCGAAGGTCGAGCCGATCACGCGCGGTGCGCACGTGCATCCGATGGCCGCCGCGATGAACGCCATCGGCTACACCGCCGCCGCGCTGGGCAACCACGAGTTCAACTACGGGCTGCCGGTGCTGCGGACCTTCGAACGGCAGCTGGAGTTCCCGCTGCTGGCGGCCAACGCGCTGGACGTGGCCACGGGCCTGCCCGCGTTCCAGCCGTACGTGGTGAAGACCGTGTGGCTGACGGGCGGGGCGCCGTTGCGCGTCGGGATCCTCGGGCTGACGAACCCGGGGATCGCGGTGTGGGACCGCGCCCACGTCGACGGCGTGCTGACGTTCCCAGGGCTGGTGGAGCAGGCGCTGCACTGGGTGCCGGAGATCCGGCACAAGTCCGACCTGGTGATCGTGGTGGCGCACTCCGGGGCCGACCTGTCGTCGTCGCTGGGCGACCAGGTGCCGTTCCCGGAGAACTGCTCCGAACTGCTGGCGGAGACGGTGCCAGGGATCGACGCGGTGCTGGTCGGGCACGCGCACGTGGAGATCCCGTCGCGGTTCGTGACGAACAAGGTGACCGGGCGGCCGGTGCTGCTGACCGAGCCGCTGTACTCGGGCAAGCGGTTGTCGGTGATGGAGTTCGACCTGCGCTACGACGGGCGCTGGGAGCTGGCCGAGTCGCGGTCGTCCGTGCTGTCGTCGGCCACCGTGGCGGAGGACCCGCGGATCGTGCGGCTGCTGCGGCACGACCACGAGCGGGTCGTGTCGTACGTGAACGGACGGGTCGGCACCTGTGCGTCGGCGATGTCGGCTTCGCGGTCCCGGTTCGAGGACACGCCCGCGTTGCGGTTCATCAACCACGTGCAGGCGCTGGAGGTCTCGAAGTCCACGTCGCTGCCGGTGCTGTCGTTGTGCGCGCCCTTCAACCGGACCGCCGCGATTCCGGCGGGGGAGGTGTCCCTGCGGGACGTCGCCGGGCTCTACATCTTCGACAACACGCTGGTGGGCGTGCGGATGACCGGTGGGCACCTGCGCGACTTCCTGGAGGAGTCGGCGCGGTACTTCCTGCAGGTGTCCGGTCCTGGCCCGTTCTCGGCGGCCGAACTGTCCGCCGACGTGCCGGACTACAACTTCGACATCGCCTACGGGCTGTCCGCGCCGCTGACCTACGACGTCGACATCTCCCAGCCGGTCGGGTCCCGGATCGTGGATCTGCGCTTCGGCGGTGAGCCGGTGGCGGACTCGTTCGAGTTCGCGGTGGCCGTGAACAACTATCGGCAGGCGGGTGGCGGCGACTTCCCGCACATCGCCTCGGCGGCCGTGCTGCACAACCAGCAGCAGGAGATCCGGCAGCTGCTGATCGACTGGGTGAAGGCCGCGGGCGTGCTCGATCCCGCCGACTTCGCGGGCTCGGACTGGCGTCTGGTGGCGTCCGGCGAGCCTGTCGTGGTCTCCACGAACGAGTGAATTCGGGTGCGGTGTCCTGGGTGTTCCGGTCCAGGTGGTGGCAGCCGGTCGGCCGAATGAGATAGGCCAGCCCCGTGCAGTTGCCGCTCCGCGTCTTCGTCGGCGCTCTCGTCGTGCCGGCGTTGCTCGCCGCGGTGGGCCTCGTCGCGCACCCCGCCCCTGGCGTGCCCGCCGGCCACCTGCTGCTCGCGGTGCGGTCGTCGGAGATCGTGCTGGCGGGCACCGCCGCGTCCCCGCGGGAACGTCAGGAGGTCGTGGACGCCGTGCGCGCGCTGACCACCTACCGGATCACCGACGTGATCACCCCCGACGCCGGTGAACGCCTGCCCGTCTCCCCGGCGGTGGCCGCCGCGCTGCTCGGGGCCGTGCTGGACCGGGACGTCACCGACTTCACCGGTGTCGTGCGCGCCGGACACCTGATCGCGTCGGCACGCGTCGTGGACCCGGAGCACGCGGGCTCGCTGAGCGACGCCCTGCGCTCGGCCGCTCCCGGACTGCGCGTCGACGAGGACTTCATGACTACGGGCTAGGAGCTGTTCGGTGTTCGGGTTCTTCTTCCAGATGTTCCTGCTGTGCGCGGGCGCCTTCCTCGCCGGCGTCGTGCTGACCTGGCTCACCCTGCGCTCCCGCGCGTCCACCACCGCCGCTCAGGACGCCGCACCTCTGTCGATCATGGAGGAGCCCGCCGCCGTCGCTCCCGCGATCAAGGCGAACTCGCGCACGATGATGTTCCACACCCCCGAGTCGCCCTACTACAAGCGCATGAAGGGCGACGCGTTCTTCCACTCGCCGGAGGACGCCCGCCGCGCCGGCTACACGATGTGGACGCCCCGCCCGCGCGTGCCGGCCGGCGCCTAGCGCTCGCGCAGCCAGGCGTCGAGTTCGAGGTAGTCGGCGTCTGTCAGGCCGTGGCGCGGGTCGACCTTGTGCAGCAACGCCTTGCCGTGGTGCTGGGCGACCCAGGCATGGTCTTTCTCGCCGATCTCGTCGTCCACCCAGATGAACGGTCTCGTGCCCGCCAGCGTGACCAGGCCGCGGGTCTTCCAGTGCAGGCCCTGGCGCGCGTCGGCGGCTTCGGCGTCCGGGTCGTCCGGCCAGGTCGTGACCGGCAGCGTCGGCAGGCCGAGCAGGGGCGCGATGTGCGTGTTGGCGTCGTCCATCCAGGTCGTGGCCCACATCAGCTCGCACGGCAGGGCGGTGAGCCACGGGCCGTGCGCGGGGTCGAGCCGTGCGAGGCCCGGAGTGCCTGGGACGCCGTCGCCGAAGGGGAGCAACGGGCCGTCGACGTCGAGGAACAGGATCGGGAGCGCGGCCACGACGGGCACGCTACGGCTCACCTCGTAGGCTTGGCCACGTGATTGCCGACGTGATCAAGCCCGGGCTCGACGTGCTCTTCTGCGGCATCAACCCCGGCCTCGTGTCGGAGGCGACCGGGCACCACTTCGCGCGGCCGGGAAACCGGTTCTGGCCCGCCCTTCATTTGTCCGGTTTCACGCCGTCCCAGTTCGCGCCCGCCGAGCAGGAGAAGCTGCTCGACCTCGGTCTGGGCATCACGAACGTCGTCGCGCGGCCCAGTGCCAAAGCCGACGAATTAACAATTGACGAAATGCGTCAGGGTGGGATCGAGCTCGCCGAAAAGGTCGAGCGGTATTCACCGAAGGTTCTCGCGGTGCTCGGCGTGACGGTCTATCGTGCTGCCTTCGGCCGCAAGAAGGCGCAGGTCGGGGCGCAGCAGGACACCGTGGGCGGTGCTCGGGTGTGGGTCCTGCCGAATCCGAGTGGGCTGAACGCGCACTGGCAGTTGCCGGCGTTGGCGCAGGAGTTCGGGCGACTCAAAGCCAGCCTCTAGAACGGAACAAGAGTTCACATTCATGCCCACTGAAAGTGGGCTGGACGGAGTGGGCTCTGGTCTGGTTGCATCCAGATCTGCGTCCGTTCGAGTGCATTCACTCTGAAGTGGAACCCCCGCGCATCGGAATGCGTCAAAATTTGGCAATGCCGTGCAGAACTTGGTGAATGTTCAACACTGGTGGGGGCGCAGTGGAGGTCAGGATTCTCGGGCCGGTCGAGCCGTCAGTGCCGCCGAAGCCCGCGCAGATCTTAGCCGTCCTGGCGGTCGAGTGCGGCAGGATCGTGCCCGTCGAACGGCTCATCGATCTCATCTGGGGCGAGGAGCCGCCGCCGCAGGCGCGCAAGTCGTTGCAGGTCCACATCTCCAGCCTGCGCCGCTCCGGGCTGCCGGTCGAGCACCGGGCGGCGGGCTACGTGCTCAACGCCGACCCCGAGAGCGTCGACCTGCACGCGTTCCGCAGGCTCGTGACCAGGGCGGGCGACGAGGCCGACCTCAAGGTCAAGGCCGAGGTCCTCAACGAGGCGCTGCAGCTCTGGCGCGGCACGCCGGTGGTGTTCGCGCAGACCCTCGACGTGCAACGGCTCGCGGCCGCCGAGGCCTGGGTCGACGCCGAACTGGCGCTGGGCCGGCACGCCGAGCTGATCGACCGGCTCGGGGCGTTCGTCGCCGAGTACCCGCTGGCCGAACGGCTGCGCGGACAGCTCATGACCGCTCTCACGCGGGCCGGGCGCCGCGCGGACGCCATGCGGGTGTTCCGCGAGACGCGCAAGGTGCTCGTCGACGAGCTCGGGGTCGAGCCCGGCGAGCAGCTCCAGCAGCTCTACCGCGACGTGCTGGAGGGCTCGCGGGACAGCCGCCGCAACTACCTGCCGCGCGACGCGGGCGACTTCACCGGCCGCAACAGGGAGCTGAGCAGGCTCCTCGACAGCGACGGCGGCGTGTGGTGGATCGAAGGGCCCGCCGGTGTCGGCAAGTCGGCGCTCGCGGTGCACGCGGCGCATCGGCTCGCCGACCGGTATCCGGACGGGCAGCTGTTCGTCGACCTGCACTCGCCGTCCGGGGCCCTCGACGCGTTGCTGCGCGCGATGGACGTGCCGAGCGAACGGATTCCGGAGTCCGCCGAGGAACGCGCGGCGCTGTGGCGGGCCACGGTCGGCGGGCGGCGCGTGGTGATCGTGCTGGACGGCGTCACGAGCGTCTCGCAGGTCCGGCCGCTGCTGCCGGGCAGCCCGGGCTGCCTGACGCTGATCACGAGCCGCAGCCGGTTGTGCGGGCTCGAAGGCGTCCGCCGCATCCCGTTGGACGTGCTGAGCAGCGACGAGGCGGTCACCCTGCTCCAGCGCATCCTCGGCGACGACCGGGTGTCCGCCGAACCCGACCAGGCGCAGGAGGTCGCGCGGCTGTGCGGGTACCTGCCGCTCGCGGTGCGGATCACCGGCGCGCGGCTGGCCGGTCGCGCGCACTGGCCGGTGTCGAAGCTGGTCAGAAGGCTCTCCGACGAACGCAGCCGGCTCGACGAGCTCGTCGCGGACGACCTCGCGGTGCGGGCCGGTCTGGAGCTGACCTACCGGGCGCTCGACGAGAACGTCCGCCGCGCGTACCGGATCTTCGGGTTCCTCGGGCTGCCCGAGGTGCCGAGCTTCCTGTGGGCGCACCTGCTGGACGAGGACGTGCTCGACCAGCTCGTGGACGCGCGGCTGCTCGACGTCATCGGCAGCGCGCGATACCGGATGCACGAGCTGGTGCGGCTGCACGCCCGTGAGCTCGCCGAGGCGGAGGACCGGCAGCAGGAACGGGAAGACGTCGTGAGAAGGGCCGTGGTCGCTGCTCTGTCCACTGTGGATGGACTGACCGAGCAGCTCTTCCTCGCCGTGCCGCGCATGCAGGACTCGCTGGGCATCGTCGCGACGGCGGCACGCCCGACCGACAAGGACGCCTGGTTCGCGCGCGAGGAGTCGTTGCTGACCAGGCTCGTGGAACGCGCGGCGGAACTCGGTCTCGCGGAGATCGCCTCGCAGCTGGCCGAGGTGCTGGTGTTCGCCTGGTTCGGGCTCAGGAACCGTTACGAGGCCTGGGAACGAACACACACGGCGGCGCTGGAGGCCGTGTGGAGGACCGGAGATCTGCGCCTGGAGGCGGTGCTGCGGTGCAGCCTCGGGCAGATGCACTACAAGCGCGACAACCTGGTCGAGGCGCGGTCGTGGTTCGACACCGCGCAGACGTTGTTCGTGAACATGGGCGACAAGCGCGGCGAGGCCGTGGCGATGAACGGCATCGGCATGGTGTGCCGCGATCTCGGCCAGTACCCGTGCGCACTGGAGGCGCTCGACCGGGCGCGTGAGCTGATGAAGTCGCAGGATCTCGAAGGCGAAGCGCACGCGCTGTACGGAATCGGCTCCATCAAACGGGAACTGGGCGACGACGAGGGTTCGTTCGAGACTCTTCGTCTCGCCGAGTCGATCTACCGCCAGGCGCGCAGCCGGCGGGGTGAGGCGCTGGCGGCCCGCGGGATCGGGCTCGTGCACCGCGCTCGCGGTGAGCTGGACCTCGCCGAGGACCACATCCGGCGCGCCCACGAGATGGTCGCGGGCACCGGCGACGAGCTGCTCGGCTGCTACACCGCCCAGGCGTGGGCGAAGGTGTTGCTGCGCAGGGGTTTGTTCGACCCGGCGGAAGTGCTGTTGCGGCAGGCGCTGGACGGCTGCCGCGACGTCGGCGACCGGTTCGGCGAGGCGCTCGTCCGCCGCACGGTGGGGGAGTGGCGGCTCGCGGCGGGCGACCACGCCGGCGCGCGGGTGGCGCTGACCGACCTGCTGCCGGTGTGGAACGACCTGAGCCTGCCGCTGTGGCGGGCTCGGACACTTCGGGACCTGGGAGCGGTCCACGCCTGTCTGGGGGACGTCGAAGGCGCGGACCGCTCCTGGCGCGAGGCCGCGGAGCTCTTCACGCGACTGGGCACCAGAGAGATGGGGGAGGTGCGCCAGTGGCCTGCTCAGTGGGCCTCGCGGGCACTCAGCCGGTGATCTTCTTGTACTTCCACGGGGCGTAGCCACCGCTCTTGAGCGACGAGATCGTCACGGTCTCGTGGTCCATGTCGGTGGCGGTGCTGCCCTCTTCGTAGATCCACGCGGACGTCTTCGCCGTGTTCGCCCACTTCTCGAACAGCTTCACGTGGCCGTTGCGCAGGATCATGTCGCCCGGCTTGAGGTTCGCCCAGGAGATCTTGGTGGCGACCTCGTCCAAAGTGGACGTGTTGCGGCTCGTCGTCAGCTTCCACGTCATGGACACGAAGCCGGAGCAGTCCGTGCGGTACTTCTTGCCCTTGCCGATGTCCCAGGCGTAAGCCGACTGGCTGTACGGAACCTTGCGGTCCCACCAGTCCTTGGCGCGCTTGATGACCTCGGTGCGGGAGATCGAGCCGCCGTATCCGGCCGCCGCCTCGACCTGCGAGATGGCGGTCTCCTGCTCGGCAGGACCCTCCGGTGCGGCCTGGGCGATGCCGCTCAGGCCACCCAGCAGCCCCAGCGAGATCGCGGTCGCCGCGACGGCGTGGCGAATGCGCATGTGTGTAGCTCCGATCGACTTGCTGTTGGTGATGACCGGAACTGTCCGCCGTGGCGCCAAAGAACGGCCTAAAGCCGATTTAGGCGTTCCTTTACCGCTCCTTCCTAGCGTCGCGATCCGAAATCTTGCCGTGCTGGTTCGCGGTCAGGCGGGTGGATCGCGGTGACGCCCCCACGTCCTCGTACTGGTTGTACGGGGGCGTGGGGGCGGTGCCGCGAGCCGCCCCACTGGGCGTGAACCAGCTCGCCAAGAGTTCGGATCGCGATGCAGCTTTCGCGGCACCTTGGGCATAAGGAGAGAGCACATGTTCGTTCGCACGATCGCAGCCGTGATCGCGATGTTCGCCGCTCTGATCATGGGCGCGTCCGTCGCGTCGGCGGCCCCGGCCAAGTACACCCACTCGCAGGCGACCGCGCAGCTGAGCGCGGCCGGCATCAGCTGGACGTCCAGTGGTGGTTGCAGCAACCGCAACCAGTCGAACTGCACCTCGTTCGAGCAGATCAACCAGACGACCATCGCGGGTGCCAAGACGTTCAAGAGCGCGTCGGGCTGTGCGCTGACCATCACCGGCGGCACGGAGACCGGCCACGCGTCGGGCACGTACTCGCACTGGAACGGGTACAAGGTGGACTACCGCCTGACCAGCTGCGTCACGAACTACATCAAGGGCAGCTTCTCGTCCATCGGCGGGAACAAGTGGAAGTCGAACGCGGGCAACATCTACTACCTCGAGTCGAACCACTGGGACGTCACGTACCACAGCTGCGGCTGCTGAGTTTGTTGCTCAACCAGCCGGGGGCCGGTAGATGTTGACGGGTGACCACACTCGGCGCCGTCTACCGGCCTCAGCTTCCGCCCGAGAACCTGCGTTCCGTCGTCCTGGCCGCGGAGGAGTCCGGTGTGGACTCGTTGTGGCTGTGGGAGGACTGCTTCCTGGAAAGCGGCATCGCCTGCGCTTCCGCCGCCCTGGCCTGGACTTCCCGGCTGAAGGTCGGTGTCGGACTGCTGCCGGTGCCGTTGCGCAACGTCGCGATCACCGCGATGGAGGCCGCGACGCTCGACCGGTTGTTCCCCGGTCGCGTCACGATCGGCGTCGGGCACGGCGTGCAGGACTGGATGGGTCAGGTCGGAGCACGGGTTGCGTCGCCGCTGACGTTGCTGAGCGAGTACACGGAGGCGTTGAAGGCGCTGCTGGCCGGCGAGCGGGTCACCGTGGAGGGCCGGTACGTCAAGCTGAAGGACGTCGCGCTGGACTGGCCGCCGGCCGCGCCGATGCCGATCTACGTGGGCGGCCTGGGCCTGAAGACGCTGGCCCTGGCGGGCGAGGTCGGCGACGGCACGATCCTCGACGCGTCGGCCGATCTCGACCGGGTCCGTGCCGTCAGGGCGGGCCGCGAGCACCCGGTGATCGTCTACGTCGAGACGGACTCCCGTGACCGCGCGTTCGTCACGGATCTGGTCTCCCAGGTGGCCGAAGCGGGCGCTACCAGCGTGATCTTGCAGCAGTCCGCCACGAGCGAGGACCCCGAAGGGTTCGTTCGTTTCGTGGGATCACTCGATGGTGTGAGTGCATAGCGTCGTAGATAACGGCGGATACCTCCGTGCGATGGAACGGTCATGGGCCTTTCGTCGCTGTTCGGGGAGGTAAGCATGCTCGGGCGCAAGAACCGCCGGATCGCAGAGCTGCAGCGGGCCGTGGAGGGCCTGCAGGAACTCCTCGCCCGAATCGGTGACGCCCAATCAGCGCAGACCAGCGTGCTGGACGAGGTCGACAGAGCCGGTGCCGAACTAGTAGCGCTGCGGCACCGGATCAAGAACGCACGCGCCGAACTCCAGCCCCTGAAGGAAGAACTGACCTTCCAGCGGGCAGGTGTGTTCCGCGCCGACGCCGTCGCGGACCACCAGGCGCAACTCGACCTCATCCACGACGAGATGAAGACCCTGATCAAGACCGGCGCGGCGATCGAAGGTGGCGGGCAGGTCACCTACAACGGATCGGACGCGACCGGCCGCAGGCTCGTCGAGGACTGGTCCGCGCTGATGCTCCGCTCGTACAACTGCGAGGCCGAGAACTGCCTGCGCATGCTGCGAGCCGGTGGCCTGGACGCGGCGAGAAGGCGGCTCGATCGCTCGGCGTCGGCGATCGAACGCCTCAGCGGGACGTTCGCGCTCCGCGTCTCGCCGCGTTACCAGGCCTTGCGCACCTACGAACTGGAACTCACCGCGGACCACCTGCAGCGCAAGGCGGAAAGCCGCCGCACCCGCCGAATCGCCTCCTGACCAGCGGGGACCGCACTTCAGCACCCTTTCACTAGATAACTAGTGAAAGGGTGCTACGGTGGTGTGCATGGGACAGAGGGAGCATCCGCCGGTCCTGGCGGAGGACCTGGGGAAGAAGTACTCGCGGGGCTGGGCGTTGCGTGACTGCGCGCTCGAGATCCCCGCGGGCCGGATCGTCGCGCTCGTCGGGCCGAACGGGGCCGGCAAGAGCACGCTGATGGGCATGATCACCGGGTTGCTGCGGCCGACGACGGGCCGGATCTCGGTGTTCGGGGACGCGCCGAACGGGCGTGGGATGCATGGGGCGGTGGCGTTCCTGACGCAGGCCAAGCCCCTGTACCCGCAGTTCACGGTCACCGAGACGCTGCGGTACGGGCGCAACGCCAATCCGGGGTGGGATCAGGCGTACGCCGAGGAACTGGTCGAGAAGGCGCAGGTGCCGTTCGCGGCCAAGGTCGGGACGTTGTCCGGTGGGCAGCGGACGCGGGTCGCGCTGGCGCTGGCGCTGGGGAAGCGGCCTCGGTTGCTGATGCTGGACGAGCCGCTCGCCGATCTTGATCCGCTGGCGCGCGAGAACGTCCTGCAGACGCTCGTGCAGGAGTGCCGGACGCAAGGGATCACGGTGCTGTTGTCGTCGCACGTGCTGGCGGAGCTGGAAGACGTGTGCGATCACCTGGTGCTGCTGGCCGACGGTCGTGTGCGGCTCGCGGGTGATGTCAGCGCGCTGCTGCAAGCGCACGCGGAGCATCGGACGCTCAGCCAGCTCGCGCTCGCATACATGCGGATGGAGGTCGCGGCATGACCTGGATCGTGTGGCGTCAGCAGCGGCCCGTGTTCATCACGCTCGTCGCCGGGCTGGTCGTGGCGGTGGTGGCGATCCTGTTGCTGCGGGCCGTGATGGTCGCCGACCTCACCGCGGGCAACCTCCTCGACTGCGTGGGCAAAGGGATCGACGCGTGCAACAGCCCTGCCGCGAACGACTTCCAGACCACCTGGTTCGACCGGCTGCACCTCGCCGAGGTCACGGTGCTCGCGGCGCCCGTGCTGATCGGCGTTTTCGTTGGTGCGCCGCTGTTCGCGCGGGAGTTCGAGCAGGGCACGCACGCGCTGGCGTTCACGCAGTCGGTCAGCAGGACGCGCTGGATGGCGACCAAGTTCGTCGTCGCCGCACTGCCGGCGTTGGTCGTGGTGCTCGCCTACCAGTTGGTCGTGCACAGCTGGCTGGACGCGGCCGGTCAGCTCGGGCCGCTGAGCATGGGGCCGTTCTACTTCACGACGTTCGACGCTCACGGAGTCTCGCCGGTCGCCTACACGCTCTTCGCCTACACGCTCGGCATGTTCGCGGGTGCGGTGTTCAAACGGACCCTCGTGGCGATGACCCTGACGCTCGGCCTGTTCATCGCGGTGCGGGTCGTGATCGGTGGGGTGCGGGAGTCCCTGATCGCGCCGACCAGGGTGCTCTCCGACGACCTGGACAGCCGCACGGTCGTGCGCGGTCCGCTGGTGGTGGAGTCGGGTTTCCTGGACGCCAAGGGCGCGGTGGTGGCGGATCCGACGCCGATGATGAACTGCGCGGGCAAGGGGGACGCGCAGGGAGCGGTGGACTTCGCGGCCTGCTACCGGGAGAACGGCCTCGCGCAGAGGTACGCCGACGTCATCCCGGTCGACCAGGCGACGACGCTGCACCTGCTGGAGGCGTCGATCTTCGCGGGGCTCGGGGTGCTGTTCGTGCTCGGCTCGGTGTGGGCCGTGCGCAGGCAGGTGTGACGGACGGCGATCGCGGGGACGGGTGGACACCTATGCTGGGCGGCGTGATCGAGTTCCGCATCGATCGGCACTCCGGGGTGTCCACCTATCTCCAGATCGCCGCGCAGGTCAAGCAGGCCATGAGGATGGGGCTGCTCGGACCCGGCGACAAGCTGCCGACGGCACGCGAGGTGGTGGAGGCCACCAGGGTCAACCCCAACACCGTGCTGAAGGCGTACCGCGAGCTCGAACACGAGGGTCTCGTGGAAGGTCGCCGGGGCATGGGCACCTTCATCACGGCCTCGCTCGCCACCGACGCGACGAAGGCGGACGCGCCGCTGCGGCAGGACCTGGAGCAGTGGATGGACCGCGCCGTGGACGACGGGCTGTCGGCCGACGAGGTCGACGCCATCTACACCGACGTGCGGGGCACGCACTACTGATGTCCACTGTGGACTTTGGGAGCACGATGAACGCCAGTCCTGTGCAGGCGCAGAACGTCGCAAAGCACTTCGGGCGGACCAGAGCGCTCGACGACTGCTCGTTCTCGTTGCCGGAGGGCAGCGTGACCGGGCTGGTGGGACCGAACGGCGCGGGCAAGAGCACGTTGCTGTCGTTGATCGCCGGGCTCGCGAAGCCCACCGGCGGCGAGATCACCGTGCACGGCACCGCGGTGAACGGCCGGATGCACCCCGACGTGTCGCTGCTGACCCAGAAAAGGCCGCTCTACGACCAGTTCACCGTCCGCGAGATGATGCGGGCGGGCTCGGCGATGAACGACCGCTGGTCGTCCGGCAGGGCGAACGAGGTGCTGGATCTCCTCGCGGGAGTGGACAAGGACGCGAAGGTGCGCACGTTGTCCGCCGGCGCCCGCACGCAGGTCGCGATCGCGCTGGCGCTCGGCCGGCTGCCGAAGGTGCTGCTGCTGGACGAGCCGCTGTCCGACCTCGACCCGTTGGCGCGCGACGAGACGTTGCGGATCGTCATGACCGATGTCGCCGAACGGGGCACGACGGTGCTGCTGTCGTCGCACCTGCTCACCGACCTCGGCGACGTCTGCGATCACCTGCTGTTGCTGGACGAGGGCCGCGTGCAGGTGGCGGGGGACATCGAGGGGATCCTGGAGGAGCACCAGGTCGTCGTCGGGCCCGCCGGGCTGGACCTGGAGACGGACGGCGTCGTGGTCGACACCTCGCACACGTCCCGCCAGACGACGGCGCTGGTGCGCGGCGGCTTCGTGCCCGAGGGCTTCGAGACCACGCACCCCGACCTGGAAGCGCTGGTCATGGGCTACCTGCGGGCATCACGCACCCGCAAGTTCGCCCGCACTCAGTAGAGGGCCTTGTTCACGCCCTGGATCAACGTCTTGTAGAGACCGCCGGCCGCGCCCCAGCGGGCCAGCGCCGCCCGTGCCGCGTTCGCTCCCGCCGCGCCGTGCACGCCTCCGCCCGGCCACGCCGACGAACCCGCCAGGTAGAGCCGGTCGAACGGGGTGTCCGCGCGGCCGAGGCCCGGCACCGGCCGGAAGACCAGCTGCTGGTGGATTGCCCCGGTGCCGCCGTTGACCGAGCCGATCTCGGCCGGTCCGAGCACGGAACGCCCGAGGATGCGGGACCGGAAGCCGGGCGCGCGTTCCTCGATCATCAGCTCCAGGCGGTCGGCCCGGCGCTTCAGCCGGTCCGGCGTCCAGTTCCCGCTCAGCGGCACGTGCGTGTACGCCCAGGCGGCCTCTGTGCCCGCCGGGGAGCGGGTCGGGTCGGTCGTCGTCATCTGGCCGATGAGCATGAACGGGTTGCGCGGCACCTTGCCGCAGGCCAGTTCGTGGGCCACGGTGGCCATGCCGTTGACGTCGCCGCCGAGGTGGATCGTGCCCGCCCGCGCCGCCTCGGGGTTGGTCCACGGGATCGGGCCGGACAGCGCCCAGTCGACCTTGATCGTGTCGGTGTCCCACTGGAACCGCTTCAGGTCCTCGGCGAGCTTCGACGGCAACGCGTCGGCGCCGATCAGGTCCAGGTAGAGCGACGGCGCGGGCACGTCGGCCAGGACCGCACGGCGTGCGCGCACGACCGAGCCATCGGCCAGACGCACGCCAACGGCGACACCGCGCGCGTGCAGCACACCCGTCACTCGGGCGTTCGTCTCGATGCGGCCGCCGAACCGCCGCACCAGTGACGCGGTCAGCTCACCCGCCCCGCCACGCGGGACCGGGTTGCCGACCTCCTGCGCGAGCATCGCCAGCAGCCAGCCGAAGCCCGCGCCGCCGGCCTGGTCCGGGCCGAGGTCCGTGTGCATCGTGTTGCCCGCCAGCAGCACGCGGGCGCCCTCGCCGTCGAAGAGTTCCTCGCCGAGCCGGCGCACCGGCAACGTCAGCAGGCGGGCCAGCCGCAGGGCGTCGCCGACTCCCGCGGAAAGCAGCAGTGAAAGACCACCCCGCACGGGTGGAAACGGTTGCAACAGAGAGTGAAGTACCGCGTCGCGCACCTGGAGCCACTTCGAGTACTCCGTTTGCCAGCGCTCGGCGTCCGAGTGGGCAAAAGTACCGACGGATTTGGCCGTTTCCGCGACATCTCGCGAGAGCAAGGCCACTCGGTCATCCGGCAGCACGTGCGCTAGTACGGCCGGAGCGTGCTGCCACTGGACGTCGAGGCCCAGCGCGCCGAGGACCGGCGAGCCCAGCCCGAGCGGGTAGAAGGCGCTGAAGACGTCGTTGGTGAAGCCCGGCGCGGTGAGCTCGGCCGACGTCACAGCCCCGCCGGGCCTGTCGCGCTGCTCCAGCACGAGGACGTCCCAGCCCGCGTCCGCGAGCAACGTCGCGGCCACCAGGCCGTTCGGCCCGGATCCGATGACGACCGCGTCGACCTCGTTCACGCACGCCTCCTGTTGCCCGTGTCCGAGCCACGATTCCAGATCTTCACGCGTTCGGATGCGTCCGTACGGAGGTGTGAAATTCGGCCGGGAACGCCGTATCTCATTTCGTTCGGCACCGAAGAGCTAGCACACTCCGTAGTCGAGCGGTAGTCACATGAACCTTACGTATCTGTGTTCCGTACCACATAGAGAGGCATTATGTGACGACGAAATCAATACTGAGCTACCGCTTAGTATGCCGAGATCATTTGGACAAGGACTGCTGCATGCCCCTCCGCCGTGTACTGCCCACCGCCGCCTTGGCGCTTGCCGTCCTCGCGGCCGGTTGTGGCGCCAAGACAGACGAGAAGGTCCAGGTGAAGACCGGGCCGGGCGTTACCGACGACACGATCTCGCTCGGCATCCTCACGGACATGACAGGCCCGTTCAAAGCCTCCGCGCTGACCCGCATGAAGGGCTACGACCTCTACGTGAAGCAGGTCAACGACCGCGGAGGCATCTGCGGCCGCAAGATCGAGCTGAAGCAGAAGGACCACGCGTACGACGTTCAGAAGGCGCTCGACGCGTACTTCGACCTGGAGCCGCAGGTGCTCGGTCTGCTGGAGCTCGCGGGCACCCCGATGACCGCCGCGATCGAGCCCGACATCATGCAGACGCGCACGCTGACCGCCCCCGCGTCGTGGGCCGCGTCATTGCTCGGCAACCCCCACATGATGATCGTCGGCACCACGTACGACCTCGACGTCATCAACGGACTTGATCACTACAAGCGCCGCGGTGTCATCAAGGAGGGCGACACCGTCGGCCACGTCTTCGTCCAGGGCAGCTACGGCGACAACGCCGTCGAGGGCAGCAGGTTCGTCGGGACGCAGTGGAACATGAAGATCGCCGAGCAGCCGATCGGCGAGACCACGGCCGACCTCGCGCAGCAGATCGGCGCGCTGAAGGCCGCGGGCGCGAAGGCCGTCGTGCTGAGCACCACCCCCGCCCAGACCGCCGCCGCCGTCGGGGTGGCCGCGGCGCTGAAGTGGGAGGTGCCGTTCATGGTCAACGTGGTCGGCTTCGACACCGCCATCCTCGACTCGCCGGTCGGCCCCGCCGTGGAGAAGCAGGTGTCCGTGGTGACGTCGGTGGCGCCGTTCACCGGCACCCAGCCCGGCCCGCGCGAGGTGGCGGCGGCGTTCAACAAGTACTACCCGAACGACAAGCCGGCGATCTACGTCGACCACGGCTACACCGTCGCCAAGGTGTTCCTCTCGGTCATCGAGAAGGCGTGCCAGAACGGCGACCTCTCGCGCGACGGCGTGCTGGACGCGTTCCACAACACCAACGGCCTGGACACCCAGGGCCTGACCAGCGCGCTGCACTACTCGCTCGTCGGGCGGCCGTCGGCCACGCAGTCCTACATCACCAAGGTCGACTCGAAGGCGCCCGGCGGTCTCACGACCGTCGAGGAGTTGTTCGAGTCCGAGCTCGTGAAGATGAAGGGCACCCGCGCCAAGTAACGACCAAATGGTAAACGGCCCCTCCCGCACTCGGGAGGGGCCGTTTTCGTCGTCCTACTTGCCGAATCCGGCCTTGCGGAGCGCGTCCGCCATCGAGCCGCTCGCGGCCGGCGGCGCACTGCGTTGCTGGCCGCCGCGCTGGGGCTGTCCGCCACGCTGCTGCGGACGACGGTCACGGCCACCGCCGCCACCGCCCTGCTGCTTCGGCGCGGGCTTGCCCGGCTCGTCGGTCAGGCGCAGCGTCAGGCCGATGCGCTTGCGGGCCTCGTCGACCTCCAGCACCTTCACCCGCACCACGTCACCGGACTTGACGACGTCGCGCGGGTCCTTCACGTAGGTGTTGGACAGGGCCGAGATGTGCACCAGACCGTCCTGGTGCACGCCGATGTCCACGAACGCGCCGAACGCGGCCACGTTCGTCACGACGCCCTCCAGCACCATGCCGGGCTTGAGGTCGGCGATCTTCTCGACGCCGTCCGCGAAGGTCGCCGTCTTGAACGCCGGACGCGGGTCGCGGCCTGGCTTCTCGAGTTCGCGCAGGATGTCCGTGACCGTCGGCAGACCGAACTGCTCGTCCACGAACTGTTCGGGCCGCACCTTCGTCAGCACCGCGGTGTTGCCGATCAGCTCGGCGCCCGCGGCCTCCTGGATCCGCCGCACGACCGGGTACGCCTCGGGGTGCACCGAGGAGGCGTCCAGCGGCTCGTCGCCACCGCGGATCTTGAGGAAGCCCGCGCACTGCTCGAACGCCTTCGGGCCGAGCCGCGCCACGTCTTTCAACGCCTTGCGGGACTTGAACGGACCGTTGGCGTCGCGGTGCAGCACGATGTTCTCCGCGAGACCGGCGGTGATGCCGGAGACGCGGCTCAGCAGCGGCACCGAGGCGGTGTTGAGGTCCACACCGACCGCGTTCACGCAGTCCTCGACCACCGCGTCCAGCGAGCGCGACAGCTTCGACTCCGCGAGGTCGTGCTGGTACTGGCCGACGCCGATCGACTTCGGGTCGATCTTCACCAGCTCGGCCAGCGGGTCCTGCAGGCGCCGCGCGATCGACACCGCGCCGCGGATCGACACGTCGAGGCCCGGCAGCTCGGACGACGCGTAGGCCGACGCCGAGTACACCGACGCGCCCGCCTCGGACACCACGATCTTGGTGAGGCCCAGGTCGGGGTGGCGCTTGATCAGGTCGGCGGCGAGCTTGTCGGTCTCCCGCGACGCCGTGCCGTTGCCGATCGCGATCAGGTCGACGTTGTACTGCTTGGACCACGCCGCGAGCTTCGCGATCGACTCGTCCCAGCGGTTCGCGGGCACGTGCGGCTGGATGACGCCGTGCGCGACGACCTTGCCGGTGGCGTCGACGATCGCGACCTTCACGCCGGTGCGGTAGCCGGGGTCGAGGCCCATCGTGGCGCGCGTGCCGGCCGGGGCGGCCAGCAGCAGGTCGCGCAGGTTCGAGGCGAAGATCTTCACGGCCTCGTCCTCGGCGAACTGGCGCAGCCGGCCGCGCAGGTCGATGCCCAGGTGCACGAGGATCCGCGTCCGCCACGCCCAGCGCACCGTGTCGGTGAGCCACTTGTCGCCGGGACGGCCGCGGTCGTCGATGCCGAAGCGCGAGGCGATGCGCACCTCGAACGTCGACGGACCCTCCTCACGCGGCTCCTCCGGCTCCAGGACGAGGTCGAGGACCTCCTCCTTCTCGCCGCGGAACAGCGCCAGGATGCGGTGCGACGGCAGCTTGGAGAACGGCTCGTCGAACTCGAAGTAGTCGGAGAACTTGGCGCCGTCGGTCTCCTTGCCCTCGCGGACCTTGGAGACGACCCGGCCGCGCGTCCACATCTGCTCGCGCAGCTCGCCGATCAGGTCGCCGTCCTCGCCGAATCGCTCGACCAGGATGGCCCGCGCGCCCTGCAGGGCGGCCGCGGTGTCCGCGACCTCCTTCGCCGGGGCGACGAACTTGGCGGCTTCCTCCTGCGGGTTCAGGCCAGGATCACCCAGAAGTGCGTCGGCCAGCGGTTCGAGACCGGCCTCCTTCGCGATCTGGGCCTTCGTGCGGCGCTTCTGCTTGTACGGCAGGTAGAGGTCCTCCAGCCGCGCCTTGGACTCGGCGGCGAGGATCTGCGCTTCCAGGGCCTCGTTCAGCTTGCCCTGTTCGCGGATGGAGTTGAGGACGGCCGCGCGGCGCTCCTCCAGTTCGCGCAGGTAGCCGAGCCGTTCCTCGAGCGTGCGCAACTGGGTGTCGTCGAGACCGCCGGTCGCCTCCTTGCGGTAGCGGGCGACGAACGGGACGGTCGCGCCACCGTCGAGCAGTTCGACAGCAGAGCCGACCTGGCCTGCGGCCACTCCGAGCTCGTCAGCGATCTTCTGGTGGATGAGCGTTGTCACAGCGCGCCATTCTGCCCGCTGTCCGATTCGACGTGGCACGGTGTCCTTCATGACCATCGCCGAGGTCGTCCCCTCACTGCTGTCGGGCCTGGACGTACCGGGTGCCGACAACACGCTCGGCCTTCCCGCGGCCCGGCGTGTCGTCCTGCTGCTCGTCGACGGTCTGGGCCACGAGCTGCTGCGCGCTCATGCCTCGCACGCACCGTTCCTGTCCTCGCTGCCCGACCGCTCGATCGACGCCGGTTTCCCGTCCTCGACGGCCACCAGCCTCGCCTCGATCGGCACCGGGCTGCGGTCAGGGGAGCACGGCGTCGTCGGCTACACGTTCGAGGTCGGCGACGAGGTCCTCAACTCGCTGAGCTGGACGCGGGCCAGTGAACGCCACCACGACCTGCGCAAGACGCTCGTGCCCGAGGTCGTGCAGCCGCACCCGACGCTGTTCGAACGGGCGGCGGCGGCCGGGGTCGCCGCCAGCACGGTCGCGCCGCTCGTCCACCGCTCCTCCGGCCTCACGCGGGCGGTGCTGCGCGGCTCGTGGTTCCGTGGCACGGCCGGGTTCGGCGACCTCGCGCTGGGAGCGGTGGCGGCGGTCCGGCAGGACCGTTCGTTCTGCTACGCCTACCACGCGGATCTCGACACGATCGGGCACATCTACGGGCCGGGCTCCGACGAGTGGCTGATGCAACTGGAGTTCGTGGACGTGCTGGCCTCGCGCGTCGCCGCGCGGATGCCCCCGGACTCGTTGCTCGTCGTGACGGCGGACCACGGCATGGTCACCGCGGGCGACCGGATCGACTTCGACACCGAACCGCTGCTGTGGCAGGGAGTCCGGGTGATCGCCGGTGAGCCTCGGGTGCGGTACCTGTACACCGAGACCGACGAGGTGCAGGCCGTGTGGCGGGAGTTCCTCGGCGACCGCGCGGACGTGCTGACGCGCGAGGAGGCCGTGGAAGCCGGGTGGTTCGGCCCGGTCAGCCCGCTGGCGGCCGACCGGATCGGGGACGTGGTGGTGGCGATGAAGGACTCCGCGGTGGTCCTGCGCGGCCAGGCCGAGCCCACGTGGAACGGCATGACGGGGTTCCACGGCTCGCGCACCTCCGCGGAGATGGCGATTCCGCTACTCGTCCACTCAGTGACTTCAATGTAGATCGAAGTCAGCCCTTTCCGTTGCCTCGCTTTAGGATCACCGGACGTGACGATCGAACTGCCAGGACCAGTCGGGTTCGTGCTCGGAGGAGGCGGAAGCCTCGGTGCCGCGCAGGTCGGCATGCTGCGCGCGTTGCGGGAACACGGCGTCCGGCCGGACCTCGTCGTCGGCACCTCGGTGGGGTCGGTCAACGGCTCGTTGCTCGCCCTCGACCCGGACAAGGCCGCCGAACGGCTGGCCGTGCTGTGGGAGGGCATGACGCGCCAGCGGGTGTTCCCGGGCGGCCCGATCGCGCAGCTGAGGTCGTTGCGCACCAACAAGACCTATCTCTTCCCGAACACCGGTCTCGCGCACGTGCTGACCGAGGGGCTCGGCGGGTGCACGTCGTTCTCCGAGCTGACGCTGCCGTTCGGCGCGGTGTCCGTGGACGGCGTGACCGGTGAGGCCGTGAACATCGTGGAGGGGGAGTTGATCCCCGCGATCCTCGCCAGCGCGGCGATTCCGGGCGTGTACCCGCCGGTGCGCATCGGCGAGCAGGTGCTCTACGACGGTGGCGTGCTCGCGAACGTGCCGATCCGGCAGGCGCTCGCGATGGGCGCGAAGTCGTTGGTGGTGCTGGACTGCGCGTTCCCCGGCCACCTGCCGACCGTGCCGGAGACGCTCGCCGAGACGTTGCTGTTCTGGGCGACGCTGGGGATGCGCAACCAGGCCGTGCTGGAGGTCGAGCTCGCCTCCCAGACCGCCCCGGTGCTGTACCTGCCGGGTCCGCCCGTGCAGGCCGTGACGCCGTTGGACTTCTCGCACACCGCGGAACTGGTCGAGGCCTCCTACCTGGCCTCGACCACGTTCCTCACGACGCTGGAGATCGCCGGCGTGGGCCTGTACGGGCACCCGTCACACGGGTAGCGCCGAGAGCTGGTTCGCGGGGCGCGGCAGGCCGTAGTGCTCGCGCAACGTCCGGCCGGTGTACTCGGTGCGGAACAGGCCGCGCTGCCGCAGGATCGGCAACACCTCCTCCGCGAACCGCTCCAGTCCGGACGGCAGCACGGCGGGCATGATGTTGAACCCGTCCGCGGCGCCCGCCCGGTGCCATTCCTCGATCGTGTCGGCGACCTGGAGCGCGGTGCCGGCGAACGTCTTGTGCCCGCGCCCGCCGCCGAGCCTGCCGATGAGCTGGCGGACGGTCAGCCGTTCGCGCCGGCCCAGTTCCACGATCAGCGTGTACCGCGACTTCGCGCCCTCGATCGCGGCCTCCTCCGGCAGGTCGGCGGGGAGTTCCTCGTCCAGTTCCAGGTGGTCGACCCTGAGCAGGCCCGCGAGCTGCCTGGCCGCGTGCTCCGGGACGATCAGCCGTTCCAGCTCGGCGTCGAGCGCGTGCGCCTCTTCTTCCGTCGAGCCGATCACCGGGACCAGGCCCGGGAGGATCTTGACCTCGTTCGGGTCGCGGCCGAACTCGATCGCCCGGCGCTTCACGTCCCGGTAGAACGCGATCGCGTCGTCGAGCGTCTGCTGCGCGGTGAAGACGGCCTCCGCGTGCCGGGCGGCGAAGTCCCTGCCGTCCTCCGAGCTGCCTGCCTGGACCAGCAGCGGGTAGCCCTGGGGTGAGCGCGGCACGTTGAGCGGGCCGCGGACCTTGAAGTGCGGGCCGACGTGGTCGACGGTGTGGACGCGGTCGTCCCTGGCGTGCACACCGGTGACCTTGTCGGCGATGATCGCGTCGTCGTCCCAGGAGTCCCAGAGCTTCTTCGACACCTCCACGAACTCCGCGGCGCGGTCGTAGCGCGTGAGGTGGGCGGGCTGGGCGTCGAGGCCGAAGTTCCGGGCCGCGTCGTCGCCGGCGGTCGTGACGATGTTCCAGCCCGCGCGGCCGCCGCTCACGTGGTCGAGCGAGCTGAACCGGCGCGCGAGGTTGAACGGCTCGTTGTAGGTGGTGGACGCCGTGGCGATCAGGCCGATTCTCGTTGTCGCGGCGGCGATCGCGGTGAGCAGGATGGTCGGTTCGATCTTGCCGGACGGGCGGCGGCTCGGGTTCCCCCACAGCACGGGGGAGTCGGCGAGGAACACCGAGTCGAACTTCGCCTCTTCCGCGATGCGCGCGATCCGCTGGTGGTAGGCGATGTCGATGTGCGCCAGGGGTTCCGACTCCGGCAGCCGCCAGGACGCCTCGTGGTGGCCGGTGTCGTGGATGAAGAGGTTGAGGTGCAGCGTCATGCGGCGACTCCGATGCCGAGTGCGGACAACAGGTGCGTGCGGTCGGCGTCGTGCGCCGGGAGGTCGAGGCCGATGCGGCCTTCCTGCAGGACGAGCACGCGGTCGGCGAGTTCGACGGCCTCGTCGACGTCGTGGGTGACCAGCAGGACGGCGGGCCGGTGCTTCGCGCACAGTTCGCGCAGCAGGGCGTGCATCTTGATGCGGGTCAAGGCGTCCAGTGCGCCGAACGGTTCGTCGGCCAGCAGCAGGCGGGGTTCGCGGACGAGGCAGCGGGCGAGCGCGACTCTTTGTTGTTCGCCGCCGGACAGTTCCGCGGGCCAGGCGCGTTCGCGGCCCTTGAGCCCGACTTCGTCCAGTGCCGCTTTGCCTCTGCCCGGTTTGACGCCGAGTTCGACGTTGTCGAGGACGCGCAGCCAGGGCAGCAGTCGTGAGTCCTGGAACGCGACGGCGACCTCGTGGGGGACTTCGAGGGTGCCCTCGCCGGTCACGTCGTGGTCGAGTCCGGCGATGGCCTTGAGCAGCGTTGACTTGCCGGAGCCGCTGCGGCCCAGCAACGCCACGAACTCGCCGGGCGCGATCGTGAGGTCGAGGTCGTCGAGCACTTTGCGTTGCTGGAACTGCCTCGTCAGGTTCTTCACCCGGACAGCGTGCGTCGCCATGCCAGGGCCCTCCGTTCGATGATCCGCAGCAGCGCGTCCGACACGAACCCGAACAGGCCGTAGACGACGAGCCCGACCACGATGACGTCGGTCTGGCCGTAGTTCTGCGCCTGGAACATCAGGTAGCCGATGCCGCTGGTCGCGTTGATCTGCTCCAGCACCACGAGCGACAGCCACGACGCCGTGACGGCGAGGCGCAGGCCGAGGAAGAAGCCGGGCAGCGCGCCGGGGAAGACGACCCTGCGCACGTACTGGGTGCGGGTGAGGCCGACGGCTTCCGCGAGTTCGACGTACCGGCTGTCGATGCCGGTCAGTGCCGCGTACGTCTGCAGGTACATGATCGTCGCGATGGTCACGGCGATCACCACGATCTTGAACTCCTCGCCGATGCCGAGCCACAGGATCAGCAGCGGGATCAGGCCCAGCGACGGGATCGCGCGCTTGACCTGGACCGTGCCGTCGATCAGCGCCTCGCCGACGCGGCTGAGGCCGGAGAGGACCGCGAGCACCGTGCCGGCCGTGGCGCCGAAGAAGAACCCGAGGGCTGCCCGCTGGAGCGAGGTGAGGATGCTCTCCGGGAGTTTGCCGCTCCCGGTCAGCTCGATTCCGGTGTGGACGATCGTCCACGGAGCGGACAGGATGCGCGGGTCGAGCGCGCCGCTGGCGGAGGCGATGCTCCAGACGGCGATGACCAGTGCGGGGCCGAGGACTCGTCCGTACGGGATGGGTTTGCCGAGTCCCAGACGCTTGCGGCGCGTGAGGGTGGTGGGCGTGGCGATGGCGGCGGGACGGTCGAGAACGTGGGTCATGTCCGGCTCCGGTACTTGGCGTCGACGGCCTCGGCGGCGACCTTCTCGAACCGCCGGTCGAACAGCTCGGTCACGTCGAACCTGGGCACGAAACCGCCCTCTGCCAGCAGATCCGCGGTCTCCTGCTCCCACTTGACCGCGCGGTCCCAGTTCGTCGGGAAGGTCAGCGGCGGCGTCGACTGCACGATCCGGTCGCCGTCGGCCTTGGAGACGTTCTGGTCCTTCACGTAGTAGGTGTCGACCCACTTGTCCGGGTTCTCGTAGCTCCACACGGTTCCGCGGGCCCAGAACGGGATGAACGCTTTGATCGCGGCGAGTTTCGCGGGGTCGTTGAGCACCTCGACCGGCGCCCACAGGACCGTGAGCAGGTCGACGGACTTCATCTGGATGGCTCGCGCGTCCGGGTACTGGCCGAGGTACTTGGTGAGCTGCGGTTCGGCGAGCACGGCGACGTCGACCTGCCCCGCCTGCACCGCCGTGAGGAACTGGTTGCTGGTCAACGGGATCAGCTCGACGTCGGTCAGCTTGAGCCCGAGTTCTTTCAGGGTTCGCAGCACGACCACGCCCTGCGCCTGGCCCTGGCTGAACGCGATCTTCTTGCCCTTGAAGTCTTCGAGGGACCTGATCGGCGAACCTGGCCTGGTGGCGTAGGTGTAGAGGGGTTTGTCGCGCTCGCCGACCGCCACGATCTTGGTCGCGAGCCGGGTCGCCTGCGCCTGGATCGGCGGGATGCCGGCGTTGGCGCCGAGGTCGACGGACTTGGCGCGGAACGCCTGGATCACGTCCGGACCGGCCTGGATGTTGGGCCAGTCGCTGACCTGGAACGGGAGTTTGCTCAGCTCGCCCGACGCTTCGAGCTGCTTGAGCGTGGTGCGGATGGAGATCGTGAGCCTGGTGTCCGGCGGAGGGGCCGTCGTGGGCAGGTCGCCGAGGACCTGGGTGGTGGTCGCGCTGCCCGCGGAGCACCCCGCGGCACCGAGAGCCGCGAGGCCGAGCAACAGGGAACGGCGGGTCAGCATCAGTCCACCACCACTGCGTGGTCGGCGGTGAACGGACGGCCGGCGAGCAGCGTGGACTCGCGCCCGTCCGGCCCGACCGGGGTGTCGCCGATGAGCGTGACGCGGTGCAGGGTGCGCTGGACGTCGAAGTGCTCCAGGTCGCGCGGCGCGAGGTGGGCGGTGGCGCGGTTGTCCCAGAACGCGACGCTGCCCGGCTCCCAGCGGAACCGCACGGTGTACTCGGGCCTGGTCAGCTCGGCGTACAGCAGGTCCAGGACCGCCTTGCTCTCGCTGGGGGAGACGCCGACGACGTGGCTCGTGAAGCCGGGGTTGACGAACAGTCCCTTCTCACCGGTGACGGGATGCACGCGGACGACCGGGTGCTCGGCGACCAGCAGGTTGTCGTTGACGCGCTTGGCGTACGCGCCGTCCCCGACCTTCACCGAGCCGCCGTAGCGGTGCTCGGCCCGCAGCCCGTCCACAAAGGACTGGATCGGGGCGGAGAGTCCGTTGTACGCGGCGACGAGGTTCGTCCACGTCGTGTCGCCGCCGATCTCCGGCACCACCTCGGCGCGCAGGATCGACGCGGCCGGTGGGTTCACCGCGGCGGTGACGTCGGTGTGCCAGCCGGAGAAGTAGCTGTACTGGCGCTTCTGGTTCTGCTGCTTGAAGTCCTTGCCGTAGCGCTCCTCGTACCGGCGCGGGTCGATCGTGAAGATCTCCGGGAAACCGGTCGGCGGGGCGTCGTCGTGCGGGTGGGCGTAGGTGAGCTCGCCGAACTGGCGGCCGAACGCGATCTGGCTCGCGTGGTCCAGATCCTGGTCTCGGAAGAAAATCACCTTGTGAGCGTGCAGTGCCTTGTGCACCGTTTCCAGCTCGGCCGCGCGAAGCGGTCGAGAAATGTCGATGCCCGAGATTTCTGCCCCGATGTGCCCGGCGATCGGTTTGACCGTGAGGGTCTTTTCCTGAACTGAGGTCATGGGACAAGCCTGCAGTTCAGGGGCTGCCGATGTCTATTTTCCGCTCAGGAAAAATAAGTCGGACCGCCGTAGATCTCACTGAGCACGACACTTCCGGCCGCGACACTGAGAACCTCGCTGCCGAAACTCGTCTGAATGACATCTCCATTACGTTCGCCGATTTCCGATGTCAATTGCTCCCAGCATCCGGGAATGAGGATCGCACCGGTCTCCACCACCACGAGCACGTCCGGGTTGATCACGTCGAGCAGCAGCTGAGCGGCCTGCCCGACGAGCCTCGACCGCCGCCGGAACAACTCGATCGCGCGTGGATCACCCTGCCGGCCGGCCTCGATCAGCAGGTCCAGCGACGGTTCCGCGATGATCCCGGCCCGCGCGCCCCGTTCCGCGAGTGTCCGATTCGACGTCGCGGCCTGCAGACACCCGCGTCGTCCGCAGGGACACAGCGTGTCATCGTGCCGCAGCCGGAGGTGCGCGATCTCGCCCGCCGCACCACCCGGCCCGCTGTGCACGGCGCCGCCGGTGACGATGGCCGCGTCGACCACGTTGCCCACGAACAGATGCACCAAGCTGGTGCGGGCTCTGGGGTCAGCCCCGAAGAGCTGCTCGGCCCGCGCGAGTGCCCTCGAGTGCGACTCGACCTGAACCGCCATGTCGAGCGCTGTGGTCAGAAACTCCTTGGCGCGCACGCCCTTCCAGCCGAGCTGGCTGTGCTCGACGATCGTGCCGCCGTCCACGCGCCCGCCGGTGGCCACCCCGACCCCGATCGGCACGCGGTCGTGCCGGCGCAGGAACGCGGGCACCCGCTCGGCGATCCGCCGCAACGCCCGGTCCGGCGCCGGCCGGTCGTGCGGCTCCCGTTCCTCGGCGAGCACCCGCCCACGCAGGTCGACGAGCGCCAAAGTCGTGTGCCCGTAAGCGATGTGCACCCCGCACACCACGTGCCGGTCCACGTCGATGTCCACCGGCACGTGCGGCCGCCCGATCGTCACGCGCGGAACACGGGTGTCGACCTCGCGCACCAGCCCGCGTTCGGCCAGCTCGGCGTACTGCTTCGTGACGGTCGCGGCACTCAGCCCGGTGAGGCGCGCGATGGTGCTGCGCGCGACGGGTCCGTGGTCCAGCACGGACCTGAGCACGGTGGCGGCGGTGCGGCTCATGCGGTCCCTCCCCTTCTCGCAGGGGCTCGTCTGATCTCCGGTCAGGCGAAGGCGGGCGCCGCACAGATCGCGCTCGCCTGCCGACGGAGGTCGACGTGGCGGCGCGTGCTGAGCACGGATGCCTGGGACATGCCTTCGATGCTGACACCCGGTCCCGTCCTGGCCAAGCACGCCCACGTGGTGAGATGCGCCGAAAGGTCGGCTCATTTGGAGCCTTTATCGATCCTTTTGCGATGTAACACGCTCAGACCTCCGATGACCTCTTGAAGTCAGGGCGCGGAGTGGCGTAGACCTTTGCGCGGAACACCGAGCACGTCTTCCTACCGCCGCGGGGAGCGTCCACCAGGAGGCTGGCTCGTGGGCAAAATGTCGCGTCGTCTCGGCGTGTTGATGACCGCCGTTCTACTCGTCGCAGGTGTGAGCACGCCGGCTCACGCTGAGGTGCTGCATCCCCGGCAGGACTGGCTGCGGGCGTCCACGTCCGGCCTGTTCCTGCACTGGGGGATGCGGACGAGTCCGGGCTACACCAGTTGCGGCGCTTGGGAAGCCGCCGTCACGGGTGGTGGGTGGAGTGCGAAGTACTGGGTCGACGAGGCGAAGAAGCTGCACGCGCAGTACCTGGTGCTGGCGTCGTTCCACTCGCGGCTGGGCTACGCGCGGGCGTGGCCGTCGGCGGTTCCTGGCAGTTGCTCGACCAAGCGCGACTTCCTCGGCGAGCTGATCGACGCGGCGGCCGCGGAGGGCGTGAAGGTCATCAACTACATGACCGACGACCCGCAGTGGCACGACGAGGGTGGGCACGAGTGGCTCGACTCGGCCGCGTACTCGAAGTACAAGGGCAAGACGGTGAACCTGCAGGAGCGGCCGGGGTTCGGGCAGTTCAGCTACGACAACTTCGTCGAGGTCATGGCGCGCTACCCGAAGCTCGCCGGGTTCTGGATCGACAACGACAACGCGTACTGGGAGCAGAACGGCCTGTACGAACGGATCCGGCGTGATCGGCCGGACATGGTCCTCAGCAACAACAACGAGGACACCGCGATCATGGACACGATCAGCAACGAGCAGAAGACCGGCATGACGCCGAACTACGACTACCCGCAGGCGGTCTACACGGCGGCGCCACGGCTGATCGAGGCGTGCTTCAAGCTGCCGAGCAGCGGAGCGTGGTGGTACTCCGGCTCGAACTCGACGGTCGACTACAAGCTGACCCTGGGACGCCTGATCACCAACGCGGGCAGTGACGTCAAGGCGTTGATGGCGGAGACCGCGATGGTCAACGGCAGGTTCCCCTCCAACCAGGCCGCGTTCAACAACTTCACGAGCACCTACCTCGGCGACATCTGGGAGTCGATCGGCGGCACGTACGGCGGCGGGTATCTCAACGGCGGGCTCAAACCGGGGTTCTGGAACGACGGCGCGCACGGCGTCACGACCGTCTCCAAGACCAACCCGCAGAACCACTACGTCCACGTGCTCACCAAGCCGTCCGGCAGCACGTTGAAGGTGCGCGACAACGGGTACGAGGTCAGCCGCGTCACGAACCTGCGCACGGGCGCTGCGGTGAACTGGTCGCAGGCCGGCGGCACGATCACGCTCAGCGGCATCTCGAACTGGGACCAGTACGACACGGTGTTCAAGGTCGAGACCGGCGAGCGCGAGGGGATCATCCCGGCCTCGTCGTACACGATGAGCGCGTCGGCCGCGGGGTCCGGCCACCCGGCCTCGCACGCGGCCGACGGCAACTACCAGACCTATTGGGACGCAACGGGTGCGGGCACAGTGTCGTTGCGCTTCGATCTGGGCTCGGCGAAGAAGGTCGCATACGTCGCGCTCAACCAGCGCGAGGACTCGACGACCTACCCCTCGTCGAACTCCGCACGCGTCAAGAACTACAACGTCTACACGTCCAGTGACGGTTCCAAGTGGACGAAAGTCAAGTCCGGATCGCTGGCCAACCATCGCGGGGTGCAGTTCATCGACCTGCCCGCGAACACGACCGCGCGGCACGTCCGGGTGGAGAAGACGTCCACGCAGGGCAAGGCGCAGCTGCGGGTCGACGAGGCGTGGCTCGGTTCGGCGTACGCCGGGCTCTAGCAGGTCAAGGTGAGTTCCACGTTGTGCTCGGCGATCTCCCGCATCGCGTCCCGGTGCGGGAAGTCGCCGTCCAGCAGGCGAAGCGGGCCCTCCACGAGGGACAGGTGCTGTGCCAGCCGGTAGAACGACATCCGTGCCGGGTCGAGTCCGGCGGCCGGCCGGTAGTGCGGGCCGAAGCGCATCTCCAGGAACACGTGCTCCCACTCGACGTCGAAGAACATCACGCCCTCGATGTCGATCAGCACCGGCCGCCCGTCCGCCACGAGCACGTGGTCGGGGCCCAGCTCGCCGTGGATCAGCCCGTAGGCCGTGCGCGGCTCGATCACCGAATGCCGTTGCCGCAGCTGGGTTTCCAGGCGGTCGCGCTCGGCCGCGATCCGCGGCACCCGTTCGCAGCAGGCTTCCAGATGCCCGAGGGCCCGCTCCAGCACCACGTCCGCCACCGGTGGCGCGTCCAAGGGTTGCAGCGCGCTCGGACGGCCGTAGCGCGGGCTCGTGCGCTGATGCATGGCCGCGAGGTCGTCCCACAGTCGTTCGAGCACCTCGGTGTCGTGGTCGAGCAGCTTCTCCAGGAACTCGGCGCCGAGGTCCTCGACCACGATCACGTCGCGGTCGACCAGCACCAGCCTCGGCACGCACACCCCGGCCTCGGCCAGCGCGGTGTGGGCGGTGAGGAACAGGTCGCGGCCGCTCGCGTTGCCGAACAACGGATCGTGCTCGTGCGTGGGCCAGTAGTCCTCGGTCGCGCGCCACACGTAGGCGACGCCCGTCGTGCCGTCGTCGAGTGTCAGGCGGTAGACGCCCTTCTTGGTGCCGCCGTGCAGGCGGACCACGTCGCTCAGTTCACGGCCGTACGCCGCCTGCGCGATGTCCGCGAGGTCGGCCACCCCCAGATGTGCCACGCTGCGGAACGTTAGTGGCGGGCACGTGAAACTGGTGCCAACACTTCTGTCGCGAGCGGACACGAACAGACATGACGACCGAAGACGACCGAGCGTTGTGGTCGCAGGCCGCTGGGGGCAGTGCGCACGCCTTCGGAGTGCTGTTCGACCGGCACGCGAAGGCGGTCTACAACCACTGCTTCCGGCTGACCGCCTCCTGGGCGGAGGCGGAGGACCACCTGCAGGCCACGTTCCTGCTGGCCTGGCGCAAGCGCGACGACGTGCGGCTGGAGCGCGAGTCGGCACTGCCGTGGCTGCTCACGGTCGCGACGAACGTCGTGCGCAACGAGCAGCGCTCCCTCACCCGACGGCTGAAGAACCTGCGGCGCGTCGGCGAGGAACGGCCGGTGCCCGACCACGCGGACCGGGTCGCGGAGCGCCTCGACGACCAGCGGCAGATGAAGGACCTGCTCGACGCCGTGGCGGGGCTGCCGCGCAACGAACGTGAGGCGCTCGCGCTGTGCGTGTGGTCGGGGGTGTCGTACGCGGACGCGGCGGCGGTGCTCGGCATCACCGAGGGCAGCGTGCGGGCGCGGGTCAGCAAGGCGAAGTCGAAGCTCCAGCAGCACCGGGAGCTCGTGCACACCGGGGAGGACCGATGACCAGCATGCTTCCGCCCACCCGCGACCTGCCGCCCGGTCGCCAGGCGCGCATCCGCGCCGAGGTCGAACGCGCGGCCACCCGGCGCGGGTCCCGGCGGCTCGCCGTCCCGATCCTCGCCGCCGCGGCTGCCGTCGCCGTCGTCACCGCCGGAATCGTGGTGCTCAGGCCCACCCCGAGCTTGCCGGTGCCGGCAGTCCAGATCACCACGTCACCGGCGACACCGTCCGCCGGCTTCGGGGTGCCGCAGGAGGCGGTCGAGGCGATCGAGACGGGCTGCACGAAGGCCGCGGGCATGCAGGGCAGGGCGAAGCTGCACCAGCTGCTGGACGAGCAGACGCGATGGGCCTTGCTCTACACGGACAAGGAGGTGCTGCTCTGCTCGATCGGCTCCGGCGGCAAGGACTACCGGGCGGGCTTCGGGAAGCGTGCCGTCGCGCTGCTGCCGGGGCACTTCTCCGTCGAAGGCGGCGGCGCGACCGCCGGAGGCATGCACCTCGGCCCGGCGTACGCCGGGACACCCGGCTACCGCGAGGCGGTCGGCCGGATCGACTCGAAGGTCGCCCGCGTGACGGTCACCGCCGACGGCAACACGGTCGACGCCAAGATCGCCAACGGCACGTACGCCCTCCGCATGTACTACTCGCAGTCCTGGGTCATCCCCCAGGGCGTCCCCGACCCCGTCGTGCGTGCCTACGACGCCGGGGGCACCCTGCTCGGCACCAGTTCCGACCTGCTGAAGGAGTGCTTCTTCGACCCCGCCACCGGTGAGGTCGTCTACGGCGACAAGCGCAAGACCCGGGACCAGTGCCGGCCCGCGTCGCCGTGGAAGTGACCCAGGCGGCTACCGATCAGTACGGTCAAGCGACATACTGGTTGGTATGACGACTGTGGCGAACTTCGGCGGCACCAGCCACCACGCGGACCTCGGCGGGCCCGTGCACTGGGTCGACTTCGGCGGACCGGCGGACGGGCCCCGCATCGTCCTCGTGCACGGCCTCGGCGGCTCGCACCTCAACTGGGTGCTGCTGGCGCCGTTGCTCGCGAAGAAGGCCCGCGTCACGGCCGTCGACCTCGCCGGGCACGGCCTGACCAACCCGGAGGGCCGGCAGACCACGGTTCAGGCCAACACGAGGCTGCTGGGCCGGTTCCTGCGCGAGGTCGTGGGGGAGCCGGTGATCCTGGTCGGCAACTCGATGGGCGGGCTGATCTCGCTCTTCCAGGCCGCCTACGACGCCGAACTGGTCAGGGGCCTCGTGCTGGTCGACCCCGCGCTGCCGATGGTGCTCGGGACGCGGCCGGACCCGACGATGCTCGGCACGTTCTTCATGTACTCCGTGCCGGGCCTCGGCGAACGGTTCCTGGCCAGGTCGAAGACCGTCCCGGCCCGTCGTCAGGTCGAACGCCTGCTGGAGATGGTCTGCGCGGACCCGTCGGGCATCCCCGAAGAGCTCAAGCAGGCCAGCGAGCACCTGATCGGCGAGCGCGCCAAGGTCGAGGGACTGGACAAGGCGTTCATCGAGGCCGCGCGCAGCGTCGTGTTCACGATCTCCAAGCGCGGCGCCTACCACGCGGCGATGTCCAAGGTCCGCGTGCCGGTGTTCCTCATGAGCGGCGATCGCGACCGGCTCGTCAACGTCGCCTCCGCCCGGTTCGTGGCCCGGAAATACCCGCACTGGCGCTACGACGAGTACGCGAACGTCGGTCACGTGCCCCAGATGGAGATCCCCGGGGTCGTGTCCGAGCGGGTCCTGGACTGGATGGACGCCAACCGCCTGAGCACGTCCGCGAGCTGACCCAGGGTGAGCCGCTCCCGCAGCACGGGGGCGGCTCCGGTCAGCACGAAGTGGTCGTCGAACTGCTCGACGCCTGTCAGCTGGATGCCGCGCGGCAGTTCCGGCACCGCGAAGACGCGTGCGGGCAGCCACTTGTGCAGCCGCACGTGCAGTTCCGAGCCGACCAACTGGACGGTCAACGGGAACCAACTGACCGGTTGTAACTCCGGAATGTCCGCGAAGTCCACTTCGACCCGGAACTCGACGGGCGACGACACCAGGACCGCGGGCGGGTTCACGTGCACGTCCCGGCACACGACGGTCGCGCGGCGAGCACGCCAGCGCGACCACCGCACGTCCTCCAGCTCGATGCGGACGTCGTCGACCTGACCGAGCGCCAGTCCGAGGGCGCCCAGCCGTGCGTCGAGTCCTACTACGGTCAGGTTCAGGTCGTGTTCGCCCGCCTGAACCGTCAGATCGTGTCTCAGGCCGTCGTCTCCGGCTTCGCACCGTTGGTGGAGGACTTGGTCGTCGCCCGCGGGGCACGAGGCTTGGGAGCGGGCTTCTTCGCCGCCGGCTTGGCGGGGGCGGGCTTGGCGACGGCAGGCTTGGCGGCCGGCGCGGCGTCGACGATCTTCTGGGCGGTCTCCGCCCTCTCCGCCGCCTCGGCGGCCAGCGCGACCATCTCGTCGAAACCGGCGCGGATGCCGTCCGCGAGCAGCTGGACGTCCGGCACACCGTCGAAGTCGGCGTTGATGCCGAAGGTGAACCTGTCGAGGTAGGAGAAGATGCCGACGGTGATCCGGATCGTGGAGGCGATCGGCACGTACGGGAACATCTCCACCAGCGGCCGGCCGAGCATGTAGAGCGGGATGCGCGGGCCGGGGACGTTCGTGGTGACGGTCTGCAGGATCTGCTGCGGGAACCGCATCGCGGTCCGCGACCCCAGCGCCATCAGCGTCGGCGCGGCGAAGTTCGACAGGTTCGTGATGACGTCGGCGCCCGCGGCCTGGCGCGAGCTCTTCAGATCGTCCATCTGCGCGCGGATCGACGCGAGGCGCTTCACCGGGTCCGCCTCGCCCACGGGCAGGTTCACCAGCACGGCGCTGACGCGGTTGTTCAGCTCGTTGTGCTGGTCGGACTTCCGCATCGACACGGGAACCATGGTCCGCACGACCATGCCCTCGGTCAGCTCGCCGCGCTTCTCCAGCAGATCCCGGAAACCACGCGTGATCGCCGTGAGGATGACGTCGTTGACGGTGCCACCCGCGGCAGTGCGAATCTGTTTGATCTCAGCCAGATTCGCCCGCGCCCACACCCAGCGGCGGTGCGGTCCGATCGGACCGTTCAAAGAGGTCGCCGCGCGCGTCACCAAACGCTTCGCCGTACCGGGAAGAGAACCGAGAACGGTCTTGCCGAAGTCCATGATCTCGCTGAGCGATCGCACGTTCCGCGCCACGGCGGGCAACGCGGACAGGTGCTGCACCGGCGTCACCACGGCGTCGCGGACACCGTCGATGACCAGATCGAGCGTGGACGGCTGCGGCTGCGGCTTCCACTCCTTCGGCTCCGGAAGGACGCTTTCCTTCTTGAAGTCGAGGATGAGCTGCAGCATGTCCGAACCGGACACTCCGTCGATCATGCAGTGGTGGACCTTGGAGATGATCGCCCAGCGGCCGCCTTCGAGGCCCTCGACCAGCCAGGCCTCCCACAACGGCTTCTTGTCGTCGAGCTTCTGCGCGAAGAGCCGGCCGGCGAGGTTGCGCAGCTGGTCCTCCCCGCCCGGCGACGGCACCGCGGTGTGGCGCACGTGGTAGAGGATGTTGAAGTGGTCGTCGTCGACCCAGACCGGACGACCGACGTGGAACGGCAGCGCCTTCACCTTCTGCCGGTAGCGGGGCACCTGGTCCATGCGCGCCAGGAAGAGGCGGATCACGTCGCCGTAGGACGGGGCCGGCCCGTCGAAAACCAGGACGGAACCGACGTGCATGGGCACGTTCTCGTCCTCGATGAAGTAGAAACTGGCGTCCAGAGAGCTCATCCGATCCACTTGAAAAAGAGTAGAGGACCGGAGCGTCTCAATCGACGTCCATGCAGGTGAGAGGCAGTGCACACCTGTGAAGTTGCCGACGTGTTACCTGGACGTGGCAAATCGAGACTCGAAAGTACTGGCGAAAAGATCGTTCACGAAACATCATGGACTCACTGGGCAACGCTGCCCAGGGCGCCGGCTCGGGGTTGTCGACGTGTGGGGAGGCTCCTATGTCTGCCGTACCTTCGGACGAAGTCTTCGAAGTGCCTGCTGTTTCGCCCCTCCACCTCGTCAGAGGCAGTGCGCCCGGCCTGTTCTGGTACCTCACCGAGCCCACCCGCTGCGCGCTCGACGTCAGCGAGTTCGTGGCCACGCGCTCGATGTTGCGCGGCGCGCCGTCCGGTGACGGCCACCCGGTCCTGGTCTTTCCCGGCCTCGGTGCCGCCGACTCGTCCACGGTGATGCTGCGCCGTTTCCTGTCCGGTTTGGGCTATCAGGTGAATCCGTGGGGCCTGGGCCGCAACATCGGGCCGACGCGCAAGGCCGTGGACGGCATGCACGCCTTGGTGAAGAAGGTTTCGGACGCCCACGGCGGCCCCATCTCCATCGTCGGCTGGTCGCTGGGCGGGATCTTCGCGCGCGAGATGGCGCGCGACCACCCGCACCGCGTCCGCCAGGTGATCACCATGGGTTCGCCGTACAACATGAGCGATCCCGTGCAGTCACGGGCAATGCCCGCGTTCGCGTTGTTCTCCCGGCTGCACATCCCGAAGGACGAGTTCCCGCCGCTGGAGTCGACGCGGCCGCCGATCCCGGTGCCCGCCACGTCGATCTACTCCAAGACCGACGGCATCGTCTCGTGGGAGTCGTGCGTCGAGGAACCGGGACAGCGCAAGGAGAACGTCCAGGTGTCGTCCTCACACCTGGGATATGGCTTCAACTCCAGCGTTCTGTGGGTCGTCGCTGACCGGCTTGCACAGGCGGAGGGCACGTGGGCGCCCTTCGCCGCGCCGCCCGGGATGGCCCGCCTGTACCCGCGCGCGGCCTAGCAGGGCCGTTCGTCCGAGTAGACGACCAGCGTCTGGTCGGGTCGCTCGGCGAGGTGGAAGGCCGTGTAGGCGTAGTCGAGCGGCCCGAGTCCGGGATGCCGCAAGCGTTTCCGGCCGCCGTGCCGGGGCTGCACGTCGTAGTGGGGCCACCAGGAGCGCACCTCCTGGCTGGCCTCGTGCAGGTCGTCGATCAGCCGGGTGAACCGCTCGTCGGAGGGGTGCTGGCCGGCGAGCGCGCGCAGCCGGGCGAGCAGGCCGCGGGCCTCCAGTTCCCAGTCGATCAGGACGTGCCGCGACTCCGGATCGGTGAACACCCAGCGCGCGAAGCTCGGTTTCTCCTTGCGCAGGCCGGGAAAGAGCTCGGCCGCCGCCTCGTTGTGGCTGAGCACGTCGTAGGTGGCGCCGATGATGAACGCCGGGTGCGGGTCCAGAAACCCCGGTACGGCAGCCACTTCGGCGGCCAACGGTTCTGCTTCCAGGGTGTGCGGCCTGGTGTGGCCCGCGAGCCGGAGCAGATGGTCCTTTTCGGACGGATCGAGCCCGAGGGCGGAGGCGAGCGCGCCGAGCACCTGGTCGGACGCCTGCACGTCGCGGCCCTGTTCCAGGTACGTGTACCAGGTGGCGCTGATCCCGGCGAGCACCGCGAGTTCCTCCCGGCGCAGGCCGGGGGTCCGGCGCCGGCCCGTGCGCGGCAGGCCCGCCTCGGCCGGGGTGAGCCGCTCCCGCCGGCTGCGCAGGAACGCGCCCAGTTCGTGCCGCTGATCGGCCGTTCTCCGCATGCTGGCACCTCCAGTACCAGAATAAAGGGGCTCTGGATACCAGGCTGAGGCTAACGCAGTCTGGGGTCATGGCAATCAAGGACAAGGTTGTGGCGATCACCGGCGCCAGCAGCGGGATCGGGGAGGCGACCGCTCTGCTGCTCGCGGAACGGGGCGCGCGCCTCGTGCTCGGAGCACGCCGGTCGGAGCGTCTCGCGGACCTCGTGGCCAGGATCGAGAAGGCCGGCGGCACGGCCGTGCACACGCGCACCGACGTGACCCGCCGCGAAGACCTGCACTCGTTGGTGACACTGGCCCGCGAGCGGTTCGGGCGGCTCGACGTGCTCGTCGGCAACGCTGGGGTCGGCCCGATCTCACCGCTGGACGACCTGCGCGTCGACGAATGGGACGAGATGGTCGACGTGAACATCAAGGGCGTGCTGCACGGCATCGCGGCGGCACTTCCGGTGTTCCGGGAACAGCAGTCCGGGCACTTCGTCACCACCGCCTCCACGGCCGCGTTCAACGTCGTGCCGGCCATGGCGGTCTACGCGGGCACCAAGGTCGCGGTCCGGTCGATCTGCGAGGGCCTGCGCCAGGAAGCGGGTCCTTCGGTGCGGGTGACCACGGTGTATCCGGGTTTCGTGCACACCGATTTCGCGGAGGCGTCGAGCAACACCGCTGTGCGGGAACGGATCGCGGGCATGCGGGACGAGATCGCGATCCCGCCCGACGCGATCGCCCGCGCCATCGCGTTCGCGATCGAGCAGCCGGCCGACGTCGACGTGAACGAGATCGCCGTGCGGCCGACTGCCCAGGCATAGTTATTTGGTCATCGGCTTTCCGTTGCCGGTGACGTTGGTGAACTTCAGGCCGTCGACGTTCTTGACGGTGTTGGTGGTGCTGTCGAGGCCGTTGAACTTCGAGTCGCGCAGGTCGAGGCCCTTGACGTGCTCCTGTGCGAGGCCGGAGACGTCGAGGACCTTGGAAGCCTTGGTGCAGCTGGAGTTCGAGACGGAGAACGGGCCGAACCTCGGCACGTTGCTGCCCGTCTGCGAGTTGTAGGTCGTGGTGACGTAGACGAACGCGCGCCCGAAGACGCCCGACACGCTGTCCAGGTTGATGTTCTGGGAGAAGCCGCCGCGTCGGGTGTTCGACTTGACGTACAGGGCGAACTTGGTGGCGTTGACGCAGGTCAGCCGGTAGCCATAGACGTTGCGGATGCCGCCGGTCTGCTCGGAGCCGCACGTGATGGCGCCCCAGTTGCCGTTCATGCGGCAGTTGACGACGACGATGTTCTGGCACGGCACGTTGATCCTGCGGCCGTCCTCGTCGCGGCCCGACTTGATCGCCACGTTGTCGTCGTGCGCGCCGAGGTCGCTGTTGGAGATCACGACGTGGTCGCACGACTCCGGGTCTACCGCGTCGGTGTTGTTGGCGGACGTGGTCGGGTCGGTGTGCACGTCGTCGACCGTGACGTTCTTGCAGAGCGTGGGATGGATCTGCCAGAACTTGGGGTTCTTCAGCGTGAGGCCCTGGATCAGCACCGTGTCGCAGTCGTAGGGCTCGATGAACGTCGAGCGCATGTTCTTGCCGGAGCCGGGAACCACGCGCTTGTCGGGCGGGGTTCCCTTGGCCACCAACGACTCCAGGTACGAGCGGTCGCTGCCCTTGTTCCAGCCGCCGGTGGCGCCCGCGTCGAGCGTGCCCTTGCCGGTGATGGCGATGTTGCTCTGCCTGTGCGCGTAGATCATGGGGGAGCGGTTCATGCACTCGATGCCCTCGTAGCGCGTGAGCACCGTCGGGAACTTCGAGGCGTCGCCGGAGAACTTGAGCAGCACGCCGTCCTCCAGGTGGAAGTCGACGTTGCTCAGCAGGTGGATCGCGCCCGTGACGTAGGTGCCCTTGGGAACGATCACGTGCCCGCCGCCCGCGGCGTTGCAGGCGGCGATGGCCTTCTTGAACGCGTCGGTGTTGTCGGTCTTGTTGTCGCCCTTGGCGCCGTAGGCCGTCGCGTCGAAATTTCGGTCCGGGAACGACGGGAGTTTCGTGTTCCGCACGATCTCGTTGGCGGCCGGCCAGGGCAGTGCGGGGACAGCGACCGCGAGCGCGGTCGCTGTCAGGACCGGTGTGGCGACCGCGGCCATGACGGTGGACTTCATCAGCAGCCTGCGGTTGATCCTGCCGTCCATGCGTCCTCTTCCGGTGGGAGGCGTGACGGCGGCGGTGTGTTACAGAAAGACTGTAAACGTTTGCGGTGGGTCAGCGGAAGGCGTTGCGCGTGTAGGTGAGGCTGAAGGCGCCCTTGTTGCTGAAGTACTTGTCGATCACCAGGGCCGGGTCGGTGGCCAGGTAGCCGCGATAGATCGCGCCGTCGTTCTGGTCGTCCCAGCCCCACGGCGCGTTGGCGGCGTTGTCCTTGCCGTTGTCACCGCGGAAGGTGCCGAACGACGAGTAGGTCTCCGCGTTGGTGCGGCGCGCCCACATCCCGTTGGTGTCGAGGGAGTTCACCAGGCGGTAGCCGACGCTGCGGTCGTTGCCACCTGACGGCACCTCGCCGGTGGCGGCGGGCTGGTAGATCACGCCGTCGCCGCCGGGGAAGTCGCTGCCGCTCCAGCGATAGAGGCCATGTCCCTTGGCTTCCTGGAACGTGGCGGGACGGCCGTTGACCAGCAACAGCGTGCCGTCGATGGTCTCCGACCCGTTCTGGTACGGCGACCCGGCGGGCACGTAGGAGTAGAAGTCGCTGTGCGCCACTGTGACCGCGGCTTCGAGCCGGCCGAACCCGGCGTCCTTGCGGACGACGAACAGGGTGCCCTCCAGGTCGTTCTCGTGCGTCCTGGTGCTGAACGGGTCGGGCTGGTCGTCCCAGTCGCGCGGGTGGAAGAAGCTGTAGACGAGGAACCAGTGGGTGGACGTCTCGACCACCGAGTAGTACGCGGCGCCGGTGAGTTTCGCGAGCTGGGTCTGGTTCTCCCAGTTGTTCAGCGTGTTCCAGTCGCCGTCGAAGTCCACAGTGGACAGATAATCGGCGTCTGCGTTCGAGTCGTCGGTGTCCTGGTGGTGGACCGGCGCCCAGTGCAGTGCCAGGTCGTGGTCCGAGACCGCGGCGTGGGCGGGCGCGGTGAGGGCCGTGGTGAAGAGAGCGATGGCCAGCAGGGAGGCACGGATCGTTTTCACGACGCCGGAGATTAGCTGTAGATGGTGACCGTCAGGCGGGGGTTTGAGCGAAAGTCCGTTGACTCGTAGGCAACGCGCGCGAGTGGCATCGAACCCGCCGCGGCGGTCAGCGTCGTCTCGATCTCGTGGCGCTCGTCCTCGGTCAGGTACGCCCAGAACGAGCTGTGCCAGATCACCGTGTACGTGCCGCGTTCTTCTGGCGGCACGAGGTTCTCGCGCAACCACCGTCCGGCGGGGGAGCGCGCGACCTTCACGCCGACCTTGGCGGCCAGTTCGATGGCGTCGTCGAGGTCCCACCGCAACGCGTCGTGCTCGGGCGGGATGAACGAGTGCAGGATCATCGCGTGCTTGGGATCGGCGGGGTCGCGTGGCTGCAGGTCGCAGCCGGCCCTGTCGACGATCTCCAGGTTCGGCGGCTGCGGCCCGACCGCGGCCAGCCGCACCGGCGAGTCCTTGTCGCCCCACTCCCAGCCGAGTCCGAACCAGCGGTAGTGGTCGAGGATGAGGTTCAGCCCGGCGCACGCGCCGAGTTCGAGCAGCCGGACCTTCGGCGCCCCGATCATCGTGAGCCCGCGGAGCAGGAACCCGGCCGTCTTCGGCTGGTGCTGCTGCACCGTCCGGTCCAGCGCGGCCAGGATCTCGCCCGCGTTCTCGACGATCGCGCGCCGTGCCGCCAGCCACGCCAGCAGAGCCGTGGAATCGGACTCCCCGGCCATTGCCGCCGCGTGCGCGCTGGCGAACCGCTGACTGAGTTCCGGCGCCTTGCCCGACAACATCAGCAACCGCACGCCCGCGAGCGCCTGGATGCCGAACAGCGGGCTGTGCACGGCGCTGTGCGAGCACAGCAGGTCCGCCACGGGACCGCCCCGGTCGAGTTCGCTGGCGAGTTCGGAGAGGATGCGCGCGGACACCGGCGCACTGGTGCGCAACCGCACCGCGAGCGTGCGCAGCGTGGAAGCGCCGATGGCGGCCGCGGTCACGTTTCCTCCCCTCCCCGGCAGAGGGACCTTACAAGGAGGTGAACGCATTACCACCCAGCTGAGACCGCGCGAGCCGTCAGAAGGCGGTAGGTATCGTGCGGCGGGTGAGCGAGTTCCTGGAGCTGTCCGCGGCCGGTCCGGTCGCCACGTTGACGATCAACCGCCCGGCCAAGCGCAACGCGATGTCGTACGAGATGTGGTCGGCCATACCAGGACTCCTGGCTCAAGTTTCCGCAGATGAGAGCATCCGCGCACTGGTGATCCGGGGCGGCGACCACTTCTCCGCGGGCGCCGACATCGCCGAGTTCTCGACGTTGCGCCGGGGTGCCGAGGGCGCCGCCCACTACGGCGAGGCGGTGCACAACGGTGAACGCGCCATTGCCCAGCTGGACAAACCCACGATTGCCGCGATTTCCGGTTTCTGCGTCGGCGGAGGCTGCGAGATCGCTCTCGCCTGCGACATTCGGGTGGCATCTTCGGAAGCCCGATTCGGCATCACGCCCGCGAAACTCGGCATCGTTTACAACTTCACGTCCACGAAGGCGTTGGTCGACGCGGTGGGCCCGGCCTGGGCGAAGCAGATCCTGTTCTCCGCCGATCTGATCGACTCGGCCACGGCGTTGCGGATCGGCCTCGTGAACGAGGTCGTCGAGTCCTTGGACGCCCGCGTGAAGGAACTCTCCGAACAGATCGCGGGGCGCGCGCAGGTGTCCGTGCGGGGCGCCAAGAAGATCATCAACTCGATCACGGACGGCGGGCACGAGGACGACTTCGTGCGCGCGCTGTACGCGGAGGCCGCCTCCAGCGCCGACTACGCCGAGGGCGTGACGGCGTTCCTGGAGAAGCGGCCGCCCAGGTTCTAGCCATGGGTGAACTGATGGGGGCCTTCACCGCGGCGGCCGATCACGGCTGTCTGCTGCTGGAGGACGAACAGCCGGCGGGGTTGCGGCACGACTCGTGGAACCCGGCGGAGGTGCTCTACGACGTGGAGGACGACTCCGTCATCTTCAGCGTCATTCCGTCGGTGGACGGGATGGTCACCGTGCGGGTGTGGCGAGGTGAACCCGAGCCCGGCTGCGCGACGCTGCCGTACTTCTCCGGTGTCTTGGTTCTCTCGCGCGGGAAGTTCATGCTGCGCGACCCGGAGGACACGGTGACGATGACTTTCTACCTTGAGCGGGGCCCGAACGCGTTCTACGTGCTGACGGACTCGGTCGAGTACCCCGAGTCTGTCGACATCGTCTTCTCGAACTAGAACACCTCAGCGGCGATCGTGGTGTCCGCGCCGTGCCCGGTGTGCACCACGGTCTCGCCGGGCAGCGTCAGCAGTTTCTCCCGGATCGACGCCTCGATCGTCGGCCGGTCCGAGAACGACCGCCCGGTCGCCCCAGGCCCGCCCTGGAACAGCGTGTCGCCCGTGAACACCGCGCCCAGCGACGGCACGTAGAAGCACACGGCGCCAGGCGAGTGCCCCGGCGTGTGCAGCACGTGGATCTCCTCGCCGGCCACCGTGAGCACCTGGCCGTCTTCCAGCGCCTGGTGCGGGATCACGCCGGTGTGCGTCAGCGACCACACGATGTGGTCGTCCTGGTGCAACGCCATCGGCGCGCCGGTCGCGTGCGCCAGATCCGGCGCGACCCGGACGTGGTCGTCGTGCGCGTGGGTGAGCAGGATCGCGACGACCTTGCGGCCGTCGACTGCTTTGAGGATCGCGTCCACGTCGTGCGGTGCGTCGATGACAACGCACTCATTGGAATCGCCGATGACCCAGACGTTGTTGTCGACGTCGAAAGTCTCGCCGTCCAGCGAGAAGGTGCCGGACGTGACGGTGTGATCAACGCGAAGGGCCATCAGAACACCACGACCGATCGCAGAACCTCGCCGCGGTGCATCTTCTCGAACGCGCCCTCGACGCCGTCCAGGGGGATCTCCTCGCTGACGAACGCGTCCAGGTCGAAGCGGCCCTGCTGGTACAGGTCCACCAGCATCGGGAAGTCGCGCGTGGGCAGGCAGTCGCCGTACCACGAGGACTTCAGCGCGCCGCCGCGCGAGAAGAAGTCGATCAGCGGCATCTCCAGCTGCATGTCCGGCGTCGGAACGCCCACCAGGACAACGGTTCCGGCGAGGTCGCGGGCGTAGAACGCCTGCTTCCACGTCTCGGGACGGCCGACCGCGTCGATCACGACGTCCGCGCCGAACGAGTCCGTCAGGTCCTGGATGGCGACGACGACGTCGTCGACCTCGCGTGCGTTGATGGTGTGCGTGGCGCCGAAACCCTTGGCCCACTCCAGCTTCTGCGGGTCGGTGTCCACCGCAATGATCTTCGCGGCGCCGGCGATGCGGGCGCCCGCGATGGCGCCGTCACCGACACCGCCGCAGCCGATCACGGCCACCGAGTCGCCGCGGCCCACGCCACCCGTGTTCATCGCGGCACCGACGCCGGCCATCACGCCGCAGCCCAGCAGGCCGACAGCGGCGGCGCGGGCGGACGGGTCGACCTTCGTGCACTGTCCGGAGTGGACCAGAGTCTTCTCCACGAACGCGCCGATGCCCAGCGCGGGCGAGAGTTTCGTGCCGTCGGCCAACGTCATCGGCTGCGACGCGTTGAACGTCGAGAAGCAGTACCAGGGCTTGCCGCGACGACAGGCGCGGCACGTGCCGCAGACGGCGCGCCAGTTCAGCACGACGAAGTCGCCGGGCGCCAAGTCTGAAACACCTTCGCCGACCGACTCCACGACGCCCGCGGCCTCGTGGCCCAGCAGGAACGGGAAGTCGTCGTTGATGCCGCCCTCGCGGTAGTGCAGGTCGGTGTGGCAGACGCCGCACGCCTGGATCTTCACCACTGCCTCGCCGGGGCCGGGATCGGGCACCAGCACCGAGGTCAGTTCCACCGGTTGTCCCTTGCCCCGGGCGACGATGCCCTTGACCTCTTGCGCCACTGCGACTCCGTCCTCAGTTGATCAGTGTCGTGCCTTCGAACTCGCCGAGTTCTTCCCGGTAGAACTCAATCCCTACACCGTTGGGGTCGCGGATGTACAGGCTGTCCTCGACGCCGCGGTCGGGGCCCAGGTACTCGATCCCCGCCTCGTCCAGCTTGGACTTGATCTCGTCGAACCGCTCGGGGGAGGTCGACAGGGCGAGGTGCTGAACGGCGCCGATCGTCTCGGAGAACGGCGGGTGGTCGTGGCCGGGGAAGTCGAAGAACCCCAGCAGGTTCTTGGCCCCGAGGTCGAAGAAGAAGTGGCTGGAGCCGTTGTAGTCGCGGTTCTCCACCAGCTCGACCAGCGGGAAGCCGAGGAACTCCTGGTAGAACCGGATGGTCTCCTCGACGTCCTTGCAGATCAACGCGATGTGGTGAACGCCCTGCGTGGGCGACCCGCCCCGTTCGGCGAGTGGCTTCACGTACTTCTTGCGCAGCTCGTCGCGCTTGGCCCGGATCGCGGCGAGGTCATCACCCTCTGGCTGTGGCATGCGCGTCAGAGTAGTTGAGGATTCAAACGTCCGCAGGCCTATCCGGCGATGCCCTCGAACTCCACCGCGTCGGCCCGGGCGAGCAGGGTGGCCTGCAGGAACGCCACCGAGGTCGCGGGATTCAGGCGGGTCTCGACCTGGGAAAGATCACCCGGTTGCCGGGCGTAGATCTTCAACGACGACACGTCGTGCAGCCCGAACCCGTCGTCGACACCCCACTGGGCGAGGTTCGCCGCGCTCATCAGCTCCTCGGCGTCGTCGAGCGAAGGAGCCGAGAAGTACAGCCGCCCGTGCGCGTAGACGCCGCGAGCGCCGCTGGGGGAGATGATCGTGACCGGCTCGCCCGTCCGGCAGGCCAGGAAGTGGAACGCGATGCCGCCGCCGAGCGAGCCGACGACCGTGGCCGCGGTCAGGCCGCTCCACGTCACCGGCCGCCGCGCGAACGCCTCCGCCTGGCCCAGCAGGAACTCGCGGTAGGTTTGAGGGTTCAGGTCCTGCAGGTAGTTCCACATCCGGAAGACGTGGTGGTAGCCGAGCTTGCCGGCCAGTTCCAGTGCCGCGCGGAACGCCAGCCGGCCGGCGTAGGTGTGCTCGTCGCACGGCGGGATCCGTCCGGCGCAGAACAGGTACTCGCCGTCGTGCGCATAGGCGATCGCCTTGTGCTCACCGGATTCCACGCCGTGCGCGCTCGTCCAGACCTCCGCGAAGCCACGGCCCTCGTCGGCCAGGTGCACCGTCAGTTCCGGACACCCGGCCCTCACCACGGGGTTGAAGGACGTGCCGGCGAACTTGACGACACCCAGCCGCGAACGGGCCGGGTCGTCCGGAACGGCGGTGAGCGGCTCGAACGTCGAAGACAGCGCACGAGACCGCAACCGACGAGTCATCACTGGCCTTTCCCAGGGGACCGGGCCAGATTAGGACGCCGTCGGCTCGTGCGCACTCATTCGTCTTGATTGGACTGAGTGGTGCTCAATCCTCTTCGTCGCCGGGCCATTCGCCCGTCAGCTTCTGAAAGCCCTTGGCGCCGCCGCGGTCGATGGCGGCTTTGACCAGGCCGAAGATGGCGCCCTGGATGGCCGCGGCCATCAGCACCTCGGTCCAGGCGCGGTTGCGCATGGTGGCACTCGGCGCTTCCTTGTCGCCCGCCACGAGTTTCCAGATCTGACCGAAGATCGCGGTGGCGAGGAAGCCTCCCAGCGCACCGATCAACATTCCCAGCGGGCGGTACAGGAGTTTCATCGGTTCCTCCTCGAGATCGCCCAGATCGCGACGATGAGCGCGATCAGAGCCGCTGCCATGGCGCCGGGGTGGCGACGGGCCTTCTCGACCTGGACGGCGACGGGTTCGGGCAGCGAGTCGACCGCCTGGTTGGTGGCGGCGGTCATCTTCGCGACCGTCTCGTGCGCCTGCTCCTTCACCCGGACAGCCGTCTCCTGGGCCTGTCCCTTCACCCGCTCGGCCGTCTCGTGTGCCTGCTCCTTGACCCGGCCGGGAACATCCACCTTGTGCGCCAACGCTTCCACCGTCTCGCCCAGCTCACGCCGGGTGCGTTCGACGTCGCGCTGCAGCTCTTCCTTGGGGTCGCTCATCGGTGCGCCTTCTCCTTGATCGTCGCGATGTCCTGCTGGACGTTGTCCATCGCCTGCCTCGGCACCGGGGGCGCCGCCTGCTTGACCTGGCCCTTGCCCACGAGGGCGAAGATGCCCGCGAACAGCAGAAGGGCGGCCGCGACGATCAACGCGGCCGCCCACGGCGGTACTACGAGTGCCAGCAGCAGGATCAGGCCCGCGACGACGCTGAGCCCGCCCCACCACGCGAACACGCCGGCCGCGCCGAACATCCCGGCGCCGACACCGGCGTGCTTGCCCTTGTCCTTCAGCTCCGCGACAGCGAGACGGATCTCATCGCGCGCTAGCCTGCTCACCTGCTCGGACAGCTGGTGGACCAGCTGTGCGGTCGACGTGTCGGTGTTCATGCACGTCAGGTACCCACAGGTGCGGTAGACCAATCAGCCCTGCTGGGCCTGTGCCTCCGCGACCTTCGCGTGGACCTCTTCCATGTTCACTTCGCGCGCCTGCTGGATCAGGTCGTTCAGCGCGGGTGCGGGCAGCGCGCCGGGCTGCGAGAACAGCACGACGCCTTCGCGCACGATCATCAACGTCGGGATCGACCGGATGCCGAACGTGGCCGCGAGCTCCTGCTGCGCCTCCGTGTCGACCTTGCCGAACACGATGTCCTCGTTCTTGTCCGACGCGGCCTCGTAGGTCGGTCCGAACGCGCGGCACGGGCCGCACCACTCGGCCCAGAAGTCGACCAGGACGATGCCGGAGCCGTCGGAGTCACCGACCACCTCGTCGAAGTTCTCCTTGGTCAGCTCGACCGTCGCCATGTTGGTCCTCCTCGTTCGCTGGGGGCACCCGATCCAACGGAGCAGAGGCCGGTGGAATTCCCCGCGTGCTCCCGGTCACGCCTGCTTTCAACTTTTTGTGGACGTCTTCAACTGGACGTTGTACGGTCCCCGCCATGAAGCCGCGCCTGCTCGTGACCTCGCTGCTCGTACTGGGGCTCGCCGCCTGCGGGTCCACGTCTGACCCCGCTCAGACGTCCACGCCTCCGTCGTCCGACCTGGGCTCGGTCAAGAAGGACGACGCGCTCGCCGCGCTGCTGCCGCCCGAGATCGCCTCGGCCGGCACGCTGAAGGTGGGGTCGAACATCCAGAACCCGCCGAACAACTTCTACGACCAGGACGGCAAGACGCCGCTGGGGTCGGAGGTCGACCTGATCAAGGCGATCTCCGCGAAGCTCGGGCTCAAGGCCGAGCACAGCGACATGGCGTTCAGCTCGCTGATCACCAGCCTGGAGACCGGCCGCGTCGACGTGACGATGGCCGCGATGAACGACACCGCCGAGCGCCAGCAGAAGATCGACTTCGTCGACTACTTCACCTCCGGCATCACGATCATGGTGCAGAAGGGCAACCCGCAGGGCGTCAAGGGGCCCGACGACCTGTGCGGCAAGGGCATCGCGGTGAACCTGGGCAGCTCGCAGGAGCAGTTCGGCAAGGAGCAGAGCGCCAAGTGCGTGGCCGCCGGCAAGCCCGAGGTGACGTTGAGCGTCACCGACAGCGACACCGGCAACCAGAACCAGCTGCGCACCGGCCGCGTCGCCGCGATCCTCAACGACCTGCCGACCGCCGTCTACGTCGCGAAGACCGCTGGTGACGGCCAGTACTTCGAGGTCGTGCCGCTCGCACCGATCAACGGTGGCCCGTACGGCATCGGCGTCGCGAAGAAGAACGCCAAGCTGTCCGAGGCGATCAAGGGCGCGCTCCAGTCCCTGATCGACGACGGCACCTACGAGAAGATCGTCACCACCTGGGACATCAAGCAGGGTGCGATCACGAAGGCCGCGATCAATGGCAAGTGATCTCCAGACCAGTGAGCTCCAGCAGGGGGAGCTCACCGTCGTGCCGCTGCGCCACCCCTGGCGGTGGTTCAGCGGCGCGGTGATCCTCCTGGTCATCGGCGGGCTCGGCTGGGCGATGGCCGAGGCGCAGATCCAGTGGGAGGACGTGCCGGGGTTCTTCACGCACCCCGTGATGCTCGAAGGCCTGCTCAACACCATCGTGCTGGCTCTGGCCGCGCAGGGCGGCGCGATCGTGCTCGGCGTGATCATCGCGTTGATGCGGCTGTCGGCGAACCCCGTCGCGCGGTGGTTCGCGGTCGGCTACATCTGGCTGTTCCGCGGGCTGCCGGTGCTGCTGCAGATCCTGATCTGGTTCAACCTCGCGCTGGTGTTCCAGAACATCAGCATCCCGATGGTGTTCTCCGTGCCCACCAACGTGGTCATGACCGCGTTCGTCGCGGCGCTGCTCGGCCTGGGGCTCAACGAGAGCGCCTACATGGCCGAGATCGTCCGCGCGGGCCTGAGCAGCGTCGACGAGGGCCAGACCGAGGCGGCCAAGTCGATCGGCATGACACCGCTGACGACGTTGCGCCGAGTCGTTCTGCCACAGGCGATGCGCGTGATCATCCCGCCGACCGGCAACAACTTCATCAACATGATCAAGGGCACCTCGATGGCGTCGGTGATCGCCTTCCTGGAGCTCATCCACGCCGCGAACAACATCTCCTCGCGCAACCTGGAGATCATGGAGACCCTGTTCGCCGCCGCGGCCTGGTACCTCGTGATGGTGTCCGTCGCGTCGATCGGGCAGCACTACCTGGAGCGTGCTTATGGCCCTCGTTGAGGCGATTGGGGTCCGCAAGTCGTTCGGCCACACCGAGGTGCTCAAGGGCATCGACCTGGAGGTCGAGCGCGGCGAGGTCGTCTGCCTGCTCGGGCCGTCGGGCGCGGGCAAGTCGACGTTCCTGCGTTGCGTGAACCACCTGGAGACCATCGACGCCGGCCGGATCTGGGTCGACGGCGTGCCCGTCGGGTTCCGTGCCGCGGGCGGGAAGCTCTACGAACTGCGCGAACGCGACGCGGCCCACCAGCGGCGCGACGTCGGCATGGTGTTCCAGCGGTTCAACCTGTTCCCGCACCGCACGGCGCTGGAGAACATCATGGAGGGCCCGGTCCAGGTCCTCGGACGCGGCCGGGCCGAGGTGCGCGCGGAGGCGTTGGCGCTGCTGGAAAGGGTGGGACTGTCCGAGAAGGCTTCCGCCTACCCCGGGCAGCTCTCGGGTGGGCAGCAACAACGTGTTGCGATCGCCCGTGCTCTGGCGATGAAGCCCAAGCTGATGCTGTTCGACGAGCCCACGTCCGCGTTGGACCCGGAGCTGGTCGGCGAGGTGCTCGACGTCATGACCTCGCTCGCCCGCGACGGCATGACGATGATCGTGGTCACTCACGAGATCGGCTTCGCCCGCTCGGTCGCCGACCGCGTGGTGTTCCTCGTCGACGGCGCCGTGGTGGAGAGCGGCACGCCGGCCGACGTGCTGGACAATCCGCAGCAGCCGCGCACGCAACAGTTCCTCGCAAAGGTGCTCTGAGTTGATCGACGCCCCGTACCTCGCCCAGTTCCGCGAACCGGAGGGGTATCTCGACTTCGCCCGCTTCGGCCCACCGTCCCTGGCGGTGGTGACGGCCACCTCGCGCCTGATGGAACAAGCGTCCCTCGCCGGGCCGTCCACTGTGGACACGCTGATGCGCGAGGAACAACGGGTGAAGGCCGCCGTCGCGCGGTTGTGCCGCACCGACACCGACCACGTGGCTCTGGTGCCGAACACGTCGATCGGCCTGTTCCAGGCGGCCTTCGGCCTGTCGGGCACGGTCATGTACTCCGCGGCGGAGTTCCCGTCCAACACCTATCCGTGGGTGCGGGCGGGACTTCCGTCAGTGGTGTTGGACGGTCCCGTGCATCCCGCGGCCGTCGCAACCCGTCTGACTGGTGACGTTTCCGCGCTGTCGGTGTCCTCTGTGGACTTCCGCACCGGCTACCGCGCGGACCTGGCGACGTTGCGCGAGGTCGTCGGCGACCGCCTGCTGATCGTGGACGGCATCCAGGGCTTCGGCGTCGTCGACGAACCGTGGGAACTGGCCGACGTGCTGGTCGTCGGTGGGCAGAAGTGGCTGCGGGCGGGCTGGAGCACCGGTTTCGTCGTGCTGTCGGACCGTGCGCTGGAACGCCTGTCGCCTGTCTTGTCGGGCTGGACCGGCGCCGTGGACGCGGGCCTGTTCGACGACTCGGTGCACACCGCCGCCCCGGACGCCGCCTCCTGGAACATCACGAACCTCTCGCCGGTCGTGTCCGGCGCCTTCGCGGAAGCGCTGGAACTCGTCGAGCTGGCAGGCGTTTCCTCGCTGGACTCGGCGGTGAGCGAGATCGTCGCGGAGGTCGAGGAGATCGTGCTGTCGAGCGGCGGCAAGATCGTGTCCGCCCGCGAACGCCGCGCCGGCATCCTCGCCTTCACCATGCCCGAAGCCGCTTCGGTGGTCGGGGAGGCGTTGAACGCCTTCGGAATCACCGCCACCGTCCGCCCCGAGCACGTCCGCCTGTCGCCCCACGCCACCACGTCGCGGGCAACGTTGGAACGCCTGCGCGCCGCCCTGAAGTCGTTGTCCGCCTCGGCTTCCTCCCCGATCCCGGCCGCGCTGTCGGCGCTGGTGCCGACCATCGACAGCCTCGCCTCGGCCCTGGGCCCGGACACCGAGGTCGTCGTGCACGACCTGTCCAGGCTGCCGAACTCGATCATCGCGATCGCCGGTTCGCTGACCGGCCGCCAGGTGGGCGGTCCGATGACGGACCTGTTGCTGGGCCTCGTCCGGCGCGGCACGACCACCGACATGCCCGGCTACGAGACCTACGCCCCGGACGGCCGCGCGATCTGGTCGTCGACGACCTTCGTGCGCGACGCGGCCGGCGTGGCCGTGGGCTGCCTGTGCGTCAACAAACTCGCGGCGCACGAGGCTTCCGGGCCCGTGGAGTCGTTTCCGCAGGACGTGGACACGCTTCAGCGCGTGCTGGTCGAGAAGGCGATCGCCGACGTGGGCGTGCCCGTCGAGCTGATGAAGAAGGTGCACAAGTCGCAGGTCGTCCGAGTGCTGGACGAGGCGGGCTTCTTCCTCATCCGCGACTCGGTCGACCACCTGGCGGGCGTCCTGGAGGTCACCCGCTACACGATCTACAACTACCTCAACGAGAACCGAGGGACCTGAGCAGGTTCTGCCAGGCGGGGACCGAGAACGCGAGGACGTCGCCACCCGCGTTCTTCGAGTCCCGGACGAGGGCGTTGTGAGACAGCGACACTTCAACGCAGTTGCTGTCCTCGGCTCCACCGCTGTAGCTGCTAGTACGCCAAGTGCGGTCCTGAGTCATCGAAGTCCTCTCGCGGTGGGCTGACGTAGTCCGCCAGCTTGCTCCGCGATTGTTCCGCACTCAAGGCGACCTGATCCAGGCGGTCGAAGAGGAGTCGGGTGCGCGCGATGGCACCCGGATCTTCCACGAAGACGTTCGCGTGAATCGTCTCGCTGAAGACGAGCGACCTCGCCTTCTCGAACTCCCAGAGCACGAAGCTGGATGCGACGATCGGCGCGTCCTTGGGCACGATCCTGACGGTGTGCGTGTTGAACAACAGCCGGGCGTACTGATCCTCCATGACCGCGGCGCTGCCGACCTGGCGGTCCAGCGCATGCTCATGGATGTAGAACACGCAAGTCGGCCGATCGTGTCGGCGCAGGATCGCCTGGCGCTCGATCCGATACTGGACGAGGTTCGGAATCCGCTCTTCGGTGACCAGCCCGGTCATGCGGTAGATGCCGTCTGCGTACTCGGGTGACTGCGTCAATCCGGGCATCGCCAGCGCGTCGTAGCTCATGATCGTGACGGCGGTCGCCTCCGCCCGCACCATCGCCCTGAGGTTGTCGGACACCTGCACGATGTACTCTTCGAAGGCGTACTGGTAGCGGCGCTTGAAGTCGTTGATGAAGTCGATGTCCTTGCCGCACATGGACAAGTACTGGATGAGGTCGACCTCGCTGGCCTTCGCCCTGCCATGCTCTACCGTTGAGACCTTGCTCGGGTCCCAGCCCAGCTTCTCGGCCATCTTGTTGCCGACGAAGCCCGTGCAGGTCTCGCGGAGGCGCCGGAGTTCGTCACCCAGATCCCGGCTGTACGCGGTGGATGCAGTCATACACCGACGCTATGGGTTGTATTCAATACAATCAGCTGCTCGTTCGGGTGAAAACAGTCCCGGTCCGGATCGGGTCCCGCTGGAGCCACTCAGCTTTCCCGTAACTTGCGTCTTCCCTCGTTGCCATCTCGGCTTTACCGTTCCAGGTGTGAGAGCGCTCTCAAAGGTGAGATGGCGGCGCGGACTGGCCGCCGTAGCGATTGCCCTGTCGTCATTGGCGACGGTCGAGGCCGCGTACGCGGCCGACGACTACACGCAGAACGTGACCGCGATCGACGCGACTCAAGCCCGGATCAACTTCACGCCGACGACCCCTGCTGTCTACGTCGACGTGCACTACCTGATCTCCGGCCAATCGCAGCAGAACTTCCGGATGACCAACAACGCCGGGACCTGGCAGAAGACCGTCGGGTCGCTGTCGTCCGGCACGGTGATCGACTACTGGTTCACCTACGAGAAATCCGGGCCGCAGTACGACACCCCGCACTTCAGCTACACGCACAACAGCGCGCCGCAACCCGTCGCGACGCCGACGTTCAGCCCGCCTGGCGGTACGTACTCGACCGCACAGACGGTGACGATCTCGACCGCCACGTCCGGCGCGACGATCCGCTACACGATCGACGGCTCGACGCCGACCTCGTCGTCGACCCTGTACAGCGGCCCGATCTCGGTGCCCAGCAACAGGACCATCAACGCGATTGGTATCAAGTCGGGTCAGGCGAACTCGTCGGTCGGCAGCGCGTCGTACGTGATCGGCACGCCGGTCGCGACGCCGACTTTCAGTCCGCCGGGCGGCGCCTACGCGTCCGCGCAGACGGTGACGATCTCCACCGCGACCTCCGGCTCCACGATCCGGTACACAGTGGACGGCTCGACGCCGACCTCGTCGTCGACCCTGTACAGCGGGCCGATCTCGGTGCCCAGCAACAGGACCATCAACGCGATCGGCATCAAGTCGGGGCTCGCGAACTCGGCCGTGGCCAGCGCGACCTACACGATCGGCACGCAGCAGGGTTGTACGCAGTCCGACAACCCGAACTTCGGGCCGAACACGCGCATCTTCGACCCGAGCATGTCGGCGACGAGCATCCAGACGCAGCTCGACATCGACTTCAACAACCAGAAGGACACGCTGACCGCGCAGATGGCGCCCCGGCGGGTCGCGCACCTGTTCAAGCCCGGCACCTACAACGGCATCCACGACGACGTCGGCTACTACACGTCCGTCTCGGGTCTCGGCCGCAACCCCGGTGACGTGCTGATCAACGGTGACATCACCGTGGACGCGTTCAACGAGTCCGACAAGGGCGTGGCGCTGCAGAACTTCTGGCGCTCCGCCGAGAACATGGCCGTCAACCCGGCCAGCGGCACCAACCGGTGGGCGGTCGCGCAGGCCGCGCCGTTCCGCCGCATGGACATCCGCGGCAACCTGGCGCTCTACCCGGCGAGCTACGGGTTCGCGTCCGGCGGCTACACGGCTGACAGCCGCGTGTCCGGTCAGACGGCGTCGGTCTCGCAGCAGCAGTGGTACACGCGGGACACGAACTACGGCAGCTGGAACGGCGGCGTGTGGAACATGGTGTTCTCCGGAACGCCGGGCGCACCCGCGAACACGTTCCCGAGCCCGCCGTCGACGAACCTCGCGACGACGCCGATCTCGCGCGACGTGCCCTACCTCTACCTCGACGGCAGCCAGTACCGCGTGTTCCTGCCTTCCCTGCGCACCAACGCTTCCGGTGCGTCGTGGATCAACGGCGGCACGCCCGGCACGTCGTTGCCGATGAGTCAGTTCTACGTCGTGAAGTCCGGCGACACCGCCGCGACGATCAACGCGGCGCTGGGTCAGGGCTGCAACCTGTTCTTCACGCCCGGCATCTACAACGTCAACCAGACGATCAACATCACGCGGCCCAACACCGTCGTGCTGGGCATCGGCTACGCGACGATCGTGCCGCAGAACGGCGTCACCGCGATGCAGGTCGCGGACGTCGACGGCGTGCGGATCAAGGGCATCCTGTTCGACGCCGGCACCACGCTGTCGAACTCGCTGCTGACCGTCGGCCCCGCGGGCTCCTCTGCCTCGCACGCGTCCAACCCGACCACGCTGCAGGACGTGTTCTTCCGCGTCGGCGGGGCGGTCGCGGGCAAGGCCACCAACAGCCTCGTCGTCAACAGCAACAACACGATCATCGACCACAGCTGGATCTGGCGCGCCGACCACGGCAACGCCGGCACCTGGGGCTGGAACGAGGCCATCGGTGACACCGGCCTGGTCGTGAACGGCAACGACGTGCTGGCCACCGGCCTGTTCGTCGAGCACTACCAGAAGTACCAGGTCATCTGGAACGGCAACGGCGGACGGACCATCTTCTACCAGAACGAGATGCCGTACGACGTGCCGAACCAGGCGGCCTGGAACGCGCCCAACGGGGTGACGGGCTACGCGGCCTACAAGGTCGCGGACAACGTCACCACGCACGAGGCGTGGGGGCTCGGCAGCTACTGCTTCTTCAACGTCAACCCGTCGGTGAGAGCGGAGCACGCGTTCGAGGTGCCCAACCGATCCGGCGTCCGGATGCACAACCTGCTGACCGTGTCGCTCAACTACCAGGGAACGATCACCCACGTGATCAACGACGTGGGGGCGGTGACGCCGCCGGGCACCGTGCCGGTGAACGTCGTCAACTACCCGTAGTGCTGCTCTGAAGTACGGCCCGTCACCTCCTCCTGGTGACGGGCCGTATCGCTGCCGCCACATATGATGCGGCCATGTCGATCGAGCGGGGCGCCGAGTTCGCCGAGTTCTGGGCTGAACGGCACCTGTGCACGTTGTCCACCGTCCGTCCCGACGGGACTGTGCACGTCGTCCCGGTCGGGGTCACGCTCGACGCCGAGGCCGGTGTCGCGCGGGTGATCACCAGCGGCGCGTCGTGGAAGGTCAAGCACGTTCGCAAGGCCGGGTACGCCGCTGTGTGCCAGGTGGACGGTCGGCGCTGGTCCACCTTGGAGGGTCCGGCGGTCGTGCGCGACGACGTGGAATCCGTCGACGAGGCCGTGCGGCGGTATGCGCTGCGCTACAGGCAGCCGCGGGTCAATCCGCAGCGCGTGGTGATCGAGATCCAGGTGAAGCGTGTCACCGGCACCGTCTGACGTCGTGGTCGTCGGCATCGGGGCCGACGGGTGGGACGGGCTGTCGCCCGCCGCTCAGCAGGCGGTTTCCAGGTCGCGGGTGTTGATGGGGTCGCGGCGGCAGCTCGACCTGGTGCCGGGGGAGTTCGAGCGGGTCGCGTGGCCGTCGCCGCTGGTACCGGCGTTGCCCGAGTTGTTCGAGAAGTACCGGGACGTGTGTGTGCTGGCGTCCGGTGACCCCATGTTCCACGGCATCGGCACGACCCTGGTCCGGCTGCTCGGCGAGCGCGTGACGGTGATCCCGCATCCGTCGTCGGTGTCGCTGGCCTGTGCGCGGCTCGGGTGGGCGTTGAACGAGGTCGAGGTCGTGTCCCTGGTAGCGCGTTCGATCGATTTGCTACGGCCCGTGTTGACTCCGGGACGGCGTGTGCTCGTGCTCGGTGGCGACCCGGCCGCTGTCGCTGAAGTTGTCGGCGCGGACGGGCAGATCGTTGTGCTCGAACAGCTAGGTGGGTCCGCCGAGCGGGTTTACCCTTGGTCCGGGCAGGACTCGGACCCGTTGTGCGTGATCGCGGTCGAGTACCGCGGGAGCGCTCTCTCGCGGGTTCCCGGACTGCCTGACGACGCTTACGAATCCGATGGTCAGCTGACGAAGCGAGAGGTGCGGGCTATTTCGTTGTCGAGATTGGCGCCGCTGCCGGGGCAGCTGCTGTGGGACGTCGGGTCCGGGTCGGGTTCCATCGCGATCGAGTGGGCGCGCACGCATCCGACGTGCCGCGTGATCGCCATCGAGCAGTCGGCCGAACGCGCAGAGCGAATCGCCGGTAACGCTGCGTCTCTGGGGGTGCCGGGTGTGGAGGTCCACATCGGACGGGCGCCGGACGCGTTGGAGGGGCTGGAGAAGCCCGACGCGATCTTCGTCGGCGGTGGCGTGACCGTGCCCGGCGTGATGCAGGCCTGCTGGGACGCTTTGGCTTCCGGTGGTCGTTTGGTGGTGAACGCCGTGACGCTGGAGTCCGAGGCCGTGGTGGCGCAGTGGTACGCGCGGCTCGGCGGCGACCTGGTGCGGATCGCGGTGAACCGCGGCTCCGCCGTCGGCAAGTTCACCGGCTGGCGGCCGCACATGCCCGTGACGACGTGGAGCGTTACCAAGTGACCGTGCACTTCATCGGGGCAGGCCCCGGTGCGGCCGACCTGATCACGGTGCGGGGGCGCTCGCTGATCGAGTCGTCGCCGGTCTGCCTGTACGCGGGCGCGTTGGTGCCCGTCGAGTTGCTGGACTTCTGCCCTGACGGGGCGCGCAAGATCGACACGGCTTCGCTGACGCTCGACGAGATCGTCGCCGAGCTGGTCGCGGCCTCGGAGCAGGGGCTGGACGTGGCCCGGCTGCACTCCGGGGACCCTTCGGTGTTCAGCGCGATGGCCGAGCAGATGCGCCGGTTGGACGCGCTGGAGATCGCTTACGACGTGACGCCCGGGGTGCCGGCTTTCGCGGCCGCGGCGGCGTCGTTGCAGCGTGAGCTGACCGTGCCGGGTGTCGGGCAGACGGTCATCCTGACGCGGACTTCGCAGCGGGCCACGCCGATGCCGGACGGTGAGGACCTCGACACCTTGGGACGCAGTCACGCGACCCTTGTCCTGCACCTGGCCGTGCAGCGGATCTCGGACGTGGTCGCGGAGCTCGTGCCGCACTACGGCCTGGACTGCCCTGTCGCGGTCGTCGCCTATGCCTCCCGTGAGGACGAGGTCGTGTTGCGCGGGACGTTGGACGACATCGCGGCGCAGGTCGAGGCCGCCGGGATCAAGCGGACCGCGGTGATCATCGTGGGGAACGTGCTCGGGGCGACGCAGTTCCCGGACAGCCACCTGTACTCGGCCACGCGCGTTCGATGATCCTGATCCTCGGCGGAACGGGGGAGGCGCGCGAGCTCGCGTCCCGCGTACCGGCCGTTTCTTCGCTGGCGGGGCGGGTCAGCTCGCCTCGGTTGCCCGCCGGTGAGGTTCGGATCGGCGGCTTCGGCGGTGTCGACGGGCTCGCGGAGTGGTTGCGGGACAACGATGTCAGCGCCGTGGTCGATGCCACGCACCCGTTCGCCCGGCAGATCACCTCGAACGCTTTCGAGGCTTGCGAGCAGGTCGGGGTGCCGTTCCTGATTCTGCGCCGGGCTGGGTTCACGCCGCAGCCCGGGTGGCACTGGGTCGACAGCGTCGCCGAGGCCGCGCGGGATCTGCCCGGGGCGCGGGTGTTCCTGACGACCGGCCGGCAGGACCTCGCCGAGTTCGCCGCGTGCCCGCAGTGGTTCCTGGCACGGATGGTCGAGCCGCCGGAACCGCCGCTGCCGCAACGGATCGAGGTGCTGCTGTCGCGCGGTCCGTTCACTGTGGACGGTGAGCTGGGGCTGATGCGGTCCCGGGAGATCGACGTCCTGGTGACCAAGGACAGCGGCGGCTCGATGACGTCGGCCAAGCTCGAAGCCGCGCGCCGTCTCGGTGTGCCGGTCGTGATCGTGCGTCGGCCGCCGCTCCCACCTGCGGAAACGGTGGCCGACGTCGACGGTGCCGTCAGCTGGTTGGGTACCGTCGGGGCGTGAAGACGACCCCCTGGGGCGTCACGATCGTCTGCGACGAGCCGATGATCAGCAGGCAGCGCATGTCGATCGTGGCCGGGTCGAGCGCGCCGAGCGTCAGGACGCGGATCTCCTCCTCCGGGCCGCCGACATCGCGGCCGACGACGATCGGCGTCTCCGGGTCGCGGTGCTGGAGCAGCAGATCGCGCATGTCCGCCACCTGATGGGTGCGGGCCTTGGACGCCGGGTTGTAGATCGCGATGACCAGGTCGGCCTTGGCGGTGGCTTCGAGCCGTTCGGCGATGACGTCCCACGGCTTGAGCCGGTCGCTCAGCGAGATCACCGCGTAGTCGTGCCCGAGCGGCGCGCCCGCCTTGGCCGCCACGGCGTTCGCGGCCGTCACGCCGGGGATGACGCGCACCGGCACGTCCTGGGTCTCCGCGGCGACTTCCAGCACCGCGGTGGCCATCGCGAAGACGCCGGGATCGCCCGACGACACGACCGCGACCCGCGCGCCCTTCCGCGCGAGGTCCAGGGCGAAGGCCGCGCGTTCGGACTCGACCTGGTTGTGCGAGGAATGGCGCTTCTGGCCGGGGCGTTGCGGAACCCGGTCGAGGTAGGTGCTGTAGCCGACCAGTTCGTCGGCGGCCTCCAGTTCCTGGCGGGCCTCCGGGGTGAGCCACGCGCGGGCGCCGGGGCCGAGGCCGATGACCACGACCTCGCCCTTCGGCTTGGCGGGCTTGGACTGGCTCGGCAGCAGGGCAAGCGAGAAGTACGGGACGCTCGCGGGATCGACGTCGGCCAGCGGCGACATCTTCTGACGACCGGTGGTGGCGCGTTCGACGTACCACGCGCCGTCGAGCCGGCCGGCCGTTTCGAGGGCCTCGCGGACGTTGCCGAAAGTACGGCCCAGCTTGAGGATCGCGGCGCTGTCGGTGTCGGCGAGCCTGGTCGCGAGCTCGGCGGGCGGCAACGTGCCCGGCAGGATCGTGAGCACCTCGTCGCGTTCCACGAGCGGTGTGCCGAGTACTGCTGAAGCGCCGCTCACGGACGTGACGCCGGGGACCACCTCCCACTCGTAGCGGTCGGCCAGGCGCTTGTGCATGTGCATGTAGGAGCCGTAGAAGAACGGATCTCCAGCGGCCAGGACGACGACGACGCGTCCGGCGTCGAGGTGCGCGGCCAGCTTGGCGGCGGCCTCCTCGTAGAAGGCGTCGATCTCGCCCTGGTAGTCGTCCGTGTCCTCGGTGGTGACCGGGTAGACGAGCTGTTCCATGATCTGCGGGTTCGGATCGTTCTGGCTGCGGAAGTACGGCGCCGCGATGGTCTTGGCGACCGACTTGCCGTGCCGGGCGCTGTGGAACGCCACCACGTCGGCTTCGTTGATGAGTCGCGCGGCCTTGACCGTCAGGAGTTCCGGGTCGCCGGGACCCAGGCCGACGCCGTAGAGCTTGCCCGTCATTCTTCCTCGCTCGCGATCGCGTTGATGGCCGCCGCCGTCATGGCACTGCCGCCGCGCCGGCCGCGCACCACGAGGTGCTCCAGATCCGTTGCGGCCAAAGCTTCCTTGGACTCCGCGGCCCCGATGAACCCGACCGGGATGCCCAGGACCGCGGCGGGCCTCGGGGCTCCGGCGGCGATCAGGTCGAGGAGGTGGAACAACGCCGTGGGGGCGTTGCCGATCGCGATCACCGCGCCGTCGAACCGGTCCGCGAGCAGTTCCAGGGAGGCGGCGCTGCGCGTGTTGCCGATGGTCTGCGCCAGCTCCGGAGTCCGCGGATCCTGCAGGTGGCAAAGGACTTCGTTGTCCTTCGGCAGGCGGCGGCGGGTCACGCCGGACGCGACCATGTTGGCGTCGCACAGGATCGGCGCACCGTTGCGCAGCGCTTCCCGGGCGTCGCGCACGACGTTCGGGGAGAAGGCGACGTCGTCCGGCAGGTCGGTCATGCCGCACGCGTGGATCATGCGGACGACGACTTTCGCGACGTCGGCGGGGAACCTGGTGAGGTCCGACTCCGCGCGAATGGTGGCGAAGGACTGGCGGTAGATCTCCGCCCCGTCCTTGATGTACTGCGTCAACGGATCTCCTCGTAGCCGTCGCCGGTCGCGACGAACTCGGTCACATCGCCGGCGGGACGGCCGCAGCGGCGGGCACAGCCCGACCAGTGGACGGGACGGTCATGCGGGGTGCCGAGCCACGCGCGCGCGTCGGCCCGTACGTCGGACAGCGACTTCGCGCAGCCGGGGCGGCCGGTGCAGGCGCTGACGCCGTGCCACGGGGAGGCCGGGTCGGTGATGAAGCCGGAGGTGTCGGTGCCGGCGGGGACGACCAGGCTGCGCCACGGCGTCAGGCGCAGGGCGACGCCGGGGAGTTGGTGGGCGTCGAGCCGGCCGAGCGGGACGCCTGGCGTCAAAGGTGAAGGTGCGACAGGAGTCACAGCCGGGGTGATCCGCGGGGCGTCGGAGGCACCGAAGTGAGCGGTGATCTTTCGCACACCGTCGTCTACTTCGGACAGGCGCCAGGCCTGCCCGCGGAGCTGCTGGAAGAGGCGGGCGGCGGTGAGCACGGCGTCGACCGGGTCGGTGACGCGGACGCCGGTGTCGCGGCCGGCGAGGAGGAGGACCCACGGGGAGGGGGTGGTGCGGGACGCATCGCCGCCCGTCTGGCCCACATCGCTGCTGACCAGGCCGAAGTCGCCGCCCAGCCCGCTCACCGCGGCCCCCGCCGTCACCAGGAACCTTCCCGGCAGATCCGCCATCGCCGGGTCCGCGCACAGGGCCGAGTCGATCGCGTCGACCAGCGCCTGGTTGTCCTCCAGCGGGGCGGCGATGATGTTGCGGATCCGCTCGTGCGACGCCGAGGGCAGCAGGCCGGCCGCGGCCAGCCGCGCGCCCAGTTCCACGCCGTCGGCCAGCCCCCTGATCTGGAGGTTCGCCCGCGAGGTCAGTTCGATCGAGCCGGAGCCGAGTTCGAGCGACGCGAGGCGCACGACGTCCCACTGAGCAGCGGAAAGAGTGCCGCCCGGCACCCGGATGCGCGCCAGCCCGCCGTCGGCCGCGGCGTGCAGCTCGACGGCGCCGGGGCAGGCGTCCGGGTGACTACGCATAGGTCGGACTGTAACCCGCCGGTTAGGGTGAGCCCGAACGACGAAGCGCAGGAGGAAGCCGGTGCGAATCCGGCGCGGTCCCGCCACTGTGACCAGCGAACACCGCTGGGAGTCAGGAACTCCGCTTCGCCAGTCACCCGCATTTTGGGGCGAGGACCCCACGAGGGATGGAGCCTGCGTGATCCTGCTGCTGTCGACCTCCGACACCGACCTGCTGTCGGCGCGTGCGAGCGGTGCCGAGTACCGGCTCGGCAACCCCGCGCGACTCACGACCGACGACCTGCCCGAGTTGATCCAGGACGTCGGCCTCGTCCTCGTGCGCATCCTCGGTGGGCGCCGGATGTGGGAGGAAGGCCTCGACTGGCTGCTGGCGTGCGGCCTGCCGGTGGTGGTGCTCGGTGGCGAGCAGCAGCCGGACGCGGCGCTGATGGAGCTGTCGACGGTGCCCGGTGGCGTGTGCGCCGAGGCGCACCTCTACCTCGCGCACGGCGGTCCGGCGAACCTCACCGAGCTGCACAAGTTCCTGTCGGACACCGTGCTGCTGACCGGCCACGGCTTCGAGGCCCCCGCCGCCACCCCCACGTGGGGTGTGCTGGAACGGGAGACCGAGGGCACCGGTCCGACGGTCGCGGTGCTCTATTACCGCGCGCACCACGTGGCCGGGAACACGGCGTTCGTCCACGCCCTGTGCGACGCGATCGAGGCCAAGGGCGGGAAGCCCCTGCCGGTCTTCTGCTCTTCGCTGCGCACCGCCGAACCCGAACTGCTCGACGTGCTGCGCCAAGCCGACGCGCTCGTCGTGACGGTGCTCGCGGCGGGCGGCACGAACCCCGCGAAGGCGTCCGCAGGTGGCGACGACGACGCGTGGGACGTCGGCGCGCTGGCCGCGCTCGACGTGCCGATCCTGCAGGGGTTGTGCCTCACGTCGAGCCGCGAGTCGTGGGACTCCAACGACGACGGACTGTCTCCTTTGGACACCGCGACGCAGGTCGCGATCCCCGAGTTCGACGGCCGGATCATCACGGTCCCGTTCTCCTTCAAGGAGATCGACTCCGACGGCCTCACCGTCTACGTGGCCGACCCGGAACGGGCGCTGCGCGTCGCGGGCATCGCGGTCCGGCACGGCAGGCTGCGTCACATCCCGGTCGCGGACCGCAGGATCGCGGTCATGCTGTCGGCGTACCCGACCAAGCACTCCCGCATCGGCAACGCGGTCGGCCTGGACACGCCGGCGTCGACCGTGCGGCTGCTGAAGGCCATGCAGGAACACGGTTACGACATCGGCGACGCGCTGCCGGGCGTGCAGGAGCTGGACGGCGACGCGCTGATCCACGCGTTGATCGCCGCCGGTGGCCAGGACGCGGACTGGCTGACGCAGGAGCAGTTCGAGAGCAACCCCGTGCGCATCGCCGCGGCGGACTACCGGGAGTTCTACGAGACGCTTCCCGAGGACTTCCGCGAGTCGATGCAGGAGCACTGGGGCGAGGCCCCGGGCACGCTCTTCGTCGACCACAGCAAGTCCAAGGACGGCGAGATCGTGCTGGCCGCCTTGCGGTCCAACAACGTCGTCGTGATCGTGCAGCCGCCGCGCGGGTTCGGCGAGAACCCGATCGCGATCTACCACGACCCGGACCTGCCGCCGTCGCACCACTACCTCGCGGCGTACCGGTGGATCGAGTCGAACTTCGGCGCGGACGCGGTCGTGCACGTCGGCAAGCACGGCAACCTGGAGTGGTTGCCGGGCAAGACGGTCGGCATGTCGGCGTCCTGCGGCACGGACGCGGCGCTCGGCGACCTGCCGCTGGTCTACCCGTTCCTCGTCAACGACCCCGGTGAGGGCACGCAGGCCAAGCGGCGCGCGCACGCCACGCTGGTCGACCACCTCGTGCCGCCGATGGCCCGCGCCGACAGCTACGGCGACATCGCGCGGCTGGAGCAGCTGCTCGACGAGTACGGCAACATCTCCGCGATGGACCCGGCCAAGGTGCCGGCGATCCGCGCGCAGATCTGGACGCTGATCAAGGCCGCGAAGCTCGACCACGACCTCGGACTCGACGACCGGCCCCACGACGCGGAGTTCGACGAGTTCATCCTGCACGTCGACGGCTGGCTGTGCGAGGTCAAGGACGTCCAGATCCGCGACGGCCTGCACATCCTCGGCGAGGCTCCCACGGGCTCCGTCCGCGTCAACCTCGTGCTCGCCATGCTGCAGGCGCGGCAGATGTGGGGCGGTCAGGTCGCCGCGCTGCCCGGCCTGCGCGAGGCTCTCGGGCTCACGACCACGGCGCGCGAAGACGTTGACGCGATTGAAGAAGAGGCGCGCGGACTCGTCCAGGCGATGGAGGACGCGGGCTGGAACCGGGACACGGCCAAGACTCTGCACGAGTCCGAGGACGTCCAGAAGATCCTGGAGTTCGCGGCGGTCGAGGTCGTTCCGAGGTTGGCGCGCACCACCGACGAGATGACGAACGTCCTGCACGCGCTGGACGGCGGCTACATCCCGGCGGGCCCGTCGGGTTCTCCGTTGCGCGGCCTGGTGAACGTGCTGCCGACCGGCCGCAACTTCTACTCGGTCGACCCGAAGGCCATCCCGTCGCGGCTCGCGTGGGAGACCGGCCAGGCGATGGCCGACTCGCTGCTCGCCCGCTACCGCGAGGAGAACGACGGCGAATGGCCGCCCTCGGTCGGTCTGTCGGTCTGGGGCACGTCCGCGATGCGCACCGCCGGTGACGACATCGCCGAGGTGTTCTCACTGCTGGGCGTGCGGCCGGTGTGGGACGACCAGTCGCGCCGCGTCACCGGCCTCGAGGTCATCTCACTGGAGGAGCTGGACAGGCCGCGCATCGACGTCACGATCCGCATCTCCGGCTTCTTCCGGGACGCCTTCCCGCACGTCGTGTCCATGTTGGACGATGCCGTGCAGCTGGTGGCCGCGCTGGACGAGCCCGCGGAGCAGAACTTCGTGCGGGCGCACATGCTCAAGGACCTGGAGGAGCACGGCGACCAGCGCAGGGCCACGTTGCGCGTCTTCGGTTCCAAGCCGGGCGCGTACGGCGCGGGCGTGCTGCCGTTGATCGACAGCCGCAACTGGCGCGACTCGTCCGACATCGCCGAGGTCTACGCGGTGTGGGGTGGCTACGCCTACGGGCGTGGCGTCGACGGGGTGGCGGCGCGCGCGGACATGGAGTCGGCGTACCGGCGGATCGCGGTGGCGGCCAAGAACATCGACACCCGCGAGCACGACATCGCCGACTCGGACGACTACTTCCAGTACCACGGCGGCATGGTCACGATGGTGAAGGCGTTGACGGGCAAGGCACCCGCCGCGTACGTCGGCGACAGCACGCGCCCGGAGGCGGTCCGCACGCGCACCTTGACGGAGGAGACCTCACGGATCTTCCGCGCCCGCGTGGTGAACCCGCGCTGGATCGGGGCGATGCGCAACCACGGCTACAAGGGTGCGTTCGAGCTGCAGGCGACGGTCGAGTACCTGTTCGGCTACGACGCCACGACCGGCGTCGTCGCGGACTGGATGTACGAGAAGCTCACCGAGTCGTACGTGCTCGACCCGGAGACCCGGAAGTTCCTGCAGACCAGCAACCCCTGGGCGTTGCACGGCATCGCCGAGCGTCTGCTGGAAGCGGCCGAGCGCAAGATGTGGGAGCACCCGGAGGAGTCCACTTTGGACGCGCTGCGGGCGGCCTACCTCGAGACCGAGGGCGACCTCGAGGACGGCGCCTGAACGACCCGGACACAGCACTGACCCGGTGACGGATCAAGGCGGGCGGACACGTCGTTCGCCTTGATCCCGTCCAGCAGGCCGTTGATCAGGCACAGGGTCATGCCGCACACCAGTTGCGCGTGCCGCTGCGCCAGGCTGTGGAACGGGCAGTTGCCCAGCAGGATCGAGTCGTCCTCGGTCCGGGGCTCGAAACCGAAGTCTCCCAACGCCCCGGTCAGATCGCCCGAGGCCGTGGAGGCCAGGTCCGCGCCCCACTCGTAGGCACGCCGGTTCAGGATCTCGCGCGGAGGCTCGCCGGTGCTCTCCGCCTCCATCAACGCGTCCGTGACCAGATGGCTCGCGGCCTCGTAGCGGCGGTCGGGCAGCGACACCTCGATCTGCTCCTCGGAGCGCCGGTAGAGCTTCGCCGGCCGGCCCGCGCCAGGTCCGGTGCGGCCGGTGCGCCGCTGGTGCACGACTGTGAGCAACCCCATCTCCACCAGCTTGTCGAGGTGGAACGCTGCCGTCGTACGAGGGAGACCAACGGCCTGTGCGGCCTCGTCCTTGCTGATGGGCGCGGTTTGGTGCACGACGAAGTCGTAGAGCCGGCGGCGGTTCGGCTCGTCGAGGGTCGCGACGGCGGCGACGGGGTCGGCCATCTCTAAAACCTACTCTTGTTGACTAAATTCGGCGAACGGATCTACCGTGACGAACATGGACGTCGAGGCGGCGCAGCGAGCGGTCACGGACCTGCTCAAGGCTCTGGGCAAGGACCCGTACTCGGCGCACCTGGCCGACACCCCGCGCCGTGTGGCCGAGGCGTACGAGGAGATGCTGACCCCGCGCGCCTTCACCATGACGACGTTCCCGAACGACGAGGGCTACGACGAACTCGTGCTGGCGCGCAGCATCCCCGTGCAGTCGTTGTGCGAGCACCACATGCTGCCGTTCCACGGCGTCGCGCACGTCGGATACCTGCCGGGAGAACGGATCCTGGGCCTGTCGAAGCTCGCGCGGGTCGTGGAGATGTTCGCCCGCGACCTCCAGGTGCAGGAACGGCTCACCAAGCAGGTCGCCGACTGGCTGCAGGAACACTTGCGGCCCTTGGGGGTTGGCGTCGTGATCGAGGCCGAGCACATGTGCATGGCGCTCAGAGGCGTGCGGGTCAGTGGATCCCGCACGGTCACCTCTGCGTTGAAGGGCGTGCTGCGGTCCGATGCCGCGTCACGTCAGGAGTTCTTCACCCTCGTTCACGCGGCCTGAACGGGACCGAACACGAAGGAGCCGGCGGCCTCGGGATCGTCGCCCGCCCAGAACTCCGCCCACAGCGTCGTGAACTCGTTGCGCGACAACCTGCCGTCGCCGTCGAGGTCCAGCCTCTCGAAGACGGTCTCGGTCGTGCCGCCGAGCCACGCGTTGATCATGGCCTGGTACTCGTCCTCGGACACGTAGTCGTCGCCGTCCGCGTCCACGGCGCCGAACATCGCGTCCGCCGTCCCCAGCACCGGCTCGATGTTGTCCGGCAGCACGTCGACGACGTTCAGGACGTCGTCCAGCGTGACCTGCTCCGCGCCTCCCGCCGCCGACTGCAGGGTGGTCCACCAGCTCAGCATCACCCTGGTCAGCAGGTCCTCGTCGCTGCCGCGCAGGCCGGCCCAGCGCTGGGCGAGCAGTTCGAAGTCCTCCTTGGTGAGGAAGCCGTCGCCGGTGGTGTCCATCGCGCCGAACACCAGGTGCACCTTGCTGCGCTGAAATTCGCTCGCCATGCGCAGGACCATAGGCCGAATGCCGGAACCGGATCTATCGGCCGAATGGGTCCGAACTAGTCCACGAAGAGTGCATCGGCCAGCTGCAAACGGCCGGACACACCGAGCTTGCGGTAGATCCCCGAGAGCACGCCCTCGACGCCGCCGACGGGCATGAGCAGCGTGGACGCGATCTCGTCATCCGAACGGCCGCGTGCCGCCAGTTCCGCGATCTGATGCTCCGCCGGGGTGAGCGCGGTGGGCCCGGTCTGGCGCATCCGCCGAGGTCCGGCGCTCGTCGCCACCAGTTCGGAGTAGGCCCGCGCGGCCATCGCCGAAGATCCGCACTTCTGCGCCAGGTCCATCGCGTCACGCAGACAAGTGCGCGCGAAAGCCGTGTCGCCCTGACGTCGTACCACGACGCCGAGGTCGACCAACGCGCGCGCCAGCTCCAGGCGGGCGGGGGAGCCGCGCAGCACCCGCACGGCCTCTTCCAGCAACGTCCGCCCGGCCGCACCCGCCGTCACCCGGCCGGCCGCGCGCAACGCCATGCCCAACGCCCTGGGCGCGCCCCAGTCGCGGGCGAGCGTGACCTCCTCCATGGCCAGGTCGCGGGCTCGTTCGCCGTCGCCCATGGCCGCGCTCGCCAGCGCCGCGCCGGAACGCCACGCGAGCGCCGCCGGATTGCGGTACGGCCACGCCGCGCAGTGCCGTCCGGCGGCCAGAAACGCTTCCAGGGCCTCGTGATCGTCGCCTCGCGCGGTCAGCATCCGTCCGCGCACGGTCAGCACGCCGCCGTACGACCAGACGCGCCGCGCCTCGTCCGTCGAGGCCTCGGCGATGACCGCGGCGGCCTCGTCCAGGCGGCCCTCTTCGAGCAGGATGTCGGCGAGCAACGCGGCGTGCCACGTGGACACCGCGTGCCAGCGCCGGTCCTGGCGCAGATGGCCGGCCGCGACCTCCAGGTCGGCGCGGGCCGAGACGAGATCTCCCTTGCGGCGCTGGACGTTCGCGCGCATCACGTTCGTCAGCGCCCGCAACGCCGGGGCCTGCGCGCGGTCGACCTCGTCCAGCACGGCCAGCGCCTCGTCCAGCGAGTCGGCCAGGTTCAGCGTCATCGCGGACGCCAGCGACGACAGCACGCCCGTGGCCGACACGAGCGGAACCGCTTCCACAGCGCTGATGTCCCCGACCATCACGTGGTGCAGCACCCCGGCGGGCGTGTCGAGCGGCACCGACGACGGCACGGCCTCCTGCCACACCAGCCCGTGCACGGCCAAATGTGCTTGTGCCAGTGGGGAACCGCCCAGAACCACGGGGATCTCGGCGGGGCTGCCCTCGGCGTGCAGCGCGTAGGACAGGGCCACCGCGGACTCCACGTCGTCCACATCGGACTGGAACGCCTCGCGCAGCCGGACCGTCGCGCCGGGCAGGTCGCCGACCAGCTCGGCGATTCCCAGCAGCCGCAACGCCCGTGACGGGTTCGCCACCGGTTCGCGCAACGCCCGCCACAGCAACCGCGCGGCACCGGACGTGTCGCCGTGGTTCACCGCCTCCTGCGCGGCCCGGTCGAGCACCTCGCCCGCCCACGATTCCAGGCCGGGCGAGGTCTCCAGCAGATGGTCGGCGACGGCCCGGTCCGATGCGCCGTGCGTGCGCAACGACCGTGCGGCCCGGAGGTGCAACGCGGCCCGTGCCGGCGCGGGCATGTCGTTCAGCACCGCGGGCCCGGCGACGCCGAGCAGTTCGACGGTGCGCACGGCCTCCGCGAGTTCCACCGGGCTCAGTCGCGTCAGTTCGGCCAGCACACCGGGATGCGGGGACGGACTGAGCGCGGCCAGGAACTGCGCCGTGGTCACGACGGACGCGGAGCAGCGGCGCAGCCGGGCCGCCATGATCTCCCCGGACACCTCCGCGCCGCGCTGGGCCACCCGCCACACCGCCTCCGCGGTCGGCTGGACCTCGTCCTCCGCCAGCGCCTTCACCAGGCGCGTCACGGCCAGCGGGTTGCCGCCCGTCGCGTCGAAGCAGGCCGCCGCGAACTCGGGTGCTGCCTCGCCGAGTGCTGCCGAGACGAGACGTCTCGTCTCGGCAGGGGTGAAGTTGTCCAGCGTGATCCGCTGACAGGAGGCCATGATCTCGCTGAACGAAGGGTCGTGGCGTCGCTCGCCCGCGCTCGCGGCAAGCACCAGTGCGATGGGCAGTCTCCGCACCCGCAACGCCAGATACGCCAGCCAGCGCAGAGAAGCGGTATCGGCCCAGTGCGCGTCGTCCACGACGATGAGCAGGTCGCCGCGACAAGCCAGTGCGGCGGCAAGTCGGTAAACACCGTGCAACAGGGGGAAATCGGCGGCCACGGCTGTGAGCTGCACCGCACTCATCGCTTCCGCGGGCACGAGATCGGGGTCGATCAGGTCGAAGAGCTGTGCCACGATCCCGAACGGCAGGTCGCCTTCCAGGGCGCTGCCCCGCGCCCGCACGACCTGTCCCTGCCAGCGCGCGGCGAGGTCGTCCAGCGCCGCCGTCTTGCCCGTGCCGGGTGCGCCTTCCACCACCGTGGTCGTGCCCGGCGCCACCTGATCGCTGATTCCGGCGCACCACACTTTCAGCCGGTTTTCCAAGATCTCTCCACAATCCGCCGCTGAAAGTATCAGCGGAATTGATGTTAGGAGAAAGCGCTCCACTTGCCCAGGTAAAGGTTCCCGCGTCAAGGCCGTCTCAACAGGAGGGCTGCACGTATGATCCCGCGGGCAACTACTCGAATGGGTAGCGGCAGCGTGGCGGTGGCCTGACCCGCTCATCCCAACGGCCTAGGAGAGGCGCTTCGGGGCTGGTCGTGGCGCAGGTCGTTGTGGTAATGCAACGAGTGTTCTCCGCCGCCGCGGAGCGAAAGGAAAAATGGGTGTCGGGGAATCGGGACGGAGTGTTTCGCGGCCGTGAGGGAGAACGGGAGCTCCTGAGCGGTGTGCTGAACGCGGGCACCGGTGTGGTGCTGATCGAGGGGGAGGCGGGCACCGGGAAGACGCGGTTGCTGGCCGAGATCGCCGTCGTCGCCGCCGGCCGCGGGTTCGAGGTGGCCACCGCCCAGGACGAGTTCGATCAGCCGTTCCTGCTCGCCCGCCTGGCCGACCGGCGCCCGGACGGTCCCGCCCTCGTCGTGCTGGACGATCTCCACCTGGCCGAGCCGGAAACCCTGGCCGCCCTGCGCGCACTGTTACCCGCGTCCACGCACGAGAAGGTGGTGTGGCTGCTCGCCCGACGCCGCGGTGAGGGCGCGGACCGCCTGTTCGCCGCCGCGGCAGGCCGCGGAGCGACCCGGATCGAGCTGAGGCCGTTGGCGGACAACGTGGTCGAGGACCTCGTGACCGACCTGACCGGCGGCATCCCCGACCAGGACCTGAAAGCGCTTGCTTCGCTCGCCCAGGGCAATCCCGCCGCGCTGGTCGGACTCTTCGCCGCTCTCCGGCTGGACGACCAGGTGGTGGTCACCGCCGAGCACGCCTCGATCAGGACCGACCGCTCTCCCCGCGCCACCGAGGCGTTGCTGCGCGACCGCGTGAGTGCGTTGAGCGGCAAGGCGAGGCACCTCCTGCAGGTCGCCTCGGTGCTCGGGCCGCGCTTCGAACCCGGTGACGTGGCGGAGATGCTGGCGTCGAGCACCGCGATCCTGTTGCCCGCACTGGACGAGGTCATCGGCGCTGGCGTCGTGACATCGCTGGACGACCGGCTGGCGTTCCGTCACGAACTGCTCTGGCGGCTGGTCGCCGATTCCGTGCCCCTGCCCGTGCGGCGCGCGCTGCACCGCGAGGCCGGCGAGATGCTGCTGGCACGCGGAGATTCCGCCGTGCTGGCCGCGAGGCACCTGCTGCACGGCGCCCAGCGCGGCGACGCCCGGTCGATCGACGGCCTCGTCGCGGCGGCGAAAGCCGTGCTGTGGAACGCTCCCGAGGCCGCCGCCGAACTCGCGGTGCGCGCGCTCGAACTGACCGACCAAGCGTCTGCTTCGCTGGTCCACCGCACGGTCATGGCGGTGCGCGCGCTCACCGCGGCCGGCAAGCTCACCGCCGCGCAGGCGCTCGCGCGGGAAGCGCTGTCCCGGCACGTGTCCCCGGAACCCGCGGCCAAACTCCGGCACTGCGTGGCCACGACGACGTTGCTGGGCGCCCGGCACGCCGAGTCGCTGGAGCTCTCCGAGGCGTTGCTGCGCGAACCCGACCTGGCGCCGGAACTCGCGCCGTGGGTGGAGATCACCCGGCTGATGGCCTTGCTCGGCCACGACCGGCGCCGCGCCGAGGAGCTCGCCGAGGAGGTCGTGCGCACCCGTCAGGGCGGGCCGGACGACGTGCTGGCAACGGCTTTGGCCGTGCTCGCGGCGATCGCGCGCGACACCGGGCGGCCCGGCGCCGCCCTCGAACTCGCCCGCGAGGCCGCGCGGTCGAGCACCTCCCACGACCTCAGCGCCTACCCGCAGCTGCTGTTCGCGACGCTGCTCGCGGGGCTGCGGGAGTTCACCGACGCCGACGACGTGGTGCGGCGGGTGCGCAGCGGGCCGTCCGCGGTGGTGACCAGGGAGGTCATGACCGCGGTCGTGCAGGCGCGGATCCTGTTGCAGGCAGGGCGGATCGAGGAGGCCTCCGTCGAGGCGCGCGCCGCGCTGACGGTGGCGGAGGAGACCGGGCACGAGACGGTGGTGGCGCCCGCGCTGGTGGTGCTGGCGATGGTCGCGATCCACACCGGCGACCTGCCCGCCGCGATCGAGCACGTCGAGCGCTACCGCGAGCAGGTCCCCGCCGACGGGATCCTCTTCTCCCGCGCCTACTACCAGTGGGCCGACGTGCTCGTCACGCACGTCGGCTCCGGGCTGGAGAAGGCGCTGGCACTGCTCACCGACGAGTACCCGTGCCTGGTGACGTCGGGGCTCTTCGCGGAGGAACCCCGCGCCGCCGGCTGGTTCGTCCGCCGGGCGCTGGAGGCGGGGGACGAGCGGCTGGCGAACGCCGTCGTGGACCGCGCGGAACGGCTCGCCGAGGAACACCCCGGGTTCGGCGCCGTCGCCGCGGCCGCGGTGCACGCACGCGGTCTGTTCGACGCCGACGCGAAGCTGCTGGAACTGGCCGCGCAGCAGCACCGCGACCTGTGGGCGCGGGCGAACGCGGCCGAGGACCTCGGCGTGCTGCTCACGGGCACGCCGGACCGGGCGGAGTCGGTGAGGGCGCTGGAGACCGCGCTCGGCCTGTACCGGGAGATCGGCGCGTCACGGGACGGCGCGCGGGTCCTGGGCCGGTTGCGCAAGCTCGGCAGGCGCCGCAGGGCCGCGCCGGCGCGCCCCGCGTCCGGATGGTCCAGTCTGGACGACACCGAACGGGCGATCGCCAACCTGGTGGCCAAGGGTCAGACGAACCGGCAGATCTCCACGCAGCTGTTCATGTCACCGCACACGGTGAACTTCCACCTGCGCAAGATCTTCCGCAAGCTGGAGATCAGCTCTCGCGTCGAGCTGGTGATGAGGTCGCGGGACGACCAATAGGCGTGGCGGTCCGCTTGGCCTGCCGACGGAGTTGCAGGATGCGGGCCGCGCCGACCACGGCGACGAGCAATGCACCGCCGATCGCGCCGAACAGCAGCGCCACCCCGAGGGGAAGGCTGAACTCGCCCCACAGGAAGTGGATCGTGGCGTTGCCGCCGTTCTGCAGGATGAAGATCAGCAGGAAGATCAGCACGACGATCGCCACCAGCACGGCGACCCAGGTACCGCTGATCCGGGTGGGCCGCGTCGTCTTCTTCGGCACGACCGGTGCCGGAGCGGCCGGGATCGGTTCCGTGACCGGCGTCTTCGGGGACTCGTCGCTCGGGTTCGCCACGATCCACATTATCGGCGCCCGAGCGTCGTCCCGCGCGTTGGCGAACGGTTACAACTTGCGCAACCCCGACAGCACGCGTTCGAGCAGCGCGACGTTCGGCTGGGCGGCCGGCTCGTGCACCGCGACCAGGTTGAGCGTGATCAGGTCGCTCAGCAGTACCCGCGTGACGCCGAGCGGGATCTTCATGAGCGCCGAGATCTCGGCGACCGACCGCGGCTGCAGACACAGGCGCATCATCGCCGCCTGGTCGTTGGTGGCGCGGTAGAGCCGGTCCTCGTCGGTGGAGAGCAGCGTTTCCAGACGCAGGTCGTGGCGGGCCGTCGTGCGGCCGCCGGTGCGGGCGTAGGGACGGATGAGCGAGCTGTCCCTAGCAGGGGCGTGGGTCGGTTCTTGCTCTTGCACAGGCCACTCCGGTGGCGGTTCCGGTGGGCGTTGGCGCAACGGTTGCTGACGGGGCAGTTGTTGCGTCTCCGCGCCAGTGAAGTCTTCACTTCCGTCGGCGCGTAGCCGTCTACGGGTCGCGGGCGACCCGAAACGCGCCCCCGTGTAACCGATTGCCGTCGCTTCCTCGTCGTGCACGTGCTCAAGCTATAACGAAGTCGCCCAAATGTATGTGGATCACGTTGCCTTTTTGTCACCCAGATCGAATCTGACTTGGATTGCAGTGCCCGACGACGTCGTTTGGGTGCGCACGAGGTCCGCCAAACGGTTGACGAGCAACAGACCGCGACCGCCTGGTTCGTTTGCGTGAACAGGCGTTCGGCCGGCCAGAACATCGGTGATGTGCCCGTTGTCGTTGACTTGGCAAACAATACTTTTCGGTTCGGCCCAGACGCGGACCGTGCTCTCGCCCCCGCCGTGCCGCACGCTGTTCGTCGCGAGCTCGGTGACCGCGAGCGCGAAGTCGTCGACGCGACCATGGGACAAACCGAGCTTGACGGCCTGCTCACGGGCGAACGCGCGCACCGCCGCCATCGTCCCGGCACCGGCGGACGTGCTCACCGCGTCGGACGGGATGGGCAACGGCATCGAGTGTGCGGCGACGACCACCCGTGCGGGGTGGAAGTGGTCGCTGGGACGGTGGCCGCTCGCGTCGATCACGACCGGGTGGGTCTTCTCGGCGTCGGCCAGGACGTCGTGGGTGAGGGTGGTGATGCTGTAGGGGCACAGGATGCTCAGGTCACGGCCGCTGAACGCGTAGTTGACCAGCGCCTCGTGCAGCGCGCACGCCGGGTACTCGACGTCGGTGTGCAGGTCCCACACCTGCTCGCTGATGATGCGGACGGCCCCGCGGTGCCGGTCGGCGAACGCGCGGAGCTCGGGGATGATCCGGCCGGGGTTGCGGCCGGTGTCCGCCATGTCGATGAACGTCACGAGGTGGGCGAACCCGCTCAGCGCCTCTTTGAGCAGCTCCAGGTTCGTGCTGGGCACCGCCACGGCGACCGGTTCGGCGCTCGCGAGACCTTCCATGACGAACGGCACGGTCCCGTCGATGTAGGAGTCCTCATCTGAGTAGAAGAGCGCCGGATGTGCGAACGTCATGTGCCACCTCTCGTCAACGTCCCAGGATGTCCACCCGGTGCGTTGCTCAAACCCATCATTTCTTGACCCTCACACCGTGTCAGCCCCTACACAGGAGCAGTCATGTTCACCATCGGAGACTTCGCCCATCTGGGGCGGGTGTCGGTGCGGATGCTGCGCCACTACGACGCGGTCGGGCTGCTCCTGCCCGCCCGCGTCGACCCGGCCACCGGCTACCGCTTCTACACCGCCGCCCAGCTGCAACGACTCAACCGCCTGCTCGCGTTGAAGGACCTCGGTCTGACGCTCGACCAGGTGCGTGTGGTGCTCGACGAAAAGCTTTCCGTCGAGCAGTTGCACGGCATGCTTTCGTTGCGGCGCGCCGAGCTGCGGCAGCAGATCCTCGCGGACGAGTCGCGGCTGCGGCGGGTTGAGGCACGTCTCCGTGCCATCGAAAGAGAAGGCGCCATGCCCACCGACGAGATCGTTGTGAAGCCCGTTCCCGCCGTCCGCGTCGCCCGGCTGACCGCGACCGCCGCCTCGTACGGGCCCGAGGACATCGGCCCGGTCATCCAGCCGCTGTACCCGCAGCTCTTCGAACGACTGGGCCGTGCGGGGGTCGCGCCGTCCGGCTACGGGATCGCCACCTACGAGCCCGCCGAGGGCGACCAGGTCGTCGTGCACGCCGGGGTGACCGTGGCCGTCGAGTCGTCGCCGGCCTACGAGTTCGAGGTCGTCGACCTGCCCGCGCTGGCCGAGGCGGCGACCGTCGTGCACCGCGGCACCATGGACGACGTCGACGTGACCTACCAGGCCGTCGCGGCGTGGATCGAGGCGCACGGGTACAAGCAGAACGGGTTCGCCCGCGAGGTGTACCTGAACTACGGCGAGGGCGACCCCGCCGACTGGGTGACCGAGCTGCAGCTGGAGATCAGCAAGCCGTAGGAGGGCGATCGCGGCCCGGCCTAGTGGTCGTCCTGGTGGATGCGCCGGTGCAGCGACTCCATCCGGTCGTCCAGCTGGGCCGCGATCATCGCCGTCGACATCAGCTCGCCCACGAAGTCCGCGGGCGGGCTGTCGTCGTACTTGTAGAACAGCTTGTGCTCCAGCGTGGCCCAGAAGTCCATCGCGATGGTCCGCAGCTGCACCTCGACCTTCACGTGCTCGACCCGGTCCGACAGGAACACCGGGATGCGCACGATCAGGTGCAGGCTGCGGTAGCCGTTCGGCTTCGGTGTGGCGATGTAATCCTTGGTGCGCAGGATCTCCACGTCGTGCTGGCGCGCGAGCATCGCCTTGACCCGGTAGACGTCCGAGACGAACGGGCACACCACCCGCACGCCCGCGATGTCGTCGAGCCAGTCGCCGATCGCGTCGAGGTCGAGCGGGAAGCCCTTGCGCCGCAGCTTCTCCAGGATGCCTTCTGGCTTCTTCACGCGGTTGGTGATGTGCTCGATCGGGTCGTGCTGGTGGACCGAGTCGAACTCCTCGCTGAGGATGCGGAGCTTCGTCATGAGCTCCTCGATCGCGAACTTGTAGACGAGCAAACGTCGTTCGAGGTCGCGCAGCAGGCTCAGGTCGTCGGCCAGGTCGGTCACCACACCAGAGTACTGATCACTCCGGATCAGAACTGGGCCACGGCCTCCGGCGCGTACCCGTAGAAGCCGGGAAGACCACCCGTGTGGAGGAACACGACCGGTACGTCGCTGTGCGGGGCGATCTCGCGGAACTTCACCGCGGCCTTGCCGGTGTAGACCGGGTCGAGGATCACGCCCTCCGTCCGCGCGAAGAGCTTCAGCACGCTCCACATCTCCGGCGTCGGCACGCCGTAGCCAGGCCCGATGGTGTCGTCGGTGACGGTGACGTGGGCGAGCTCCGGGGCCGGCTGCCCGAGCAGGGCGGCGGCGTCGGTGGCGAGGTTCCGCAGTTCCCGCTCGGCGTCCTGGGCGGTGTGCGAGACGCTCGCGGCGTGCACGGTGCCGGGCCAGCCGAGCAGTTCGGTGCCGAGCGCGATCCCGGCCGCCGTGGCGCCGCTGCCGTCCGGCACGACGATGGTGGCGTTGTCGATGCCGCGCTCGTTCAGCTGTCCCACGAGTTCGATGGCCGCCGCGACGTAGCCGAGCGCGCCCAGTCCGTTCGAACCACCGACGGGCAGCGTGACGGCCTTGTCGTGGTTGATCTTCTCGTACGCCTGGACGGTCTCGTCGGCGTCCGCGCAGACGTGCACGTTTGCGCCGAACATGTGGTCCAGGACGACGTTGCCGGACCTCTCGTACGCGTCGCCCTTCATCGGCACCTTGGCCGTGAGCACGAGCTCGCACCGGAGGCCGAGCTTCGCGCACGCCGCCGCGGTCTGCCGGCCGTGGTTGGTCTGCAGCGCGCCGAACGTGATGATCGTGTCCGCGCCCTGCTCGATGGCCTGGCCCAGCAGGAACTCGAGTTTGCGCAGCTTGTTGCCGCCCGCGCCGAGGCCGTTGACGTCGTCGCGCTTGATCAGGACCGGCGGGCCGCCGAGCTCGGTCGCGAGCCTCGGGGCGTCCTCCAGCGGGGTCGGCCAGGTGCCCAGTGAGACTCGGGGGAACGCGCTCAGGTCCATGGTTCGAGCTTAACGGCCTCGGATTTGGAGGGCTTCTGCCCGATTCCGTGCAGAACGTGGGCGAGGACCTCGATTCCGCGCACCACGCGCGGCCCAGGCCGGTTGAAGTACGACGGTCCATCCAGGACCCACGTCTCGGGCAGTGGCTGGTGCGGCAGCTCCTGGAGCGTCCGTTCGACCGGGAAGCCGCAGGGCATCAGGAGGGCGACGTCCGGCTGCGCGTCGTGGACGGTCTGCCAGGTGATCGGCCTGGTGTGCTCGCCCTTCTCCGCGATCAGCGGGATGCCACCCGCTGCCGCGATCTGCTCGGGAACCCAGTGACCCGCGGGCCACACCGGGTCGAGCCACTCGATCGCCGCCACTCGCGGGTGCGCGAGATTCCTGGTCTGGCGCTCGATGTTCCCGATGCGGTGTCGCAGTGCGGCGATCTTGTCCGTGCTGTCGGCACCGAGGACGTCGCCCACGGTCTTCAGGCAACCCAGTACTTCGTCCAAAGTGGAGGGTTCGAGGCTGAGCACCTTCGGGCCCACGTCCATCATTCGGACCGTGTCGGTGACCTTGCGGTACGAGATCGCGCAGACGTCGCAGAGGTCCTGGGTGAGGATCACGTCCGGCTTGAGGTCGTTCAGCAGGTCCGCGTCCAGGCCGTACAGCGACGACCCGTGGTGGACGGTCGAGTTGATCTCCCGGCTGCTCAGGGTGTTCTGGTCGATCCCGGTGCTCGTGACGACGGGGACGCCCTCGACCTCGGCCGGCCAGTCGCACTCGTGGGTGCGTCCCACCAGGTGCTCGACCAGTCCCAGTTCGGCGACGACGTCGGTGGCCGCGGGCAGCAGCGAGACGATCCGCATCAGACCTCCCGGCCGAACTCGGCGTACCGCGTGGAACCGCTCTCCAGGGCCTCGACGGCGAGGGTGAGCCGCCGGTGCAGGGACGGGTAGACGCGGTGCCGTGCCTCGTCCAATGTCAGGTACAGCACGCCCTCCAGTTCGGGATCGCACGCCGTCGCGTCGTCCACGACGCCGCCGTCGAACACGAACTGGTGGCAGTCGCGCCAGACCCCGTTGCGCGGCGTCCAGTCCACCACCAGCAACGGCCCGAGCGTCAGCGACAGACCGAGCTCCTCGTGGATCTCCCGCAGCGCCGCCGCCTTCGGGGACTCGTCGTCCTCGGTCATGCCGCCGGGGATGTCCAGCACCGCCTTGTACGTCGGCACGACGAACAGCACGCGTCCGGTGGAATCACGGATCAGCGCGCCGCCCGCGCACGTCTTGGTGGGGCGTCGTGACGCCACTCCCGGCACGTGCTCGAGCTCGGCCGGACCCTCGTCGAGGACATCGGCGGCGAAGGAGGCGGGATTCCCCGCGTGCAGTGCGGACACCAGTTGATGATCACACCACCGGGTGAATCGCGCACGTGCTGTACAGGGGTTTCGCACCGGTGGGTGGACGTCCCGAAAATGACGGTCTGCAACCAAACGACCGAGGAGTACGCTTGGACCTGTAACTCCGTGCGATCAATCGCCGATGTCCACGGCAACATCGGTGGAGGTGACGCCAATGGGGGCAACCGGTGCCGCCAAGCGCAGACACGAGAGCGGTTCGGCCCCGTGGTCGGTGGTCGGACTGACCGTCGTGTTCGTCGTGGTGGCCCAGGTCCAGTTCGCCATCGCGGTCGCGGAATCGGTCTGGTGGCCGGCCGTGCTCGGGGTGTTGCTGCTGGCCGCGGCGATCGTGTTCGTGAAGACGGCGCGCAGGCTGCGGTGGGAGGACAGCGACTCGTACGAGGCACCGCCCGAGGTGGCCCAGCCGCTTCCGGCGCACTACGAGAGCCACGTCGACGCCGACGGAAGCCTGGCACGCGCGGTCGGCGAAGTCGTCCACGCGTCCCGGCGCTGGCGGGCCTGACCGCCGCAGGGTGAGGAGGCCGGGCCAGCAGGTGGTCCGGTCATTTCCCCGTGTCGTCGGCACAATGGCGCCATGCCGACGTCTGCCGAGTGGCTCGAAGTGCGCGCCCACCTGCTCGAACACCGCCACGCGCTGGCCATGAAGGCGGTCTCGGAGTACCCGGACGTGCCCAGGGTCGCGGGGACGCCGTTGCTCACGTCGCTGGACTGGATGCCGGCCGCGCCGATCCCGCTGGCCGATCTCTCGCTCGAACTGAAGACGTCCGCGGAACTGCCCGGCGTGCCGGCCTCCCTGCTGCCGGACGGGTTCGGCAGCTACTCGGCGGCGATGGCCGCGCTCGCGTCGCCCGCGGTGTTCCAGAACCGCGAGACCTACCGGCTGCTCGGCTTCTCCGGCCGGCACCTGACGTTCGGCCTCGGCACCTATTTCGACGGCATCGACGTCGGCGAGGCCTGTGCCCACGAGTACGCGGCGCGGGAACTCGGCCGGATCGGCGCGCTGCCGTCGCGTTCGGCGGTCGGTGATCCGTGCGATCCCCGACGCCGCCCGGTCAACGTCGCCATCAGCACCCTCACCCTGCGGCACGACGAGGCGTCCGGGGAGGCGACGTTCTTCCTGCACTGGCGTGACCCGAAGCGCGTCGGCCACGCGGGAGGCATGTTCCAGGTGCTGCCGGTCGGCGTGTTCCAGGGCTCGTCCGAGGACGACTTCTCGTTGTGGCACTGCATGATCCGCGAGTTCGCCGAGGAGATGCTGGGGGCGGAGGAGATCCACACCGTCGACTACGCGGCCTGGCCGTTCGCGCGGCGGCTGACGGCGGCCGCGCGGGTGTTCTACCTCGGCATGGGCGTGGATCCGCTGACGTTCGCCACCGACGTGCTGACGGTCGCGGTGATCGAGGCGGGGGAGTTCGACGAGTTGTTCGGCGATCTGGTGTCGCACAACGAGGAGGGCGAGGTGCTGCGCGGGCTGCCGTTCACGGCGGAGAACGTCGAGCGCTTCGTCCATCACGAGCCGACGCAGGCAGCCGGTGCCGCACTGTTGTCGCTGGCGTGGCAGCACCGCTCGGCGTTGCTCAGCGCCTGAACGGGTTGGGCAGGTACGCCCAGGCAGTCGTCTTCGGGTCGAGTCGCATCAACGTGAGCGGCTTGGCCGGCAGCGGGTCGTTCAGCAACGCGTGCCGGTCCGGCGTGTCCGGGACGGTCTTCGCCACCACGTCCCACAGGTCGGCGTCCGGGGCGTCGACCGCGCCGATCAACCCGGTCAGCGCGGTCGCGAAGAAGGTCGCGAACGTCTTGGCGCGCAAGGCTTCCGGGTCCGCGTGCAGTCGTGCGGGCAGATCGGCGCGCGGGCTGACGCGGATGTCGGCCAGGTCGCGGTAGATCACCCGGCTCGGTCTGCCGTTCACCAGGCCCACCAGCAGGTTCTGCTCGTGCGCCTCCAACGCGACGCCGCGCGCCAACAGCGTCATCAACGGCGGCACGGTCAGTTCGGCGAACTCGGCGAGCCACTCGATCGGGTCGGGGATCCGCCAGGCGCTCAACGCGGCCAGGGGCAGCAGGGTTTCGCCCTCGCGTGGCACGGGTCTGTCACGCAGGATCACGCCCAGCCTGCGGTCCGGTTCACCGTTGGTCAGCACCGCGGCCGATGCCCGGTTGTGCTGCAGTTCGATGCCCTCGACGGCCGCGCTCAGGAAGTCGGAGACCGTCGTCGCGGTCGCGATCGAGCCGCCGGAGATGTCCCGCACGGCCGAGGTGATCTGGGCGCTCAGCGTCGTCTTCACGTGCCAGGAACCGGTCGAGAGAGTGCGCAGCGCCATCAGCGGGCTCGCGTCCAGGGTGCCCTCGGCAGGCACGTTCAGCCGGTCTGCCTGCCACGGGTGCACGGGCAGGAGGATCCGCTCGCCGTCGCGAAGCTCGTCGGGCCAGTCGCCGAACACCACGTGACTCGGCGCGGAGTGCAGTCGCAGCCGGACGATCGGGCGGTGCTCTGGGCCGTACGCGAGGTGGTCCTGGGCGGTGAACCCCGTGCGGTTGCGGCAGCAGGGGTGCAGCGGATGGCCGTCGACGACGCTCTGCTCGTGCTCCTCCAGTGACCTGCTCAGGAACGGCGTGGTGAGCGGGCTCGTCGTGCGGGACAGGGCCAGTCCGGCGACGCTGTGGGCGACCTCCGTGATCAGGCTCTCAGCGCGGCGCCAGCGCAGTGCGGTGAGGAGGCCGACCGGATGCGAGTACTCGGCCGGATGCACGCTGACCTGCGGCAACGGCTCGATCGCGAACGCCCGGAGCAGGCGCGCGAGGATCGCCGCACGGGCTCCCGGCAGCGCCGCGATGAACCTTTCGGCACGTCTTTCGTCCAGCGCTGCGGCGAACTCGGACTCGACCGGTGTCTGCGTCAGAATGATCTGATCCTGACACATCCCCACAGGAAGCGGACACCGGTGGACGCCAGCACTGACCCCGACGCCATCACCACGACGGCCCTGCTGAACTGCCTGCGCCGCGAGGTGGGGGAGTGGGCGAATGGCACGATCCGCCTGCCCCGCACCGGCGTTCTGCTGCGGGTGCGGGAGGGGCGCTGGCTGTCGGATCCCGAGGTGTTCAGCGGATCGTGGCAGCCGTTGTCGTGGCACGAACTCGCTGTGCTCATCACGAAGGAACTCGGCGACCCGCCGGTTGGCTTCCTGGACGAGATCGCGGGCTCGCGATCGGCCATCGCCGCCGTCCTCGACGCCCGCGCCCCCGCCCCCGCCGACCTCTACCGGCGTTCCGAGCAGGCGTTGATCGCCGGGCACCGCTATCACCCCGCGCCGAAGGGCCGCGGTGGCCTGCCCGCCTCGCAGTGGCTGCCGTACTCACCCGAGGTGCACGCGAGCTTCTCGCTGGCGCACCTGGAAGGTGACTTCATCGACGACGGTGAGGTGCCGCTGCCCGCCGGTGTGCTGCCCGCGCATCCGTGGCAACTTTCCTTGCTGGGCCTCACGGGTGCGGTGGCGGAGCACGAGGTGTGGCCCACGTCGTCGGTGCGGACGGTCTACGACCCACCGGCGGATCTGTTCTACAAGTTCAGCCTCGACGTGCAGATCACCAACGACGTGCGCCGGCTGTGGGAGCACGACCTGCGCTGGATCCCGCCGCTCGCACGTCTGCTGAGACCGGTGTTCGCGGACATCGCGGCGGACTTCCCCGGCGCGGCCTTCCTGATCGACCGCGGCTACCGGACCTCCCCGGACTCGTTCGAGGGCCTGGCGGTCGTGGTGCGCGACGGCGTCCGGCAGCACGTCCTTCCCGGCGTGACCCCGCTGCTGGCGGCCGGAATCAGCGAGGGCTTCGACGGCAACCCGTTGGACGGACTGGATTCCGGGAGCGCGTTGCGCTGGTTCCGGCAGTACGTCTCGGTCGTCGTTCCTCCGGTGCTGCACGCGTTCTTCGCGCACGGCATCGTGATGGAGTGCCACCTGCAGAACGTTCTGGTGGGCGTGGACTCCGCGGGCATGCCGGTGCAGGCGATCTACCGCGACCCCGAAGGCATGCGGCTGCTTCCTCGCCATGCCGATCTGCTGTCCTCAATGGACGGACTGGACGGATCGCGGGGGGTCTCCGAGGCGAGGGGCTGGGAGCGGCTGCGGTACTGCCTGATCGTCAACCACCTGATCGAGATCGCCGGCGCGGTGCTGGTCCGGCACCCCGGTCTCGACGTGTGGGCCGAGGCACGGTCTGTTTTCCTTGCGTATGCAAGAGATCACGGATGTGAACAGGTCATGTCGTTGCTGGAGAGCCGGTTCGTGCCCGCGAAGGCGAACCTGCTGCTGCGCTGGACACGCGCGGAGGGCGCGGCGAGCCGGTACGTCGACTGCCCGAACCCGTTGTACCGGAACTAGCTCCTTTCGTTGACACCGTTTTCATCGCGCCCATACGTTCAGGGACATGACACGTCTGCCGGCGTTCCTCCTGCCGCTGCTTCTGCTCTCGGCGATGTTCGTCGGCACACCAGCGGCTTCGGCTTACGTGCCACCGGTGACACGCGCGCAGGTGAGCCTCGACGCGGGCTGGCGGTTCCTGCGTGCGGACGCCGCCGGTGCCGAGGCGCCGGGATTCAACGACGCGGCGTGGTCGCAGGTCAGCGTCCCGCACACGTGGAACGCGACCGACGGTCAGGACGGCGGAGCGAACTACTACCGGGGAATCGGCTGGTACCGCAAGCACTTCACGCCGTCCACGACGCTGGCCGGGCGTCGGCTGTGGTTGCAGTTCGACGGGGTGAACCAGGTCGCGGACGTGTGGGTCAACGGCGTCAAGCTGGGCCAGCACCGCGGCGGCTTCGCCGGGTTCCGGTTCGACGCGACCGCGGCGCTGAAACTGGGGCAGGACAACGTGATCGCGGTCAAGGCCGACAACGCCGCGAAGGCCGACATCGCCCCGATCTCCGCGGACTTCACCTTCTTCGGCGGCATCTACCGGGGTGTCTCGCTGACCGCGCTGGACCTGCTCGCCGCGCGCATGGGCGACTCCGGCGGTCCCGGTGTCCATCTGAGGCAACGGTCTCTGAGCGACGCGTCCGCGAGCGTCGAGGTGACCACCAAGGCCTGGAACAACCGCGCCTCCACGGCGCGGGTCAAGATCCGCACGGTCGTCGCCGACCACGCCGGTGTCATCGTCGGCGAGACCACGTCCGCGACCCGTTCCGTCAACGCCGCCACCGGGTTCGACACCCTGCAGACGGTCACGATCGCGCGTCCGCACCGCTGGAACGGCAAGGCCGACCCGTACCTCTACCGCGCGAGCGTGGAGATCATCGACGCCGACACGAACGTCGTGAAGGACGTCGTCACCGAACCGCTCGGCCTGCGCACCACCGCCGTCGACGCCGACACCGGATTCTCCTTGAACGGCAGGCCTTTGCGTCTCCACGGCGTGAACGCCCACCAGGACAGGTTGAACGCGGGCTGGGCCGTGACGCCCGCGAACCAGCGCCAGGACTTCGACCTGATGGACGAGATGGGCGTCAACGCCCTGCGCACCGCCCACTACCAGCAGGCCGAGCAGGTCTACGACCTCGCCGACGAACGCGGGTACGTGGTGTGGACGGAGATCCCGCTGGTCAACGAGATCACCGACAGCGCGGCGTTCCGCGCGAACGCCCAGCAGCAGTTGCTGGAGATGATCCGGCAGAACTTCAACCACCCGTCCATCGCGTTCTGGGGCATCGGCAACGAGCAGAAGACCAGCAACACCGCCACCAACAACCTCCTGCGCGACCTCGCCGCCGCAGTCCGGGCCGAGGACTCCGGCCGGCACTCGACCTACGCGAGCCACATCGGCGACCTCGACCCGGTGTCGGGCCACGCGGAACTGGCCGCCTACAACAAGTACTTCGGCTGGTACGACACCAGCAGCACCGGCCCCGGCGGCTGGGCCGACCGCCTGCACGCCCGCGACCCGGCCCGCAAGATCGCCCTGAGCGAGTACGGCGCCGGCGGCAGCATCGCGCAGCACGAGGAGAACCCGCGCCCGCCCGTGACGACCTCGCGCTGGCACCCCGAGGAGTACCAGACCCTCGTGCACGAGAACCACTGGGCGGACATCAAGACGCGCTCGTACCTGTGGGGCACGTTCGTCTGGAACATGTTCGACTTCGCCGTCGACAGCCGCTCCGAGGGCGACACGCTGGGACGCAACGACAAGGGCCTGGTCACCTACGACCGCAACACCCGAAAAGACGCTTTCTACCTGTACAAGGCGAACTGGACGAACACCCCGTTCGTGCACCTGAACAGCGCCCGCTGGACCCAGCGCACGGTCGCGGCCACCACCGTTCGCGCCTACGGCACCACCGACAACGTGCAGCTCACGGTGAACGGCGTGGCGGTCGGCGCCCCGAAGCCACCGGCCGCCGACCACATCCACACCTGGCCGATCACCCTGCGGCCGGGCGCCAACACGGTGACGATCACCGGCACGCGCGACGGACGGACTTACTCCGACACGGCAACCTGGACGCTCGCTGCCGCGTGAGTGTTCCGGAGGTGACGCCGGGTGTTGCGTCTTCTGGGAGAAGTGAGCGCGGGAGCGGTGGACCTGGGACCGCCCCGGCAGCGGTGCGTCCTGGCGGCGCTGGCGGTCGACGCGGGGAAGGTCGTGCCGGTCGAGCGGCTGGTCGAGCGGGTCTGGGGCGTCGATGCGGCGCCCCGGTCGCGGACGACGTTGCACAGCTACGTGTCGCGGTTGCGCCGGGCGGTGGCCGGGATCGGCGGGCTGGAGATCGCGCACCGGTCCGGCGGGTACGTCCTGACCGGTGACGCCATCGACCTGCTGCGGTTCCAGGACCTGCGGGCCCGTGCGCGGGAGGGCGACGCGATCGGGTTGCTGACCCAGGCACTGGCGTTGTGGCGGGCGGAGGCGCTGACCGGCCTCGACGGCGAGTGGGTGCGCGAGGAACGCGACCGGCTGGAGCAGGAGCGGCTGGCGGCATCGAACGAACTCGTCGACGCGCGGCTGGCCGCCGGTGAGGGCGGGGAGCTGGTGGCCGAGCTGTCCGCACGGGTCGCGCGGCACCCGTTGAACGAGCGCGTGGCGGGCCAGTACCTGGTGGCACTGCACCGGTCAGGGCGCAGCATCGACGCGTTGGAGCACTACCGCCAGGTCCGCGAGCGGCTGCTGGCGGAGCTGGGTACCGAGCCGTCCGCCGCGTTGCGCGAACTGCACCAGCGGATCCTCGTCGCCGATCCCCGGCTGGCCGCGGCCAGGACGATTCCGGTGGTGCCGCGGCAACTGCCTTCGGAGCCCGCGACGTTCGTCGGGCGCCGGGACGAACTGGACCGCCTCGACGCCGTCCGCACCGCGGCCGTCTCGGCGATCGCGGGCACCGGGGGGATCGGCAAGACCACACTCGCGTTGCGGTGGGCGCACCGGCACGCCGGCCGGTTCCCCGACGGTCAGCTGTTCGTCGACCTGCGCGGCTTCTCCCCGACCGAGGAGCCGATGACCGCGGGGGAGGCGCTGGGAGGCCTGCTGCACGCGCTGTCCGTCGAACCCGGCCGCATCCCCGCCTGCACCCAGGAGCGCGCGGCGCTGTTCCGCTCGCTCGTCGCGGGCAGGCGGATGGTGCTGGTGCTCGACAACGCCGCCTGCACCGACCAGGTCGTGCCGCTGCTGCCGGGCGACGACGAGTGCGCCGTGATCATCACGAGCCGCAACCGGTTGCCCGGCCTGATCACCCGGCACGCGGCCCAGCACCTGCTGCTCAGCGAGCTCACCGAGGCCGAGGGCCGCGCGCTGCTCACCGACAGGCTCGGCGCGGGCCGGCTGGAGGCCGAGCCGCTCGCCACCGACCGGCTGATCGCGGTGTGCGGGGGATTCCCGCTGGCGCTGAGCATCGTCGCCGCCCACGCCCAGATGAGGCAGGGCCTCCCGTTGGCGACTCTCGCCGCCGAACTGGACGAAGCCGTCATCGACGTGCTCGACAGCGAGGAACCGTCCGCCAGCCTGCCCGCCGTGCTGTCGTGGTCGTTGCGCGCTCTCTGTCCTCGGCTGCGCGACGCGTTCGCGCTGCTGGGCATCGCTCCCGGCCCCGACATCGGTCTGGCCGCGTCGGTGAACCTCCTCGGAGTCGCACCGGCACGGGCCAGGCAGGTGCTGCGGGCGTTGGAAGAGGCTTCCCTGCTGCACCAGGACGTTCCTGGCCGATGGCGGATGCACGACCTGGTCCGCGCCTACGCCACGACGGTCGCCCAGGACCTGCCGGAACGGGTGCGGGAGGACGCTTCGCGGCGGGTGCTCGACCACTACGTGCAGGCCGCGCGGGTGGCGGAAGAGGTCATGGACCAGATCTGCTTCCCGTCGCCGCTCGACCACGTCACGGGCGACGTCCACCTCGACCCGGTGCCGGACGACGCGACGGCGCAGGCGTGGTTCGAGGCCGAGTTCGCGTGCCTGGTCGCCGCCCAGCAATGCGCGCTCGACCAGCGGCGATACGCCGTCACGTGGCTGCTGGCGTGGCACCTGCACACGTTCACGGTCCGGCGAGGGCTCGTGCGGGCCAGGCTCACGACGTGGCGGCTGGCCGCCAAGGCCGCCGGGCACCTTGACGATCCGGCCGTGCTCGCGAACACCGAACGCATGACGGGCGTCGCCCACATCTCCCTGGGACACCACGAGATCGCCGTCGAGCACCTCCACCGGGCCCTGGCCCTGGCCGAGCACTGCGACGACACCGTGCACCTGGCCGGCGTGCACTACTCGCTCGGCGTCGCCTGGGGACAGCAGGACCCTCGTCAGGCCCTGACGCACGCCCGCCAGGCGCTCGAGCTCTACCGGGCCGTCGGGGAACCCAGGTGGGAGGCGCGTGCGCTCGCGCAGATGGGCTGGCACGCGGCCGCCCTGGGGCAGCTCGACGCGGCGCGCGGCTACAGCCGCCTCGCACTCACCCGGCACCGCAGGCACGGCTTCCGCACCGGTGAGGCGGCCGTGCTGACGTGTCTCGGTCTCGTCGCCCACCGCCGTGGCCACTACGAGGAATCCGCCCGGCACTACGAGGAATCCATCGCCGTGGTGCGGGAACTGGGACACCTCCTCGGGCTCGCGGACGGCCTCGAACGGCTGGGCCACACCCTCGTCGCTCTGGGCAGGCACTCGCGCGCCGAAGCCGTGTGGCGGGAAGCGCTCGGCATCTACCTCCATCGTGGGATGAAGGCGGAGACCGAGCGCGTTCACGACCTGCTCACCCGGTGAAGGAGAAGATCCCCAGCCGGCGCAACGCCTGCCGCGATCACAGGAGCCGCTTGATCTCTCCCCTCGCGCGGTAGAAGCCGCCGCTCGCCGAGGTGTGGATCTCGGTCACCAGATAGCGCGCACCGGGGACGCGGATGTCCTTCGGGAACTGCACGGCGCGAGCGCGGTCGTATCCGTCCGAGATCACGTGCACGCGCAGACGGCCGCCGTCCTGCACGCATTCCACGACGACGCCACCGGCCGGAACCGCACTGGCCACCACGGTCTCGACCGCGGCCGTGGCCTCGACGCGCTGCCAGTGGTCGGCCTTGATGTCGCTGCGCTGCGGCAGTTCTCCCTGCTCGGCAGCGTGAATCGCCGCCGGGCTGGCGTCGATGCACGCCAGCGAACCATCGGTCGTGACGATGTACAGGCGCTCGTCGCGGTACTGCATGGAGTAGGCGGAACCGCAGCCCGTGCCGAGCTTCCACAACCGCGTGCCGTCGGCCGCGAAGCAGTACACCGACGAGTGGTTGTCGCCGGCGAACACGTAGTCGCCGCCCGGTGAGGTGGCGCACGAGAAAACCGCGGCGTCACAACGGTAACGCGCCTTCTCGGCACCGTTCGAGCGAGCTAACCGGTGCACCCAGCCGCGACTGGTGCCCGCGAACACCTCAGCCGGTTCCTGCCAGCCGAACAGCACGGCGCCCACCGTCTCGGCGTGCCACACGGGATCACCGCTGCGCGCCGCGTAGTGCGTGACGCCGCGAGAATGCCCGTGGAACACCCCTTCCGGCGCGCACCGCACCATCCACGCGCTGTCGCCCGTGCTGCGGCGCGACCACTGGAACTCGTCCTCGTGGTCGACGATCGTGATGCCGCCCTGCCGGTCCGACACGCCGAGCACGCCGTCGTCGATGTCGAGCCAGTAGATGTCGACGTCGTTGGCGATCTCGTACGCGACGCGCGGAACCTTGCCGCCCAGGTCGTACACGCGGCCGTCGTCGCAGCCCGCGTAGATCCAGAAGTCGTCGGCGACGATGCACTTCACGCCGTCCGGAAGGCCGTACCGCCCCGTCACCCGGCCGTCGTGCGCGAGCGTGAAGACGTCACCGCGTTCGTTGCCGACCCACGCCTCGTCCTCGCCGATGAAGATGCCGAAAGCCGGTGCGCCGGAGTGGAAGCGCCACAACACGGGCGCCTGCCGGGCACTCGACTGCACGCTCGTGATCTCGCGCCGCGTGATCGCCCGCCGCGCCCGCTGTCCCTTGACCGCGGGCGCGTACCCCTTGCGCACCTTCTCGCCGATCTTCTTCTCGGCCGCGCTCACCGCCTTCGCCTCGTCGGCGAACGTGGACTCGCGAGTGGACCCGCGCTCACCGATGCGGCCGAACGTGATGGTCACCGTCGTGCCGGCGACGACCACCTCGTAGAACTTGTGCGCACTTCCGCCGGACTCCGACAGCTCCAGGTAGGTGGTGGCAGCGGCCACTGTCTTTCCCCCTCGCGTTGATCAGCTGAAACCGACCGTAGCAAGGGGGTCCGACAATTCCGGCGACCTCGGTCGATCAGCCGACGCGGCAGGAGACGCTCGGCCAGTTCCAGTTGCCGCCGTGCTGGATGGTGAAGCCGAACGTGTTGCCGTTGCCGTTGGGGCGCGCGGTCATCACGTTGGCCGAGTCCCACGAGGCACTGGTGTTCCAGGTGGCGATGATCCGCTGGGGCGAGCTGACGGTGACCGTGACGATCCAGTTGTCGGTGCCCGAGACGGTGACGTTGCCGTTGAAGCGGTCACTCCACTTCTCGCCCTCGGAGTACGTCGCCGTGCAGCCCCCGCCGCCGGGGTTGGACGACGTGGTGGTGGTCGTGCTGGTGGTGCTCGTCGGACCGGGGTCCGTGCCGTTGTTCAGGACGTTGAGGACCGAGGTGTAGGCGGCCTTCTTGTTGCCGTTGCCGTCGAACAACAACGGGGTGCCGGACGCGCGCCACGAGTCGGAGTCGCGGATGCCCCACACGGTGATGCCGGTGCATCGCGGGACGGAGAGACAGGCCTGGGTGACGCCCTGGTACTGCTGGGCCTGCGAGCTGCCGGAGCCCTCGATGTCCAGCTCGGTGATCTGCACGTCCACGCCGAGAGCGGCGAAGTTCTGCAGGGTGGTGTGGTAGTTGGACGGCACCGGGTTGCCGCTGTTGAAGTGCGCCTGGAAGCCGACGCAGTCGATCGGCACGCCGCGGGACTTGAAGTCCTGCACCATTCGGTACACGCCCTGGGTCTTGGCGTGCGACCAGTTGTCGGTGTTGTAGTCGTTGTAGCAGAGCTTCGCGTTCGGGTCCGCCGAACGGGCCGCGCGGAACGCCGCCTCGATCCAGTCGTTGCCGGTGCGCTGGAGGTTGGAGTCACGGCGCCCGCCGCTGCTGCCGTCGGCGAAGGCCTCGTTGACGACGTCCCAGGCGTAGATCTTGCCGCGGTAGTAGGTCGCGACCTGCGTGACGTGGTTCAGCATCGCGTTGCGCAGCGAGGAGCCGGACATGTTCTGCATCCAGCCGGGCTGTTGCGAGTGCCATGCCAGTGCGTGCCCGCGCACCCGCTTGCCCTGGTTGCGCGCCTGGTTCACGATCCGGTCGGCGTTGCCGTAGCTGAACTGGCCCTGGTTGGGCTCAGTCGCGTCCATCTTCATCTCGTTCTCGGCCGTGACCATGTCGAACTCGCGGTTCAGGATCCCGGTGTAGGTCGAGTCGCCCAGCTTGCCCGCGGCCACCGCGGTGCCGAAGTAGCGGCCGCTTTGCTGGGCCGCCGCGCCCAGTGTGGAGGCGGCGCCACTGGCGGGCGAGGCTCCGATGATCGCGGCACCCGCGACGGCGGTGAGAAGGGCTGACACGAGCGTGACTCGTGCGACTGACTTCGCTGTCAGCGTCATTTTCGGCGCTTTCTGAGAAGCACCCGCGAGAGGCGGGTGGAGTGGATCGGTCAACACACCGTTCGGTGCGGGCGGCAGGGATTGCGCCAAATCCACATACCGCCCGAATCGAACTTCCAGCAGTGTCGACCGGATCGGTTCGACGAATCAAGAGCCGTCGAATCCGTTGAATCACCTGTCGAATTCGTCGAACTTCCAGGTGAATGCCCCGCCCGGCGTCGCGGTGAAGGACGTCGAACGGCAAAGTTTCGAAACCGCCATCGACTTCAGTTCACCGGACAGGGCGAGAACAACCTGCGGGTGCCGGGACCGCTGTAGGCGGTGGGATCGGAGAACCGGCAGCCGAAACCGGGCGCGGCGACCGCGTCACGATCGCCGATCGCGTCACCGGCGGGCTTGCGGCCGCGGCCGGTCCACGCCACGAGGTCGTCCCACGCCGCACCTGCCTCCGCCGGCGAGAACTCGCAGTGGTCCACCGTGCGGATCGCCCGCTGCACCAACAACTTCGACTGACCGTGGCGGGCGACGTCGGTCCGGTAGTCCTGTTCCATCGAGAACGGCACGAAGAGGTCGCCCAGGCCGTGCAACGAGAGCACCGGAACCTGTGGCCTGCCCGCGATGCCCGGCACCTCGGTGAGCGCGGGGGAGAGGCGGGTCCGCCAGTCGCGCGGCGCCACCCGCTGTACCTGGCGGTTGAGATCGACCGGGGTGTTCGGCCGATACCGGGTGCCGAGGTTGGTCGCCAGCCGGCCGGGGTCGAGCGCGAGCGGCGCGCTGTCGTTCGCCGGCGAGGCGAGGCTGAACAGGAAGTCCTTCCAGTACGCGAAAGCAGGCGTCGAGCCAGGACGCGGTCCGCCGCTGAGCTCGACGACGTTCGCGCGGAACTGGGCGCCCCGGTCCGTGACGGTGTCCGGGCCGCCGGGCACGAGTCCGGTCAGCCCCAGCTTCTCCTGGATGCGCGGCACCACGGCCGTCGGGTAGTCGGCCGGGATCGGATAGGCGCGAATCCCGGCGAGCGCCTGCGACGTCAGCTGGTAGTCGAGGAAGAAGTCGAACAGCTCGTGGTCGCCGAGCACACCGCACATGGGCAGAGCGCCGTCGTAGAAGCCCGGATACTGCTCCAGTGAACGGCCGATGACGTGCCCGCCCATCGACACCCCCGCGACGAACACCTCTTTCGGTCTGGCGACCAGAGTGCCGAAGTGCTGGGCCAGGTCGTGCGTCGCCGTGACGCCGGCACGGACGTCGTATCCGTTGCTGTAGTAGGAGGACGCGGCCCAGGCGTAACCCTGGCCGAGCATCCGGGTGCGCAGGCCGTACGCCGGCGGGTCCACGGTGAGCACGGTGCCGGTGCCGCGGTATCCGTGCGCCCACATGGCCAGCCGGCCGTTCCACTTCGCGGGCACCTCGACGACGTACGCGGAGTGCTTGTGAACGCCCTGCAGCACCCTCGTCGGCCGCCCGTCGATCACCTCCGGCGCCAGCGGAGGGTTGACGATCGTGTAACCGGGCAACGGCTGGTCACCGGGCACGTGCAGTGGCTCGGCCACCGCGGGCGCACCACCCGCGAGTAGCACGAGCCCCAGCAACGACACCACGAACCGTGTTCGCATGGCACACCTCCGTTGGCGACTCCGCCGGATCATTGCACCCCGGCGGAGCCGCCCCGGTCACCACTCAACGGCCCAATGAGGCCCCGACAGGTGCTTCCTGCGGCAGGCGGCCGAGCTCGGCCGTGGGACGCTTGTACGTCTCACGTCCCGTCGCGATCGCCGTCGCACTGAGCGCGCACACCGCCGCCGTGAAGATCGCGACGCCGAGCCAGTCGTCTCGCCCGGACCCGATCGCCGCCACCACGCTCGGCGCGAAGCCCGCGATGGCGAACCCGATCTGCGTGCCGATCGCCATGCCGGACAGCCTGACCTCGGTGCTGAACATCTCGCCGTACAGGGATGGCCAGATGCCGTTGATCGCGGAGTAGCACACGCCGAACAGCAGGATGCCGAGCGCGAACACCAGTCCGTACGCGCCGATGGAGATCGACCACAGGTACGGGAAGATCAGGATCGCGCACGCGCCGCAGCCCGCGAGGAACACGGGTTTGCGGCCGATCCGGTCGGAAAGCCCTGCCAGCAACGGGATCGCGGCCAGCGCGACGACGTTGGCCAGCACGCCGACCCACAGCATCGGCGTGCGCGCCAGGCCGATCGTGTTCACCGCGTAGCTCAGGGCGTAGACGGTGAAGATCGTGCTGACCGAGGCGATGGTGGCCGCGAGGACGACCCGCAGGACGTCCTTCCAATGCGTCCGGAACAGCACCGCGACCGGGAGCTTCGCCGTCTTGGTGCGCTTGAACTCCGCGGTCTCGTCGATCTTGCGGCGGATGACGAAGCCGACCACCACGACGATCGCGCTGCACCAGAACGGCACGCGCCAGCCCCACGACAGCAGGTCCTCCTGCGGAAGTGCCGCCACGGGCAGGAAGATCGCCGTTGCGAGGATCTGCCCCGCCTGCGTGCCGCTCAGCGTGAAGCTGGTGAAGTACGCCCGGCGGTTGTCCGGGGCGTGCTCCAGCGACATCGAGTTCGCACCCGCCTGCTCGCCCGAGGCCGAAATTCCCTGCAGCAGGCGGAGAAAGACGAGCAGGATCGGTGCGAGGACACCTGCCGTGGCGTAGGTGGGCAGGCAGCCGACGGCGAACGTGGCCACGCCCATCAGCAGCAGCGTGAAGACGAGGACCTTCTTGCGGCCGAAGCGATCCCCGACGTGGCCGAGGATGAACGCGCCGAGCGGCCTGGCGAGGTAGCCCACGCCGAACGTGCCGAGCGCGAGCAGAGTGCCCGTCGCCGGATCGGCGGCGGGGAAGAAGACCTTGTTGAAGACCAGTGCGGCGGCGGTGCCGTAGATGAAGAAGTCGTAGTACTCGAGGGCGCTGCCGATCCAGGCTGCCAGCGCAGTCTTGCGGGCCATCGATGTGGTCACGGCGTACTCCCATGTACGACCTAGTTAGTTAATACAAGGTCGGATATGTGACCCCCGTGTGTCAAGAGTGAGATTTCAGCTGGTCAGATAGTCGATCAGCATGTCACCGAGCATGCGTCGGTAGTGCTCGCGGCGGCCGGGGTCGAGCATGTCCCTGCCGAAGATGGCGGCGAACGTGTGCCGGTTCGCGAGCCGGAAGACGCAGAACGAGCTGATCACCATGTGCACGTCGAGCGGGTCCACGTCGTCGCGGAACCGGCCGGCCGCGCGGCCCCGTTCGAGGATCTGCGTCAGGCCGTCGAGCGCCGGGTTCGCGAGTCCCGCCAGGACTTCCGAGCGCGCGATGTGCTCGGCGCGGTGGATGTTCTCGATGCTGACGAGCCGGATGAAGTCGGGGTGCGCCTCGTGGTGGTCGAAGGTCAGCTCCGCGAGCCGGCGGATGGCGTCCTCCGGTTCGAGGTGCTCGACGTCGAGCTCGGCCTCCAGCGCCCGGATCGCGAGGTAGGCCTGCTCCAGAACGGCGATGTAGAGCTGTTCCTTGCCGCCGAAGTAGTAGTAGATCATCCGCTTGGTCGTGCTGGTGCGCTCGGCGATCTCGTCGACCCGCGCTCCCGTGTAGCCCTTGTCCGCGAACTCCCGCGTGGCTACGTCCAGGATGTCGGCGCGGGTGCGGTCCTTGTCCCGCTGGCGCTCATCGGATGACGGCGGTGCGGCCACCGAGCCCCCTTCGATCTGCGGATGACCAGCCAACTCTAGAGCAGCACTTCCTGCAGGCGACTCGGAGCGGTATAGTGAACTCACTAGTTCGTACATTAAGTGGAGGCCGGGTGACCACCTACCTGATCGGGCTCATCGGCTCCGGCATCGGCCCGTCGCTGAGCCCGGCGCTGCACGAGCGCGAGGCCGCCGAGCTCGGGCTGCGCTACAGCTACCGGTTGCTCGACCTCGACGTCATCGGACTGCCGTTGAACGAGGTGCTGGCGCAGGCCAGGGCCGAGGGGTTCGACGGCCTCAACATCACCCATCCGGCGAAGCAGGCGATCCTGCCGCACCTCGACGAACTCGTCCCACAGGCCGCCGCGCTCGGCGCCGTCAACACCGTGGTCTTCGAGAACGGCAGGGCGATCGGCCACAACACGGACGCGACGGGGTTCGCCCGCAGTCTGAGCCGGGGCCTGCCGGACGCCGGGATGCGCAACGTCGTCCTGCTCGGCGCGGGCGGGGCGGGCGCCGCTGTGGCCCACGCGCTGCTCTCGCTCGGCATCGGCCACCTCGGCGTCCACGACGTCGACCAGGACCGTGCCGCGAAGCTGGTGGCGGCACTGGAGCGCGGCTTCGGCGTCGGCCGGGCCACCACCTGCACCCCTGAGGCCGTGCGCACGGCGGACGGTCTCGTTCACGCGACTCCTACCGGTATGGCGGCACATCCCGGCCTGCCACTCGACGAGTCGTTGCTGCGGGACGAACTCTGGGTCGCCGACATCGTCTACCGGCCGCTGGAGACCGCACTCCTCGCCGCCGCACGGGCACGAGGCTGCCGGGTGCTGCACGGCGGCGGGATGGTCGTGCTGCAGGCCGCGGAGTCGTTGCGGCTGTTCACCGGCGTCGAACCGGACGCCGACCGGATGCTCGCGCACTTCGAGGAGCTGGAAGGAGAGCCCGCTCATGCGTCCTGAGCTGCGCACCGCCATCGCCACCGTGTGCCTGTCCGGAACCCTGGACGACAAGCTGACCGCGGCCGCCGAGGCGGGTTTCGACGGCATCGAGCTCTTCGAGAACGACCTGCTCGCCGACCGCCGCGGCCCGGCGGAGATCCGGCAGCGCTGCGCCGACCTCGGCCTGAGCATCGATCTGTACCAGCCCTTCCGCGACTTCGAGGCCGTGCCGCCGGACGTGCTCGCCGCCAACCTCCGCCGCGCCGAGCAGAAGTTCGACGTCATGGCGGAACTGGGCGTGGACACCGTGCTGGTGTGTTCTTCCGTTTCGCCAGAAGCCATCGACGACGACGATCTCGCCGCGGAACAGCTGCACCTGCTCGCGACGCGCGCGGGCGAACGCGGCCTGCGCATCGCCTACGAGGCGCTCGCCTGGGGCAGGTACGTCAACGGCTACGAGCACGCGTGGCGGATCGTGCGCCGCGCCGGGCATCCGTCCCTCGGCGTCTGCCTCGACAGCTTCCACATCCTGTCCAAAGGGGACGATCCCAGGGCCATCCGCGCGATCCCGGGCGAGAAGATCTTCTTCCTGCAGCTCGCCGACGCGCCGACGTTGCCGATGGACGTCCTCCCGTGGAGCCGCCACCACCGGCTCTTCCCGGGACAGGGCGACTTCGACCTGACCACCTTCACCCGTGACGTCCTCGACGCCGGGTACCGCGGTCCGCTCTCGCTCGAGGTGTTCAACGACGTCTTCCGCCAGTCCGACCCGCACCGCGCCGCGGTCGACGCCATGCGGTCGCTCGTCGGTCTGCAGGACTCCTTGCGGTTGCTGGACGTTCCCGCCGCGCCCGTTCCGACCGGCTACGCCTTCGCTGAGGTCGTGGGGGAGTCCGACCTCGGCGTGCTGGGCTTCACGCGGACGGGCGTGCATCGCTCGAAGCCGGTGGAGCTGTGGACGCAGGGCGAAGCGCGCGTGCTGGTCAACGCGGAAGGCGAACTCGGCGCGATCGGTGCGCTCGGCGTGTCCGTGCCGGACCCGGCCGCCGCCGCGTTGCGCGCGAAGGTCCTGCTCGCGCCCCCACTGGCACGCAAGGCCGGTCCTGGCGAGGCGCCGCTGACGGCGATCGCCGCACCCGACGGCACCGAGATCTTCCTGTGCGCGGACGACGACTGGCTCGGCGACTTCGTGCCGACCGGGGAGTCGGCGCCGGAGGCCGGCATCACCGGCATCGACCACGTCGCGCTGACCCAGCCGTTCGACAACTTCGACGAGGCCGGTCTCTTCTACCGGTCGGTGCTGGGCCTGGAACCGGGGGTGACGGCGGAGTTCGCGGCGCCGTTCGGCCTGGTGCGCGGGCGCGGCGTGAGTGGCGGCGGCGTCCGGCTCACCCTGGACTGCGCGCTGGTCCGGCGCGGGGGCTGGGCACCGGCGGTGGCAGAGCCCCAGCACATCGCGTTCACCTGTGCCGACGCGGTCGCGTGCGCGGAAACGTTGCGGGAGTTGGGCGCACGGCTGCTCGACATCCCCGGCAACTACTACGACGACCTGATGGCGCGCACGAATCTGCCGGCCGATCGGGTCGGCGCGCTGCGGCGGAACTCGGTGCTCTACGACCGCGACGAGTTCGGTGAGTACCTGCACTTCTACACCGAACTGGCGGGTGCGAGGGTGTTCTTCGAGGTGGTCGAACGGATCGGCGGCTACCGCGGGTTCGGGGTGGTCAACGCGCCCGTCCGGATGGCAGCCCACCACGAGGCGCGGCGGTTCGCCCGCACCTGATCACCTCGGCACCGGCGGGTGCTCCCCGAAGATGAGCTCCCACTCCAGCTCCTGCCCGGGAGCCGGGCGCGGTTCGGGGATGTGGCCGTGCGTCGGGACGATCGAGCCGTTGAGGAACTGCCACACCTCGTCGCCCGCGCGCTGCTGCGCGGCGGCTTTCCTCGGCAGCGGAACACCGGTCGGAATCGTTGCCACGAAACGGATTCCGCGGAACCCCTCGGCGTCGGTGGCCTCCAGCGTGCCGTGGTGCCTGGTGGCGATGCGCCGGGCGATCGCGAGCCCGAGACCGGCGCCGCCCGCGGCACGGGTGCGGGCCTCGTCGAGCCGCGTGAACCGGTCGAAGACGCGTTCCCGGTCCGCTTCGGGGATGCCGGGGCCGTCGTCGATGACCTCCAGTGTCGCGGAAGGCCCGCCGCGCAGGCGCACGACGACCGCGGTGCCCGCGTGGCGTTCGGCGTTGTCCAGCAGGTTGCCGAGCAGCCGGGACAGCTGGGCCTGCCGCCCGGGAACGAGGACATGGTCGTCGGCCTCCAGGGTGACCGTCCCACGGCGGGAGACCTCCCGCCGCACCACGGCGGTGAGGTCGACGGTGTCCTGCCTGTCCAGTGCGTCGGCGTCCAACCTGGCCAGCAGCAACAGATCCGTGGTCAGCTCCTGCAGCCGTTCGGCGTCCTCCAGCGCCGCCTTCACGACGGTGGTCCAGTCGGCCAGGTGCGGGTGGGAGAGCGCGATCTCCAGCTCGGCGCGCAACGCGGCCAGCGGGCTGCGCAGCTCGTGCGAGGCGTCCCCGACGAACCTGCGGGTGTCCTCGACGGCCCGGTGCATCCGGTCCAGCGTCTCGTTCAGCGTCTTGCCCAGCCGGGCGATCTCGTTGTCGGAGGACGGCACCGGGACGCGCCGGGTGAGGTTGTGCTCGTTGATCTCGGCGACCTCGGCCCGCATCGCCTCCACCGGCCGCAGCACCCGGCTGGCCGCGGCCAGCACCGTGACCGACACCAGCGCGGTGATCGAGGCGAGCACGCCGAACAGGACCAGCGTCGCGTTGTTCAGCTGCTGTTGTGCCTGGTAGACGACCGTCAGCGTCAACTCCTCGTCGGGGTGCGGCCCTCTCCCGATCACCTGGTACGGGGTCTCGCCGAGTCCGGTGAACGGCCACATCGACAACTCCGGCCGCACCTCGGTGCTCGCGTACCGGACCAGCGCACTGGGCGTGGGGGCGGTCGTCTGCGCGCGCAGCTCGACGCAGTTCTGGCTGGAACACATGTAGTGCACACGCGAGCTGTCCGCGGTCTGGTCGGCGATCTGCCGGCGCTGCGCCGTCAGCATGAGCGTTCCGGCGAGCCCGATCAGCACCGCGGTGATCACCGTGGCCAGCACGGTCACCTTGACCTGCAAGGATTTCATCGGTCCACCAGCCGGTAGCCGACACCTCGCACGGTGGTGATGCTCCGCCGGTCGAACGGTGCGTCGATCTTGCGGCGGAGTGCGCTGATGTAGACCTCGACGAGGTTCGGGTCAGGATCCTGCGCCGCGTCCCACACCCCGTCGATGATCTCCGTCTTGGTGACGACCTCGCCCGCGTGCCGCAGCAGGAAGCTCAGCACCGAGAACTCCTTGGCCTTCAGGTCGATCCGCGCGGTGCCCCGGTGACACTCCCGGCTGACCGGGTCGAGCACCAGGTCACCGGCCCGCAGCAGCACCGGCTGGGAGGTGCGCGACCGCCGGGCCAGCGCCCTGAGCCTGGCCACCAGCACCACGTAGGAGAACGGCTTGGTCAGGTAGTCGTCCGCGCCGGTGTCCAGGCCCTCGGCCTCGTCGAACTCGCCGTCCTTCGCGGTGAGCATCAGGATCGGCGTCCACACGCCCGCGTCCCGCAGCTCCTGGCACACCCGGTAGCCGTTGAGACCGGGCAGCATGATGTCCAGGACGATCACGTCGTACGGGTGCTCCCGCGCCCGCCACAGTCCGTCGGTGCCGGTGCGCTCCACGTCGACGGCGAACCCTTCGGCGGTCAGGCCGCGGGTGAGCAGGTCGGCGAGACGGGGATCATCCTCCACGACGAGCACGCGCATGGGAGCAGCGTGCCGCATCGCTCATGATCGCGTCCTGAAATCCGGTTCAGGTTCTTTCAGCGTCCCTTCAGGTTCACCCTGGCAGGCTCTGCCGCGTGGATGAGGGGATCCGCGATCGGGGGAGAAGGTGGCGGCGCAGCGGGGGGAGCGGCGCTGCCACCTTCTGATCACCTCACGAGGTGAGCGGGCACGGGACCAGCGCCCACACGGACTTCCCGACCCTGCGCTGGACCACGCCCCACTGCTTGGCCAGCTGGTTCACGATCACCAGGCCGCGGCTGCGCACCGAGTCGGGCGAGACCGGCTGCAACACGGGCTTCGACGGGGAGGCGTCCTCGACCGCGATGGTGACCGTGCACGGCTCGGCGGACTTCCGCAGCCGGAGACGTGCCGGGAACCGCGCGTGGTCGTAGACGTTCGACACGAGCTCCGTGACCACCAGCAGCACGTCGACGAGCTCGTCCTGGTGCACGCCGGGGAGGGCGGCCTCGGTCCACCGGCGAATCCTGCCGAGGTCGGTGGCGTCGCGGTCGAGTTCCAGGACGTGCGCGGCATCCGAAGAGGTTCTGCCGTTCATCACTGCGCCCTCCTTCGCGATGTCACGCCTTGTGCGTCGCCGATGGGATGCCCGCTCAGCGAAGCGATCAACCGTTGCCGGGCTCACCTGAGCGGGTAACGGTCTGCAGGAGGGTGACGGCGACCTGGCGGAGCTTGACGTTCTCGCGCTGGGAGCGCTCGACCAGCATCGTGAAGGCCTTGTCCGCCGTGCACTCGTACGCGGCCATCAGTGCGCCTTTGGCCTGTTCGATGACGGCACGCGACTCGAGCGCCTGCTCCAGGTACTGGATGTGCTTGCGGGAGCGCTGCCACCGTTGCGCGCTGGTGATCGTGGCCGAGGCCGCGGTGGTGAACAGGCGCATCAGGCTCTCGTCGAACGGATCGAAAGCGGCCGCGGTGCGGCTGTAGATGTTGAGCGAGCCCACGTGTTGCGCCTCGGATCTCTCCGACGCCGGCAGCACCACGGGCACGGACAGGTAGGCGCGGATGCCGTGTGCCGCCGCGGCCGTCTCGAACTCGGGCCATTCGTTGAGGTGCTCGCCGACCACCGCGCGGACGGCCGTCAGGGTGCGGGCGGCCTCCAGACACGGACCGCGGTCGGCGCTGTACTGCTTCTCGTCGACCTCGACGAGAAGCTGGTCGGTCGCGGCCGCCGTGTGCGTCTGGTCCAGCTTGAGCACCGAGACCGTCACCGCGTCGGCGTCCACGATCGCCTTGGCCGCTGTCTCCGCCAGCCGCTGCAGCGCCTCGTTCAGGTCTTCCTCGCCGGTCAGCGCGTCGCGCAGCACCGCGAGCGCTTCCGTCGTCTCGTCGAGACGTTCGACCAGATCAGGCCGGTCGTCGTCCGGGTGATCCGGTGACGGCGGGAACGTTCTTGTTTCGTCGGCCATGCCGCCGCACTCCTTACTTCGCCTGGGGGAGTACACGGCGCAGGCTGCTCGACGCTCGCTAGAGCATCGTAGGGCTGTTCACCGTGCGGGGTCCGGTCTCGCCGCGGTGAACTTGGGCGGATCCGGTCTGGGGCGCAGCGCGAGGACGCAGACGTCGTCGCGACCCTGTTCGGGAGCGACGGCGCTGATGACCGCCGGAACAAGCTCGTCGAGGCGTTCGGGCAGGTGCGGCGCAGTCACGGCGGCGCACAGCTTCTCGACACCCGTGTCGATGTCGTCGTGGCGATGTTCCACGAGCCCGTCGGTGTAGACGACCAGCACGTCATCCGGGCGAAGGGACGTCTCGAACGCGAGGTACTCGGCGTGCTTCACGGCGCCCGTGATCAGGCCGTGCCGGTGCGCCATCGGACGGGCGACGCCGTCGCGGACCAGCAGCGGATGAGGGTGACCGGCGTTGGCGTAGCGGAGAGTGCCGTCCCACGGCGTGTAAACGCCGTAGAACACCGTCGTCATCGTCATGTCGTTGCCGGAGTGGACTAGCAGGTTCAGGTCCCGCAGCACGCGCTCGGGAAGCGGGTCCAGCATCGCGTAGGCGCGGATGGCGCTGCGGACCCTGCCCATCGTGACCGCGGCCCTGATGTCGTGGCCGATCACGTCGCCGACCGCGATCGCGAGCCTGCCGTCGGCGAGCGGGAAGGCGTCGTAGAAGTCGCCGCCGACACCGGCCGAGCTGTTCGCGGGCTGGTAGGCCACGGCCAGTTCGGTCGCCTCGACGGCGGGAATGCTCGGCGGGAGCAGGGCCCGTTGCAACTGCAGCACGATCTCCCGCTCGTCCTTCAGCTGCTCCGTCATCTCGTCCGCCCGTACCACGGCGGCCCGCGCGTCGGCCTCGGCCGTTCGCCGGGCAGTGCGGTCGACGCACATGCCGCGCAGCGCGACCACGGTTCCGGTGGCGTCGGCGACCGCCTCGGCGATCGCGGAGATCACGACGACACGGCCGTCGGGCGTGCACAGCCGGTATTCGATGTCGGGTGTCGGCGAGTGCAGGGTGAGGCCGGTGAAGGACGCTCTGGCCGGTTCGAGGTCCTCGGGATGCACGAGCGCGAGGACTTCCTCGAGCGTGTTCGGGGAGTGGGTGACACCGGCGATGCGGCATAGGTTGGCCGACCACACGATCCTGCCGCTGCGCAGCTCTATCTCCCAGGAACCCGTGCCGCCCACGCGTTGCGTCCGGTCCAGCCGGTCGGCCCACTCGGCCTCCACGCGCAGGCCTTCGAGTTCGGCGACCTCGTGGGACCTGGTGAGGTCCTGCACCGCCACCACGGCGGCGATCACCTCGTTCTCGTGATCGCACAGCGGGAACAGGTTGAGCAGGAGCTGTTTCCTGGTGTTTCCGACGTCGGCACGGGTCTCGACGTCGCGGTGGACGGCACCGGCCCCGAGCACCTCGGCGACGTGGGGTTCCAGCGTGGCCTCATAGGCGGGGGAGACGACCTCGCTCACCGTCAGCCCGACGTGGTCACTGCCCGCCAGGCCGTGCATCGACACGAACTCCGGGTTGGCGTAGAGGAACCGCATCCGCTCGTCCACCACGGCGAAGCCCACCGGCGCCCGCTCGATCATCGCCGCGATCTCCGGCAACGACCGGCCCGACCCGGCGAGGCCGCGGGCGAGGTCGATGGTGCCCGCCGGCGCGCCGTTGAGGAACTCCGCGTTCTTCCCGTCCACGAACCACATGACTGGTCGTTCCTCCTGTCTCACCACACAGGCTTGGCTCCAGGTTCTTTGGCATGCCGGTACTTCCGGCAATCTTCATACCCGGCTCCTGGCGCGGGTAAACACGGAATCAGCCTGACGGAGGCACGGCAGGTCCACAGAGGACGTGCGGGTGAGTGCGCGGTGTTCGAGCCGGCGCGGGTTACAGGTCGGGCTGGATGATCATCAGCCGGAACGTCGCGGACGGCGACTCGCGCCCGCACGTCTGCAGCATGTGCCAGGCCAGATTGCCGGGGCCGTTGCCGGCCTGGGGCAGCCGCTCCCTGCTGATGCCGAGGACGCCGTCCGGGCTCTCGTCGAGGATCTCCGGCGTGCCGACGAGCACCGCCAGGCCGAACGCGAGCACGTCGGCGCGCAGGCCGTCGTCCAGGTCGTCGGTGAGCCCGATCTTGCACTGCGGCTCGCCGTCCGGGCCGGAGCCGACGCCGACCAGGCCCGCGAGTCCCGCGCTGTGTGCCACGGGCACCTCGAACACGCGGACGTCCGTGCCCATCGCCAGCGCCATCATCCTGGCCAGCGGCGTGGTGAGCATGGGGTCGTCGATGACGGCGTCGCCGTTGCCCGCGGGGTCCTCCGTGCCTTCGCCCATGATGCGCCGGATCATACCGCCGAACGCCCAGGTGGGACGTGGCCCAGCAGCCAGAGGACGGGCGCCCAGGGGGCGTCGGCGGCCACGAAGTAGCGGACTCGGGTGAAGTGGTTCCGCGCGGTGTTCACCAGGTCGACGCGGCCGTGGTCGAGCAGCCACTGCCTGATGGTCATCGAGTGGTCTCCCGTGGCCGGCGCGTCGGTGCCGGTGAGGACCACGGCCAGTGGAATCGCGGTTCCGCGCAGCTCGGTCTGCGCCTCGGTCACGCGGTCGAGCACGAGTTTCGGGTCGGGACCGGCGAACGGATCGACGACGAGGATCACGCCGCCGGCCAGTCCGAGGACCGTGGCGTGCTCGAACGTGTCGCCGATGACGTCGTGGAGGTGCACTCGGCGCCGGGAGTTCTTTTCTCCCAGGAGAATGCCGTGCGCCGGGACGGCATCGGCGAAGGCCGCCCGTCCCGCCGTGCCGCCCACGATCGCGAGGTGCACGGCGGGGACCGACTGCGCCAGCGGTGGCAGCGGGGTGTGGCACCGGCCGCAGCTCGCGGGCAGGGAGTGCTTGCCGTTGAGCAGAAGCACCGGCAGGCGGTGGCCGCACAGGCAGGTTCGCCGGAAGACGCCCAGGACGCCTGGGACGAGGTCGTGGTGGACCCGTCCACACGCGCACGTGTACGCGGGGCGGACCCGTTGCTCGCACGTGCCGCATTCGGTGGTGATGCCGCGCAGGGTCAGCGTGATGATCTCGAACCAGCGCAGGCCGCACGCCGTGCCGCGCACGGCCAGGACGACCGTGCCCGCCAGCACCGCGTGCAGGGCTGTGACGGCCGCGATCAGCAGCGTCACGGTCAGGAACCCCAGCGCGTACCCGCCTGCCAGGCCCGCGGGCGGGAGGATCAGCGGCCCGTCCAGGTTCCTGATCGAGCGCCTGCGCCACATCCGGGCGAACATCGAGTCCGGGAACTCCTGATCCGGCAGTGCCACGAGCCGGCGACAGGTCGCGTGCACGGCGGCGCGGCTCAGTCGCACGACGTCTTGGAGCGCAGGGCCTGCCAGGTAGAGCCGGTGTGCGGGATCCTCGCCGGTCCGGTGCGCCGGTTCCTGGCGGGCCGGGCTGCGGATCGCGGTCGCGATGCCGATCGCCGTGCTCGCCGCGAACGCCGCGACGAACGACACGAGGGCGAGCGGCGCGAGGACGACGAACGCCACGACAGCGAAGACGCCCACGGCTCAGGTCCTCGTCGCGCGGAGCTGGGAGAGCAGCCACAGCAACGGTTCCGCCACCCGCTGTCCGTCCACTGCGGACAGCGCGAAGCAGCGATGACCGGACGGGGTCTCGATGCCGCCCCACCGGGCCAGCCAGGCCTCGACCTCGTGGTGCACGTCGAGGCTGTCCGACTCCACGTGACCGCGGTCCTGCAGGCCGGGGCGCCGCAGCGGGGAGCCGTCGGTGAACATGTCCCGGATCAGGTCCAGCTTGCTCACCGTCATCGCCGTCGGGACTTGGTGTGCCCACGGCGTGAGTCGCGTCGGCTGGGGTTCCAGGCCGAACAGCGTGCGAACGCCGGGCAGCCGCACCGGGTCGATCACGTGCACCACCCCCGCCGCGGTGGCCATGACGTCCGGCGGGCAGTCGTCCTCCGGCAATTCGTACAGCGCGAGCACCGACGGCTTGGCGCTCACCGACCGGATGCTCATCAGCAGCGGCTCTGTCGTGAGTGTGCGCAGGTCCGCGTACCGGTTGCGGGAACTCTCGCCGAGCAGGTGCACGGACAGTCCCGCCAGCGCGGCCTCGCCGGTCTCGAACTGGCGGACGGCCGCCGAGATCCACGTGCTCTTGCCCGCTTCGCGTTCTCCCACCACGACGATCGCGCGGCCCGTCGCCTCGGCGTACTCGCGGGGAACGGCGCGTCCGCAGGCCGGGCAGACGCGCCGGGCCAGCGGAACGCGGCCGTGCGGGCATCGGTTGCGCCGCAGGGCCTTCACCGGGAACGGTCGTGCGGACGCGCACAGCGGCCCGCAGCTCATCAGCAGTTGGTCGCCGGAGCACCGAGTCCGGCAGTACGGGCAGATCATGGCGCTCCGATCACCGCACGACGAGGTCGCGCGGGTCGGGATGGCACACCCACATCGAGTCGTCGAGTGCGAACGCCCGCAGGTGCACCGGCCCGCGCAGTTCGGCGGGCACGGTGAACTCTGCCCGGCCGGCCCGCTGCCCGCCCGGCACCGTCGCGAGCACGACACCGTCGTCGGGATCCAGCGGCCGCCGGGCCTCCTTCCCGAGAACGACGACGTCGGGAAGGTCCGCGTCGCACTCGACCTCCACCGCGAACGTGCGCGCCCGCCCGTGCAGCCGGTAGCGCAGCTGGACCGGGCAGGGCGACTCGACCGTCGCAAGTGGACCGAGCTGCCCGTCGCCGAGGACGCACACTCCGAACCGGTGACTGCCCGCCTCGGCCGCGTTCAGTCGCGCTCCGCGGCTCAGGTAGGCGGTTCTCGTGACGCGCCAACGGTGTGCCGCCGGGTCGTCCGGTCCGGCGAGCGGGCCGCCGTGCCGCCACACCACCAGCACCTCCCGCGCCCAGGCCGGCCAGTGCCAGGAGAGCTGGACCTGCGGGCCGAGCCGCACCGCGCGCAGGCCGGTCACCTCCACGGACGAGATGTCGACGGTCGCCGGTGTGCCGATGGTGGCCACCGGTCCCGACACGGTCACCGGCACCAGCGTGCGCCCGCCCGCGAGGTCGGCGGCGGGCACCCGGACGCGTCCGCACCGGCTCGTGGCGACAACCGGTCCCGCCAGCGCGGCCTGGTCGAGCCGGACCACGCCACCCGGCGCGGCCTCGGGCGCGGTGAGCAGCCGGATCTCGACCTCGTCGCCGTGCGGAGGTGTCCAGGTGAGGTCGACGACGTCGCCCGCCGCCACGGCCCGCAGGTCGGTGACGGCGTCCGGCTCGCCCAGGCAGACCACCCGGACGTCGATGCCGGGGCTGCGGAGCGTCGCGTACTCGACCAGCACCCGGTAGGTGTACGCGGTTCCGGGCTCCACGTTCCGATCGGTGAAGCCGGTCTCGTCAGCGGGCACGTCGGAACCGGTGCGCCGGACGACCGCCCGCGACGCCCCCGGCGGCAGCTTCCACCGCCCGAAGACGACTCCCGGTTCGGTGACGAGCCTCAGGTCCGTCACCTCGGGCAGCACCGCGACCGGTTCGGCGGCCGCGGTTCCCCCTGGCACGCCATCACGCAACGTCGTCACGGTGTAGATCAGGGGCACGCCGGCTGGAGCTTCGAGGTCGGCGAGAGGCGCGGTCGCCTTCTCGGCCAGCAGCGTCGCTCCGCGGCTCACCCGGTAGCCGATGTTTCCCGCGGTGGAAGGCGATGGCTGCCAGTCCACGACGACCGCGGCACCGTCCACAGTGGCCGACACCGCGGCAGGAGCGGCGGCAGGGCAACGGAGAAGACCCTCGTCGACAGCCGGGTCCGTCAGCTCGCGATCGATCGCAAGGTAACGGGCGGCGGCGTCCTCGGGGTTCGCGGCCTCCGCCTCGCGAGCTCGGGCAAGATCTGCGAGCAGACGGTCGAGTTGGGCGCGTAGCCCGTCGCGAACGCGGGCCCACGAGTCGGGCAGCGGGCGTGACTCCAGCAGGTCCAGCGCGACGGGGAGCCGGTGCTCGTCGACCGCCGCGAAGTAGGCCTCCGTCCACGCCGCCTCCTCGCGAGCGCACCAGACGGCGTACGCCACTGCGTCGGGATCGGAGGAAAGGGTCGCGGCGCAACGTTGTGGTGAGGCCAGGTCTCGCACGGCCTGATAGCCGCACACCGTCGCGGCGGCGAGTTCGGCCAGCAGGTCGTGCGCGAGTGCGGCGGACAGGCCACCGGGCGCCGCCGCCCACAGCCGGACGAGAGTGAGAACGGCCCGTTCGGCGTCCGCGGCCCGGTCGCGCGAGACCCGCAAACGTTGTCGCCGCGTCTCCACCTCGGCCGGGGTGGTGTCCGCACCGCGCAGTTCCGCGGTGCGGGACAGGTATTCCCACAACGAGTCGTGCGGAAGGTCGGCCAGGTGCTCGCGCAACGTCTGCCAGCGCTTCGGCCGGGGTGTGCGCGGCAGCGGGACGGGCTCGCGCACGGCGGCGCCGACGGCGTGCAGCGCGGCCACCACGTCGGGAGTGCTCCACCGGCCACCGGCGACGCGCACCACGGCGGCGACGTCGTCACGGGCCAGGGCCGGCGCTCCGTGCAGACGGTGGCGGACGACCTCGACGAGGGCCTGGTGCTCACGTTCCACGAACTCCCGGTGCCGGGCGCGGGCGGCGGGGTCGCCGAGCACCGCGATGGCCGTGGCGTGGCAGGCGTGCAGGCGTTCGCAGGCCACCGCGTGCAGACGCAACTCGGGCGTTCCCCACCGTGCGGGCAGGTCGGCCAGTGCCGCGTCGACCTCAGCCTGACGAGGGTGGGGCGGCAGGCGGTACACCCGGAAGTAGTTGCGGTGCGGAGACCAGCCGGTCCACACCGGCACGAGCACCTCATCCACATAGGACTCTTCGCTGAAGGTCATGTCAGCGACGGATTCCCGGCAGCGGCGCGCTCATCTCGGTCTCGGTCATCGCCCCGGCCACCTCCGCGTCGAGCCGCAGAGACGCGCCGTTGCCCGCGCGGGCGTGCACCCGCAGGACGCCGTCGGCCTTCAGCTCGAAGCAGATCTCCACCGGCTCGCCCTTCGGCAGACCCGCGGGCAGTCCGGTGATCTCGCCCGCGACCAGGCCGACGTGGTCGGCCGGATCGTCCGCGAGGTCTCCGTGCACGAACCCGGTGGCCGACTCGTAGACCCGGATCGCCATGCGGCGCTGGTCGTCGCGGATCGTGCACACCTGATGCCGTCGCACCGCGGGGGCGTCCGCGCCGGGCGGGATCATCCACAGCACCCCGTGCCCGAGCGCGGGACGGGCCGCGTCGCGCACCACCGCCACCCCGTACCCCTTGGCGGTGACGGTGCTGATCTCGTCGATGGTGTCGTGGCCCAGGGCGTGCCACGCCAGCCGGGCCGCGCCCTTGGCGACGGTGTGGTCGGCGTCGTGGGCCAGCCGGGCGGCGGGCAGTTCCGGCAGCTCCTCGGCGAGCCGGCGCGCCACCGCCGGAGTGCGGGACATACCGCCGGACAGCAACAGATCGTCGATCTTCTCGACGCCGTGCGGGCGTGCCTTCTCCAGTGCGTCGCGGGTCAGCTCGACGGTGCGGCCGAGCAGGTCGGCGGTGGCCTCCTCGTACTCGTCCCGGGTGATCGTCACGGCGTGCTCCGCGCCACCGGGGACGGTGATCAGCGCGGTGTGGCGCTCGGCGCCGGTCAGGGCGATCTTGAGCTGTTCCACCTGCCGCACCAGGCCGCCCATCAGCTTCGGGTCGCCGCGCAGCGATTCCGCGGCGGAGTTCAGCCTGCCGAGCAGGAGCTCGGTCAGCTGCCGGTCCCAGTCGGCCCCGCCGAGGCGGTGGTTGCCCTCGATGGCGACGACCTTGGCCGGGCCGTCCGGCCGGACCTGGATGACGGTCACGTCGAACGTCCCGCCGCCGAGGTCGTACACCATCGCGGTGCGCTCGCCGCCGCGGTGCAGGCCGTGGGCCACCGCCGCGGCAACGGGTTCGTTGACCAGGTCGAGCAGGTTGAGCCGCGCCAGCTGGGCCGCCTGGGCGGTGGCCTTGCGCTCGGCCGCGCCGAAGTAGGCGGGCACGGCGACCACCGCGTCGGCGACCGGCCCTGTCGCGGGCATCGCACGGCCCAGGTGCCGCAACGCGTCCTGGACGACCTTGAGCAGGATCACCGCCGACACCTGCTGCGGGTGGTAGCGGCGCCCGCCCGCGTCCACGGTGACGTCGGCCCTGCCCATCTCCCGTTTGATCAGCGAGACGACCCGGCCGGGTTCCTGATCGCGCCGGGCCACGGCGGCACTGCCGACCAGAGCCGTGCCGTCGTCGGCGAAGTAGACCACCGACGGTGTGATCGACTCGCCGTCGGCGTTGGGCAGCACGACCTCGCCCCGCCGGTCGATCCCGGCCACGCACGTGTAGGTGGTGCCCAGGTCGATGCCCAGCACCGGCCGGGCCTGTTCATTCGGGGGCACCGGTCTCGGTCCTCTCGTTCCGGGACGGCAGACCGGGGCTGATGTCGAACACGTCCAGCCCTTCGGCGGCGTCGAACGCGGGGATCGCGATCCGTTCCGACGGCCGCGACGGGCCGATCGGTTCGGCGCCCGTCCCGATGCCGGCAACGATGTAGGTCGGTGGAATGCGCAGGACATCGCGGTCCAGCTTGCGTTCGTCCCTGACGTGATCCAGACCCAGCCGCTCGATCAGCACGTCCAGCTGGGCGGCGAGCTTCGCCTTGTGCACCTGCAGCCGGGCGTGCTCGATGTCGTTGGCCACGTGCTGGCTGAGCAGCTCCTGCTCGAGCTTCCGGAACCGCTGCTGCAGCACCACGTACTCGCGGTACTCCTTGTTGAGCTCGTCGGAGGCGAACCGGATCTCGCCGATCGTCGTCTCGCCGGCGTCGACCTGGACCTCGGCCAGCGCCTGGGTGATCTGGACCTTCAGCTTCCCGCGCAGGTCGGCGAGCTCGTGCAGGAACCTGTCGATCTCGCCGCCGCTGGCGCGTTCGTTGAAGTAGCCCCGAACCTTCTCGCCCAGAACCCTGCCCACGAACCGTTTCACGGCGGTGGACTTGTGGTCGCCGATGTCGCCGTCCGCCTCCTCACCGAACCGCTTGACCAGGAACGGCGCGGCGTGCGGAGGGATGGACAGCGTCTGGGTCAGCTCCACTTCCAGCTGGAAGCCCTGGATGGTCACCCGCAGCGGGCCCAGTTCCGAGTCGTAGCGGTCCTCGGTGCCGGACTTGGTGCCCCAGGTCAGGGTCAGCTCGCGGGTCGGGATGTGCACGACCCGTGCGAACAGCGGGTTGATCGCGTAGGTCGCGCCGCCCGGCAGGATGTCGGTCTGCGGCCCGCTGCGCCCGCCGTTCCAGAGGAACTCCCACGGTTTCTGGAAGTTGTTGTGCCCGTCCACCTTGGGCGCGGGCGCGCGCAGGTCGTCGGGTGCCGGCGCGTCGGTCACGATGACGACGCCGACGTCCTCGGCGTCGACGGAGACCAGCTGCAGGTCGTCCGCCTTGGCCGGGAAGTCGGCGGGCAGAGTGTCCACTGTGTACACGTCGAACACCTGCGGGTCGATGGCGTACGCCTCGCCGCCGCGCAACAGCTCCGGCTGTACGCCCTGCTCGCAGTCGCCCTTGAGGAACATCGTGACGCTCTGGAAGCGGTCGCACTCGACGTACCTGGACAGCCTGCGGCCCGCCGGCGCGTTGGCGCCGATCTTGGCCTTGACCAGTCCCACGGTGCCCGTCGGGATGCTGATGTAGTCGTACTCGTGGATGTCGTACAGCCACGACCACGGCGGGATCGTCTGCCCGCCTCGCACGATCCGCGTGCGTCGGAGCAGGAACTCCTCCCGCGACTGGTTCGGCGCGGGCAGGCCCCACCTGCGGGTCGCGACGGCGTACCGGTGCAGCGGGAGATACCGCATCCTGCGCAGGATCGGCACCGCCGCGGCGGTGAACGCCACGGCCAGCAGGACGAGGACAACGATGACCACGATCATGAGAACTCACTCCGGATTCGCCCGTAGAGTGCGGAAACAGTGATGTTCCAGTTGTCGAACCAAGCGTCTGACGGGACTTCGTGGCGCAGGGTCGGGAAGAACCCGGGTCCCGCACACGTCACCCAGACCGGGTAGTCGGCCGGAATGCCCAGCGGGTCGCCCCAGCCGAACAGGTGGGCCAGGTCGGCGACCTCGGTCCCGGTGCGGTCCGTCATGAGCAGGCGCTGAGCCAGGAAACCGTGCTTGCCGTCCGTGCCTTCGTGCCAGACGCGCGCGCAGTCCCGCAGTAGCCGTTCGCCGATGGACGCGACCTCGTCGAGCCCTGCCCAGCCGTGGTCCGCGCAGCCCGCCGCGGCCAGCAACACCGCCGTGGTGTGCAGATCCGCGGTCACCAGGTCGCCCTCGGCGAGTGCGGCGGCGATCTCGGCCACCGCGGGGTCGAGCGCTGCCGTGGCGTCGAGCGGTGCCGTGGGAAAGAACTCCGGGACCGGAACGGTGTCCCAGCCCATCGCGAGAACGCGCAGGGCCCGCAGCTGAGTGGCATCGGGCAGCGCTCCGGTGCGGGCGTCGAGGAAGACGTCCGGTTCGTGGTGGCCGCCGGCGAGCACCACGAGCACGGTCACCCCGCGCTGCCTCGCCGCGAGCCGCATGTCCCGCACCGCCGCGTCCGGCCGTTCGGAGACGACCACGACCAGAACCCGCGCGTCGGCAAGGGAATCAGGGTCGGCCGACACCCGCACGGCCAGTCCGTTGTCGAGCAGCACGGCCAGCAGGCGTGCGGTGTGGCTTCGCCCGTTCCCGCCGCACAGCACCACTTCCGCGCCCACGGTGGCCAGCTCGTCCAGGATGCTCCGCACCGACGGGCGTCGTTCGGGACGTTTGTCGAGGGTGCGCGCGACCAGTTCGCGGACAACGCCCGGAACGCCGGTGAGGTCCGGGATCGGCTGGGTGAGCGTGGTTCCCGCGCTGGAGAAGGCGGCCCGGCCGGTGGCGGCGAAGTAGAGCAGGCAGCCCCAGGAGAACACGTCGGAGGCGGGCGAGGCCGGTGCCGCCCGCCGCGGGTCCACCAGTTCGGGCGCCAGGTAGGGCAGCGTCCCGACGACGTGGCCGGTGGTGGTCACGCGGACGAGGTCGGCCAGGTCGGCCGCGATCCCGAAGTCGATCACGACCGCCCGTTCGCCGGCCATCATCACGTTGGAGGGCTTGAGATCGCGGTGCACGATCTGGTGCGCGTGGATGTCCATGAGCGCCTGGGCGGTGTCCCTCGCCACGGTCAGCAGCCGATCGGGGGCGAGGCCTTCTTCCAGGCCGGCGAGACTCGTGCCGCGGACCACCTCGGTCACCACGTACGGCTCGTCGGACTCCAGTTCCGCGTCCAGCAGCCGCGGGACGTGCGGGGACCTGATCAACGTCGCGGTCCGGACCTCGCGTTCGAACCGGACGCGGTACTTCGGGACCTCCGCGTAGGACCGGTTGATCACCTTGATCGCGACCTGCCGATCGGTGCCGGGCCAGACGGCGAGGTACACGACGCCCATGCCGCCCGCGCCGAGCCTGCCGAGCAGCCGGTACGGCCCCAGCCGCCGCGGATCACCGGGCCCCAGGGCGGTCACCTCACTCATCGGTCGTCCTCGTGATGTCGCAACAGGTGCCGCCTGATGGGTGAATCGTAGGATCGAACGACTGTGAACTGGGCTTTTGTCCACTTATTGGCCACTGGGTCACGGCCACCGCCGGTGCACGTCGTGCAGCGCCGCCTCGAGCCGCTCCGCCGCGTCGTCCCCGGCGAGGCCCTCGATCCTGGGCAGCGCCGCGGCCAGGATCGCCGTGCAGGTGACGCGGCCGCCGCTGCTCAGCGCGTGGCGGAGGAGGGCGACGAAGACCGCGTCGTCGGCCACCACGTCGCCGGCTCGCAGCAGCACCGCGCAGAGCAGATCCCGGTCCCCGTACGGCGTCGAGGCGAGCGCGGCGGTGAGCTGGGCGGGCGTGGACAGGTGTGGCACCAGTTCGGTGAGTGCGCGGGACCGGGAGCGGTCGTCGGTGTGGGTGGTCGCTCGCGACAGGAGGGTGTCGAGATCGGTTCCTTGCTGGACAACGGGTTCTTGTCTTCTCTTCAGGTAGGCCGACATCGTCGTCAGGGTGTCCGGCCGGCTGCGGGTCGCGGTGAGGCCCGGCCAGTCCAGGCCCGCGGGCAGGTCCCGGCCGCCGTCGTCGGGTGCGGTGGCGGCGGCGAGTGCTTCGGTCAGCGCTTCTCGTCGTTGCGCGATGGGCAGCAGGGGTGCGAGTCGCGTCAACGCTTCGGCACGGTCGCACGGATCAGCGATCGCGAAGGCCTCGTCCCGTGCTTCCTGGATCGGCTTGCGATCAGGTGCCGGTGTCCTTGTGGTCAGCGCTGCCACAGCGGCGGCGCGGTGGTGTCCGGTGATGGTCCCGGCCACGGCCAGGGCTTCGGCCGAATCGGCGTCGGACAGGTGCGGCGCGAGGACGGCGAGCGCATTGGCCCGGTCCTCTTCGCTGCTGATCGTGCGCACCGCTTCGAGGGCGCCGGTCCGGTCGCCGAGCGCGGTCAACGCGCGCGCTCGTGCGTGGGGGTTGGTGAGGTCCTCCGCCAGCGTGCGCGCGGCGCCGAGGTCGCTCAGCCAGGGAACCAGGTCCGCGATGGCGCCGGCCCGTTCGTGTTCACCGGCGACTTCCTCGATGGCCTGCAACGCCTCCGCGGCGAGGCTGGGGCGGTGGGGGACCAGCTTGAGCAGCACCTCGGCGCGGGGATACGGGGAGCTGACCTTCCCGGCCTGGGCGAGCGCCAGGTCCAGGACGTCCTGTGCGGCGGTCTCGGCCGCGAGCACGGCCAGCACGTGTGCTCGCGCCGTGGCCGTGGGCAATCTGAGTGCGTGGGTGACCGCACGAGCCTGCGTCCACACGCCGCCGGTGACGAGTGCGGCGACCAGTTCGGCGGGGATCGCGTTGGTACGGCTGACGACCGAAGCCGTGACCAGTTGGTAGTAGACCTCGTCGCACAGCGTTGATGCGGGCTGTTTCTCAGCGAGCGCCTGGTCGGTCGTCGAGGCATGGAGGCCGCGCGCGACCTCGACGTCGGACAGGAAACCGTCGACCGTGCCGGCTCGGTCGTGCGCGGCGAACCACATGGGCCTTCCGCTCGCGTCGTCCGCGTGCAGCAGCCGGTGCAGGTCCTCGTCGCGACCCGCGCCCACGAGATGGCGTGCCAGGTGCCTGAGCGGATAGCCGTCGTCGACCGTTCCGGTCAGGTGGTGCTCCGCGATCCGGTCGTGCGCGGCGATGGTGGCCGACCGCAGGAAATCCCACCACTTCCAGTCCTGCTCGGGACTCTCGTCGCCGGGGCGCACGCCGGCGAGGAACTCCCGCAGACTGGCGTGGTACAGCGCGAAACCGCGGCCGTCCTGCCCGTCTACGGCGCCGAGGAACGGCCGCAGCGTCCGGTGGCAGTGTTCCCTCACCGCATTCTCGTCCACATCGGACAGTGCGGCCAGGGTTCTGGCGTCGAGCGGTTCACCCGCGACGCCCAGGGTCGCGAGGAGCGGCAGCAGCGCGTCCGTCCGGCTCCACCGCTCCAGCGTGTCGACGTAGTACCTCGCCAGGTCCTTCGGCAGCGGGTCGGCGGTGGTGCGGGTGCCTAGCTGGATCTCGTTGAGGACGTACCGCAGGTACACCCACACGCCGCCGCAGCGTTCGACGAGTTCACCGGCGGCGTCGGGCCGGACCTGGGCCAAGTGCTCTGCCACGTCGGCGACGTTGCGAGGATCGGTCGCGGAGAGCCGTACCACCGCAGCGGGTGCCGTGGATCTCGGCGGCGGGCTGCCCGTCCGGTAGGTGCCCACCACGAAGACCCCTTGCGGCAGCTCCATCGGCAGCCCCCACGGCTGTGCGCCAGCCACCTGCTCGGCCTCGTCGGCGCCGTCCACGACCAGGACGAGCGGAGGGGTGATCTTGGCGAGCAACGCCGGGAACCCTTCCGGCGTGCACCAGCGTTCGGGCAGCAGACCGTCGGTCGCGAGCCCGTGATCGCGTGCGAGCTGCCCCGCCAGGTTGCGCAGCGCGACCTTGGCCGAACCGCCGAGCGTCAGCCGTGAGAAGTGCCCGGCCCAGCCCCGTTCGCGGACGAGATGCGCCGCGAGCGCGGTCTTCCCGACGCCCGCATCCCCTTCCACCCAGACATGACCGCACGGCTGCTCGGCCACGAACCCGTCGATCTGCTCGATCAGCCACCGCCGTCCGGTGAACCCGTCCGCGAGCACGTCGGCGAACAACGGCGCCAGATCGCGCACCGCCTCGTCGACCGGCACGTCTCCGGACGCGTCGAACCGCACGGTCCGCACGTACCCCGCCTGCAACACCCTGTCGGCGGTCCCCTTGAAGACGTTCCGGTACTCAGCCACCGGGCACCGCCGCGTTCCGGAGCCGGAGCGCCTCGACGATCGACTCCGGCGGCGGCCAGAACAGCCGCGTCTCCTCCCCGTGATCGGCCACCTGCGCGGTGATGTCGTGCAGTGCCAACGGATCCACCGCGTCGAGGTCGGCGCGGAACCGCTCGACGGCCTTGCCGCCGATCCGCCGCGCCGACATGAGCTCGCGCACCTGCCGGTCCCGGCACCGCACGGCGTCGAAGGCCGTGGCGTGCCGCGCCAGCTCCCGCTGCCAGCTGGTGCCGAGCAGCAACGCGGCACTGTTCCCGATGGTGGCGGCGACCTTGGCGCGGACCCGGTGCGGCACGTGCCACGCCACCACGAACCGCCCCTCGAACCGTCCGCGCAGCCCGGCCACCACGGACAGCACGTGATGCCCGTCGTCCGGCAGCTCGTCAACGGGCATCAGCAGCAGCACGCGCGCCTTCGGATGCGTCTTGATGTCCAAAGCGGACGCGGGCTCCGCGGTAAGTCCGTTGCGTCCCAGGACAGAGCACAGCGCAGAGCCGCGCTCCGCGCCTGACCCGTCGACCACGACGACGTCCGGACCGCGCCGCCGCATCAGCGGCCGCCGCCGAGCAGGAACAGTTCGACCTTGGCGTCACCGGGCGCGCCGTCCGACCCGAGGTAGGCACGCATGTCGTTCATGGTGCTCAGCTGGGGCAGGCCCGCCGGCACCACCAGGTCCTTGAGCTGTTGCGAGACCAGGGTTCCCTGCGTCGGCACGGACGGGTCGCGTGACTTCCCGAACACCAGGATCAGCCCGACCCGCGCGTCCGGCCCGACCTCGTCGAGAAGCCTGCGGCGGAACTCGTCCACCACGCCCGCGCTGGACCCGTCCACGGACATGATGAACGACTTCGTGGTCAGCGACAGGCCTTCCGGCGAGGCGGTGGTGCTCGTGGTCGGGGCGGGTGAGGCGGACGGGGTGGCCGGTCGGGCCGCCGCCGGTACGTGATCGTCCGACCCGAGGGCGACGATCATCAGCACCAGGGCCAGTTCCGCGAAGAGCCAGCCGGCGATGCCGAGGGCGTTGACCGGTTGCCTGCGCGCCATCACGCCACCTGGCCCGGAGGTGTGGCCTGGTCGGGCGGCGTCGACCAGCCGGTGTGGCCTGGCGGGTCCGTGTGGCCCGGCGACTCGGTGCGGCCTGGCCGGTCGGCGTGACTTGGCGAGCCGGTATGACTTGGCGAGTCGGTGTGGCCTGGCGAGTCGGTGTGGCCTGGCCGGTCGCCGTTGCCAGGCTGGTCACCGTGGCGGCGTGGCTCGGTGTGGCCGGGCTGGACGTGGTCCGGGTGCTCGGTGGGATGGCGCAGACCGTCGGACACCATCGCGAGCCAGTTCACCTCGCGGATCGTCTCCCGCAACTTGCCGGTGGTCTCCTGCAGCGCGGACACGGTGGCCTGGAAGCGATCCGCCGCACCTGCGACCGAGTCGGCGGCCGCGGAGAACGGCTTCTGCGCCTCCTCCAGCAGGTCGCGGTGTGCGGCGTTGCGGGTGGAGAGGTCGTGGGCCAGCGACGTCTGCACGGTCGCCGCGCGCACCACCTCCCCGGAGGTGGCCGAGGCCTCGCGCGCCAGGGCCGCCGCGACGCCGACATCGGCCACCACGGTCTCAAGAGGTGCCACCGCGGTGACGATCTCGCCGGCTTGCTCGCCGAACCGTTGCTGCACCGCGGAGAACGCGTCCACCTGGCGGGCGAGGTCCGGCAGGGCGGCCACGAGTTCCCTGGCCACCGCGCCCAGGCGGTCCACCACCTCGGAGGCGGCGGCCAGGCGGGAGGAGGCCTCGCCGAGGCGTTGCGCGGCACCGGCCAGGGTGGCGGCCGCCTCGCGCGTCTGCTGTTCCGGCGACGACGTGCCCAGTTGGGCACGCAGGACGGCGAGCGGCGGGAGCAGGTCCACCTCGAGCTGGTGTGCGACGCGGTCGATCGTGTCGGCGCGGCGGTGCGACGACCAGGTGCGGCGGTGGTTCAGCATGATCCACAGCACCGTCACGACGATCACCAGCGACAGCATCACCGGACCGAGGTACCAGGGCTGGGAGAGCCAGTCCGCGAAGAACGACGGGCGGGCGCCGGGATCGCTCGACGTGTACTGCTCGACGTAGCGCCATTCCGCGACACCGAGCGCGGACCAGGTGAGGACGACCGGGAGCAGCACCAGCGCGTTGCCGGGGTGTGCGGGCGGGTGTTCGCAGATCGCCCGCAGGTAGCCGGGTTCGCGCAGCCGCCACAGGTCGGCGTCGCGGTCGGCGGCCGCCGGGTTCGACTCGACCTGCTTGGCCTGCTGCACGGCGATCTCCAGGACGCCGTGCAGCTGGGCGAGGTGCGGAGGACGGTTGCGGGCGGACACCCCGGCCGTCCTGTCCATCGTGGACATGGCGGCCTTGGTCAGGGCGGCCATCTGCCGGGCCGCGGACAACGGTTCGGTCATCACTACCCCAATCGACCGAGCACGGCGCTCACCAGCAGGAAGAGCACGACCACCACCGACGTCGCGACCAGTGCGGACACGGCCCACCACGAGCCCTGTCCGTCGTCGGCCCGGTCGTCCTCCTGGACGGGCTCGGGGACGAGCGCGAGCGACCGCGCCGGTTCGTCGCGCACCGGCCAGCCGTCGTCCTGCCGCGGCATCGGTGAAGGTGCTCTCCTGGCAGGTGTCTTGGGACGCAACAGAACCCCCGCGTCCCGCAGCACCACCTGTGCGACGGGCTCCTCCTCCGACAGCACGCTCCAGTACTCCAGCACCGACGCCAGGAACGTGGCGGGCAGCGGCCCGGCCTTCTCGAGGTGCTGGGTCCCGGCGATGACCGTCGCCTCCTTCACCCGGCTCGACCCGGTCGTCGTCATGAGCTCGACGAGCCACGCCGCGGCCTCCGACTCGCGGAACGTGTTGTGCGCGAGCACGGTCTTGAGCACCTGGACCCTGCCCTCGGAGTTGTCCGGCACCGCCATCAGCACGGCGGCGCCCGCCGGGGTCACGTGCTTCATGCGCTGCACGACCGACCTGATCGCCTCGGCCGGATCGCCCGAGGCCCGCAGGAACTGCTGGTGCGGGTCGGAGATCCGGCCGGTCTGCATCAGAGCGGCCGCGATGTCCTTGACGGGCAACGGGAAGATGGACGGATCGTTCGGCGAGACGCCGAGGTTCACCAGCCAGTTCCGCCAGTGCTGCACGAGATCGGGCGTGCCGAGTGGCTTGCCGGGCGCGACCACGTGGTCGCGCACGAACCGTTGGAGCTCCTCCTGCTGGGGGTGACGCGCACGGAGGAGGTCGGCGAGCCGCGCGTGCCAGTTGCCGCTGGCGGCGTGCGCGGGCGGGAAGAGCGCCGGGTTCTGGCCGGGTCCGGCGTGCAGCTGCGCGTGCATCAACCCGTCGAACAGCAGCGTTTCCAGCCACTGCGGCGGGTTCCGGAGCAGTTCGCTGATCGCGGAGCCGGGTTGCTGGGTCGCCCACCGCAGCACCATGTCCGGGTTGGTGCCGTTGCGCAGTCGCTGGTCGTGCGTGTGCACCAGGTTCGCGATGTCCGCCTCGGTGATGCCCAGTTCCTCGGCGATGATCAGGTCCAGCAACGCCCGCAACGACGACGAACGGCGGTGCGCCGGGGTGCGGCGCCCGGCCGCGGCGAGCTGCGCCAGCCACCCGAGCGCCTCGTCCGCGCGACGGGGGAGGGACTCCGGCAGCTCGTCCCGATCGGGCTCCAGCCAGCGCGCGACCCGCCGGGCGCTGAGCGTGTCCGACTGCTCGGCCGGCCACCGTCCGGTGACGCTGGGACGCTTGTCCAGCACCGGCGTGCTCAGCGGGAACGTCATCCAGATGTGCTCGGCCACCACCGCGCTCGGCAACGCCGTGACGAGGCAGCCGATCACGGCCGCGACCTCGGCGGGAGGGCCGGCCACCGCGACGCGTCTGCGACCTTCGGCCAGCGCCGTGAGCGGCCCCAGCAGCAGAGACGGGTCCACACCGTGCGGCGGGACCGGGCGCGGTTCGTGACCGAGCTTGCCGTCCCTGCCGATCAGTGCGACGCCGTGCGCCCACACCTCGGCGGGATCCGCGGTGACGGGCGCGAACAGGAACTGGCAGCTGCCCGCCCGCCCGAACGCGCCACCCCGGCCCTGCACGGTGAAGCACCAGTGCGGACCGTGGTCCTCGACGTCGACCTTCTGCAGTCCCCACACCGGGAACCGGTCGTTGTCGCGCGCGTCCTCCGGCGGCTGAGGCACGATCTCGTCCTGCAGGTCGTTCGCCGCCCTGACGAACGCGGGTGCGGGCGCCTCACCCCGCCGCGGATCGGCGTACGGCGCGAAGCCGCTGCCGGCGTGGTCACCCCACTCAACGACGACGTGTTCGGTCACGGCCGCATCCTCCGGAGCAGGCAGAGCAGCAACTGGGACAGTGCCGCTGATCTCTCGTCGACATCGGGGAAGACCGCGCTCGCGTCCTGCGGCTCGATCAGCTCGCTCGTCGCGGCGACCCGGACGGGCGCGTGCTCCAGCGGGGAGCACAGGAAGAACCGGACGTCGCGCCACTTCTGCCCGAGCATCGACTCGACGCGTTGCTCGAACCCGAGCGCGAACGCGATGCCGCACCCCAGCGCGGACATGACGAGGTCCCTGGTGCGCAGCACCGCCGACTGGTGCGGCGTGAGCGCGCCCGCGATGTGCGAGTCCAGTGACGGCAACAGGATCCGGCTCGCGGGCAGCACCGACGAGTGCTCGCCCTCGCGCACCTCGATCACCGCGCCACCACCGACGTGCACCAGGTTCCACCAGGCGTCCGGGTTCGCGTGGTGCTCCACGATCGCCGTGGCGAACTGGCGCACGGTCGCCTCGAACAGGTTCGGCTCGTGCCGCGTCCGGTCGATCGGGTCGAGGATCGAGTGCAGGGCCGCGTCCTCGACCATCCTCCGGTTCGGCCCGCTGAACCGGACCGCGAGCTCCGCCAGATACCGCGCGGCGCCCTTGACGATCGCCCCTGGCGCACCGAGTTCGTCGAGTCTCCTGCCCCGGCGCAACCCCAGGTGGACGAGGTCCATCTTGGTGATGCACACCAGGACGTGTTGCCGCGCCCCGATGTTGGACGCGAGCGGGCTCGACTCCTGCGCCAGGGTGCCCGCGACCCGGCGCTGCACCGCGTTGCGCTGGTTCAGCACGCCGCGCAGGTCGTTGTTCACGCTCTCACCCGGCCGGACGCTGGCCGCGATCGTCTCCTCGGCGGTGTCCTCGGGGATGAACGCGGCGAACGGCTTCGCGATCGCCGGGTCGATGACCCAGGTGAGGGTGCCGTAGTTGCGCAGCAGCCGCTGGTGGTAGTCGTCCTCCAGCGCCGACTTCGCGAACTGCTCACCCGCGAGGTCGGCGATCGCGACGAGCACCCGCTTGCCGCCGATCTGGTACCGGCACAGGATCGGCTGACGGATCCGCCGTCCCCACGACGACCGGTCGAGGTGTCCCTCGCCGCCGAGCTTTTCTTGCAGTTCGAGGAGAGCGGGTACGACGTCGGGGGAGATGTTGGCGCTGAGGAAGTGGAACGGCACCGTGGTGCGCAGCACCGTCGGCCCGAGCGGGAGCCCCTTCTCCTCGGTCTCGCGGTAGTTCTGCAGCAGCACCTGCAGCGGCGTGTCCTCCAGCCAGTCCACGGTGTGGCTGTTGACCTGCATCGGCCGGTCCGGCGAGGTGATGTGCGGCAGGCCGCTCACCGACAGCTGCTGGTGCAGGGTGCGCAGGACCAGGTAGCTCTTGCCGGCCGCGACGCCGCCGATCGTGGCGGCCACGTCGAAGTCGTCGACCGTCCACTCCGTACCGACACTCTCGCCGGTCATCCTGATGTGGTCGAGGAAGACGTGGCCGTCACCGCACATCCGGTACACCCAGCCGGGCCGGGACCGGTGGTAGCCCTTCGACTGCGCCTCGACTGCTTTGTCGAACGAGCTGAGCCGCCACTCCATCGCGCCGCGCTCGGTACCGCACACCTCCAGCAGGAGGCTCGGCCGTCGCCAGGAGCCGTCCTCGGCGTGCGACGGCGGGACACCCAGGTCGTCGTCGCACGCGGGACATCGCCTGAGCTGGTTGAGGTTGTGGGACCACGTCATTCGCGTCTTCCGTTCACAGCAGGGCCAGCAGGACGAACAGCACCAGCAACAACGCCGTGACCGGCAGCAGGACGATCCGGGCGAACGCCCTGCCGCACGTCGCTCCCGCCGCGGCCGCCTGTTCGAGATAGCCGTGCACGTGCGGCTCGGCCTCACGCCGCGCGACCGTCGCGGTCGGCTCCTCCCACAGCACCCAGTCGCCGATCACGTGCCGGATCGACTCGTCGAAGTCCGGCGGCGGGCACACCCGGCTCACCGCGTCGCGCAACGCACCGGGCAGCGTCTCCTCGTAGCGCACGACATCACCTCCCCATCCACAGGCCGAACAGCAGGATCAGCGGGATCGCCATCGGCAGCAGGCCGAGCACCGCGACCTCCCGCCAGTACGCGTGCCGCGCCACGGACAACTGGTGCCGCCGCACCGCCGCGACGACCGCGGGGACGCGGTTCTTGTGCCCCGGCGGCTGCGCCCGCACCTCCGCGCGGATCTCGTCCACGTGCCGCGCGTGCCTGCCGACCGGGGGCAGCGGCTCGTCCTCGCTTCGATCGTCCTGTGTGGACGGACGAGTCCGGATGAGCGACTGCAGCTCGTCGATCCACTTGGTCGCGCTCCACTCGTCGCCGCTCAGCGCGCTCGGCTGGAAGGGCGCCGCGAGCACCTTCGCGAACGGCCGCCAGTGCTCCGGCCAGTAGGCCGCGAGCGCACCGGCCACGACGTCCGGCGAGTCGACCGTGCGCCGGCCGTCGTCGTCCTGCGTCAGCATCGGCGCGACCCGGTCCTCGCCGGCGACGGCGGTGAGCACGACCAGCGCGAAGCCGAACCGGTCGTGCTCGCGCAGGTCGATCTCCTGCCGTTCCCTGCCGGGCGCCCGCATGCGGTGCCGCTGGTGGAGCACCTCCGGTGAGGCGTAGGCGGCGCTGAACCTCAGCTCCGGCAACTGCGCGGTGGCACGCGCCACCGAGTCGCCGTCGATCAGCACGTACCCGCTGCGGTTGTTCGCGGTGAGGTAGCGGCAGACGTTCGCCGGCTTGATGTCGCAGTGCGCGATGTCCCGCTTGTGCATGGCGTCCAGGCCGATCGCGAGGGTGCGCAGCTCCGGCAGCTGCTCGACTCCCGGCGCGACCGTGCGCATGTCCGCCCTGGGCCAGCCGACCGTCGTCAGCAGCGGCGACACGACGAGGACGAAACAGGCGGGCTGGGGCCGGTCGGCGACGCCGAACCACGCCGACAGCCGGTTCTCCGGGTCGGACACCACCTCGTGTTCCGGCATCAGGAGATCCGTCGCCTGCGGTGGCCCGGTCAGACCGGTCCTGCCGGACAGCACGTGCACCGGCGTGATCACCCACGGCGGTGCCTGCGCGGTGCCGCCGACCGAGGCGTTGACCTGCTCGATGAGCACGGCCTGGGTGCGCAGGTAGCGGCGCAGCTGGGCGGCGTGCTGCGGGGTCGCGCAGCGGTACATCTTGACGTGCCAGCGGTGTGCGGGCCGGTCCTGCTCGGTGGCCACGGAGTAGAGCACCTGCGTCACCAGGTGCCGCATCGGCCGTTCCGGGCTGCTCGACGGCACCGGGAAGAGCCGTTCCTCCGGCTTGTTCGCGGTGGACGGCGGCTCGATCAGCAGGATCCGGCCGGTCTCGTGCACGGTGGGGTGCGGCGAGCCGTCCAGGTGGTCGGGTTCGCCCGGCACGCTCGGCTGTCCGACCAGCCAGTCCTGCAGCTCGTAGTCGAGCGTGCAGCCCAGACCGGTGTTCACGTCGGTGTAGGTGATGCGGCCGCGGCGGCCGACGACGTGCGGGCTCTGCTCGGCGATCAGCAGGTGGTCGTCGGCGGACACCGCGATGTGCGGGCCGTGCGGGAACCGACGCAGCTCCAGCTTCCCGTTGTGGAAGCGGAAGTCCAGCAGCCTGCCGGACGGCACGGCGAGCATCGAGCGGGGGAGCACCACGCCCGGCCCGTAGTCGTCCCTGGCGTGCGGACGGCCGAACGGCAACCACTTCGGGCTCGCCGACAGCACGAACTCGAACCGCAGGGTGCCCCAGCTCAGCACCAGCAGTTCGGACTGGTCGTCGTCGAACTCCTGGGGTGGCTCGGAGACCTCCTCGCGGCCCGCCTCCGCCGCGTCGCAGCGCACCTCGCAGCCGCGCGGCACGACCGGGTCGACGACGAACGTGACCCTGGTGCGGACGTCGCGGTGGCCGCCGCGCACGTCGAGGAGCGACTCGCGGATCTTCGCCCGGACCGGGTCGGACAGCGGGCGCGACGTCACGATCCGGATCTTGACCAGCCACACGCCGCTCGCCGGTGCCTTCTCGCGCACCAGGAACTCGTGGAACCTCGTGGTGGCCTCGATCCGCGCCGCCTCCTCGAAGCGGGGGTCGATGTCGGCGGTCATCCGCGCACCTCCGTGACCTTGTTGATCGCCTGCTGCGCCAGCAGGCGGACTCGCGCCGCCCCGGCCTGCTCGTCGCTCGTCTCGACGGCGACCGCGAACGACACCGGTCCCTTCGGCGTCGGCATGGCGCCGACGAGCCACGCGATCTGCCGGACGAACTGTCCTTCCGGCGCCGCCGCGTCGTCCTCCACCAGCACGTGCGTGCCGGTCTTCACCCACAGCTCCCGTCCGTCCGCAGTGGACAGTCCGGTCGCGGTGCCCGCGGTCGTGGTGGCGGACAACGCCTGCCGCAGTTGCTCGGCCTGCGCGGGTTCCAGCACCTTGCGCGTCTCACCGGTGACCGGGCGGCGCTGCCCGCCGTTCGGGTCGGTGACCGAGGTGACCAGCGACGGCTGGACCGTGGTGCCGTCGCCGGCGACCGCGGCCATCACCGCGGCCATCTGCAGCGGCGTGCCCTCGACCTCGCCGCCGCCGAGCACCGGGTTGCCGATGTCGGACGCCGCGAGGCCGTGCGGCACAACGGAATCCACGCCCGCGGTCACCCCGGCGAGCCACGCGGGCCCCGGCTCGGACCCGGTGAGCGAGAACCCGAACGCCTTCGCCGTCTCCTCGACGCTCTGCCACCCGATCTTGCCCGCGAGCTGGACGAACGCGGTGTTGCAGGAGACCGCGAGCGCCTGGGTCAGTGAGATCTTCCCGTCGGGGGACGTGCCGGGGCAGAGGGCCTTGCCGTAGTTGTTGATCCGCTGGCCACCGAGTTCCAGGAACAGCGGTGCGGGGATCAGGTCCTGGGCGGTGGTGCCCGGCTGGCGCAGGTACGCCGCCGCGACGACCACCTTGAACGTGGAGCCGAGGCCGTACCGCTTGCCGAGCGCCCGGTTGACCGTCGGGCCCGGCAGCGCCACGCCCTCCAGGCCTCCGACGTAAGCACGCAGGCCCGCCTGCACCTCGTCCGAACGCGGGCCGGGATCCGCGCGCAGACCCCAGCGAACGCAGCCTGCGCGTTCTTCCGCGGTCGGCTGGTCCGCGTTGCAAGGCCGCGTCTCGTCCGGCGTGCCGTCCTTCTTGCGGTGGTAGTACTTCCGGTGCGCGGTGAGGAAGTTCTCCATCTCCGGCGTGACCGTGACGTCGGCGGTGGCGCGGGCGTTCTCGGTCGGCGCGCTGGCCGACGTGAGCACGTGCCCGGTGCGCGCGTCCAGCACGACCAGTCCACCGGCGAGCGGGCCGGCACCGGCCGAGGGCGTCCGCAGCGCCGTCGCCATGGCGGCCTGGAGCGCGGGGTCGACCGACAGTTCGACCGAACCCGGCGTCGCGATCGCGGCCGGGCCGACGCGTTCGGCGAGCGACGTGCCGGATCCGCTCGACAGGGCGTCGTTCAACGCACTGCCGTCGACGATCCCGGCGAGATCGGCCAGCGCGACGGAGGGTTGCCCCACCGGTGCCCAGGTCGGGTCGGCGCCCTTGCGCACGTACTGCGCCTTTCCGCCGACGACGAGTTCGACCGACGTGCGGGCGTGCGCGATCCGGTCGGTCGAGCACCGCTCGGCGTCGACCACGGCCGACGTCGTCGCGCAGAAGGGCCGGTTCTCCGCGAGACCGGTGTAGGGCCAGACCGTGACGCCCCACGCGAGCATCAGACAGGTCAGGAACGCCAGCAGCACGGGGGAGAAGCTCAGGCTCAGCGCCTGCTTCGGTCTCAGCGGCGGCTGGGGTCGCGGTTCCGTCCGGTAGTGCAGCGCGACCGCGATGATCACGCCGAGGCCGAGCGCGACCGTGGACTGCACGCCGTAGGACAGGAACGGCGCGGTGATGCCCGAGTGCGGCACGGCGTTGACCGTCGCGGCCAGCACGAAGAGGAACTGCACCAGCACCATGCCCGCGAACCCGCCGATGAACAGCCGTTCCGGCGAGGCGGCCTGGCCCGTGGTGCGGGACAGCTTCGCGAGCGCCGCGGCCAGCAGCGCCAGCAACGCGCTGAGCAGCAGCACCACGAAGCCGCCGAGCTTGCTCCAGATCACCGCGAGCACGAGGTCCGAGCTGCCCGCGGGCAATCCCCGTGAGGTCGTGTCGGCGAGTCCGCGGCCCCACATGCCGCCGTCGGCGATGGTGGCGAGCGACTGCGCGATCTGCGAGTTCGTGCTGGCGAAACCGCCGGCGAGAGTCTCCTGGCACACCTCGGTTCCCGGGGGAGCCACCGGTGGTGCCGCTCCCCGCGGAGCGTCCACACAGGACTGTGCCCAGTTGTAGACCCACGGATTGCGCTGCGTCTCCCACCGCGTCGTGATGTACGAGGTGGTCACCATGACCAGAAGCCCCAGCGCCGCCAGCGCGAGCAGCGGCACGACCGCGGGCTTGACGAACGTCCACGCGGTCCGCGTCGCGGCCATCGACCGCTTCGCACCGCGCTGGCCGCTCACGTACAGCGACTTCGACACCTCGGCGCGGACCACGAGCCACACCATGGTCACGGTCGCCGCGAACACCGGGATCAACGGTCCGATGTCGGACTTGAGCGTGCTGGCGACACCGACCACGCCGAACAACGCGAACGGGTACAGCAGATGCCGCCGCGCCTTGATCGCGAGCCTCGGGTCGTTCTTCGCGTTCCGCAGCGAGTCGCGCTCGATCCGGAACCCGTACGCGTGGTCCGCGAGCATCATCGCGAGCACCGCGAGGTAGATGATCTTCCCGTACTCCGGCGTCGCGATCCCGCCCAGCGTGAGCTGCCCGTCGCCCAGCAGCGGCGCCGCGAACAGCAGGAAGACCACGGCCAGCCCGCCCGCGTGCCACCGGTCGTGCCGCGGCCGCTCGAACCGGATGCGCCCAGGCCGCAACTTCAGCGCCAGCAGCGCCAGCGCCGCCGCGAGCACCGCGGCGGGCAGGATCACCTTGGTCAGCGCCGCCGCCGGGGCATCCCCTTCGAGCGCACCGAGAAACCCGACACCCGGATCGCGCACGACCTCCAGCCGCACGGTGAGCAACAACCCGAAGAGAACGAGCACCCCCGTCGTCAGCAACACCGCCAACGCCGGCCCGGACACCACTTCTTCTCCGCGCCGTCCGTGCGCCGCCCTCAGCAGGTGCAGCCCGAACGCCACCGCGACCAGCACGAGCACCAGCACCGCGAGCGACCAGTGCGTGGTCCGGAACCCGGTGCCGAACCAGAACCCCAGCCACAGCAGCGCGAAGGGCCACCACAGGCTCGGAACACCTCCGCGCACCAGCACGGCGGGCACGGTGAAGAACCGCCCCGGCTGCGGCGAGCCGAGCGCGCCGATCGCCACCGAGGGCCTGCTGGTCAGGAACCGCAGCCCGTTGCCGACGGCCAGCGCCAGCCCGAGCAGAACGAACAGCCGGCTGAAACCTGCCGTCCCGCCGAAGAACATCGACAAGTATGCGGAGAGGCCGTTACTCATCGCCGCTGCAGCCCTCCGATTCCTGAACAGGGATGAACGTCACTGATTGCTGAATGGGGAGACGCGGTGAGTCGCGCTCCCGTTGAACCACATTGCTGATCGGACCCGCATCGATCCGCGTTACGCGCGGCGGTGAACATTCTGGATATTCCCGGCGACGTAGACTCGACATTCTTCCGCGCGCTCGAAAAGGCCTTTGAGCGCCGCTGATTCGCGATTTCTATGGCACCGCGTTAGCGGCGGAGTCTGTTGCGCGGCAACGGATCGACGTCGTCACCGCAGAGTGTGCCCATGTCGGCGAGCGGCGGGGCGGGGTTTCGTTGTCAGAAAGTGGCCAATTACCTCCGGGTCGAAGTTCCTCGTGAGTGCGGCGTCGACTTCGACTCCGCATGCTGCTGGAACGCGCTATCGCCCGGTCTTGTTGCAGTCGAAGTTCAACTCATTCGGGTGACGGGGCCGACGACGACAGAACGGCCGTTGCGGCGAGGAGCCGCAACGGCCGAATCGTGGGGTTGTTCTGTCAGCAGGCGGGTGCGCCGACGGGGCCGAGGCCGATGTAGGGGGTCCAGTTGTTGCCGGCGGTCCAGAACTTCTGGATGAGGTCGCCGTTGCTGTTGCGGCTGAAGACGTCCATCCGCTGGTTGCCCCACGTGGTCGCGGTCGGGCTGGTGGTGATGTAGCCGCCGAAGTCCTGCGGCTTGTAGGTCGTGAAGTCCGCGCCGTCGGGCGAGTACCACTGGACGAGGCTGCTGTCGTTGTGCCGCAGGTACAGGTCCAGGCTGGTGCCGCCGCGCGTGGTGACGGCGGGACGGCCGACGTAGTTGCCGCCGCGGTCGGCCCAGTTGTACCAACCGGCGCCGCTGGTCCACATCACCGACAGCAGGCTGCCGTCCGGTGCCCTGGTGAAGACGTTCATCCGGGTGCCGTCCGCGCTCGCCACGGCTGCGGGCGCGCTGGTGGCGGTGACGGTGCTCCAGTTGTCACCGATTCCCGCCCAGTCGTTGACCCAGCCGTCGGCGATGCTGAAGTGGCGGTAGACGATCTTGTTGGTGGCGTTGCGGGCGAAGACGTCGAATCCGGTGTCGTACCGCATGGTCACCGCGGGGGAGGAGGTGATGGCGTAGGTGCCGAGGTCGGCCCAGTCGTACCACTGCTGGCCCGCGATCCAGGTCAGCTTCTTGAGCCGGTTGTCGATGCCCTGGGCGAAGACGTCGATCCTGTTGCCGTTGTTGGACACCACGGCGGCGGGGTCGCCCTTGATCTTGGCGTTGCCGGGCAGGGTGGACCAGCACGACCACTTGCCGGCCGAGAAGTTCCGGTGCTTCAGGCGGTAGTCGGACGTCACCGCGAACACGTCGATCGACCCGTCCGCCCGCGACACCGAGGAGACACCCGGCATCGTCGGCGGCGTCTGCGTGCCGCAGTTCTGGCTGACGAACGTCTCCTTGCCCGTCGCGTAGTCGAAGGGGTTGCCGTGGAACGACGCGGGCCTGATGTAGTCGGGGTAGCTCTGGCCGCTGCCCCGGTTGCGGAACTCGAAGTGCAGGTGCGCGGAGATGCCGGGGGAGTTGCCGTCGGTGTTGCCGACCGTGCCGATCAGCTCGCCCTGCTGGACGGTGTCGCCGGTGCCCACGGACTTCTGGTCGAGATGGGCGTACAACGTCGAGTAGCCGTCGCCGTGATCGATCTCGACGTAGTTGCCGTAGTCGGAGTTCTCGCCGCCCTCCCACCTGACGGTGCCGGCGGCAGCGGCGACGACGGGCTTGCCCTTGTCGGCGTCGCCTTTCGTGCCGGTCGCGTTGAAGTCGATTTCCTTGTTGCGGTGCGCGTTGCTGTCGCCGGAGTTGCCGTCCCACGAGGTACCGCACACGAACGGCAGTTCAAGGCTGGGCGCGGCGGCCTGTGCGGGTGTCGCGACCGCCAGCGACGACGTGACGATCGCGGCGACGAGGAGGAAAGACCGGACTCCCGGCGTGTTCCTGGTACTTGGCGTGCTCATGCCGGTCACGATGTCCGGCCGATCATGTGAATCCTTTGCAGGATTCTGCAAAGCGCAGTTCAGCCGCGGTCGAGGGAGTCGAGTCGCTCCTGGATCCGTTGTGCCTCTTCGGTCCGGCCCTGCTGCTGATAGATCTCCAGCGCCTCCTGCCACGCCGCGCGCGCCTCGTCGAACTGGCCGAGCGCGGCGTGCGGAGCGCCGAGTCCGGCCAGGGCCTCCGCGATCGCGTAGTCGTAGATGAGTTCTCGTTGCAGCGCCAGGGATCGGCGGTAGTGGTCCACGGCCTGCGCGTGGTCACCGGCGAGGTGGGCGATGTAGCCGAGGCTGTCCAGCACACCCGCCTCACCGGACGGGTCGTCGTGCGCGCGGTAGAAGGCCAGGGCGGCCTGACAGTGCTCCCGTGCCCGGTCGTGCTCGCCCAGCCGGGCGGCGTACCAGCCGACGCCGTTGAGCGCTCCCGCCTCCCACACCGGGTTGCCGAGCACGCGGCAGAGTTCCAGGGACCGGACGGAGTGCTCCAGCGCCCTCCTGTCGTCTCCCTGCTGCTCGTACGCCCTGGCGAGGGCCGTGTGGGTGTGGGCCTGAGCGGTCACGTCGTGGTGCTGCTCGGCCAGGGCGAGAGCCCGCAGCAGGTGGTCCAGTGCCTGCTCGCGCCGGCCGAGTTCGGCGTGGACGAGGCCGAGCTGGCGATGGCCGAGCACGGTGGCGGCGGGGTCGGGCAGGAGCTCACTCGCGACCAGCGCGGCCTGCCAGGTGCGGACCTGGTCGTGGTGGTGCCCCCGCAGCTGGTGGAACGTGGACAGCGACCACGCCAGCTGCCAGACGGCCTGCCGCCACCCGAGCTCCGCCGCGACGTGCTGGGCGGCCAGCAGACAGAGGTGTTCCGCGTCGAACCAGACCACGGCCGCGGCCGAGTCGGGCAGCGGCTGGGGTGAGCAACCCTGTGCGGGCGGGTCGAGCAGGACGTCCACGCGGTGCGGGTACACGAGGCGATCGGCGGCGTGGGCGGTGTGCAGGTAGAAGCCGATCACCCGTCGCAACGCCGACTCCCGTTGCTGCTCGGCCAGGTCGCGGTGCGCGGCGTCGTCGGCGTAGCGGCGGATCAGGTCGTGCATGCCGTAGCGGCCCAAGGCGTCCTGACTGATCAGCGACGCCTGTTCCAGACCGCGCAGCACGGTCCTGGTCCTGGCTTGGGACAGACCGGTGAGGGACGCGGCGGCGGGCAGGCCGATGCCAGGCCCCGGGGCGATGGCGAGCAATCCGAAGAGCGCTCGTTGCGCGGCGGTCAACGCGTTGTAGGACAACGACAACACGGCGGGCAGGCTCGCGGCGGGGTCGCCTTCGTCGAGCACGTCGAGGAGGCTTTCGCGCAGCTCGGCGGCGAGAGCGGGCAGGGACGAGCCGGGACCGGTGTGGGCGCGCCCCGCGATGATGCTCAACGCCAGCGGATACCCGCCGCACAGTTCCACCAGGTCCTTGACCGCGGCGCGTTCCGCCTCGGCCTGTGCGGTCCCGAGCCTCGCGCCGAGCAGGTCGCGTGACTCGGTGTCGCCGAGGACGTCGAGGACCACGTGCCGGGCGCCGTGCCCGGTGACGAGGCCGGGCAGCCGGTTGCGGCTGGTCACCAGCACGGCGCACGACCCGCCGCCCGGCAGCAGCGGGGTGACGTGGGCGGTGTCGGCGGCGTTGTCGAGCACGAGCAGCATCCGCTTGTCCGCCACGAGACTGCGGAACAACGCCGCCTGAGCGTGCGGCTCGACCGGGATGCGGCCGGGCTCGACCCCGAGGGCGTCGAGGAAACCGCGCACGGCGGACGCGGCGGACAGCACGTCGCCGTCGGCGCTGAAGCCGCGCAGGTCGACGTGCAGCTGGCCGTCGGGGAACCGGTGGGCGTGCCGGTGCGCCCAGTGCAGGGCGAGCCAGGACTTGCCGATGCCGCCAGAACCGACGATGGCCGCGACGGCGGAGGTGTTCAGAGCGGCGTCCAGGGCGGCCAGTTCGTCCTCGCGGCCGACGAACGGCGTGGGTGCCATCAGCAGCTGCCTGGGCACCAACGCTCGCGGGCCCTGGGAGGCACCGGCGGGGACGGAGTCCGAGTTCAGCAGCCGCTGGTGCAGGTCCTGAAGTGCCGCCCCCGGTTCGGTGCCCAGTTCCTCGACCAGGCGCGCCCGGACCCGCCGGTAGACGTCCAGTGCGTCGACGGTGCGGCCGGCCTGGTGCAACGCGAGCATGTACTGCCCCGTCACCCGCTCGTCCAACGGCTGCCGTGCGCTCCGCGCGGACAGCTCGTTCACCAGCTGCCCGCCTTTCCCGAGCCGCAGCACGGCGTCGGCGAGGTCGTGCTCGGCGGCCAGCCGTTCCTGTGCGAGCCGGTCGCGTTCGGCCTCGGCCCACTCGCCTTCCACGCCGGTCAGCGGCTGTCCCCGCCACAGCGCCAGCGCCTCGGTCCACACCCGCACCGCCTGGACGTCATCGCCGCGGGCACGGGCGCACAGGTCGCGGAACCGGTGCAGGTCCGTCACCGGCTCGGCCGTGTCGGCGACCAGGGCGTAGCCGCCGGAACGGCGCACGATGCTGACGCCACCCGCGCCGGCCAGCGCCTGACGCAACCGCGAGATGTAGCTCTGCACCGTCGCCCGTGACCGATGCGCCGCGTCCGCGCCCGAGACCCGCTCGACCAGGCGGTCCATCGGCACGACCCGGCCCGCGTCCACGGCCAGCGCGGCCAGCACGCACCGTTGCTTGGGTGTGCCCAGGTCCACCGGCTGCCCGTCGACCTCCGAGCTGACCTCGCCCAGCAGGCGCACCACCACGGCCACGCGCAACGCCCCTTCGCCCCGTTCCCCCGACCACGACACCACACCCGCCCTGGTCCGCCCTCGATCTTCCTACCAGTCCGACCGGTCACAGATTGCCGGTTCGTGACCTGTTCCGCGTGATCACCCGCATCGACGATGAGCGGCGGCCCGCGAGGGACGGGCTGGTGACGATGGGGGGTGTGCGGCGATGAACCGTGCGAGTGCCGGCTGGAGACGGCTGGCTGTGGGAGTGGTGGTGGTGCTCGGCGCCGCGGCGGTCACTGTGACGTCGCTGCCGAAGTGGGACGCACCCGCACCCGTCGAGCACGTGGACGAGGCACCGGACACGGCCGCCGCGCTGACGGCGGCGCATCGGCAGGGTGAGGCGGTCACCGTCGCGGATCTGACGACGCCGACGCGCGTCGTGGCCGCGCAGCCGGACGGCACGCTGACCGCCGAGATCAACGCCGTGCCGGTGCGGGTGCGCAAGGACGGCAAGTGGGCCGACGCGGACCCCGCACTGGTCGACGGTGCCGGCGGCCTCGTCCCCAAGGCAGCGGGCGTGGACGTGGTGCTGTCCAAGGGCGGCAACGGGCCGTTGCTGACGATCGGCACCCCGAAGCGTTCGGTCGCGCTGACGTGGCCAGGTGAGCTGCCCGCGCCCGTGGTCGAGGGCGCGACCGCGACCTACCGCGACGTGCTTCCCGGCGTTGACCTGGTGTTGAGGACACAGGCCAGCGGGGTGACCCATCACGTGGTGGTCAAGGACGCCAAGGCGAAGCCGCAGAGCATCCGGTTCGGACTGACGCACGACGGCTTGACGGTGCGTGCCACGCGGGAGGGCGGTCTGGAGGCCGTGGACGGCGAGGGCGAGGTCGTGCTCGGCACGCCGCCGACGATCATGTGGGATGCCGCCGGCAAGCAGGCGAAGGTCGGGCTGGCGGTCGACGCGACCTCGCTGACGCTCCTACCGGATCAGGAACTGCTGACCACCGGCCAGTACCCGGTCACCATCGACCCGGACTGGTGGACCAACGACCGCAAGGACTGGACGAAGGTCTTCAGCGGCAAGCCGGACAGCATTCACTGGTACGGCGGCAACGACGTGGACACGTGGGCGAAGGTCGGTACCTGCAACGGCTGGGACTTCTGCGGCGGCGTCAACGTCGCGCGCTCGTACTTCCAGTTCAACACGGACTTCCTGCGCGGCAAACGGATCATCAGCGCGGACTTCAACGCGACGGTCGTCTACGGGCCCAGTTGCAACACCCGCGACCACGAGCTGTGGATCGCGAACGACACCTTCGGGTCGGGCACGAGCTGGAACAACGCACCAGGCGGCACGTACGTCGACACCAGCCCGGCCGGTGCGAACTACGAGGGCTGCGCGGGCTACAAGCCGGTCGGCTTCAGCGTCGGCCAGTTCATCAACCCGAACGGCTGGTCCGCCTACTTCATCAAGGCCGCCAACGAGGGTGACAAGTACGCGTGGCGCAAGTACGACGCGGCGGGCACGAAGATCGTCGTCAACTACAACACCCGGCCGAACCCGCCGGTGGAGCTCGTCACCGACCCACCGCTCACGGCGTGCAGGTGGTGCGGCGGCGTGCCGTACGTCGGTGACGACTTCATCCGGCTCAAGGGCAAGCTGACCGACGCGGAGAACGACCAGCTGACGGCGGTGTGGGACGTCTACGGCGGAGTGAAGACGCACGTCGAAGGCCCGACGATGCGGTCGGGCAACGTCTTCAGCACGACCGTCGACCTGCGCGACCGGCACGACCAGAACGTCACGTGGACGCTGTGGGGCCGTGACCCCGCCAACGACGGTGGTGACTGGAAGAACGGACCGGGCTTCAAGGTCGACCGGATCGGGATCGACAAGGCACCGAACGTCACCGGCGTGCTGTACCAGGAGGACAACCGGTGGCACGGTGGCGCGGGGGTGCCGGGCCGGTTCACCTTCGACGCGGCCGGAGTGTCCGATGTGGACCACTACCTGTACGGCTGGAACGACCCGCCGTCGACGAAGGTCGACGCGGACGCGTTGGGTGGCAAGGCGGTGCTGGACATCGCTCCGCCCGGTGACGGTCCTCGCGACCTGTACGTGCAGAGCGTGGACCGTGCCGGGCACCGCAGCCCGACCAAGAAGGTCCACATCTACGTGCGTGCCGGAAACGGTCCGCTGGCGCAGTGGTCGTTCGACGGCAACGCGCGGGACAGCGCGTTCCTCGGCGATCGGCACGCGACGCTGACCGGTGGCGCGAGCTACACCGCCTCCGGCGCGGTCGGTTCGGCGCTCCAACTCGACGGCGGCACCGGGTACGCCTCCGCGCCGAACACCGTGCGCACCGACACGAGCTTGTCGGTGTCGGTGTGGGCGAAGGTCGACAACGGCACCGGTTCGCGGGCGATCGTGAGCCAGGACGGCAACCGCTTCGCGGGCTTCACCCTGTGGTACCGGCCGGACGACGGCGGCCGCTGGGTGTTCGCGATGGTCAACCCGGACGCCTCCGACAAGTGGGCTGACACCGCGTGGTCGGCCACCACCGCACAACTCGGGGTGTGGACGCACCTGACGGCCGTGTACGACGCACCCGCGAACGAACTGCGGCTCTACGTCAACGGTGTGCTGTCGGACACGCAGAAGCGGCTCGTCGCCCCGGTCAACTCGACCGGTGAGCTCCGCGTCGGGCGCACGCAGTGGGACTCGAACCCGGGCCTGGACCACCTCGCCGGCGCGGTCGACGAGCTGAAGGTCTACGACCGGATCCTGTCCGAGTCCGAGATCCGCTCGGTGGTGAGCCGGGACTCGGTGCAGGTCGGCCACTGGAAGTTCGACGACGGCGAGGGGGCGACCGCGGCGAACGCGGTGGCGGGTGGCACCGCGGGTGTGCTGCAGGGCAAGGCGAAGTTCGTCGGGGACGGCGCGGTCGGCGGCGCGGTGAAGTTCGAGGACACCACCGGCCACGTGACCACCGGGCAACCCGCTGTGCGCACCGACCAGAGCTTCACGGTGTCCGCGTGGGTGCGTCAGGAGCAGGAGCTGGCGCCGGGACACCCGTCCGGTGCCGTCACCCAGGAGGGCTCGGTGATGAGCGCGTTCTACCTGGGTTACCGCCAGCGCATGGACGGCGGCGGGAACTGGGAGTTCGTGCTGCCCACCGAGGACGCGAAGGACAAGCCGGCGGAGGGGGTGTGGAGCACCTCGCGGGCGAAGATCGGCGATTGGACGCACCTCACCGGTGTCTACGACGCGCAGGCGCGGCAGATCCGCCTGTACGTCAACGGTGAGCTGGAGGCGACCGCATCGCGCACCAAGGGTTTCAACGCCACCGGGCCGTTGATGATCGGGCGCGGCAAGTGGCACGGCGACACAGGTTTCGAATGGCGCGGCTCACTCGACGAGGTCCGCGTGTTCAGCCGAGCCGTGGCGCCGGAGGAGGTGCGCGGCATCGTCTCCCGCGACAGCGTGGCGGCGGGCAGCTGGAGGTTCGACGGCAACCTGCAGGACTCCTCCGCGCTTGCACGGCACGGCACGCCGGTCGGCGCGACCGCGTACGTCGGCGGCCAGTCGAGCATGCCCGACCCGAACGACCTCGCTCTGCGGCTCGACGGCGCCTCCGCCGTGTCCACCCCGCACGCCGTGGACCTCGACCGCAGTTTCGCGGTCGCGGCTTGGGCGCGGGCCGACGAGAACAAGGGCCTGACCACCGTGGTGTCCCAGGACGGCGCGAACGTCAGCGGCTTCAAGGTGCGAGCCCGCGAGGACGGCAAGTGGGGCTTCGTGATGTTCGCCAAGGACGGCACGGACAGCGCGCGTGACGAGGCCGTCGGCGGGGCGGTCCAAATCGGACAGTGGACGCACCTCGTGGCGGTGTACGACGCGAGTGCGAAGCAGGTCCTGTTGTACGTCAACGGTGTGCTGGCCTCATCGGTCCCGCACGCGCACACCTGGAACGCCGCCGGCGGGGTGCAGATCGGCCGGGCGAAGTGGGGTGCGCCGGTCGAGTACTTCAAGGGCTCGATCGACGACGTCAGCGTGTACTCCAGGGCGTTGTTCGCCGCGGAGATCCAGGCGATGGCCGGCCGGGACCTGACACTGGCGCACAACTACCCGTTCGACGAGGGCAGCGGCCGCAACGCCGCCGACGCGGCCGGTTCGCGGCCGGTGACGCTGGCCGGTGACGCGGCGTTCGCACCCGGCCGGGTCGGCAACGGCGTCACCTTCGCGGGCACGGGCTCCGCGACGGCCTCAGGTGTGGACGTGCGGCTCGACCAGGCGTTCACCGTGTCGGCGTGGGTGCGGCTCGGTGAGAAGACGTGCGACGCGCGGGTCTGCCGGATGGATGCCGTCACCGTGGACGGGCCGACCGCCAGCAAGTTCCGCCTCGGGCACGTGATCGACGACGACAACAGCCAGCTCGGGGCGTGGACGTTCGAGATGCCCGAGCAGGACAACGGGCGGGTCACCAAGGCAGCGGTGTCCACGCTCCCGTCCGAGACGGACCAGTGGACGTTCCTGGTGGGCGTCTACGACCCGACGAGCAAGAAGATGTGGTTGTACGTCAACGGAACCAGGGTGGGCGACGGCACGCTCGGCACCGCGTGGCAGGCCACCGGCGCACTCGCGATCGGCCGGGGCAAGGAGGGCGGCACCGCGGCCGCGCAGTGGAAGGGCGGCGTCGATGACGTCCGGCTCTACACCGGTCAGCTCGACAAGGACCGCATCACGGGCCTCTACCGGTCCTACCCGGCGCAGCAGGGTGCCACGACGCTGCCCGTCGCGGACGCGGGGCACTGGAAGCTCAACGACAACGGCGACGACGCCAGTGGACGGGACCAGCGGATCACCTTCCAGGGCGGTACCGGCTGGGGTGGTGGCATGGCCAGCGCGGCCGCGACGTTCGACGGCACCACCGGCTACGGCGGGACTTCCGCGGGCGTGGTCGACACCGGCCAGAGCTTCTCGGTGTCGGCGTGGGCGTTCCTGACCGACACCGGCTCGGGCAACCGGACCGTCCTCGCACAGGACGCGGCGCGCCAAAGCGCGTTCTCGCTTGCCTACCACGGCGTTTCGAAGAAGTGGGCCGTGCTCGCAACGGGCGCGGACACCGACAACGCGGCGGTCGCGGTGCTCACCTCGGGCGAGGCCGCGACACCGTTCGAGTGGACCCACCTCACGCTGTCCTACGACGCGAACCTCAAGCAGGTCCGGCTCTACGTCAACGGCCTGCTGTCCGGTGCGCAGACCGGGATCACCGTGCTGCCGTCGTCCGGTCCGCTCACGTTCGGCCGGGCGAAGGTGAACGGCGCCAACGCGGCGTTCCACCGGGGAAGCATCGACGACCCGAGGGTGTACTCGAAGGCGGTCAGCGACGGGGAGGCACGCCGGATCCACGACGACATGCCAGACCGCGACCTGGCGTTCTACCGGTTCGACGACGGCGCGGCGAAGGACATCACCTGGCGCAAGGCCACCGCGTCGCTCAGCACCGGTACCGGCTTCGGCGCCGGCGTGAGCGGCAAGGCCCTTCAGCTCGACGGTGTCGCGGGCACCGCAGTCACCCCGTCCGGACTGTCGATGAGGGACAGCTTCACGGTGGCCGCGTGGGCGAAGCTCGACCGCACCGACCGGGTGGCCACGATCGCCTCGCAGGACGGTGACCGCAACAGCGGTTTCGTGTTGCAGTACCGGCCTGACCTGCAGCGGTGGGTGTTCGGCGCGGCCGCGTCGGACACCGACAACGCACAGTTGACCTACGTGGCCTCGTCGGTGCCGCCCAAGGCGGGGGAGTGGACGCACGTCAACGGCGTCTACGACTACGCGGCCAGGCAGTTGCGCCTGTACCTCAACGGTGAACTGGCCGGCACGCGCAACAACGTGGTGCTGTGGCAGGCGACCGGGAACGTGGTGCTCGGCCGGGAGAAGGTGAACGGCAGCCCGTCCGGCTTCTTCACAGGCGCAGTGGACGAGGTGCGTTATGGCGCCGGTGTGCCGGCGGACCAGGCCGTTGCCGAGCGCGGGCGTTGGGCGGCCTCGGGGCAGGGCCGCCTCGGCCGCTTCGTCAACGCCTCCGGTGACCGGTTCACGGGCAACACCTCCGCGGTGGTCGAGGGCTACCACCTGGAACGCGCGCTCGGCCTGCCCGCGGTGGAAGGCCCGAACACGAGCACGGCCTACGCGTGCCGTTCAGGAGCGGACACCTTCACCTCGCTCGACGCGGCGTGCGAAGGCGCCACGAAGATCGGCGACGTCGGCCTGGTCTACACCCGGCAGCCGGCGAACATCCCGACGATTCCGCTCTACCGGTGCCGTGCGGGGACGGACAGGTTCGACTCGCGCGACTCCACCTGCGGCGGCAGCACCGTCGACGGCGTGCTCGGCCACTCGGTCGCCTACGCCGACTTCGGGCGGTACCTGCTCTGGTACTACGAGCACGCCAGCCTCACCGACGGCCCCGCGCCCGGCTACGTCGCGGAAGGACGCCACGGCCTGCTGGCGCTGACCGCACAACCGGGCACTCGGCCGTTGTACAGCTGCCGCAACGGCTCCTACGACCAGTTCGTCTCCACCGACGCGGCGTGCGAGGGCAAGACGGTGCTGAGCACGCTCGGGTCGATCTGGACGGAGGCCCCGGAAGGACTGGAGAGCCGTGCGCTGTACCGCTGCACGCTGCCCGGCGGCGACGGCGACGGCATGGTCTCGAACGCCGAGAACTGCGAGGGCCACCCGGCCGAGCGTCTCGGCTACGCGCTCACCGCGGCACCCGGTGTGACGGCGGTGTTCGAATGAACAGGGGGAACATGAGACGGCTGTTGGCAAGAACACTGACCGTTGTCCTGACGTCGTCGGTGCTGACCACCTCATTCGCCACCACGGCACTGGCAGCGGGACCGTCGGTGCCGCTGCCCGGCACCTCGTCGACGCCGGTGAGCGAGCAGCGGATGGGCTCACGGGCGCCGGACCAGGCCAGCACCGGCGCGCTGTCCGGTGACCAACCGGGAGGCACTGCCCCGGAAGGCGGCGGCGACCCGGCCGCCACACCGTTGTCGCCGTCCGCGAACTGGGACGTCTCCGCACACACCGGTGACTTCGGCTGGACCTACCCGTTGCGCGTGCCGCCTTCACCCGGCGGTCACGATCCCGAGCTGGCCCTGGCCTACTCGTCGTCCAGTGTGGACGGACGAACGAGCGCGACGAACAACCAGGCCTCGTGGGCGGGCGACGGCTGGGAGCTGTCCGCGGGGTTCGTGGAACGGCGTTACGGCGGCTGCGCGGACGACAAGGCCGGTGGTACGACGCCACCGAAGGAGTCGGGTGACCTGTGCTGGCGCAGTGACAACGCCGTCGCGGCCTTCCAGCGCGGTGGCGGCCAGCTGATCCGCGACGACGCCACCGGGCAGTGGCGTGCGGAGAGCGACAACGGCTCCCGGATCGAGCGGCTCACAGGTGCCGCCAACGGCGACAACGACGGTGAGCACTGGCGGATCACGATGCCGGACGGGACCCAGTACCTGTTCGGGTCGCGGCCGGAGGCGGGCTCCGCGTGGACGGTGCCGGTGTTCGGGGATGACACGGGGGAGCCCTGTCACGGTGACTCGTTCGGTGCGTCGATGTGCACGCAGGTGTGGCGGTGGAACCTGGACAAGGTGATCGACCGGCACGGCAACGAGATCCTCTACAACTACACGCCCGAGACGAACTCCTACGGCGCCAACAACAAGGATGCCGCGGTGTCCTACGTGCGCGGCGGCACGCTGAAGTCGGTGGACTACGGGCTGCGCGACGGCCAGCCGCAGGCCACTGGCCGGGTGGAGTTCACCGCGGCCGACCGGTGCGTGCCCGGTAGCGACTGCAAGCCGGAGAAGAAGGACAACTGGCCGGACGTGCCGTGGGACGCCAAGTGTGACACCACCACGTGCAAGGACAAGCACGCGCCGACGTTCTGGACCACCAAGCGGCTGGACTCCGTCACCACGAAGGTGTGGAACGGCTCGTCGTTCAGCGACGCCGACCGGTGGACGCTGGAACAGGCGTACCCGGCGCCGGGTGACGGTGAGAAGGCCGCGTTGTGGCTCAAGGGCATCACGCACACCGGTCTCGCGGGCGCACCCGCCCCGTTGCCGCAGGTGACCTTCGAGGGCACCAAGATGCCCAACCGGGTCAACTCCTCCGACGGTGTCGGGCCGCTGATCCGTTATCGCGTCACCGGCATCGTGTCGGAGAGCGGTGGCGTCACGTCGATCAACTACGAGCCGCCGAACTGCGCGGCCGGTTCGTCGATGCCGGCGAATCCCGAGTCGAACACGCTGCGCTGCTACCCGGCGAAGTGGGCGAAGAAGGACTTCTCCGAACGCACCGACTACTTCCACAAGTACGTCGTGCGGGAGGTCGTGCAGTCCGACCGCATCTCGTCGAGTCCCGAGCACGTCACCGGCTACGCGTATCTCGACGGCGCGGCCTGGGCGTACGACGACTCCGAGTTCACCAAGGACGCGAACCGCACCTGGAACGAGTTCCGCGGGTTCGGGAAGGTCGAGATCCGGCAGGGCAAGACCGGTGATCCGAGCGGCCCGGTGACGCTCACCGAGAAACGCTTCCACCGCGGCATGCACGGTGACAAGCAGCCGGCAGGCACCCGCGCGGTCAAGGTCGTCGACTCGGAGGGGACCGAGCGCACGGACGAGAAGTGGTTGCGGGGACTGGAATTCGAGTCCCAGGTGCGCAACGGTGCCGCGGTGGTGGAGAAGACGATCTCCACGCCGGTCGTCCGAGGCCCGACCGCCTCCCGTGGCAGCTATCAGGCGTACATCGTGCGTCCCGGCACGGAGGCCGTGCACACGGCGATCGAGGCGGGCACGCGAGTTACGCGCGTCGAGACGACCTACGACGATCGGGGTCTGCCGGTCTCGACGAACGACCTCGGTGACGTCTCCAAAGATTCCGACGACCGGTGTGTGCGCATCACCTATGGGCGCAACACCGACCGTTGGCTGCTGGTCGCGGTAGCCCGCACCGAAACGGTCGCGGTGGCGTGCACCGCGACCCCGGTGTTCCCGCGCGACGCGATCGGCGACACGCGGAACGCGTTCGACGGCAAGGGTTTCGGTGAAGTTCCGGTCGCGGGCGACGTGACCAGGACCGAGGTGCTGAAGGAACGGCCGGCGACCGGACCGGTGTACGCGCCGGGCGGGACCGCGGCACACGACGCGTACGGCCGTCAGACCAGTGCGTCCGACCCACTCGGCCGCACGACGACGACCCGGTACGTCCCGGCGACCGGGCCGGCGAAGGAGGTGGTCTCCACGAACCCGCTGGGCCACCAGACGACTACGTCCTACGAGCCGTTCTTCGGGCAGCCGACGACGGTCGTGGACGCCAACGGCCGCAAGACGGAGACGACCTACGACGCGCTGGGCCGCAAGACCGAGGTCTGGCTGCCCAACCGGGCGAAGGCGGACGGCGTGCGCGGCAACGCGTACTTCTCCTACGCCTACCGCAAGGACGCGCCCACGGTCGTGACCAGCACGACCATCGGCCCTAACGGCAGGTACACCAGTGGTAACGAGCTCTACGACGGTCTGCTGCGGTTGCGTCAGGTGCAGTCACCGGCACCCGGCGGCGGCAGGCTGGTCATGGACACCCGTTACGACTCGCAGGGACGCACGTACAAGACGACCATGCCGTACTTCAACGACGGCGCGGTCGACGACAAGTTGTGGCTCGCCGCGGACACCGACCTGCCGATGCACACGGTGCACGAGTTCGACGGCGCCGGTCGTCAGATCGCCACGATCACCAAGGCCGGAGCCGCGGAGAAGTGGCGCACCACAACGGCGTTTGGCGGTGACCGCACGCACGTGACGCCGCCCCAGGGCGGTACCGCCATGACGACGGTCGTGGATGCGCGCGGGCAGAAGGTGGAGCTGCGCCAGCACCACGGTGCCGTGACCGGTTCCTACGACAGCACGAAGTACACGTACACGGCCTCTGGTCAGCTCGCCTCGGTGGTCGATCCGGCGGGCAGCACCTGGCGGTTCGGCTACGACCTGCGCGGACGCAAGGTGTCGGAGGAGCACCCGGACCGCGGCCCGAGTGCGGCGGTCTACGACGACGCCGGCCGGTTGGTGTCCACGACGGACGCCAGGAACGTGACCCTGACGTCGTCCTACGACGATCTGGGGCGCAAGACCAAGCTCGCCAGCGGCGCCACGACGTTGTCGGAGTGGTCCTACGACACCGCTTCGTTCGGAAAGGGGCAGCCGGCCACTGAGGTGCGGTACGTCAACGGCAACGCCTACAAGACGCAGATCCTCGGCTACAACGCGTTGTACAAGCCGCTTGGCCGTACCGTCACCATTCCGGCGACGGAGCAGACACTGGCCGGCACCTACACCACGAACGCGCGCTTCAACGTGGACGGCAGCGTGTCGGGCACCACGTTCCCGGCGATCGGCGATCTGGCAGCCGAACCCGTCACCCACGAGTACGACGATCTGGGCAAGCCGACCAGGACGTACGCGGGTATGAACGGGAACACCGAGGAACTGGTGTCGAGCACCGAATACACCCGCTACGGCGAACTCGCTCGCACACAACTGGGCACCACCGGCAAGCGCGTGTGGCTGTCGCGCTACTACGACACGAACACCCGCAGGCTCGAACGCACCATCGTCGATGCCGAGGTGCCGAACCCGAAGCAGAGCGACGCCACCTACACCTACGACCCGTCCGGCAACGTCAAGTCCGTTGTGGACGGAGACGACGCGCAGTGCTTCCGGATGGATCACCTCCAGCGAATCACCGAGGCGTGGACACCGGGCAACGGGTGTGCGGCGGATCCGGGCACCGCTAGCCTGTCCGGCCCCGCGCCGTACTGGCACTCCTACGTCTACGACAAGGCGGGCAACCGGCTCACCGAGACCCAGCACGCGGCAGCGGGCGACACCGTGCGCACCGCGACGCTGCCCGCACCAGGCGGCTCACACCAGCTGCGTTCGGTGGAGACGAAGTCCCCGTCCGCCACGACGACGCAGACGTTCTCCTACGACGCCACCGGCAACATGACGGTGCGCGACGGCCAGAAGTTCGACTGGGACGCCGAAGGCCGGATCGCCAGGGTGACCGAGGGCGACAAGGTCACCGAGTACGTGCACGACGCAGGTGGTGACCGGCTGATCCGCCGTGACCCGACCGGCGTCACGCTGTACCTCGACGGCCAGGAACTGCGCCTGGACCGGGCGACCGGCAAGCTGACGGCCACCCGCTTCTACCAGCACGGTGCGGCCGTGGTGGCGGTCCGGGTCGCGGGCGGGCTGACCTGGCTCGCGAACGACCACCAGGCCACGGCGCAGATCTCCGTGCGCAGCGGTGACCTGGCGGTGGAGCGGCGCAGGCAGCTGCCCTTCGGCGGCCCGCGCGGCGCGGCCGGTGCGTTCCCCGGTGAAAAGGGGTTCGTCGGCGGTACGAACGACGCGTCGACCGGGCTGGTGCAGCTCGGCGCCCGTGCCTACGACCCGGCGCTGGGCCGGTTCGTCTCGGTCGACCCGATCATGGATCCGGAAGACCCGCAGCAGATGCACGGCTACACCTACGCGAACAACAGCCCGCTCACCAAGTCCGACCCGAGCGGCCTGTTCTGGGGGGAGCTCTTCGACACCCTCGGGGACAAGCTCGGCGAGGCGTTCGACTTCCTCAAGGAGAACAAGTCCTGGCTCGCGGTGGGCATAGGCATCATCTCGATGGTGCCCGGCATCGGCACAGGCGTGGGCGTCGCGCTGTTCGTCGCGAGCACCGCGCTGGGTGCGTGGGACACCGCCGAGGCGGTGGGCAAGGGCGACACGACCCAGGCAGGCCTCGGTGCGCTCGGGTTGATCGGTGGCGGCCTCGGGCAGGCGTTCAAACTGGCCACCAAGGGCGTCAGGGCCGCGGCGTCGGTGGACGTGAAGAACACGGTCGGCTTCATCAACGACAGCCTGGGCGTCAGCAGCGGTGCCACCGCGGCGGCGATCGCCGACCGGCAGGAGGAGAAGGAGCGGCTGGCGAAGCTGCCGGACGTGGAAAGGGCGAGGCTCAGGGCTCAGCTCGGCTGGACGAAGATGGGGCCGGCACCTGCCAAACCGCTGCCGCCGTACAAGCCGCCGACGGACTGGGGCTGTCAGACCGACTCAGCCGGTCCGGCCAAGTGCTCGACGGTGGACTCCGTCCGGGCGGAGTCCGGCAGGTGCAAGAACATCTTCGGGGCGGGCTGTCAGGGCATGGCGAAGAAGCGGCCGCCGGTCAACCTCGGGCCGCACAAGGCCAAGCACCGCGGGACGAAGTACTACGACCGCCGCGGTAACGAGGTCGGCGGCGCGCGCAGCATGCCGAAGGACGGCAAGTACCAGACCAGCGACGGCTTCTGGCACCCGGCAGGAGGTGGCCGGGCCTACTTCTGAGTCGAGCGGCTGTTCGGGGGATCACCTTCTGGTGGTCCCCCGAACCTTTGGCGCGCTCGGCGACCCGCTGCGCGCCCTGCTCACCAGCTCCGCGAGCGATCAGTCTTGATGCCGTGCTGCGGTCAGGGGCGAGGATCTCCCCGGCGCGCGAACGCCGTGATGATTCCATTTTTCGTGGAATTCGTGCTTATTGATCGTGCGGTGCTTTGTCGGGCCTGAGGTGGCAATGAGGGAGTGTCGGCGTGTCCACAAAATGTCAACTAATTGGACGGAAGATCCGCGATCCCCAGTGCTGATGGGCATCTCTGGGGTAACGACTCGCCGATTCATAGGGCCGTAGCGGCATTACCCAGTCGAGTGAAATACACTCGGTGGATACCGGGTCGCCGCCTAGGTGACGTTATGCAGGACTGACGTGTTCCGTTTCCATGTGATAAGGGATCGGGTCAGCAATCTGTTCCCGCAACGACCACGCTTCGCTCACAAGACCCCGGGACGATAAGGAGGTAGGGGCGGGTGGGACGGAGCAGAGCGCTGCTCATCGGTGTGGGTGATTTCGCGACCTTGGTGCCGGAGGGGGAGGAACCAGGGCTCGGACAGGGGTTGTGGCCCCGGCTCGACTTCGCGGACGAGGTCACATCGGCAGTCGAGGCCGCGCTGGAGCGTCTTGACTACGAGATCACGACTCTGCGCAACCCCGACCGTCCCAAGCTCGTCAGCGCGATCACCAAAGATCTCGATGACGACAACGAGTGCCTGTTCGTTCATGTTGTGTCCCACGGCGACATCGACGAAGACGACGACAGCCGGTTGGACGTCATTCCCGCGTGCGGCCGTACTGGTCTCGGCACGAACGTCAGTGAGTGGGTGTCCACGGCCCAGGCACGGGGAGGGACTCCCGTGTTGTTCATGCTGGACCTGTGCCGATCAGGTCGTGCCGCACGTCTTCCGTGGCTCGCGGCGAAAGCGGGCAACAACGCGAAGGCCTGGGTGATCGCGAGCGCGGGCCCGGACGAGGACGCGTTCGACGGGCGGTTCAGCCGCTCGGTCGCCACGGTGCTGAGCCAGCTCGCGGTGGACGGCCTGGGCACGGATCCCAGCCGGCCCTTCGTCTCCTTCCAGACGGTCGCCAGGCGGATCGCCGAGCAGGTGGAGGTGATGCCCGGGTTCCCGCAGCGCGTGCACGCGACTCCGATCGATCCCGCGCAGCCGGTCCCGGAGTTGCCGTTCTTCCCGAATCCGCTGTACGCCGACAACCCGCAACGTCGTGCACGGCAGGCGATCGAGGCACCGTTGCGCGGGTTCCTGGACGAGCTCGACGACGTGTTCGACCCCGAGCACTTCCTCAGTCGCGTGGGTACCCACTTCACCGGCAGGCGTCGCCAGTTGAGGGAGCTCACGCTGTGGATGGACGGTGGCGCACCGACATCCGGGCTTCGCGTCGTGACCGGCAGTCCCGGGGTCGGGAAGTCCGCGTTGCTCGGGATGCTCGTGTGCGCGGCGCATCCTGTGCTGGCCGACGCGGTGCCGCACATCAGAGGACGGCTCGAAGCCGCGGCCCAGCCGTCGCGCAACCACTATCTGGGCGCCGTGCACGCTCGGCAGCGAACGTGCGACGAGATCGTCGCATCGCTGGGCCGCCAATTCGGGCTCGTCGAACCGTTCGCGGGCTGGTCTTCGCGAAGGCTGATCCGAGAACTGTCGGAGCTGCCGGTCACTCCGGTGATCGTCGTCGACGCCGTGGACGAGGCACTCGATCCCGTTCGGGTCGTCACCGATCTGCTGATTCCGCTTGCGACCGCTGAACAACTGGACGGTGGACCGGTCTGCCGCCTGCTCGTCGGCCTGCGGCCGTGGGACGAGTTCGCCTTGCTCCGGAACATGGCCGCGGCTTCTCGCGAACTTCTCGACCTGGACAAGGTCGGTGCGTCCGAGTTCCGAAAGGACGTCAAGGAATACGTTGCGACGAAGCTCGCCGATCTTGAGAACTACGCCCTGGCCGGCCAGCGGGCTGTCCGGGAGCAGTTGGCTCGGACCATCGCCGGCCAGCTGGTCCCGGAGAGCAAGCTGCCCGCGGAGTGGGGCGCCTTCCTCGTGGCTGGCTTGTTCGCGGAGTATCTGGACAGCCGTGCGGCGGCCACGACCAAAGAGTCCGCGAGACGCCTCGGAGAGGTCGTGCCGCGGAGCCTTCCCGGAGTTCTCGAACTCGAACTCGGCGCCAGGCCAGACCGGACGCGGCTCCGCGCGACCTTGGCCGTGCTGGCGCACGCGAAGGGCGACGGCATGCCGATCGAGGTGTTGGAACTCCTGCTCGAGGAGTCCTCCGGTCGGCAAGAGGAGGACGTGCGCGAGCTGCTGCACGCTGGACGTTTCTACCTGCGCACCACGGTGGAGCGGGACGGGACGACGCTCTACCGGTTGGTGCACCAGAGTCTCGCCGACTACCTCAGACTGCATCCCGTCGTGGAGTCCGCGGCCGCATCGCCGACCGCAACCGCTGTGTGGATCCTCGACGTACTGCTCGAAGCGGTCCGAGGTGGCAGGTGGAAGCGCTGGACCGCTGCGCCTCCCTACGTCATGAGGCACGCCGTGCACCACGCGATCGACGCCGGTTGCGTGGACGAGCTGCTCACCAACCTCGAGTTCCTGGTGCATGCCACCCCGGCCGCGCTGCGCCCAGAACTGCACCACGCGAGCACCCTTGACGCTGTGGAGATCGCGAAGGTCTACGAGGCGGCGACAGATTCTCGCTGGCAGCCGGACCAGATCGACCACGACATGCGACGGTGGGTGCTCGGACTTGAAGCCGCGCGGCTGGTCAGCCACGAGCTGGGCCGGCGCTTCGCTCGCGTGGGCGTGACCGAGGGCTGGCAGCCGCGGTGGTTCAGGTCCTCAGGCCTTCCGGACGGGCGCTGGATCACCGCCTTGGCGTGCGCCGAGCGCGATGGAGAACCTGTGGTGCTCTCAAGCGGCAGCGACGGCTCAGTCGAGCTGCGGCACCTCGTTTCCGGTGCGCCTGTGAGCTCCTGGCCGGCCGCTCAGGCGGGCCACGTGTCAGCCGTCGCGACCATCGATCTCGACGTCGGGCCGGCCGCGGTCACGGGCGGAGCCGACGGCGTGCTGCGCATCCACGACCTCGCCACGGGCGAGGCTCTCGGCGAGATTCCCGCGCGCAGCGGTTGGATCAACGCCATCGCCTGCGTCCGGCTGGGCAAGCAGCCGATCGCGGCGGTGTGCGCCGATGACGCGGTTCGGCTTTGGAACCTGCGTACTCGCAAGCAGCACGGCAAGGTCTCTCCCAGCCACCGATGGGGCCGGGCCATCGCCTGCGCGACCGACGCCAAGCGACGCCCGATCGCGGTCACGGTCGGCAACGATCACGCCGTCCGGGTGTGGAGCATGAAGAACGGCTCGTTGATCTGCCCGCCGGCTCGTGCTCATTGCGACCGGGTGTACGCGGTGGCTTGCCATCAGGTCAGAGGCCGTCAGGTCGCGGTGACCGGGGGCGACGACGACAGGGTGCTCATGAGCGACATGGTCACCGGCGAGACCGTCGGCACGCCGATGTCGGGACACACTCGTCTGATCTCCTCGCTCGTCTGCACCGAGATCGCAGGACGGCCGGTCGCGATCAGCGGCAGCTTCGACAGGACCATCCGGGTCTGGGATCTGCTGACCGCTTCCTGCCGGAACACCTACGTCATGCCCAAGGAAGTGCACGCGCTCGCGATCGCGCCGGATGGAGGCCTCATCGTGGCCTCCGGGAAGGATCTCATCGTGTTCGACTGGTTCGAGGGAGACGTCGCGTGACGACGATCGTCGGTGTTCACGGCGTCGGCAACTACCGGCCTGGAGAGACTCCGGAGCAGGCCGCCCGTTCTCTCTCAACGGTGTGGAGCGCACGCCTCGCCCGGCACGAACTGGGACTCCGCGCGGTCGAGATCGCTTACTACGCGGACGTCCTGCGGGCGCAAGGGCGGCAAGGTTCGGACGACCTCAGCACGTTGCCGGACCAAGCCGAGCAACTGGTACGCCTCTGGCTGAACGAACTCGGCCTTCCCCCAGGCACCGGCCAAGGCTGGGGGACCTGGCCGATTCGGCAGGCCCTCGCCTGGATCGCGGAGCAGCGCAAACTCTCTGCGCGGCTGCTCGAGCTGTTCGTCGCCACGTTCTTCCGTGAGGTGGCCGCCTATCTCAGGGAACCCGCGATGCGAGAGCACGCCCGAGCTCGTGTCGTCCGGAGCCTGACCGCTCGTCGTCCTTCTGTCGTGATTGGACACTCGCTGGGTTCGGTCGTGGCCTACGAAGCGCTCTGGGCGTGTCCGGAGGTGCCTGTCGATCTTTTCGTGACCCTGGGCTCGCCGTTGGCGCTTCCTCACGCCGTGTTCCATCGGCTGGACCCCGCGCCGCTCGATGAACGCGGAGCCAAACCGCCGGGCGTTGCGCGGTGGATCAACCTCGCTGATCCCGGAGATCTTGTCGCGTTGCCGGCCGGGGGCATCTCCCGCAGGTTCGACGACGTGGACGGGGACGAGCACGATGTCGTGCACGCCTTCGACTTCCACCTGGTGAGCAACTACCTGAAGTGCAAGAAGCTCGGCGACGAGCTGAGGTCGGTCGGCGCGCCGCCGGACGCCCTCACGGCTGAGCCCGGCGAACGTTTCTGAGATCGGCTGTGAGGCGAGTCGGCGGTGCTCGCTCTTGCGCGAGGTGGTCCGGAAGGTTCCGCCTCCCGTCGGCAGACGGGGTCCACTGTGGAATGTGCTGCCCGACAGAGCTGCTTTCGGAGGATCGGGAATCTGTCCGATCCCGTTACGCGCTCGTGCGACGAGGGGTGACGTTTTTCCTATAGCTCAACGTCGGCGTCACGCCCTGCTGCTCCGCTACGCCGGCCCTCTCCGAGTCTGCGGGTGTGGAAAGCGGTGCTGGGGAACGCGCGTGCGGAGGTGAGACGAGCGTCGATCGCAGTTGGTCCCTCCCCCCGGATCATGGGGCGCTGAAGGGTGCATTAATCTTTCCCGCGTCGACGATCATGTCGGTCGTTGTTCGCTTCCGCTCAAGCCGTCCCGTGTCGCGGGCCCGCTTGGCTGAGGCGGGAAGCTCGAAGCGATGCGTTGCAGCGCAACACTCCGAGTCGCCTTTGCGGAAGCAATAGTCCACAGTAGACTTAAGGAGAGTGTGCGGTGTCGTATGTCCACATCGGAGGCGAGCAGGGCAGTGACGGCGGGGGCGGCGGGACGAAATAGGTCTGTCTGCTCCGCGTGCTGACGGCTGAGGTGCCGCCGCTGATGAGGTTGGTCCTGTCACCTCAGATCGAGTCGTAGACCAACGCGTCGCCCGCCTTCGATGTTGCGTGTGACCAAGGTTGTTTCGATCTGCCCGTTGGTGTTCGGCTCGCTGGTCAGCGTGAAGTCGTCCACGCCTTTGACGAGGCCGATGGTTTCGAAGCACGCGTCGTAGCCCTTGGGCAAGACGATGGTGTTTCGTGCGAGGTGGACGAGTATCGGGAACTTCTGCACGAACTCTTCGCAGCTCTCTCCTCGCGCGAACGGGAGGCACCGCGCCGGCCAGTCGATTTCGGCCACCAGTCCGATGGTCTCGCCACGTCGGGCGGGCTGACCGAGGTGGACGAGGATTTGGACGCGGTTGCGCGCCATCCACGTCGGTGTCACGTCAGGACGTGTGCCGCCGTTCGGATGTTCCGAGTGTCTCCGCACTCTGATCCGGACCCTGCGCCGGAAGCGCTCTGGCCAGCCGTCCCAGTTCGGGCCGTCCCAGATGCTGAAGAAGTCGAGCAGGTCGCACTCGACGACCGCTGCGCATGTGATCACCAGATGCGCGTCCCCGTTGGGCGCGATGGTGGTGACACAGGTCCAGTTCGTGATCGTCCAGGCGTGTTGGTAACGCTCCTTGAGTTCGTCGCAGTAATGCCGGATGAGGCGGCGGTCCCGGTCTGACCGCCGCCTCCACTCGGTGCGGTTGGCCACCAGCAAGATGAAGAGGCCGAGGACTCCGAGGACCACGGCGATGACAGCCGCGGCCTTGACGGTCGGGGAACCGAACACCACGCTGAGAACGCCGCCGAAGGCCAAGACGCCCAGGATGCTCTCGATGAGGCCGACCACGCCGGTGTAGAAGATGTGATCGTGCAGTAGCTCGGTAAGAGACGCGATCATCGATGACGGCTTGACGGCAGGGCGACGTCGCACGGCTCGGGCTGAGTTCGAGCCGAACATCACGGACCGCATGCTGACCCCCTGCGGGGATCGACCCGCTCTGATGAGGAGCGTAAGTCCCGCCCTCGCAAGCACGATCAGGTTCACGCGAACGGTCACTGCCGTGTTGGTCCGGTGCGGTGAACTGTGCCGGCAACTCGCCTGGTTTGCGTAACATCGACCGTCTGATCCTGCTGTTCGCAGGTGAACCGAGGCCGGTGCGACCGTACGGCTCAGTGCCCTGCCTTCTGGATGCCGCCTGTCGGACCAGTTTCCGCCTTCAACAGGAATAGGACACCGTAGTGGTCATCGTGCATCTCGGTGTCGCATTCACTTGAACGGAGGAGTTCGTCTGCAGCGGTCAGGCGCTGTGGCCGATGGTCCTCGGCGGGACCTTGCCCGGAGGGTTCTTGGTGGACGCCGCTGTGGACTGGCGGAGGCACCGACGCGCTGCGGACACGGACGACTGAGCGAGGTGAGGGGCACGCGTGCGGTGTGCCCTTTGCCCTCCGTCGGCAGGCGAACCCGTGCTGAGCACGACACACGCCGAGGCGCGCCCGGCAACCGCCGGACGCGCCTTCGGAGAACCGAGTCACATGATGATGTTGTTGGCGTACATCCAGATGGTGCCGTCCGGCTTGCGTCCCACCAGGTCCGTGAACGAGTCGCCGGTGATGCTGTGGTTGACGTCCGGCTTCTCGCCGCCGCCACCGCCGTCGCCGACGCCCACGGGGGAGATGTAGCCGTCGATGGCACCGCGTTAGCGGCGGAGTCTGTTGCGCGGCAACGGATCGACGTCGTCGCCGCAGAGTGTGCCCATGTCGGCGAGCGACGGGGCGGGGGTTCGTTGTCAGAAAGTGGCCAATTGCCTCCGGATCGAAGTTCAACTCATTCGGGTGACGGGCCGACGACGACAGAACGGCCGTTGCGGCGAGGAGCCGCAACGGCCGAATCGTGGGTTGTTCTGTCAGCAGGCGGTGGAGCGGGTCTGCCCCTGTTGCAGGTGGCGCGGCCGGCCATCGGCGGCGTTCGCACCGAGCCGGACCAGTTCGCTGGGAGGCACCGGGAGCGCGGGCTGCCAGCAGGTGACCGAACACCTCTTCGCGCATCGCGTAGATGTCGCTGCCGTTGGTCAGCAGCGCGACCGCGACACCGGCCTCCGGCGCCACCCGGAGCAACGAACGCTGTCCACACGTCCGCCCACCGAAGCAGGCACACCGGTCGCCACGTTGAGCACGCCCGCCGCCACTCAGTCGCTCTCCCCGTCGACCAGCACGGCCAACTGCGCACCGGGCACGCCGTGCCGCCGGATCAGGTCGGGTAGAGCAGCGTCCATCCAGGCGGCTGCGGATTTCACGCGGCTCACTCGTCCCCAGGCCGGTAGGTCCCAGCTGCCTCGGCCTTTCTCGTCATCCGTCCTTCGACGACACGCCTGCTACCGCCTGCCAGGCCTTCAAGTCCTTGGACGACCACGTGAGTGCCGTTGCGGCAGCCAAGGCCAGGGTCGCGTGAACCTGCGCGGCGGCCAGGTTCGAGACCTGTCCAGACTCACCTGCCTCCACGTCGGCGGCCGTGGCCGAATCGAGGAGCCGCTCGGCAGCTGCGTAGTGCTCGGGACCGTTCATGTGGCCACTTTAAGTCAGAACACGAACACATAGCGGCACAACCACGCTCTCTCAAGTGCGGCACCACGCTTGTGCAACTGACGCATGCAACTGGCGCATGCAACCGTGGTTCTGCCACGCTCTGCGCCGGAAAGGTCCTTCTCGTCCTCAATCATGACGAGTCACGGATAGACGACGGACAGCTCAACACTCACCCGCGCGTGAGCGGTTGACAACCGCTCGGACATCACAATAGTGTAATTCTCCTAGAGAATTTCGTCCTGGGGGGATGACTCTATGTTAGAGGCGCTTGGGCTGAGTGAGACTTCCGAGTTGGTGTATCTGGCGTTGCTGGATTGCACGGGCGGAGACTGTCACCATCTCGCCGACCATCTCGATCTCACGGAACGCGAAGTGTGTGACGCGTTGGACGAATTGACGAGAATGGCGCTGCTGCAGGCCGGTGGCAACAATCGGCATCAGCCGCGGCTGGTCGACCCCGAGGTCGGTATGGCGGCGTTGATCGCCCGGCAGCAGGCCGAGATCGCGCGCCGGCAACAGAAAATCGAAGAGAGCAAACTCGCGCTCGCCTGGGTGCTCTCACAACATTCTGAATCCCGTACCAAATCGGCTGAACCCGGCGTCGAGCACTTGATCGGACCGGCAGCGATCCGGCGACGGCTTCGCGAGACAGCGGCTTCCTGTGAATGGGAGGCGTGCTCGTTCATGCCGGGCGGCGCGGAGTTCGAGGAGAGCCTGCCGGTCGATCAGTTCCTGGATTCCGGCGCCATCGACCGGGGTGTGCGCCTGCGGACGATCTACCTCGACAGCATCCGCAACCATCCGTCCGCGATCGAGTACGCCCATCGGCTCTCCGAGCTCGGCAGCGAGGTCCGCACCGCGCCGTCGTTGCCACTGCGGATGTTCATCGTCGATCGGCGAATCGCCCTGGTGCAGGTCAACACCGACGACGATGACGAATCGGCGGTTGTCGTCTCGATCGGCGGCGTCGCCAGTGCGCTGTACACCCTGTTCGAGTCGGTGTGGCGGACCTCGGCACCGCTCGGACTGCCCCGGCCACGTGATGCGGACGGCCTGACCGGCCAGGGCAGGGAGGCGCTCAAGCTGCTGGGCAAGGGGTGCACCGACGAGATGATCGCGCGTCGGTTGGGCGTCTCGGTGCGCACGGCCCGCCGCGTCGCGTCGGAGTTGCTCGCGCGCTTGGACGCACGGAGCCGGTTCCAGGCGGGCGCACGGGCCGTGGCACGAGGATGGGTCGACATCGATGACCTGGACTAGCGGTGTCAGGGTCCCTGGACTCCGGGAACCTGGCAGGACGGGTCTTCGGAGAGTCCCTTGAGCTGGCGGTATCCCATGCCGCAACAGTCGCCGGTGATGTCCTCGTCCAGTGCGTCCGCCGGGTGCGGCACGTCGAGCGGCTGGACCTTGTTCAGGTCAATGGGATCCACCTCGTCGTCGATCCACATCAGACCGCCGATGGTGATCAGGTCCAGGTGGGCCCACGCCATGTACTCGACCCGGCTGAAGCTCTGGTTGTGCGCGCCGAACCCGAGGTGAAGACCGCAGCTGCGCTCGTTGATGTGCGAGTTCGTGGTGATGAACTCGCCGACACCGTGGTTCGTGCCGAGGCCGAACTCGCCGACGTTGCGACCGTTCGGGCTGTCCAGGCAGAGCTGGAACATCTCCTGCAGTTCCGGGCGGGCGCAGCTGACCGAACGGGCCTTGCCGGCCTCGATCTCCACCCTGGCCGGGTTGTCGGCCAGTTTCGCGTTCAGGTCGCTGATGATGTTGGCGTTGTAGGCGCCGTCGGCGACGAGGACGCCCTCGACGCCTGCGGGGTAGGTGGCGATCTCCCCGGCGGGCAGGATCGTGAAGCCGCCGGGACGCCACACTCCCCGGTTGCTGATCCACTGGTACTTCTCGCTGTCGAGGTCGACCGTGATGTCCGTGCCACCCTCGGTGGTCACGCGGACTCGCTTGGCGTTCTCCAAGCGGTGCAGCAACGTGCCGTTGAGCGACGACAACTCCATCGGACTGACGTTGAGCGCCTTGGTGAAGAAGTCGGCGGACGCGCTGATGATCCGCAGGATCATGATCTTGTCCTGGCCGTAACGGCTCAGCAGCGGCGCGAGCACGTCGAAGTGCGACATCGTGTCCCGCTCGAGGGTGATGATGACCAGCCGGCCCGGCAGCCTGGCCGGATCCGGCAGCACCTTGCCGATCCGCTCGGCGAAGCTGCTGTCCTCCAGCGGACGCATCGGAATGATGTCCGGGTTGAAACCGCGGTGCTTGAGTCCGAGCGCGACCCAGGCCGCGGGCTCGCGGCTGTCGGGCGTGTAGGTGATCACGAACTTGTCCTGGTCGCGGATCACCACGTAGTCGTCCAACAGCGAGCCGACACCCTCGAAGACCCGCTCGTCGGCCATCTGCGCAGTCATTGTTGCTCCTTGAATAGCGCCCGAAGTGAACGATTTCCTGGTCGGGTTGTGGTGGCTCCGCTGGCATGGCGCCGGCGGAGCCACCATTCTTTTGTCAACCCGCCGCGGCCATTACCCCGGCGGGTCGGCGATATCGCTTACTGCGTGGCCAGATACCAGGCGATGGTTCCGAACTCGGTCTGCTCGGCCCTGCCGGGCTCGGGCTCGGACTCGGCCATGGCGGTGAGTAGGGTCTGCAGCTCCTGAGTGTCAGGCATAGCTTGAACCTTCCTTCGAGACCATACCGACAACCTGCCGGCCTGCCCCATGCTTCTGCACGCCGTTCGCCCGTCGCGAGTGGTCAGTTCCTGCCATTGATCGGCACGGCATGAACCGGCCACCGTCAGCAATGGCGATTTATTGCTGCGCCTGTAGAGTCGCCAGGCGACGCCAAATATCGGCACAGCCGCTCGAAGTGACCTGGGAGCGCAGTATGACGACATCTTCAGCCGAGGAATATCTGCGAAATCAGCTCACCTCGTTCGAGATGAGCCCGGGCGCGACCGATGCCCTGGCGACCGTGTACCACCGACGGCTGGGCCGGCGCCTCTGGTCGAGCCTCGCCGAGCAGGGCACACCGCCGGCCGGACCCGATGGCTGGCGACAACTCACGTGGCTGCACCCGAGCGTCGTCCGAATGGTCACGACCGGCCCGATCGACGCCGACGCCCTGCACGCCGCCGATGCCAACGGCGCGATGTACACCGTGGCCGGCGGGCCGCCCCGGCCACCGCTGGAGCACCTGCCCGAGCGTGATGGCGTGCCCTGGCTCGAGGAAAGCGTTCGATACCTCGAACACGACATCCAGATGGTCGACGCCGCCCAGTCGTTGACGCTGTCCCGGCAATTGGCCGAGAGTTCCCAGCCACACGTCGACCAGGCTGTCGATGTGCTCGCCCACGTGTGGCCGGCCGCCGCGCAGGAGTTCCGGACTCTGGTGCAGTCGATCGCGTACGTCGACGGGACAGTGTTCCGATCGGCGACGGTCGAGCAGACGTACGGCGTCATCTACGCCGCGCCGCAATCGCTGGGCAGTGTGGCCGCCGCGTTCGAGATGCTGCTGCACGAGACCGGCCATCACGCCCTGTATCTGCGGAACTCGTTCGGGCCGTTCGTGCTCAACGGCTCGGCGCTTGCCTCGCATCCGCTGCGACCGGACCCGAGGCCGATTTTCGGCGTCCTGCACTCGGCGCACGTCCTGGCCAGGATGGCCACCGGCCTGCACCGCTGGACGGTGGACGCCGACGCTCCCGACGAGGCGCACGAGCGACGGGAGCAGGCGCTGAAGAACTTGTCGCAGAGCCTGGACGTCCTCGGCAGGGAAGCCGAGTGGACGACTCAGGGCATCGACTACTTCAAGGACCTTCGCGCGTGTGAGGACTCGTTGCGGGCGGCGTGACCGGTCCAGAAAGGGTGACCATGACAGGCCGATCACCATTGTTGATCGTTGTCGGCAGCGGCCATCGGGTGTATCACGAGTATCTGCTGAGCCTGATGGCCGAACACGCACGGGTGTGGCTGTTGCGGGATGCCGAGCCGACCTGGGAGAAGCTCTACATCGCCGGCTGCACGGTGGTGGACACCCACGATTCGGCGGCGGTGGTCGAAGCGGCCACGCGCCTTGCCGACAGGGTGACGGTCGACGGCGTGTTGTGTTCGGACGAAGCCAGGTCCGTGCCGAGTGCCCACGCCGCCGCGGCGCTCGGACTGCCGACCACCGGGGCAGAAGTTGTTGGCCGAAGCCAAAAGCCGGACGTGGTACGCGACGCGTTGGCCGCGGCCGGCGTCCCTTGTGTCGCCGAAGCCGAGCGACGTGCCGATGACCTCACCTTGGACCTGACCTTCGACATCGCCTGCGTCGACGGTGAACCGTTCCCCCTGTTCGTCAGCCGGCAGATCGACGCCGTCTTCCCCGAGTTGACAGGTTCGGGACATGTCGTGGATTCGACGTTCGCCGACGAGGAGATGACCGCCTTGGCAGTAGCTGCCCAGCGGGCGGTCGGCGTGCGATACGGCGTCACCCACACACGAGTACGACGCACTGCACGCGGTCCGAAGGTCGTCAGTGTCCACTGGGGACTGAGCGGTGACCTCGTGCCCTATGCCGCGTCGATCGCCGCCGGCGTCAACCCCGGCCGTGTCCTGGTGCAGGTCGCCCGCGGAATTCGTCCCGACCCGATCCCCGTGCGCGCCCGCCGCGTTGCCGCCGTCCGATTCCTCACCGCACAAGCGGACACCGCTCCCGGCCTGGTCCACGCGGACGAGACCCGGCTGCCGTCGTCCGTGGACGTGGCAGAGGCGTTCCCCGCGCCCGATCGGCGATCGACCGGGCCGGGTGGCGGAACTCGATCACTCCGTTACGCCTACAGCGTTGTCGTCGACGACACCGTCGAAGGGTGCGCACGGGCCCTCACAGCGGCCGAGAAGGCGTTCATGCCACGTTCGAAGGGAGAGTTTCGAGATGGAACCACTGGTGTACCCGATGCCCCGGTCCTGCCCGATGCGTCCGTCGGACCAGTACGTTGAGCTGCGTGCGGGCGCACCTCTCGCGAAGATCACTCTGCCCAGCGGGCGGACTGCCTGGTTGATCACGCGCTACGAGCACGTGCGCGGATTCCTCGCCAACCCGAACGTCACCACGAACCGGCTGCACCCCAATTTCCCTTTCTACCTCCCGCTGTCCCGAAAACTGAGGGAGGACGTCAACGCGTCCCTCATGAGCCTGGACCCGCCGGAGCACACGGTGCTGACCCGGATGGTGATCCCCGAGTTCACCCACAAACGCGCGCAGACACTGCGGCCGCGCGTGCAGAAGATCGTCGACGAGCACATCACGACCATGCTGAACGGCGACAGGCCGGCCGACCTGGTGGAAGCTCTCTGTCGCCCGGTCGCCTCGCAGGTCATCTGTGAGGTCATCGGCGTCCCCTACCACGATCGCGAACTCTTCCACTCGACCAGCAAGGTGATGGCCAGCCGGACCGCCACCTCGAACGAACGCGACGAGGCGGACGCCACGCTTCGGGGCTACCTCAGCGATCTGGTGGAGGAGAAGGCGAAGGAGGCCGAGGAACCGGGTGCCGTGCCGGGCGACCACCTGATCGGCCGGGTCATCGCCAAGAACCAGGAGAAGCGCGTCCTGGGACTGGAGGACATCGCCGCGTTGTGCGTGTCGCTCCTGAGCGCCGGGCACGAGACCACGGCCAACGTGATGTCGCTCGGCACCGTGCTGTTGCTCGAGAACCCCGAGCAGCTCGCCGCGATCCGGGCCGACCCGTCCCGCACACCGGGCGCCGTGGAGGAGATCCTGCGCCACACCAGCATCACCGACCCGAGTGGGCTGCGGGTGGCGCTGGCCGACATCGCGGTCGGCGACATGGTGGTGAAGAAGGGCGACGCCGTCGTCGTGTCCACCGCGGCGGCCAACTGGGACGACAGCGTCTTCGCCCGTCCGGAGAAACTCGACTTCGACCGCGACGCGGGGCAGCAGCTGGCCTTCGGCCACGGCATCCACCGGTGCGTCGCCCAGAACCTGGCCCGTGTCGAGATCGAGATCGTGTTCAACACCCTGTTCGCCCGGATTCCCGGCCTCCGGCTCGCCGCCCCCGTCGAGGAACTGTCCTTCAAGGACGGAGCGCTCCTCTACGGCATCCACACGTTGCCCGTCACCTGGTGACACGCCGTGTCGCGGGCGCGGGCGTGACCTCCGGAGAGCCTGCCGTCCGCTTGCTGGCTCCGCTGCGGGAACGACGCTTCGCGCTGTACCTCATCGGCCAGCTGCTCTCCCAGATCGGCGACGGCATCTATCTCGTCACGCTGCCGTTCGTCATGCTCAACCAGGGTGGCGGTCCGGCGAACCTCGGCGTGGTGCTGGCCTGCTACGGAACGGCCAGGCTGGCCGTGCTCCCGATCGGCGGAGCGCTCGCCGACCGCCTGGGCGCCCGGCCGGTGATGCTCGCCGCAGACGCACTCCGTGCCCTCGTCGTGCTCGGTTTCGCCGTGCTCGCCGCCAACGGTCACATTCCCCTTTGGGCCATGATCGCCGTCGCCGTTCCGTTCGGCGTGCTCGGCGGGATTTTCATGCCCGCCTCGTTCGCCGTACTACCGCAGATCGTGCGTCCCGAGTCGCTCGCCGCGGGCAACTCCCTGATTCAGATCATGCAGAGCACGTCGAGGATCGCCGGGCCGGCGCTGGGCGGAATGCTCGTCGCGTCGCTCAAGAGCGGCGTGGGACTGCTGATCGACGCGATCACCTTCCTGGTGTCCAGCCTGACCCTGATGGCGATCCGACCGTCCAGGCCGGCGGTCGAAACAGCCGATGAGACGGTGGCGCAGCACGCCGACGACAGCGACCGGCTGCGGACTTGGCGATCAGTGCTGCGGTATGCCGCCGGCTCTCCCCTGGTGAGCATGACCCTGCTGACCACGCTCGTGTTCAACCTCGCCGCCGTCGGCCTGATCGAGGTCGCGCTGCCGATCTTCGCCCAGGATTCGCTGGGCCGGGGAGCCTTCGGGTTCGGGGTCATGATGACCGGCCTCGGCGCCGGCTCGGTCGTCGGAGCACTGCTGGGCCCGGCGCTCCTTCGCCTACGTCGTCGCGGGCTGATCGCACTCTGCCTGGGCATCGCCGAGGGACTCGCTCTGACGGGTGTCCCGGTGGGCAGCTCGCTGGTGATGGCAACCGCGGCGATGTTCACCGCCGCGTCCTTGCAAGCCACGGTGAACGTCTTCTACATGACGATGCTCCAACAGACAGTGCCTGCCCGAGCGCTGGGGAGAGTCATGAGCCTGCTGGCCACCTGTGCCGGTCTCGCCTACCCCGCCTCCGCGTTGCTCGCCGGCACCGCACTGGGCACGGCCGACCCGGAGGTCGTGATCATCGTCGCCGGAATGGGCGTGTCCGCGGCCTTCTCAGTCGGATTCTTCAGCAGGCCGTACCGGAACCTCTGAGCGCACGCCGAGGCGCGCCCGGCAACCGCCGGGCGCGCCTTCGGAGAATCGCGTCACATGATGATGTTGAACATGTTCCAGCCGAAGCCGAGTTCCTCGCCCTGGCTGTAGGGCCGGCCGTTGTCGCGGACGATGTTGTTGGCGTACATCCACAACGAACCGTCGGGCTTGCGGGCGACGAGGTCGGAGAAGCCGTCACCGGTCACGTTCGCGCCGACGATCGTGTCGAACACGTTCCAGCCGCTGCCGATCTCCTGGCCCTGGTGGTAGGGCCGGCCGTTGTCGCGGATGATGTTGTTGGCGTACATCCACAAAGTGCCGTCGGGCTTGCGTCCCACCATCTCCGCGAAGCCGTCACCGGTCACGTCGGCCGCGGTCAGCGTGTCGAACATGTTCCAGCCGAAGCCGAGTTCCTGGCCCTGGTGGTAGGGGCGGCCGTTGTCGCGGACGATGTTGTTGGCGTACATCCACAACGAACCGTCGGGCTTGCGGGCGACGAGCTCGGCGAAGCCGTCACCGGTCAGGTCGGCGCCGACGATGGTGTCGAACATGTTCCAGCCGAAGCCGATTTCGCGGCCTGAGCCGTAGGGCATGCCGTCTTCCTTGCCGTCGTTGGCGTACAGCCACATCGAGCCGTCGGCGGGCTTGCGCGCCACCAGGTCCGTGTAGCCGTCGCCGGTCACGTCCGCGGTCAGGACGACGTCGAAGCCGTTCCAGCCGTGGCCGATCTCCTTGCCCTGGTGGTAGGGGCGGCCGTCGTCACGGATGATGTTGTTGGCGTACATCCAGATGGTGCCGTCCGGCTTGCGTCCCACCAGGTCCGTGAACGAGTCGCCGGTGATGCTGTGGTTGACGTCCGGCTTCTCGCCGCCGCCACCGCCGTCGCCGACGCCCACGGGGGAGATGTAGCCGTCGATGTCGCCGTTCGAGCGCTGGTAGCTCGACCGCCGGACCCGGCTCGGGCTGCCCTGGTTGCCACCGATGGTGTTGACCCTGGTGCTGGAGGAGCTCGTCACGATCGCCACGTGGTCGATCGGGTGGTCGTCGCCCGAGCTGTGGTCCCAGTCGAACACGATGGCGTCGCCGGGTTGTGGCTTGTACCCACTGGACCGTGAGTGGTACGTCCCGTTGTTCTTGCCGTAGGTCTTGAACGACTGCGCCCAGCCGTCGAGGCCCTTGAGGTCCGAGACGCCACCCTTCTTCCACACCCAGCGGGCGAACTCCGCGCACCACGCCATGCCGCAGCTGTTGTTGTAGCCGGGCGAACAGGCTGAGCCGCCGAGCTCCTCGGTGGCGATCTCGACGATGCGGTCTCTCGACGGGGCGGCGTGTGCGGGCGGTGCCATCAGGAGGGTGCCGGCCAGAACGGCCAGCGCCGCGGACAGCACGGTGCGGGTGGTCTTGCGCATGCCGGTGCGGACGGACCTGGTCTCTGTGCTGGCTCGGCTGATTCCTGAGCGGAACACGGGGTTCTCCTCGGCTCTGGTGCGGGATCCGGTCGGTGTCCGGCCGGTGATGGACCCAACATTCGCCAGGAGGGGTTTCAAGACGGTCCACGAAACCTTTAACCGCAGCACAGAACGCGTGCACATGGCGTTGTGCGACCCGAAGCGCGCCACCGGACGCGCCGGCCGCGTCCGGACGGACGTACGTGGCGTTAAAGAAAAATTCCAGTACGCGCGTGCACCGTCGTGCGACCGCGTGGTCGGAACGGTGAACCAGGAGGAGAATCGTTGGAGATGGTGTGGCTGTCGGATCCCGCTGTGGCGGCGGTCCCGGTGCGCGAGCGCGGCGAGCCCCTGGTCGACCTGCGCACTGTCGCCGCTCTTCGGCTCGACAGCCGGCTTGCCGACGAGGAGGGGCTGTACGCCCAGTTGCGGCTCGGTGTGGTGGACCGGCTGGTCACCGCGCAGACCTTGCTGCCACCGGAGCTGAAGTTGCTGATCGTCGAGGGGTACCGGCCGCAGGCGTTGCAGGTCGCGTCGTTCGAGTCGGCCGTCGCGGAGTCCCGTGCGCGCTCACCACAGGCCGGCGAGTCGGTGCTGCGACAGATGGCGAGCATGCGCAGCTCTCCTCCGGAGGTGGCGCCGCACGTCGCCGGGGCCGCGGTGGACCTGAGCCTGTGCACGGTGGACGAGATCGAGCTCGACCTGGGCACCGCGGTCAACGACACCGCGACGGAACGGTCCCACACCGACGATCCGACGGTGAACGCCACAGCGCGCCGCCACCGCGCCGTTCTCGCGCAGGCGTTGCGCGGCGCCGGACTGGTCAACTACCCGAGCGCGTGGTGGCACTGGTCCTACGGCGATCGGTACTGGGCGTACCTGACAGGATCCGCCCGAGCCCTCTACGGTCCCATTCTTCCCTGATATATCCGCATTTTCCGGAACCACGACCCCCCGGCGGGTGTGATCTACTAGCACCGGTGACGCTGGGGAGGTCACGATTTGCTGGAGTTCCGACTACTCGGTCCGGTCGAAGCCCTGGTGGGCGGCAGAGCCGTACCGCTCGGAGGTCTCAAGCCGCAGGTGCTGCTGGCCGCGCTGGTGCTGGAACGCGGTCGGGTGGTGCCGGCGAGCCGTCTCGTCGAGCTGCTGTGGGGTGAGGAACCGCCCGTCAGCGCCCGGTCGCTCATCCAGACCTACGTTTCCAAGCTGCGCAAGGCTTTCAGCGACCTCGGCGCGCCCGACGTCATCGTTTCCAGGTCGCAGGGCTACCTGGTCCGCCTCGACGACGCCCGCGTGGACGCCGACGAGCTCGCCGTCCTGCTCGCCAAAGCCCGGCAGCAGAGCCAGGTTCGCGGACACGACCAGGTGGCGCGGCTGCTGGCGGAGGCGGTCGCGTTGTCGCGTGGGCCCGCCTTGTCCGGCCTGCGGGACACGCTCCTGAGCGGTGAGGCGCGGCGGCTCGACGAACTGCTGGTGACCGTTGCGGAGGAACGCTTCGCGGCCGAGCTGGGCCTCGGCCGGTTCGACCACCTCGCCGAGCTGACCGTCGCGGTGGCCCGGCAGCCGGTGAACGAACGGCTGCGCGGGCAGCTGATGGTGACGCTGTACCGGCTGGGACGGCAGGCCGACGCGCTCGCCTGCTACCGGGAGGGCCGGGACGCCCTCGTCGACGAGCTCGGCGTGGAACCCGGCTCCGAGCTCGGCGCGATCCACTCCGCGATCCTGCGCGGCACCCTGGAACTGGCTCCGGTGAACGCGGCACCGGTCGCCCTGACCGCGCCGGCGACGGCGCCCGCGCAGTTGCCGGCGACGCTCGCCGACTTCACCGGCCGGGTGCGGGAACTCGCGGAGGTCGCCGCCGCGCTGCGCCTGCAGGCACCGGCCGTGCAGATCGTGGCCGGGCCAGGCGGGTGCGGGAAGTCCGCGCTGACCGTCCGCGCCGCGCACGAGGCGGCGGAGTCGTTCCCCGACGGCCAGCTCTACGCCGAACTCCGCGGCACGAGCGACCTGCCCGCGACCGCGGGCGAGGTCCTGGGACGATTCCTGACCGCGCTCGGGATGGACCCCGGTCAGCTGCCCGAGTCGGCGCAGGAACGCCAGGAGCTCTACCGGACGTTGCTCGCCGGGCGCCGGGTGCTCGTCGTGCTCGACGACGCCGCGTCCGAGGAACAGGTGCGGCCCCTGCTGCCGGGCGCCGCCTGCTGTGCCGTGCTCATCTCGTCGCGCGACCGCCTCGCGGGACTGGCCGGAGCGCTGTTCACCGAACTGGACCTCGTGACTCCCGGCGAGGCGTACGACATGCTCGCGCGGATCGTCGGCGAGGCGAGGCTGGCGGAGGACGTGGACTCGGCGCACCGGATCGTCGACGCGTGCGGACGCCTGCCGCTCGCGTTGCGGATCGCCGGTGCCCGCCTGGCCTCGCGGCGGCAGCTGCCGTTGCGCGTCCTCGCCGACCGCCTGACCGACGAACGCCGCCGCCTCAACGAACTCTCCGCGGGCGACCTGGCCGTGCGCAGCAGCATCGCGTTGAGCTACCGGGCGCTCGACGACCGGGCGCGCGCGGCACTGGGCCGGATGGGACACCTCGGCCTGCCCGACTTCTCCACCTGGGTGGTGAGCTGGCTGCTCGACACGTCCGAGGCGGACGCGGAGAAGGTCCTGGAGGTGCTCGTCGACGCGCAGCTGGCCACGTTGTCCGGTGCCGACGCGGCGGGAGTCCTGCGCTACCGGCTGCACGACCTGGTGCGGCTCTACGCCCGCGAACGAGCCGAGACCGACGAGCCCGTCGAGCTGACCGCGTCGATCGCCCGAGTCCTGGACGGCTGGATCGCCCTGCTGAGCCGCACTGCCGCGAACAGCCCACCGGCCGAGTCCACCTGGCGCCCGGCCGGCGGGCACCGCGAACCCGACGGCGTCACCGCCATGGCCGAACGCCTGTCCGGCGACCTCGACGCCTGGCTGCTGGGCGAGGAACCGGCGTTCGCGGTGGCGGTGGAACGCGGCGCTGCCACCGGCCTGCACCGGCACGTGTGCGACTTCGTCTCGGCCCACACCGCGATCGAGCAGGTGACCAACTGCTACGACCTCCGCGACCGGATCATCGGCGTCGCGATGACGTCGGTCCAGCACGTCGGCGACCCCGGCCTCGCCGCGGACGTGCTGGCCGAACTCGCGCGCCTGCGGTTCTTCCAGGACCGCTTCGCCGAGGCCCGCCAACTCTTCGGCGAGGCGCTGGGCCGCTACCGCGAGCTGCACGACGTGCGCGGCCAGGCCGCCTCACTCACCGGGATGGGCCTCGCGTGCCGCGAACCCGGACACCTGACCGAGGCGGTGCACTTCCTGAGCCAGGCGGCCACCCTGTCCCAGGCGCTCGACGACCAGGTCGGCATCGGGCACGTGCTGCGGATCAGGGGTTCGGTCCACCTGGAACTGGGCGAGTACGACGAGGCGCGGGCGGACCTGGAGCAGTCACTGGAGGCGTACCGGCGGGCCGGCAGCAGACGAGGGATCGCATTGTCGTTGCGCAGCATGGGTCTCTACCACCGGGCGCGCGGCGCCTACGAGACGTCCATGGCGGTGTGCGCCGACGCCGCCACGATCTTCGCCGAACTCGGCGACGACCTCATGCACTCCTATGCCGTGCGGGCACACGCCAAGGCGCAGATGCGCATGGGAAACAGCGCGGAGGCGCTGCCCCGGCTCGAAGCGGCGCTCGCCACCGTCCGCGCCAAGGACGACCGCTGGGGCCAGGCCATCACCCTGCGCGTCCTCGGCCAGCTGCACCTGGCTGAGGGACGGCTGGACCTCGCGCAGGACTACCTGGACGCGGCGATGTCGATCTGGGACGCCATGGAAACACCACTGTGGCGGGCCCGCACCGAGCACGACCTCGCACTGCTGCACAGGATCCGGGGTGACGAGGAGGCAGCGGACGCGGCGTTCACGCACGCCCGGTCGGTGTTCCGCGCGCGAGGGGCACGGGAGTACACGGAGCACGCCGAGCTACCGGTGTAGCCGTCGGCGTCCTGCGCGGCACGGCCTGAGCGCGGAGGCCACCGCGCTGCGCTGACGGCCGGCACCTCGTCCGGGCACGCCTGCGTCTGTTGATCAACCGCGACGGCGTGATCGCTGCGGGAGTCGGGTGGTCCGCCGGCTTCGGACAGCTGCGCCTGACCGCGCCAGGAAGTCGCCCAGCATCATCACTGTCCGGCTGGGGCTTGGTCGCGGCGGGGAGCGGGTGGCGGTGAATTCTGCTGGGGTGGCTCACAGCGGAAGCAGGTGGCGTGCTCGTCGTCCAGCGTTTCCAGGTGTCGGCGTGCGTAACCGACTTCGATCATGCCTTTGGGGTACAGGTCGACCGCTTCACGCCAGCGCTGCTCGGCCTCGTCCACGTGGCCGCGGGCGTGGGCCACGTGGGCGAAGCCTTCCAGGGCGCGGGCGCGGTAGCGGGCGAAGGAGTAGTTGGCCGCGGTTTCCTCGGCCTGTGCGAAAACCTTCTCGGCGTGGTCGATGTCCTGGGCGGCCAAGGCAGTTTCGCCGAGGGCGTTGAGCACTTCGCATTCGACTCGGTGCATCTTCAGCCGGCGGCCCGAGGTCAGGGCGAGACGGCCGTGGTCCAGGGACTTGTCGAAGTTGCCGAGAGCACGGTGAACGGCGCACAGGCCCAGGCGTGCGAGCGCCTCGCCCGGGCCGTAGCCGCGAGTTCTGCACTCGGACAGCATTTCGTCCAACATCCGCACGGCTGATTCGTGGTCGCGCTTCGCGTGGTGCACGGTCGCGATGTTCCACGTGGCCAGCAGCACGGTTTCCTGATTGTCAGGAGGGGTTCTGGCCAGGGCCTCGGTGAAGTGGTTCAGGGACTCGTCGTACCTGCCGAGGTCGCGGTACACCACGCCGAGGTTGTTGAGGATCACCCCGTGGTTCAGGTCGTCGGTGTCGTCGGCGATGAGGGCCTGCGCGGCGAGGAAGTCCTGTTCGCCCTCCTCGAGGAGGTCCAGGTCGACCCGCATGAAGCCCAGTTCGACGAGCAGCGAGCACCTCTTGCGGCGGTCGCCGAGCTGATCGGAAAGCTCGATGGCGCGCCGGAGGTGGCGGACCGCCTCCTCCTTTCTGCCGTGTTCCCGGCACACGGCGGCGAGACCCTGCCAGCAGATCGACTGGCGGAGGACATCACCTTCCTTGTCGGCAGCTTCGGCGGCGAGCGTGTAGAGCTCATGCGACCTGCCGCCGTAGTTGATGGCCCGCAGGTACGTCTCCAGGGCGGACACGAGTTGCCACGTATGGCTGTGCCAGCCGTTCTGCGCCGCGTAGCGCACGGTCGCGTCGAGGTTCGGGAATTCCTGGTTCAGCACGGCGGCGGCTTCGGCAGGGGAATCAGCCCGCCGCGTCGGCTGGAGGCTGTGGACTCTTGTGCGGGCGGTACCCGCCGAGAGCGCGAGGGACCACGTTTCGATAGCGGACAGGTAGTAGTCGAGCAGGCGTTGAATTGCGGCGCGTTGCTCGTCCTCGTCGTCGGTCTCGGTGACCAACTGGAAGGCGCAGTCACGCACCAGGTCGTGGAAGTGGAACTGGTCGGACGAGTTCTGCTTCACCAGATTGGCTTCGAACAGCGCGTCCAGGCACGCCTCCGCCTGCTCTGGTTCGATGTCGGCCAGCGCCGCGGCCGAGTACGTGTCGAAATGGGTGCCCGGATGCAGGCTCAGGAGCCTGAACACCTTGCGCTGCGAGGGTGAGAGGTACTGATAGGAGAGCTTCAGCACCGACATCACGTTGCGGTCCTCGACCTGCAGGAAGCGCACCCGCTGCTTGTGGTCCCGCAGGCGGGTGACGAGATCGGTGGCCGTCCAGCTGCTCCTGTCGCGCAAGCGCGCTGCCGCGATGCGGATCGCCAGCGGCAGGTAGCCGCAGAGCCGCACGATCTCCTCGACGGCGTCCGGCTCGCGTGCCGTCCGCTGCTCGCCCACCACCTTGGTGAGCATGTCGACCGCTTCCTGCGGCGTCAGGACGTTGAGCGACATCGGCGTCGCGCCGTCGAGTGCGGAGAGCCGGCGCCTGCTCGTCACGAGGACGAGCACTCCCGCCTGGCCAGGTAGCAGCGGGCGAACATGGGCCGCGTCGACCGCGTTGTCGATCAGCAGCAGGCTGCGCGTCCCGGCGAGCCGGGAGCGCCACAGGGCACTGCGGTTCTCGATGCCGGACGGGACCAGCTCGGGCGGGACACCGATGTCGCGCAGCAACTGGTCGAGGGCCTGCTCGGCGGTGATGGGCTCGACGCCGGTGGTGAACCCGTGCAGGTCGACGAAGTACTGACCGTCCGGATAGGACTTGCTGATCTGGTGAGCGAGGTGGACTGCGAGGGTGGTCTTGCCGACACCACCCATTCCGTCGATCGCGGAGATCACGAGTGTGGTCGGCTGCTCGCGGCCGACTTCGATCAGCAGCTGGGCGAGTTCGGCTGACCGGCCGGAGAAGTCGCTGGTGTCGTAAGGAAGATACGACTTCGACGGATGCTGCGCGTCCGATCTCAAGGGAACAGTGCTCGCTGGAGGCCGCGCCGGCGTCGTGACCGAGCCGTTCAGGATGGACAGGTGCAGCTCGCGCAGCGCGTCACCGGGATCGATGCCGAGTTCGTCGGCCAGCACCCGCCTGCACTCCTCGTACACGGTGAGCGCGTCGGCCTGTCTGCCGCTCATGTACAGCGCCCGCATGAGGCTGCCGCGCAGGGACTCTCGCAGCGGATGTTGGCCGACGAGTTGGGTGAGCTCGCTGATGAGAGAACTGGACTCGCCGGACCGCAGGCGCCAGACGAGCAGCTGTTCGAGGGCGGTGAGTCTGCTCTCGTTCAGACTCGCCGCCGTCGTGTCGATCAGCACGCCGTCCAGGCCGCTCAACGCCGTGCCGCGCCACTCTGCCAGTGCGCACCGGAGCAGCTCGATCGCTCCTGCCAGATCGCCGCGTGACTCGGCCTCGTACGCCGCACGCGTGCGACTCTGAAAGGCGTGCAGGTCGATGGCTTCCTCGGCCACTTCCAGGCGATAGCCGATGTCGGTCCGGGTCACGCGCACGTCGTCGGCGGCGTCCTTGAGCTTGCGGCGCAGACTGCCGATGGCGTTGTGGATCTGCTGGCGCACCGTCTGCGGCGGTTCGTGCCACAACTCTGCGACGAGCTGGTCGACCGGTACGACCCGGTTCGCGTTGAGCAGCAGGATCGTGAGGAGCTTCCGCTGGCGCGCGCCGTCGATTTTGACCGGATTGCCGGACAGCACGACTTCGAGTGGGCCCAGCAGACGAAACTCCGCATTCACCAGTTGAGCATACTGATCGCGATGACCTTGAGTAAGGTACGAGTAGCGTTTGAGTAGCGGAACGGGCGAGCATTGCGCCGACTCCGGCATTGGTGCTGGGCTCGTACAGAGAGTTGCCGAACAATCTCGGGGGGACCGGATGAGCAAGAAACTGATCGCCGGTGGGGTCGCCGGAGCGGCAGTGTTCGCCGCGATCTGGGCGACGGGCCTCGCGTCCGCAGAGGAATCGGGTGCACCCGCGGTCACCGCGGACCACAACACCGTGTTCACGCAGGATCCGCCCGGTGACTCGAGCCTCGGCCGGCCGACGAAGGACAACGTTCCTGCCAAGTGACCGCCCTCAGTCGCCCGCGCGACGTCGAATCCGCGGGCACCGCGCGAGGACTCGCGTTCGCGGCGATCGTGCTGGCGGCAGGTTTCACGTTCGGATTGCTCGCCCAGCTCGGGGTTCCCGGGCTGGGCGGCTTCGCCACCATCTGGCCGCAGCGGTGGGAGTTCTTCACCGGGCTCGACCGTCCGTCTGTCGTGCCCTATCGGCTCGCCGGGCCGGGCCTGCCGTTGTCGTCGTGGGAAATGCAGGGCAACGGAGGCCTCAGTCGCACGGCTGAGATCGGCAACCTCCAGGCGAGGAAGTTGGCCGAACGCGTGCCGGAGGCGTACTGGCAGACCTGTGTCCGGGAGAACGCTGTCGACTGCGGTCTCGATCTGGACCCGGACGTCGCACACCGGATGAAGAACCAGATGGCCGGTCTCCAGTTGTGCGGCAGGGTCGCTCTTGCCGCGGAGTGGACGGACGTACCGCCGGCGGGGAAGCTGCCTGCGCCACCAAGACGAGTCCATCGGATCGCCGTCGTGGAGTTCGAATGTGTGCCATGAGGTGGTTCGCCGAACTGCGCCGGCGGTGGGTGAGTGCCGCCGACGTGACCGAGCCGAGAGGACCGGCACTCGCCGTCGGTCGGAGTCTGCTCGCCCTCGCCCAGTTGGCCACCCTCGCCTTCAACTCGGACGGTGTGCTCTTCGCCCAGCCGGATGGCATGCGCTGCAATGGGCTGAGCTCGCTCTCGATGTGGTGTCTCGCGCAGGAGACCAACCACGGTCTGCTCGTGATCCGGATCGTCTCGATCTCGGTGTTGCTCGTCGTGTTGTCGGGATACCGGCCGAGACTGACCTGCGTTCCCCATTGGTACGTGACGTTCTGCATGACCGCCGCGATGCCCATGGCGAACGGAGGAGACCGCGCCCTGCAGATCGCAACGCTGTTGCTGATTCCGGTGTGCCTCGGCGACGACCGGACGTGGCAGTGGGGGCGTCCCCGCTCGCCGCTGCCCGCGCAGTGGCGCGGCGCGTCGTTCGCCGCGGGGATCACTCTTCGCCTGCAACTCTCGGTGATCTACGTCATCGGCGTCGTGTCGAAGCTGACCGATCCCTTGTGGAGGCAGGGAAGTGCGATGCTGGCGATCGCGCATCACCACGTCGCCGGGTTCCCTCGTCCGGTGTTGAACCTCCTCGAACTCCCGCTGCGGTCCTACTGGATCGTCGCGGCCGCGAGCTGGTCGGTGATCGCCGTGCAACTGGCGATCGCCGTGCTTGTCTGGTGCGGGCTGCGGGCGAGGCGGTGTGCCCTGGTGGCCGGCGTGGGCCTGCACGCCGGAATCATGTTCTTGATGAGCCTGCCCGTCTTCGGCTTGGTGATGATCAGCGTGCTTCTCGTGGTGTGCGCGCCGTGGCGTCAGGTCGTGCACAACGAAGGGACCGGTAGTGAACTCGAACATCGAGCTCGAAGCGTTCGATCCTGATCAGTCGGAGCAGGGCGATCTGCTTGCCTGGTACGAGTTCGCGATCGCCGTGCGGAAAGACGAGAAGCCCGATCGGCGGACACTCCCCTTCGACGAATGGATCGACGACCTGCGGCTGCCCGACGCGGGACGTGGTCCGCGCGAATTCTGGGGTGCGCGCCTGGACGGCGAGCTGGTGGCGACGGCCCAGGTGTACCTGTTGGAAGGCGAGAGCGACCAGGTCGCGCTGACGAGCATCACGGTCGCCCCCGACCGGCGGCGCGCGGGCGTCGGCACCACCGTCCTGCATCTGCTGCTACCGCTGCTGGAGGCGCGCGGCAGGACGGTCGTCGAGGGCTGGGATCTGGCAGAGGACGGTCCCGGGCACCGCTGGGCGACCGCCGTCGGCCTGCGCACCGCCAAGTCGATGGTGGTCCAGTGGTTGCACCCGGCGGACGTGGATCCGGCGACCTGGGACGTGCCCGTCCCCGCCGGGTACCGAGTGGTGGACTGGTCCGGCGTGGTGCCGGATGAGCTGGTGGACTCGTTCGCCCGCGCTCTCACCGCCATGCGCGACGCGCCGATCGGCACGTCCGGTGTGCCGTTTCCGGTGTGGACGGTTGACCGGGTCCGGGAGGCGGAGGCGGAACTGCGCGAGAGCGGCATCGACCGTCGCGGTGTGCTCGCGGTGAACGAACTGACGGGCGAGGTCGCCGCGCTGACCCTGCTGGACTTCTACCCGACGTTGCCCACCTGGGGCGTTCAGCGGGACACCGTGGTGGTCCCCTCCGAGCGCGGCCATGGGCTCGGGCTGTACGTCAAGGCCCGGATGCTGCGGTGGCTGCGGGAACAACGACCGGAGATCGACCGCGTGCACACCGGGACCGGCAGCGACAACGAGCACATGATCAGGATCAACCATCTGCTCGGCTACCGGACGACCGGCGTCTCCGTCGGGGTCAACGCGAAGATCTCCGATTTGCGTGATCGTGGTGTTGAAGTCGCAGTTCAGGAGATCGAGTAGCCGACGAGTTCCGTTCGCGTAGCGCGGGACGGCAGCCTGTTCACCAGGTGCCCGCGCTGGGGGTGCGGGCACCAGAGGTTCTTCTCGCCTCGCCCTCGTCAGCCACCACCGGATCATCGCCAGTTCCGGTGGTGGCGGGCCGAGGTGCAGGAACCCCACCAGATGGGTGGCTCTGGTCATCTCGACGTACAGGCCGTTGTGACCGCGCGGGCCGCTGGTGGGATGGTGGTCGGGTCGACGATCAGGACCGAGTCGAACTCCAGTCCCTTGACCGTCGGTGTGCAGTGCTGATTGCGGTCGAATGCGGGCCTTGGGGGGACGATGAGCGTTGACCGGTTTGTTGTTGGCCCAGACGAGGGTGAACGCCCCAGCGCGCTGAAAGGTGCTGGTCTTCGTTCGGGGGAAGCAGCTCCAGAACAAGTTCCAATCGAACTGTTGCTCCCTGCGGACTCACCGCGGCTCTCGGGGGAGAAGATCGAACATGCGCGGCTGCTCGCGGGCGTGGGCGTGCTGCTGCCACCCATCGTCGTGCACCGCTCCTCGATGCGGGTGATTGATGGCATGCACAGACTAGAAGCTGCACGGATGCGTGGTGACGACACCATCGCTGTGCGGTTTCACGATGGTCTGGACGTTGATCTGTTCGTGTTGGCGGTTGAACTGAACCGAGCACACGGCCTGCCGCTGTCTCGTGCCGACCGACGAGCGGCGGCACAACGCATCATCGAGTCGCATCCCGAGTGGTCGGACCGCCGTATCGCGAGTATCGCCGGACTTGCGGCGGCCACGGTCGGATCGATCCGCCGGTGTTCAACCGTTCAGTCCGAGCAGTCGAACACCAGGGTTGGCAAGGACGGCCGGATTCGGCCCAGCGATGGCGGAGAGGGCAGGCGTCGGGCTGGCGAGTTGCTCACCGAAAACCCGGCCGCCTCTCTGCGTGACATCGCCAGAGCAGCAGGGGTTTCGCCTGCCACGGTCGGGGATGTGCGTGCACGACTGGCTCGTGGCGAGACACCCGACATCCGGCGGCAACCGGTTGTTGCCGCCGCCGGAGCTCCGGACGTGCCGCACGAGAACGCCGCCGGCGCGGTGGGTCTCATGACCAGCTTGAAGCGGGATCCCTCTCTGCGCTTCACAGAGCTCGGCCGAGTCCTGATCCGGCTTCTGGACTGCTCCTCGATGGACGTGAAGCAACTGGACGACCTGGTCAGGTCCGTTCCACCGCACCAGCGCGCCACCGTCGTGCGGTTGGCGCACGAGCGCGCGGGCGTGTGGCGGACCTTCGCGGACCGGCTGGGACGGGAGTCCGACACCGAGATGCGGTCAGCGTGATCGGACTGCTTCCGGCGGGCGCCGGCCTCAACCCCAAAAGAAGTCTTTGACAGTTGGCTGACCGGTCGGGCACCCTGCTTCGGTGACCGATGAACGGATCAGTGAACTGCGGGCGGTGGCGCACCCGTTGCGGCTGCGTTTGCTGTCGCTGCTCACAGGCGCACCGATGAGCAGCGCCGAAGCCGCCCGAGAGCTGGGTATCTCCCAGGCGAACGCCAGCTACCACCTGCGTCTGCTGGAGCGAGCGGGGCTGGTGGAGGTCGCTGAGGAGGTCAAGGTCCGGGGCGGCCGTGCCCGTCGTTACCGCGAAGTGGCGTCCCGGCGGGAGCGGTCGTCCTCGCCTGAAGCCGAGGTGGCCAAGTCGTCGACCGAGGCCCGCGAGGTGTTCGTCCGAGCCCTGGTCGACGAGTTGGTGCGCCGCAACGCCCTTCGTGTCGCGGGACCTGTGCTGGACGTCGATGCCGAGCTGTGGGTGCCGTCGGAGACTTGGAAGGAATGCGTGAACGTCGTGGGAGAGGTCGCGGTGCGATTGCACGCCGCTGCGCGCAAGCCTCGCACCCCAGGGACCGATCGGGTCGCGGTGACGGTTTCGATGTTCCCGATGGGCGCGTCGTGACCGCGGTGGGCCAGGTCGGCTCCTATCGAGGTCTGACGAAGAACTTCTGGCTGTACTGGTCCGCTGTCACGACATCGGCCACCGGAACTGCGATCTCCGTGGTGGTGACGCCGCTTCTCGCGGTGATCACGCTCGGTGCCTCGCCCGCCGAGGTCGCCGTGCTGGCGGGGGTCGGGATGGTGCCGCCGCTGTTGCTGCAGGTGGTCACCGGGATGTGGGCGGACTCCGTGACGTCCCGCGTGCAGGTCCTCGTCGTCGCTGACGTCCTGAGGTGCCTGCTGACCGCCTGCATACCCGCGTTGTGGTTGGCCGGGTGGCTGACCTTCCCGTTGCTGGTTCTGGTCTCCGCGGCACGGGCGGTCGTGGGGGTGTTCCACGGCGCGTTCTCCCCGGCGGTGATCGTTCAGATCGTTCCCGCCGACGACCTCGTCAGCGCCAACGGCAAGCTCAACGGCACGCGGAGCGCCACCGACGTCATCGGGCAGGGGCTGGGCGGTGTGCTGGCTTCGGCTTTCGCGCCCGCTCTGGCCATCATCGCCGACTCGATCTCGTTTCTGGTTTCGGCGGTGCTCTTCAGCCGCATCCGTGTGCCGGACCAACCACGTCCCGACAGCGTCCAACGACGCCGGTCCTTCTCGGTTCGGGATGTCGCGGGGCTGGCTGCCACGCTGGCAGGCCGTCCCGGCCTGTGGGTTCTCGTGGCGCTCGCCGCTGCGGGCGGCATCTCGGAGACCGTCTTCATCATCTTCTGCGTGCGCACCCTCGGCCTGTCGCCGTTCGCCATCGGGCTGCTCCTGGCTGTGGGCGCGATCGGCGGCGTCATCGGGGGCTTCACGACGGGCTGGTTGTCTCAACGGCTCGGGCGGTGGACCGGGCTTTTCGGGCTCGTGGCCACCGTGTGGGCACTCGTGCCGCTGACCGTTGCCGAGCCGGGGATCACAGGCGTCCTCGCCACGATCAACTTCGAGTTCGCGGGCGCGCTGGGCGGGACTGTCGCCCTCGCGAACGTCTTTGGACAACTGCAGGCCGGAGCGGAAGGGGGAACCATCGCACGAGTCATGGCATTGGCGGGAAACGCGTTGCAGATCGCGGCGTTGCTGGGCGTCGCGGCCGGCGGGCTGCTGGGTGAGCTGCTCGGTCCGCGCGGCGCGTTCATCGTCGCTGTGGTCGTGCTGGCACTGGCCTTCCTGCCGATTGCGGTCAAGGTCGCCAAGCGCACGCTCTAGTACGCCCGTTTCTGATTTCTCGTCTCCACACGGCCGGTTCGAGACCTGCAGGCGCAGGCTCGTGCCGGCCGTTGTGCGTTGGGGCACTGTTTCTGACTGCTTTCAACCCCTGAACACTTCGTACTTGCCCGTTCAGGTCAACTTCCTCATCGCTTGAACTGCCCGATCTGAATTCGTAGGCTCATGTCCCGTCAGCAGAGAGCACTCCACGGGCGATTTTCTTTCAGTGCGTGCCGGGATGGTCTTTTCAGGAATGCGACCGCTGGTGGGCGAGGCTCTCTCGAACCGTCTTGGGGGTATTGGTGGATGGCCAGCGTTTTCAGGATTGTCTTTCGACGGCTGACCCGATGCCCGCTGAAACGGCTGGTCTCGCCAAGTCGTTCATGCGATCGCGTGTGCGGAAGTTGCAGTCGGTCCTGGCAGCCACGGACGACGGGCACATGATGGACGCCGTGCTGTGGCTGGGCCCGGAGCTGCACTTCTACGCAGCGGTGGCCGAGCGGCATCCCGCCGAGATCGCCGACCTTCCGGCGCGGCTGCGAGAGATGCTGGCCCGCAACCGAGGTCCGGCGACCGAGCTGACCGCCGTGACCACCGGCGACGGACCGCGGTGGGTCTCCTCGCTGATCGCCTCCATGAACCAGGACATCGGTGCTGTCGACAAGACCGGCACGATCTCTTCTGCCGGTCGTGCTCAGGCGGACGAGTGCCTGCGGACCGTGCGGCGCGCCCAGTCGATCCTGGCGGCCGCGTGGCCCGGAGCTGCGGTCGAAGTCGACCTGTTGGTCCGCAGCATCGTTCCGGTGGTCAGCCACGCGTACAACTCGGGGTGCATGTTCGACTACTTCGGCGCCGTTCTTGTCTCCACGAGAACGCTGAATTCGGACGAGGCAGCCGTGGAGTTCCTCCTCCACGAGACCGGTCACACCGTTCATCACCTCATGTCCGCTTTCACGAAGTACGTCGAAAACGGCGACGAGCTGGTGGTGCACCCGTTGCGTCCAGACCCTCGTCCCGTCTCCGGAACCCTGCACGCCGCTTTCTCGCTCTACCGGATGTCCGAGGGCCTGTCGCGGCTGACGGACCGCGGTTTCGGGTCGCCAGAGCAAGAAGAGCGGTTTGTCATGCATCGGGACAACCTTCGTCACACGCTCGACGTGCTCGGTGAATCGGCACAGTGGACTCCGGCAGGGGAGAAGTTGTTCTCCAACCTGTCGGCGCGCGCCTACGCGTGATTGATCGCATTCATGTTCGCGTGGATGCAATCGGTTCGTTTATGAGCGTGCTCGCGCAAATGGATGCACAACATCCCGGCTGCGTCCTGCTGCCGGGAGAACAAAGGAGTATCACATGTCACCGCAGATGGTCGCCGATGTCCGCATCGATGACGAGAAGCACAAGGAACTGCTCGCTGACACCATGCGGATGCTGGCCGCGGAGGAGCCGGCCGACGTGCACGTTCCCACGGTGATCGACCGGGACCTGGAGTCCGCGCCGATCGCCTGGTACATCGCGTACGGCCAGAACGTCAGGGAAGAAGACATCCCCCAGGCGTGACCCAGGGGTGTCCTGCGACTCGGGCACGTCGTCCGAGCAGGGCACCGGCACTGAAGGAGGTGCGGCCGGGCCCCGGTTCGGCCGCGCCTTCCGGCAGATCCACTTCCACTGACCTGGAGCAGAACCATGACTGCCAGCACGGCCACCTCACCGTCCCTCGAGCATCAGATCCTCGAAGGAGTCACCAAGCTTCTCGACGACTACGCGGCCGTCAAAACAGACGACGTCTGTCTGATCGCCTACAGCCCCGACACGCGTGCCTATGCCGCGCACATCCAGGTGGCGCTGACGCTGCGGGGCATGCAGGCCAAGGCGTTCGCCATGCGCCCGTTCATCGACCCCGAGGTGCGCGACAAACTGCACGCGCTCCTCACACCTCCTCACGAGCTCACCGGCAAGCTCATCATCTTCACGATGGAACGGGACTCCATGTCCCACTACGACGTGTTCGCCGAACTGCTCACCCTTTACCCCAAGAACCAGCTCAAGATCATGCGCATCATCAGCGCATCCGACGAACTGTTCACCACGGCGTTCAACAAGACGCCACGCGAGCTGGCCCTGCGCAACGCCACGCTGCTGAGCAAGATCAAGCAGGAGTCGCGGATCCGGGTGACGACTCCCCAGGGCACCGACCTCGACATCGAGCTGGACCACGACAAGTTCGACTGGATCAGCAACCGCGGAGCGTGGCGCCCAGGAGCCTTCACCATCCTGCCCGCCGGAGAGATCGCCTCCTACCCGGCGAACGTGAACGGCGTCCTGGTCGCCGACGGGGCGCTGAACGCCAACGTCGCGACCAGGATGGACATGCGACTCGAGCACAACCCCCTGACGATCAGGATCAAGGACTCAGTCGCCGGCGACTACGAGTGCTCCAACCCGGAGATCACCAGGCTGGTCGAGGGATGCTTCAACAGGGAGAACGGCCGCAACATCGGCGAGCTCGGCTTCGGCACCAACAACGCCACGCAGGAGTTCGTGGCCGACAACTCCCACATGAACGAACGCTTCCCCAGCCTGCACCTCGGGTTCGGCCAGCACAACCAGCCCGAGACCATCGTCCCGTACGTCGCCGAGATCCACCTGGACGTCATCACCAACGACGCCGACATCCACTTCCCCAGCGCGGGCGAGACGATCAGGATGTCGAACTTCGTCCCCATCCCGGGTATCGAGCACCCCGTTCTAATTCGTGACCAGGACATCACCGGCGACTGCTGCACCAGGGGCTGCGCACCACGCCTCAAACTGGCGTGACGCCTTCGCGGGCGGATCGCGGCGAACCCGGTAGCGGAGCGCGGCTGGGCGCTGTGATCAATCGGATGCCGGCTGAACTCAAGAACCCATGCGCCTGATGCAAAGCAGACGGCCTGCCGATGAGATCATCGACAGGCCGTCTGCTTGCGTAAATACACTGTGGGCGATGCCGGGATCGAACAAGTGAACTCTCGGCAGGTAGGTTCACTCCGGTCTTTGCCGAGTTCAGAGGGCGCACAGGGATCTCCGTGGATCACAAGCCGCCGGGGTGGTTGCTGTACCTCGCCGCTGTACTTGCTGAGGTGCGCCAACTGGGTTTGATCACGACCACGCTGTAGCTGGTGCAGGCCGTCGCACTGCGGTGCGAGCACCCCTTGGCGTTGGTGCATTTTCGGGATTCCTACTGGTCAGGCGCCAATTGGGTCCCGCTGCTCGTCGCGTTTTCGGGAAAGACGGTGAATGATTTCGAAGCACCACGTGTAGACGCCTGGCTTGGCCGGGATGGGCGAGTCGTGAGCACGTAGGACCCCGGAACGGACCTCTTCCTGAGGGCGCGCGATCACCGGCGGACCTCAGGAGTCACGCGAAGTGGTCACCGTCCATGCGAGCGTTCCGGCGAGGACGAGCCATGTCAGATACAACAACACGCCGAGGTGCGCGGGCAGCAAACCGGGCTGGGCCGTCACCATCGACAGGGACGCGCCGAAAGGAAGAAGTTGTCCGACGGCCGGCCACGACTCCAGGACGAGTGCTGACCCGATGTGGACGGCGAACAACACCGTCGGCGCCAGGAAGTAGTTGCGCACGATGACACCCACGAACAGGCCCCACATCGCGCCCGAAGCGCCGAGGGGAACCGCGAGGAGCATGTCGGGTGTGCGGGTCAGGAGTACGGCGGTGGCACCAACGCCGATCAGTGTGCCGCCCAGAGCCGTGACGGCTGCGGAGGACAGCAGCACGGGGACGCGGTGGCCCAGCAGGACGGCGCGGGTCACCACGCCGTTGCGGTGCGCGAGAACGTGCCTGATGGTGCCGTACAGGCCGGCGAGCAGGCTGACCTGGATCAGGAGGGCGTCCTTCGACGCGTGCTGCGCCAGCAACGCGATCGATGCGAGGACCGTGAGGACGATGAAACCGAGCAGGGGCAGATCCGACCGCAGCCGCATCAGTTCGGCGCGCAGTGCGGTCACAGGATCTCCCGGCGCTCGAAGAGACGCAGGCCCGCGAACGCCGCGGCGGCAACCCACAGCAGGGCGATCAGGGCGCTGAGCCACACGGGGAACAGGCTGGGCAGCGGGGTTCGCATCAGGCCGGCGAAGGCGTCGTTGGGCAGGAACCGTGCGATCGACGGGCGCAGGAAGAGCAACGGGAGCTCGATGGCGAAGGGGAGCAGGAAGGAGACTCCCGCGGCGAAGTAGTAGTCGCGCAGGATCCAGCCGATGGCGGCGCCGAAGACACCGGCCAGCGTGCACGCGGCCAGACAGCCCGCGAGCGTCAGCCAGGTGGCGGGGCCGGTGTCGAAGTCGTCGTGCAGCACCAGCCACGTCACGAGGCACCAGCCGAAGGCGCCCACCAGGCCGGTCACCAGGCCGCTGAGCGCTCCGGCGACGAGCTTCGCCGCGTAGAGGAAGACCTTGCGGTGCAGTAGGACGGCTCGTTCGAGAGAACGGTAGTAGTAGTCGCGGGTGACCAGGTATCCGCCCAGGAACGTGGCGGCGACCGGGCAGGCGGCCAAGCAGCCCAGCATCATGCGCGTGTCGGTCATGTCCAGGCCGGAGAACCGCCAGACCGCCAACGGCAGCAGTACGGCGTAGGCGAGCACGGCCAGCAACCAGAAACCGCTGCGGGCTTTGAGGAGTTCGGCTCGAATGGCGTCACGCACGGACGGGCTCCTCTCCGGCGACGAGGTCGAAGTAGCTGTCTTCCAGGCTTCGGCCGTCCGCGGTCAGCGCCTCGAGCGGTCCGGCGAACAGCGTGCGGCGGTTGATGACGATCACTTCGTCGACCGTCTGGGCCAGTTCCGCCAGCTGGTGGCTGGAGAGCAGGACGGTTCCGCCGTTCTCCGCGAACGATCGCACGAACTGACGCAGCCAGCGGATTCCCTCGGGGTCGAGTCCGTTGGCCGGTTCGTCCAGGACGAGCAGGTCGGGGTCGCCGATCAGCGCGGTGGCCAGCCCGAGGCGTTGTTTCATGCCGGTCGAGTACTTGCCGAGCCGCCTGCGCGCGGCGTCGGCCAGACCTACCTCGGCGAGAACTCCGTCGACGCGGCTGCGGGGGACTCCTGCCGCGACGGCGCAGATCTCCAGGTGGCGCCTGCCGGTGATGCCCGTCTCGAAGCCGAGGCCGTCCATGTGCACGCCCACGGCCTGCGCGGGCCTGTCGAGTTGTCCGTACGGAACGCCGAACACCGTCGCCTGGCCCTCGCTGGGCCGGAGCAGGCCCAGCAGACCGCGCAACGACGTGCTCTTGCCGGCGCCGTTCGGCCCGAGCAGGCCGACCACTCGTCCCGGTCGCACGGAGAAGGTGAGGTCCTCCACCGCGACGAGATCGCCGTAGTGCTTCGTGAACCCGTCGAATTCGATCACGGGGGTCATCTAGTCCTCCTGTCCGAAGATCTGGTGCCAGACGGGCAACAGGTAGTTGTGCGCCAGCCAGGTACCGGCCGGCATCGGGGCGCCCTGAACACGAGCCGCTCCGGTGGGATCGAGCCGGCCGGTGACGTCGATCAGCGGCAGGGTCGAGCCCTCGGTGGTGACACCGGTGCGGAACGGGGTCAGCGCGCTGAACGGGACGGTGGTGCGTTCGGCGCGTCCGGTGCCGATGCGAGCACTGCCCAGGCTCGTGCTGAACATGAGTCCACCGCGTTCCAGCTCGACGTGGGAGCCTGCGGTCACCTCGGTTCCCGGTGGCACTACGAGATGAACGCCTGATGAGTCGTGCGTGTAACCGGCGCGAATGTCGTTGTCCACCTTGAGGAACGTCAGCAGCGCGCCGCATGCCGAGAGGGCCACGAAGGCAGTGAGCACCAGGCGTGCGGTGCCGACCCCGGCTCGGTGTGCGTTGCGCAGCAACGACCACGCCCCGTGGACCAGCAGGTAGCCGAGGTATCCGAAGAGCACCAGCACCAGCACGCCACCGATGAGGCCCATGCCCAGCAGGACATGGCTCCAGCGACCAGCCGCGATGCCGAGCACCAGCACGGGAAATCCGATGCACGCCAGACCGAACGGCACTGTCCAAGCAGGAAGCGAACGGACGTGCTGAACGCCGAACAGCCGCCACAGCAACCAGGCGCGAGCTTCTGCCGTGGAACGGTCACGCAGGTGTGGGATGTCGACGTACGCCATCAACGCCAGGTAGCCGTCGAGCTTGACGAACGGGATCAGGTTCACCGACGCACTGAGGTAGCAGACGACCGAGAACCCGAGCAGAGTGCTCTTGCCGTCACCGCCCGGCACGGCCAACGCGACCATCGCGGCGCACCCGGCGACCGCCGCCTGGGTGACGACCCCGGCCATCGCCACGCTCACTCGCTGGGACGGCTTCGCCAACCGCCAGCCGTCGGTGACCTCGCAGAAGCACGCCGGCGTCAGGTAGAAGAGCATCACGCCGAACCAGCCGGGCCGGCCGTGGAAGTGCGTCAGGGTGGCGCCGTGGCCGAACTCGTGAATGACGGTGGTGGCGGCCAGCCCGGCCCAGATCAGCGCGAACGTCGAGAGCGGCAGCGGTGAGCCCAGAGCCTGCCCGAGCGCGGATCCCTGGCACGCCAACGCGATCAGGCCGCCGGCCAGCAGCGCGAGGGCGGTGAACAGCACGGCGTTGCCGGAGAGCCGGACCAGCAACGGCCGGATCGGGGCCAGCAGGCGGTCGGCCTTGACGACGCGCAGCTGCCACGTCGTCGGCGACACCACCACGAATCGGCGCTCGGGCTTGGGCGCGGCCGCGTTCGGTCCGTCGATCAGACCGAGCCCGTCGAGTCGCTCGACCGCGTGGGTGACGAGTTCGGCGGTCCAGGGAACGCCGAGCCGCCGGGCCACGGCTGCGGCATCTCTTCCATCCAGAGTGGACAGAAGAGCACCGATGTCGGCGCTCACCCGCAACGGGCTCGCGTCCGGTCGTTCGACGATCCAGTGCGCGCCGTCAGCCATGGGCTCGTGCACCGTGATCCACGGCGCGCGACGCGGTGCTGCAACGGTCATGGTCACCTCAGATCAACGGATGCGGGAAACTCGGGACGGGGCCGGTGCCCGCGGCCTCGATGCGGTCGCGCCGCCAGCCGAACTCGTGCCGTTCGTCCATCCGCAGAGGCTGGTATCCGGGCACCACCACCTTGACCGCCCGCCAGCCCATCGCCTGGTGTGGCGCCGGCAGGCGTGGCGTGAGGTCGACGACGAGCGGTTCGCCGCCGTCCGCCCGCACCGCCGCCACCAGTTCTGCGGCGGAGTGCCGCGGCGAATTCGTGGGCCCAGGTGGCGCGAGCGGCAGATCTCGCAGGCGCCGGTCGAGTTCGGCGACCGCGCGGGAAGTCAGCCAGAGCCGGGCGCGATCGATGTCGTCCCGCACCACGCCGGACGGCTCAGTGTGGCCCCACTGGCCGCGCAGGACGGTCAGCATCTCGTGTACCTGCAGCGCCTCCTGCAACGCGATCAGCAGGGCGCGCTCCCACTCCTCGTGGGCCTTGGCGCCGCACGCCGCCAGATCCGGCCCGGCCACGGCCGCGAGCACGCAGTGCAGGCCAGGGAGAACCGGGAGCCGCACGAGACGTGGCCGAAGGCCTGAGGCGCACGCCTTGCGGTACAAGGTGGTGAGTCGGCGCCACTCGGGCGAAGGAGGCGCCAGCGCGATCTCGGCCTCGACGTCGATCTCCGCCGAGAACGCGTCAGCCGCCCACGCGACCCCCACGGCATCGCGTTCGATCAGCTCCAGCAACGCACCCCGCACCGCGAACTCGAAGTCCGGCCCCGACGCCGCACCGGACGGCGACGGGTCGAACCACGGGGTGTCGGCGGGGTAGTCCACCAGCCCGGCCGGAACCCACACCGGCGCACCGGAGTGCAGCCACGTCCCCTCGTACCACCGCAACTCGGCATCCGCGGTGACCGGGTCACCGAGGCCCGCCGCCGCGAAGTCCAGCGCGGCCGAGCCGAGCGACGCCGCCGTTGCCGTGACCGTGCGCGGGCCTTGATCACGAGGGAACAGGGAGAACCGCTCGACGGCTTCACCCGCGGCTCTGGCGAGGGTGTCGGCACGGCTGGTGCCGTAGGCGCCGACCAGGTGGAGCGGGTAGTCGCCGAGCTCGGCTCCCCGAGCCTCGAGCCCTCCGACGTCGACCGCGACACTCCACATCGGACTCTCCGCCGACGGTGGCCGCATGTGCCATCCCCTGGCGAGACCGTTGGTGGGATCGAGGGTCTTGATCAGGTCGAACACGACGCGTACACCTCCTCGACGTCGGCGGCGGTCAGATCGGCGAGCATCGGCAGCCGGCCGCCCCAGGAGCGCTCCGCCCTTCGGGACGCTTCGGCGCGCTGGTCCGCCGTGGAGACGAGCGAGGGCGCGAGATCCCATCTGCGCAGCAGGGAGTGCAGTCCGGACACCGGCGTGCCGTCGGAGATCCAGCTCCACGCCTCCACCAGCCGTCCGGCATCGCCGTAGCGGCGGTCGCCGGCCATGATCCGGGTCCACACCGCGGGTACCACCGCGGCGGTCGCGATCATCTTGCGCACACCGAGCACAGTGGACAGCTCGTTGGCGAGGTACCAGTGCTTGGCGCCGTAGGTGTCCCTGCCGACGAGGGCCCAGCCGGTGTGCGTTGCCGCGCTGAGAGTGGCCGCGGTGAGGCGGACGTCGGGTCCGACATCGCCAGATGCCAGTCTTTCACCGACGGCGACCAGCTGACGCACGAGCATCTCGGCTTCCGCGTCGGGTAGCCCACCGATCCGCGGGCTGCCGACGAACGGGCCGACGACTCGCAACAACGCCTCCAGCACTCCTTCGCGCAACAGCACTGGCGGAAGGGTTTCGGTGAACGCCGGATCGAGCACTGCGGATTCCGGCGCGAGCGCGTTGCCGATGGCGAGCCTCCGGTGCACGCCGATTCGCACGCAGGCGACCGGGCTGACCTCCGCGCCGGTGCCGATCGTGGTCGGCACGAACACGCGCCGGAAGGCGGGTGAGATGTTCGGCAGGCCGACCACGCCCGCGCGCTGCCCGCGTGCCTCCAGCACGTCGGCGAAATCGGGGACGCCGGCAAGCTTCACGACGTCGAGCACGGCGCCACCGCCGACACCGACCAGGACGTCCGGCGCGTGATCGGCGATCTGCGACGACAACGCGCGCACGGTGCCAAGATCGGTGCTGGTGGTGTCGAGCCGGATGGTGGGTACGTCGAAGGAGAACGAAAGCCCGGCGTCCGTGACGATCAGCGGCCGGCGGCCCAGGTTCACCGAACGCCATGCCCGTGCACCCGCGTGCACCGTGGTGGGGCAGGCGCGCCGCAGCATCATCGCGCCACCTCGTCGAGCGCGGTCAGCAGAGCCGATTCCAGTTCGGCCAGCTCGTCGTCGCCGTAGGTCAGCGCGGGGACCAGTTGGACGCAGTCGGGTCCGGGCTGGACGATCACGCCGGCCTTTCGCGCGGCTTCTGTCACCTGTGCGGAAACGCCGGACTGCAGCGTGATCGCGCGGAAGCAGCCGCTGCCACGATGTCCGTTCACGAGCGGATGTGCGGAGACCCGGTCCAACAGCGCGTCCAGCTTCACGCTGTTGCGCGCCGCCGTCGCCACCGCGTCGAGCTCGTGCATCTGCTCGATGGTGGCCAGGATCGCGGCGCAGCTGCCGGGTGTGCCCGCCTGGGTTTCGCCGTGCACCAGCACTGCGTCCGCGCGTTCGAAGACCTCGCAGATCTCGTGCGACACGACGACCGCCGACGCCGCACAGGTGCCGTTCGTCAGCCCTTTGGACGTGATCAGCACGTCCGGGGCGACCGGCCAGCTCGAAGAGGCGAAGTACCGGCCGGTGCGGCCGAACCCCGTGGCGACCTCGTCGGCGACCAGAAGAAAGCCGTGCTCCTCGCGGAGCCTTGCCACCGCCGCGATGAAACTCTCCGGCACTGGATGCGCGCCCGAACCGAGCACGGGTTCGAGCACCACGGCAGCGACACGATGGCCTTCCCTTGCGAGCAAGGAGGTGAGCTCCGCCTCGTCGGAGAAACCGACGTGGCGGACCGCACGCTGGTCGACGCCGTAGACCTGCTGGCCGAGGTTCTCCCCGGTGAGGCTGAAGCTGCCGTAGGTCAAGCCGTGATAGCTGCCTGTCAATCCCACGACGACGCGGCGGCGATCATCTCCGCGCACCGCGTGGAAGTGGCGGACCAGCTTCATCATCGCGTCGTTCGCGGCGCCGCCGGACGTGGAGTACAACACCCGGCCGAAGCTCGACCCGCACACGTCGAGCAGCGCCTCGGCTGCCCGCACGGCGAGGTGGTGCCCGCCGCGGAACAACGTCAGGTACGAGGCGTTCGTCAGCGCCTCCGCGACCGCTTCGGCGATGTTCTTGTTGCCGTAGCCGAGGTTGCAGTTCCACAGGCCGCTCGTGGCGCACAACGCCCAGCTGCCGTCGGCGAACCGGATGCGCGTGCCCTCCGCCGCGACCGCGTGCCGGTCGGGCAGGCCGTACCGGCTCGGCGGGATCAACGACTCCCACACGGGGTGGCGGCTAGTCATCGGAACTCCTGCAGACCAGTTGCACCTGCACCTGTTCACCATCCTGGCCGCGACGCTGCTCGACGACCGCGAATCCCGCCGCGGCGAGTTCGTCGGTGAGCCGGCCGGAGCTGACCAGCCGCACCTCACTCGTGTAGAGCGCGCGGCCGTCCACCGAGTCCCGGAGCAGAGCGGTCGTCCGGACGCCGCGACGCGGATCGAAGTGCTGCAGCAGTGTGATCACGGACTGCTCGTGAACGACCACTGTGGACCGTTCGGCCGTGCGGGCGAGAAGGGTGCCGGCGAAGTCCAGGACGCTGAGGTAGAAGTGACCCCCTGGAGCGAGATGCCTGCGTACACACGCGAAGAGCTCGGTTCGCCGGTCCTCGTCGAGCAGACACACGGACGACGTGCCCAGTAGGACGACCTCGAACGATCGCCCCAGATCGAACGCTGTCATGTCGCCTTCGACCAGGGTGACCGCGTGGTCCGCGGGCAGCCGGTCGGCGAGCAGATCGAGCAGCGCGGGCGAGTTGTCGAGTGCGACGACGTCGTGACCTCGCGCGGCCAGCGGCAGGGTCAGCCTGCCGGACCCGCACGCCAGCTCCAGCACCGGCCCGCGGGCGAGCCGCAGCACGTCCCGGATCTCACTCGGGTCGTGCCGGGCGATCGCGTCGTAGGCCGATGCGCCTTCCCTGCCGTACAAAGGTTTTTCCTGCAGGCCGTACAACGCGGCCAGCAGCCCGGCTGTGCCGGGAATCGTGTTCCCGCTCAAGATCTTCCCCCAGGACGTGCGGAACCCCCGCACCCATTCTCGAATCGTTGACGCGCAGGCTCAATACCGCCTGCGGGCCGACTTCAGCTACTGCGCTGGTTGTAGGTCCTCAACGAAAGTCGTGTCGCACGGATCCCAGCGAGAGCAGCAACAACTCCAGCTCACGCACCGCGACCTGGGCACCGCGCTCGAATCCGACGCCACTGAGATTCAGCACGATCTCGTCCACTCCGGCTTCGCGGTAGGAATCCAGTCCGCTGACCAGTTCCGCGATGTCGCCGTGCAGGAAGACGCCGTGGTCGACCAAGGCCCGCGCTCCCGATTCGGGATCGTCCGGACGCACTTGAACACCGGCTTTGCCGAGCATGTCGACGTAGTGCGGCGACTGCAGATGGGCTCTGCTGACAGCCAGTGCGAGCCTTGCCGGATCACGGCGCGGTTTGCGCTGGGCCAGGTGCACCACGGACACGACCTGCGGCACAGCCCGGTTCGCGGCGCGAGCGGCGGCCCGGATCTCCGGCACCAGCACGTCCTTCACATAGCTCGGCGGGCACAGCCAGGTGATCGCGACGTCGGCGATCTCCCCGGCGAGCCGGGCCATGGCGGGACGCAGCACTCCCAGACCCAGCCGCACCCGCGGGTGGTCGATCGGCGGCAGCGCGGTGGAAGCACCGTCCACAAAAGACCGGACAGCTGTCAGGTACTCGCGCGTCGCGGTCAGCGGGCTGCGATAGGTCGCCCCGAGCAGCGCGCGTTGGAAGTCAGCCGAACCAGGGCCGTAGCCCGCCTCCACCGGATGGCCGGTCAGCTGGGCGAGCGAGCGGGCCTGCGAAGCGGCTTCGAGTGGATGGCGCAACGGCATCAACGTGACGCTGGTGCCGACCGGTACCTGGATGCCGCGGCCCGCGAGGTAGGCGAACAGCTGATGCGGTTCGAGGGACAGGGACTGGCCGAGCCAGAGGCGGCAGTCGTCGGCGCGGCTCACCAGCTCGCCGACCGGCAGCACCTGGTCGGCGCGCACCGGCGTGAACGGCATGTGCACGGAGAAGGTCATGGCCGGCCGACGTTCCGCGCGGGGTTGGCAGGATCGATGCCCGCGTCCAGAAACGCCCGCACGATGGCGGGTTCACTGCGTTCGTTCCGGTCCGCGGCGTCCAGCAGAGCCTGTGCGAGCACGGCACAACGGTGCTGTCCGAAGCTCTGCCGTGCCCTGCCGGGCCGTGCGTCTGACGGCTCCCACGCCGTGGCGACGCCGCGCGCGAGGCGTTCGGCGAGGACCGATGTCTCGTCGAGGACTCCGGGCAGATCGCGGACCGCGTCGGCGACCACGGGAGCGGCGTCCGCCGACGGCAGGTACACCACGATCGCGTCGCGTCGCGGGTACTGCCGTGCCCTGGACAGCACCTTCGCCTGATAGGCGATGGCATGGGACTCCAAGGCCTGCAGCACGGTACGCCAGACGGCGACCGCACTGTCCTCATCGGACACGTGGACGTACACGCGCAGTGCGGCTTCGGACAGATCGACGGTCCGGGAACCGCTGACGAACAGGAAGCCCGGTGACAGAGCCGGTCGGGCAGGTGGCACGAGCAGGTCGATCGGCTCACCCACCGCGGGGATCCGCACCGCGGCCGAAGTCGGAAGGCGCACCAGCACGCCGTCCCACTCGACGAGCAGGGACTCTCCGGCCGAACGCAGCACAGCGCGAACCGGTGCCGCGGAATGAGGGACCGCCTCGGAGAGCGCCTGCTCCAGCCACCGGTCGCGCTTCGCCAACGCCAGTGCGACGTTCCGGTCGGCCAGCCCCGCGTGCAGGTGCGCGTAAAGCCATTCGGTGAGCCGCGCGGTGAGGTGCGGCCGGGTGTCCGCCTCGAGCTCGACGCCGTTCACGGTCGCTGTTCTCGCCCCGGTGCGGACCTGGGGGAGCGCGTCGGTCAGTCGGGCGGCTAGCACGGCTCAAGCCCGAGGATGGAGGTGAAGTCGCTGTGGCGCAGCAGAATCGTGCGCGCCATGCGGAACAACGTGAGAGCGGTGCCGTCCAGGCTGGTTCGAGGCTGAGCGTCGATGAGCATCCGCTCGAGCAGGTGCCAGGCCACGTACGACGGTGCGCGGGCGGCGATGTCGGTAGAGAGATCCGGCTGGACCGCGCGGTAGGCACGCCAGAACGCGGCGACGCCGGGACGTGCCTCCCTCCAGGGCGGCCGATCAGGTGCCAGTACGACCGTCGGTGGCGGAAGAAGCCGGCCGGCGGCTCGCGTGCGTTCTCTCAACAGGTCGACAATGGCGTGGTAAAGCCATTCGCCGACGAACCCGCCGACGTCGCGGGCGGGATCGGCGAGCTGGTACATCTCCCAGTCGGTGAGGTACAGCCGATCCCTCGACACCAGGAACTGGTCGAGCCGGAGATCGCCGTGGACGGGAACCCTCACCGCGTTCCCGGTACGGTCCTCGAGTCGGCCCAGCGCGTCTGTGATCACGCTGTCCTGCTGCACCAGCCGCCAGGCTTCGAGCTGGCCGAGGCTGGAGTCGTAGAACAACTCCTCGGTGAGCCCGAGCAGGGGGTTCTCCTGCGGCAGTGGTGGAAGCGACGGTTCCAGCTCGGCGAGGCGCATCGACCCGGCTGAGTGAAGCGCTCCGAGCGCGGCTCCGGCCTCGGCCGCGAGCGCGTGGCCGAAGTCCTTGGCGGCCATGACCTCCAGGCCGCTGCGTGCCTCGGGCAGCCCGTCGAAGACCTGCACCCCGACGCGTTCGTCCAGCCCGATCAGCGTCGTGGTGCGCAGCGGTGCCGGGCGTGGAGTGCGGTAGAACGCCTCCGTGCGCCGGAATCCGTTGGTGATCTCGGCTTCCGTACCCACGAGCTGTTTGACGAACACGCGTCTACCGCACGCGGTGTCACCGAGCCAGTTGTTGTTCCGCCCGCTCATCGTGGTGGCGGCGGACCAGATCAGGCCACCGAGACCGAGTGCGTGCAGAGCGGTGTCTATCCGGCTGGACTCGGTCACACCCGGCATGAGGAAGGCTCCTCCGGAGTCAGTCCCCGTTCGCCTGGCGACGCTTCACGTTGCGGAGCAGGAAGAACGAGACGGTGAAAATACCCAGAATCGCCACCACGAGGAGGGTGATTCGCAGCCACTGCGCCGACACGGCGGAGGAAACCGGAATCAAAGCGATCGCGACGACCAGGAACGCAACGAGTGCGCCGTTGTTCGTCTCGGAATTGTTGTTCGCCATGGTGGCAGCATAGTGCAGAACTGCCGGGTGCCTGGATTGGTTTCATGTTGTGTCTCCGCACACAAGCACCCGGCTGCGACCTTCTACGTGATCGTCATCGCGCCGATGACGAGCGCGCTGACACCCGCGCCGGCACCCACACCGGCGAGGAAATCACCGACGTCCGGCGTCGCCGCGACCTCGAGCTCGACGTAGCTCAGGTCCGGGCCCCGCAGAGCCATCTCGGAGACCGAGAGGTCGAGAACCTTGGCTTCCTTCACGTTCACCCCCATTCACGTTGTCGCAGGTCAACTCGAAGTTCACCGGTTCAGGTGACGGCGACAGCGATCGCCGAGAAGGCGATGGCCAGGCTCACCGCTCCGCCGAGAGAGGCGTCACACGCCTTCGGGTCCATGCCGGCCTGTGAGCAGCCGCTCATGCCGACCATGTCCTCGAGCTCGGTGACCGAAAGGTCCAGAGTGATGTCGTTCATCGTTTTCACCTCCCCCCGAAGGTGTGCGCCGAAAATGGAGGCGACTTCAGTGCCGGCGGGCGGCTCTGAGCACGCCTCGCCGAATCACGCTTCCCCCAAGCGAGATGAACCCTGACACCCGGCCGCGGCCGAACGCAATACTGCGCTGGTTGTACTTCGGCATTACGGCGTTGGTAGGACGTGGGGGAGCGGAGGTCACAGGTAACGTCGAAAGCAGTTTTCGGGGAGTTTCGCGTGTTCTGGGGGATTCGGATGACGGACGCTCGCGCCGCGTTCACCGCGGTGGTGCAGCTGGTCAGCGGCACGACGGTGACAGGTGGCTTCGGCAGGGTGGTGCTGGTGGAATCCGCCGTGCACGAGGACAAGGCCGTGGAGCTGGGTGGAGCCGGCGGGCTCGTGTTCAGCCCCGGCGCCGGGGAGACGGCCATCCGGTACGAAGGAGGGCTGGTCGAGCCGGGGGACGAGTTCCTGGTGGGGGATGACCTGTTCGTGCACACCCAGGACTACCTGGCGACGCCGTTCCTCGCCGTGGCAGGCCCGACCGTCGTGCGGGTCGGGGGTGAACAGGACTACCAGGCCTTCCTGCAGGACGCTGATCTGGCCAGGAGCAAAGGGGTGTTCGTCGAACAGCTGACCACCCCCGGCGTGTTCCTCGCCGACCAGTGCGCCTTGGGCACGACACATCCCTGTGTCGGTGCGAACCGTCTGCACGTGTCGGCGTCCGGTGAGGTGCGGACCGCGCCCGGCGGCGAGGTGCTGGGCTCGATCGAGTCCGATGTGGACTTCTCGCCACCCGATGCCGGCGGAGACGTGTGCCTGAACGCCGTGGTGGACGCGAACGCCATCGAGGAGGCACGTGCTGCTCGCCCGTGGTTGTCCCGCTACCTGCGAGTGCTCGCCGTTCTGCGAGGTCTGCGTGCCGAGGGACGGACAGGGCTGAAGGTGTCCGGGTTCGGAGGCCGGTTCACCTCGGCGTTGCCCGCGGACCTCGTAGAGGACGTCGACGCGCCGATCCTGGTCTGGAGCGACGACGAGCAGCTCGTCTGCGACACCACGCAGGACCGCGTGTTCCAGGTGGGCGGGGACGCGGCCAGGATCGTCGAACTCCTGCTGGTCTCGACCGGCACCGAGCACGCGATCGAGCTGGCGTCCATCCACATGGGACTGGAACCCCTCGTGGCGGAGGCCGCCGTGCGGGAGGTGGTGGCCGCGTTCGAGGGCACCCCCGTTCAGTCGGCGGTGCGCGCCGGGATCACGAGCCCCGCTTCGTAGGCGGCGGCGACCACCTGGGCGCGCGAGTTCAGGCCGAGCTTGGCCATCACCCGGTTGACATGCGTCTTCACCGTGGTCGCGGACAGGAACAGCTTGTCCGCGATCTCGTTGTTGGCGAGGCCGCGAGCGACCAGGACCATGATCTCGTTCTCGCGTTTGGTGAGCTCGGCGAGCAGCACCGTGCGCACCGGAGCGGAGGTGAACTCGCGGATCAGCCGCTTGGTCACGGTCGGCGCGAGCAACGCCTCGCCGGCCGCGATCACCCTCACGGCCGCGACCAGGTCTTCCGGGTCGGTGTCCTTGAGCAGGAACCCGGAAGCGCCCGCCCGCAGCGCCGAGTAGACGTACTCGTCGAGGTCGAAAGTCGTGAGGATGAGCACCGCCACCTCGCTGCCGAACGTCTCGGTGATCCGCCGGGTCGCCTCGATGCCGTCGGCCTCCGGCATGCGGATGTCCATCAGCACGACGTCCGGCCGGTGTTCGGTGGCGGCGGCGACGGCGGACACACCGTCCGCGGCTTCGGCGACGACCTCGATGTCCGGCTGTGCGCGCAGGAACGCCGCGAACCCGGCGCGCACCATGGCCTGGTCGTCCGCGACCACCACCTTGATGGTCACGCCACCAGCTCCCTCGGCAGAGTCGCGACCATCCGGAACCTGCCTCCCGGGACGGGCCCCGCGTTGAGCGTCCCTCCACATACGACAGCGCGCTCCCGCATACCTACGAGTCCGTGGCCGTGCTCGCCACCCAGTGGCTGCACGCCATCGTTGAGCACCTCGACACTCATGTGGTCGTCCAGATAGCGCAGGCGCACCTGTACTTCGGCGTTGGCGGCGTGCTTCAAGACGTTTGTGAGCGCCTCCTGGATGATCCGGTAGACGGTCAGCTCACGCCCGGCGGTGAGGGGATACGGCGCACCTTCGGTGTGCACGGTGAGCGACATCCCGACATCGCGCATCGTCTGGAAGAGGTCGTCGAGCTGGCCGAGCGTCGGCTGCGGCCGCAGCTCGGCGTCCAGTCCCTCCGGCGTGCGCAACGCGCCGAGCAGGTGTCGCATCTCGGACAACGCGTCCTTGCTCGTCGTCTCGATGACCCGCAGCGCCGTGCGAGCCTGCACCACGTCGTCCGGCATGGCCCGTGCGACACCGGCCTGCACCGAGATCACCCCCAGGCTGTGCGTCACGATGTCATGCAGCTCGCGGGCGATCCGATTTCGCTCCAGGAGCGCGGTTTCCTCCTTGAGCTGCTCGCGCGCTTGTTCGAGCTGGCTCACGACCTCACGCAGCTGAAGCGCCCGCTGCCGGTTGCGGCGCGTCACCGTGCCCAGTCCGATCGATCCGCTCAGGAGCACCACGTCCAGCAGCGCCACCACGGGGTGGAAGTCGGGATTGGCGACGTAGCTCGTCACGGCGGCCACCGACGTCAGCACGGCGGCCACCGCGGTGTGGATCGGTGTCGAGTTCGCCGCGATCGTGTACAGGGCGACCTGGAGTCCCAACCCCACACCGCCGCTCGGGTAACCGCCCAGCACGAGCGTCAACGCGGCCACCAGCACGACGAGGAAAACCGTCCGCGTCCACCGCCGACGCCCCAGCAACGGCACGATCCCGGCGACACCCACCGCCACCGCGCCCCAGGCCGGCAGCCATCCGGTAGACCCGTCGCTGAGCTCACGCACCACAAGAAGGTGCAGCGCGAGCAGCGCGACCACGATCACCGAGTCGACAGCCAGCGCACGTTTGACGGTCACACCGAGTGAGTATTCCAGCGGGATTGTCCCAGTGCCCGCCGAATGTCGGTGGTACTCCGCATTCGCTGCTGTCGCTCTCACCACAGTGGACTTTCGTGTGGTGGCCGTCTCTTGTTCGTTCTGTCCGACTCGTGTCACCCGGCACGAGTCGGACAGCGAACAGGGTCCGCCTACAGGCCTGGTGCTCGACCCCTGCTGCGACAGCGGAGCGGCGTTCACCGAAGCTTCAGCCCGTGCAGAGGAAATCAGAGAATGGAGCCGTTCTTCGATTGTCGTTGCGGTGCCCGCCGGTGAGCGTGACGCCTGGGAATGCCAGTGGCGTCGGTGATCAGGTGATGCGTGGAGCCGGCGTGCGCCGGTCGACCGGGCACGGCCCGGTGTGGTCCCCCCTTTGAGGGCGCGGAGATGGCGGCGTCGACCAGGGCGGACGGAGAGGTCCAGCAACCCGGCGGCGCGCAGTTCGGCGAGCAGTTGTTGCCAGACGGGCCTCGTGCCACTCGGTCAACCACCGCCAGCAGGTTGTGCCCGAGGCACCTGACAGGGCGATGGGCAGCCGGTTCCATCCGATGCGGGTGCGCACCGCGTACAGGATGCCTTCCAACGCGGCCCGGTGTCGGCACGCTTGCGACCCGGATGGCGGAAACGCCTCGGGCGCACCGGGATCAACGGTTCCAGCCGAGCCCACAGCTCGTCGGTGAAGACCTCCTCACCCACCCGACCCGTCCCGCCCGCACGGTCGCTGCCGACGTCACGGTGTTTCTCGGCGTCGCCGCGCTGCTGTGGCGGGTCGTGCATCTTGCCCGCGGCGCGAACGTTCCGTGGGATGAGGCCTCCGCACCGTCCACAGTGTCCACGGATCCGGCTGAACTGCCTTACTGCACTGAACGTTTGCTGCGCATGTTCGCCGTGTCCACTCTGTCGGTGGTGTTCTCGCGGCTGCCCGGTCGTGGGGCGCTTCGTCCGTGGGCGTGTTGATCGACCACACGCTGCGCGAGTACGAGCGGCACTACAACGAACACCGAACTCACCGATCACTCGCCGCGGCAGCACCCATGCGACCCAGCCCCAGCCTCACGTACCCGACGAGATCGAACGCCTCGCCATAGATCGACAGGACCGTCTCGGCGGAGTCATCCATGAGTATCACCATGTGGCTTGATCTGTGTGGATGCAGTTTTCGGCACGCACAGCCACGAGGCGCGATCTCAACAGCCTCACCGAGAGCGCCGTCGTTGATTGGGCGAAGGAGGGCATCAGGGTCAACGGCATCATTCCCGGCGGCACCGCGACGGCGATGATCGACCAGTGGGAGGCCGCGACTCCCCGGCACGATCGCGCACTACAACGCCTCAAGCCTGCTCGGCAGGATGGCCGAACCGCGCGAGGTGGCCGAGGTGACGGCCTGGCTGCTCAGCGACAGGGCATCGATGGTGAACGGAGCGATCGTGCTCGTGGACGGGGGAGCGGGCGCGTAGCGTTGTGCGCCGTGAACGATCGTGCGGACGTGCCGGACCGGGTGCTGGACGAGGTGCGGGCCATCTGCGCCGCGCTGCCGGAGGCCACCGAGCAAGCGGCGTGGGTGGGCATGCGGTGGAGCATCCGCAACCGCAGCTTCGTGCACGTCTTCACAGCGCATCCCGGTGAGACAGGGGCGTACAGCCGGGCCGCCGAACTCACCGAACCAACAGTGATCATGACGTTCCGCGCCCAGCCCGAGGAGCTCGACGCCCTGGCCGGAGCCGGGGAGCCCTTCTTCCGGGCGGCGTGGGGCAAGGACGTGGTCGGGCTGAAGGTGCTGCCGGACGTGGACTGGGACGAGGTGCGGGAGTTGCTGACCGAGAGCTACCGCGTGCTGGCGCCGGCGAAGCTCGTGAAGCTGCTCGGTTGAGCGGTCAGGGCTCGCGGATGCTGAGGACGGCGGTCCACATCCGCTCGTGACGATCGGCGGTGATCTCGGCGAATGCCTGGTTCACGGCGGCGGCGGACGGTTGCTTGCGCGGGTGGTTCCTGGTCAGCAGGGCGGACATCGCGAAGGCGAGCGAATTGAACGCCACGTATTCCTTGGATCTGTCGGACGTCCAGGGAATGGTCAGGCTGTAGGCCCGTTCGTCGTCGGCGAGTACTCGGCGGCTTGATCAACGAGTACGAACCCGCGGCGACCCAAGGCGCAGGTCAGAACGCTGAGCCTAGTTTTGGCACCCCGCAGGGTCTGCGAGGGCCCGAGAAACCCGAAAGCCCCCGACCTGTGCAGGTCAGAGGCTTTCGGGTCGTATGGGCGATACTGGGATCGAACCAGTGACCTCTTCGGTGTGAACGAAGCGCTCTCCCGCTGAGCTAAACGCCCGTGTTCTGTTGTGGTGTTGCCCCGCTCTCGCGGTGTGGCCATAGCCTACAACATCATCAACGAGAACCAAAAATCGGGCTCTGCAACCAGGTCCACTCCAGGCCGAACCAGCCTCCCACCAGTGCGAACACGTTGAGGAAGTAGCAGGTGACGAGGACGATGGCGCAGACGCCCGCCATCACCAGGCCGCGGACCCAGGATGGCTGGCGCTTGAGCCAGGCGACCCAGCGGTCGTAGTAGCGCTTCGCGAACTTCAGGACTCGGCCTGCCCACTCGAACTCCGTGGCGAGGATGGCGAGGCCCGCGAAGACGACGAGCCAGCCCGGGCCGGGGTACGGGATCATGATGATGCCCGCGATCAGGACCAGGCCGCCGATCACGCCCACGCCGATTCGGTACGCCAGGTTCAGCGCCGGGTTCCGGTGGAACCAGTGGCGCCAGCCCTTGTGCTCGTCGGGCTTCACTTCCGGCTTCGTCATGTGTCGATCATCCTGTTGGGATTCAGGCGGGTGCAACCTGACCACCTGCCAGCACCTCCGAGGGTTTCGGCGGGGCCTGGCGGCCTGGTTCGAGCGACACCGCGAAGGTCGTGTGCTTGTGCGCGTCGGCGGACCAGGCCAGCAGTTGCGGGTCTGTGGAGCCTGCGCGCACGTCGAACACCGCCAACGGTACCGGCGCTTTCGTGCTCGCACCCCAAACTACGTAAACGTGACCCGTGTCGTTCGGTTTGAGGTTCATCGGCATCACGGCGCCCGAGGTCGGGTTCGAGAGGACGATGGCCACTTCGTCGCCTGAGGTCGTGCGCAGGACCGCCCTGTTCGTGGTCGGATCCGCGGCCAGGGAGAGGGCCTTGTTCAGCTCGTCGGTGCGTGTCTGTGCGGCCGTGACCTCGTTCGAGAGTTGGTTCACGCGCACGCCCAGGTAGCCGCCGCCTGCCAGTACGGCCAACGCTGCCGCGGCGGCCAGCAGCACGCGGCCGGTGCGGCGGCGGTGTTGCGGGCGTAGCGGAATCGGGGCCGCGTGGCGTGGGATGTGTTGTTCGGGCACTTCCTGGGGGATGTGCTCGATCTGTTCCATCAGCCTCGCGCGGAGGCGGGGTGGTGGTTGTTCCTGGCGGACCGCGCCGCCGATGCCCGCCAGCACCTCCTGCGTCGCCTGCACGGTGCGCTGGCACGTGGTGCAGGTCGGCAGGTGGTCGCGGACCAGTGCTTCCTCGTCTGGCTCCAGGGAGTGCATCGCCCAGCCGACGGCGAGCTCCTCTTGAGCGCACAGGTCGCCGTTCACCGGTGAACTCCTGTCGTCTCGCCGGTCTCTCCGGCCCACAAGTTCCCCAACGTGCCTCTCAGGCGTCTGATCGCCGCGAACGTGCGCGATTTCACAGTGCCCAGGGGTACGCCTGTCAGCTTTGCCACTTCGCACTGCGTGTAGCCGCCCAGATAGGCGAGCGCTATTACCTGGCGCTGTTCTTCCGGCAACGTGTGCAGGGCCGCTCTGACCTCGGCGCTCACCACGCTGACCAACGCTGCGTGGTCGGAGCCCTCGGCAGGAGGGGAGACATCGTCGGTGAGGGGAACAGTCCGACGACGCTGAGTGTTCTCTTTACGTACGGCGTCCACCGCGCGGTGGTGAACCAGAGTCATCAACCAGGTGCCGAAACTTCCGCGGGCGGGGTCGAACCTGGCGGGATTCCGCCAGAGCGCGAGGAAGGCTTCCTGGACGACGTCCTCGGCCAGTTCCGGGTCCACGCAGATGCGCCTGGCCAGCGAATATGCTGGTGTGCCGTACCTGTCGTACAGCTCACCGAACGCCGGCCGATCGCCCTGTGCGAGTCTTTGCACGAGCTCGAAATCGGTCGGCCGGCCGTCGCTCGACGCGACGGTTGGGCCGGGCGAGTCAGCCACCAGAGATGTCCTCACGTCCAACATTCGCGCAACAGCCGGTACCGGGTTCAGGTTAGACCCAGCAAGATGGGAGTCGCTGAACGTCGGCTAACGAGCGAGGAGGACACGGAGCGCGTGCATACGGTCGCGTTGCGGAGTCAAGCTGACCCGATGGGGTGATCTGGGCCCGATTAGCGAGCGTTCCTCGCCACATGCACGTCACAACTAAGGTGCTCGGTCGTTTCATTGACCGGGAAGGGAGAAGAGGGTAACGACGATGCGCAACGATCACGTGACGCTCCGCTCGACAGCGGTCTTCGACCTGCTGGCACCGAGGACCCCTGCGGTCCCGGTTCAAGTGGAGCTGCGATACGACACAAAGGACCCGTACGCGGTCGTCGCCGCGTTCCGCACCGGCCGCGCCGGTTGGGTCGAGTGGGTTTACGCCCGCGACTTGCTCGCCGACGGTCTCATCGCCGACGCCGGTGACGGTGACGTCCGGATCCGCCCCGCCGCCGACGACCCCGAGGTCGTCGTGATCGAGCTGAGCTCGCCTTCCGGGCACGCCATGTTCGAGGCGTCCGCCCAGGAACTCGCCGATTTCCTCGACCGGACCTACGACGTCGTCGTGCCGGGCAACGAGCACCTCTGGGTCAACGTCGACGAGGCGCTCACGCACCTCATCTCGAACGACCTCAGCTGAATAATCCGAGGTAGGGGGCCCGCGATGGCGATGCGGGACCCCCCGGTGAAACCCGCTTGAACCCCTCGTATAAGCTTTGTTTCAACATCATGAAGTCAGTGATGAACGCGGATGTAGCGCAGTTGGTAGCGCATCACCTTGCCAAGGTGAGGGTCGCGAGTTCGAGTCTCGTCATCCGCTCTGTGGTTCCCCGGTGGCTTCACTGTGGATCCATGCTCCTGGCGGAGTGGCCGAGTGGCTTAGGCAAGGGCCTGCAAAGCCCTGTACACGGGTTCGATTCCCGTCTCCGCCTCGGACGATTAGCTCAGCGGGAGAGCACTACCTTGACACGGTAGGGGTCACAGGTTCAATCCCTGTATCGTCCACTTTGGATCATCAGCGGGGCCAGGTGCACAGCGCACCTGGCCCCGCTGTCGTTCACGCACCTTTCCCGCAGCCGGCTCCGCACACCTCGGCAGGCGCAAGATCAGCCGATTTGGAACTTCGGGGGAGCGTCGGATAAAGTTCCTCTCGCACCACGGGAAACCGGCGGGGCACGCGGATGTAGCGCAGTTGGTAGCGCATCACCTTGCCAAGGTGAGGGTCGCGAGTTCGAGTCTCGTCATCCGCTCGGACGATTAGCTCAGCGGGAGAGCACTACCTTGACACGGTAGGGGTCACAGGTTCAATCCCTGTATCGTCCACTCTTCGGCAGAAGCCCCCGATCTCCATGATCGGGGGCTTCTTGCTGTCCGGGGCGTGCTGCCCGGTATCCAGTTTTTGTCCAATTGCGGCTGGGACAGCCGAAAATGCCCACTTTTTTGTCTTTTATCGTCGTGGGTTGCGCACCTACCGTTGTGCGCTGTGTCCTACAAGTACGATTTCTTCATCAGTTACTGCCGATACGGCACAGTGCAGAAGTGGTTGATCAACCACTTCCTGGGCAAGCTCAAGGAATGTCTTGCTGACCAGTACGCGCCGACTCCGTCGGTGTACGTCGACCGCACGATGGAGCGCGGCGTGCACTGGCCGTCGAACCTGCAGGACGCCCTGCGCCACAGCAAGATCATGGTCCAGCTCCTCACGCCGCAGTACTACGAGTCCCGCTGGTGCATGGCCGAGCAGAAGAGCATGCGGGCCAGGGAGGACATGCTCGGTGTCGCAAGCCTCGAGGTCTCCCAGGGGTTGATCTACCCGATCCTCTACTCCGACTCCGAGAACTTTCCGGTGGAGGAAAAGGAGAGGTCATGGGTGGATTTCAAGGATGTCGCACACCCGGATCCCGTTTATCAGCAGAGCCGGAAATATCTTCGATTCCACACGCGGGTGAACGATCTCGCGGCTGATCTCGTCCGGCTCGCCAAACAGGCGCCGCCCTGGCAGTCGGACTGGCCTGACGTCGATCCGCCGGAACCCCCGCTCATTCAGCCGCCCCAGATACCGAGGTTCTGACCATGGCCGGGACCGTCATCACCTTCTACTCGTACAAGGGCGGCGTCGGTCGCAGTTTCACCATGGCCAACATCGCGGTGTTGCTCGCGCGCTGGGGTTATCGGGTTCTCACGATCGACTGGGACCTGGAAGCTCCTGGCCTGCACCACTACTTCGCGCCGGTGCTGCGGGGAGCACCGAAAGGCGGCGTGATCGATCTCGCGCACGATTTCCTCGCGGGTGCGAACGAACCCGCTGCCCACGCGCTGACCGTTGCCGTGGAAGGCGGCGGCACGCTCGAGTTGCTGGCCGCGGGGAAGATGGACCGCTTCTACATGCAGCGGATGCAGGCGATCGACTGGGCGCAGCTGTACGAGAAGGGGTTCGCGCGCTTTCTCGAGGTGTGCCGTGACCGTTGGACCGCCGACCACGACTTCGTTCTGATCGACAGCAGGACCGGCATCTCCGACATCGCGGGCATCTGCACGGCTCATCTGCCGGACCGCCTGGTCGTCGTGTTCACCGCCAACGACCAGAACCTCGACGAGGTCGTGGACATCACCCGGCGCGCCGATGACGCGAGAGACCGGATGCCCTACGACCGGCCCCGGCACACCGTGCTCCCCGTGCTGTCCCGACTGGACAACCGGGTCGAGTACGAACGCGCGGACAAGTGGCAGCGCAAGTGCGCCGAGGTGGTCGCCCCGCTGTTCGAGAACTGGCTCGTCAAGAGCGTCCCAGAAGACCTGATGCTGCGGCATCTGACGGTCCCGTACGTCTCCTACTGGAGTTTCGGCGAGCAGCTGCCGGTGCTGGAGGAACCCGTCCCGTCCCCCGACCAGATCTCGTACGCGCTGGAGACCATCGCCGCGGTGATCGCGCAGGGGTTCGACCGCACCGACGTGCTGGAGGACAACCGAGACGCTTACGTCGCGGCCGCGCGCAACCACCATCGGGACTTCGACCTCGACCTGCTGGTGTCCAGCCCCCGGACGTTGTTGAAGGCCACCGAGGACCTCATCACCGAACTGAACGCGCTCGGGCTGCGTGCCGAGCGTTCGGTGTCCGGCGACCCGGAGATCCTCGAGAAGACCGGTGAGCCGGCGGAGCACCTGTGCCTCCTGGTGGACGGAGAGGCGAGCCGGTGGCAGATCACCGAGGCGGAGCGCTTCCTGCGGCACACCATCGGTCCCGAAGGCGATCAGCGGCAGTTGTTCTGCGTGCTGACGAAGAACACGGATCGAGACGAGTTGCCGGGCTTCCTGCGCAACCTGCGGCACCTGGAGCTCGGCCCGCGTCCGGAACTGGTCGCGCGGCAGCTCCACGCCCTCATCCAGGGGACTCCCGACCACGAACCGAACCACGAGGCGCTGGTGACGGCCGCGACCGCGTTGCGCGGTCTTCCCGACGAGATGCCCCACATCGGGCGGTTCGTGCTCGTCCAGGAAACCGTCCACGGCATGACGGCGGCGCTCGACAGCGATGACATGGAGCTGCTGCTCGACCTCTCGGCTGCGCTCGCGCTCACCAGCAAGACGCGCGGCAACAGCGCCCAGGCCCCGATGCCACCCGAACTGCGAACCGCGGTGGAGCAACTGCTCGCCCGGATCGATCGACGACTCAACGCGTTCACCGACTGAGAGGCGGCATGATGCCGGAGAAGTTTGGCGCCCCCGAACGTGCGGCGCTGACGGTGCTGATGCTGGAGAACCGGCCGGTGCTCAACACGGAGCTGGGCGACCAGGTCAAGCTCACGAAGCCCGGTCGCGAGAAGTTGAACAAGGCTGGTTTCATCCGGACGGACGAAACCGTGAAGCCGATGGTTCACGAGGTCACGAACGAAGGCATCGCCTGGTGCCTGCAGGACCTCGTCAAGGGGGAGTTGCCTCCGAGATCGACTTCGCACGCACGCGTCACGTTCGGGCTGCTGAAGAAGTTCATCCTCCACCACGAGGCGCACGGGACGCTCATCGAGGTGATCCGGTCCCGGGACCTGGAGTCGTTGATCCGGTCCGTCTACGAGGAACTGGCCGTCGAGCCCCAGGACTGGATCAGGCTCGCCCGCATCCGGCCCCGGCTCAACGGCGCGGACAAGGGCGAGGTCGACGAGACGCTGGTGAAGATGATGAAGACCGGGACCGTCCACCTGGCGCCCGAGTCCAACACCAAGGTGCTCACCGCCGACGACCACGCCGCCGCACTGCGGGTCGGCAGCGAGGATCTGCACCTCGTGGCGATGGAGGAGTCGTGACCGCACAGCTGCGGGAAGCGTTGGCCGCGTTGCGGTTCAACTCCGCCGAGACCCCGGACGACGTCTGGCGCACTTCGCCGTCCCACGTCGACGGTCTGCACACGAGAGCCGAGCACCGCATTCGGACGGCGATCGCGGATGCGAGGGACAGCGCCGGTTCCAACCCCATCGGCCTGATCCTGCAGGGGCGCAAGGGGGTCGGGAAGACCCATCTGCTCGGCACGGTGCGCAGCATGGTGCAGGAGACCGGTGGCTATTTCTTCCTGATCGAGGTCAGCTCGGCGGCGATGTTCTGGGACGACGTCGCCGAAGCCATGCGCAGCGAACTGCTCAGGACCGATGACGCCGGTCAGCTTCAGCTCATCGTGCTGTTGCGGGAGTTGTGCCGTGGCGCTGATGTGTCCGAGGAGGTCACCAAGGCGATCGTGAACGAGGCACCGCTGAAGCCCGAGCACCTGGACGCCCTCGTCAACGGCCTGCGCAAGGTGGACGCCCGGATCGCGACCGACTGCAGCGCTGTGATCCGCGCACTGGTGTTGTACGCGTCTCCGCATTCGCTGATCGGCCAGAGCTATCTCGAAGGTCTGGACGACGATGCGGGTGAGTACCGCCGATGGGGCTTGGTGACCAAGGCGAAGGCAGCGCGGTACGTGGTGCGGGACCTCTCGCGCGTCCTCGCCATGACGGGGCCCTGTGTGATCGCGATCGACCAGCTGGACACCGTGATCAACAAGGCCCAAGACCTCATCGAGGACGACCTCAGCCCTGAGGAAGCGAGCGAGCTCGCGCTCATTTCGGACGGATTGATGCAACTGCGCGAGATCACCCGGCGAACGCTGACGATCGTCGCGTGCCTGCCCACCACGTGGATCAAGCTGCGCCAGGCCGCCAGCGACACGGTCGGCGACCGGTTCACGCTGACACCGATCCTGGGTTCGGTCACTGATCCCTCGATCGCCAGAACGCTCGTGGAGAAGTGGCTCGCCGTGATCTATCAGAGCCAGGGGATCACGCCTCCTCACTCGACCTGGCCGGTGGCAGCGGAGGCGTTCGGCGACGACTGGAAGGAGGAGACTCCGCGCACGCTGCTCAAGCGGCTGCATTCCCATGCGGAGGCCTGCCTGCACGGTGAGATCCGGGAACTCCGCTCGTTCCAGGAGCCGGAACAGCAGGAGGCGCCCGCGCCGGCGGTGCCGTTCACGCCGAAGGCAGGGCCCGTACCGGACTACCTCGCCGAACTCGACGCCAAGTTCGCGCGGTTGCGGGAGAAGGCCGCGCTCGCCGCCGCTGACGTCAGGTCGCAGAACGAGGACGACGTGATGCCGGCGTTGCTGCTGGCAGGGCTGAGGTCGTGGGTCACCGAGATCGGCAACGACGATCTGGCGTGGCACCCCGAACCCCAGGCCGAGGACAAGAGCCTGCACGCGAGCCTGCGGCACACGGTGGACGAGGAACGGGATGTCGAGGAGCGCTGGGTCTTCCGGCTCATCGCCAGCAGTCACGGGAACAAGGTGCTGCGCAAGTTCCGCAACGCGCGTGCGGCGGCCGAGGACGGGCGCGGCAGGCACCTCGTCCTGATCCGCAAGGGTTCCACCGGCTGGACCGGGGCGAAGACGAAGGGCGAGGTCGCGGAGTTCGTGCAGCGCGGCGGGAAGAGCGTCGACGTGTCCGACGACGACCTGCGCACCTTCATCGCGCTCAAGGAGATGTGGTCGTCGCAGTCGCACCAGTTGCTCGCGTGGCTGGTGGCGCGGAAACCGGCCAGCAGCAACACGTTCCTGCGGAAGATCCTGCCGGATCCGGCGCGGAGCGGGACGAGGAGCGGGCACCAGGAGACCCGCCCTCCGCCGCAGCCCGAGCAGGCGACGCCCCGACCGATGCCCCAGCAGACGCCCCAGCCGCGGTCCAGGCCGCAGTCCTCCGGCGAGATCGTGCTCGGGATGGACGGGGAGATCCGGATCGAGCTGGAGTCGTTGCGCAAGCACGCCATCGTGTTCGCCGGGTCCGGCAGCGGGAAGACGGTGCTGCTGCGCCGGATCGTCGAAGAGTGTGCGCTGCAAGGGGTTTCGGCGATCGTGCTGGATCCCAACAACGACCTGGCACGGCTCGGGGACGCCTGGCCCGAGGCTCCGGGGGAATGGCGGGCGGGCGATGAGGCTCTGGCCGCCGAGTATTTCGCCGGCACTGAGGTCGTGGTGTGGACGCCTGGGCGGGCTGCTGGGCGGCCGCTGAGTTTTCATCCCTTGCCTGATTTTGCTTTGGTGCGCGGGGATGAGGACGAGTTCGGGGCGGCTGTCGAGGCTGCTGTGGCTCGGTTGGTGCCTCATGCGCGGATTGCCAACGAGACGAAGTTCGCCGTTCGTGGGCGGGCTGTGCTCAAGGAGGCGTTGAAACACTACGCGCGCAGCGACCGGCGGGACCTGAACGGGCTTGTGGACCTGCTGGCGGAGTTGCCGGACGGGGTCAGCAAGTTGTACTCGGCCACGGCCACGGCGGCTGATCTGGCGGAGACGCTCAGGGCCGCGATGGTCAACGATCCGCTGCTCGCGGGGACCGGAGAGGCCACGGATCCCGGGGCGTTGTTCGAGCCCTCGCAGGGCAAGAAGGCGCGGATCTCAGTGATCAGCTTCGTCGGGCTGCCGTCCGACGAGCAGCGGCAGGGGTTCATCAGCCAGTTGCAGCTGGAGGTGTTCGCCTGGATCAAGCGGAACCCGGCTGTGGATCGGCCGCTCGGTGGGCTGATGGTCATGGACGAGGCGCAGACGATCGCGCCTTCCGGGCAGGCCACGGCCAGTACGCAGACGACGATTCTGCTGGCGTCGCAGGCTCGCAAGTACGGGCTCGGGTTGTTGCTGGCGACACAGGCGCCCAAGGGCGTGCACAACCAGGTCACCGGAAACGCGACCACGCAGTTCTTCGGGCGGCTGAACAGTCCTGCGCAGATCGCCGCGGCCACGGAGATGGCGCGGGCCAAGGGAAGTTCCATCGCGGACATCTCGCGGTTGGAACGCGGGCAGTTCTACGTCACCGGGGACACGTTCGGGTTCCGGCGGATGCTGGCTCCGCTGTGCCTGAGTCATCACCCGCCCAGTCCGTTGCGGCTGGAAGAAGTGATCGAACGAGCCAGGCAATGAAAAAGGGCGGTGTCCCCGTGACGGGGCACCGCCCTTTTCGCGTCACGCGGTCGCGGTCAGCATCTCCTCGATTCGTTGCCACAGCGTGGAGAACAGCTCCGGGGACTCGCCCAGCACGACGAAGTTCACGATGTCGTCGCCGCGCACTTCGAGTGCGTACACGGCGTCGTTCGCCCGTTCCACGCGCACCGCGACCGTCGTGCCGCCCAGGTGCACCGTGCCGGCGAGACCGCGCTTGGCGAGTGCGGGGGGCGCGGCGGCGAACTGCTCGGCGAGGGTGCGCAGGGCGCTGTTCTGCGCGGGGGCCTCCGGCTGTTTGAGCGCCGCGACCAGGTCGGCGACGGGAACGCGGTCGTGGCCCGCGGTCTCGGCGGCCTCGATGCGGGCGACGAGGGTGTTGACGAGATGCTCGTCCGCCCGCAGGTACGTCACGTTCGACGACGTGGGCGGCTCGCCGGTCAGCACCGGTAGCACGTGCTCGCGGTCGTTCACGATCTCGTCCACAGTGGACACGAACGGCACGAGGAAACGCACCTCTGCCTGCGGCAGGTCGTTGCTCTCCAGCACGGTCAGGCCGCGCTGACGGCACGCCTCGACCACTTCGTCGACCACGGCGCGCTGTTCCTCGGCGAACGACACGGCGATGTCGCAAGTCGCGGATTCGGTCACTCGAACCTCCCTGATGACGACCGGCCGGCGGCCGGGTGCGCGCAGCATCCACGGCGGGTGTTGACCAGAAGTGGATGAGGAGTGGACGTGTTGACCACCTCGGTGGGCAACGGGAAACACCTGTTTTCAGCCTTTTCGAAGACGAATGCTCGAAGGGAGCCCGCAAGAAGCGGGCGAAATCCGGAAATCAATTCCGACTCCCTTCGGAGGATTCGCCATGTCCAAAATCGTGTCCACTTTCGGCGTGGGTGTCGCCACCCTCGTGACCGCGCTCGCCGTCGCCGCTTCCGTTTCCGGTGGTGTCGCGGCCAACGCGGACGACAACCCGCCGCCGCCTCCCACCGCGACCACCACCACGGAGAACCAGGACGGCCACGGCAACCCGTGGCACGGATGATCTGACGCGAATGCGCCCCGGCCATTTCTCGAAACGGCCGGGGCGATTGCGGCACAACGGTCGGGATGATGTACTCGGAAGACGCCGGAGCGGGAGGCAATCGTGTCCGAAACTTTTGGTGAGTTGCTGCGGGCGCACCGCGTCGCGGCGGGACTGTCGATGGGACAGCTGGCCAAGCTGATCCATTACAGCAAGGGTTATCTCAGCAAGATCGAGAACGACCTCAAACCGCCGACCCCGACATTGGCGCGGCTGTGCGACGGCGTGCTGGACGTCGGTGGCCGGCTGGTCGAGGCCGCCGTCCACGGGCCGTCCCCGCGCGACGTCAGGGGTCTCGGCCGGCGTCAGGTGCTGGTGGCCGGAACGATGCTCGGCGTCGGCGCGCTCACGGGCGGCGGGCGGCGGCCGGTGCTGGACGAGCAGGTGATCGCCGGGATGCGCACCTCGTTCGAACAGATGAGGGGCCTCGGGCTGCGCACCAGTCCGCAGGTGCTGCTCGAACCGCTGCAGGCCCTGCAGCACACGGTGCACGGCCTGGCGCGCGAGAACGCCGGACCGGTGGGCACCCGGCTCCTCCTGCTCGCGGCGCGCATCGCCGAGTACACCGGCTGGATGTGCCAGGAGGCGGGGGACGACGAGGGCGCGCTGTGGTGGACCAGGCACGCCTCCGAACTCTCCCGTGCGGCAGGGGATCCGGACATCGCGAGCTACGCGTTCGTGCGGGAGGCGGGTCTCGCGCTCTACCGCCAGGACGCGTCCGCCACGATCAACCTCGCCCAGCAGGCCCAGTGGATCGGCAGGGCCGGCTCACGCGTCCTCGCCCTGGCCGCCCGGCGTGAGGCGCAGGGCCACGCGCTCGCGGGCGACCGGAGTGCCGCGGAACGCGCGTTCGACCGTGCCGCGAACCAGCTGGAGGCCGCGTCGCCGGACAGCCCGTACCCCGTGCTCGGGTCGACCGCCCCCGACCCGCTCGAACTGGCCAGGGGCTGGGCGTTGTCCGATCTCGGGCTGAACGCCGAGGCCGCGGTCGTGCTGGACCGGCAGCTCGCGCTGGTGCCGGCCACGTCCCGGCGCAGCCTGGCGAGGTTCGGCGCCCGGCGTTCGCTCGCTCTCGCGTTGTCGGGCGAGGTCGACGAGAGCTGCCGCACGCTCACCCTCGTCCTGGACGACGCGGCGCACGTGGACTCCGCGACGGTGCGGACGGACCTGAGGCAGTTGGCCAGAACCCTTGGCCGGTGGCACAACCACGGTGCCGTGCGCGAGGTCTACCCCGACCTGAAACGGCTGTTCGTTCACCGCTGACCGCACGCGCACGTCAGCCCTGCCCGTTCCCGCCGCACCTCCTCGGCCTCCGGCTGGTCGAGCTCGCGGTACACGGCCTCGGCCGCGTCCCAGTGCGCCACGGCTTCCGCGTGCCGGCTCATGGCGTGCAACGTTCTTGCCGCGCCGATCTGGCCGTACGACTCCTGCGTGCGGTTGCCGGTACCTGCGGCCACGTCCAGCAACTCCTGGTAGAGCCGCAGCGCCGCGCCCGGCCGGCCGCGGTCCTTCTCCGTGGCGGCCCGGTCGCGCAGGAGACTTCCCTGCAGTTCCGCGTCGACCAGCCCGGTGGCGGCCCTGGTCGCGAGGTCGTGGTGGTGCAACGCTTCGGGGAACCTGCCCGCGAGGCGGTGGGCGTCGGCGATGTTGGTCAACGCGTAGGCCGCCACGCAGAGGTCGTCGAGCTCGACCGCGATCTCGTGTGCCTCCAGGTGATGGAGGATCGCCTCGTCGAGCATCCCCAGGTGCTGCTGGTTCGCACCCAGGTTGTTCAGCACGTGGGCGAGTCCCTGCTGGTGGCCGCTCTCCCGCAGGAACCGCACGGCGGCTTCCTGCTGTGCCACCGCGACGTCGTACCTGCCGTGCTGCTCGTTGAGGTAGCCGAGTGAGCTCAACGCGTGCCCCTGGCCGCGCGCGTCCCCGCACTGCTCGTACTTCGGCAGCGCGGCCTCGAAATGCCTCGCCGCCTCGTCGTGCCGGCCCAGTTGCATCTCCGAGACGGCGATCGCGCACAACGCCGCGGCCTCACCGGGCACGTCGCCCAGCCGGGTCCAGCACGCCAGCGCCTGCTCGGCGAGGCCGACCGCCTCGGTGTGCCGGCCGCGCCGGTCATTGGCGATGGACAGGCGATACAGCACGTGCGCCCGGCCGTAGTCGTCGTCCGGTCGCACGGAACTGACGGCGTCGATCCAGTCGTCGATCCGGTTCGCGGTGTTGAAGTGCCGCCAGATCAACGAGGCGAGCAGCCACGCGCGGTCCGAGTCCGCCTGCTTGATCGCGGCCATCAGGTTGTCGCGCTCGGCGATGATCCACGCCATCGCCTCGTCCTCGCGCGCGAACCGAAGGCTCTGCGGGCTTTCCCGTTCGACGGAGGGCAGGGCGGCGCGGTCGAACGGGTACGCGACGTTCACGGCGTCCGCGAGCGTCACGAGGTAGAAGTCGAGCAGGCGCTCCAACGCCTCCGCCGACGGAAGTTCGAGAGCGGCGAACTCCTTGATGGAGTCCAGCATCTGGTAACGCTCCGGCGCGACCTCCTCCAGCAGGCAGACCTCGTGCAGGTCGTGGAGCAGCTTGCGAGTGGCGGCGATGTCGCTGCCGATGAGCGCCGCCGCGCCGACGATGTCCACGTCGGGCCCCGGCAGGTGTCCGAAGAGGCGGAAGACCTGCTGCTGGTCGGCGTCGAGTTGCCGGTAGGAGGCGTGGATCGCGGCGCCGTCCTCCCGCCACGCCCCGGTGTCGTCGAGCTGGCCGATCAGGTAGTCGAGCGACCACCTGTCGTGCTTGCGCAGCAACGCGGCCGCGATGGTGATCGACACGGGCATGTAGCCGCAGCGCTTCACGAGCCCAGCGACATCCGCGGACCTGCCGCGCACGCGCGACGAGCCGTTCGTCAGCCTCTGGAACAGCGCGGACGCGTCTCCGGCCGGCATCGGAGCCAGCCGCACGTGCTCGCTGATGTCCGGCTCGCCCATCTTCCTGCTCGTGACGACGGCGAAGCAGTCGCGCGTCTCGGGCAGCAACGGCCGGATCTGCTCGGGTGACGCCGCGTTGTCCAGCACCACCAGCGTTTTCGTCCCGTAGAGCCGCGACTGGTAGATCGTCGCCTTGCGGCCCACCGTGTCGGGGATCTGCTCCGCGGGCACGCCCAGATCGGTGAGCAGCTGGTCCAGCGCGTCCGAGACGGACATCGGCGCCACGTTCGGCGTGAAACCGTTGAGGCGCACCAGGAGCTGGCCGTCCGGGAACCGGTCGCGCAGGCGGTGCGCGGCTTCGACGGCCAGGCCGGACTTCCCTACGCCGGGCGGCCCGCTGATCCACACGGCTCGTCGTTCGTCCGACCCCGCGGCAGCCGCGGCGATCTTGTCCAGCTCGCCGGAGCGGCCGGTGAACGCGCCGGGGCGGGACGGCAGCGTGCTGGCCGGTTCACCGCGCCGGGCGCGTTCCGCGAGGTTGCGCAGCACGGTTCCGGGCTCGATGCCGGACTCGGCGAGCGCGGCGGACGCGGTGTCGAAGACCCGGATCGCACCCGCGCCGTCGCCGCCGGCGATCAACGCCCGCATGAGGAGCTCGGCGTACTTCTGGTGGTCGGGGGAGGTGCGGGTGGCGCGGCGCATCCGGTCCCTCGCCGACCGGTGGTCGCCCGTGACGAGTTCCAGCTCGGCCAGGTCGCCGAGCGCGTCGTGGTAGCTCTCGGTCGGCGGGAACACCTCGGCGCCGCCGACCCTGTCGACGTCGATGTCCTCGAGGAATCGCCCGCGCCACAACGTCACCGCCTCGCGCAGCAGGTCGATGGCCCGGCGCTGGTCGTTGTCCTGCTGGGCGAGCGCCGCCTCCTCGCGCAGCCGGTCGAAGCGGACCGTGTCGATCCGGTCCTCGTTGACGCGCAGCACGTACCCGGTGGCCGTTCGCTCGATCTCCGCGTCGGTTCCGTCGAACGTCTTGCGCAGCTTGTTGATGTAGCCGCGCACGAGAGTGCGGCGTTCCGGGTTGTCGGGCCACACGATCTCGGTGATCCGTTCGGGTGACAGCGGTTTGTTCGCGTGCAACAGGAGTACGACCAGGATGAAGCGTTGTTGCTGGTCCCCCAACGGTATGGCGGTGTGGTCGTGCCACGCCTCCAGTGGACCCAGCATTCGAAATTCCACGCCGCCTCCCGGTCTGAAGCTTCCGTCTGGGTGGAATGTCGCGCAGAGTCCCGTCTGCGTGTCACCGAATCAGCTTTTTGTCCACGTTTGATCAACGCGATCCGGTAACGGTGCACGGCATGGACCGTGAGGTGTTGCCTTGTTACGTGGCGTGCGATGTGTCCTTCTCGATGGCCGCCCACATCGACGAGGTGAACGCCGGCATGCGGGAGTTCCGCGGTGTGGTGCACGCGGATCGCCGCCGCGGTACCCAGATTCGGCTCTGCGTGGTCGTTTTCGCGGAACGACCGCTGGTCGTGCACCCTCTGGCCCCCGCCCTCGACCCGGTCGAAGTTATTCGACCGCGCCAGGAATCGGGTTCTGACTTCGGATCCGCGTTCACCCTCGTGCGCACCGTCATCGAGCGCGACGTGGAGAGCTTGAAGGCGCAGCGGATGCGGGTGCGCCGCCCGATGCTGTTCTTCGTCTCGGACGGCAGGGCCACGGATCCCGCCTGGCCCGCCGCGCTGGAACGGCTCAGCGCCACGACGTCGTGCCCGGAGATGATCGCGTTCGGGCTCGGGGCCGTCGACCAGTCCGCGCTCGGCCGCATCGGCCGCTCGCGGGTCTTCCTAGGCGGCGACGGTGTGCGGCTGGGCATCGCGCTGGCCTCGTCGGTGGCGCGGACGGTGCTGCGGCCGGACCACGTCTGACCGATCCACGGCGTGTCCACTTCTCGTCCACATGGTCGACGCAACCTGCCTCCGCCGCACGTGAGCACGCAAGGTGAGGAGAACCGGGGATGACGACGACGAGCCTGGTGCAGGAGCTGAAGACCCTCCGCAAGGGACGCGGGGTGCACGCGGGACGGATCGGGGACAAGATCGGTCCGGCGCTGGCCGCGGCGTGCGGGATCACCGGCGCCGACGGGGCGGTCGCGGCCAAGCAGAAGCTGGTCACCCGGCTGACCGAGCTGGTCGAGCAGCTCCCGGAGGACCTGCATCTCGCGGCACGGGTGGCGTTCGGCCTCGTCTCGGACGTCCGGCACCCGCTCTACCAGGAGCGCGTCAGCTGGCTGGCCGCCACGATCGACCGCGACGCCCGCACCGTGCGCCGGCGCGTCGACGACGCCGTGGAGCAGCTGGCGGAGCTCGCCGCGACGACCATGCGTCGTGACGTGGGCGGCTGGCACACCGCGGAGCTGGCCGTGGCGGTGATGCTGGACCAGGAACGGCCGGAGGTGCTGGAGCGCTACCAGGTCGTCGTGAACGAGGACGGGGTGACCTCGTTCGACTTCGCCGCCGCGTTCCCCGTGCACCGGCGGGACGTGGAGGCGCAGCTCCTGTACGGAGGCACGTTGCAGGACCGGGGCAACCTGGAACGGCCTGGTTTCCGGCTCGTCCCGGCCGAACCACTGGGGCGCGGCGAGATCCACGACTTCGCGATCCGCTACCGGCTGTCCCACCGCGACGCCATGCGTCCGTGCGTGCTGCATGTGCCCGAACGGCCGTGCGACGTGTTCGACCTGCGCGTGCGGTTCGAGCACGACCGCAAGAGGCTGGTGCGGGCGTTCGACGGGGTGCTGCGGTCCGAGGCCGAGCCGACCGGGACGGCGCAGTCCGTGGACCGGGCGGGGGAGATCCACCTGCGGTTCCGTCGGCTGCTGCCCGGGCTGCTCTACGGCGCCCGGTGGGGCAGCGCGGCGGTCTGCTCGGCGCGCCGGGCCTCATGACCGGCGGGGCTCGTACCAGGTCTCGCCCGCCGGTTCGCCCGCCATGTTCCACGCCCAGACCCTGGTAGGCGTGATCCGGCAGTAGACGCCGGGGCCGACGATGCCGGTGCGGGCCTCCGGGTCGTCGGCGGTGCCGTAGACGCGGATCGCCCGCGCGACGAACGGGGTGAACGAGACCAGGTCGTCGACCACGAGTGAGACCTTGCGGCGACCGGCGGTGATGTTGCGGAACTTGCGGGTGTTCCTGACCTGGTCGCCCGCACCGCCGACCCAGAGGTGCGTGCCGTCGTACTCGAACGCCAGCGGCACCACGTCGGGCCAGCCGTCCTCGTTGATCGTGGCGAGGCGGGCCAGGGGCTGTTCGCGCAGGTAAGCGATCTCTTCGTCGGTGAACATGCCCTCTATACGAACAGGCGCGCGCGTTTTCGACCACCGGGCGGCCAAGCCGGGCATGCTGGACGGGGTGAGACCGCTGATCCTGCTCGACGTCGACGGCCCGCTCCACCCGTGGGCCGCCAACCCCAAGCCGGACAACTACCGATTGTTCGAGATCAAGGCGGGCTGGCGCCGCAGGCTCCGCGTCTGGCTCGACCCGGACCACGGCCACCAACTGAGACGGCTGGCGGAGGACACCGGCGCCGAACTCGCGTGGGCCACGACGTGGCTGCATCGGGCGAACACCGAGATCGGACCGCGTCTGGGCCTTCCGCCGCTCAAGGTCGTCGAGTTCCACGACGCGACCGGCTGGAAGTACCCGGCGGTGGCGCGCTACGCGTGGGAACGGCCCCTCGTCTGGTTCGACGACGACTTCGGGCTCCACTCCGCGCGCCGCGAGGAGTTCGTCCACAAGCGACGGCACCTGACCACCGCGCTCATCCACGTCGATCCCGGTACCGGGATCTCGGCACAACACCTGAGTGAAGCCCGCGAAGCATTCGGCGGCAACCCCCGGGACGCCGAGAATTCACGGTAGGAGTCGAGAAGGTCTCAACCGGCGCGGCTGGCTTGACAACGAAAGCATCCCGAGCCAATCCTCCGCTGGTGCTGAAGCGAGGGAACGTCACGACGAAGTTGATTGGCGTCGGCGCGTTGGTGCTGGCGGTGGCCGCCTGTGGCGCCCCGCCCGCCAAGGAGACGCCGGCTGGTGCCGCCGGAACCGCGAAGTCGGCGAGTGAGCTCGGCGGCATGGACAAGCTGGTCGAGGCCGCCAAGAAGGAGGGCAAGCTCAACGTCATCGCGCTGCCCCCGGACTGGGCGAACTACGGCGAGATCATCAAGGCCTTCGAGGCCAAGTACGGCATCAAGGTCGACTCCGCGCAGCCGGACGCGTCCAGCCAGGAGGAGATCAACGCCGCCAAGCAGCTCAAGGGCAACGACCGCGCGCCGGACGTGTTCGACCTCGGGCTCAACGTGGCGCTGGCCAACAAGGACCTGTTCGCCCCCTACAAGGTCAGCACGTGGGACGACATCGCCGCGGAGCTCAAGGACGCGGACGGCGCGTACTACGGCGACTACGGCGGCTTCATGTCGATCGGTTACGACGCCGCGAAGGTGCCGGCGCCGACGAGCGTGAAGGACCTGCTCAAGCCCGAGTACAAGGGCAAGGTCGCGCTCAACGGCGACCCGACGCAGGCCGGTGCCGCGTTCTCCGGCGTCATGATGGCGGCGCTGGGCAACGGCGGTTCCGCCGACGACATCGCCCCCGGTGTCGAGTTCTTCAAGCAGCTCAAGGCCGCCGGCAACTTCCAGCCGGTCGACCCGTCGCCCGCGACCATCGAGTCCGGTCAGACGCCCGTCGTCATCGACTGGGACTACACCAACGCCGCCCAGACCGAGAAGCTCAAGGGCAAGCTCGACTGGAAGGTCGTCGTCCCGGCCGACGCGCAGATCGGCGCCTACTACAACCAGGCCGTCAGCAAGGACGCGCCGCACCCCGCGGCCGCGCGCCTGTGGCAGGAGTTCCTCTACTCCGACGAGGGCCAGAACCTGTACCTGAAGGGCATGTCCCGCCCGGTGCGCCTGGACAAGATGGGCGACAAGGCGGACAAGGCGGCGAAGGACAAGCTGCCGAAGACCGAGGGCAAGCAGGTGTTCCAGACGCAGGCGCAGGCCGACAAGGCCAAGGCCGTTCTCACCGCGACCTGGGCGCAGGCCATCGGATGACCTCAGTCGCTCCCGTAGCGGCGGCAAAGCCCGGCGGTCCTACCCCCAGCAAGGGTGGGGCCGCCGGTCGGCCATCTGTGGCCGCCTGGCTCGTCGCGGTGCCGTTCCTGGCGTTCGTCGGCACCTTCCTCGTCTACCCCACGGTGCTCGTGCTGTTCGGCGCCTTCCAGGACTCCAACGGCGCGTTCACGTTCGGCAACCTCACGACCCTCTTCACGGGTGTCGTCTTCGACGCCTTCGTGCGCAGCATCGAGCTGTCCGCGCTCACCGCGGTCATCGGTGCGATCTTCGGCGCGCTGCTCACGTGGGCGATCGCGGTCGGCAACCCCGACGGGATGCTGCGCCGGATCGTCGTCGCGGGCAGCGGTGTGCTCGCCCAGTTCGGTGGCGTGCCACTGGCGTTCGCGTTCCTCGCGACGGTCGGCTTCGAAGGTCTCGTCACGAAGTTCCTGCGTGACAACGTTGGCATCGACCTGTTCGCCGGCAGCGCGTGGCTGTTCGACCTGCCCGGCCTGACGCTCGTCTACACGTTCTTCCAGATCCCGTTGATGGTCATCGTGTTCCTGCCCGCGCTGGACGGCCTGCGCCCGCAGTGGCGTGAGGCGAACGCGAGCCTCGGCGGCACGAGCTGGACGTACTGGCGGCACGTCGGCGGCCCGATCCTGACGCCGCCGTTCCTCGGCGCGCTGCTCCTGTTGTTCGCCAACGCCTTCAGCGCCTACGCCACGGCCGCCGCGCTGGTCTCGCAGGGCAGCCCGATCGTGCCGTTGCAGATCCGCGGTTTCCTCACCGGCGAGGTCGTGCTCGGCCAGGAGAACCTGGGCAAGGCGCTGGGCCTCGGCATGGTGATCGTGGTCAGCATCGCGATGGGCGTGAACGTGCTGCTGCAGAAGAGGGTGGCCAAGTGGGTTCGCTAGTCAAGCAGCGCGTCCTGCGCACGATCATCCTGCTGATCCTCGGCGTCTACTTCATCCTGCCGCTGATCGCGATGGCGGAGTTCTCCACGCGGGGCAAGGGCGGCAGCCGCAGCCTGGACTCGTGGACGTCCATCGTCGACGACGAGGGCCTGATGGAGGCTCTCGTCAACTCGCTGCTGCTGTCGGTGACCTCGGCGGTGCTGATGCTGGTGCTGCTCGTGCCGACGATGGCGTGGATCCGCCTCAGGCTTCCCCAGTTGCAGCGGCTCGTCGAGTTCCTGTGCCTGCTGCCGCTGGCGATCCCCGCGATCGTGCTGGTGGTCGGCATGGCGCCGCTCTACGCGTGGGTGAACTTCTTCCTCGGCGACTCACCGCTGACGCTGACGTTCGCGTACACGATCCTGGTGCTGCCGTTCGCCTACCGCGCGGTCGACGCCGGTCTCGCCGCGATCGACCTGAAGACGCTGGCCGAGGCCGCGCGCAGCCTCGGCGCGTCGTGGTTCACGGTGCTGTGGAAGATCGTCGTGCCGAACATCCGCGTCGCACTGATCGGTGCGTCGCTGCTTTCGGTGGCCTTGGTGCTCGGCGAGTTCACCATCGCGTCGCTGCTCAACTTCGACACGCTGCAGGTGCAGGTCAACCTGCTCGGCAAGCGCAACGCGGGTGTGTCCATCGCGGTGTCGTTGCTGTGCCTGATCTTCGCGTTCGTCCTCCTGTTCGCACTTTCCTACGTCGGCCAGCGGCGCCGTCAGACCGTGGTCGAGGAGTAAGCACATGGGTCATCTGGAACTCACGGGACTGCGCAAGTCCTTTGGCGGCAACATCGCTCTGGACGGTCTGGACCTGGAACTGGCCGAGGGCGAGCTCGTCTCGTTGCTCGGCCCGTCGGGCTGCGGCAAGACGACGGCGCTGCGCATCGTCGCGGGCTTCGAGACGTCCGACTCCGGCACGGTCACGGTGGGCGGCAAGGACATCACTCGCGTGCCGGCCAACAAGCGGGACATGGGCATGGTCTTCCAGGCCTACAGCCTCTTCCCGAACATGACCGCGGCGCAGAACGTCGCGTTCGGCCTGAAGCTGCGCAAGGGTGACACGAAGCGGACCTCCGAGCTGCTGGAACTGGTCGGCCTCGCACACCTCGGCGGCCGTTACCCGCACCAGATGTCGGGTGGTCAGCAGCAGCGCATCGCGCTGGCACGCGCCCTCGCGATCCAGCCGCGCGTGCTGCTGCTGGACGAGCCGCTGTCCGCGTTGGACGCCAAGGTCCGCGTGAACCTGCGGGACGAGATCCGTCGCATCCAGACGGAGCTCGGCATGACGACGCTGTTCGTCACGCACGACCAGGAGGAGGCGCTTGCCGTCTCCGACCGCGTGGGCGTCATGTCGCACGGCAGGCTGGAGCAGCTCGACACCCCGTCGGTCGTCTACCGGGAGCCCGCGACGGCGTTCGTGGCGCAGTTCGTCGGCGTGACGAACAGCGTCGAGGCCAAGGCGGAGGGCCAGACCGTCGTGGTGAACGGTGTCACGGTGGCCGCGTCGCACGACCAGCCGTCCGGAAGCGACGTTCGCGTCATCGTGCGTCCCGAGGACATCGGCGTCTCCGCGCACGACGGCGACTCCAATGGCAAGATCGTGGGCGACGTGCTGACCCAGTCGTTCCTCGGGCCGGTCACGCGGATCTCGGTCAGGGTGGGGGAGCAGGTGCTGCGCATCGACCAGCCCTCCAACACCGCCTCCGCCTACCAGCCCGGCACGCGGGTCGCGCTCGACCTCAGCGAATCACGAATCATGGTGGTGCCGGGATGATCAAGAAGCTCCTCGCTCGCGACACGGCGGAGACCCACCGGGTCGCGACGCCGTTGGAGCTGCTGTTCGACCTCAGCTTCGTGGTGGCGGTCGCCCAGGCCGCCGCCTCGTTGCACCACGCGGTGTCGGAGAACCACGTCGGTGCAGGTGTGCTGGCGTTCTGCATGGCGTTCTTCGCGCTGTGGCTGCCGTGGCTGAACTTCACCTGGTTCGCCAGCGCGTTCGACAACGACGACACGCTCTACCGGATCATCACGATGGTCCAGATCGCCGGCGTGCTCGTGGTGGCGGCGGGTATTCCCGCCGTCTTCGAGCACCAGGACTACCGGATCGTCGTCGGCGGCTACATCGTCATCCGGCTCGCGATGGTCGCGCACTGGCTGCGTGCCGCGCGGGACAACCCGGCGCACAAGGCGTGCGCGTACCGGTACGCGGGCGGCATCGCGGTCATGCAGGTGCTGTGGGTGCTGTGGCTCTTCGTGCCGCCGGGCCTCGCGGTCGGGCTCTGGGTGCTCGGCATGCTCGCCGAGCTGCTGATCCCTGCCTGGGCAGAGCGGACGGCCGCCACGACCTGGCACCCGCACCACATCGCGGAGAGGCACGGCCTGTTCACGCTGATCGTGCTCGGCGAGTCGATCCTGGCCGCCACGCTCGCGTTCCAGAAGGGCTTCGACAGCGGCGTCAACCTCATCTCGCTCGCCGTGGCCTCGCTGATCATCGTGTTCTCGGTGTGGTGGATCTACTTCGAGGCGCCGTCCCACCTGCACAACCTGAAGAAGGCGTTCCTGTGGGGCTACGCGCACTTCTTCATCCTCGGCTCCATCGCCGCCCTCGGTGCCGGCCTCGCCGCCAGCGTCGACTACGACCTGCACCTCTCGCACGCGCCGGGCACGACGGTCGCCGCGTTCACGACGGTGCCGCTGGCCGTGTTCTTCCTGTGCGTCTGGTACGTGCAGGACTGTCACGACCAGTCGGGGATCCGCAAGTACCTGCTGCCGCTGGGCTCGCTCGCGGTGCTGGCGGCGACGTTCGGACCGGCACCGATCCACGTGACGGCGGGGATCGTGCTGGTCCTCTGCATCGCGAGCCGGCTGGTGCAGTCGGCCGATCAGCACGTGGCGGTGTGAGGCACTTTCGCGTCTTCTCGTCCTTCTGACACCGGTGGTGCGATGATCGTCGCCATGACCGGTGTCCGTGAACTCCGCCTGGTCGTCACCGCTGACGACTACGAAGAGGCCCTGCGTTTCTACCGCGACGTGCTCGGCCTCGAGCAACGGGCGGCGTTCACGTCCGACGGCGGGCGGGTCACGATCCTGGAGGCCGGCAGGGCCACGCTGGAGATCACCGATCCGCCGCACGCCGAGTACATCGACCAGGTCGAGGTCGGCAAGCGCGTCGCCGGGCACGTCCGGGTGGCCTTCGAGGTCGACGACTCCGCCGCGGCCACCCGTGCGCTGGAAGCCGCCGGTGCCGAGGTGATCGCGGAACCGACGCGCACGCCGTGGAACTCGCTCAACGCCCGGCTGGCCGCGCCTGCCGGGTTGCAGCTGACGTTGTTCCAGGAGCTGGGCGAATAGATGACGATCTCCGCTGCCGGGTACCGCGACCTCGCGAACCGGGACGTGCTGGCGTGCGCCGTCGTGACGGTCGCCGCGAAGTTACCGATGTCCATGACGCCGCTGATGATGGTGTTCCTGACCAGGGGACTGCCCGGCGGGTACGTGCTGGCCGCGTCACTGGTCGCCGTCTACGTGCTCGGCGAGATCCTCGGCGCCGCGCTGCTCGGGCTCTTCCTCGACCCGTCGCGGATGCGCGGGCAGCTGTCGATCGGGCTGGTCGTCGGCGCGGGCGCGTTCACGACGCTGGCGCTGACGCAGAACGTGACGGTGCTGGCGATCGCGGCGTTCGTCGCGGGCGCCGGGCCGTCGACGACACCGGGCGGACTGCGGGCGATGCTGCTCGGGCTGGTGCCGGACTCGTTGGTGCCCAAGGCGATGGGCTTCGACGCCATGATCACGCAGGTGGTGTGGGCGGTGGCGCCCGCGCTGGTCACCGTGCTGGCGCTGAGCGTCGACCACCGCGCGCCCGTCGTGGTGTCGGTGTCGCTGGTCGTCGTGGCGGCCTGGCTGGTGTTCATCCTGCCGCGCGGGCACGTGACGTCCCGTTCCGGCACGGCGAAACCTCGTGTCGTGGCGTCGGCCTGGCCGATCTACCTCGTGAGTGCGGCGGCGCTGGCACAGCTGGCGGTCGCGGAACTCGTGCTGCCCGCGTTGCTGGAGCACCGGGGGATCGGGATCGGCTGGATCGGACCGCTGCTCATGGGTTTCGCGGCGTGCAGCGCGCTCGGCGCGGTGCTGTACGGGCTGCGGCCGTGGCCGGGATCGTTGCGCACACAGGGTTTGGTGCTGCTCGTCGTCACCGCGACGTGCGTCGGCGCGCTGGCGTTGTTCCCGAACCTGCCGGGCATCACGGGCGCGTTGCTCGCGGCCGGGCTGTTCCAGTCCGGTGTGCTGGTGACGCGCAGTCTCGCGTTGCGCGAACGGCTTCCGGTCGGCGCGCACGCTGCGGGGTTCTCGATGATGTACGCGGTGACCGGCGCGGGCTACGGGCTCACCGCGGTCGTCGCCGCGTGGGCGATGGACGTCGGCTCGCCGGTCTGGGCCGTTTTCGGTGGTGTGGCGGTGACCCTGGTCCTGACAGCAGTCAGCGCGGCTGCCGAACGCCGGCAGCCGCGCTGATCTGAGAGGGAAGCGTCTACCCGCGGTAGAAGTTCCCCTGGGTCTGCACGTTCAGCTCGTCCGTGCGGAACAGCTTCGCCACGAACGTGCGCGGGTCGCGCATGTCGATGACGTCGAAGCCGCGGCCCATCTCCGAGGAGTAGATGTAGCCGTTGTACCAGTACGTGGACCACGTACCGCCGCCCGCGCCGTTCGGCATCGGGCCGCGCTCGAAGAAGCCGATCTCACGCGGCTTGGCCGAGTTCGTGAAGTCCCACACCGAGATGCCGCCCTGGTACCAGGACTGCACCATGATGTCCTTGCCGGGCACCGGGATCAGCGAACCGTTGTGCGCGACGCAGTTCTCCGTGTCGCCCTGCATGCGCGGGATCTTGTAGTAGGACTTGAAGACCAGCTTGCGGTTCTTGCCCTTGCCCACGATGTCGTAGATGCCGTTGGCGCCGCGGTTCGGGCCGATCTTCTCGTTGCACGTCGCCGCGCCGCCGCCACCGAGCTCGTCGGTGAAGACGACCTTGGTGCCGCTGTTGTTGAAGGTCGCCGAGTGCCAGAACGCGAAGTGCTTGTCGTCCTGGACGCGGTTGATCTCCACCAGGTTCTCCCTGTCGGAGATGTCCCAGAGGACGCCGTCACCCATGCACGCGCCGGCCGCGAGGTCGAGCTGCGGGTAGACGGTGATGTCGTGGCAGCCGGAGGTGGCCGAGGTGTAGCCGGTCTCGATGGTGCCGGGGGTGCCGGCGTTGCCGCCGTCCGGGAACAGGACCGGCGCCTTGAGCAGCGAGGCGGAGGCCGGGTTCTTCACCGGGACCTTGACGATCGAGATCTTGTCGTGCGGCGGCTGGCAGTCCGGGAACGTGGCGTTGGGCGAGTAGGAAGAGACGTAGAGGTACACGTCCTTCTTGTTCTTGCTCGGCACCATCGTGTGGGTGTGCGAACCGCAGGCGGTCTCGACGGCGGCGACGTAGCGGGGTGCGCTCTTGTCGCTGATGTCGAAGACCTTGATGCCCTCCCACGACTCCTTGATCGTCGCGGGCTGGGACACGCTGTTGCAGGAGTTGTCGCTGCGCGAGGAGTCCGTCGACAGGAACAGCAGGTTCCCGTAGACCGAGATGTCGTTCTGCGAGCCGGGGCACAGGACCTGGCTCTTGATCGTCGGCTTCTTCGGGTTGCGGACGTCGTAGATGACGAAACCGTCGTAGTTGCCGACGAACGCGTAGTTGTCCTGGAACGCGATGTCGGTCTGCGTCGAGCTGAGCGGAGCCTGCTTGTCCAGGTGGGCGACCGGGACCATGTTGCGGCTGCGGCTGATCTCGTCGACGCCGGGGAGGGCGTTGGATCCTTCCGCCCGGGACTCGAGCTGGGCCTCGCTCAGCCCCTTGCCGTCGGCGGGAAGATCGGGCTCTGCGAGCGCGGGAGCCGTCAACGTTGACAGCGTCAGCGTGAGGGCCCCCAGAATCGCGAAAGGCGTTCTGCGCCGCCGGGCCGTTTCGCGTGAAGTCACAGCTGTACCCCCTCGGTACGGGTTGGTGAGGGGGAGTATCACCCTTTCGCCTTGCTAAAGGCCAGCGTCTTTCGGAGGGTTCTGCACTCTTTGTCCACAGTTGAAATGTCAGACTTACGTCATGGAGTAATTGTCCGGTTTCGCGGCGTCACCGGCTGTATGCCACGTCGCGCGGCCTGGATCACGGGGTGGCGGACTGTATTGTCCGAAGCATGCGTTCTGGGGTCCTGGTCTTCGTCGCGGCGGCCGCGCTGCTCGCCGGCTGCACGTCCGAGCCCGCCGCCGCACCGGTCATCGCACCGGACACTCCCGGCGGCTCCGCGCCCACCGTCGCGCCCTCGGACGTGACGGGCAGGGTCGAGGCGCCGCCGAACGACGCCGACCGCGAGTACGTGGCGATGATGATCGCGCACCACGAGCAGGCGCTCGCGATGACGCGCTTCGCCCCCGATCGCGCGGAGAACGAGACCGTGAAGGGCCTGGCCGACCGCATCCGGTTCAGCCAGGAGCCGGAGATCGGCGCGATGAAGCAGTGGCAGCGGACGTTCAACGCCATCGGCACGCACGGTGATCACTCGTCGATGCCGGGCATGGCGACGCAGGACCAGTTGAACGCACTGGGTGCCGCGCGCGGCAAGGACTTCGACCGGATGTTCCTGGAGCTGATGATCAAGCACCACGAGGGTGCGATCAAGATGGCGACCGACGTGCGCGGTTCCGGGACCAACGTTCAGGTCGAGGAGATGGCGGACGACGTGGTCGCCACCCAGGACGACGAGATCAAGAGGATGAAGAAGCTCCTGACGGAGCTGTAGGCCCTACTGTTCGGTGCGCTGCCGCGGCAGGACCATGTCCTCGGCGTGCTGGAAGGTCTCGACGGCGTTGCCCGTGACGTGCCGGGCGATGCCGCGATTGCGCTTGTGGGCCTCGCGGAACGAGTCGGACTTGACCCAGGCGCGGAAGTCGTCCTCGGACTCGAACTCGTTGACCGACACGTACGGCTGGTCGTCCTTCGTCGGCTTGAGCAGCGTGCTGCGCAGCAGACCGGGGACGCCGGGCAGGAACGTGCGCATGTTGTCGCGGAAGTGGGCTTCGAACTCCTCTGCCCGCTCGGCGGGCACGAACAGCCGGTTCGTCGCGATGAACATGGGCCCTCCTTGATTCCGACGCTCTGTCGGGAACTATTCCAACTCCCCGTCGGGAAATCAAGCGCGATACGATCCCGATGTGCCGAGGATCAGCGCAGACACCGTCGCGGAGCATCGCGCCAACCGGTTGCGCGCCCTGCTGGACGCCGGGCGGGACATCGTGGCGACCGAGGGAGCGGAGGCGCTGACGCTCGCGTCGCTCGCCAGACGCGTCGGGCTGTCGCGGCCGAGCCTCTACGAGTACTTCCGCTCGCGTGAGGAACTGGTCGCCGCGATCGTGACGGACGCGCTGCCGGAGTGGGCGGACAAGCTGGAGGACGCGGTCAACAACGCCTCGTCCGTGCCGGAGAAGATCGAGGCGTACCTGCGCACCGAGCTCGCGATCATCACCGACGGCAGCCACGGGGCGGTGGTGGCCCTGTCCGCGCACACGTTGCCGGACTCGTCGCGCGAGCAGATCAGGGCCGAGCACGAACGGTTGCTGGCGCCGCTGGTCGGTGTCTTCAGGACGGCGGGGGTGGAGCGCGCGGCGCTGCGGGCGATGCTCGTGCACGCGATGGTCGAGGCGACGTCACGGATGATCACGCCGGGCCGCAACGAGCACAACGAGGCCGTCATCCGGACGCTGCTCGACCAGGTGGTGCACGGGCTGGACAAGCCCATCAGCTGAACGGCACGACCTCGCCGTGGCGGACGAGTTCGCCGTAGTGCTCCGCCTTGAGCGGGCCGAGGGCGAGATCCAGCAACGCCGTCGCGGCCTGGGCCGGCGTGGGCGCGGTGCTGACGTCCCACCACAGCGCCGATGTCGGCGTGTTGATCATTCCCGGGCACGCCGCCGCGATCAGGACGCCTCGGGCGAGGTCGGTTTCGCGGCGTTCCTGCGCGAGGACGCGGACGGCGGCGACCTGGCCGATCTTCGACGGGATGTTCACGAATCCCGGCCACGCTCCGGAGCGCGCCCGGCCGTCCTTCACCGCGTCGCGCCAGCGGGCGACCTGCGCGTCCAGCTCGTCCAAAGAGGACGGTCTCGTGAAGTGCCTGTGCAGCACCGGTGCGAGGTGGTGCAGGGTGCCGAGCGAGCTGGCGACCACGATCAGCCGGCCGTTGTCGTTGAGCAGCGGTGCGAACGCCTTCAGGAGCCTGGTGGTGCCGAAGTTGTTGACCTCGGTGTAATTGTCGATGATCTCGCGCGGGTCGTCGTCGGGGCCGACGCGCATGACGGCGTTGCCGAAGACGACGTCGATTCCGCCGTGCCTGTCGTGGATCTGGGCGGCGAGCTTCGCGGCGGAACCGGGGTCCGCGACGTCCAGGAGTTCACCGCGGACCTTCGCGCCATCGCCTGGCATGGACTGGACGGCGGAGGTGATCTTCTCGATGTCCCTGCCGGTGAGGTAGACGGTGTCGGTGGGCTCCAGGCGGTGGGCGAGCCCCTCGGCCAGCGCCAGGCCGAGGCCCTGGGTGGCACCGGTGATCAGTGCGGTCGTCATGTCTCAGGCCTTCGCGAGGAGGGTTTCGGAGTACGTCCACAGCCGGTCGGCGTTGTCCGGGTCGAGGGCGTAGCGGGCGACGCCGTGCAGGGGCGGGGCCTCGCCGCGGCCGTCGACGGTCTGAGCCTCGTTGCAGTCGTCGAAGTAGCGGCCCCCGATGCCGTTCAGCAGTGGTGACGTGGCCAGCAGGACCGACGTCGCCGCGCCCTGCTCCGGCGTCTTGATCGTGTTGAGGTCGACGTCGCTCTCCTTGATGCCGAGGTGGGCCGACAGGTTCGTGAAGATGGCGCCGGGCATGAGGGCGTTCGCGGTGATGCCGTCCCCGGCCCAGCGCCGGGTCGCCTCGACCGCGAACAGGACGTTGGCGGTCTTGCTCTGGCCGTAGGCGGTCCACGCGTCGTAGGTGCGGAACGCGTAGTTGACGTCGTCGAAAACGACCGGCGAGAGCATGTGGCCAGTGGAGCTGACGACGACGATGCGCGCGTCGCCGGCGGCTTTGAGCGCCGGGCGCAGGCCGGTGGCCAGCGCGAAGTGGCCCAGGTGGTTGGTGGCGAACTGCCATTCCCAGCCCTGGCCGGTGTACCGCTCGGGGACGGCCATCACGCCGGCGTTGGCCACCAGGACGTGCAGCGGGCCGTCCCAGGCGCGGACGAACGCGTCGACGGAGGCGAGATCGGTCAGGTCCAGCTTCGCGACGCGGACGTCGCCGCCGATGTCCTGAGCGGTCTTCTCACCCGCGTCGGTGTTGCGGACGGCGAGGGTGACCTCGGCACCTCTGCCGGCCAGCGCTCGCGCGGTCTCGACGCCGATGCCGGAGGACGCGCCGGTCACGATCACGCGCTTCCCCGTCAGGTCGACGCTCTCGGCGACCTCGGCGGCGGTACTGCTGAACCCGAACTCTGTTGTGATCACGTCTTCGACGCTAGGCTCGATTCAGCCATGCGGGTAGCGAGATTGTGTCAAGAGGGGTATGCGTAAACGTCATGTCTCTGGCTGATGCCTCACTGGTGGCGCTGCGGGTGTTCCGCGAGGTGGCCGAGCGCGGCTCGCTGACCGCGGCGGCTGCGGCTCTGGGGTACACGCAGTCCGCCGTGTCCCGGCAGATCGCCGCTTTGGAACGGTCGGCCGGTGTCCCGTTGCTGGAGCGGCGGCATGACGGCGTGCGGCTCACCGCGGCTGGACGGCTCGTGTTGCGGCGCGCGGCCGTGGTGGTCGATCAGGTCGATGCGGGTGCGCGAGAGCTCGCGGGACTGCCTGAGGACGTGAGCACCGTCAGGCTCGGCTGGTTCGCGACAGCCGGGGCGTGGCTGCTCCCTCAGGCGCTGACGGCGTTGGGGCGCACGCATCCGTCGATCACCGTCGTCACGCGTGAGGGGAGCACACCGGCGTTGGTGCGCGCGCTGCGCGCGGGCACGGTGGACATCGCCTTGATCTCGTCGGCGCCGCCGTTCCGCGCGCCGGACGACGAGATTCCCGCGCTGGAGACCGACACCCTCGTCGAACGCAGCCTGCGCGTGGCCGTTCCGTCCATGCATCCGCTGGCGCGCAACGACTTCGTCGATGTCGAAGACCTGCGAGGCCAGCGCTGGATCGCGGGGCCCGGCGATCCGTGGGTGATGGGGGTGTGGCCCGGGCTGGACGAACGGCCCGTCGTCGCGCACACCGCGCGGGACTGGCTGGCCAAGCTGCAGCTGGTCGCGGCGGGGCTCGGCATCACGACGATTCCCACGTCACTGAGCGAGGTCGTTCCCGCCGGGGTGCGGATTCTGCCGGTGCGGGGTGGGCCTGCCGAGCAACGCCGTGTGCTGCTCGCGCGGTTGCCCGGACCGTTGCCGGAGCCGGTGGCGCGCCTGGCCGCTGCTCTGCGTGCCACCGTTCTCGAGACTGACTGACGGCATCAACCGATCGGTTGATCCAGGTCGCGCTCGTCGTTCGATGATCTTCGAGCGCCGTTCTCCGACGCTGGTGGCATGGCAATCATCGAAGTGAGCGACCTCGGGAAGAGGTACGGGCCCCGCGTGGCGGTGGACTCCGTCTCGTTCGAGGTGGCCGAGGGGGAGATCTTCGGCGTGCTGGGCCCGAACGGGGCGGGCAAGACGACGACGGTCGAGTGCGTGGCCGGGCTGCGGACGCCGGACCGGGGGAACGTGGCGGTGCTGGGGCAGCGGCCCGCGGACGTTCGCGCGTCGATCGGGGTGCAGCTGCAGGACTCGGAGCTGCCGGAGCGGATGCGGGTCAGCGAGGCGTTGTCGCTGTTCTCGTCGTTCTACCCGTCGCCGGCGGACTGGTCCGAGCGGCTGGGGCTGACCGAGCACCTGGGGGTGGAGTTCGGGCGGCTGTCGGGCGGGTTGAAGCAGCGGCTGTCGATCGCGCTGGCGTTGATCGGCTCGCCTCGGGTGGCGATCCTCGACGAGCTGACGACGGGGCTCGATCCGCAGGCGCGGCGGGACACGTGGTCGGTGATCGAGGAGGTGCGGGCGGCCGGCGTGACGATCCTGCTGGTCACGCACTTCATGGAGGAGGCCGAACGGCTCTGCGACCGGGTCGCGGTGTTCCGCGACGGGCGGATCGTCGCGCTGGACACGCCCTCCGCGCTGGTGTCGCGTGTGGACGGTGCCACTCGCGTGCGGTTCGTGCCGTCCGCCGCCGTGGACGTGTCGTCGCTGGAGGCGCTGCCGGAAGTGACCTCCGTGTCGTCGGTGGGGGAGCAGCTCGTGGTCAGCGGGTCGGAGAACCTGCTGCACGCGGTGACCTCCCTGCTGGCACGGCGGCAGATCGTGGCACGCCAGCTCCGCGTCGACCAGGTCTCGCTGGACGACGCCTACGTCGAACTGACCGGGGGTCGTCATGTTGAAGATCATTGAGATCGAGACGCGGTTGTTCCTGCGCGATCGGCTGAACTCGTTGTTCGCGATCCTGTTCCCCAGCCTGTTGCTGCTCGTGCTGGGCGCGATTCCGGCGCTGCGCACACCGGACGCGAACTTCGGCGGTCAGCGGTTCATCGACAGCTACATGTCGGCGCTCGTCGTGTTCACGTTGGTGTTCATCGGCCTGCAACGATTGCCCGCGGTCGTGGCCACGTATCGCGAGAAGGGTGTGCTGCGGCGGCTGTCCACCACGCCCATGCACCCGGCGCGGCTGCTGGTCGGCCAGATGGTGGTCAACTTCGCCGCGGTGATCTTGTCGGTGCTCCTGCTTATGCTCGTGGGGTACGTCGTTTTCGGCGTCGACCTGCCTCACCATCCACTCGGCCTGGCGTGTGCCGTGGTGCTGGGAGGCACGGGCACGTTCGCACTGGGCCTGGTGATCGCCGCTCTGGCCCCGAACGCGCGGTCGGCCGGTGGCTGGGCGACGGTGGTGTTCATGCTGCTGATGTTCTTCGGCGGCGTGTACCTGCCGCGGTTCATGCTGCCCTCGGTGATCCAGGCGATCGGGTCGTACACGCCTCCCGGTGTGGAGGCGTTGCAGCAGGCGTGGCTCGGTACCGCGCCGGATTGGAGGCATCTCGCGATCATGGGGCTGGTGAGCCTCGTGGCAGGTACGGTCGCGGCCAGAACGTTTCGCTGGGAGTAGCTCGTGGACATGGCCGCGTTGGACAGGTGGGAGCGCAGGCTCGTCGCGATCGCCCACGTGATCCCGTACTTCGTGCTGACCGTGACGACGGTGCTGTACTCGGTCTTCAGTCAGCAGCCGGTCGCGCAGCGCTGGTTCACCTACGGCGTGGTGGCGTGCTGCTTCGCGTGGATGGCGTGGTGGTTCACGCTGCATCCCGGATGGCGCAACCGTCCGAGGCTCATGGCCGTGTTCATCGGTGGCATGGTCGTGTTCTACGCGGTGCTGGGCATGCAGGAGCACTGGTTCGGCGTGGTGTCCTACGCGCTGTACGTCTACGCGAGCGAGGTTTTGCGCGGTCGCTGGATGTTCATCGTGGTGGCGCTGACGGCGGTCCTGGCGGCGCTGTCGTTGTTCGGCGGCTATCCCGTCGACGCCCAGGCGGCGTTCTGGTTGCTGCTGGTCGTCTTCGTGGTGCTGGCGTGCACCTTCACGTACGTCGGCCACGTGACGACCGAACAGGCCCGGCTGCGCAAGGAACTCCTGGAGGAGAACGAGGGCCTCCACGCCCAGTTGCTGGTGCAGGCGCACGAGGCAGGCGTGCAGGACGAACGCCACCGCATGGCGGGCGAGATCCACGACACCCTGGCCCAGGGCCTGGCGGGCATCATCACGCAGCTGTCCGCGGCGACCGGGTCCGACTGGGAACGCCGCGTGGCGGTCGCCGCCGAGCTCGCGCGCTCGAACCTGGCCGAGGCCCGTCGCTCGGTGCACGCCCTGCAACCACCCGCCCTGGACTCGGCGGCCCTGCACGAAGCTTTGGACGACGTCGCGTCGGGCTGGTCGAAGCACAACGGCGTACCGGTCTCGGTGACGCTGACCGGAGCCGTGCGCGAAATGCACCCGGAGGTGGAGGTCGCCTTGCTGCGCACCGCCCAGGAAGCCCTGGCGAACGTGGCGAAGCACGCCTCGGCGTCCCGCGTGGGCCTGACCCTGTCGTACATGGAGGACGTGGTGACCTTGGACGTGCGCGACGACGGCGTCGGCTTCGACCTCGCGCGCCCGTCGGACGGCTTCGGCCTGCCCGCGATGCGCCACCGCGTGCACCGCCTGTCCGGCGCGCTGTTCGTGGAGTCCGAACCGGGCGCGGGAACGGCGATCTCGGCACGGGTGCCGGCGTGATCCGGCTGGTCATCGTGGACGACCACCCGGTCGTCCGCGACGGGCTGCGCGGAATGCTGTCCGCCGCACCGGACTTCGAGGTGGTGGGCGAGGCCGCCTCGGGAGACGAGGCGGTCGCCGTGGTGACGGCCATGTCGCCGGACGTCGTCCTGATGGACCTGCGCATGCCGGGCTCCGACGGCCTGTCCGCGATCGAACGCCTGCGCACCCACCCGTGCCGCGTCCTGGTGCTCACCACCTACGACACGGACCGCGACGTCCTGCCGGCCATCAAGGCGGGCGCCACCGGCTACCTGCTGAAGGACACCCCGCGCGACGAACTGCAACGCGCGATCCGTGCCGCACACGCGGGCGAGGCCGTGCTGTCCCCGGCGGTGGCGACGAGGCTGCTCGGGCAGGTGCGGGAGCCCGCGCTGGAACCGCTTTCCACGCGGGAGCTCGACGTGCTGGCGTTGGTGGCCAAGGGATCCACGAACCGGGCGGTGGCGGCGGCGCTGTTCATCAGCGAGGCGACGGTGAAGACCCACCTGCTGCACGTCTACGCCAAGCTGGGTGTGTCAGACCGGGCGGCGGCGGTGGCGGTGGCGTACGAACGCGGGCTGTTGAAGGGGAGTGGGCGTTGATACCCGGCTATGAGTCTGATCCGCTGGCGCAGGCCGACGAGTACCTGGAGCAGCCGCTGTTCTGGTCGTGTCACCTGAGTTCGTTGCTGCACGACGAGAAGGCGCAGGAACTGGCCTTCGGACCGGACTGGGACGCGGCTCAGGAACTGATCGATGAACTGATGTCGACGAGCCGCTGGCCGGTCTTCACCGTCCCCGTGGGAAACGGATGCGTGATCCACGTCGTCTACCGCAACTTCAAGGACGACATGGGCATCGACTACCTCCTGCACGACCCGGCGTCGCACGAGGCGCTTCGACTGGTCAGCGACGAAGGCTGCTTCAGGGGACCGGGTCTGTCGTGGCGGGAACTGGACGCGGTGGCCGCCGACTCGCGGACGTTGCTGCTGCTTCTCCCGATGCTCGGTGACGCGGACGTGCCACCGGACGCGACCACCCGCGTCGCTGAGGCGTTGGCTGAGCTGACCTGGATCGAGGAGCCGGAGACGGTCGCCGAGCTGATGCTGGCCGGACAAGGTCAGTGGGGACCGGCGACCTGGCGCGAGCGGGACGGCGTCTGGATCTGCGACGGCGCCTACAGCGACCGCTGTCCGCACAACCAGTCCTCGTTCGACCCGGAGCAGCTCGCGAAGGTGAGCGCGGCGCTCAACGGAGGCTGAGGAGAGATCCCCCGCGGCGGGACCACTTCGGTTGGTCCCGCCGCGTGCGGCAACTCCCCCTTGCCCAGTGGCACCCCCCGTGCCACTCCCTCACCCCTCGCGATGAAGGAACTCCCGCCAGTCGCCGAGATACGAGATGTCCTGGATGTCACCCGTTTGGAGCAGTGGATCGACCATGGCGTCACGCAGCACGGTCGCCAGGGCCGCGCTGCCGTCCTCCAGTTCGATGACGCCGATCTCCAGTTCGGCGGGTTCGGCCGGGACGAGGTGGTCGCGCAGGATCTTCAGCGGCAGGTCGTAGAGCTCACCCACCACCGAGGCCGAGCCCGACTCGTGCATCGCGGGGAACTTCCCCCGCACCGAGAAGTAGCGGTATTTGGCCGCACTGCGCGCCTGGCACACCATCGGCGTGCCCTGCAGTTGCGAGTGCAGTGGGCCGCCCCGCATGCCGCCGCCGTTGAGGAAGATCAGTGCCATGACTCTCCAGGGTTCGGTGGATGGGGGTGGACAGCGTCGTCAACGGCAGTCCGGTGCCGCCGTGCCGCACGGCGACGAGTTCGGCCGCGATCGACACCGCGGTCTCCGCCGGGCTGCGGCCGCCGAGGTCGAGGCCGACGGGGGAACGGAGCCGCGTCAGCGACGCCTCTCCGACTCCCGCTTCCCGCAGCTTCTCCAGCCGTTCCGCGTGCGTGCGGCGGGAGCCCAGCGCGCCGACGAACGCCAGCGGTCTGGACAGCGCCTCCGCGAGCACCGGGATGTCGAACTTCGGGTCGTGGGTCAGCACCACGACGGCGGTGGAGTCGTCGGTGTGGGTGGACGCGAGGTAGCGGTGCGGCCAGTCGACGACGACTGAGTGCGCCGCGGGGAAACGTGCGGGAGTGGCGAACACGGGTCGTGCGTCGCACACGGTCACGTAATAGCCGAGGAAACGCCCTATCTCGGCCACGGCGGCTGCGTGGTCGATGGCGCCGAACACCAGCAGGCGCGGTGGTGGCATCCACGACTCGGTGAACGTCCGCCCCTCGGCCTCGAACCGCACCGACACGGGGTGTCCGTCGACCGAAGCCTGAAGTGCCGCGCGCAACGAAGGATTGTCGCGCTGCACCAGCACGTCCAGCGATCCGCCGCAGGTGAGGCCGACCGCGAACGCCGTGTCGTCGGAGTAGCCGAACGTGGCGAAAGCCGGCTCGGAGGTCTCCAGCACCTGGCACGCCAGGTCGTGGACCTCGGCCTCCACGCAGCCGCCGGACACGCTGCCGATCACCTCGCCGGCAGGGCCGACGGCCATCGCGGCGCCGACCGGGCGGGGCGCACTGCCGCGCACGGCCACCACCGAGGCGACCGCGAACCGGTCCCACGACAGCAAAGTCGGCGCCAGATCACGCATCGAGCCCTCCAGGTCAGGAGAAGGGCTCGGCCGGGTGGCCGCCCGGCCGAGCCTGGGAACGTCACTTGCCGCTGATCAGATCCACGCCGAAGTACACGGCGAACATCAGCGCCAGGCCGGTCATCAGCCAGCCGGGCCAGCGGCCCTTGCAGATGCGCAGCACGACGTAGGACACGAGGCCCGCGCCGATGCCGTTGGTGATGGAGTAGGTGAACGGGATGATGGCGATGGTCAGGAAGACCGGGATCGTGTAGTCCGTTTCCTGCCAGGGGATTCGGCGGATCTGGGTCATCATCAGGCCGCCGATCACCACCAGTGCCGGAGCCGCCGCCTGCGCGGGCACGACCGTCGCCAGCGGTGTGAAGAGCAGTGCCACCAGGAACAGTCCGCCGGTCACCACCGAGGCCAGGCCGGTTCGGGCGCCTTCGCCAACGCCCGCGGCCGACTCCAGGAACACGGTGTTCGGGGCGGACCCCGTGACGCCACCGGCGATCGCGCCGGCGCCGTCGACCATGAGGATCCTGCCCATGCCCTCGACCTTGCCGTCCTTGGTGAGACCCGCCTCGTCGGAGACCGAGGTGATCGTGCCCATGGCGTCGAAGAATCCGGACAGCACCAGCGTGAACAGGAAGATCGTCGCCGCGATCACACCGGCGGACACGAAGCCGCCGAACAGGTCGACCCGCCCGAACAACCCGAAGTCCGGCGAGCTGACCACCGAGTCCGGCAGCGTGGGCGACACGAGTCCCCAGCCCTGCACGTGGAACACGGAGTTCACGACGATGGCGACGACCGTGGCCACCACGATGCTGATCAGCACGGCACCGGGCACACTGCGCGCCAGCAGCACGATCATCAGCAGCAGACCCAGGCAGAAGATCGCGATCGGCCAGCCGCTCAGGTGGCCGTCGACTCCCATCCGCACCGGCACCGTCGAGTGCGCGGCGTCCGGCGTGCGGGTCACGAAACCGGCGGAGACCAGTCCCACCAAAGCGATGTAGAGCCCGATGCCCACGGTGATCGCGATCTTCAACGGCTCCGGGATCGCGTTGATGATCCGCTCGCGGAAACCGGAGGCGGCCATGATCACGATGCAGATGCCTTCCAGCACCACCAGACCGAAGGCCTGCGCCCAGGTCATCGCCGGCGCCATCTGGAAGGCGACCACGCCGTTCACGCCGAGACCGGCGGCGATCGCCAGCGGCGCGTTGCCGACGAGTCCCATGAGGACGGTCATCACACCGGCCGCCAGCGCGGTCGCGGTGGTGATCTCGGCGATGGTGAGCTTGGCGCCGGTGATGTCCGCGGACGCGCCGAGGATCAACGGGTTCAGCAGCACGATGTACGACATCGCGACGAACGTCGTGATACCGCCGCGCACTTCACGTCCGAACGTGCTGCCGCGTTCGGTGATGCGGAAGAACTGGTCGAGCGACGAAGTCGTCGGTCGGCTCCGTAACTGGGTCATTGATGGACGGCCTTTCCCATGCCGGTGGGCGCGTTCCAACGCCGGAACGCGATTGAGACAGCTCCGGTCAGCGATCAGGCTTGTGGCCCTCTATTGCGCGGCCAGCGCTCCTCCGGGGGCACGCCGCTCATGGACTGGTTGCTCGTGAACAAACACAGCCCTAGTAATCGATTCGAGTTGCGAGAGACGTCCACGCGGTAAACGGGGCGTTGTCCTCGCCTGTGGAGATCTGGTGCACGGGCAGGTCCCATTCGGAACGGGACTTGCTGAAGAGTTCGTAGAACTCCCGGTCGTCGAACCCGGCCGCCGCCGCGTCATCGCGGTCGGCGGCGTACACGACCTTGTCCACGCGCGCCCAGAGCGCGGCGGACAAGCACAAGGGGCACGGCTCGCACGAGGAGATCAGCGTGCAGCCGGTCAGGCGGAAGTCACCGAGCACCTGGCAGGCCGCGCGGATCGCGACCACCTCGGCGTGCGCGGTCGGGTCGAGGTTCGGCGTCACCTGGTTCACGCCGGTGGCGATCACCTCGCCGTCGCGGACGATCATCGCGCCGAACGGGCCCCCGCCGGAGGCCACGTTGCGGGTGGCCAGGTCGATGGTGGCGAGCAGATGTGCGTTCACAGCAGAAACTCCAGGGATTCTAAGTACCGGTGAGGTGTTCCGGGCGGACCGGGACGCGGGTGAGCGCCAGGCCGGTCGCCGCGCGGATCGCCGCCACGATCGCCGGGGTCGACGAGATGGTGGGCGGTTCGCCGACGCCACGAATCCCGTAGGGGGCGTGGGGATCGGCGAGCTCGAGCACGTCGATGCTCATCGGCGGCATGTCGAGCACGGTGGGGATGAGGTAGTCGGTGAAGGACGGGTTGCGCACCTTGCCGCCGGAGGTCTGGATCTCCTCCATCACCGCGAGGCCGAGGCCCTGGGCGGAGCCGCCCTGGATCTGGCCGACCACGGCCTGCGGGTTGAGCGCCTTGCCGACGTCCTGCGCGCAGTCCAGCGAGACGACGCGCACCAGGCCGAGATCGACGTCCACGTCGACCACGGCGCGGTGCGCGGCGAAGCCGTACTGGACGTGCGCGTTGCCTTGCCCGGTAACGGGATCGAGGGCCTCGGTCGCGCGGTGACGCCACTCGGTGGTCTCGTCGATCACCTCGTCGCCGATGTCCGTGCGCCCGTCCAAACGCGACCGGACCAGAGCACAGGCGGCCTTCACCGCGCCGCCGGTGACGTACGTCTGGCGCGAGGCCGAGGTCGAGCCGCCGTTGCCGATCGTGGTGTCCATCGGCAGCACGGTGACGAGCTCGATGCCGAGCTCGGTCCGCACGATCTGCTGCATGATCGTCACCAGGCCCTGGCCGACCTCGCAGGCCGCGGTGTGCACGGCGGCGGCCAGCGAGCCGTTGACCATCGACACCCGGACGCGCGCGGTCGAGTAGTCGTCGTAGCCCTCGGAGAAGCAGATGTTCTTGATGCCGACCGCGTAGCCGACGCCACGGATGACGCCCTCGCCGTGCGTGGTGTTCGAGACACCGCCAGGCAGTTCGCGGATGTCCGTCAAACTCCCCGCGGGCAGCGGCTTGTCCTGCACCAGCTTCAGCAGCTGCGCGACGGGCGCGGGCGAGTCGACCACCTGGCCCGTCGGCATCACCGAACCCTCGGTCATCGCGTTCCGGATCCGGACGTCCACGGGTGACATGCCCAGCGCCTCGGCCAGTTTGTCCATTTGGGACTCATAGGCGAAACCTGCCTGCACGGCACCGAATCCGCGCATCGCACCGCACGGTGGGTTGTTCGTGTAGAGGCCGTAGGCGTCGATCGTGACGTTGTCGACCTCGTACGGCCCGACGCCCAGCGTCGCCGCGTTAGCTACGACAGCGGGGGTGGAGGAGGCGTACGCGCCGCCGTCCAGGTACATGCGAGTGCGGATGTAGACGAGCTTGCCGGTGTGGTCCGCGCCGTGCTCGTAGTACAGCACGGCCGGGTGCCGGTGCACGTGCCCGTAGAACGACTCTTCGCGGTTGTAGACCATCTTCACGGGCTTGCCGGTGTGCAGGGCCAGCAGACACGCGTGCACCTGCATCGACAGGTCCTCACGGCCACCGAACGCACCGCCGACGCCGGACAGCGTCAGCCGCACCTGTTCCTGCGGCAGGCCCAGAGCGGCGGCGATCTGGTCGCGGTCGACGTGCAGCCACTGCGTCGCGATGTACAGGTCGACCGAACCGTCCGTCGCCGGCACCGCGAGCCCGGACTCCGGCCCGAGGAACGCCTGGTCCTGCATCCCGACCTCGTACCGCCCGGTCACCACCACGTCGGCGGTGATGTCCTGCGAGCCGCGCCGGATCGGCACGTGCCGCACCAGGTTCCCGCCGGGGTGCAACGGGGTGTCCTCGGCGGCGGTCTCCATGTCCACGACGGGTTCCAGCACGTCGTAGGTCACGACGATCTTCTTCATCGCCCGCAGCGCGGTCTCCGGGTGGTCGGCGCCGACCAGCGCGATCGGCTCGCCCTGGTAGCGCACGACGTCCACGGCCAGCACCGGCTGGTCCTTGTGCTCCAACCCGTACAGGTTGCGGCCGGGTACGTCCGAGTGCGTCAGCACCGCGTACACACCCGGCACCTTCAACGCCTCGGTGATGTCCACCGACGTGATGCGGGCATACGGGTGCGGCGAACGCAGCGTCGAGCCCCAGATCATGTCCTCGTGCCACAGGTCGGACGCGTAGGCGAACTCGCCGCGCACCTTCAGGTTGCCGTCCGGGCGCTGCGGCGACGTCCCGATGCCACCCGAGACCGCGGAGGTGAGTTCGGCCGGAGTGAGGGTCATCGCGCTGCCTCCTGGAGCTTGGCGCTGGCAGCGGAGAGGTCACGCGCCAGCTCGTCGGTCGACGCCGTGAGCAGGACACCGTCCCGCACCACGACCTCACCGCCGACGATCAACAGTTTCAACGGCGGGGGAGTGCCGAGCACCAGTGCCGCCACCGGGTCCGCGATCCCCGCGTAGTCCATTCCGGACAGATCCCACACGGCGAGGTCCGCGACCTTGCCCGGCTCGATCGAACCCAGCGAGTCCGCGCGGCCCAGCACCTGAGCGCCGCCCATCGTGCCCATCCACAACGCCTTGCGGGCGTCCATCGCGCCCGGACCGCCGCGCTGCCGCGCCTGGTAGAGCGCCGACCGCAGCTCGACGACCAGTCCACCGTCCTCGTTGGACGCGGCGCCGTCGACGCCGAGACCGACCGGCGCGCCTGCGTCCAGCAGGTCGCGGACCGGCGCGATCCCGGTGCCCAGCCGCCCGTTGGACGTCGGGCAGTGCGCGGACCCGGTCCGGGTCGCCCCCAGCCGCTTCACCGCGCCGGAGTTCAGGTGCACGGTGTGCGCGAGCCACACGTCCGGCCCTAGCCAGCCGAGCTGCTCGGCGTACTCGGTCGGCGTGCAGCCGTTCTCCGCCAGGCACTGCTCTTCCTCGTCCATCGTCTCGGCGAGGTGCGTGTGCAGCCGGACGTCGTTGCGGCGAGCCAGATCCGCGGCACCGGTCATGAGCTCGCGCGACACCGAGAACGGCGAGCACGGCCCGACGGCCACCCGCACCAGCGCGTCGTCCGCGGTGGAGTGGTAGTCGCCGATCGCCCGCTCGGTCGCGATCAGCGCGGCCTCGGTCTCCTCGACCAGGTTGTCCGGCGGCAGCCCGCCGTGCGACTGACCGCGGTCCATCGAGCCGCGGATCGCCTCCAGGCGGATCCCGATGCGCCGCCCCGCCGACACCAGCGCGTCGAAGACGTCGCCGCCACCGGACGGAAAGACGTAGTGGTGGTCGGCGGCCAGCGTGCAACCCGTCAACGCCAGCCGCGCCAGACCGGCGGACGCCGCTGCGTGCGTCACGGTGTCGTCGAGTCCGCGCCACACCGGATACAGCGTGGTCAGCCACTCGAACAGGGTGGCGTCGGTGGCGAGCCCGCGCGTCGCCCACTGGTAGAGGTGGTGGTGCGTGTTGATCAACCCGGGCGTCACCAGGCACGACGACGCGTCGACGTAGGTGTGCGACTCGGAGGGCCGGGGCGCCGCACCCGAACCGACGGACCTGACGCGCCCGCCGTCGATCACGACGTGCCCGGACAGGTGCTCGGTCCCGGCCTCGTCCACAGTGGACACCGCGCAGCGGTCGAGGACGATCATCGGCGCGACGCCGCCAGTCGCACGGCGTCCAGGATCTTCTCGTACCCCGTGCAGCGGCACAGGTTTCCGGCCAGCGCCTCGCGGATCTCCGGATCCGACGGGTTCGGCACGCGGTCCAGCAGGTCGTGCGCCTGCACCACGAGACCCGGTGTGCAGAACCCGCACTGCACCGCGCCCGCCTCGACGAACGCCTCCTGCACGGGGTCCAGCACGTCCCCGTCCGCGAGCCCCTCGACCGTCGTCACCTCACGGTCCTGCGCCTGCCCGGCCGCGACCAGGCACGCGCACACCGGCACCTTGTCCAGGTACACCGTGCACGAACCGCATTCGCCCTGCTCGCAGGCGTTCTTCGAGCCGGGCAGCCCGAGTCGCTCACGCAGCATGAACAACAGCGACTCGCCTTCCCACACGTCGTCGGCCTGGCGCTGCTCGCCGTTGACCGTCACGTTCACGCGCATGCCCGCTCCCCATCAAGAAGTTCCTGCCAGGCCCATCCCAGGGTCCGGCGAGCCATCACTGCCAAGGCGTGCTTGCGATAGGCCGCCGACCCGCGCACGTCGTCGATCGGCGACGCGGCTCGGGACACCAGTTCCCCGAACTCGCGCTTCACCGAGTCCAGCAACGGCTGGGGGTTCCTGAAGTCCAGCGTCGAGGCCAGGAACTGCTCGGCCTCACCGGCCCGGCGCGGTGTCGGGGCGGCGGACCCGACCGCTGCGCCCACCCGGTTCTCCTCCGGGAACAACGAGATCCCGAACGAGCACACCGCGATCACCATGGCGTTGCGCGTGCCGACCTTCGAGAACTGTTGTGGCCCCTTGGCAGGCGACAGGTGAACCGCCACGATCAGTTCGTCCTGCTCCAGCGCGTTCCGCTTGACCCCCAGGTAGAACTCGGCGGCCGGGATCATCCGCGTGCCGCGCACGGAGGCCACCTCGATGACCGCGTCGGACGCCAGCAGCACCGGGTGCGTGTCCCCGGCGGGGGAGGCCGCGCCGAGGTTGCCGCCGACCGTGCCGCGGTTGCGGATCTGCGGCGACCCGACCGTTCGTGCGGCCATGGCCAGGCCCGGCAGCTGCGCGCCCAGTTCGTCGATGATCCGCACGTACGGCACGCCGGCGCCGACCCGCAGCCCGTCGGACCACTGCTGGAGCTCGGGAATCCGGGTCAGGTCCAGGAGCGCGGAGGGCCTGCGGTGGTCGTAGTTCAGCTCCACCATGACGTCCGTGCCACCGGCGATCGGCACGGCGTCAGGGCGTTCCGCCTTGAGCTCCAACGCCTCCGCAAGCGTTTCCGGTCGAAGGAAGTCCATCGTCAGCTACCTCGGTAGGTGGAGTAGGCGAACGGCGACAGCAGCAACGGCACGTGGTAGTGCTGCGCCGGATCGGAGTAGTCGAAGGTGAGCACGACCTCGGGGAAGAACGGCGCCGCCTGCGCGGTGTCGAACACCAGCCGGTAGACCCCGGCCTCCAGACCGTCACCCCATCCGGTGATCCGGCCATCGGTGTTCGTCTCGGCGTTGGCCACCTCGGTCCCGTCGCGGCGCTGCAGCGACACGGCGATTCCGGCGAACGGCCTGCCTCGCGCCGCGTCCAGCACATGCGTGGAGATCGTCACTCGCCCTCCCATCTGGTTGTGAGCCAGTACACAGACCTAGAGGTACACACCTCTACGGCGAGACGCATGAATCAGGAGGTTCCTACACGTAACGAATTTGTGCTTTCCTACAAACACGAATGGACGAAAGTGACCTCTCATGTTGCTCCTGCGGACGTTGCTGCAGATGCCGGAACTGCGCCTGAGCCTGCACACCGGTGAAGACCAGCTCGACCGCACCGTCACCCGCGTGTACGGAACGGAGCTGCCCGACCCCAGCCGGTACCTGTCCGGCGGGGAGCTCGTGCTGTCCGGCCTGCTCTGGCACCACGGCCCGCAGGACTCCGAGACGTTCGTCCGCTCCCTCGCCTCGGCCCGCGTCGCCGGCCTGGCCGCGTCCGAGACCGAGAACCGCGCCCTGCCCGACGACCTGGTCGACGCCTGCCTCCGCCACCACGTGCCGCTGCTGGAGGTGCCGGTCGACCTCTCGTTCGCGACCATCACCGAACGCGTCTCGATGGAACTGGTCGGCCTCTCCCGCCACCGCCGCCTGCTGAACGTCGTCGCGGAGGGCTCCGGCCTGCCCGCGCTGCTGCTGGCGGGCAGCCACGAACTCGGCGCCTCGTGCTGGGTGCTGTCCACGACCGGCCGCGTCGTCGCGGGCGGCGAACTGCGCGAACGGGTCGCGCTGGTGAAGGAGTTCCTGCAGGCCGACCGCCTCCCGAAGACGGTCAGGGGCGTCACCCTGGTCCCCGTCTCCGAACGCGGCGGCAACCGGCTCACCAGCTGGATCCTCGTCGTGGGCGGCTCGGTGCAACCCGAGGCCGCCGCCGAACTCGCGTCGCTGGTGGGGCTGGAACGACTGCGCGAGGCCCAGGGCCGCCAGATCGAGAACCGCACGGCCGCACCGCTGGTGTCCGCCGTGCTGAGCGGATCGGCCGACCTGGAGTCACGGCTGGCGGCCGCCGGCCTGGAGAGCGCCCAGCTGCGGGTGATCAGCGCGGTCACCTCCGACCAGCGAACGGAACTCGCGGCGGCGGTGCTGGAGGAAGCGCTGCCCCAGGCCCTCGTGACACCGGTCGGCGACACGGTCTACGCGGTGGCGAAGGCCGGCGACTCGGTGCCCGACGACGTCCGCGAGGCGATGCGCGTGATGGAACCGGGCCTCGGCTCGTCCCGCGTGCTCGTCGGCATCAGCTCACCGGTCACCTCTCGCGGACTGCGCGGTGCGGCAGAGGAAGCCACGCACGCGCGTCGGCTGGGAGAGCGCCGTGGCGGTCGCACGTGTGTGGTGGCGGGTGAGGAGATCGCACTGCACCAACTGCTGCTCGCGGGCGTGCCGGAGGAGTTGCGCGCGTCGTTGCGCCGGCGGCTCCTCGGCCCGGTGCTGGACTACGACGCCGAGCACGGGTCGGATCTCGTGGGCACGTTGAAGGTGTTCCTCGACTGTTCTGGTTCGTGGACGGCGGCGGCGGGCAAGTTGCACGTCCACGTGAACACGTTGCGGTATCGGGTGGGGCGCGTGGAGGACCTGCTCGGCGCCGACCTGGCGGAGTTCGAGGCGCGCGTGGACCTCTTCCTGGCGTTGCAGTCGGGGTAGCTTGGGCGGGTGCCCGAACATCGGCCGATAGAACGAATCGCGGCCGACCTTCGTCGCGTGCGCCGGGTGCGGGCCTCCTTCGAGCCCGGTGCGTCCGCGATCAAGAAGATCGGCGCTCGGCAGGCCTATGACGCGCTGCTCGTCCAGGCCTGCACCGCGTTGGGCGTCGAGCACCGGTTGCACTTGTTGCCAGAAGGGATGGACCGCGAGATCGAGCGGTTGCGGGTCGAGGAATGCCTGAGGCATCAGGGGTTGTCGCTGTGACGTGCCGTGGGACGGCGTCCGGGCAGACGCCGTCCCACGGTCCGATCAGGAGATCCTGAAGGAGCCTGCGCGGTTGTCCCACGCTCCCAAGGTCCCGGCGTTGTCCAGCCACGCGGAGGCAGTGCCGGTCCCGCCGGTCCCGTCGAACAGCTTGACGTCGCACGAGTTGTACGTGCGCACCGAGCTGATCAGGTTGTTGCCCGCGCCGCCGAGCGGTGCTCCGCCCTCGTTGTCGGTCGTGCTCGAAGAGCAGCCGACCTGGTAGGCCGGGTTGAAGACCACCACTTCCGAGCCACCGAAGTTCGGGTTGTGGTAGAGCCTGGCGACCACGAGTCCGTCGCCCGGCGAGCCCGACTGACAGCCGAAGGTGTTGTCCCGGACCGCGCAGTAGTAGACGGCGGAGGCGTCGATGTCGGTCAGGTCCGACACCATGACCGGCGTGTCGCTGCTGACCGCCTCGATCTGGATCCCCGTCGTGTCGGCGGCGGGCGCCGCTCCGGCCGGACCGGCCGCCCCCAGCAGTGCCACCACGCCGAGCGCGGCAGCGGCGAGACCGGCCGCGCGGCGCTTCCAGTGAACGCTCATTTCCGATTCCTCCCTCGAGTGCCGGCGACCCCACGGCTTCCGGGATCGTGGCCGCACGAGCGTCTCGACCGGCTCTACATTTCTCCTACACGGTTGTCACTCTGATGGCTGATGCTTCTTGAGCCTTCAGGCTGATGCCGGAGCACGCATGGGCTTCCTACCGTTCGGGGCATGAAGACCGCTGCCTTACTCGTGGGCCTGCTGCTGGCCGGAAGCGCCGGTTGTGCGGCAGTGCCCAACATCCGCGTCGTGGTCGAGGGGACGGGCACGACCGACCGGCTCACCTACACCTTTCCTGGTGAGGAGGAACGGACCCTGCGCAACCCCGACCTGCCGTTCGAGCGCATGGGCAAGCGCAAGGGGAGGGTCGTCATCCGGCTGGAGGGCGTGCACGGGGAGCTCACCTGCAAGATCATCATAAACGGGCGGCAGGTTCGTTCTTCGACGTCGAAGACCGGGGCCGCGCTCACGTGCGATCACTCTATGGCCGTCTGATGTAAGACGAGGAAAGCCCGTAACTTCAACGTGTCGGGGAGGTACGGGTTGATGAGTGACGTACTGGCTGTCAGAGCCACAGGGGTCATCAGGGGCAGGAACGACGTACCGCCGCGGTTCCGGCCGCCGGCGCCACCGCGGCACTTCGTCGGCAGGGACGCGGAGCTGGCGGGCATCAGGGCCGGGGTGACGGTGCTGCACGGCGCGAGCGGGGTGGGGAAGACCGCGCTGGCGCTGAAGTGGTTGCGGGAGCGGGGATCCGGCGACCAGCTCTACGTCGACCTGGCCGCGCACGACCTGAGTCAGGTGCTGCGGGCGTTCGGGCTGGACGTCGAATCCGGCGACGAGCCTTCGGTCTTCCGCAGTCTCGTCACACTGCGGCAGTTCACCCTGTTGCTGGACAACGCGGACTCCGCCGAGCAGGTGACGCCGCTGCTGCCCGCTTCGGGCACGGTGCTCGTCACGAGCCGTTCGACGCTGAACCTGCCGCAGGCGCAGGAGATCGGTGTCGAGCCGCTCGCCGACGACGGGCGGCTCGGGCCGTTGCTCGATCGGTCCTATGTGGAGCTTCCGGAACGGCAGGCGCGGCTCTACCGGCTGTGCGCGTGGGAGCCGGACGCGTTCGGGGTGCCGGTGGCGGCAGCGATCGCGGGCGAGGCCGACTGCGACGTCGAGGACGCGCTGGACGACCTGGTCGAGAAGTCGTTGCTGACCGAGGTCGGGGACTACGCGTTCCGCTTCCATGATCTCGTGCGTGCTCATGCGCGCGCAAAGCGCTATCAATCGTAAATAGGGCGCACGGCCGTTTAACGCAAAGCATTCCGTCTAACGAAGATCGTTGGCAGTAAAGGGTTGTCCACAGCGACCCGTCCCTTTCGGGAATCCGAATTGGTCATATCCTTCGCGTCATGCCGAAGGATTTCCGGGCCACGACGCTCGAACGCGCCATCGGGCGGCAGCTGGCCGGGTGGCGCGACGAGCGCGAGCTGAGCCTCACGGAGGCCGGCCAGCGCGTGGGTTTCAGCAGCGCCAAGCTGTCCATGATGGAGAACGCGGTGCAGCCCTCGGCGCCCGTGGACGTCATGGCGCTCGGTTACGTCTACAAAGTGCCGACTCCGGAATGGCAGGCCGTGGTGTTGCGGGCGCAGTACGCGGAACGGGCCCGTGCGCGCGCCGGAGGCGACGGCCTGAACTTCGATCCGGCGGCGGACTTCGCGAATCTGGTGTTCGAGGCGACGTTGTTGCGCGCGTTCACGACGGATCTCGTTCCGGCGGTGTTCCAGCTTCCCGGTTACACGAACGCCGTTCTGCAGGACGACGATCCGGTGCGGACGGCGCGGCTCGCGATGGTGCGGGAGGCGTGGGCGACGCGACTGACCGACAAGGATCCGCTGGCGGTGCAGGCGGTGTTCCCGGAGGCGGTGCTGCGGCAGGTGATCGGCGGGCCGCGGGTGATGAAGGCGCAGCTGCTGCACCTGATGGAGGTCAGCGAGCACGAGGCGGTGACCGTGCAGGTGGTGCCGAGGGGCGCGGGGGCGTATCCGGCGATGGGGTCGCCGTTCACGTTGCTGGGGTTCCCGCACCGGCAGCACAACGACGTGGCGTACCTGGAGACGTTCATCAAGGGCGAGTACGTCGAGGAGCCGGGGCTGACCGAGCAGTGCGCGCTGCGGTTCGCGAGCCTGCGGGAGACGGCGCTGGGGACCGGCGAGTCGCTGGAGCTCATCGCCGAGGCCGCCGCTGACCTGTAGAGATGTCGGATTCCTGAGAAAACTCCTGTTCGGCCGTCAGCAGGAGAAGGATCAGGGACGCACCCAATCCGACAAGGAGGCGGCATGTACCGCAGATTCGGTGTCCTGCTGGCGGCGGTCCTGGGCGTCACGCTCACCGCCGCGGCGCCGGCCACCGCGGACGGTTCCAGGCACTTCCCAACCGAGTTCTCCCTGCCCAACGGATGGCAACCCGAAGGCATCGCCATCAGCGGCACCACGGCCTACTTCGGGTCGCGGGCCGACGGGTCGATCTACGCGGCGGACCTGCGCACCGGCACTGGCAAGGTGCTCGCGAAGGGGCCCGGCACGCCGTCGCTCGGCTTGAAGGTCGACAACCGCAAACGGCTGTGGGTCTCGGGTGGCACGGGCGGCGACGCACGGGTCTACGACACGCGCACGGGTGCGTTGCTGGCGAAGTTCCAGTTCGCCACCGCGGACACGTTCGTCAACGACGTCGTGCTGACCGACAGGTCGGCGTGGTTCACCGACTCGCGCAAAGCGGTGCTCTACGAGGTGCCGCTGAGCCTGAAGCCGCACCGGACGCTCGCGCTGACCGGCGACCTCGTCGTCACCCCCGGCGCGACGAACCTCAACGGCATCGTCACGGGGCTCGACGGCGGCTTGATCGTCGTGCAGAGCAACACCGGAAAGCTCTTCCGGATCGATCCCCGGAGCGGCAAATCGACCGAGATCAATTTGAGCGGTCAAACACTCACCAATGGTGACGGTCTGTTGCGTGAGGGACGGCAGTTGTACGTGGTGCAAAACAGGCTGAACAAAGTCGCGCGCTACACGCTCAGTCGTGATGGCGCGACGCTCGCGGCGGAACGCACGGACGCGCGGTTCGACGTTCCCACGACGGTCGCCGCGTTCGGCAAGCGCCTCTACCTGCCGAATGCCCGGTTCAGCACGCCTCCGACGCCCGAGACGACTTACAACGTCATCGCGGTGGAGCGCCCGTAGAACGAGCGACAGAACTAGCCCGTACGGGGGTTCTCACAAGGCAAGAACCCCCGTACTGGGTGTTGCTCCAGTCACTCGACTGGGTAGCCTGCGACCGCGTACTGCGTGTGATCGCTGTCATTGGGTAACGATGATCTCTCCCCGTAACCTAAATGCAGCCGAAGGAGTTAGTTGGGTTACCCGCAGCGCTAGCCGTGGGACACAGGAGACCGTGAGAGCGCTGTGAACGAGAAGAGCGGTTACACACCGACCAACTACCGGACCATTCGGTCGCGGCTGGCCGGTGTAGTGGTCGTTCCCAGCGTGGTCCTGCTGGTCATGTGGGCCGTTTTCTCCTCGTACACCCTTTTTGACGGTTTCTACATGCGGTCGGTCGCCACCGGGGTCAAGGGCGCGACGATCCCGTCCGTCGAGGCGCTCGCCGGTCTGCAGAAGGAACGCCAGCTGACCCTGGAGGTCCTCAGCGGCGTCGGGGGCGTCGACAAGGCGGGGTTGAAACGTCAGCAGGGCGTCACCGACGAAGCCGTGCGCAAGATGAAGGACGCGTTCGCGGAACTCTCCAGCAGCGCGCCCCAGGACACCGTCGACCGGATCAACGCCCTCGACTCCGTGCTGAACGAGCTGCCGCAGCAGCGCACACGGATCGACTCGGGGTCGGCGAACCCGCAGGCCGTCTACGACTACTACAACAGCCTGCTCGACTCGGGCGTCGCGCTGCTCGCCCGGCAGGCGCGTCTCGTGCCCGACTCGGAGGCGAGCCAGGCGAACGTCCAGGCGGTCACGATCTTCCAGGCCGCGGACTGGCTGTCGCGCGGTGCCACGATCGGCTCGCGGGGGCTGCTCAACGGCCGGTTCACTGCGGCCGAACGCGTCGAGTTCGCCCGGCTGGTCGGCGCGTACCACTCGGGTCTCGACGCCACGATCCCGTTCGCGCTGGAGCAGCCGCGCTCGCTGTACGACGCGCTGCGCGGCAGCACCGAGTACCGGTCGCTGCTCGATCTCGAAGGCCGGATCATCAACTCCGACGCGACGGTGACCGACGAGCAGTGGCGCGGGGCGGCCGCGCCGGTGCACGACAACCTCGTCGGGCTCGCCGTCACGCAGGCCCGCGACGCCGCCGACCTCGGCCTCGACAAGGCCAACAGCCGGGTCGCCGCGGTGCTCATCGGCAGCCTCATCGCGTTGCTCGCGGTCGTCGTCGGCATCGTGCTGGCGTTGCGCATCTCGAACCGGCTCGTGTCGCGCGCCCTGGTCACCCGGCTGGCGTCGCTGCGGGAGGACACGCTGCGGCTCGCGCAGGAACGGCTGCCGCACATCGTGGCGCGCCTGCGCGGCGGTGAGCAGGTGGACGTCCACCGCGACATGCCGCCGCTCGACTACGGCAACGACGAGATCGGCCAGGTCGCGGACGCGTTCAACGCCGCCCAGTACACGGCGGTCGCGGCGGCGGTGAAGGAGACGCAGGCACGCGAGGGCGTGAACCGGGTCTTCCTCGACATCGCACACCGCAACCAGGGCCTGGTGCACCGGCAGATCAAGATCCTCGACAAGCTGGAGCGCGAGGAGGAGCACCCCGAGCGGCTCGACTCGTTGTTCCAGCTCGACCACCTGGCCACCCGCGCCCGCCGCAACGCGGAGAACCTGATCATCCTCGCCGGGGAGCAGCCGGGCAGGCAGTGGCGCAAGCCGGTGCGGCTCAGCGACGTCCTGCGGTCCGCGGTCGCCGAGACCGAGCAGTACGTCCGGGTCAGGGTCAACCCGGTGCCGGACCGCGCGCTGGTGGGCGTGGCCGTCGCCGACACCATCCACCTGCTCGCCGAACTCGTCGACAACGCGACGGCGTTCTCCTCGCCGCGCTCCGAGGTGATCGTCCACTCCAACGCCGTGCCGCACGGCATCGTGATCGAGATCGAGGATCACGGCCTGGGCATGACGCAGGAGGAACGCCTGCAGGCCAACGCGAAGCTCTCCAACCCGCCCGACTTCGAGACGATGGCGTTCCGCGGCGAGTCCCGGCTGGGCCTGTTCGTCGTCGCCCGGCTCGCCGCCCGGCGCGGCATCAAGGTGGAGTTGCGCGACTCGCCCTACGGCGGCACGGTCGCGTTGTGCGTGCTGCCGCCGAACATCGTCGCCCCGCACAACGCCGCCGGCGACATCACCGAGACCACGCAGATGCCGGTGCAGTCGTTCCACGACACGTACCACGGCCACGGCGCGGACCACCCGAGCTTTCCCGTGAAGGTGAATCCCGAAGTGCAGAAGGCACTGAACGCGGGGCTGAGGGCGCTCGTAGAACCTGATATGAGCCCAGTTGCCCCCGCGGCCGTGTCCGCAGCAGAAGCATCGGTGGAGGAACCGACCCCCGCGGCACCTCCGGCCCAGGACGGGAAGGCACCCCTTCCCCGCAGGAAGAAGCGGCAGAACCTCGCGCCGCAGCTCATGCAGTCCTCGGAGGAGCCGCCACCCGCCGAGCCGGTGACCGGCGAAAGGCTGGCCGAGCGGTCCCGTGACGGACTGGCCGCGTTCCAGCGCGGCACCCGTGACGCCCGGCTGACCGACGACTGGAGATCAGAAGGAGCCCCCTCGTCATGAAGGACAACGCAAGCCAGCACGGCGAACTGAACTGGTTGCTGGAGGACCTGATCCAGCGAGTGGTCGGCGCCCGCCACGCGGTCGTGCTGTCGGCGGACGGACTCCTGCTCGGCCGCTCGGCCGGGCTGTCCCGCGACGACTCGGAACACCTGTCCGCGATGGCGTCGGCGTTCCAGTCGCTCGCCCGCGGCACCGGCCGGCACTTCGGAGGTGGCGCCGTCCGGCAGACGATCGTGGAGATGGAACACGCGTATCTTTTCGTGACGGCCGCCGGTCACGGCGCCTGCCTGGCCGTGCTCGGCGAGGAGGACGCGGACATGGGCATGATCGCCTACGAGATGAACATGCTGGTCAAGAGGGTGGGTACGTACCTGTCGTCGGCTCCGCGCCAGGAGACGGCGACTGTGCCCTCGGCGCGTGAGTCGCGCTGATGACCGGGCGCGACGACTGGTGGTACGACGAGGCCGCGGGACCGTTGGTGCGGCCCTACGCGATGGTGCGCGGCCGCACCCGGCCGAACGCGCCTGATCTTCATCTCGTCACGCAGGTCCGAGCCTCCGCGTTTGCGTCCGACCAGACGTCGCTGATGGTCGAACATCGCGAGATCATGGCACTGTGCGCACGCCCGCTCTCGGTCGCCGAGGTCGCCGCCTACCTCGACGTGCCGCTCGTCGTGGTGAAGGTCCTGCTGTCGGACCTCATCGAGCGTGGCGACGTGCTCGTGCAGAACTCCACCCCCAAGATTCCCGACAGGGATCTCCTGCAGGCCGTACTGGATGGTGTTCGTGGGATCTGATGGCCAGTTGATCGTGCCGACCGCGGTCAAGATCGTCATCGCGGGCGGGTTCGGCACCGGCAAGACCACCATGGTCGCGTCGGTGTCCGAGATCCCGCCGCTTCGGACCGAGGAACTGCTCACCGAGGCCGGCGTGCACGTCGACGACCTCGCGGGCATCGAGGGCAAGGACACCACCACCGTCGCCCTCGACTTCGGCCGCATCACCATCAACACCAAGGTGGTGCTCTACCTGTTCGGCACGCCGGGCCAGAACAGGTTCTGGTTCATGTGGGACGAGCTGGCGACCGGTGCCATCGGCGCCGTGGTCCTGGTGGACACGCGGCGACTCGACTCGTCGTTCCCCTCGATCGACTTCTTCGAGCACCGGGACATCCCGTTCATCGTCGCCGTGAACTGCTTCGACGGGTCGCAGATGTACACGGTGGACGAGGTCCGGCACGCCCTGGACCTGGACGAGGCGATTCCAGTGCTGTTGTGCGACGCGCGCGACCGGGAGTCCTCGAAGGCCGTGCTCGTCGGGCTGATCCAGCACTCGATGAACCGGCTGGCCGCGGTCTAGCGATCGCTCACGTGGTGCGCGTCCGCGGGCCAGGAACCCTCGCGGACGACGTGCTCGACGATCCTCAGCGCCTCGCCGATCGGCACGGTGTCCGTGTCCGGGTACTCGTCGTTCTGGCCGTTGGAGAGCACGAAGCCGTCGCTGGAGCCGGTGGCTTCCGGGGCTGCGGCGTGCTCGCCGGGGTCGCCTTCTCCGTCGAGCAGCATCACCATGGCGCGCTCGGTGTTGGTCACGAAGGCGAGCATCCGGCCGGACTCGCTGGTCAGCCAGGTTTCGCGGTGCCCGGCGCTGATCCTCGCGCGCAAAGCGGCGACCACCTCGTCGGGTGCGAGGTGATCGCCGTCAACGGCCCAGCTCTCCGGCACTACTTCGCGTAGTTGTGGAAACCGCGCCCGGACTTCTTGCCCAGCAGGCCCGCGTCCACCATGCGCAGCAGCAGCGGCGGCGGCGAGTACAGCGGCTCCTTGAACTCGTCGTACATCGACTCGGCGATGGCCTTCGTGGTGTCGAGGCCGATCAGGTCGGTGAGGCGCAGCGGACCCATCGGGTGCGCGCAGCCGAGCACCATGCCGTTGTCGATGTCGTCGGCCGAGGCGAAGCCGGACTCCAGCATGCGGATCGAGGAGAGCAGGTAGGGGATCAGCAGCGCGTTGACCACGAAACCGGCGCGGTCCTGCGAGCGGATGACCTCCTTGCCCAGCGTGGCGCGCACGAACGCCTCGGCGCGGACCTGGGTGGTGGCGCCGGTCAGCAGCGACGGCACGATCTCCACGAGCTTGAGCACCGGCACCGGGTTGAAGAAGTGCACGCCGATGACCTGCTCGGGACGGCCGGTGGCCATGCCCAGCTTCATGATCGGGATGGACGACGTGTTGGACGCGAAGATGGCGTCCTCGTCCTTCACGACCTTGTCGAGCGTGGTGAAGACGTCCGTCTTGATCTGCTCGTTCTCGGCGACCGCCTCGACCACGAACTGCCGGTCGGCGAACTCGCCCATGTCCGTGGTGAACCGGATGCGCCCCAGAGCGGCGTCGCGGTCCTCCTCGCTGAGCTTGCCCGACTTGACGCCCCTGGCCAGCGAGGTGGCGATCCGCCCCTGCGCTGCCTCGGCCGCACCCGCGTTGACCTCGGCGACGATGACGTCGAGGCCGGCACGGGCACTCACCTCGGCGATTCCGGAGCCCATGAGGCCGGAACCGACGACTCCCACACGTTGAATGTCACTCACGCGACCGATCCTGCCACGACCTGCTCGAAACGAGGTCGCGGAGCGTCTCCTGGACGGTGAACGCGTAGTCGCCGACCGGCCGGTAGCCGAGTGCGAGAGCGGCGGACGTGTCCAGGACGAAGCCGCGGTGCCACGGGTGCAGGCCGGCCTGGTCGTGGTCCAGCAGGATCTCGTGCCACTCGTGCCCGAGCGAGCGCGCGATGATCCGGGAGATCTCCAGGCCGTTGGGTGCGTCCGGGTCGGCGGCGTTCAACACGCGCGCGCCGGGGTGCAGGGCGGCGGTCTCGATCAGCGCGGCCAGGTTCGCGGCGGCGGTCGGGTGGTCGACGCCCTCGCCGCGGGACGCCAGCACGACGACCTTGTTGCCCGCGAGGACCCGTTCGACGAAGTACTGCTCCAGCGGACGTTTGTTGCCGGGACCGTGCACTTTGGACGGTCGCAGGACGGTGACCGGCAGGCCGCTGTCGAGCAACGTCCGTTCCGCCGCGACCTTGTTCGGCCCATATCCCTCGCGGGTGAACGGGTCCGAGTCGAGTGGCGCGAGCGTCGGCTGGTCCTCGGTCACCGGGGCGTCGAAGCGCGGTGGCTCTGAGGAGTTCGCGTGGCGTCCGTGAGAGTCCACGTACACGGCCTTGGCCGAGATCATCACGGTCGAGACGGCCTTGCGCGCCAACGGCACCAGCGTGCGGGCGTCGGCGGCTGAGTAGCAGAGGGTGTCCACGAGGAGGTCGGCGCCGTCGCTCATCGCGGCGGCCAGGGCTTCGGGATCGCCGCGGTCGACCTCGCGGCCGGGGGCGTCGACGGTCCAGCCCGCCTGCCTCAAACGCCGAGCGGCGGCACGGCCGATGAGGCCCGTGCCGCCGAGGATCAACGCTCGTCTGCTCACCCGAGCAATCAGATCAGAGACCGAGGCCTTCGGTCAGGCCGCCGACGCCGTCGAGCAGGTCGAGGTCGGTGACGCCGCCGAGCACGTCGCCGCCGAGCACGTTGCCGACGGTGCCGTCGACGACGCCGTGGACGGTGTCGTGCACACCGCTGACCGGCGCGACGTCCGGGACGACCTCGTGGACCACGTCGGTGACGGCCGTGACGTCGGTGGTGACGGCGCCGAGCACGCCGGGCACGCCGTCGACGGACACGACGTCGGTCACGCCGGTGACGGTGCCGAGCACGCCGTCGACGTCCGCCACACCGGTCACCCCGGTCACCGTGCCGAGCACGTCGCCCGTGCCGGCGAGACCCGTGACACCGGACAGGTCGGTGACGTTGCCGAGGTCCGTGACGCCGCCCAGGCCGCCCACGCCGCCCAGGCCGCCCACGCCGCCCAGACCGCCCACGCCGCCCAGACCGGCCACGTCGCCGAGGCCGGGGACGACGCCGGTGACGCCGTCGAGGGTGCTCGACACGTCGCAGTGACCGGACAGGTCGCCGGCGAGGCCGTTGGCGGCGTCGAGGTTCGCGAGGCCGGTGAGGGCGTTGTAGGACGAGAGGCCGTCGACGTCCGCGATCGAGGCGGCGTCGAGCACCAGCGGGAGGATCTCCTGGACGTCACCGGGGGTGATGTCGCTCAGACCGCAGGAGCTGAGGACGCCCTCGGGGTCGAGGTCGAACGCAGACAGGGCCGCCGGGTCGTTCAGGAGGTTCAGGGCGAACTCCTGCAGCGTGGCCGGCTGGGCCTCCTGCGGCATGGCCACCGGGGTGGCCGCGGCGGTCGCCTCGGGCGCGGCGGGCTGAACGGGCTGCTGCGGGGTGGCCGGCTGAATGTCCTGCTGCATCATGGGAGTGGAGCTCCTACGGCGGTTCGGGGATGTCGCCAGGAACCGTATTGAGATCAAGATCCCCCGGACATCGGGTGTGATCCCCATACTTCGGACGGTCGAACTCCTTAGGGGCCGAAGGTCACCCATTAGGGGGATGCCGCACCTCGTTAGGGGCCCGGAGACGCCGAGCGGCGGCACGGCCGACGAGGCCCGTGCCGCCGCTCGGTGCTCGCTCAGTCGAGTTCGGCCTCCGCCTTGGCGATCGCCGCGAACTCCTCCTCGGGAGCGTTCGCGACCAGGTGGTGCCGGCTGTAGAACCAGTAGTACCCAACTGCGACCAGCACGATGCCCGCCGTCACAGCGGCAGCGATCTCGTCGACGAAGAACGTCGCGATGACCGCCGCCACGGCCAGAACCAGCGCCACGCCCGTGGTCACCACACCGCCAGGAGTCCGGTACGGGCGAGGCAGGTCCGGCGCCGTCTTACGCAGGACGATGTGCGACACCATCATCAGCACGTACGACAGAGCCGCACCGAACACCGCGATGTTGATGAGCCGCGCCCCGCCGGTCACGGGGTCGACGCTCTTCATCACGGTCGCGAGAACGAACCCGATGGTGCCGGGCACGATCAAGGCCAGGTAGGGCGTCTTGCGCTTGCCGGTCTTCGACATCCAGCGCGGCAGATATCCCGCGCGGGACAACGCGAACAGCTGCCGCGAGTAGGCGTAGATGATCGAGAAGAACGACGCGACCAGACCCGCCAGGCCGACGTAGTTCACCAGCTGCGCCAGGAACGTGTCGCCGCCGTAGGCCGCGCGAACCGCCTCGGGCAACGGGTTTCCGGACGCCTCCAGCACCTTCGAGCCCGCGCCACCGGGAGCCACGAGCAGGATCGCCGCCGCGAACACCAGCAGGACGACCATCGCGCCGATGATGCCGCGAGGCATGTCCCGCTTGGGATCCCGTGCTTCCTCGGCGGCCAGCGGCACGCCCTCGACCGCGAGGAAGAACCAGATCGCGAACACGATCGCGCCCCACGCCCCGGTCACGCCCATCGGCAGGAACGAGCCGTCGCCGATGTCGAACAGCTTCGCGGAGTCGAACTTCGGGATCATGCCCGCCACGAACGCGACCAGCGCCACGACCGCGACCCCGGTGATCACGAACATCACCCGCAGCGCCTCGCCGACGCCGTACAGGTGAATACCGACGAAGATCACGTAGCAGGCGAGGTACACCGGCCACGTGGCGTCCAGGAGACCGAGTGCCTTGATGTAGTCGCCGATGAACACCGAGATCGCCGCGGGAGCGATGGCGTACTCGATGAGAATGGCGATACCTGTGGCGTACCCGCCCAACGGGCCGAGCGCGCGCCTCGCGAAACCGTAACCGGCGCCCGCCACGGGGAGCGCCGATGCCAGTTCGGCCAGACCGAACACCATGCACGTGTACATCGTCGCCATCAGGATCGTGGCGACCAGCATCCCGCCCCAGCCGCCCTGGGCGAGGCCGAAGTTCCACCCGGCGAAGTCGCCGGAGATCACGTACGAGACACCCAGCCCGGCCAGCAGGACCCACCCTGCCGCGCCTCTTTTCAGCTGCCGGTGCTCCAGGTAGTCGCTGCTCACCTTCTCGTACTCGACGTGCTTGGCCATATGGACTCCTAATAGTCCTTTAAGCGGTGGTTGAGGGTGGCGCTCAGCACCCAGCGGTGTCAAGATGGTGCCGCCAATGGCTCGCAGACATACCTTTGGAGGAACGCGGAGATGCTGACCGTCGAGGAGTTGCGCGAGGCCGTGGACGCCGGTGAGATCGACACCGTCCTGGTCGCGATCGTGGACATGCAGGGCCGCCTGCAGGGCAAGCGGTGCGCTGCGCAGTACTTCCTCGACGACGTTCTCGGGCACTCCGCGGAGGGCTGCAACTACCTGCTCGCCGTCGACGTCGAGATGAACCCGGTCAGCGGCTTCGAGATGTCGAGCTGGGAGCGCGGGTACGGCGACTTCGTGATGAAGCCGGACATGGAGACGCTGCGCCGCGTGCCGTGGCAGGAGGGCACCGCGCTCGTCATGTGCGACGTCGTCTGGGAGAACGGCGACCCGGTCGTCGCCTCGCCGCGCCAGGTCCTGCGCAAGCAGCTCGACCGGCTCGCGGCGCTCGGGCTGGACTGCTACGTCGGCACCGAGCTGGAGTTCATCCTCTTCGACGACAGCTACGAGCAGGCGTGGAACGCCGGCTACCGCAACCTCACCCCGTCGAACCAGTACAACGTCGACTACTCGTTGCTCGGCACCGCGCGCGTGGAACCGTTGCTGCGCGCCATCCGCAACGGCATGACGGGCGCCGGCCTGACCGTCGAGTCGGCCAAGGGCGAGTGTAACCCCGGTCAGCACGAGATCGCGTTCAAGTACACGACGGCGCTGCGCACGTGCGACCAGCACGCCATCTACAAGAACGGCTCCAAGGAGATCGCGGCACAGCAGGGCAAAGCGCTCACGTTCATGGCGAAGTACAACGAACGCGAGGGCAACTCCTGCCACATTCACCTTTCCTTGCGCTCCAAGGAAGGCGAGCCGGTCTTCGCCGAGGGCCACGGCATGTCGCAGCTGATGAAGCACTTCCTCGCGGGACAGCTGGCCGGGCTGCGGGAGCTCACGTACTTCCTCGCCCCGAACATCAACTCCTACAAGCGTTTCGTGAAGGGCTCGTTCGCGCCGACCGCGGTGGCGTGGGGTCGCGACAACCGCACGTGCGCACTGCGGGTCGTCGGCCACGGCCACGGGCTGCGGTTCGAGAACCGGGTCCCCGGCGGTGACGTGAACCCGTACCTCGCGGTGGCGGCCCTGATCGCGGCCGGTCTGCACGGCGTCGAGCAGAAGCTGGAACTGGAGGACGAGTTCGTCGGCAACGCCTACGCGTCCGACCGGCCGACGGTGCCCACGACGCTCAAGGAGTCGGCGGAACTGCTGGCGGGCAGCACGATCGCGCGCGACGCGTTCGGCAAGGACGTCGTCGACCACTACCTGAACGCGGCCAGGGTCGAGCTGACCGCGTTCGAGGCGGCGGTCACGGACTGGGAGAAGGTGCGCGGGTTTGAGCGCCTCTAAGCCGCTCATCGGCATCAGCACGTACCTGGAGCGCACGCGCTTCGGGCTCTGGGACGTGGAAGCGGCGGTGCTCTACCGCGGCTACCTCGACTGCGTCGTCGAGGCCGGTGGCAACCCCGTCATGCTGCCGCCGGTCGGCACGTGGAGCGCCGAGACCATCGGGTTCCTCGACGGCCTGGTGATCGCGGGCGGCGCGGACATCGACCCCGCCGCCTATGGTGCCGAGAAGCACGAGAGGACCGGCGAACCGAGCCGCGCCCGCGACGATGCCGAGTTCGCGCTCGCCGAGGCCGCGCTGAAGCTCGACCTGCCGGTGCTCGGCGTGTGCCGCGGCATGCAGGTGCTCAACGTGGCTCTTGGAGGCACGCTGCACCAGCACATCGAGGGCCACAACGAGGCGCCGGGCGTGTTCGGGAGCACCGACATCACGGTCGCCGCCGATACCCAGCTGCACGCGATCCTGGGCGATCGAACGACCGTTCAGTGCCATCACCACCAGTCGCTGGACCGCGTGGCGGACGGGCTGCGCGTCACCGCGCAGGCACCCGACGGGACCGTGGAAGCCGTTGAGCTGGACGGGGCGCGGTTCGTCGTCGGCGTGCAGTCGCACCCGGAACAGGACATCGAAGACCTGAGGCTTTTCGAAGCTCTCGTAGCCGCCGCAAGGAGTAAAGCGTCGTGACCTTTGACGTCATCAACCCCGCCACCGAGAAGGTGGTGCGGTCCGTGCCGCACACCACTCTCGGCGACACGGACGCGGCGATCGGCCGGGCGCAGAAGGCGTTCGAGAGCTGGCGGAACGTCGCTCCCGGCGATCGCGCCCGGCTGCTGCGGAAGTTCGCGGAGATCGTCGACGCGCACGTCGAGGAACTGGCGCGGCTGGAGGTCGAGAACTCCGGGCACACCATCGGCAACGCCCGCTGGGAGGCGGGCAACGTCCGCGACGTGCTCCAGTACTACTCGGCCGCCCCGGAACGCCTGTTCGGCAAGCAGATCCCGGTCGCGGGCGGGCTCGACGTCACGTTCCACGAGCCGCTCGGCGTCGTCGGCGTGATCGTGCCGTGGAACTTCCCGATGCCGATCGCGGGCTGGGGCTTCGCGCCCGCACTCGCGGCCGGCAACACGGTGGTGCTGAAGCCCGCGGAGGTCACTCCGCTGACCGCGATCCGGCTCGGCGAGCTGGCGCTGGAGGCGGGCATCCCGGAGGGCGTGTTCCAGGTCCTGCCCGGCAAGGGCAGCGTCGTCGGCAACCGGTTCGTCACGCATCCGTTGGTGCGCAAGGTCGTCTTCACCGGCTCGACCGAGGTCGGCAAGCAGATCATGGCGGGCTGCGCGAACCAGGTGAAGCGGGTGACCCTGGAGCTGGGCGGCAAGTCGGCGAACATCGTCTTCGCGGACTCCGACCTGGAGAAGGCCGCCGCCACGGCGCCGTACGGGGTGTTCGACAACGCGGGGCAGGACTGCTGCGCCCGGTCGCGGATCCTCGTTCAGGCCAGTGTCTACGACCGGTTCATGGAACTGCTGGAACCCGCGGTCAAGGGCGTGAAGGTCGGCGAGCCCGGCGACGAGGCGACCGAGATGGGGCCGCTCATCACCGCGGCGCACCTGGACAAGGTCGCGTCTTACGTCCCAGACGACACCCACGTCGCGTTCCGCGGATCGTCGCCGGACGGACCTGGTTTCTGGTTCCCGCCCACGGTTCTGACGCCACCCGCCGGCCACGTGACGGTCACGGAGGAGATCTTCGGACCGGTCGTCGTCGTGCTCCCGTTCACCGACGAGGCCGACGCCGTCAGGATCGCGAACGACTCCGAGTACGGGCTGTCCGGATCGATCTGGACGAACGACGTCGGCCGCGCGATCCGCGTCTCGCGCGCGGTCGAGGCCGGAAACCTGTCGGTGAACTCGCATTCGTCCGTCCGCTACTGGACGCCGTTCGGTGGCGTGAAGCAGTCGGGGCTCGGGCGCGAACTGGGCCCGGACGCGCTCGACTCGTTCACCGAAGTCAAGAACGTCTTCATCGCTACCTGATTCCGGTCCGACTGATTCTGGCAACCTGAGGAGAACAAGAGATGGTGCAGCGACTCGAGGGCCGCGTGGCCGTCGTGACGGGTGGCGGCAGCGGGATCGGACTCGCGACCGTGCGCAGGTTCGCGAGCGAGGGCGCGAAGGTCGTCGTCGCCGACCTCGACCCCGCGTCCGGCAAAGCCGCCGCGGACGAGGTGAGCGGGCTGTTCGTCCAGGTCGACGTGACCGACGAGGAACAGGTCAAAGCGCTTTTCCAGACCACTGTGGACACTTACGGCAAGCTGGACATCGCGTTCAACAACGCCGGCATCTCGCCGCCCGACGACGACTCGATCCTCACTACGGGCATCGAGGCGTGGGAGCGCGTCCAGAAGGTGAATCTCACGTCGGTTTATTTGTGTTGCAAGTACGCGCTTCCGCACATGCAGGCCAACGGCAAGGGCTCCATCATCAACACCGCGTCGTTCGTCGCGACGATGGGTGCGGCGACGTCGCAGATCTCCTACACGGCGTCGAAGGGCGGCGTGCTCGCGATGTCGCGTGAGCTCGGTGTGCAGTTCGCCCGCGAGGGCATCCGCGTCAACGCCCTGTCGCCCGGCCCGGTCAACACGCCGCTGTTGCGGGAACTGTTCGCGAAGGACCCGGAGCGGGCCGCACGGCGCCTGATTCACGTACCGCTCGGTCGGTTCGCCGAACCTGAGGAAATCGCCGCGGCGGTCGCGTTTCTGGCGTCCGACGACTCGTCGTTCATGACGGCGTCGAACTTCCTCGTGGACGGCGGCATCGCCGGCGCGTACGTGACACCGCTCTAGCGATGATGGAGCACGCGCAGGAGGCGTTGTTCCGCCCGGTGCGGGCGGGCAACGCCTTCGAGGAGACCGTCGAACGGCTCATGCAGTCCATCCGGCTCGGCGTCGTCGCGCCGGGTGAGCGGCTGCCGTCCGAACGGGAACTGGCCACCCGGCTCGGCGTGAGCCGGGTGACCGTGCGCGAGGCCATCAGGTCGTTGCAGGAGAACCATTACGTCGAGTCCCGAAGGGGCCGCTACGGCGGCACGTTCGTCAACGAGGTGCTGCCGAAGTCCGCTCCCGGCAAGGAGTTCGGCGACCTCCACGACGTGCTGACGTTGCGGAAGGTGCTGGAGACGGGCGCCGCGGAGACGGCGGCCGGACGGTCGCTGGGGCCCGCCGAACGAAGAGGGCTGCGGGCCCGGCTGGAAGAGGCTTCCACCTCATCGCTCGTGGAATATCGGCGCAAGGACTCGCGGCTGCACCTCGCGATCGCCGAGGCCACCGGGTCCGCGGCACTCACCGCCGCCGTCGCCGAGTCGCGGATGCGCGCCAACGAGCTGCTGGACCACATCCCGCTGCTCGAACCGAACCTCGCGCACTCCAACGCCCAGCACGAGCGCATCATCGCCTCCATTTTGGACGGAGACCCCGCCACGGCCCGCCAGGCCATGGCCGAACACCTCGACGGAACGGCGTCGTTGTTGCGCGGTTTCTTGGTCTGACCGGTCAGACTCGCGCGAACGCAGCAGTGTGGAAAGGTCCTGAACACGAGCCAGACGACATGAAAACGTTTACAAGTCCAAATGTCCCGTTGTCATGCACATTCCGCATCGAACAACACTTGGCGTAGGGCTTTCGGACGGTTACCGTCCGAAACCTCGGGGACTTGCAGCGCAAGGAGCTGTTGATGCCAGGGTTGCGCAAGGTGTTTCGCGACGCCATGGGCAAGGTGCACTCACTCCGTGTCTTGTCCGAAGCGGGCATGGTGAGTCTCACGAACGTCAAGATGTCCATGCTTGCTTTGCGGGAGGTCAAGATCTGGGGGCCGAACGTGGCGGCGCTGCGCCGTTCCGTCCGGCTGAATCCCGACGGCGTCGCCATCGTCGACGAACGTGGTTCGGTGACGTACAGACAACTCGACCGGCGTTCCAACGCGATCGCACAGGGATTGCGCGCGCTGGGGGTGCAGCACACGCACGTCGTCGCGTTGATGTGCCGCAACCACCGCGGCACGGTCGAGTCGCTGCTGGCGTGCGCGAAACTCGGTGTGCGAGTGCTGCTGGTGAACACGGGGTTCGGCGCACCGGTCGTCATGGATCTCCTGCAACGTGAACGCGCGTCGCTCGTCATTCACGACGAGGAGTTCACGCCGCTGTTCCACCAGCTGCCGCCGTCGATCCCGCGCTGGCTCGCGTGGTCGCGCGACGGACTGGACCGGCGCACGCCGACGCTGGACCAGCTGGTCGCCAAGGCGCCGCGCGGAGAGCTCGAACCGCCACGCGAACCGGGCGTCGTGATCCAGCTGACGTCCGGCACCACCGGCACCCCCAAGGGCACCGCCCGCGAGATCAAGTCGGTGCTGACCGCGTCCGACTTCCTCGACCGCATCCCGATGCGCTCCGGCGAGTCGACGTTCATCGCCGCGCCGATCTTCCACTCCGTCGGCTACTCGCACCTGACGCTCGCGATGTCGCTGGGCTCGCGCGCGGTGCTGCACCGCCGCTTCGACCCGCGCAAGACGCTGTGGTCGGTGCAGGGCCAGCGCTGCACGACGCTCGTCCTGGTGCCGACGATGCTGCAACGGATCATGGAACTCGAACGCCACGTGATCGACTCGTTCGACCTGTCGCACCTGGCCGTCGTGTTCTCCTCCGGCGCGCCGATCTCGCCGGACCTCGTCGAACGCACCCAGGCCCTGCTCGGCCCGGTGCTCTACAACCTCTACGGCTCAACGGAAGTAGCCGTCGCCACCGTAGCCACGCCGGAAGACCTCGCGGCCGCGCCGTCCAGCGTCGGCCTGCCACCGCACAACTGCGTCGTGCGCATCTACGACGCCGAGGGCAACCGCATCACGCGGTCGTTCGTGACGGGCAAGATCTACGTGCGCGGCTCGCTGACCGTCGACCTCTACACCGACGGCACGCAGAAGGAGTCCATCGACGGACTCGTCGCGACCGGAGACCTGGGCCACTTCGACCCCAGCGGCCGGCTGTACTTCGACGGCCGCGAGGACGACATGATCGTGTCCGGCGGCGAGAACGTGTACCCGGTCGAGGTCGAGAACCTGCTCATGACGCACTACCGCGTGCGCGACGCGGCCGTGCTCGGCGTACCGGATCCCGAGTACGGGCAACGATTGCGCGCGTTCGTCGTGCCCGTCGCGGGCGCACGGATCGACGTGCGGGAGCTGCGCGAGTTCGTGCGCACCCGGCTGGCACGGCACAAGGTTCCGCGCGAGGTCGTGGTCGTGCCACAGCTGCCGCGCAACGCGACCGGGAAAGTCCTGCGGCGTCAGCTGCTGGCGATCCGGCTGGGACCGCAGCCGCACTAGTGGCGTGGCATGGGCGGAACGCACGCCGCCGCAGAACGAGGGGGACTAATTCCGGCGGGGCGTGCGTTCCGGGTTTTGGGGAGCGCGTGACTCACGTCGTCGGGGATCGGGTCGTGAGTCACGCGCTCGGTCGGATCACCGCTCGAAGCGGTCGCCAGGACGGCCCTCGCCGAAGGGACCGCGCTGGTCCCCGCGGTTGCCACCGCGAGCAGGGCCGCGGTCGGGTCCGCGCTCGCCGCGCTCGTACATCCGCACGTGGCCGGGGCCGCCGCGGTCGTCGAAGCGGTTGGCCGCGACGGCTCCCACGATGCCGCCGCCGAGGACGAGACCCAGCAGGCCCACGGCGACCAGCTGGGTGGCGCGGTGGCCCGCGAAACGCCTCGCCCGGCCACGGGGTGCCGGTACCGCGGCCGCAGGGGTCGGAGTCACGGTCGGAGGGGGCGGTGGGCCCGCCGGGGCCTGTGCCGCAGTCGGAGGGGCAGGGGCCTGCGCGGCCGTCGCCGTCTGCTGCGGTGCTTCCGCCGCTGTCGTCGCCTGCTGGTCCGCTGCCTGCTGCTGCGCCGCCGGGGTGGCCGGCAGTTCGGTGGTCGGGTGCTGGCCAGGCCGGGCCGCGTCGGCCGGCAGCGGGGTCGTCGCCTGGTCCGGTGCAGGCTGGGCGGCCTGCGGTTCGTTGCCCGACGGTTCTCTCGGAGGCGTCTGTCCCTGCTCGCTCATGTCCTCAACGATGCGCCGTCCTGCTGAGCTGGGGCTGACAGCCACCTGTTCGTTTCCTGAAGTCCTTCAGGTTGCCTCAGCGAGTTCATGACAGGCCTGGAACCAGCGAAAACGTGTCGCTGGTCAGCGTAGGTCGCGCCGAAGAGCTCGTCGTCCAGGACGCCCGTCCACAGGAAGTGCAACGTCGTGCGCGTGCCGTCGCGGGCGTCTCGCCGTGCGTAGTGGTCGCGCAGGTCGGCGTAGAGCAGGCGCAGTTCGTCCCGGTTGGACTCGGTGAGGCGGACCGGGCATTCGACGACCAGGTCGGACATGATCGATGCTCCATTCGGCGGGCCGGGAGACAACAGCGTGCTCGCTCAGGCCGCTTGGACGCATCCGAAAAACCACTCAGAAGCGTGTACGTAGCTGTCGCGGGCGGAATCCACTTGCGCCCACCGGCTTCAATCGGAGCATGGAACTCGTACCACTGCGCGAGGAGTTCGCGGCCGAGATGGCCGCCTGCGGGGCGAACGACGAGGTCAATCGGCTCACCGGTACTCACGGGACGTTCACGCTGGAGGATTACCAGGCTTACATCGAGCGGACCCTGAACGATCCGAACCGCTACACCCGTGCGATGACGGAGGACGGGAAGTTCCTCGGCGAGGTCGTGCTCACCATCAATCCGCACAACAGGTCGGCGGGCATGCGGATCGCGTTGTGGAGCGGTTTCGGCAAGGGCTACGGATCGATCGCGATCAGGCACGTGCTCGACCACGCGTTCAACGAGCGCGACCTCCACCGGGTGGACCTGGAGGTGTACGACTTCAACGACCGGGCCATCCACGTCTACAAGAAGCTCGGCTTCCGCGAGGAGGGCCGGCTGAGGGACGCCCTGCTCTGGGAGGGCGTCTTCCACGACGCGATCGTCATGTCCATCTTGAGCACCGATAACATCTGATCTGCAATCCACATCTTCGATCTAGGAGTCACCGTGTCCGAGTCGCGCCCAGCAGTCGCCCAGAATCCGCCGCGCGTGGTGGTTCCGGCTGGGACGACGGCGGGCACGGCCGTGCGCGAAGCCGGTCTGCCGGGCAAGGGTTCCGACGCGATCGTCGTCGTGAAGGACGCCGAGGGCCACCTGCGCGACCTGTCGTGGACCCCGCAGGTCGACGTCGAGGTCGAGGCCGTCGCGGCCGACACCGAGGACGGCCGCAGCGTCCTGCGCCACTCCGCCGCGCACGTGCTGGCTCAGGCCGTGCAGCAGCAGTTCCCCGACGCCAAGCTCGGCATCGGCCCGCCCGTGAAGGACGGCTTCTACTACGACTTCCAGGTCGAGAAGCCCTTCACGCCAGAGGACCTGCAGGCGCTCGAGAAGCGCATGAAGCAGATCATCAAGTCCTCGCAGCGGTTCTCGCGCCGTGTGGTCGAGTCGATCGACTCCGCGAAGGCCGAGCTGGCGTCCGAGCCGTTCAAGCTGGAGCTCGTCGACATCAAGAGCGACGTCGACACCAGCGAGATCATGGAGGTCGGCGGCGGCGAGCTGACGATCTACGACAACCTCGACCCGCGCTCCGGTGAGCAGGTCTGGGGCGACCTGTGCCGCGGTCCGCACGTGCCGACCACCAAGCACATCCCGGCGTTCAAGCTGACCCGCGTGGCGGCGGCGTACTGGCGCGGCAACGAGAACAACCCGCAGCTGCAGCGCATCTACGGCACCGCGTGGGAGTCGCAGGAGGCTCAGGACCTGTACCTGGAGCGCCTGGCCGAGGCCGAGCGCCGCGACCACCGCAAGCTCGGTGTCGAGCTCGACCTGTTCTCGTTCCCGGACGAGATCGGCTCCGGCCTGGTGGTGTTCCACCCCAAGGGCGGCATCATCCGCAAGGCCATGGAGGACTACTCCCGGCAGCGGCACACCGAGGCGGGCTACGAGTTCGTCTACTCGCCGCACATCACCAAGGGCAAGCTGTTCGAGGTCTCCGGCCACCTGGACTGGTACAAGGACGGCATGTACCCGGCGATGCACCTCGACGCCGAGTTCAACGAGGACGGCACGGTCCGCAAGCCCGGCCAGGACTACTACCTCAAGCCGATGAACTGCCCGTTCCACGACCTGATCTTCAAGGCGCGTGGCCGGTCCTACCGCGAGCTGCCGCTGCGCATGTTCGAGTTCGGTTCGGTCTACCGCTACGAGAAGTCCGGTGTGGTGCACGGCCTGACCAGGGTGCGCGGCATGACGCAGGACGACGCGCACATCTTCTGCTCGCGCGACCAGGTCCGCGACGAGCTGAAGTCGCTGCTGAACTTCGTGCTGGACCTGCTGCGCGACTACGGTCTCGACGACTTCTACCTGGAGCTCTCCACCAAGAACCCGGAGAAGTTCGTCGGCCCGGACGACATCTGGGAGGAGGCGACCGCGACGCTCGCCTCGGTCGCCGAGGAGTCCGGTCTCGAGCTCGTGCCCGACCCCGGTGGCGCCGCGTTCTACGGCCCGAAGATCTCCGTGCAGGCGCGGGACGCGCTCGGCCGCACCTGGCAGATGTCGACCATCCAGCTCGACTTCATGCTGCCCGAGAAGTTCGAGCTGGAGTACACCGGACCGGACGGCTCCCGCCAGCGCCCGGTCATGATCCACCGCGCGCTGTTCGGCTCGGTGGAACGCTTCTTCGGCGTGCTGACCGAGCACTACGCGGGCGCGTTCCCGGCGTGGCTCGCGCCGGTGCAGGTCATGGGCATCCCGGTGACGTCCGAGAACGCCGACCACCTGTTCGCGGTGCGCGACGTGCTGCGCAAGGCCGGCATCCGGGTCGACGTCGACGCGTCCGACGACCGCATGCAGAAGAAGATCCGCAACCACACCATGCAGAAGGTGCCGTTCATGCTCCTGGCCGGTGCCAAGGACGTGGAGGCGAACGCGGTGTCGTTCCGGTTCCGCGACGGCACGCAGATCAACGGCGTGCCGGTGGAGCGGGCCGTCGAACAGATCGTCGACTGGGTCGGCCGCCGCGAGAACGCCTCGCCCACGGCGGAACTGCTCTCGTGACGCCTGAGTTCTCCGAGCAGGACGGTGTGGGGGTCCACGACGCGTTGCAGCGTCTGTGGACCCCGCACCGCCTGTCGTACGTCCAGGGCGCGGGAAAGGCCCACGGCGACGAGCCGGAGGGCTGCCCGTTCTGCCGGGTCGTGTCCCTGGACGACGAGGCGGGACTGATCATCGCGCGCGGGGCCGAGGTCTTCGCGTTGCTGAACCTGTACCCGTACAACCCGGGCCACCTGATGGTGCTGCCGTACCGGCACGTGGCGGACTACACCGAGCTCACCGTCTCCGAGACCGCGGAGCTCGCCGTGTTCACGCAGAGGGCCATGAAGGTCGCACGGCACGTGGCGGCGCCGCACGGGTTCAACATCGGCATGAACCAGGGCGTCGTCGCCGGCGCCGGGATCGCCGCCCACCTGCACCAGCACGTGGTGCCGAGGTGGGGCGGGGACGCGAACTTCATGCCGGTCATCGGGCACACCAAGGTGCTGCCGCAGCTGCTGGGGGAGACCCGGCAGCTGCTGGCGGACGGCTGGAAGGCCATCGACTGATCGTTTCGCGGCACCTATCGGTTGACTTTCGATAGATCACGAGTGATAGTCGATCTATGCCTAGACTGTTGCTGCCCTTGGTGGGCTGTGTGCTCCTCGTCGCGCTCGGAGTCGGAGCGATCATGTACGCCGACCACGACGACGCCCCCGGTCTGGGGCTCATCGGCTTTGTGCTCATTTTCGGCGCCATCGCGCTGGGTGTTCGGGCGGTATTGCGGGCTAAACGCGACGTTTAGCGGCGGTGTTGTGATTGAAAGCCGTACCAATTGTTGGACAAAAGAGTGACAAAAACCACTCAGCTTGTCCGCACTCGACAATCAAGGCTGTTTCCACGTCGAGCGGAATGACTTTCGGTTACATCTTTCGGGTACATTTCTCCAGTCGATCGAGACGTAACACCAGCACAAAGCGATTCCAGGTAGGTGAGATCACCCACCTGGAGGTGTCAACTGCGAGTCAAGTCCCCGCCTATGGCCGATCGTCTCACCGTGTGCGAATGGTTACGGTGCGAACATGACCGCACCTGAGCGTTCGCGATTAGCGAGAGAGCGGCTTTCGCGTGAACTACGCCGGTTGCGCACCGAGGCGAAGATGACCGGCACGGCCACCGCCCGTGCCACCGGGATGAGCCAGTCAAAGCTGTCGAAGATCGAGAACGGCATGCTGCTTCCGTCCGTCACGGACGTGGAGCGTCTCGTGGCGGAACTGGCCGCCGCGAGAGAGACGCGCATCGAACTGGTCGAACTCGCCAGGTCGCTGCACGCGGAGGCGGAAACCCGCCGCGTCGTGCTGCACCGAGGAGCGCACCGCCACCAGCAGACGATCAGCCGCGTGGAGGCGCGGGCGGCGACTTCGAGGTTCTTCCAGGTCAACCTGGTACCCGCGTTGTTGCAGTCCGAGCCCTACCTGCGGACCGTGCTGGGGACGATGCCGCATTCGGAGCAGGAGGCCGCGGTGGCTGCCCTGCGGACCCGGCGTGCCCGGATGGACGACCTGGCGAAGCAGTTCGTGTTCGTGCTCTCCGAAAGCGCGCTGCGCTGGCGGATGGGCCCGGCCGAGTTGATGGCGGAACAGGTCGAGCACCTGGCCGCGATCCAGCGCCGCCCGAACGTCCGTCTCGGCGTGGTCCCGTGGTCGGCGGACGCGAACGTCGTCGCGCTGCACGGTTTCCACATCTACGACGAGCGCGTCGTCACGGTCAGCGTGCTGACCGGCAACGCCACCATCACCGACCCGCTGGACGTGCGCGAGTACCTCGCGCTGTTCGGCCGGCTGGAGCGGCTGGCGGTGCGAGGGGAGGAGTTGCAGGCGCTGCTGAAGCGCATCGCGGAGGACCACCGCCGGCTGGGTTAGCCGGGATCAGGGGGTTTCAGCGAGGGGGTTTGGACGGGCTGCACGTGAGTGCTGTCGCCGGTGTGGGACGGCGCTCGCACGGCCCGCCCTCGCCCGCCCTCGGGCCTGTGCGCCCGCGATCCCCGGACGTCCCGGTCCGCCGGAGGCGCTTCTGTCCGCTCCCACCTGCAAGCCGCTCGGCGCGTTCCCGCCGCAGGGTGTCCCGCGTTCCGCGCTTACCCGCGGAACACCTGTTTCGGCAGCCCAGCTAGGCTGCGACCTGCCATGCTGAACATCTTCGCTCGCGCGTCCGTCTCGCGCGTCACCGATCCGATCGGGGCGTGGCTGCTGGCGCGTGGCCTCACGCCCAACGCCGTGACCGTGGTCGGCACGATCGGTGCCGTGGCGAGCGCGCTGTGGTTCATTCCCCGCGGGCAGCTGTTCCTGGGCTGCGCGCTGGTGACCTTCTTCGTGTTGCTCGACCTGATCGACGGCGCCATGGCCCGCGCACAGGGGCCCACGAGGTTCGGCGCCGTGCTCGACGCCACCTGCGACCGCATCGCGGACGGGGCGCTGTTCGCGGCGCTCACCTGGTACGCGTTCGACACCGGCGACCGGTGGACGGCCGCGGCCGGGTTCATCTGCCTGGTCGCCTCGCAGGTCATCTCGTACGTCAAGGCGCGCGCCGACGCGTCCGGGCTGAGCGCTGACGGCGGCCTGGCCGAACGGGCCGAGCGGTTCATCGTCGCGCTCATCGGCGCCGGGGTGCAGGGGCTGGGAGTGCCGTACCTGATGGCCATCTCGCTGTGGCTGCTCGCGGCCATGACGGTCGTGACGGTGCTGCAGCGGATCTTCGCCGTCGCGAAGTCGGCGCGGGAGGCCGCGTGAACCTCGCGACCCTCGGGTACAGCGCCGGGTGGCGGCTGATCCGCCTGCTGCCGGAGTCGTGGGCGCGCGGGCTGTTCCAGGCCGGTGCCGACTACGCGGCCAAACGCGGTGGCGAGAGCGTCGACCAGCTGCGCACGAACCTGCGCCGGGTCGTGCCGCGCGCCGGTGAGGAAGAGCTCGACGAACTCGTGCAGGACTCGCTGCGGTCGTACGCGCGGTACTGGTGCGAGGCGTTCCGGCTGCCGTCGATGGACCTGCGCGCCGCCTACGAGAAGTGCGACTCGCAGGTGTCCGGCGTGGAGAACCTCGACGCCGCGCTCCAGGCCGGTACCGGTGCCGTCGTCGCCCTGCCGCACAGCGGCAACTGGGACATGGCGGGCGTCTGGCTCGTCGGCCACTCCGGCACGTTCACGACGGTGGCCGAACGGCTCAAGCCCGAGTCGCTGTACCGCAAGTTCGTGGAGTTCCGCGAGACCCTCGGGTTCGAGGTGCTGCCGCTCAACGGCGGCGACCGTCCACCCGCGACGGTCCTCGCCGAACGCCTGCGCGCCAACAAGGTCGTCTGCCTGCTCAGCGACCGCGACCTGACGTCGTCCGGCGTGCCCGTGACGTTCTTCGGCGAGCAGACCCTGATGCCCGCGGGCCCGGCGCACCTGGCCGCGACGACGGGCGCCGCGCTGCTGCCGGTCGGCTGCTGGTTCACCGCGGACGGCTGGCACTTCCGCATCCACCCGCCGATCAAGGTCAGCACCGTCCAGGCCGCCACGCAGGCCGTCGCGGACGTGTTCGCCGCCGACATCGCCGCGCACCCGGCCGACTGGCACATGCTGCAGAAGCTCTGGCTCGCCGACCTGCCGGAGAAGCGCCGCGCCGCACTGGCCAGGAGGCTCGCGCGGTGAAGGTGGGGATCGTCTGCCCGTATTCCCTCGACGTGCCAGGAGGAGTGCAGGCCCACGTCGTCGATCTCGCCCGCGCCCTGATCGGCCTCGGGCACGACGTGAACGTCTTCGCGCCCGCCGACGACGAGCAGGAACTGCCCTCGTTCGTCACGTCCGCGGGCCGCGCGGTCGCCATCCCGTACAACGGGTCCGTGGCGCGGCTGTCGTTCGGTCCTGTCTCGTACGCGCGGGTTCGCCGCTGGATCGACGAGCACTCGTTCGACGTCCTGCACCTGCACGAGCCCACCGCGCCTTCCTTGTCGTTCTTGGCCTTGGTGGTCGCCGACGGCCCGATCGTCGCCACCTTCCACACCTCGACGCCGCGCTCCAAGATGCTGTCGGCGTTCCAGCCCGTGCTGCAGCCGTTCCTGGAGAAGGTCACCGCCCGCATCGCCGTCTCCGCACTGGCCAGGCGCGTGCAGGTCGAGCACCTCGGCGGCGACGCGGTGGAGATCCCGAACGGCGTCGACGTCGACTTCTTCGCTTCGGCGTCCACTTTGGACGGCTACCCGCGCGCGGGCGGCACGATCGGCTTCGTCGGCCGCTACGACGAACCGCGCAAGGGCATGCCGATCCTCTGGGAGGCGTTCGGCCTGATCGCCGACGAGTTCCCTGACCTGCGCCTGCTCGTCGTGGGCCGCGGCGAGGACCCGTTCGAGGGCCGCTTCGCCGACCGCGTCGACCTGCTGGGCCAGGTCAGCGACGAGGACAAGGCCAGGATGCTGCGGTCCGTGGACGCCTACGTCGCCCCGAACACCGGCGGCGAGTCGTTCGGCATCATCCTCACCGAGGCCATGTCCGCCGGCACCGCGGTGGTGGCTTCGGACCTGGACGCGTTCCGCCGCGTGCTGGACGACGGCAAGGCGGGCGCGCTGTTCCCGGTCGGAGACGCGCACGCGCTGGCCGACGCGTTGCGTTCGGTGCTGCGAGATTCCGCGTTGCGCGCCGAGTACGTCGACCTGGCGTCGGCGCGCGTGCAGGCCTTCGACTGGTCCGTGGTCGCGTCACAGGTGCTGCGCGTATACGAGACCGCCATCGCCGCCGACCCCCGCAGGGTGAGCGAGGCATGACCACAGCCCTTGTCGTAGTTTTCGTCGCTCTGCTGCTCGCCGCCTGGATCCTGAAGATCGCGAACCGCCTGGACCGCCTGCACGTCCGCACCGACGCCGCCTGGGCAGCCGTGGACGCCGCTCTGGGCCGCCGCGCCGTCCTGGTGCGCACGCTGCTGATACCGGAACTCTCCGCCGCGGCCTCCCGCGCCGAGTCCGCGTCGCGCGCCGACCGCGAACAGGCCGAGAACGAACTCTCCGGCCTCCTGGGCGCCCTGGACCGCTCGACCCTGGCCCCGGCACTGGCCTTCGAACTCGCCGACGCCGAAGAACGAGTGATGCTGGCCCGCCGCGTCCACAACGACGCCGTCCGCGACACCCTGTTGCTGCGCCGCCGCCGAGTGGTCCGCTGGCTCCGCCTGGCAGGCACCGCCCCGCAACCGTCGTACTTCGAGATCGCCGAACCCGTGAGTCCGTCCGACGCCGCGATGCTCAAACCCCGCCCGTCCGCCCGCGTGGTCCTCACCGACCCGGCCGGCCGGGTGCTGCTCTTCCAGGGCTTCGACCCCGCACGCCCCCAGGAGTCCTTCTGGTTCACGGTCGGCGGCGGCGTGGAGAACGGCGAGGACCTGCGCTCCGCGGCCGTCCGCGAGGCCTTCGAGGAAACGGGCCTCAAGCTCGCGCCGGAGTCGCTGGTGGGTCCGGTCTGGCGTCGGCGCACGGTTTTCTCGTTCGACGGCGAGACGTTCGACGCGGAGGAGTGGTTCTTCTACGCCTCCGTCGACGGCCTCGACGTCGACACCTCGGGTTTCAACGACGTCGAGGAAACCTCCATCACCGGGTACCGGTGGTGGAGCGCGCAGGAGCTGGAAGCCGCCGAGGACACCGTCTACCCGGTGCAGCTGGCCGAGCTCATGCCGACGCTCGGCGCGGAGTGGGACGGCGAGACCCGCACGGTCCGCTAGCCGTCGACGCCGAGCTCGCGCCGCCATTTCCGCGTCTCCGGGTGGTCGGGACCGAGCATCCGGTAGTGGTCGGCGAGGATTTCTGTGGCTGCCGCCTTCGCGCTCTCTTCGTCTCCCGCCAGTGAATGGCAGTTGACGAGGCTGACGCGGAGGGCCAGCGTCCTCGGGTGACCAGGGCCGAACACCCGCAGGACGTCCGGGACGAATTGTTCGTGTTCGGCGATGGCACGGGCCAGGTCGCCGGAGTCGGCTCGCCATCTGGCCAGGTTGTGCCGAGCTGCCAGCGTTTCGGAGTGATCGGGGCCCAGCACCCTGAGCAGGTCGGGCAGGAGCTGCTCGAACTCCGCGGCAGGATCGCCGGTCGCGGCCGTCGCGTGCAGTCTCGCGAGATCCCGTCGGGCGGACAGCGCCTCGCGGTCGTCCGGCCCGCGTTGCCGGATCCGGTCGGCGAGGAGCTGCTCGAGCGCGAGATCGCGCCGGCCAGGTCGCCGGCGGCGGCACGCAGGTTCGCCTGTTCCTGCCGGTCGCTCCACCTGAGGTCGCGCAGGACGGCACGGTCGCGCCAGGGCACTCGGGGTTCCTCGGCGAGGATCTGCTCGTACTCGGCCAGGGCACCATCCACGTCGCCGGACCTGGCGCGCCAGTAGGCCGTGCTGCTCCGCGCGAGCAGAGCGAAGAGGTCGTGCGGGCCACGGTGTCGCGCGGCTGCGTCGTAGAGCCGGGTGAAGTGGTCTCTGGCTTCGGCCTTCCGGCCGCTCGCGCCGAGACTGGCTCCCGCGGAGATCGGCAGCTGGTGGTACTCCGATGCCGTTCCCCACAGGTGCTCACCACCGACCGCGGTGAGCACCTCTTCGTTGGCGCGCAGAGCCTGTGCCGTCTCGTCGTTGCGACGGGTGCGTTCCCACACGTCGCTCAACGCGTCGGCGGCGGCCCAGACGACCCGGCGTTCCTTGCGCGTGGACCATCCGTCGCGGTTGGCCCGCTGCACCAGCGCGTGCACGCGGACCTCGCGTGACGGCGAGCCGGTGTCGAGAGTGATCAGGCTGAGCCGGTGCAGGTTCGTGAACACGTCCCGCAACCCGTCGGCGTCGAGCTTGGCCCCCGTACGCCCGACGACGTAGTTCCGCGTCGAGGGTCCCAGCAACGCGTCGAGCGGGATGCCGTTGGGGTCGAGCACGCTGACGATGTCGAGCAGGTGCCCCGCGACCCGCCTGGGATGCAGGCTGTCGGCTTGCCTGATCGACAACGACCAGGTGGCGGCGACGCTCTTGAACCGCACCTTCGCCAAACGGATCAGGTACTCCGCGCAGGACACGTGCCTGTCCAGCACGTACGCGCCGGCCTGGGCCAGTGCCAGCGGCAGGCAGCCCAGTTCGCCGACCAGTTCGGCGGCGCCGTCGAGCAACGCCGGTTGATCGGCGAGCACCGACCGCAGGTAGCTCAGAGCCTCGCTCTCGCTGAACGTCTCGACGTCGAGGACCTGCCGCTCGTGTCCGCGCAGAACCGCGTCCCGTCGCCGTGTCGTGACGAGCGTCCGGCCGTTGTCCGGTGGCCAGAGGTCCGCGAGGTCGTCGGGATCCTGGAGGTCGTCGAGCACGACGAGCCAAGGTTCGTCAGCAGCCGCCAGCCATTCCAGGAACTTGCGCGCACCCCGTTCCTGGTCGGGGTCGTCGCGTCCGGTGAGTTCCGCCGCGGCCTCGGCGTAGGTGGACACGATCGCGTTCCTGGAACCCGTGGTGACCCACACCAGCAGACTGACGTTGCCCGCCGCCCATTCCGTCGCGGCGTGGTCGGCGGCGAGTTGCGTCTTGCCCACACCGCCCATTCCGGAAAGCACGGTGATGGAGTTCCAGGACAGCTCTCGGCGTTGGAAGGACGCTGCTCGCTGGGGCACCACACCGATTCGCAGAGGCAGTTCCGCGGGAGGGCGGCGAGTTGTGTGGGTGTGCAGGTTGATGTCGCCGGTGACATATCCGGCCTGTACAAGAGGTCCGTACACGTCTCCGGTCACGGAGTTGTGCACGGACCCCTTGGGCAGATCATCAGACACGCGATTCAGTATGCCGCTATACGGCGGAGATGATCGCCGAACCGTAGGCGTCGCGCGTCTTGTCCTGCTCGTCGTGCATCAGGTAGAGCGCGAAGTTGTCGACGCCGATCTCCTTCAGTTCCTGCAGCCGCTCGATGTGCGCGGATTCCGGGCCGACGAGGCAGAAGCGGTCCACGATCGTGTCCGGCACGAAGTCGGTGGAACGGTTGCCCGCCTTGCCGTGGTGGGCGTAGTCGTAACCCTCGCGGTCCTTGATGTAGTCGGTCAGGGCCTTGGGCACCACGCCCGAGTCCCCGTACCGCGCGACGAGGTCCGCGACGTGGTTGCCGACCATGCCGCCGAACCAGCGGAGCTGGTCGCGCTGGTGCGGCAGGTCCGTGCCCACGTAGGCCGGTGCCGCCACGCACATCGTGATGGCCGACGGGTCACGTCCGGCGGCCGCCGCTGCTTCGCGCACCGAGCCGATGGTCCAGCGGGCGATGTCCGGGTCGGCGGTCTGCAGGATGAAGCCGTCGGCCTGCTCGCCGACCATCTTCAGCGCGCGCGGGCCGTAGGCGGCCATCCACATTTCGAGCTTTCCGTTGCGCACCCACGGGATCTGCACCGCTGTGCCGTGGTGCTCGACCTCTCGACCCTCCGCCAGCTCCTTGATCACGTGCATCGCGTCGCCCAGCGTGGCCAGGGACGCGGGCTTCTGGCCGATCACGCGGCGGGCCGAGTCGCCTCGGCCGATGCCGCAGACCGTGCGGTTGCCGAACATGTCGTTCAGCGTCGCGAACAGCGACGCCGTCACCGACCAGTCCCGAGTGGACGGATTGGTGACCATCGGGCCGATGATCAGATCGCGGGTGGCCGACAGGACCTGCGAGTAGATGACGAACGGTTCCTGCCACAGCACGCAGGAGTCGAACGTCCAGCCGTAGCGGAAGCCGCAGTCCTCGGCCGCGCGGAGGCCTTCCACCACGTCCCGCGCCGGCGGGTCGGTCTGCAGCACTACACCGAAGTCCACGGGTGACCGCCTTTCTCAGACGAGGTACTGGTTGAGGTCGCGGGACACGAAACGGCCGTGGCCCGTCGAGCCGTGGTACGCGCCGTCCGCGATCACCTTGCGGCCGCGGGAGAACACCGTCTCCACTCGACCGGTGACCTCGAAGCCCTCGTAGGCCGAGTAGTCCACGGCCATGTGGTGCGTTTCGGCGGAGATCGTCTGGGTCGAGGAAGGGTCGTAGATCACGACGTCCGCGTCGGCTCCCGGTGCGATCACGCCCTTGCGCGGGTACATGCCGAACATGCGGGCGGGAGTCGTCGAGACGATCTCGACCCAGCGTTCGCGGGTGATCTCGCCCCTCACGACGCCCTGGTGCAGCAGGTCGACGCGGTGCTCGACGCCGGGCATGCCGTTGGGGATCTTGGAGAAGTCGCCGACACCGAGTTGCTTCTGGTCCTTGAAGCAGAACGGGCAGTGGTCGGTGCTCACCACCGAGAGGTCGTTGGTCCGCAGGCCGCGCCACAACGACGACTGGTGTTCCTTGGGCCGCAACGGAGGAGAGGCCACGAACTTCGCGCCTTCGAAGCCCGGCCGCGCCAGGTCCTCCAGCGACAGGTACAGGTACTGCGGGCACGTCTCGGCGAACACGTTCTGACCCGTGTCACGAGCAGCCGTCACGGCGTCAAGCGCTTGCGACGCCGACAAGTGCACGATGTACAGCGGCGAACCGGTCACCTTCGCGAGCTGGATCGCGCGCGACGTGGCCTCGCCCTCCAGCTCCGGCGGCCGGGTCAGGCCGTGCTGAACCGGGTCGCCCAACCCTGAGGCCAGCGCCTGCGCGACGAGCTGGTCGATCGCGATGCCGTTCTCGGCGTGCATCATGATCGTGGCACCGGTCTCGCGCGCCTTCTGCATGGCGCGCAGGATCTCGCCATCCGTGGCGTAGAAGACGCCGGGGTAGGCCATGAACATCTTGAAGCTGTTCACGCCGGCCGCGATGCACGAGTCCATCTCCTTGAGCGACTCGTCGTTCACGTCGGAGATGATCATGTGGAAGCCGTAGTCGACGGCGCAGTTGCCGTCCGCCTTGCTGTGCCACTTGTCCAGAGTGGACAGCAGCGACGAACCCTTGGGTTGCACGGCGAAGTCGACGATCGTCGTGGTGCCGCCCCACGCCGCCGCGGTCGTGCCGGTCTCGAAGGTGTCCGCCGACTGGGTGCCGCCGAACGGCATCTCCATGTGCGTGTGCGCGTCGATGCCACCGGGGATGACGTACTTCCCGGCCGCGTCGATCACCTCGTCGGCCTGCACCTCGAACCCCGGCGTGACCAGGGCGGCGATGTGCTCGCCGCTGATCAGCACGTCGGCGGCGTGCGAACCGGTCGCGTTGATGACCAGGCCGTTGCGGATGAGAGTGCTCACGGGTTCACCAGGCCCTCGTAGGTGTCGGGGCGGCGGTCGCGGTAGAACGCCCACGTGTCGCGGACCTCGGTCAGCAGGTCCAGGTCGAGGTCGCGCACGACGAGCTCTTCCTCGGTGTCGGACGCCGCCTCGCCGATGAGCTGGCCGCGCGGTGACACGAAGTACGTCTGGCCGTAGAACTCGTTGTCACCCAACGGTTCCACGCCCACGCGGTTGATGGCGCCGACGAAGTACTCGTTCGCGACGGCCGCGGCGGGCTGCTCCAGCTTCCACAGGTACTCGCTCAGCGAACGCGAGGTCGCCGACGGGTTGAACACGATCTTGGCGCCCGCGAGCCCCAGTGCGCGCCAGCCCTCGGGGAAGTGGCGTTCGTAGCAGATGTAGACGCCGATCCGGCCGACCGCGGTGTCGAACACCGGGTACCCGAGGTTGCCCGGCTTGAAGTAGAACTTCTCCCAGAAGCCCTTCACCTGCGGGATGTGGTTCTTGCGGTACTTGCCGAGGTACGTGCCGTCCGCGTCGATCACGGCCGCGGTGTTGTAGTAGACGCCCGGCTGCTCGACCTCGTACATCGGCACGATCAGCACGATGTTGTTCTGCGCGGCGACTTCCTGCATCAGCTGGGTCGTCGGTCCGTCCGGAATGGACTCGGTGTAGGAGTAGAAGTCCGCGTCCTGCACCTGGCAGAAGTACGGGCCGTAGAAGAGCTCCTGGAGACACAACACCTGCGCGCCTTGGGATGCGGCAGCGCGGATGTGCTCGACCGCGTTCGCGATCATCGACTCCTTGTCGCCCGTCCACTTCTGCTGGACGAGCGCCGCCCGGATGATGTTGCTCACCTGGTCGTCTCCTTTGCCGTGTTGTCCTTCAGAGCGAGGAAGACCAGGAAGCCGGCCGCGAAGCCGACGACCCAGTTGTAGTCGTAGAGCGGCTTGAGGAACGGGATCAGCCCGTCCACCGGGAACGGCCCGCCGTGGGCGCCGCCGACCGCGAGCACGGAGCCCACGAGCGTCGCCAGCACGGCCCGCCAGTTCCAGCCGCCGTTGAACCAGTACGCACCCCTGCCGTCGAGGTAGAGGTCGGTGAGTTCCAGGTGCGTCTTCTTGATCACCCAGTACCCGGCGACGAACACGCCCGCCACCGACGCCAGCAGGCCGCCGTAGAACCCGAGCCACGCGAAGATGTAGATGCTCGGGTCGGAGATCAGCCGCCACGGCTGGATCACGATGCCGATGACACCGGTGATCAGGCCGCCCACGGCGAACGTGATCTTCCGAGGGAAGGCGTTCGAGAAGTCGTAGGACGGACTGACGACGTTCGCCGCGAGGTTCGCCGAGATCGTGGCCAGCACCAGCGAGATCAGCGCGATGACCACCAGGAACGTGTTGTCGAAGCGGGACGCGAGATCCGCCGGGTCCCAGATCGCCTCGCCGTACAACGCCTGCGCGCCGGACGTCGTCAGGATGGCGACGATCGCGATGAACGACATCGTGGTCGGCAGGCCGAGGATCTGCCCGATCGCCTGTTTCTTCTGGCTGCCACCGAACCGCGTGAAGTCCGGCATGTTCAGCGACAGCGTCGACCAGAACGCGATCATGCCCATCAACGCGGGGAAGAAGAGCTTCCAGAAGTCCGGTCCCCAGCCGAGCTTGCTGGGCGCGTCGAGGATCGGCCCGAAGCCGCCCGCCTTCACCAGCACGTAGCCCAGCAGGATCAGGAATCCGACGCTGACCAGCGGCGCCGTCCAGTTCTCGAACCGCCGGATCGCGTCCATGCCGCGCCAGATCACCAGCATCTGCACGACCCAGAATCCGAAGAAGCACAGCCACAACGTCCACGGCTGGCCGCCGATCGACGAGGCCTTGGTCCACCCGTCACCGGTCAGCCGCCCGATGATCACGTGCAGCGCCTTGCCGCCGACCCAGGTCTGGATGCCGAACCAGGCGCAGGCGATGAACGCGCGCAGCAACGCCACCAGGTTCGCGCCGCGGATGCCGTAGAAGGCGCGGGCGAACACGGGGAACGGGATGCCGTACTTCGTGCCGGCGTGGCTGTTGAGCAGCATGGGAACGAGCACGATCAGGTTGCCCAGGGTGATCGTGAGGAACGCCTGCACCCAGTCCATGCCGATCGCGATCAACGACGCCGCGAGCGTGTAGCTGGGGATGTTGTGCGCCATGCCCATCCACAGCGCGAAGAAGTTGTACGTCGTCCATGTCCGCTGCTCGACGGGCACGGGTGCGAGTTCGGGGTTGAAGAACCTGCTGTCCTTGATGGGACCTGTGTCGCTCAGTTCGACGCGGCCGTCAGGTGTGACCTGGGGCGGTGAGGACTCGACTGCCATCGTTCAACCCCCTGTTACGCTGCTGAAACAACCTCAATCCTGGCGGATTCCATCCCGGAATCCTGGGTCCGGCGCCGCAGGTGTGGCAGTGTCAGAGTGTCCACGCTTGTCATGATCGGCGCACATTGTGTTCCACTGGAGCGCATGGGGATGTCGCGGCGAGCTGTCCTTCTCGGTGGTGCTGGCCTGGTCGGAGCGGCCGGGACGTGCGGAGCGCTGACCCCGCGCGGCCGCCGTCTGCTCGGCTGGACAGGCCCCGCCGGCGTGGTCCCCGACGTAGCCCCTGTACCCGTTCAGCCCACGCCGTGGGGCGCGTGGATGGGAGCGACCGGCCCGGTGGTGCTCGTGCTGCACGGCCGCGGCGGCAGCGTCGGGTGGTGGCAGGACCTGGGACTGCCGAAGTTCCTCAACGGGTGCGCGTTCCGGTGCGCGGTGGTCAACGGCGGCGAGGACTACTGGGTGAACCTCACGCCGCCGGTGCCGTTCGACGCCGCGCTGGGCGTGTCGATGGGCGGGTTCGGGGTGCTCGACATCGCGTCCCGGCAGCCGCTGAAGGCCGTGGCGGCCGTCAGTCCGGCCCTCTTCCCGTCGTGGGAGGACGCCCAGCGGATCGACGGGTTCGCGTCGCGCGAGGTGTGGGAGGCGCACGAACCGTTGCGGCACAGGGAGAGGATCAAGTCACCGGTCGGCGTGTGGTGCGGGCGGGAAGATCCGTTCCACGATCCCGCGCTGGAGCTCGCCGAGGCGGTCGGTGCGCAGGGATCGTTCGAACACGGCGAGCACGACGTGGGCTACTGGCGCCGGGTGCTGCCGGAGGCGTTGCGGTTCATCGGGGATCGGCTGTGAGCATGCGCGCGAGCACGTCCAATTCGAGCGCGGCTTTCCGTGCGTCCTCATGCCTGCCGTTGCGGATGAACGCGGGCACGAGGCCCCCCAGCGCGTAGTACATCAACGGCACGTCGTTGCTGAACCGCACGACCGCCCAGGCGTCGTAGAGGTTCCGCAACGCCCGTTCGTCGTCCCCGGCCAGCAGGCAGGAGTGTCCGAGCCGCACCTTCAGGATCGCGGCGGACCCGGACTGGCCGAGGTTGAGCGCCGCGTCCACGGCCAGCTGGTCGGTCAGCAGCAGGTCGTCCAGGTGGCCGCGCTGGAAGAGGTAGTCGTGCAGCGCCTCGGCGATCGCGCCGCCGCGGGGGAGGTGACGCAGCAGCATCGCGGACAGCACGGAGGCGACGAGCGTCGGCCGGTGCCGGTCGAACCAGTGCAGCGCCTCGGCCCGCTTGGGCGTGCGCAGGGCCTCGTTCATCCGCGTCGCCCGTTCGGCGAAGTGCGTGAAGAACCGCGTCACCGCCCGCTCGCGCGTGGCCTTCTCCTCGTCTTGGCTCACGCAGTCGGCCGCGAACTGGCGCACCAGGTCGTGGAAGCGGTCGCCGGGTTCGAGCAGGTGTGCGGTCCTCAGCTCCCGCAACACCTTGCGCGCCTTGGCTTCCGCGCACCCGGCCAGTTGCGCGGCGCCCTCCGTCGTCACCTCGTGGGACGGGTGCAGCGCGGACAGCCGGAACACCCGGCGCTGCTCCTCGGTGAGCGCGCGGTAGGACAACGCGAAAGCGGCGCGCACGGACCGTTCGTCGCCGTCGTCGAGCAGGTCGAGTTCGACCTCGCGCAGTTCCGCGACCCAGTCGTGGCCGGGGTCGGTGTGTCTGAGAGCGGCCATGATCCTGAGTGCGAGCGGCAGCCGTCCGCACAGTTCGGCGAGCTCGGCGTCCCCCACGAGCGCGGTCGCCTCCTGCTCGGACAGCAGGCCCAGTTCGAGGTGGTGGGCGTCGTCCAGGCCGACGAGCCGGTGCCTGCTGGTCACGATCGTGCGGTGGCGGTTGGGCAGCAACGGCCGCACGTGATGCGCGGACCTGGCGTTGTCGATCACGATCAGCATGGGGTCGCGGTCGGCGACGAGCGTGCGGAACAACGCGGCCCGCGCCACCTCCGTCCGAGGGATCTCCCGCACCCCCAGCGAGGTCAGGAACTCCTCCAACGCCTGCGCCGGCGCCACCCGGCGTTCGTCGTCGTAGTCCTGGAGGTCGACGAAGAGCTTGCCACCGGGGAACTTCTCGGCGTAGCGCAGCACGAGTTCGGTCTTGCCGACACCCGCGAGGCCCGACACCACGGTCAGGCCGGCCACGTCCAGCTCGGCGAGTTCCCGCTCGCGGCCGACGAAGGACCTGCTGGCGTGCCGCAGACCGTCGAGTGCTGGGAGCGGTGGCTCAGGAGACGAGACGTTCACGGTACCCACGGTGTTCGCCTGCACCACGTTCCCGTGGTTCTGCCCGACCTCGTTGGTCACCGCTGGGATTGTGCCACTTTGAGGCGCACCACGGCCGTGCCCGCTTTGCGGTCGTGCCAGGTCCGCGTGCCACGGAGATCAAGCGCCTCCACGGCGGACAGCACGAGCAGCACGAACCCGCCGACCAGCAGCAACGACGCGAGCCAGCCCGGCGACCTCACAGCGACGTGCTCGCCGATGACGACCCACGGCTGCTGCCAGCCGAGGCCCGCCATCAGCGCCGGCTCCCGCCAGCCCAGACCGGTCAGCACGAGCACCGCGCCCGCGCCGGGCAGCGCGGTCGTGATGAGCGTGCGCGTCAGTGCACGTCGCAGGTTCAGGCCGGACGCGGGGCCCACGACCCGCAGCCCCGTGAGGACTTTGCCGAGGGTGTTCAGGCGGAGCAGCAGAGCGTCGTACAGCGCCGCGCAGAGCACCACCAGCACGGGCTCGTGGACCAACGGCCACACCACGACCAGCACCAGGAGCCAGTCGAGCAGACGGGCGATCAGCCGACGAACGAGCATGATTCACGCTAAGCGGCAGAAGTCCGTCATAAGTGGTCAGTTCATGGCCACTTAGCGCACGAACTCCGCGGTCCAGCGGGCCTCGTCGCGACCCACGTCCAGCGCGGTGAGACCGTCCGTCTGGAACGCCATGATCTCGGACGGCGTCAACGGCCACGGCGGACCGTCCGCGACCGATCCTTCCTCGCGGGCCACGGCCAGGACCAGCAGTTTCGAGCCGGTGAGCCACGCGACCCGTTCGATGGCCTGGGCGTGCGCGTCGACGGGCAGCGCCTGCACCGTCATGTTCTCCACGACGAGATCGAACGCGTGGTGCCACTCTGCGGGCGGGTTCAGCAGGTCGGCGACCACGTACGAGACGGTGGACTCCGGATGGCGCGCCTGCACGGCCGCCACGGCGGTGGGGGAGATGTCGAAGGCGGTCACCTCGAACCCCAGCGAGGCCAGGAACTCCGAGTCGCGGCCGTAGCCACAGCCCACGACCAGCGCGCGCCGGCCCGTGCCGTCGACGCCGTCGGCCCACTTGACGAGGTGCGGTTGCGGGTGGGGGACGTCCCACGGGACGGAGGCCGTGCCGGCTTCGGCCTCCGCGTAGAGATCTTCGAACCACCCGGTCGGGTTGGCGGCCTGCAGACGTCGGTCATCGGGAAGCATGACCAACTTCTACCGAACTCACCGTGCGGCGCGCGCCTGAGTTACGTACTCCACCAGACCGTCGTCGGCGGGCCAGCCGATCTGCGTGCTGATCGACGCCTTGTTCTCGGTCCACGACTTCTGCGCCGCGGCCTGGACCGCCGGGTCGCCGCCGGTGAACCGGGCGCCGAGCTCGTCCCACTGCCGCGCCAGCTCGACGACGCGCGGGTCGGACGGTGGCGTGCCGTCGGCCATGTGCTGACGCAGCTGCCGCACCAGCTCCAGCCAGGACGCCTTCAGCGCCTCCACGGCCTCCGGGCCCATCGCCGCCGCGCGCGACCTCATGTCGCCCAGCTGGTCGGCGGTGAAGTAGCTCTCGTACACGGACATCATCTCCAAAGTGGACAGAAGGGACTCGGTGGTGTGCCCGTCGAGCAGCGCGGTGAGCCGCGACCGCAGTGCCTCCACCTGCCGCGCCTGAGCGTTCAGCGCGGCGAGCTGGGCCTCGAAGAGAGGTCGCAGCGAGTCCGAACGGGACAGTGCCGATCGGACTTCCTCCAGCGAAAGACCGAGCTGGCGCAGCGATCTCACCTGATAGAGGCGGCGGACGTCGTCCGGTGTGTACCGACGGTGACCGGATGCCGTGCGCTCGGAAGCGACGACCAGTCCGATCTCGTCGTAGTGGTGCAGCGAGCGGACTGTCAGTCCGCTCGCTCTGGCCAGGTCACCGACGCTCCAACGGGTCACACGAAGGACCGTAGGACCTCCCGCCGCGTGAGGTTCAAACCCTCACCACCCGATCGAGCGGGTTAATTCTCGAACCAAATGCGCCGATGAAATCGAAGATCGGTCCCCAAACCAGATTGAGGAAAACTGTGTCTCGTTCCGGACTGTTCCGTGCCGCCGCCCTGCTCGCCGCCAGCGCCGCCCCGCTCCTCGCGGGTTCGGCCAGCGCCGCCGAGCTGCCCCAGCTGGGCGCCGGTGTCCCCGAGGTCGGCGCGGACAAGCTGATCTCCGACGCCCAGCAGCACGCGAACCCGCTCGAGTCGGCCTCCGCTGTCCAGCTCCCGCACGTCGGCGCGCCTGTCGCCAGCGACCTGCCGGTGCCCGCGCTGCCCGCCGTCCCGGCCGCGCAGGAGCGCACCGTGCCGAACCCGGTCGCCGCCGAGCTGGGCACCCTGCCGTCGCTGCCGAACGCCGAGGCCCTCGCGGGCAACGCGCACGTCGGTGACCTGAAGGCGCCGGCGCTGTCGGACCTGCCGACCAACAACGTCGTGCCGAACCCGACCGTTCTCTCGGGCACCTTCCCGACGATCAACGGCTGAGTTCACACGTCGAAAATGGGCCCGTGCGCGCTCACGGGCCCATTTCGTGTACCAACAGGGCGACGTAGAGCGAGAGCACGGACTCCGGGTCCTCCAGCGAGACGCCGAGAACCTGCTCGATCCGCCCCAGCTGCTGGTAGTAGGCCGTGCGGGACAGGTGCGCCGCCGCGGCCGCCGCCGACTTGTTGCCGCCGTTCTCGCACAGGCACCGCAGCAGCTCGACCAGCCGGGAGCCCTGCGCCGAGTCCCGCGCCAGCAACGGCCCGAGCTCGCGGTCCGCGAACGCCCGCACCCGTTCGTCCTCGCGCAGCAGGTGCAGCAACCCGCGCAGCCGGACGTCGTCAAGCCGGTGGTACAGCTGGGATCCCGGCGCCCGCAGCGCCGCCCCTGCCACGTGCACGGCCTCGCCGAGCGACCTGCGAACGTCCGTTGTGGACGTCACCGTCGTGCCCACCGCGATCACGACGGCCGACGCCGCCGTCCGGTGGATCTCGCGCGCGACCTTGCGCAGAACACCTTCCACACCAACGGTCACCGGCACCGACAGCAGCGCGCGCACCGACGTGTCGTCCACGACGCCGACCAGTGCCGCGACCGTCACGCGCCTGGCCGCCAGCGCCGTCGCCTCGGCGAGATCACGCAGGACCTCCTGCGTGGCAAGCGTTTGCCCCTGCAGAACGGACACCGGCCGGACCGCCACGCCGATCAGCTGGCGTCGTTCCAGCGGCACGCCCAGCGCCGCCGCCCGCGCGCCCAGATCCGGCGACTGCGGTGACTGACCGAGCAGCTGGGCGAGCAGCGTCCGGTGCGTCTGCCGTTCCAGCGACTCCCGATCGCGCGCCACGAGCCGATGCACGGCCAACGCCGACGCGGCGCGTTCAGCTACCACGACGTGCCGGTGCGGTGGTGGCTCCGGCGAGACCATCACGAGCCGGCCCCAGTCGGCGCCGCGTGCCCCGACGATGGTGATCAACCAGCCGGACGCGGTGTCGTAGGCGGTCCGTTCGGTGACCGTGACGGCCCGCGAACGCGCCGCCCAGTCGTCCAGCAGCGTCACGGGATCGTGCCCGGCCGCGTCGTAGGCGAGCACGTCGTGGCCGAGCGTCTCCAGCACGACCGCCAGTCCGGACGTCCTGGCCACCTCGCGCAGCACCTCGGAGGGTTCGGCGCCCGCGACCGTCAGCGCCGTGAACGTCTCGTGCACCTGTTCCGCGGCCCGCAGTTCGGCCAGCTGGGCGTCCACGATCAACCCGACGACGGCCTCGGTCACGGCCACGTACTTGGTCTCCTCGGTGAGCGTGACCAGCGGTAGCCCGTGCCGTTCGGCCGCCGTGACCAGCGCGCCGGGCACGTCGTCGCGCCACCGCCTGCCCAGCTCGACGATCAGGCCCGCGCAGCCGACGGCGGCCAGTTCCTCGATGTAGCGGGCCAGGCCGGACTCGGGCAGCATCACGCCGGTCGTGAGCACCAGTTCGCCGCCTCGCAGCAGCGGCGCGATGTCTGCGATCTCCGCCACATGGACCCATCGGACACGTCTGCCGAGTCCGGCCGATCCGGCCACCAAACGGGGCTTTCCCTGCCGGATCACCGGCAGAGCGACGACTTCGGAGACCGTCGGGTACATGGACACAACGTAATGCCAACCAGTCGATCCGGGTACATGTTGTGCATGGCGGCGCACCCGGCGCGCCAGCAGACTCCGAGGCAGGCGTCGGACCCCTTGGAGGACGAGATGGCTCACAAGGAGCTGCTGGCACGACACCGCGCGGTGATGCCGAAGTGGCTGGCCCTCTACTACGACGAGCCCATCGAGATCGCGAGCGCCTCCGGGCGCCGGGTGACCGACCGCGAGGGCACCACCTACCTGGACTTCTTCGCGGGCATCCTGACCAACGCCATCGGCTACGACGTCGCCGAGATCAGCGACGCGATCCGCTCCCAGCTCGACACGGGCGTGCTGCACAGCTCGACGCTGTACCTGATCCGCTCGCAGGTCGAGCTCGCGGAGAAGATCGCCGAGCTCTCCGGCATCCCGGACGCCAAGGTGTTCTTCACGAACTCCGGCACCGAGGCCAACGAGACCGCGCTGATGCTCGCCACCCAGGCGCGTCGCAGCGAGCAGGTGCTGGCGCTGCGCAACAGCTACCACGGCCGTGCGTTCGCCACGATCGCCATCACGGGCAACCGCGGCTGGTCCGCGTCCGCGCTGTCGCCGATCAAGGTCAGCTGGGTGCACGGCGGCTACCGCTACCGTTCGCCGTTCAAGTCCTTCTCCGACGCCGACTACGTCAAGGCGTGCGTCGACGACCTGCGCGAGATCATCGAGACCACGACGTCCGGCGACGTCGCGTGCATGATCGCCGAGCCGATCCAGGGCGTCGGCGGCTTCACGTCCCCGCCCGACGGCCTGTTCCGCGCGTTCAAGGACGTGCTGGACGAGTACGGGATCCTGTTCATCTCCGACGAGGTGCAGACCGGCTGGGGTCGCACCGGCGAGCACTTCTGGGGCATCCAGGCGCACGACGTGGTGCCGGACGCGATGACGTTCGCCAAGGGCCTGGGCAACGGCCTCGCGATCGGCGGCGTCGTCGCGCGCGGCGACCTGATGGACACCATCAACGCGAACTCGATCTCGACGTTCGGTGGCAACCCGGTCTCCACGGCCGGTGCTTTGGCCACCCTCAACTATCTGTTGGACCACGACCTGCAGGCCAACGCGGCCAAGCTCGGCTCGCGGCTGCTGAGCGGACTTCGTGAGCTGGCGGAGAAGCACCCGGTGATCGGGGACGTGCGCGGCAAGGGCCTGATGGTCGGTGTCGAGTTCGTCGGTCCCGAGGGCGAACCGAACGGCGCCGCCGCCGGTGTGGTGCTGGCGGAGGCGAAGGCGCGCGGGTTGCTCGTCGGCAAGGGCGGTCTGTACGGCAACGTGATCCGGCTGGCCCCGCCGATGACGCTGACCGAGGACGAACTGGAAGAGGCTCTCGGGATTCTGGCGCAGGCGGTGGAGATCGCGTGATCAACGCCCAGAAGTGGATCAAACACCGTATCAACGGCAAGCCCTGGGACGACGCTCCTGATCGGCTCGGCGACGTCTACGACCCGACGACCGGCAAGGTGGCCTCCCAGGTCGCCTTCGCTTCGGTGTCCGAAGTGGACGCGGCGGTCTCGGCTGCCGCGGAAGCGTTTGCGTCGTGGCGGAACGCGTCCTTGGCGCAGCGCTCGACGGTGATGTTCAAGTTCCGCGAACTGCTCAACGACCGCAAGGGCGACCTCGCGAAGATCGTGTCCGCCGAGCACGGCAAGGTCGTGTCCGACGCGGGCGGCGAGATCCAGCGCGCGCTGGAGTCGGTCGAGTACGCGTGCGGAATCCCGCAGCTTCTGAAGGGCGGCTTCAGCGAGAACGCGTCGACCCGCGTCGACGTCTACTCGATCCAGCAGCCCGTCGGCGTGGTCGGCGTGATCTCGCCGTTCAACTTCCCCGCCATGGTCCCGCTGTGGTTCGTGCCGACCGCGATCGCGTGCGGCAACACCGTGGTCCTGAAACCGTCCGAAAAGGACCCTTCTTCCTCCAATTTCATCGCCGAGTTGTTCGCCGAAGCCGGGCTGCCGGACGGTGTGCTGAACGTCGTGCACGGCGACAAGGTGGCCGTTGATCGGCTCCTCGAACACCCGACCGTGAAGGCGATCTCGTTCGTCGGCTCCACCCCGATCGCCCGCTACGTCTACGAAACCGGCACCTCGCACGGCAAGCGCGTGCAGGCCTTGGGCGGCGCCAAGAACCACATGGTCGTACTACCTGACGCCGACCTCGACCTGGCCGCGGACGCCGCCGTGTCCGCGGGCTTCGGCTCGGCGGGCGAACGGTGCATGGCGATCTCGGTCGTGGTCGCCGTGGGCGAGGTCGGCGACGCGCTGGTCTCCAAGATCCAGTCGCGGATCGCCGACGTGAAGGTCGGCGCCGGCTCGTCGTGCGAGATGGGCCCGCTGGTCACCGGCGTGCACCGGGACAAGGTCACGTCCTATCTGGAGGCGGGTGTCACTGCCGGTGCTTCGCTGGTGGTCGACGGCCGAGACCACCCGATCGACGGCGAGGCAGGCGGCTTCTGGCTCGGCCCGACGCTGTTCGACCACGTCGGCACGGACATGACGATCTACACCGACGAGATCTTCGGCCCGGTGCTCTCGGTCGTCCGCTGCGACACCTATGAAGAAGCCGTCGAGATGGTGAACAGCAACCGCTACGGCAACGGCACCGCCATCTTCACCAACGACGGAGGCGCGGCCCGCCGGTTCCAGAACGAGATCGAGGTGGGCATGGTCGGCGTGAACGTGCCGATCCCCGTACCGGTCGCCTACTACTCGTTCGGCGGCTGGAAGGAATCGCTGTTCGGCGACTCCCACGCGTACGGCCCGCACGGCGTGCACTTCTTCACCCGCTCGAAGGTCGTCACTTCGCGCTGGCTCGACCCGTCGCACGGTGGCGTGAATCTGGGCTTCCCCCAGAACACCTAGCCGTACCGGCAGGACTTTGCCGGCGAATCGAGCGATTGCCGCGTGCGGGCGCGATGTGATCTTGATGAGGGGAGCTTTCATAAACCTCAGGTTCATGAAAGCTCCCCTCATCAAGATCCACGCCGGGTGAACCGGGCGCCCGCGACAAGCGCCCATGCACCGCCAGGATTCGCCAACAGAGCCCTTGCAGACGCTCGGCTACTTGGCCGCGCGTGCCGCCAACGCCTCCGGCAGCGGGTCGTAACGGGAGAAGCGGCGCGTGAACGTGCCGGTCCCCGACGTCAGGGACCGCAGTTCCACCGCGTACCGCAGCAGCTCCGACGACGGCACCTCGGCGCGGATCAGCGTGCGTCCGCCCTCGTCCGACTCGGTCCCGAGCACCCGCCCGCGCCGGCCGGACAGGTCGCCCAGCACGGTGCCCAGGTGTTCGTCGGGCAGGCGGATCGCGACCTCGTCCATCGGTTCCAGCCGTTGCGTGCGCGCTGCGGCCGCGGCCTCCTTCAGAGCCAGCGCGCCCGCGGTCTGGAACGCGGCGTCCGACGAGTCGACCGAATGTGCTTTGCCGTCAACGAGAGTCACCCGTACGTCGACGACAGGGGTGCCGTCGTGCAGGCCTCGTTCCAGCTGTGCGCGCACGCCCTTCTCGACGGACGGGATGAACTGGTGGGGGACCGAGCCGCCGACGACCTTGTCCACGAACTCGAAGCCGGCGCCGCGGGGGAGTGGTTCCACGAGGATGTCGCACACCGCGTACTGGCCGTGGCCTCCCGACTGCTTCACGTGCCGGCCGTGGCCTTTCCCCGAGCCCGCAAAGGTTTCGCGGAACGGCACGCGCACCGGTTCGGTGTCGATCTCCGCCCCGCCGGCGCGCAGGCGGGCCAGCACGACGTCTGCGTGGGCCTCGCCCATGCACCACAGGACCATCTGGTGCGTCTCGGCGTTGCGGTCCAGGCGCAGGGTCGGGTCGCTCGCGACCAGGCGGCCGAGGTTGCGGGCCAGGTTGTCCTCGTCGCTGCGTGTGCGGGGCACGACGGCGATGGGCAGCAACGGTTCTGGCATGTCCCACGGCGCCATCAGCAGGGGTTGTTCGGGGGCGGAGACGGTGTCGCCGGTTTCGGCGGTGGTCAGCTTCGTGAGCGCGCACAGGTCGCCGGCGACGCAGTAGGGGACCTCGCGCAGCGTCGAGCCCAGCGGCGAGTAGATGTGGGCGACGCGTTCGTCGGCGTCGTGGTCCTCGTGGCCGCGGTCGGCCATGCCGTGGCCGGAGACGTGCACGGGGCGTTCGGGGCGAAGGGTGCCGGAGAAGACACGGACCAACGACACGCGGCCGACGTAGGAGTCCACTGCGGTGCGGACCACCTCGGCGACGAGTGGCCCGTCCGGGTCGGCGGCCATGCGAGGTTGCGGGATGCCGTCCACCGACGTCACGTCCGGAACGTCGTGCTCCAGCGGTGACGGGAACGCGCGCGCGATGCCGTCCAACAGCTCCACGAGACCCATGCCGGTTGCGGCGCACACGGGCATCACGGGGTGGAACGAGCCGTGCGAGACGGCGGTCTCCAGGTCGGCGATGAGCGTGTCCTGGTCGATCTCCTCGCCTTCGAGGTAGCGCTCCATGAGGGTCTCGTCCTCGCTCTCGGCGATGATTCCCTCGATCAACGCCGCGCGTTCGTCCGGGTAGTTCGCCCCGGACGTCAGCAGCCCGACCAGTGCGTCGCCCTCCGGCATGTACAGCGGCACAACGCCCGCGCCGAACGCCGCCTGGCACGCGATGACCTCGGCGCCGAAGTCCGCACGGTGGTGGTCGGTGCGTGTGATGACGACGGCGCGTGGCATGCCTACGAGAGCGCACTCCTCCCACAACGAGATGGTGGCCGGGTCGACGCCCTCGAAGGCGTTGACAACAAAAAGGGCCGCGTCCGCGGCCCGTAGTCCTGCCCTGAGCTCACCCACGAAGTCGACGTATCCGGGGGTGTCGATCAGATTGATCTTGATGTCCCCGTGCTGGATCGGGGCGACCGCGAGGCCCACCGACCGTTGCTGCCGGACGGCGGCCGGGTCGTGGTCGCAGACCGTGGTGCCCTCGGTGACCGATCCCGCGCGGGTCAGGACACCGGTGGCGGCGAGCAGGGCCTCGGTGAGCGTCGTCTTGCCGGCGCCGGACGGGCCCACGAGCACGACGTTGCGGACTTTGGCCGGGTCGTCTACAGCGACCGCGCCTGCCGATGTGCCGTTGTCGGAGTTCTTGCTTCCCATGGCGACCTCCGTCAAGTCGTAGTGTTCGATCTCACACCCGTTCACAGGTCGTTACAACCCCGGAGACCCGACTGGTCGCCCACCGGCACGCGAACACAATTCACAACCAGCCGCGTGACACGTGTCACGACCTGCGGTTGATCGGAAAGTGGCCTTCTGGTTCGGGGCTCCAGTGGCTTGGGCGAGGAGGCCACGTCAGACGTAGGGTGAGTTCACCAAGACTTCCCCTCGTGAAAGGTTGCCCAGGTGAGCACTGATCAGGTCACGGGTACCGCCCGCGTCAAGCGCGGCATGGCCGAGATGCTCAAGGGCGGCGTGATCATGGACGTGGTCGACGCCACCCAGGCGAAGATCGCGGAGGACGCGGGCGCCGTCGCCGTCATGGCGCTGGAGCGCGTCCCGGCCGACATCCGCTCCCAGGGCGGCGTCGCGCGCATGAGCGACCCCGACCTGATCGACGGGATCATCAACGCCGTCTCGATCCCGGTCATGGCGAAGGCCCGCATCGGCCACTTCGTCGAGGCCCAGGTCCTCGCGTCGCTCGGTGTCGACTACATCGACGAGTCCGAGGTGCTCACCCCGGCCGACTACGCGAACCACATCGACAAGTGGGCGTTCACCGTCCCCTTCGTCTGCGGTGCGACGAACCTGGGCGAGGCCCTGCGCCGCATCACCGAGGGCGCGGCCATGATCCGCTCCAAGGGCGAGGCCGGCACCGGTGACGTCTCGAACGCCACCACGCACATGCGCAAGATCCGTCAGGAGATCCGCCGCCTGCAGAACCTCCCCGAGGACGAGCTCTACGTGGCCGCCAAGGAGCTCCAGGCGCCGTACGAGCTGGTCAAGGAGATCGCGCAGAACGGCAAGCTCCCCGTCGTGCTGTTCACCGCGGGTGGCATCGCGACCCCGGCCGACGCCGCGATGATGATGCAGCTCGGCGCCGAGGGCGTGTTCGTCGGTTCCGGCATCTTCAAGTCCGGCAACCCGGCCCAGCGCGCCGAGGCCATCGTGAAGGCCACCACCTTCCACGACGACCCCGACGTCATCGCCAAGGTCTCGCGCGGCCTGGGTGAGGCCATGGTCGGCATCAACGTCGACGAGATCCCGGAGCCGCACCGCCTGGCCGAGCGCGGCTGGTAAGTCTCAGAAACCACAGAAGGGCGCGTCCCGCGGGACGCGCCCTTCTGCTGTCCTAGGACCCCGCCGTGAAGCAGTACGTGGTATTCGTTTCCTTGAAGGCCATCGCTTTCGACGACTCCGGGCCGCACGCCGCCTCGTCCGCGACGTTCGTGAGCACCCGCATCTTGGTCGCCCCGGCCGTGCCGCAGGCCACCCTCTTGTTCTCGGCGAGGTGCGAGGTGAAGTCGTAGCACTCGCCGTCGAAGAACACCGGGATCAGGCACAGGTGCTCGCTGAGGTCCTTGCGGCTGTCGTAGGTCGTGTACGAGTACGGGGCTTCGCCGCAGTCCCCGCTCCGGGAGCCCAGCACCCTGCTCACGGTGTAGTTGTGCAGCCTGCCGTCGCAGGAGACCTTCTCGTACCTCATGGCGGTCTCTGTGCCCGTCAGCTTCACGCAGTCGCCGACCGCCGTGCCGGGAGAGTCGTCCCCGCGGAGCAGCGACGCGCCCAAGACCAGCGCCACCAGCACCAGGCCACCGAGGCAGGCCGCGATCACCCTGCTGGCGCGGAAAGTCCTTCGTGGTGGAACGAACGCGGCCGGGTGACCGTGCGGCGGGAGTGCCGCGGCGGGTGGCGCCCACAGGTCGCGGGGCCCGTCAGGTGGAGTGGGTGGAGTCGTCATGGAATGCCCCCAGTGCGGCTCGGACGCGGATGTGATCGTCTGGCCGACGCGAGCAGTCCCCCCAGACTTCCGCCCATCCTAGAGGCGGTCAGGTCTTTCCCCGACCGCCTCTCGGGTGGCACCCGCCTCAGATCGAGAAGGTGTGGGTCAGGCAGTAGGTCGTCTTGATCTCCGGATAGGCCAGCGCCAGCGCGAGCCGCTCGTCCTGACCGCACGCCGCCTTGTCCGCGGTTCCGGTGATCACCTTGGCCTTGACGACCATGTAGCCGCCGCACGCCTTCTTCGGGAACTCCGACTTCAGCGACGCGAGGGTGAAGTCGTAGCACTCGCCGTCGACGAACACCGGGATCAGGCACACGTTCACGCTGGAACCCTTGGTGTACTTGACGTAGCCGTCCGGCGGCGTGCCGCACTCCTCGGTGGACGTCGCCGGCACCTTGGACACCGTGTAGTTGTGCTTGTTCTCGGCGCACGCGGTCTTCTCGAACTTCGGGTTGAACGACCCGCCCGCGAGCAGCACGCAGTCACCGACCTCCGCGAACGCCTTCGGCTTCGTGGTGGTGGTCGTCGTCGTGGTGGTCGTGACCGGCGTGGACGAGGCCGCGGCCGGTTTCTTGTCGTCCCGGTTCACCAGGAACACGGCGGCACTGAGCCCCAGCGCGATCACCACCAGCCCGGCGATGATCAGGAACGCCTTGCCCGACGACTTCCGCGGCGGTTCCGGAGCCGGATAGGACGGGTAGGGCTGGCCCGGATGCGGCTGACCGGCCTGGGGCTGACCTGGATACTGCTGACCCGGATACGCCTGGCCGGGGTACGCCTGACCCGGGAAAGGCTGGCCGGGGTACGCCTGGCCGGGATAGGCCTGATCGGGATACGGCTGGCCCGGGTTGGGCTGGCCGGCGTGGGGCTGACCCGGATACGGCTGGGCCGGGTACGCCTGGCCCGGTTGCGGGCCCGGTGCGGCCTGACCCGCGGGCGGAGTCGCCCACGGGTCGGCCGGGTCGTGGGGCTGGTTGGGCGGAGTGCTCACCAGGCGGACTGTAGAACTGGTCAGAACCCCGCACCCACCGAATCACCCGCTTGTGCCCACGGTCTCAGCGAGATCGGACAAAGCGGCCGGCAACGCCCCGTGGTGCAGCACGCCGAGCCGTTGCGTGGCACGGGTGAGCGCCACGTACAGCTCCGCCGCGCCGCGCGGCCCGTCCGCCATGATCCGTTCCGGCTCGACGACGAGCACCGAGTCGTACTCCAGGCCCTTGGTCTCCGAGGCGGGCACGGTGCCGGGCACGCCGGACGGACCGATCACCACGCTCGTTCCCTCGAGAACCGCCTCCTGCTTGACGAACTCCTCGATGACGCCGGGCAGCTCGTCCGGAGTCACCTGCCGCGACCACGGCTGAACACCGTTGGCGCGCACCGACTCCGGCGCGCGAACGTCCGGCGCGAACTCGGCGAGGACCCGTGCCGCGACGGCCATGATCTCCGCCGGCGTGCGGTAGTTGACCGTCAGCGACCGGTACTCCCAGCGCCCCGGCACGTACGCGTCGAGCATCTGGCCCCACGACGTGGCACCCGCCGCCGCACGACGCTGCGCCAGGTCGCCCACCACCGTGAAGGAACGGCCGGGGCAGCGGCGCATCAGCACCCGCCAGTCCATTTCGGACAGTTCCTGGGCCTCGTCCACCACCACGTGCCGGTAGGTCCAGCCGCGGTCCGCCAGCGCGCGTTCGGCGAGCGTGCGCTGGTCGTGGTCCTCGAAGCGCTCGGCCAGGTCCTCGGCGAACAGCATGTCCGAGGCGAAGAGGTGGTCCTCGTCGTCCATGTGGTCGAAGCGGCCGACCATGCTGTCGAGCACTTCGGCCGCGTACCGGGCCTCGGCCGCGCGGTCGGCGGAAGCGGCCTGGTCGTCGGCCTGCTCGCTGCCGTCCTTGCCCAGCATGTCGTGCAGCTCGTCGAGCAACGGCACGTCCGACACCGTCCACGCGGAACCGTCCGCGCGGTGCAGCGACGGGTCGGCGCCCGCCTCCGCCAGCAGTTCCGGCGACGAGTACAGCGCGCTCAGCAGCTCGAACGGCGTCATGATCGGCCACAGGGAGTCGAGCAGCGCGGCGAACGTGTCGTCGTCGGCGAGGTCCTTGACCAGACCTGTCCGCATCTCCTCCCAGGCCTGCTTGTCGGACCGGGACATCCAGCCCTTCCCGATCCGGCCGATCGCCCGTTCGGTCAGCACGTACGTGACGATCTCGCGGAACACCGCGCGGGCCTCGTTGTGCGGCAGGCCGCTGTCACGCGCCTCCTGCCGGGCCCACTCGGCGACGTCCGCGCCGATGTGGACGACCACGTCCTTCATGCCCATCGGGATCGGCTCCGCGGGAACGCGCTGCAGGGCCGCGACGGCCGCCTTCAGCACGTCCACCATCTTGCGCGAACCCTTGAGCCGCGCGACGTCCGGAGTGTCCTCGGCGGTCGCGAGCAGACCGGGCAGCAGGCTGCCGGTGGTCGAGAACACGACGTCCGACTCGCCCAGTGACGGCAGCACACGGCTGATGTGGTTGAGGAACGCCGGGTTGGGACCGACGACGAGCACGCCGTGCCGTTCCATGCGCTCTCGTTGCGTGTACATCAGGTATGCGACGCGGTGCAGCGCGACGACCGTCTTACCGGTACCGGGGCCGCCCTCGATCACCAGCACGCCGGGGTGGTCGAGCCGGATGATCGCGTCCTGTTCGGACTGGATGGTCGCCACGATGTCGCGCATGCCGTCGCCGCGCGGCGCGTTCAACGCCTCCAGCAGGGCCACGTCGCCCTGCTCCTCGCCGAGCTTGCCGAACACCTCGTCGGTGAACCCGGCGACCGCCCGGCGGCGGGTGAGGAACTGGCGGCGCCGGAGCATGCCCTCGGGGGTGGCCCCGGTGGCGGTGTAGAACGGCCGCGCCGCCGGTGCCCGCCAGTCGAGCAGCGCCGGTTCGAACTCGTTCTCCTCGTCGAACAGGCCGATCCTGCCGATGTAGGAGCGGTCGCCGTCGACGCTGTCCAGCCGGCCGAAGCACAGGCCGTAGTCGGCCACGTTCAGGCGCTTCATCTCGCGGTGCCGGGCGCGCACCTCGTTGTCACGGTCCATTGCGGTCTCGCCGGTGCCACCCAGCGCTGACAGGTAGGCGGCCTTCACTCGCGCGCGTTCGCCATCGAGCCGTGCGTAGAGACCGGCCACGTATTCACGCTCGGACTGCAGTTCTTCTTCGTAACCCACGTGCTCCCCACAGCGCCCTTGTTCTGCCTGAGGCGATGAGTGTGAACGATCCATGGGGCCTTGTGGCAAGGCCCCCTGTCTGCTATACGGTTGAGTGGGAAGAATCGCACCCCGAACGTGTGGAGCGCGTGTAGGTCCCGTGCAGTTCTCCTCCACGATGGCGGCGCCGATCTCGGGCCTGAACCGTGGCTGCGCACGCTCGTCCGCCAGCTGAGCTAGACGGTGTGCTCCATGACCATCATCGCGGTCGTGCCCGGTTCCAACGCCTTGCAGATGTGCGGCAGGTCGCCGGGATAGACGATGTAGTCGCCGGGCCCGAGTTCGATCGGGTCGTCGGCGAGACCTGCCAGGCAGCGGCCGGACGCCACGATCATGTGCTCGACGCTGCCCGGCACGTGCGGCAGCGACTCGCGGGCGCCACCGGGTTCGAGGGCCAGCCAGTAGATGTCGTGCTTGGTGCCCGGACGGCACGCGGCCAGCAGCGTCGCGGAGTAGTGCGCCTGTTCGGAGTGGATGACCGGGCCCTCGCCCGCGCGGATCACCTGCACGCGCGGCACGGCGGGTTCGACGAGGCGGCTGAACGGGACGCCCAGCGCGACGCCGAGCGCCCACAGGGTCTCCACGCTGGGGTTTCCCGCGCCGGACTCCAGCTGGGAGAGCGTCGACTTCGCGACGCCGGCCTTCTTCGCGACCTCGCTCAGCGACATGCCGGTGCGGTCGCGCTCGCGCCGGAGGTTGGCCGCGATGAGGTCGAGTGGTGCGTTCGACACAGAAGTCCATCCGTTCGTCTTGACGAACACCGATCCCAGGTGTTCATCTTAATGGGTGGTGCGTTCGATCTGGCGAACTCTTGATGCTGTGCTTCTGCGTGACGTGGCCGCAGTCGCGTTGGGTGCCGCGGTGACCGGTGCGAGCTTCGGCGCGATCTCGGTCGGCTCCGGCCTTCCGTGGTGGATGCCGGTGCTGATGTCGCTGGTGATCTTCGCGGGCGGTTCGCAGTTCATGGCCGTGGGTGTCGTCGCCGCAGGTGGCAGCCCTGCCGCCGCGGTGCTGGCCGGGCTCGTGCTCAACGCGCGGCACCTGCCGTTCGGCCTCGCGGTCGGGGACGTGCTGGGCAAGAGCCCGCTCGCTCGGATCGTCGGCAGTCACCTGCTGATCGACGAGTCGACGGCGTTCGCGATGGCGCAGAAGGATCCCGCGAGAGCGCGTGCGGCCTACTGGGCGTGTGGCGTGTCGCTGTTCTTCAGCTGGAACACGGGCGTGCTCATCGGTGCGCTCGTGGGGCAGGCGATCGGCGACCCGATGACGTTCGGGCTGGACGCGGCGTTCCCGGCGGCTCTGCTGGCGCTCACGTTGCCGGCGCTCAAAGACGCGGCGACGCGCAACGCGGCCCTGGTCGGCGCCGCGATAGCGCTCATGACCACGCCGTTCCTGCCCGCCGGTGTGCCCGTGCTGCTCGCGCTGGCCGGGCTGTTCGCGTTCCGCACGACGAAGAAGAAGGAGGAGCCGTGCCCGTCACCGCAGTCCTGATCCTGGCCGCCGGCACCTTCGCGATCCGCCTCGCCGGACCGTTGCTGCGCGACCGCGTCACGTTGCCGGAGAAGGTCCGCGAACTGATGTCCGCTTCGGCGACGGTTCTGCTGTTGGCGCTGGTAGCGGTCTCGGCGTTGACGAACGGCAGGCAGTTCGGCGGCTGGGCGCTCGCGGCGGGCGTCGCCGTCGGCGGGCTCGCGGCGTGGCGCAAGCTGCCGTTCGTGGCGGTCATCGTGCTCGCGGCGGCGACCACGGCGGGACTACGGCTCATCGGGGTGGCATAGCGCCAATGCTTCCGCGATAGGCGGCCAATGGCGGACAGGCCTCAGATGGACCCATGGGCGCGAAACCTGGACTGGTCGGGCGGGACCGGGAGACGACGCGGCTGGCGGAGGCACTCACCGCGGCTTCGGGCGGTGACGGGCACCTCGTGGTGGCCACCGGGGGACTGGGGGCCGGCAAGACGGCGCTGCTCACGACCGCGCGGGAGCTGGCCGCGCGGCACGGGTTCACGGTGCTGGCGGCGCGCGGCAGCTACCTGGAGCGCGACCTGCCGTTCGGGCTGGTCAGCCGCCTTTTCGTGTGCGTGCAGCCGGGGGACGACGTCCAGCACCAGCCGCGCATCGCGGCCGCGCTCGGGCAGTCCGACTCGCTGGCCGAACCAGGCCCGGTGACGTTGCCCGAACTGCACGTCCTGCATCGCGCGCTCGCCCGGATGGCCGCCGAGCGCCCCGTCGCCCTCGTCGTGGACGACGCGCAGTGGGCCGACCAGCCGTCGCTGCAGTGGCTGAGCACCCTGCCGCACCGCATCGAGCACCTGCCGATCTTCGCGCTGGCCGGGATCGGGGCGGGCGAGGTGTGCGCGGGGCCGCAGACCCTCGAGGAGCTGCTCGCCGCGTCGACCAGCGAGATCAGGCTGGACGAGCTGTCGTTCGCCGACTCGCGGGCGTTGGTCGAGAACGAGCTGGGGCCGCAGGACGACGACTTCATCGCGTTGTGCCGCGCTGAGGCGGGCGGCAATCCGTTGCTGCTGCTCAACCTCGTGCGCGCGTACACCGACCACGTCGTCGGACTCACCGCACCGGCGTTGCTGCCGACCGTCAACGTCCGCCTGCGCCGCCTCGCGCCGCACGCACCCGACGCATTGCACGCTTTGGCCGTGCTGGGCGGCGAAGTGACTTTGCCGCGAGTCGCCGAGTTGATCGGCATCGAACCGTGCGAACTGGCCGGGACGATCGCCGCGCTGCATCGGATGGGGTTGCTGTCGGCCGACGGCTCGTTGGTGCATCCGTTGGTGCGCAACACTTTGCGCGAAGAGCTGACCATCACCGAACGCCAGGACCTGCACGCAGCCGCAGCCCGGTTGCTGACCGAGACGGGCGCGTCGGCCGAGGCGGTGGCCGAGCACCTGGTCGAGACCCGGCCGCAGGGCGAGGAGTGGGCGACCGAGGTGCTCGTGTCGGCCGCTCAGCGGTCCCGGACGCGCAACCGGGTCGTGGACGCCGTCCGGTACCTCAGGCGCGCGATGGACGAGCCGGAGTCCGCCGGGTTGCTGGCGGAACTCGGCGAGGTCGAGTCCTATGTGGACGTCCCGGCGGCGGTGGACCACCTGGGAGAGGCCGATCCCGCGCACCCCGCGTTGCCGGGCCTGCTGGCGTTGCTGGGGGAGGAGCCACAGGTCGAGCCGGACGTCATCGGCGATCCCGACGTCCTGCCGTCGACGCCCTCGGAGTTCGAGCCCTACCTGCGGGCTGTTGGGTTCGTGCGGATGCGCGGCGAACTGACGGCCGCCTACGCGCGCGCGGACCGTGCGTTGACCGTGGCGCGTCGCTGGCAGCACCGGCCGTGCGTCGCGGCTGCCCTCACGGCGCGTTCTGCGTGCCTGCGGGATCTGGGACGGCTTGCGGGTGCCGAGTCCGACGCCCGTGAGGCGTTGGCGGTGCTGGAGAGCTGCGGCGCGGTTCGGGTGTCGACGCCGGTGTTCGCCGCCCTGGCCGAGCTTTCCTTGGCGCTGTTGGAGATGGGCGACGTCGAGATGGCGTCGGCCGTGTTCGAGGTGGTGCCCGGCGAGGTGCCGGACCTGTTCGGATCGCCTGCGTTGCTGGCCGCGCGGGGACGGGTGCGGATCGCGGCCGAGCGGCGCAAGGACGGCGTGCGCGACCTGCTGGACTGCGGCGAACGGCTGCATGTGCGCCGTTGCGACAGCACGTCGTGGCGGCTGCCCCTCGGAGGAGATCACCTTCTCGCCGAGGAACGCCTCGCACGCTCGATCGGCGCTGTGTTGCCGTTGGCGGCGTCGCTGCGAGCACAGGGCGTGCTTCTCGGCGTGGAAGGCATTGGGCTGCTTCAGGAATCGGTCGACCTGCTGGCCTCGTCCGGCGCCCTGCTGGAACGGGCGCGGAGCCACTTCGCACTGGGCCGCGCGTTGCACCTGGCCGGACGGGTGAAGCCGGCCCGCGCCGAGCTGCGCGTGGCCGTGGACCTGGCCGACGACTGCGGTGTCGAGGAACTGGCCGAGGAGATCCGGCAGGAGCTCGCCGCCGGGCCCGCGGGCCTCACCGAGTCCGAGCGGCGCGTGGCCGCTCTGGCTGCCGCGGGCAAGATGAACCGCGAGATCGCGGCCGTGCTGTTCGTGCAACTGCGGACCGTCGAGATCCACCTGACGAAGGTTTATCGCAAGCTCGGCATTGACGGCCGCGACCAGCTCGCACCCGCATTGAGGCTCGCCGGTTAATGCTTTCTGACGTGCGAGAAGAGCAGGTTCGTATGAACCTCTGTCACCTCTCGCCGGCTGGTGAACTTGTCGAGCACGAGTCGTTGCAGATGGCCGACGTCCGATACCGCGACGTGCACCAGGAAATCCTCCGGACCGGTCACGTGAGAGAGCGCGAGTGTTTCTGGAAGGCTCAGCACATAAGCCATGAACGGGTCGACGATCTCCTTGGTGTGCGGGCGGATCTTCACCGCGAGCATCGCCTGGACGTGCTGCCCGACGGCGCCCGGATCGATCTCGGCGTGGTAGCCGGTGATCACGCCGCGTTCCCTGAGAGCCCGGTGCCGGACCACCGCCGTGGACTGCGCGACGTTGACGCGTTCGGCCAGGTCCTTGTTCTGCAGCCGCGCGTCCTTCCGCAGCTCCCGCACGATGGCCTCGTCGATCGAATCCAGCACGGTCGTTCTCCGTTCCGCCGAATCGCCTGCGGTCTTCTGACCGTTCCGCCGAGGCAGTCTCCACCATTCGGGCCATGACGCGCATCGAGACCATCGCAGTGCACGGCGGCCGCGACGACCTCGCGGAGCTCGGCGTGCACGCGCCTCCCATCGACCTGTCCACCACCTACCCCGTGCCTGACCAGGCGCTCGGCGGGGAAGCGCTGGGTGAGTGGGCCACCGGCGCCGCGCGGGCGGCCTCGCCCGTCTACGCGCGGCTGCACAACCCGACGGTGGCCCGTTTCGAGCAGGCGCTCGCGGCTCTCGAGCACACCGAGACGTCCGTGGCGTTCGGCAGCGGCATGGCAGCGGTGACCGCCGTCGTCCAGGCCGCCTGCGTGATGGCGGGAAAACCGCACGTCGTAGCCGTGCGGCCGTTGTACGGCGGCACCGACCACCTGCTGTCGTCCGGTCTCCTGGGCGTCACGACCACGTACGTCGAAGCGGGCCTGGTGTCCTCCGCGATCCGGCCGGACACCGGGCTGATCGTGGTCGAGACCCCGGCCAACCCCAACCTCGACCTGGTCGACATCGAGCACGTCGTGCGCCAGTCGGGCGGCGTGCCGGTGATGGTCGACAACACCTTCGCGACCCCGGTCCTGCAGAACCCCTACCTGCACGGAGCCTCGTACGTGCTGCACTCCGGCACCAAGTACCTGGGCGGGCACGGCGACGTGCTCGGCGGCGTCGTGGCCTGCTCTGAGTCGCTCGCGGCGGCGTTGCGGCAGGTCAGGATCATCACGGGCGCGGTTCTGCACCCGTTGGGCGGCTACCTGCTGCACCGCGGGCTGGCCACGCTGCCGTTGCGCGTCGAGGCGGCGTCGCGTTCGGCCGCGGTGCTGGCGTCACGACTCGGCTCGCACGACGCCGTGGAGTTCGTGCGCTACCCGTCCACGTCACGGCAGATGCGCGGAACCGGCGCCATGATCGCGTTCGGAGTGCACGGCGACCCCGTCGAGGTCGTGCGTCGTCTTCGGCTCATCACGCCGGCGGTGTCGTTGGGTTCGGTCGACACTCTTATCGAGCATCCCTCGGCTTTGACCCATCGCCTGGTACCCGGCGAAGAACTGCGTGCTTCTGGCGTTCCGGACAATTTGCTGCGCATTTCCGTCGGACTTGAGCACGTCGACGACATTTGGGATGACCTAAACGCAGCGCTGTGTGACGTCGCTTACGTTAAGTCTTCCCCAGGTGATTACTTGGTGATGACCGCCACTCGCTAGGGTTCCCCGAATCAGCGCGTCGGGGCGCGGGAGGTTCCGACGCGAGCATTTTTCCGTTTCGGAAGGAACCTCCTCGTGAGTTCTGTGGAAACTGATGCGGACGGCTACACCAAGGCGCTGACCAAGCGTCAGGTGCAGATGATCGCAATCGGTGGCGCTATCGGCGTCGGCCTTTTCCTGGGTGCGGGCGGGCGCCTCGCCACAGCGGGGCCGTCGCTGATCCTCGCGTACGCGGTGTGCGGCCTCGCGGCGTTCTTCGTCATGCGCGCGCTGGGCGAACTCGTCCTCCATCGCCCCGTGTCCGGCAGCTTCGTCGAGTACGCCCGCGAGTTCATCGGCCCGTGGGCCGGCTTCACGTCGGGCTGGCTGTACTGGCTGAACTGGGCGATGACGGGCATCGCCGAGATCACCGCCGTCGCGATCTACATGCACAAGTGGTTCCCCGACCTGCCGCAGTGGATCACCGCACTGGTGGCCCTTGCCGTGCTGATCGCCATCAACATGTTGTCCGTCAAGCTCTTCGGTGAGCTGGAGTTCTGGTTCAGCGTCATCAAGGTGACCGCGATCGTGGTCTTCCTGGTGGTCGGCGTGGGCCTGGTCATCGGCAACGCGGACATCGGCGGCACCACGGCGTCGGTCTCGAACACCCTGGGCCACGGCGGCCTGTTCCCGGCAGGCTTCGGCATCGCCCTGATGACGTTGCAGGCAGTCGTGTTCGCGTACTCGGCCATCGAACTCGTGGGCATCGCCGCGGGCGAGACCAAGGACCCCGAGAAGATCATGCCGCGCGCCATCAACGGCGTCGTCTACCGCATCGCGATCTTCTACGTCGGCTCCGTGCTGCTGCTGACCATGTTGTTGCCGTGGGACCACTTCACCGGCACCGAATCCCCGTTCGTGACCGTGTTCTCGGCCCTGGGCATCCCGGCGGTCGGCGACATCATGAACGCCGTGGTGCTGACGGCGGCACTGTCCTCTTGCAACTCCGGTCTCTACTCGACCGGGCGGATCTTGCGTTCGCTGGCGCAGAAGGGCGAGGCGCCGGCCATCACCGGTCGGATGAACGCCCGGCACGTGCCGTACGGCGGCATCCTGTTCACCGGTGTCGCTTACCTGTTCGGTGTCGTTCTCAACTACATCGTGCCCAAGGAGGCGTTCGACATCGCGATCGCGGTGGCCTCGCTGGGTGTGGTGTCCACTTGGGCCACTCTGATCATCTGCCAGTTGCGGTTGCGCAAGAAGGCGTTGGCCGGCGAGATCCAGCGGCCGTCCTACCGAATGCCCGGCGCGCCCTACACCTCGTACGGGACGCTCGCGTTTCTCGCGCTGGTGATCGGGCAGATGGCCTTTGCCGGGACCGCCGAGAAGATCGCGTTCTGGTCGATTCCGGTGGTCGCTCTGATCTTGTTCCTCGGATGGCGCTTCGTGAAGTCGCGTCAGCCGGTGGAGCAGCGGGATCTCGTCACCATCGACTGACGTAGCCCGTTCAAGCCGCGAGCCGTCCCCTCACGAAGGGGGCGGCTCGCGGTGTTTCACGGGGCTGGTTCCGCTGTGTCGTGGCGGCATCGGGTGGCGATGGGCACGCGAGGGACACCGAGCGGCGTCGCTCGGCGTGTGCTGGTCAAGATCGACCAGGCGATGGCCGCGCATCACGAGGCAGCGGATCTTGCCGAACAGGCGCGTGATCTGCTGTCCGTCGCCGGTACGGCCAGGAACCGGTCAGCGCACACATGGGCGTTGGTTCGCCAACAGCGGTGACGAGGTCGCGGCGATCGTGAGCGGGCAGGACGACGCGTCGGCTCAGGCGTGGGAACTGTTGAAGGCGACTGATTTTCCGGAACCGGGTGCTTCTGTGACCGTGACGCACGTGGAAACGAAGGTCGCGGTGACGATGCGCCAGAAGGGCATCCGACATGCCACGGTGGTGCTGAACAGCCGGCCGTGCCGAGACCGCTCGTGGTCCCGGTGCTGTTGCCGGAGGGGTCCACGCTCGTAGTGCACGCGCCGAACTACCGCAAGACGTACACCGGAGGGATGCGGGCACCGTGGCAGCTCTAGAGGTCTGGTACGACCAGAAACCCGAGGATGACTTCAACCCCGGCGATCCCGCCATCATCATCCGCACACACGAGGAACTGGCCGTGCTGCTGGACCGGGTGAGCGAGCAGTCCGCACGGCAACCGTGCCCGTCGATCATCACCGTGTACGTGGCGGACGACCCCTATCGCTTCCCCTCTGTACGCGCGGGCGTTGGCGCCGAACAAGGCTACGTGCAGGTCAGCAGCCGGACCGGTCGCCGTGCGACGCTGGGTGACGACATCGTCGGTGACCGGGTCTACGACTTCCAGGGTCACGGCGAGGATGTGCCACTACGTCACGAAGTGCCGCTGACGGCGGTTCGGGCGGTGCTGGCGGCATATCTCGATCACGGCGGGCTGATTCCGGACGACTTCCCCGGGTTGCTCGAAGTCCACTGACGAGGGGTGCGCAGCGGGCCCGCGGACCTCGAATATGCTGGTGAGCATGGTTGTCGCTGCCCCTCCCGTCATTGGCGTGCTCGCTCTCCAGGGCGATGTCCAGGAACACCTCGTGTCCCTCGCGAAGTGTGATGTCACCGCACGGCCCATCCGCAGGCCCGAGGAACTGGACGAGCTGGACGGGATCGTCATCCCCGGCGGCGAGTCGACGACCATCAGCAAGCTCCTGGTCAACTTCGAGTTGCTCGAACCGCTCAAGGCGAAGATCAAGGCCGGCTTCCCGGCCTACGGGTCGTGCGCGGGCATGATCCTGCTGGCCGAGACGGTGCTGGACGGCCGTGAGGACCAGGAACAGCTCGGTGGCCTGGCGGTCACGGTGCGCCGGAACGCGTTCGGGCGGCAGATCGACTCGTTCGAGACCGATCTCGATCTCGCCGGTGAGAGTGTGCACGCCGTGTTCATCCGTGCGCCGTGGGTGGAGGCGGTTAGCGAGGGGGTGGAGGTTCTCGCTACGGTGCCCGTTACGGCTGAAGCGGGTGATGCCGCCGGTAGGATCGTCGCGGTCAGGCAGGGCAACGTGCTGGCCACGGCGTTTCATCCGGAGCTCACGGGGGATGAGCGCGTCCATCGCCTGTTCGTGGACATGGTTCGTGGTTTGACTGGTTCGGAGGAGAAATGAGCGGCCACTCCAAGTGGGCGACCACCAAGCACAAGAAGGCCGCCATTGACGCCAAGCGCGGCAAGCTCTTCGCGCGGCTGATCAAGAACATCGAGGTCGCGGCCCGCACCGGTGGTGGGGACCCGGACGGCAACCCGACGCTGTTCGACGCCATCCAGAAGGCCCGGAAGAACTCGGTGCCGCTGGACAACATCGAACGCGCCCGCAGGCGCGGTGGTGGTGAAGAAGCCGGCGGCGCCGACTGGCAGACCATCATGTACGAGGGCTACGGGCCCAACGGCGTCGCGGTGCTCATCGAGTGCCTCACGGACAACCGCAACCGTGCCGCCACCGAGGTTCGCACGGCGATGACGCGCAACGGCGGTTCGATGGCCGACCCCGGTTCGGTGTCGTACATGTTCAGCCGCAAGGGTGTCGTGATCGTGCCGAAGGCGGAGACGTCCGAGGACGACGTGATGCTGGCGGTGCTGGAAGCCGGTGCCGAGGAGGTCAACGACCTGGGCGAGGCCTTCGAGGTCGTGTCCGAGGCCGGCGACCTGATCCCGGTCCGCAAGGCGCTGCAGGACGCGGGCATCGACTACGAGTCCGCCGAGTCGAGCTTCATGCCTTCGGTGTCGGTGCAGCTGGAGGTCGAGGGCGCGAAGAAGATCTTCAAGCTCATCGACGCGCTGGAGGACTGCGACGACGTGCAGAACGTCTTCGCGAACTTCGACGTGTCGGACGAGGTCATGGCCGAGGTCGGCTGACGAAGTCTCGAAAGAACGCCGGTCACGCGATGCGCGTGGCCGGCGTTTTTGCATTACACGACAAGAATGTGGACCGGGTGCATTCTGGTTCTTGTGGTGACTGCTGTCCTGCGAGTGCCTGCGGAAGCGTCGCCGGAAGAGGATTCGAGGAAACGGCCGAGGTGCTCACCACGGCCCGCCGGTCACTCGAGCCGACTCTGCTGAAGCATTTGGGCTGGACGAGTCCTCGCATCATCGGCGAAGGCCTTGAGCTGATCACGGTTTATGACACGCGTCGCTATCCGCAGGCGTCACGGCCTTCACGGACCGATTTCACCTATAACGGCGTCGTGCCGTTCCCGGGGCACTCGACCGCTTGCACCTTCGGTGTCCGCTGGACGGTCGAAGTCGGCCGGTCGGCAGGCCTTGGTCGCCGCGCACCGACTGCGACTCAGCGGGACTGCGCGGCCTTGACGGTGGCCAAGAACGTCGACCACGCAGCTGCCGAGAAGGGGAGGTGCGTGGCAGGAGCCTTGCTGTCACGGATGCCGACGCCGTGGCCCACCTCCACACAGTTGTCGCCATCGCCGCTGTAACTGCTCTTGCGCCAGTTGGTCATTGGAGGCCCTCCAAGATGCTGTTGATCACCGCCCTTGATTCTTCCTCATCCAGGGCGACGGCAGCGAGGTCCTTCAGGATGTTCTCGTAGGTGTCGACGGTCTCCTTGTCATCGAAGAACAAGCAGCACTTGACGCTCTCGATGTAGACGACCGGCGGGTACTTCGGGAACTTCATCAACCGGAAGTCGCCGCACGTGCCGGCGTGCATGCCGGCCGACCTCGGGACGATCCGGATGCTGATGTACTTCCGCACCGACAGTCGCAGCAGGTGGGCGAGCTGCTCGCGCCACACCTCCTCACCGCCGACCTGAAGCAGCAACGCCTGCTCGTGCACGTAGAAGGTGAACGTCCGGGTGTATTCGAGAATCTCTGCTCGGGCAGCCCTCGCCGCGACGGCCTTCGGAATGTCCTCCTTGGAGACCGTCTGGGCTTTGGCGGTGACGGCCGCGATGTACTCGTAGATCTGGAGCAGGCCGGGGACGAGGATCATCGACCAACAGGTGATCTCTGTTGCGTCCCTCTCCTGGTTGATCAGCGTGCGGACCTGATCCGGCAGGCCGTCCTCGGGAACCTCCACGTAGAAGTTCCCCACCTCGCGGAACAGGTCGAGCAGGCGTTCGCGTTCGACGAGTGGTGTGCGGCAGTAGGCGAGCAAAGTGGCGACTTCCAGCTCGTTGACGCCTCCCTTGCCGGCGAGCATGTCGGACAACTTTGCCTCCTGCCAGCCGAGCAGTTCGGCTAGCTGGCGCTGGGTCAGTCCGGTGCTCTCGATGGCGGCTCGGACGCCGTTGCCGAACTCGCGGCCCACCACGCTGGACGATCTCTTGGGCATGGACGGACGGTAGGGGCAGAGACCGCGAAACCTCTATCGTTTCGCGCCAAATCTGCCTGAAGGTGGGAGCGTTGGAACAGCTCCAAGCAGGCATAAGGCGCCGGAGGGGTGCCGTAGGCTGGGTGTTGTGCTTTCCGACGAAGACATCGAGCTGAGGGCCCGTCTGCTCTCCGCGGCCGACCGGTTCGGCCACACCAACATCGTCGTGAACCCGGACGCCGAGGGGCCGGGTTACGTGTTCTCGGTGGGGGCCTGGCGCCGGTTCGGGGTGGCCGAGGCCGTGGTGATCGGGCTGCCGCAGGGCATGGGCGAGAACCTGGTCAACATGTACGTGAAGCGGGCCAGCGACGGCGAGCGGTTCCAGCCGGGCAAGCTCTACGACGACTTCTTCGAGGGCGTGCCGATCACGTTCGAGCGGGTGTACAAGGGGTTCTACCCGGAGTTCTTCGGGAGCGCGTACCTGCTCTACGACGGGTCGGAGTTCGCGGCCGTGCAGATGATCGTGCCGACGCCGCAGGGGCAGTGGCCGTGGCAGCCCGATGCGCCGCAAGGGTTCCACGACCACCAGATCATCCTCACGGAGAGCGGTCTGCCGGAGAGCTGGACGCCAGGGGTCACCGGGCCGTGAACGTCCACATCGGACAACTGAAGCCCGGGCACGCCGGTGAGGTGATGACGATCCAGCGTGCCGCGTACCTCCAGGAAGCCAGACGGTACGGCGCGTGGGACCTGCCGCCGCTCGTCGAGACGCTCGACGAGATCCGCAAGCACCTCGAAGACGGCACGCCCGCGCTCGGAGCGTTCGACGGGCAGCGGCTCGTCGGGTCGGTGCGCAGTCGCGTCGACGGTGAGCGGATGGAGGTGGCCCGGCTGTCCGTCGCACCCGACGTCCAGGGCGCCGGAGCCGGGCGGAAGCTCCTCCAGGCGATCAGCGAGCACGCGCCGGAGGCCGTGAAGGTCGTCTGGCTCTTCACCGGGGCCGAGAGCGACGGGAACATCAGGTTCTACGAGAGCGCCGGGTTCGTCAGGGTCAGCGAGCACCTGGACGCGGTGGGAATCAGGTGCGTCACCCTGGAGCAGAGACCAAAACGTTGTCCGGACGTCGTTGTCCGTTGAAAGAGCGTCGACACCGGACAACGAACACCCTGTACAAAAGCGGTGCGATCAACGGTCCGGGGGGAATCCGGGGATCGCGGCCGGGGGAGGAACGCCCCGCCCCGCAGGAGGCACAGGGGGATGCGGAGCGGGGCGTTTCGGAAAACGAACCGGGCAATCTAGTTCTGGCTCAGGAACTGCTGTGCGAGTGACTCACCGAGTGAGGTGGCCTTCGCGTGGTCCTCGTTCGGGGAGACCTTCGAGTTCTTGAAGTAGAGGTGGTGCACCGGGCCGTCGGTGCCGCCGTTCTCCGGGTTCGGGTTGATGCCCAGGTTCACCGCGGACGCGACCACCGCGTAGTCGACCCGGCCGTTGTAGATGACGGCGACGACGCCACCGCCGTGGATGCCGAACTCGCGGTAGTCCCAGGTGCCGCTCGGCGAGGGCACGACGACGTACGGGAGCTTGTCCGCGACCAGCGGCTTTCCCTTCGAGTCGTGGAACGCGGTGCCGGGCTGGAACCACGGGTCGGTGCTCTCGCCGCACTTCGCGGTGCGCTGGCCGTCGCAGTCGACGTCCAGGTCGGCCTTGTACCGAACAGCGCCCGTCAAGGGGCTAAGGCTTACGTCCCAGAAGTCCGATCAGTCGTGTTTGGTCGTCGGCGTCCGCGCCCACCGGAACGGGCGAATCGAACATCGACGAACCACTCCAGTCCTCGACGTTGCGTTCGACGTAGGACAGAACAGCCGACGCGAGATCGGGATCAATGCGTTCGTCCGCGCCGATCGAGCGCGCCAGATCCCAGGCGTGGACCGCGAGATCCGCGGTCATCTGCCAGCAGTACTCCTCGGCGTCCAGCTTCCCGGACGACACGGTCACGGGTTTCGCCAGTGCGTGCGGCCCGAGCCACGCCTCGCGCGCCGCCGCGGCCGCCACGACCCAGGACACGAGTGGATCATCACCCAGGTTGTCGTGGTCGAAGCGGTCGCCGACCTGCTCCGCCGTGCAGCCGGCGAGCAGTTCCGGGGCCCAGAGCTGCTCGTAGACCAGGTGGCCGACGAGATCTCTGACCGACCACTCCCGGCAGGGGGTGCCGAGCGACCACTGGTCAGGAGCGATCTCCCGGACCCGTCGGTCGAACTCCGTCATCGCCATGCCGTGCGCCTGGATCAAGTCCATCCCAGCAGTGCATCAAATCCTGCCCAACCGCGCATCCTGGCGTGAGAGTTGGGCCACTCGGACGCAACCCCGATTTCTAACCGTACGAGCGTTCGGCGTAATCTCGACCAGATCCGCCGTGACATCGTTGACACGAGAGGACGATGACTGTGAGCGCTCCAAGCGCCAGCATCTCCGCGCAGGACAAGGGATTCTTCGGGCACCCCCGAGGCCTGTCCACGCTGTTCTTCACCGAACTCTGGGAACGGTTCTCGTTCTACGGGATGAAGGCCATCCTCGGCCTCTACCTGTGGACAGCCGTGGCCGAGGGAGGTCTCGGCGTCGACAAGGCGCTCGCCCTGTCTGTCGTGGCCATCTACGGCACCGCGGTCTACATGTCCGGTGTCGCGGGCGGCTGGCTCGCCGACCGCGTGTGGGGCGGCCAGCGCTCGACGTTCTACGGCGGCGTGCTGATCATGTGCGGTCACATCGCACTGGCACTGCCCATCGGGATCACGGGCGTGTACCTCGGCCTGATCTTCATCGTCTTCGGCACCGGCCTGCTCAAGCCGAACATCTCGACCGTCGTCGGCGGCCTCTACAGCCGCGACGACACGCGTCGTGACGCCGGCTTCACGGTCTTCTACATGGCGATCAACATCGGTGGCTTCGTCTCGCCGCTGATCACCGGCGCGCTCGCGGACGGCGTCGGCTTCCACGCCGGGTTCGCCGTCGCCGCGGTCGGCATGGCGGCGGGCCTGATCCAGTACCGGCTCGGCCGCAAGAACCTGCGGGGCTCGGCCGCCGTGGCGCCGAACCCGTTGCACCCGAACGAGAAGGGCCGTGTCTACGGCCTGATCGGTCTCATCGCGGTCGCGATCGGTGCGCTCGGCGTCCTCTCGTACGTGCTGGGTGACGTCGAGGGCGTCATCCTGATGATCAGCATCATGTCGATCATCCTGCCGATCACGTACTTCACCGTGATGTACCGCAGCAAGAAGACGCTGCCGGAGGAGAAGCCGCGCGTCCTCGCGTACATCCCGCTGTTCGTCGCGGCGGCGATGTTCTGGCTGATCTTCGAGCAGAGCGCCTCGGTGATCGCGGAGTTCGCCGACTCGCACGTCGACAACCACGTGTTCGGCTGGGAGTTCCCGGTCGCCTGGTTCCAGTCGATCAACCCGATCATGATCATCGCGCTGGCGCCGGTGTTCGCGTGGCTGTGGCTGAAGCTCAAGGACCGCGCGCCCTCGACCCCGCGCAAGTTCGCCGGCGCGCTGGTGCTCGTGGGCCTGTCGTTCGTGCTCATGTACTTCGCCAGCAACTCGGCTGCCGACGGCAAGGTGACGCCGCTCTGGCTCGTGCTGATGTTCCTGATCATGACCTGCGGTGAGCTCATGCTGTCGCCGGTCGGCCTGTCGGTCACGACGAAGCTGGCGCCCAAGGCGTTCGCGTCGCAGACGATGAGCCTGTGGTTCCTCGCGGTCTCCGCCGGTACCGGTGTGGCCGCGCAGCTCGTGAAGTTCTACACGACGAGCCCCTCGGCGTACTTCTTCACGCTCGGTGGCGCGGCCGTGGTCCTCGGTGTCGCGCTCGCGGTGGCGGCTCCGGTGATCCGCAAGCTCATGGCGGGCGTCGAGTAAGTAGTTCTTGAAAGGCGAAAGGGAGGCCCGTCGCGGCGGCGGTGCGGCGGGTCTCCCTCTCGTCTACAAGGATGCACTACGCACATGTGTCATTGGGGCACGAACATTGCTCCAGCCGGGTGAAGTCGAGCACGTGCCGCAACAAATTTCGCCCGCGGTCAGGTCGACTTCACTGCCAGTGACCGTTTGGTTTCGTTGGCACGCACCGGAAGTCGCAACGCGCCGCGGATGAGCTTGGACCGCCGACGCGTGACAGGGCCGTCCGCGCCGAGGTTCGGGAAGCGCTTGAAGAGCTCGTGCAACGCGAGCGAGCCCTCGATGCGGCTCAGTCCCGCGCCGATGCAGTAGTGGATGCCCGCGCTGAACGCGAGGTGCTCGCGCGCGTTGGACCGCGTCGGGTCGAACTTCAGCGGGTCGGAGAAGACGCGCGGATCGCGGTTCGCGGCCGCCAGCATCAGCATCACCGGCATGCCCTTCGGCAGGGACACCCCGGCCAGTTCCAGCCGTTCCTTCGGCCAGCGGATCGTGTACTGCACGGGCGGGTCGAGGCGCAGGACCTCCTCGACGAACCCCTCGGCGTACTCGGGGCTCTGGGCCAGCGGCGCGATCGTGTGCGGGTTCTCGAACGCCTTCAGCACGCCGTTGCTGATCAGGTTCACCGTCGTCTCGAACCCGGCGAAGAGCAACAACCCCGTCGTGGCAACGAGATCCTCGCGGCTCAGGTCCTCGTGCTGGGTGACGAGGTGGCTGACGATGTCGTCCTTCGGGTTGCGGCGGCGCTCGTCCATCAGGCCGTCGATGAAGTCGTTGTACTCGATGATCGTGGCGTGCAGGTTCTTGAGCTGCTTGTGCGACCACACGCCGTCGAGCGTCTCCGCCAGCGAGCTTCCCCAGCGCGCGAAGACGTCCTTGTGGTCGTCCGGCACGCCCAGCAGGTCCGCGATGACCTGGATCGGCACCTGTGACGCGAACTCGGAGACCACGTCGAACCGGTCGTCGAGGCGGTCGAGGTACTGGGTGACGATCTTCTGGATGGACTCGGTGCGGTCCTTCAGGGCACGCGGCGTGAAGAACGGCTGGACGAGCTTGCGCAGCCGGGTGTGCGTCGGCGGGTTCATCATCAGGAACGAGTCCTGCACCGGGTTGACGATCTTCTCGCCGTCCTTGACCAGCGTGATCGGCACCATCGACGCCTCGTCGAAGGTCGCGGTGATGAACCTGTTGTCCCGCAGCACGGAGTCGCAGATATCGCGGCTGGGCGTGACGTAGGCGCCCATGCGGCTGCGCACCATGTCGCCCTTGGCGCGCACCTTCTCGTACATCGGGTACGGGTCGCGGTCCGGTGGCGAGGCCATGACACCGGCGTACGGGTCACCGAGCAGCGCGTAGCCGCGGACGAGCGTGCGCAGCGCGAAGAACTGAGTGGCTGTCTTCAGCGTGGACGGCATACGTCCACATTGAGTGGTACGCGAAGAACTCTCAAGAGTTGCGGCGGTGTCGCCGCACGGTTTCTTCTACCAGATCGAGTACCGGCTCCATGTCGTCCGCGGGCAGGCCCATCGCGAGGTGCGAGACGAGGCCTTCGAGCACGAGCTCCAGGAAGCTGGTCAGCACCGTCACGTCGACGTCGTCGCGCAGGTTGCCGGCTTCTCGCTGCCGGATCAGGCGCTGACGGGTCGCGGCGGTGAGCTGTTCGCTGCGCTCGGCCCAGCGCGCCCGGAAGTCCGGGTCCGTGCGGAGCCGCCGGGAGACTTCGAGGCGCGTGCCGAGCCAGTCGGCGGCGTGCTCCTCGGTCCGCTTCTCCGGCTCGTCGAGGAGGTCGCGCATGACCTGGACGAGGCCCTGTTCGGCCACCACGTCGGCCATCCGGAGCGCGTCGTCCTCGGCGAGTGCGAGGAAGAGCGACTCCTTGTCGCGGAAGTGGTGGAAGATCGCGCCGCGAGAGAGTCCCGTTGCCTCTTCCAGACGGCGTACGGTGGCACCTTCGTAGCCGTGTCGCGCGAAACAGGAACGCGCGCCGTCGAGGATCTGACGGCGGCGGGCGTCGAGGTGGTCCTGACTGACCCTGGGCACCGGTAGATGGTCGCAGGGGGAGAGCGGGAAATCCAATCCGTACGTACGGATTGGACAGGTCCATCAGTGTGATCTTCCCGGCGGATCCCTTTCGTGTGGATCATCGGGCGGGCCTGCGCGAACGGGCGGGCTTCCGGCCATATCCTTCCGCGCCATGGACACGCAGGAGATCATCAAGCTGTCGGCGCTCGCTGAGCGCCTCGGGTGGCAGCGGCGCGAGTCCACAGGCGTCCACGTGATCGATCTGCTGCTCAGCCGCTCGGTCACGGATCTCATCTCCGCGCTGGCCGAGAACCGGGATCGGTAACGGGATTCTGGTAAGCGCTTTCCCGCAGTTCCCGGAGGGGGTTGACTCCGGATGTCGCGGGTGGTGTGATCTGCGCGACAGTCAGGAAAGTTTCCTGTCTAAAACTGAATCCGCCGCCGCTCCGTCGTGATCCCCCTACCCATCTTGTGGGAGGCACAACAGTGGCACCGAGTAGAAGCCGGGCGTTTCGCACGTTCGGCGCGATGGGTGTTGCCTGCACAACAGCCATCGCGGTGATGTCGGTACCGGAGTCGGCCCTCGCGGCGCCGGTGCGGTACGAAGCGGAGAGCGCGACGATCTCGCAGGGCGTGGTGGAGTCGAACCACGCCGGGTTCTCCGGAACCGGGTTCGTCAACGTCGACAACGTGGCCGGGAGCTCGGTCGAGTTCACCGTGAACGCCTCGAAGGCGGGCCAGGCGAAGCTGGTCTTCCGCTACGCCAACGGAACCGCGGACAACCGGCCGGTCGACGTGAGCGTCAACGGCGGCCTCGCCGTCGACGAGCGCGCCTTCGCGGGCACGGGTGCGTGGACGACGTGGGTGTCGGCCGAGAACACCGTGAACCTGAACGCGGGCGAGAACAAGATCAAGCTCACGTCCACCGGTGCCACCGGCGGCCCGAACCTCGACTACGTGGAGGTCGATGAGATCGCGAGCGTTCCCGCCCTGGAGCAGGAGGCGGAGAACGCGACGATCTCGCAGGGTGTCGTGGAGTCCAACCACGCCGGCTTCTCCGGCACGGGCTTCGTCAACTACGACAACGTGATCGGCTCGTCCGTCGAGTACACGATCAACGCCGACTCCGGCGGCGAGCACGACCTCACGTTCCGCTACGCCAACGGAACGACGATCGACCGCCCGGTCTCGGTGACCTTGGACGGCGCCGGTGCGCAGACCGTGTCGTTCCCCGGCACGGGCGCCTGGACGACGTGGCAGACGCGGACCCTGAAGGTCACGCTGCACGCCGGTTCCAACAAGATCAAGGCGACCGCGACGACCGCGAACGGCGGCCCGAACGCGGACAAGCTGACCGCCGTGCTGACCGGTCCCGCGGACAACGAGGCGCCGACGCCGCCGCGCAACCTGCAGTTCGTGAGTTCCACCCACAACTCGGTGTCGCTGAAGTGGGAGGCGGCCACCGACAACGTGGGCGTCACCGGCTACGACATCTACCAGCACGGACAGCTCGTCACGAGCGTCGGCAACGTGCTGGAGGGCACCGCGACCGGCCTGCGCGCCGACACCCTCTACGACTGGACGGTGTTCGCGAAGGACCGGGCGGGCAACGTCTCGCAGGCCTCGAACAACGTGCCGGGCCGCACCCAGCCCGCGCCGCCGGACGGCCAGGCGCCCACCACTCCCGGGACGCTGCGGTCGACCGGCACCACGTCGACCAGCGTGTCCATCGCGTGGGGTGCTTCGACGGACAACGTGGCCGTGACCGGCTACGAGATCCACTTCGACGGCGCTCTCAAGCAGACCGCTGACGGTTCGGCCACCTCCGCGACCGTCGCGGGCCTGGTCAACGGCCAGACGTACCTGGTGAAGGTGCGGGCGAAGGACGCGGCGGGCAACTTCTCGGCGTTCTCGAACGAGATCTCCGTCAAGCCCGGCGCGGGCGGCGGCACCGGCGTGCCGAACCCCGGCGCCGTCACGCAGATCGCCAGTGGCGTCGACGTGGCGTGGGGCCTCGGGTTCCTGCCCGACGGCTCGGCGCTGGTGACCGAGCGTGAGACGTTCAACGTCCTGCGCATCACCGAGGGCGGCAGCAAGACCGTCGTCGGCAAGGTGCCCGGCGCGGTCGGCACGAACGGTGAGGGCGGCGCGCTCGGCATCGAGGTCTCGCCGAACTTCGCCTCCGACCGGTTCATCTACGTCTACCACACCTACGCGAGCGGAAACCGCCTGGTCAGGGCGCAGTTCGACGGTGCTCAGCTGTCCGGTTGGACGACGTTGCTCGACGGTGTGCCGAAGAACCGCTACCACAACGGCGGGCGCCTGCGGTTCAGCCCGGACGGCCGCTTCCTGTTCATCTCCACCGGTGACGCGCAGAACGGCAACAACGCGCAGAACCTGAACACCAACGCCGGCAAGATCCTGCGGATCAACCCCGACGGCTCCATCCCCGCCGACAACCCGTTCTCGGGCAAGGCGATCTGGAGCTACGGCCACCGCAACGTGCAGGGCCTCGACTTCGACTCGCAGGGCCGCCTGTGGGCCTCGGAGTTCGGCAACTCGTCGCAGGACGAGGTCAACCTGATCACCAAGGGCGGCAACTACGGCTGGGACGCCTGTGAAGGGACGTCGGGCAACTGCACCGGCACCATCCCGCCGAAGAAGACCTGGTCGACCTCGCAGGCCTCACCCAGCGGCCTGACGATCATCAACGACTACGTCTTCGTCGCCACCACCGTCGGCCAGCGCATCTACCGCATGCGCATCGACGCCAACGGCAACCTCGTCGACCAGCAGATCTACTTCCAGGGCACCTACAACCGCCTGCGCACGGTCGAGGTGGACCGCGACGGCGACATCTGGCTGACGACCACGACGGACAAGGACGGCTCGGCCGGCAACGACCGCGTCCTGCACATCGACATCGTCTACGAAGGCGGTGGCGGCGGCGGTTTCAAGCTGACGTCCTCGGCGTTCGCGGACGACGCGATGATCCCGGCCAAGCACACCTGCGCCGGTGACGGTGTCGCCGGTCAGGACCCCTCACCGCCGTTGGCGTGGGGCGAGTCGACCGGGGCACAGGCCTACGCGATCGTGTTCGCGGACCGGGTGAACTCCGGCAACAAGCTGCACTGGGCGATCTGGGACATTCCGGGCTCCACCCGGTCGTTGCCGGAGAACCTCGGGTCCGGGTTCGCCGTGCCCGGTCAGGGAGCGGCCAAGCAGAAGGCGATGGGGTCCGGGGGCAACGCCCTGAAGTACTTCGGGCCCTGCCCCGGCGGCTCGACCAACCCGTACACGTTCACGTTGTACGCGTTGAACACCGCGACCGTGCCCGGGATCACTTCCGGTTCGACGATGGCCCAGATCGAGACGGCCATCAAGAACGCGTCAACCGCCAACACGGTGTTGCGCGGCCGTTCGAACGCCAGGACGTAAGACACATCTCCACCAGGTGAGACGGGTGCCCGTACGCACGCGTGCGTACGGGCACTTCACTTGTTTCGTAAGGATTTGAGAGCTGCAACTGTCAGACCCCGCGTGTAGCGTCGGACGGGCCAGACGATCACGGGGAGTGTGGCAGCGTGACTGCGTTGCGTAACAAAAGGGCGCCGGCGAGGTTCGCCGACCGCGCCGAGGCCGAGGCTTACGTTGCCTCGGTCTGCTTCAAGCACGGGCCTCCGAGGCTGTTCGGCGTGGAGCTCGAATGGACGGTGCACCACGCCGAAGATCCGGCTCAGAAGCTCGACAGGCACAGGCTGGCGGCGGCTCTCGGGGAGCACGCGCCGCCGACACTCGTTCCGGACAGCCCCCAGCGGCCGCTTCCCAGCGGCACTCCTTTGACCGTCGAACCGGGCGGGCAGGTCGAGATCTCCACACCTCCCTGCACCAGCCTCCCGGACCTCTTCCAGACGGTCTCCCAGGACATCTCCCACCTCACCGCCATGCTGGCCGACCACGGTCTCGTGCTCGGCGAGCGAGGCTCTGACCTGCATCGCAGACCCACGCGCATGCTTCAGGTGCCTCGGTACGCCGCGATGGAGCACGCGTTCGGCGCGCTCGGTCAAGACGGCATCTCGATGATGTGCAACACCGCGGGCCTTCAGGTGTGCCTCGACTTCGGCGAGCAGAAGCACCTGCAGGACCGGTGGGCGGCCGTGCATCAGCTCGGGCCGGTGATGATCGCGTTGTTCGCGAACTCGCCGAGCATCGGCGGGATGCACGAAGGCTGGGCGTCGGCGCGCATGCGGACGCTCTACGGCTGCGATCCCGTGCGCACCAGACCCAGTGCTGTGTGCGCCGATCCGGCCCAGGCCTACGCGCGAAGAGTCGTGGACGCGCCCGTCATCGTGGTGCGCGGGCCTGGTCCCAGTTGGATTCCGCCGCGGCCGATGACGTTTGCGGACTGGATAAATGGGGCACACGATCGGGTCCCTACCAGCGACGACCTCGATTACCACATGTCGTTGATGTTCCCGCCGGTCCGGCCGCGCGGGTACATCGAGATCAGATACCTCGACACGCCCGCGCCTGGCGGGTGGATCGCGCCGAGCGCGCTGCTCGTCGCGCTGTTCAGCGATCCGTCCGTTGTGGACGGTGTGCTGGCGGCGACGGAACGGGCTGCCGGGCGGTGGCTCACCGCCGCACGGCACGGGATGACGGACGCACGCATCGCCACGGCCGCGAAGGAAGTCGTCGCGCTGGGGATCGAGGCGTTGCCCCGCACCGGACTCTCCGACGACCAGATCAGCACCATCAGCCGGGAGCTTGAGGGGAAGCTGTGACCGAACAACTCCGCGAGCAGGTGGCGGAGGAACTGTTGCGCTCGCGCGCGCGTTCCACCGCCCTGACCGACGCCGTCGACGAGCACGATCTCGTCCGGCAGCATTCGAAACTGATGTCGCCGCTGGTCTGGGACCTGGCGCACATCGGCAACCAGGAAGAGCTGTGGCTCGTTCGCGACGTCGGCGGACGCGAACCGGTGCGCAGCGACATCGACGAGTACTACGACGCGTTCAAGTTCTCCCGCAGCGTGCGGCCCGAGCTGCCGTTGCTGAACCCGCGTGAGGCCCGCCAGTACGTCGGGGACGTGCGCGGCAAGGTGTTCGACGTGCTGGAAAAGGTGCCGCTGCAGGGGCGCCGGCTCGTCGAGAACGGCTTCGCGTTCGGCATGATCGTGCAGCACGAGCAGCAGCACGACGAGACGATGCTGGCCACGCACCAGTTGCGCACCGGCGAACCGGTGTTGCACGCGCCGCTGCCGCCCGGTGGAAACCTTGTTCCCGTAACGGAAGTGTTCATTCCAGGCGGACCGTTCGAAATGGGCACTTCGGACGAACCGTGGGCGCTCGACAACGAACGTCCCGCTTACGCCGTTCACGTCGACTCGTTCTTCATCGACACCACACCGGTCACGAACGGCGAGTACGCCCAGTTCATCCTGGCCGGCGGGTACGACGACCGTCGCCTGTGGACGGACGAGGGCTGGGAGCACCGGACGAAGGCCAAGCTGGTCGCGCCGAGGTTCTGGCAGCGCGAGGAGAACTCGTTCGTCCGCACCGCGTTCGGCGTGACCGAACCGATCGTGCCGGACGAACCCGTTGTGCACGTGTGCTTCCACGAGGCCCAGGCCTACGCGACGTGGGCTCACAAGCGCCTGCCCACGGAAGCCGAGTGGGAGAAGGCGGCCCGCTTCGACACGGCGACCGGCAAGACCCGCCGTTACCCGTGGGGTGACGAGGAACCGACGGAAGCCCACGCGAACCTGAACCAGCGCCACCTGCGCCCGGCTCCGGTCGGCGCCTACCCGGCGGGGGCGTCGCCCAGCGGCGTGCACCAGTTGATCGGTGACGTGTGGGAGTGGACCTCCAGCGACTTCGGTCCGTATCCGGGCTTCGAGGTGTTCCCGTACAAGGAGTACTCCGAGGTCTTCTTCGGACCGGACTACAAGGTGCTGCGCGGCGGCTCGTTCGGCACCGACAAGTCGGCGGTCCGTTCCACGTTCCGCAACTGGGACTACCCGATCAGGAGGCAGATCTTCTCCGGCTTCCGCTGCGCCAGGGACGCCTGACCCGATGTGCCGCCATCTGGCTTACCTGGGCACCGCCGTGCCCATCGGCAGCCTGCTCTTCGACGCACCGCACTCGTTGGAGCACCAGTCGTACGCGCCGTCCGACATGCGCGCGGGGGGAACCGTCAACGTCGACGGCTACGGCGTCGGCTGGTTCCCCGGCCCGGTGAGGTACCGGCGCGCCGGAACGCTGTGGAGCGACGCGAACCTGCGTCAGCTGGCGGGTGCTGAATCGACGGCCTTCCTGGCCGCGGTCCGGTCAGCGACGACGGGCATGCCGGTCACCGACGCGGCCTGCGCGCCGTTCACCGACGGCACGTGGTTGTTCAGCCACAACGGACGCGTCGACGGCTGGCCGCACACCGTGGCGGGGCTGGCGAAGACGCTCGACGTGACCGACGTGCTCACGATGGACGCGCCGACCGACTCCGCGCTGCTGTGGACGGTCCTCAGACGTCGTCTGGAGACCGGGAAGAACCCGGCCCAAACGCTCGTTGAACTCGTGCGGGAGGTCGCGGACGCGGCACCGAAGTCGCGCCTGAACTTCTTGCTGACCAACGGAGAAGTGCTCGTGGGGACAACGTGGACACACGCCCTGTGGGTGCTGCAGAAAGGCGAGGGCGTGACACTCGCGTCCGAGCCGCTCGACGACGACCCGGGCTGGCGGGAGATCCCCGACCGGCACGTGGTCACCGCCGTTCCATCCACTGTGGAGGTTCGACCACTATGACCGAGCCGGTGCTGGACGTTCATCTCAAGCCGGAGGACGCCGCACACGCGCTACGTGCCGACGTGCGGGCCGGACTGACCGCGGACCCGAAGTGGGTCTCGCCGAAGTGGTTCTACGACGCCGTCGGCAGCGCGTTGTTCGAGGACATCACCCGACTGCACGAGTACTACCCGACCCGTGCCGAACGGGAGGTGCTCGCCGAGCGCGCGGGCGAGATCGCGGCCACGACGGGCGCGCATGCGCTGGTGGAGCTGGGTTCCGGCTCGTCGGAGAAGACGCGGCTGCTGCTCAGCGCCCTGAGGGAGCACGGAACGCTCAAGGAGTTCGTGCCGCAGGACGTGTCGGTGTCGGCGCTGACCGAGGCCGCGCACGCGATCATCGCGGACTACCCGGGTTTGCGCGTGCACGGCGTGGTCGGTGACTTCACGCAGCATTTGAGCTTGCTCCCAGGTGAATCGCCGCGTGTGGTGGCGTTCCTGGGCGGCACGATCGGGAACCTGATCCCGGAGGAACGGGAGAAGTTCCTCCGCACGGTCCGCGACGTGCTGGAACCGGGGGAGTGGCTGCTGCTCGGCACGGACCTCGTGAAGGATCCGGGCACGCTGGTGCGCGCGTACGACGACGCGCAGGGCGTCACGGCGGAGTTCAACCGCAACGTGCTGAACGTGCTCAACCGCGAGGTCGGCGGAGACTTCGACGTCGAGGCGTTCGAGCACGTGGCGTTGTGGAACGCCGAGCAGGAATGGATCGAGATGCGCCTGCGCGCCAAGCGGGCCATGCGCGTGACGATCGCCGAACTCGGCCTGACCGTCGAGTTCCGCGAGGGCGAGGAACTGCGGACCGAGGTGTCGGCCAAGTTCCGCGAGGACGGCGTGAAGCAGGAACTGGCGGACGCCGGCTTCTCGCTGCACCGGTGGTGGACCGATTCGGAGGGCAGGTTCGCGGTCTCACTGGCCCAAGCGGTGTAAGCCAGGCCACAACCGGACGACAGGTGGACACAGGCGGCTCACCGGCCTGGACAGCGCGTCAGCCAGTCCGAAGCCGCCTCCACCGTCGGACCCGAGATGCGCGGCGGACGTGCTTGCCGAGGTCCCTGCCGCCGAACGCGCCGAGGTCAGCTGTGTCGCCCAGCCACTCACCTCTTTTTGCCCCGCACATCGCCCGGCTGGATGAGATCCCAGGCATCGGCTCGACCGCCGCTTCCGTGATCATCGCCCAGATCGGGCCGGACATGATCCGTTTCCCCACCCCTGCTCACCTGGCCGCCTCGCCACGGTTCGCACCCCGCGTCCTGGGCGAGGCCGCCCGCACCCACCCCTTCTTCAGTGAACGCCACCGCCGCATCGCCAGACGCCGCTGCGCGAAGAAGCGCAACCACATCCGCCAATTCGAAGTTCTCGGCTACGCCGTCACCCCAGCCGCCTGACCAACTGGCTTCACCGGCGTGACGGGGCGCTCAGGTCGGTCAGGCTGCTCGTGGGCGGCCCCAGCGTTGTCGGCGTTCGCTGCGGACGCAGTGGCGTTGCGCCACCGCGGATGCGTCTGGGACCAGCGGTCGAGCACGGTGCCGAGATCCGGGTCGGTCGGCTCTTCCTCGTGCTGGTGCGCCGGAAAGTGATCCCCGTGCTCGCGCAGGATCTGCCGGTGTCGTTCCAGGCCGTTCCGGATCCCCGGAGCGGGCGTGGCCGAGCGCGAACGGCTTCCCGCCCACTTAGGTGCCCTCGTGAGCGCCGGGCGGGCGGGCGATCGTGGGCATCGGCGTCCCTGATGCCGAGGCCATGATGATCGTCGCCCGCCGCACCCGGATCGACTCGCGCTTGCCACGACGAAGTCGCTGTCGAGGGTGAGTCGATCCGGGTCAGGAGTTCAGCACCTCGACCGGCGTGTCACCACCAGGTGAGCGTTCGTGATCAGCGCACTAGGCGCGTTCCGCCACTTCAGCGGTATGACGCAGCAACAGCGCAGTGGTCACTGGTCCGACTCCGCCGGGTACCGGTGTCATCGCGGAGGCACGCTCAGCCGCCGCCGCGTCGACATCGCCGACCAGGCCACCGTCTGGAGTCGGGTTGGTTCCGACGTCGATGACCACTGCGCCGTCCTTGAGGTGATCGGCGGTGATCAGGCCGGCGCGGCCCACTGCCGCCACGAGGATCTCGCCCTGTGAGGTCACAGCCGCCAGGTCCGCGGTACGCGAGTGGCACACCGTAACTGTCGCGTGCCTGTCCAGCAGGAGGTGCGCAGCGGGCTTTCCGACCACTGTGGACCGACCCACCACCACGGCGTGCCGTCCGCTCACCGGCACGTCGTAATGCTCCAGAATCGTCACCACGGCTTCGGCTGTCGCCGGTGCGAATGCGGGTAGACCAGCAGCCAGCCGACCCAATGAGAGCGGGTTCGCGCCGTCCACGTCCTTTTCCGGCGCGATGGCCGAACCCAACTCCTCAAGGGTCAGACCCTCCGGCAGTGGAGTCTGCAGGATGATGCCGTGCACCGCGGGATCGGCACTGAGCGCGACAAGCGTGTCGGAAATCTTCTGCCGGTCGGCCTTTGAACCCAGATCAGCGATGTCGCACGTGATGCCGACTTTGGCGGCCGCCTTGGCGATCGCCCGCACGTACCACGCGCTCGATTCGTCCTCAGTAGCGGTGACCACCGCAAGCCGGACTGGCCTGCCGGATGCGGTCAGCTCGGCCACCCGGAGCGTCACGTCCTCGCGGATCGATGCGGCCAATTCCTTGCCCGACAAAGTTTGCGCAGTCACTTTGCGATCTCCTCACGCACTCGCGCGGTCACCAGTTCCGCACGCCGCGCGATCTCGTCAGTGACATCTGCGCGCTCGGTCAGGGCCTTGCGAGTCAGCTCATCCTTGATTCCGCCGAGGTTGATCTCGACATTGACTCGAGCCGTGGTAGCGGCCGCACGGGCTGCCTCTGTCGCGGCCGCGATGTCAGTCACAACGTTGCGGTTACCGACAGGGAGTAGCTGTTCGGCCAGGTCCACGATCTGCCCGGCCACATCGATGATCTCCGCCGGCGGCTTGGCGGCGTCGACCAGCGCAGCCGCGATCGCGGCTGATCGCGCTTGCTTTGCCTCGTCGCTGTCCTTGGGGAGCTTGTAGGCGTCGGCCACCGCGCCGAACGCGGATGCGTCGTCCTCGGCGAGTTGAAGAGCCTTTGCGCGCAGGTCTTCGGCTGCTCGGAGAATGCGCTGGATGCTCTCTGCGTGCTCCGCGTACTTCGGGCCATCGCTGTACCTCGCTACCATCGCGAGCAGCGCGCCGGCTTGCGCGGCATGCAGTGCGGCACTCGCGCCGCCGCCCGGAGCGGGCACCCGGTCGGCCAAAGCGTCCAGGAACTCGCTTATAGCTTGGTCGCGCATCAACGTCCTCTCCATGGCCGTGGACAACAGCCGTTCATGCTAGTCAGCGGCGTGGAAGCACTCACTTCGCGTATGCGTGTGAGTCAGGGCACAGTTCACCCGAATGGGGGGCGGTACTGTCAGTGCCGGGTCATACTCGCCCTGTGACCGTCCTCGCCGATCGCCACCTTGTGCTGGTCAACCAGGGCTTTCGGCAGATCTTTCTGGCGGACGTGCTCAGTCAAGCCGGCTCCCAGGTGGTCTTGATCGGCCTTCCGCTCGTCGCGTTGGTCGCGGTCGACGCCTCGGCTTTCGAAGCGGCCGTGCTTGCCGCGTGCGGAACGTTGCCGCTTCCGGTCGTCGGGCTGTTCGCGGGTGCGTGGGTCGATCGCGTGAGACGGCGCACGGTCATGATCTCGGCGGATGTCGGACGCGCGGTGCTGCTCTCCACCGTGCCATTCGCCTGGTGGTTCGCCGACGTGACCATGATTCATCTTTATCTGGTCGCTCTTGGAGCAGGCGTACTGACAGTCTTTTTCGACGTGGCCTATCAGAGCTCTCTGCCGCAACTGGTTCCTCGTGAACGGCTGGTGGAAGGCAATGCCGCGCTGCAGACGGTGTACAGCGTTGCGCAGACGACCGGTCCGGGGTTGACGGGTCTGCTGGTCCAGTGGTTCACCGCGCCGTTCGCCTTGGTGGCGGCGGTGGTTGGATATCTGTGGTCAGCGGCGTGCGTATCGCTGATCAGCGTGCGGGAAATCGTTGCAGAACGCTCGGCTCGTCGCAATTTGGGACGGGAGATCGGCGAAGGTGTGCGATTTCTGCTCGGACACCGGCTGCTGCGGTTCATGATGGCTTGCTCCGCGAGCCTCAACTTCTTCGGCGGACTCGGCGCACCCATGTTGATGGTGCTCCTGGTGCAGGACCTGAGAGTGTCCGTCGGGACGATCGGTGTGTTGTTCACGTTCACCGGCCTTGGGGGTGTCGTCGGCGGCCTGCTGGTCTCTCGGGTGATGCGCGCCTTCGGTCAGGGACCGGGAATCTGCCTGGCCGCAGCGATGTTCGGCGTGCCACCGTTGCTGATTCCCCTTGCCGGGCAGGGCTGGAGGTTGTGGTTGGTGGCGGCCGCCTTGTTCGCGGGCTCCGTCGGAAGAGTCGTCTACAACGTCTCAGTGGTCAGCTTCCGTCAAGCCGCAACACCACCAGCGCTCCTCGGGCGGGTCAGCGCAACAGGGCGGGTGTTGCTCGCCGGGACGGTGCCGCTCAGCAACCTGTTGGGTGGCGTGCTCGCCTCCGTCGCTGGTCCTCGGCCGGTGTTGTGGGTCGCCGGAGCCGGTGCCGCGCTGTCATTCGCATGGGTTTACTTCTCGCCACTGCGGTCGATGCGCGAGTTGCCGATGCCCGACGTGGCCACCTCCGCGGAACCGGAGAACGTTCCGACGCTGAGCACCGCGGAGGTGAAGCGATGATCGGCCAGTTCGCGGCGGAAAACGCCGTGACACGGAGGTTTCTCTCGCCCGGACGCGGTTCGGCGCGCATTGTGTCCACATTGGACGAATTGGAGCGAGAGGGCACGTTCCGCGGCGGCGTTCCGCTGCTAAACCGACCTGTGTTTCTCGGCGCTGCCGAATACGGCCGCCTTGCGGACGACACCAAGGCGTTGCACGCACTGCTGAGGGAGTTGCCTGAACGCCTTTTCGACGGCAGTACCGCGAGGATGGCCGCTGCTGTGGGCATGCGTCCGCCAGAGGTCGAAGCGGTGGTGCGCAGTCACGATCTGGCGAGCGCGGTCTTGGGACGGGCTGACTTCTACCTGACCTCAACGGGGTTCCGACTGCTGGAGTTCAACTGTGGCAGCAACATCGGCGGATGGGACTTCGGCGCGGTGCTTGATCGTGCGCTCGAGGACGACGACTTCCGGGCCTTCGCCGCGGCGGAACATCTGACCTACGATGATCCGCGGCCGGCGATCGCGCGCGCGGTCACCGCAGGAGCCGGCGACTCGGCATTCGTGGCCATCGCCGGATGTCCAGGCGCTTATGATCCGACCAAGCCCTCGTTTCCAGGCCTCGTCGCGCGTCTCGCTGCTGTCGGTGTGGAAGCTGCCGGATGTCACCTCGGTCAACTTGAAGAGCTCGGTGGCCGGCTGTACCTCCAGGGGCGTCGCGTCGATGTCGTCCACCGCATGTTCTCGGTCGCCGATCTGATCGAAGATCCCGCCATGCCCGCGCTCGTGCAAATGGTGGAAGCCATCGCACGGGCAGGGGGAGTGCGGATCTTCACTCCCTTCGCGACGGACGTCACGAGCAGCAAGGCATGTCTGGCCATGTTGAGCGATGACCGCAACTCGGCGGTGTTCGAGCCGTCGCAGCGAGAGCTGATCGCTCGGATCGTGCCCTGGACGCGAATCCTGAAGCCTGAAAAGGTCATGCTCGACGGTGAACGAATTGATCTGGTGCAGCACGTTGTCACCCATCGCGACCGGTTCGTGCTGAAGCCGGTGTCGGCATTGGGCGGCAAAGGGGTGGTGATCGGGTGGAGGACGCCCGAGGATGTCTGGGAGCGCTCAGTGGATTCCGCTCTCGTCACACCTCATGTCGTCCAGGAACGCGTGGAGCCGGTGTGGGAGCGGTTTCTCACCGGCAAGCAGGACGAGGTCGAGCACATGATCGTCAACTGGGGTGTCTACAGCATCCAGGACATGCACGGAGGGCTGATGCTGCGCGCGTCTCCAGCGTCTGGTTCCGGTGTTGTCAGTGAGAGCGCCGGCTCCAAGACCGGTGCTGGTTTCCATGTGGCGGAAGTTGGTACATGATTCGACCAGCTGCATGGGGCCGACTGTTCACCGCGATTTCTTCGAATCGGTGCTCGGTGAGGTGGCGATCCGGAGGCCTCGTCGCCGAGTGTTGGTCGGTGGAGTTCCCGGCAGCACATGTGCAGTGATAAATTTCGGCTATTCCTGGGGGAGTGGTGAAAGAGTTGGACAGGCTTTATTGGCTCTATCCAGAGCGGACGCGGTTCGAGAACGATCCGACCGCATGGGAGAACTACAGGCGGTCGGCGAAGCTCGCGAGGTTCGAGCTGGAGGCGATTTCCGTCGATGATGTGGAGATCGTGTTCGACGGCCACGAGTCCTGGGTCTACGTCAAGGGCGAACGGGTAGATCCCGGGCGCACCCTGTTCCACAACAAGCTGGAGACCTGGCCCCAGTTCCAAAAGGACGTGTGGCGGTTCTTGTCCACGTTCCAGGCGCTGGAGTCTTCCGGCCACTGCACGCTGATCCGATCCGCTCAGAATCTCCTCACGACCGACAAGATCTCGACTCTCATGGAGCTCGGCAGAATCGGCGGCGTGCGGACGATTCCCACGTTGAACATCCCGACGAGGGATTTCGCCGTGTTGCGGACCAAGCCGGACGACGTCGGCATCGACTACCCGGTCATCGTCAAGCCGGCCCACTGGGGATCCGGCCGCGGCGTGGTCCGGGCGCACGACGAGGGGCAGCTGATCATGGCCTTGCGCCTCGCGAGTGCCGCGGAACTGACGATGGTCGTGCAACCGATGCTCGGCGCGGGCGGGACCCTCACCGACGTCCGTGTCATGTGCGTGGACCAGCGGCCCGCGTTGTCCGCCGTCCGGCACCTGGGACCCAACAAGACGGTGAACAACTCCGGCGGGGGCGGCCGGACCGAGATCGTGCCCGTGCCGGAGGACCTGGTCGCGCCGGCAACCGAGATCGCGGAACGGATCGGCACACCGTGGATCGGGGTCGACTTTCTGTACGACGGGTCCGACTACCACCTGTGTGAAGTGGAGATCGACGCCTACATTCCGAAGTCCTGGATGGAAAGCCCGGAGATGGCGCGAGTTCTCGATCTTCGTTTTGCGAGCTACCGGCGCCGATTCGACTTGTGGTTGGAGGCGAAGTCTTGATAGTCGCTTACGGCTCCGGTAATCTCGGAGTGAATTACACCCGCTAGGGTGCAACTGGGGAAATCTTCTTTCGTCACTCCTGCTCGAGCCACGCGATCAGGAGTGACGAGCTGTGCGCCGATCATTGTTCTGCGTTCATGGTCGAATCGAATTTCTCCCGGATTCCGGGAAAGAAGGGTGACATGTCGCCGAGTATTCTTGGTTTTAGTGGTTTGCCATTTGCGCGGGAATACAAGATGCGCGCCATGCCCGGTCTGACCCCGCGCGAGCACGCGATCTTCCAGGGCGCCGATGCTGCCGCGGCGCTGGTCGGCGGCGGCCGAGTCATCGCGGCGTCCGCCCAGGAACGCTTCGACGGCGTCAAGCACTCCTCGGTCTTTCCGGCCGACGCGGCCACCTTCTGCCTTGAGTACGCCGGCCTGTCCGCCGCCGACCTGGACGTGGTCGCCCACAGCTTCTCGTTCGGCCCGGAGCGCGAGTTCTACACCGGACTGCCCGGGTTCTACGCCGACATGTATGACGAGGTCCTGGCGCCCGAGGTCAACCAGCGCGCCGCCGAGGAGGCCTTGGGCGTGGACCTGGCAGGCCGGTTCACACCGGTGCCGCACCACCTCGCCCACGCGGCCAGTGCGTACGTTCCCAGCGGTTTCACCGAGTCCCTGGTCCTCGTCGCCGACGGTCTCGGCGAGCGGCACTCCACCACGGTGCTGGCCGCTCGGCCCGACGGCTACGAGACGTTGTCGACCGCGCCCGCGCACAGCTCGCTCGGCCTGCTGTACGGGTTGTTCACCCTGTACCTCGGCTTCTGGTTCGGAGACGGCGAGTACAAGGTCATGGGCCTTGCACCGTACGGAGATCCGTCGAAGTACGCGCCGACGATCATGCGCAACTGGGTCGCGCTGGAATCCGAGGGACGGTTCAGCCTGTCAGTGCTGCTGGCGAACGTCACGGACCTGGAGAAGGAGACCTACCGGGGGGCCTTGACCGTCCTGGAGCAGGAACTCGGCCCGGCCCGCGGAGACGACGAGCCCCTGGAACAGCGGCACATGGACATCGCGGCAGGGCTCCAGTCCGTGGTGCAGACCGTCCAGATGCACCTGCTGCGCCACTTCCGCGCTCAGACCGGCTTGTCCCGGTTGTGCCTCGCGGGCGGGGTGGGACTCAACTGCGTCGCCAACGGTGCCCTGCTGCGGAGCGGGCTCTTCGACGACATCTACGTCCAGCCCGCCGCGGGCGACGATGGAGCCGCGCTCGGCGCTGCGCTCTACGTCGCGCAAACGATGTCCTCCGCGACGACGGCGCCGGCTCGTCCCCTGCTCGGACCGGAGTACGACGGTGCCGAGTGCCGTGCGGCCGCACAGGCCGCCGGCGGTGTGACGCTCCGTGAGTTCGAGTCGGATGCGGCTCTGGTCGGAGAGGTCAGCGACCTGATCGCGGCCGGCGCGGTGGTGGGCTGGTTCTCCGGGCGGATGGAGTACGGTCCGCGCGCGCTGGGCAGTCGCAGCATTCTCGCCGACCCGCGGCGCACCGACATGCGTGACCGGATCAACAGCCTGGTCAAGAAGCGGGAGTCGTTCCGCCCGTTCGCCCCCGCGATCTCCGCCGCGCACGCCGCCGACTGGTTCGAGATCGAGCCGGAGGACGTGCACCGGTTCGCCGACATGCTGTTCGTGGCCTACGTGCGACCCGAGCGGGCCGAGCTGCTCCCAGCCACGACCCACGTCGACGGTTCGGCGCGGGTGCAGACCGTCGACGAGGCGGACAATCCGCGCTTCTGGTCGCTGATCGAGGCCTTCGGTCAGCGGACCGGTGTCCCGGTGCTCTTGAACACGTCGTTCAACGTCCGAGGCCAGCCGATCGTGCGCACCCCGGCCGAGGCCGTGACCACATTCCTGGACGCTGGGCTGGACGCCCTGGTCCTGGGTGACCTGCTGCTGATCAGGGATGCCGCGGACTCTTCCCAGGAGGGCTCCCGGTGAGCGCCCCGGCCAACGCGATCACCGCCCTGTCGGGCGCCGCGATCCGCCTCCCCATCGCGTTGCCTCGGCCTCTCACGCCCACGTACCGCCGTCGCGTGGTGGACGGGCCCTCGCCGGTGGGAGCCGACGGTTTCGTGCACCTGCTGGCCTCCCTCGCGATGGTGGTGGCACGGCACAACGACGTCGACGAGGTAGTCGTGGGATGCGTCCACCTCGACGGTGACAGCCCGGTCGTGGTGCCGCTGCGCGTCACGGTCGACCGGGCAGGGTCGGTCGACGACGCACTGACGTCGGCGCGCCGTGCGGTGTCCGCCGAGCACGACAGCACCACCTCCGGCCAGGCCATCCCTCTCCTCGTCGTCGCCACGGGCACCCGCAACCTCGGGCAGGCCGTCGTCGAGGCGCACCACCTCGCTCGCCTCCGATCCGCGGTCGCCGATGCCGATCTGGTGGTCTCCGCCGACACGGCGAAGGGGAAGGTTCGTCTCGATGCGAACGCCGACCTGTTCGGTGACGAGACCACACGTGACTTGCTGGCTCAGGTCACCGCGGCGGCGATCGTCTGCACGACCGCCCTGGGCACCCGCGTGGGCGACGTTGATCTGATCGGTCCGGACGAGCGGTCCCGGCTGGACGAGTTCAGTGGGGCGACCGATGTCCTGGAACCGGCGACCCTGCACGAGACCGTGGCGCAACGCGCGGCGCTGACCCCGAACGCGGTCGCGGTGGTCTGTCGCGGCCGGTCGCTGACCTATCGGGAACTGGACCAGCGGTCGAACGCGCTGGCGCACACCTTGACCGGACTCGGCGCGGTGCACCGGGCACGGGTCGGCGTGCGGCTGGAGCGGTCCGTCGACCTGATCGTCGCGTTGCTGGGCGTGCTCAAATCGGGGGCCGCCTACGTGCCGATTGATCCACTCACGCCGCACGCACGGCAACGGCAGATCACCGAACTCGCCGGGCTGTCGGTGGTCGTCACCGAGCCGGAGATGCCTCCGCTCGGTGTCGACGAGGTGGTCGTGGACGACTCCGTGACCGGAACGCCACCACCGGTGGACCGCACGCCGGATGACCCGGCCTACGTGATGTTCACCTCCGGCTCCACCGGCCGTCCCAAGGGTGTCGTCGTCACTCACGCGAACGTGTTCCGCCTGCTCGCGTCCAGCCACCGCCTGTTCGGGTTCTCCGCCGACGACGTGTGGTTGAACGCGCACACCTTCGCCTTCGACGTGTCGGTCTGGGAGATCTTCGGCGCGCTGGTGCACGGTGCCCGCCTGGTGATCCCGTCCTGGGACGTGACCCGCGACCCAGACCGCTTGGTGCGGCTGGTCCGCGACGAGAAGGTGACGCTGGTGACCACCACACCGACCGCGTTCCAAGGATTCGACGAGTCCGCGCGAGCGCTCGCGGATCCGCTGCCTTTCCTGAGGTACGTGGTGTTCTGCGGCGAGGCGCTCACACCCGCGTCGCTGGAACCGTGGTTCCGCGCGCGAGGCGACCAGCAGCCGCAACTGATCAACATGTACGGCATCACCGAAACCACCGTGCACAGCACCTTCTACCGGATCAGGTCCGAGGACGTGCACGACGGACGGCGCAAGGTCGGTCGCGGCCTGTCGGACACGCCCATCCGGGTCTTGGACGCGGACAGGCGGCTCGTGCCCATCGGCGCGGTCGGCGAGATCCACGTGGGCGGCGCCGGTGTGACCGCCGGGTACCTCATCGCGGACGAGGCAGACCACGCGCGTTTCGGTCCCGACCCGTACTCCGACCTCCCCGGTGCCCGGCTCTACCGGTCAGGAGACCTCGGCAGGTGGCTGGCCGACGGCACGCTGGAGTACCTGGGGCGCAACGACCACCAGGTCAAGATCCGCGGCTACCGGGTCGAGCTCGGCGAGCTCGACCACGTCCTGCAGCAACATCCCACCGTGCGCTCAGCGCGGTCCTGGATCGTGCGCAGGCCAGGGCTGCCACCGCTGCTGGCCGCCGCGGTCGTGCCCGCGGACGGAGAGGACGCGCTGACCGGGCTGCGGGACTTCGTCGCCGATCGGCTACCCGCGTACATGGTGCCCGCGGTGCTCACCTCGGTGGACGAACTGCCGTTGACTGCCAACGGAAAGCTCGACACCGGCCGGCTCCCCGACCCGTTCGCGGTCCCGGCCACCGGTGTGGTCCGGCCGGAGGACGATCCGCGGGCCGCCGAGATCGCCGAAGCCATGGCCGACGCGCTCGCACTGTCCTCAGTGGACGTGGACCGCAGCTTCTTCGAACTCGGCGGCGACTCCATCACCGCCATACGGCTAGTGGCCGCGTTGTACGAACGGGGCTTCGCATTCGAGCTGGCACAGGTCTATCAGGCGCGGACGGCCCGGGCGCTGGCCGCTGAGAGCGTCACGGGAGCGCTGCCGACCGCACCGGGTGTCCTGCCACGCGCGCTCGTCCCGGAGAGGGACCGGCGGTGGATTCCGGCCGGGGCGGTGGACGCCTTCCCCGCCACCCGGCTCCAGGCCGCGATGCTCTTCCACAGCGTTCTCGACGGAGAGCACGTCTACCACGACGTTTTCAGCTACGTCGTCGATGGCGCACTCGACGAGCCGTCTGTGCGCCGGGCTGTCGCGGAACTCGTGCTCGACCATCCTGTGCTCCGCTCCGCGTTCGTCGTCGACGGCCCTGTCGCGCCCATCCAGGTGGTGCATCCGTCGGCTGACGTCCGATGCGAGTTCGTCGAGTTGCCCGCCGCCGGTGACGTGGCTCCTGCGGTGGACGAGTGGGCTTCGGCTGAGCGGTCCAGCCCCTTCCCCTGGGAGGAACCCGGCCATCTGCGCGTCGCCGTGCACACCGCGCCCGATGGCCCGTCGACCCTGTCGTTGTCGTTCCACCACGCCATCCTCGACGGGTGGAGCGTCGCGTCCCTGGTGACCGATCTCCTGCTGCGGGCCACCACCGGTCGCGCTCCCCACACCACCGAGCGGATCGCGCGGGACACCGGTCTGCTGTCGGCGTACGCGGCCGTGGAGCACGCCACCGAGGAGGACCCGCGTCAGCGGTCGTTCTGGCTCGGCCGGATCGGAGAACGGCGATCGACCACGATCCCCGGCCGTGGGCGCGAAGACGTGGCCCTCGCAGCGGGAGACGACGGGGAGGTCACAGTTGTCATCCCAGGCGAGGTGACCAGCGCGCTGGTCGATCTGGCGCGCAAGTGCGGGGTTCCGCTCAAGAGCGTTCACCTCGCCGCGCACGTGGCGTTGATGAGCTTCGTGTCCGGGCGCCCGGACGTCCTGACCGGGCTGATCGCCGGGGGACGGGCAGAAGTCGATGGCGGGGACCAGGTGTCGGGCCTCTTCCTGAACACGGTCCCGTTCGACATCGACGTCGCCGATGACGGCTGGGCGGACCTGGTGCGCAGGGTTTTCGACGAAGAGACCGCGATCTATCCCTACCGCAGGTTTCCTTACCCGGCCCTGCAGAGCGCGCTCGGCGTGGAACGCCTGTGCGCCACGGCTTTCAACTACACCGACTTCCACGTTTACGCCGACCTCGTGGCTGAGGGGGTCACCGTGCGCGGCGTTCGGTATCGGGAGAAGACGGACTTCCCGTTCTTGCTGTCCGTGTCCGAGGACCCGTTCGACGCTCGGACCGCCGTGACCATCAGCTACGACCAGGCGTTGGTCGGTGCGGCGCAGGCACGCCGCTACGCCGACCACTACGTGGAGCTGCTGCGGCACGCGGGCTCGATGCCAGGGGAATCGCCCGTGCGCATGCTGGCGGACCGGTTCGGCGGCCGCGTGGGTCCCGCGCAAGACCTGCCGTCGCCGTCCATCACCGCGTTCGACCTGGTTCTCGAGGCCGTGGCCGCTACCCCGGAGGGGATCGCCCAGTGCCACGACCGAGTCGAGCACACCTACCAGGATCTCGCCGCCCAGGTCGGCGGGGTGGCCTCGACCCTGCGCGAGTTCGGGGTCGGCACGGGCGACCGGGTCGCGTGCTACGTCGCGCGCGGCCTCGATCCGCTGGTCGCACTCCTCGGCACCTGGGCGGTGGGCGCGTCCTACGTCCCGATGGACTCGTCGCTTCCCCCGGCCCGCCAGGCCGACCAGCTCGCCCTGGTGCGGTGCGCGGCCGTCATCCGGTCAGCCGGGATGTCCACAGAGGACTGTCAGCCGCCGGTGCCGGTGCACGTACTGGCCGGCGACGCGCCACGCGCGTCCGCGCCGGGCGACTGGGCCCGGCCAGGTCCCGAGGACGAGGCGTACGTGCTGTTCACCTCCGGCTCCACCGGGGTGCCGAAGGCGGTGGGCATGCCGCACCGGGCGATGGCGAACCTGATCTCGTGGCAGATCGCCCAGCCCGAGTTCGCCAGCCGGCCGCGGGTCGGCCAGTTCGCCGCGTTGTCCTTCGACGTCTCGATCCAGGAGATGCTCAGCGCAACCGCATCCGGCGGCACCCTGGTCGTGGTGCCCGAGTCCGCCCGCCGCAACCCGCAGGAGTTGCTGGACTTCCTCGACGCCGAGGAGATCCAGGTGGCCATGCTCCCGGTCGTCGCACTCCATCAGCTCGCGGCCGCGCACAGCGCGTTCCGCACCGCCCCCCGCGCGTTGCGCCACGTGATCACCGCGGGCGAAGCACTCGTCGTGACCCCCGCGGTCCGCGACTTCTGCGCGAGCACCGGCATCGAACTCGTCAACCAGTACGGACCGACCGAGACACACGTGGTCACCTGCCACCGTCTCGGCCCCGACCCGCTGCTCTGGTCCGAGCGCCCGCCGATCGGCGCGCCGGTGTGGCGAACGCGACTCGACGTGCGGGATCCCCTCGGCCGATCGGTGCCGCCCGGCACCGAGGGAGAGCTCTACGTGGGTGGAGCCAATGTCGCACTCGGCTACGTGGCCGCCGGGGTGACCGAGCCGGCCCAGCAGTTCACCGGACCGGATGTCGACGGAGTCCGGTGGTACCGGACCGGCGATCTCGTTCGCCTGGGTGACAACGGCCTGTTGGAGTTCGTCGGACGCACCGACGACCAGGTGAAGATCCGGGGGCACCGGGTCGAACCGCAGGAGGTGACCACCGCGCTCCTGCGGATCCCCGGCGTCCGGGCCGCGGCCGTCCGGATGGTCGAGATGACCGACAGCCGAAGCGAGCTGGTGGCCTTCGTCGAGGCGGACGCCGGAACGACCGCTGACGAGTTGCTCGTGGTGCTGCGGTCAGGCCTGCCCTCGTACGCCGTACCGGCCCACGTCGAACTGATCGACTGCCTGCCGACGACGCCCAGCGGCAAGATCGACGGGATGGCGCTGCCCCGCCCCGGGGCATCCGCGCCGCAACCGGTCGACGTGGTCGCCGACGGCACGGAGGCCGAGGTGCTGCGGGTGTGGGAGCAGCTGCTCGGGCACCCCGTTCGGTCGCCCTCGGTGTCGTTCTTCGACGCGGGCGGCAGCTCCCTGCTGCTGCTCCCGCTGTACCTGCAGCTCCGCAGCCAGTTCGGTGTCGACTTCTCCATGCACCACCTGTTCCAGCATCCCACCGCGCGTGGCTTCGCCGAGTTCATCGAGGGGACAGGCGTCGCCCACACCGATGGTTCCGCACCGCGCACCCGACCGGCCCGCGTGACCAGATCCGCCGCCCGCAGGCGCGCGGCGCGCAAGTCCGAAGGAAACGCCCATGACTAGCCAGCGAGCGGAGACCGAAGCGGTGGAAACCGAGTCCGCGGACATCGCCATCATCGGCATGTCCTGCCGGTTTCCCGGCGCGAACAACCCGGACGAGTTCTGGGCGCGTGTCCAGGAGGGCAAGGAACAGCTGACTGTCTTCAGCGAAGACGAGCTGCGGCAGGCGGGTGTCCCCGAAGAGTTCGTGGCGAACGCCTCCTACATCCGCACCACCAGCCTGATCGACGGGGCGGACCGGTTCGACGCGGCGTTCTTCGGGATCACGCCCCGTGAGGCTGAGCTGATGGACCCGCAGCACCGGCTGTTCCTCGAACTCTGCTGGCTAGCGCTGGAGAACGCCGGGTATGACCCGCACCGGCACTCCGGAGACATCGGGGTCTTCGCGGGCGCGGCGCGCAACACCTACCTGCGCAACAACGTGGGACCGCTGCTGAACGCCGCGGACAGCCTCGACGGGTCCGTTCGAGGACTGCAGGCCGACATCGGCAACTACGGCGACTTCCTGGCCACGCGCGTGTCCTACAAGCTGGGACTGCAAGGTCCCAGTCTGAACGTCCAGACGGCCTGCTCGACCTCGTTGGTCGCCGTCCACCTCGCCTGCCAGAGCCTGCTGTCCGGCGACTCGGACATCGCGCTCGCCGGCGGAGTGGCCGTCCTGTCACCGCAGGTCAACGGGTACTTCTACGAAGAGGGCTCGATCAGCTCCGCGGACGGGCACTGCCGCCCGTTCGACGCTCGGGCCAACGGCACCGTGTTCGGCAACGGAGCGGGCGTCGTAGCCCTCAAACGACTCGATGAGGCACAGGCCGACGGGGACAACGTCATCGCGGTCATCAAGGGTTCCGCCATCAACAACGATGGCGGGGACAAGATGAGCTACTCCGCGCCGGGGCTGAAGGGGCAGGCCCGTGTCATCACGCAGGCGCTGCACGTCGCCGAGGTCGACGCCCGCACCATCGGCTACGTCGAGACGCACGGCACCGGCACATCGCTCGGCGACCCGCTGGAGATCGCGGCGCTCACCGAGGGGTTCCGGGTGGGGCACGTGGCCCGGCCGTTCTGCGCGATCGGCGCGGTCAAGGCGCAGATCGGCCACCTCGGCGCGGCCGCGGGGATCGCGGGGTTGATCAAGGCCGCTCTCGTTGTGCACCACGGCGTCATCCCGCCCATGGTCAACTTCAGCGAACCCAACGCGCGGGTCGCCTTCGCCGGCTCACCCTTCTACGTCCCCACGGCGCCGTCCGGGTGGACCGGGGTGCGTCGCGCCGCCGTCAGCTCATTCGGCATCGGGGGCACCAACGCGCACGCGGTCCTCGAACAGCCACCGGCCCGGGCCACGGCGCACGCCAAGTCAGCGCCGGTCCCCGTGGTGCTGTCGGCCCGAACTCCACGGGACCTCGACCGGCTCCGCACCGCCTTGGCGGACCACCTGGAGCGCCGGCCGCAGAACGCGGTCGCCGACGTGGCGGGCACCCTCGCTCTGGGGCGGGCCCGGATGCGTCACAGGATCGGCATCGCGGCCTCGGACGTGCGGGAGGCAGCCGAACGTCTTCGCGCGCTGGACGTGGAGGACGCGGTCCGCGACTGCGAGGCGGCGACCGAGCTGCCCGTCGTGTTCGCCTTCCCCGGTCAGGGAAGCCAGTTCGCCGGCATGACCCGCACGCTCTACCGAACCGACGTGAACTTTCGCACGGCGCTCGACCGGTGCGCGGCGGCCTTCGCGCCGCTGCTACCCCGTGACATCCGGGAGGTGATTCACGCGGAGGACGGCGGGGCCGAATCGGACGCTCCCATCCTCCGAACCGTGGACCGGACCGAGTGGACACAACCCGCGTTGTTCGCCGTCGAGTACGCGCTCGCCCGCTCCATGATGGACTCCGGCATCACGCCCGTCGCGATGATCGGGCACAGCGTCGGCGAGTACGCGGCGGCTTGCCTGGCCGGCGTGTTCAGCCTGGACGACGCGGCCAAGCTGATCGCGGCGCGCGGAACGCTGATGGAGCGGACCGCCCCCGGCGCGATGCTGGCGGTCGGCGTCGACGAGGACCGCGTCCGCCCGCTGCTGCCCGAGGGCGTCGACATCGCCGCGGTCAACAAGCCCGGGCAGTGCGTGATCGCGGGGCCGCCGGAGGAGATCGCGCGGTGCGCCGCAAGCCTCGCCGCGGAAGGCGTCGTGGTCTCCCGGCTGAAGACCAACCGCGCCTTCCACTCGGCGCTCGTCGAGCCCGTGCTCGATGAGTTCCGCGCCGTGCTCGCCGAGGTCGCCTTCCACCGGCCCACGCTGCGGTTCGTCTCCAACCTGACCGGTGACTGGGCCGATCCGGACCGTGTGACGGACCCTGCCTACTGGGTGGACCACGCCCGCTCGCCGGTGCGGTTCGCACTCGGCGCGCGAACCCTGCACACCCTTGGACCGGTCGTCGTCGCGGAGGTCGGTCCGGGACGGACGCTCGCCGGATTCCTCCGTGATGCCGCTGCGGGCGTGCGCACGGTCACGCCGTGGGTACAGGGACGCAGCGACACGGCGTCGATGGCCGAGGTGTTGGCGTTGTTGTGGACGCACGGCGCCCACGTCGACTGGGCACCGCGGTTCCCGGTCGGGTCGTGGAGCCGTGCGGCGCTGCCCGGGTACCCGTTCGACGGCGCCTCCTACTGGCTCCACCCGCCGAGGCCGGAGTCCACGCCGGATCCGGCGCCGAGCGCGGGCACGTGGCTGCGCGTGCCCAGCTGGGCTCCGGCACCCGCGGCCCAGCTGTCGGCGGCGCCCCGGCGCCGACACGTCCTGGCGCTCGTCCCCACCCACGACGACGACCTTCTCCTGGCGTTGTCGGCGGACCACGAAGTGGTGCCGGTCGTGGCGGGCGACCTCGATCTCGATCACGTCGCCGACTCCGTCGACACCGTTGTCCTGCACACACCGGGACGAACGGGGGTGTACGACCCGACCACCGACTCGGTGCGGGAGACGCTTCGCACAGAGGTTTTCCCGTTGCTGCGGATCGTCAGCGCGCTGGCCAAGCGGCCGGGCACCGCACGCCTCGACGTGGTGGTGGTCACCGGAACACGCCCGGACCACTGCCCGGAGCTGGCTCTCCTTGACGGACCGCGAAAAGTCCTGCCCCAGGAGTACCCGAACGTCCGTGTGACGACGGTCCGCACGGATCAGGCCGCCCAGGCGGCAGACGAGCTGGCGCACCTGACCGACGGAAACGAAGTGGCGTACCTGGACGGCGTGCGGCACGTCCTGCGCCATGAACCGGCCGATCCGTCCGGCGAAGCGCCGATGTGGCGGCCAGGCGGCACGTACTTGCTCACGGGTGGGCTCGGCGGGATCGGGCTTGCCCTGGCGCACGAGGCCGCCGCGACGCCTGGCGTGACGCTCGTCCTGCTGCAGCGGTCAGCGCCGGACCGGAAGCACGAGCAGGCGCTGCGTCTGTTGCGGGCCGCAGGGGCGGAGGTGGTGGTCGCCGAGGCCGACGTCACCGACGCCGTGGCGATTCGACGGGTCCGCGCCGACCACGGCCCGTTCACCGGCATCGTGCACTGCGCGGGTGTTCCGGGTGGCAGGCTGATCGAGGCGATGGACCACGACGAGATGGCTCGCGTCCTCGGGCCCAAGGTGGACGGGGTGCTGGTCCTCGACGAGTTCGCCGCCGACGAGCACACCGGGTGGATGGTGCTGTGCTCGTCGATGTCCTCAGTGCTGGGCGGTGTCGGGCAGACCGCCTACTGCAGCGCCAACGCGTTTCTGGACGCGTACGCCGGTTTCCGCACGGCGCGCGGGCGGCGGGTGCAGGCGTTGTCCTTCGACGTGTGGGGCGACGTCGGTATGGCGGTCAAGGCGGCGGGTGACGCCACAGAGGCGTTCGACCATCCGCTCTTCCTCGATCGGGAACGGATCGGGCAGCACGTCGTGTACCGCACGCGGTTCAGCCGCGCCGCGGACTGGGTGGTCGACGAGCACCGCGTCGGTGAGCACGGCCTGCTGCCCGGCACGGCGATCGTGGAGTACCTGCGCGCCGCCGCGGCAGACCACCTGGGCGCCGACCACATCGAGATCACCGGGCTGGACCTGCTCAGGCCGGTCGTCGTCCCGGAGGGCACCGAGATCGAGACGGAGATCCGCGTCGACGCGCGGGCAGGTGAGGTGTCCCTGCACAGCCGTCTGCCCGGCCGGTCGTGGGCGCTGCACGCCCACGCGGGCATCGCCGTGTTCAACCCTGATGCGACGAGCGGGGCCGATTTGTTCCCCCCGGACGCCGTTGGGCGACAGGGCACGGCACCCAGGTCGGACATGCTGACGTTCGGGCCGCGGTGGGACAACGTGGTGCGCACCGCTGCCATCGGGGCCGACGAGGTTCATGCCGAGTGTGCGCTCGCCGAGCGGTTCGGCGCGGACACCGAGCGGTTCGGCCTGCATCCCGCCTTGCTCGACACCGCCGCGGGCGCACTGGTCGCGTCGCTGGGACAGTCTGTTCACCTGCCCATGTCGTACGAGCGCATCCGGGTGCACCGCGGGATGCCTGGGCTGGTGCGGAGCCGGACCGTCCGCCGCGTCGGTGATGACGGCGTACTCCGGCTCGACGTGCTGGTCCTGACCGAAGATGGCGAGCCTGTGGTCGAGTTCGAGGGCTACACCTTGCGACGGATCGATGGCGCGGCACCGGGATTCGACCCGGACGTGCTCGCTGGGCCGGCCAACGAACGGCTCGCGGTCGAGTCCGCGGGTGACCTCTCGACGCTGCGGTTCGTCCCGAGTGAGCGTGCCGCTCCTCGACCGGACGAGGTCGAGATCGAAGTCGTGACCACCGGCCTCAACTTCAAGGAGGTGCTGATCGCCACCGGCATGCTCGACCTGGGCGGGGACTTCCGCTACGGGCTCGAGTGCGCGGGCGTGGTGAGTGCCGTCGGCTCCGCGGTCACCACGGTGCGTCCCGGCGACGCCGTCATGGCGCTCGGTGAGTCCTGCTTCTCCCGGTACGCGGTGGTCAAGGCGTCGCTCACGGCTCCGATCCCTGCAGACACCTCTTTCAGCCAGGCCACGTCGATCCCGGTCGCGTTCGCCACCGCCTACGACGCCCTGGTCAACCTCGGCAGGCTGCGGCGAGGAGAACGGGTTCTGATCCACTCCGCGACCGGCGGGGTCGGGCTCGCCGCCCTGCAGGTGGCCGCACACGTCGGGGCGGAGGTGATCGCTTCGGCCGGCAGTCCCCGCAAGAGGGAGTTGCTGGCGGCGATGGGTGTCACGGCAGTCGTCGATTCCCGGTCTCCGGACTTCGAGGCCGACGTGATCGCCTCGGGTGGCGTCGACGTGGTTCTCAACTCCCTCGCGGGAGACCGGATCGCCGCGGGTCTGCGCACCCTGCGTCCGTACGGGCGCTTCGTGGAGATCGGTAAGCGGGACGTGCTCGCAGGCACGATGGTCGATCTGCGGCTGCTGGAGCACGGGATCTCGTTCAGCGTCTACAACCCTGACACCGCGAGCGCGGCGTTCGCCGCGTGCTGGCAGAAGGTGGCCGATCTGGTGCGTCGGGGGGTGCTGAAGCCGCTCCCCGTCACCGAGTTCGCCGTTGAGGACGTCGCGGGCGCGTTCACCCACATGTCCAGGGGTCAGCACATCGGCAAGGTCGTAGTCGTTCGCGAGCATGCGCACGTTCCTCGTGACCGGTCGCGAGAGGACGCGCCGGCGCACCAAGAGGTCATCACCTCGGCAACCGGAACGGCCGCGGTCCGCCGCGCGTTCGCCCTGGCTGCCCCGCACGTGCTCGTCACGCCTCGCAGGGAGGTGAGCGGTTCGGACGACCTGCTCGTCGCCGGCCACGTCCTGGAGGCGATGGACACCGCACGGAGCGAGCGGAAACATTCCCGGGGCGACCTGCCGTACGACTTCGTCGCACCGGAGGGCGACACCGAGCAAGTGCTCGCCGACATCTGGTCGGATCTGCTCGGGATCGCTCCCGTGGGCCGGATGGACCGCTTCCTCGACTTGGGAGGGGATTCACTGGGCGCCACGCAGGTGGTGGCTCGTGTTCGGGCTCGCCTGGGGGTCCGGATCGGCCCGGCGGACGTGCTCGAGGACCAGCCGCTGCGGAAACTGGCCGCGGTGCTGGACGAACGCGTGGCGGTGCTCGACGAGCCCGCGGCGGCTGGGACGGAGACGGGGTTCCTGTGACCGCGACCGATCTGTTGTGGAGCTTGGCCGCGGAAGGGGTCCGGTTGCGGCTGGACGGTTCCCGTCTGGCCTACGACGCCGATCCGGGTGCGCTCACCCCGGACCGTCGCGAGCTCATCCTGAGGCACCGGGCGGATCTGGTGGCGTCGTTGTCCGATGAGGATGGTTCTGTCCCGGTCGGGTTCCTCCCCGTCACCGTCCAGCAGGCCGCGAACTTCCAACCGCTGAGCGGCACCGCGGGCGACCGGGAGACCAACATCGTCGCCTTCCACCTGTCGATTCTGCTGGACCCGGGGCGGCTGGAGCACGCAGTCGAACGCGTCGTCGCCCGGCATCCGCTGCTTCGCTGTGAGTTCCGGCGCGTGGGTGACGGCCTGGCGTGCGGGATCCATCGGCGGGCCGTGGTCCCCGTGTCGGTGGAGACGGCCGACGAGCTGCCTGACGTGGACCGCGTGGTGGCCGGACTGGGTGCTGACTTCGAGCCGGATCCGGGAGCGGTGCCGCCGTGGCGCGTCCACGTGGTGAACCACGGCGGCCGGTCGACGATCTTCCTGGCGATGAGCTACGTGATCTCCGACGGGTGGTCCATCCATCTGCTCGTCGACGAACTCGTCCACTTTCACCAGGGGGGCACCGAAGGAGAACTGCCGAAACCGGGTGATTTCGGCGCCTGGGCGAGCACGACACCACGACCGGTGGCCCGGACCGGTGATCTGCCGACGCAGGTCGACTCGGGTGCGGTCGCCACCCGCTCCCGCCCGGCCGCGTTCCACCGCGACGAGGTCGCGTCGGCCGCCAGGTCCCGGCGGACGACGTTGTTCGGGGTGCTGGTGGCGGCCTACGCGACCGCTGCCGCCGAGGCACTCCGCCGTGACGAGATCACGATCGCGGTACCGTTGAGCTTGCGCAACGATCTCTCCCACGAGCGGATCGTCGGGCCACTCCGGCACGGTGTGGCGCTGCGCTTCTCCTTCCGGGGCGGAGACGCCGAGCCGGCCAGGATCGCCGCCGCGATGGAATTGGCTCGCGCCGAGATGCGTGACGCGGCTTCGGCCGGTGGGGCGGCAGGTGACGACCTCCGGCTGCGGTTCAACTTCCTGGACTTCAGCGCCCGTTCGCGTGGTTCTTCGCCGCGGGTCGCCGCGGACGGCGACATCGTGGCCTCGCCGGGGCACTTCGAACTCAAGGTCTACGTGTGGTTCGACAGCACAGGCCGGGGCGTGCTGAAGGCGGTCTACGGCGCCGCTTCGCACTCCGGGAGCGATGTCGATGACCTGTTGTGCGCATTCGAGCGTCTCGTTGGCCTTACCACAAGTGAGGGAGGGATGGCGTGAGTCCGGAAGTCATCGCACCGAGGGCGAATGGTGCCCTGCTGGACCTGTCCGAGGACGCCTTCGGGGAGCTGCGCAGATCCGAGGACCTCGTCGACCACCCCGAGGGCGTGCTGGATCGGCTGGCCGAGGACGGCTACGTCTATCTGCCGGGCTTCTGGCCGTCGGCAGAGGTGACGCCGGTGCGAGCCGAGGTCGCCCGGCTCCTCGCCGAAGGCGGGTTCACCGACCCGGATGCTCCCATGAGGATCACCTGCAGGAAGCCGGTCGACCTCGACACCAAGCGGGAGATCGTGGAGGGCAACGAGGTCGTCCGGAAGTTCCTCAGGCAGGGCAGGACGACGGCGTATCTGGAGCGGGTGTGGGACGGGCCGGTGCGCGCCCTGGACTTCATCGGAATGCGGATGATCTCCCCGGGGATCGGTACGTACCCGCACGCCGACATCGTCTACTTCAGCCGGGGCACTCCGAGGCTGCTCACCGGGTGGACTCCGCTCGGTGACGTCCCGATCGAACTCGGCGGGCTGTTGTTGCTCGAGGGATCGCACAGGCACCAACGGCTCCAGCAGACCTACCTGCGCCGAGACGTGGATTCGTACTGCGTCAACCGGCGCGACGCGGACAAGTACGCGAGCAACGAGAAACGGTGGACAGGAGCTCTGGCGACCGACTTCCTCCGGCTGCGCAACGCCATCGGCGGCCGGTGGTTGACGACGAACTACCGCCAGGGCGACCTCGTGCTCTTCGTGATGAACATGGTGCACGGCAGCCTGGACAACCAAACCGACCGCATCCGGTTGTCCGCGGATCCGCGCTACCAGCCGATGCACGAGCCCGCCGATCACCGCTACATCGGGGAGAACCCCGTCCGGAACACGGCCGCCGCCAAACGAGGAAGGATCTGTTGATGGAGAACGACGTCCGGTCCATCGATGTGCGAACCGTCAAGCGGGAACTGGAGGAGCAGGGCTTCTCCGTGGTACGCGACCTGGTCTCCGCGGACGTCGTGCGGACGATCCGCGACGAGATGGAGCCGCCCCGCGACGCCCTCAGCGACCACGGGACCCGTCAGTCCCGCGGTCTCAAGCCGCACCTGTCCCATCCGAACATCTGGTCCGTGCTTTCCGCGCCGGAGCTGACCTCGGCACTCGACGAGCTGCTCGGCGCCTCGCCCGCGTGCATCCAGTCCATGTACTACTTCAAGCCCCCGGGAAGCGTCGGCCTCGGGCTGCACCGCGACAAGCAGTACATCCGGGTAGAGCCGGGCAACACCCTGGCGGTGTGGATCGCGATCGACCCGGCGCGGACGGAGAACGGCTGCCTGCTCGCCGTGCCCGGTTCCCACCGCCAGCACGTCGAGCACCGGCCCGATCAGCAGAGCCCGTTCGAGGGCGACCGCAGGGTCTACAGCGACATCCACATGAGCGTCCCCGACGGGATGTCCGCGATCCCGGTCGAGGTGGACCCCGGTGATGCCGTGCTGTTCGGGGGTCACCTGATCCACGGGTCGCTGCCCAACGAGTCGGTGTCGAGTTTTCGAAGGTCTCTGGTCGGGCACTACGTCCGGCGGGACACCACCGGCGTGTCGCGTCGCCACCACCCGGTCCTGGACGTCGCTGGGAATCAGGTGTCCGACATCGAGGAGCTCGAAGACCCGACGTTCGAAGCGGCCAAGTGACGCGCCTTCCGAACGCTTCCACGCGAGTCGCCTCGAGCGATCCTTCACTGGCGGCGAAGTACGTCATGGCCTGTCTGCTCTGCGGCGCCGTCGAAGAGCCTTCGCTGCAGCACCGATGTGCGCACTGCGGGGGCGCGCTCGAGCCGAGATACCGATCGGAGCGGTTGGCACCCAGGACGGCTGGCCTGACGCCTGAGCGGACCTACTTCGAGCACCTCCCGCTCGGGTCGGCCGACGTTCTCGATGACGGGGTGAGCGTCAGCACTCCTTGCCGTCCCGCTCCCGTCTTGGGCGCGGCGATCGGTGTTCCACACCTGTGGATCAAGGACGAGTCCGTACAACCGACCGGGAGCACCAAGGATCGCCTGGCTTCCGTGGTGCTCGCCGTGCTGCGGCAGTCGGGGGTCACGGAGTTCGTGGCATCCAGCACCGGCAACAGTTCCACCGCGCTGGCCCGCGCTGTCCAACGCGATCCCGCGATGCGGGCGCACTTCTTCTGCGGGCGGGAGTTCCTGGCCTACCAAGGCTTCACCCCGGATGCCCGGATCCGTCTCTCGGTCGTCGACGGCACCTACGCGCAGGCCAAGGCGGCGGCCCGGGAGTTCGGCCGTACCGAAGGCGTCCACTTGGAAGGGGGGTTCTTCAACTGGGCCAGAAGGGAAGGCCTGAAGCTGGCCTACCTGGAGGCGATTGACCAGATGGAGTCCACTCCGGACGTGGTGGTGCAGGCAGTCAGCAGCGGAATGGGCATGGTCGCGGCTGACAAGGCCGTTCGCGAGTACTCGGAGTCGGGACGCGTCGACCGTGTGCCGCGCTACCTGATGGTGCAGCAGAGCAGTTGCGCCCCCATGGCGCACGCCTGGGCCAGAGGCGCGCGTGAACTGTCCGATTCGGACCGGGTGGAAAACCCGGAAGGTCTGGCCACGGCGATTCTGCTCGGTGACGGTCGACCGTACTATCCGTACCTGGCCGGCATTGTCGCCCGCGCCGGGGGCGCTATCGTCGCGGTGGGCCGGCAGGACCTGATCGACTGTCGAGCCATGCTCGTGGACCTCGAAGGCGTCGACGTGTGCTACGCGTCGGCGGCGACCATCGCCGGCATCCGTGCGGAAGCCGCCGCTGGACGCATCACTCCGGACGACACCGTGCTGGCCGTTCTCACGGGCAAGCTTCGGCCGAACTGATTCGCTCGAAACCGGGTCGGCCGGCGGCCACGAGAAGTTCCTGCCGTGTCGACGCACCTGTTCTCCACGGCGGCGGCGCGGCTCGTCAACGACTCGGGCCGCCGCCACCGACCCAGGACGCGCTTGGCGAGGCCGCAGATCGGTGCCAGAGGTTTCTCCCGGCGTTCGCCTGGCGTTGGCCCAGCGCACCTACGCTCCGCGCCATGACCGCGTCCCGCCGTTCCTTCCTGCTCGGCACCGGTGCGACCGCCGCCGCTGCCGCCCTGGTCACGCCTGGTTCCGCCAGTGCTGACAACGTTGTCGGGTACGGCCGTCCCGACCCGGAGGCGCGGCGGTTCACGCTCGCCGTGATCCCGGACACGCAGTACATGTTCGACCTCGACCGCGGTGACTCCGCGCCGTTGAAGGCCACGCTGCAGTACCTGATCGACCACCGGAAGTCCGAGAACATCGTCTTCATCAGCCACCTCGGCGACCTCGTCGAGAACGCGCGTGCGAGCGAGATCGACGACATCAGCGAACGGTTCGAGGTGCTCGACCGCCGCCGGATCGGGTACAGCGTGCTCGCGGGCAACCACGACGTGCCGGACTCGCGGCTGGACGACCAGCGCGGCCGCACGCCGTACCTCGACCGGTTCGGGCCGCAGCGGTTCCGCGCCTCGCCGACGTTCCGCGGGGCGAGCGCCGACGGTTACAACTCGTTTCACGTGTTCCGTGCGGGTGGCAAGGAATGGCTGGTGCTCGCGTTGGACTGGCGCATGTCCGCCAAGGGGTTCGAGTGGGCGCGTTCGGTGCTTTCCCAGCACGCCAAGCTTCCCGTCATCCTCACCACGCACGAGCTGGTTCACGACGGCGGTGACGGTGCGGCGGTGATGTCCGACTACGGCCGCAGGCTGTGGGACGAGCTGATCAAGGACAACGACCAGATCTTCCTGACGCTGAACGGGCACTTCTGGCCGCCGGCACGGGCGACGTTGCGCAACACCGCCGGCAACGACGTGCACGTGCACATCACGAACTACCAGGACCGCTACTACGGCGGCGGCGCGATGATCCGGCTCTACCACTTCGATCTGGACCGCCGGGTGGTCGACGTCCGCACGTTGTCGCCGTGGCTGCTCGGCAAGCGCTCGCTCAACCCGTTGGAACGCAAGGAGACCGAGCTGACTGGCCCGGCAGACCGGTTCAGCGTGCCGATCGACTTCGAGCAGCGGTTCGCCCGCTTCGACCCGCCGGTGTTGCCTCCCGCGCAGCCGGTCAAGGACGTGCTGGTGCGCGGCACCGTCGCGTACTGGCGGCTCGGCGAAGGGCTCAAGGACCTGTCGGGCAACGGGAACGACCTGCGGCAGACCGGTCCGCTGACGGCCTCGGACGAGCATCACCGGTTCGCGCCGTCACACCGTTCGCTGTACTTCGGGAAGACCGGCTACCTGTCCACTGTGGATTCCGCACCGGTCAACCGCGAGACGTTCGAACGCGGGTACACGATCGAGCTGTTCCTCAAGCTTCCGGCGGGCTTCGACCACCCGTGGTGCGGCCTGTTCACCAAGCTCGCGCCCGGTTCGGCGGCCGGCAAGTCAGGGGACGACCCGAGTGAGCCGATCGCCACGCTGAACGTCGCCGGCGGCGGGTCGCTCCAGTGGGCGGTGTTCCCGCGCAACCTGCCGGGCATCTCCACGAACTGGGGCCACGAGATGGACTACGAGACGTGGTGGCACGTCGCCGTGGTCAACGACGGCGTGCACACCACGATGTACGTCGACGGATCTCCGTTGCTGCGCAACCCGTCCACGCCCGCCCGTGGCATCTCGACCGCCGGTGACCCGTGGCTCGTCGGCGCCTACGCCTACGACAAGGTCGTCGAGAAGTCGTTGCACGGCTGGATCGGCGACATGCGGATCGTGAACCGGCCGCTCGACCGTTCCGAGTTCATGCGGTCGAAGGCAGCCCGAACTTCGGGAACAGACTGAGGTCGAAGAACGACGAGACGCGCGTGATCCGGTCGGATGCCTCCACCACCTGGAGGTTGAACGGCCGGAACACGCCGTCCTCCGCGCGCAGGTAGAGCCCGAACGCCGGCTGGCCGTTCGCTTCGGTGGCGATCATCCTGGCGCCGTGCGGGACCGACGGGCACTGGTTCGTGAGGTGCCACGCGACCATGTCCGGGCCTCGGTAGAACTGCGGGTACGGCGGCATCTCCCAGATGACGTCCTCGGCGAACATGCCGATGATCGCCGGGATGTCCTTGGCCTCGAAGGCTTTCACCCATCGGTCGAGCAGCTGCTTCGCGTCCGCGGGCTCGACGACCTCGTCCTCGCTGAGGTCCTTGAGCTGCGCGTGCGCCCGTTGCAGAGCGCTGTTCACGGCCGCCACGGTCATGTCCAGCTCGTCGGCGGTCTCGGCGGCGCTGAGCCTCAGCACGTCGCGCAGGATCAGCACCGCGCGTTGCCTCGGAGGCAGGTGTTGCAGGGCCGCGACGAACGCCAGCCTGGTGGACTCGCGTTCGGTGACGATCGCGGCCGGATCGGTCGGGAACGGCTCCAGCCACGGGATCTCGTGGTCCTGGGTGAGCGGGTCGGTCTCCGTGGCGCCCTGGGTGCCGAGCCCGAACGGCAGCGGGCGTCTCGTCCGGCCGTCGAGCGCGGTGAGGCAGACGTTCGTCGCGATGCGGTACAGCCAGGTGCGCATCGACGAGCGGCCCTCGAACTTGCCGTACGCCTTCCACGCGCGCAGGTACGTCTCCTGCACCAGGTCCTCGGCGTCGTGCAGCGAGCCGAGCATCCGGTAGCAGTGCGCGAGAAGCTCCCGTCTGAACGGGTCCGCGGCGGTCGCGAAGTCCACTGTCGCTGTCACCCCTGCACCCTAACCGCGTTCTGCATCCGGCCGATGAGGATCTCGATGTAGTTCCTGAGTTCCACCGGTTCGTGCACGTCGAACTCGAAGCCGAGGAACAGCAGGTGGAACACGATCCGTTCGAGCGCGTCGGCGCCCGTGCGCATCAGGCACGAGTTCTCGTCGATCGGTTCCAGCGCCGCGGACATCGGCGTGGTGCGTTCCGCGACGGTCTGCAGTGGTGCGTGGATCGTGAGCACCGCCTGGTAGGTGTAGACGCTGGAAGCGACCTGGCGGGACACGAAGTCGCCCAGCGACTCGGCCGGTGGCGTGCGGGGCGAGAAGCGCGCGGCGAGCGCGGGTTCCTCGGTGATGCGGTCCACCCGGAACGTTCGCCAGTCCTCTTTGGACACGTCCCACGCGACCAGGTACCACCGGCGGCCGGTGTGCACGAGTCCCTGTGGTTCGATCAACCGCTTCGAGGGATCGCCTTGCGTTGAGGCGTAGGTGAACCGCAGCTGCTGGTGGTCGCGGCAGGCGGCGGCGATGATCGTGAGCGTCTCCGCGTCGACGGTCGGGCCCGCCGCGGTCAGGGGAGTGGTGTGCGCCTGAAGCGCCTGCACCCGCCTGCGCAACCTCGTGGGCAGCACCTGTTCCAGCTTCGTGAGAGCGCGGACCGACGTCTCCTCGATGCCCGCGACCGAGCCGTTCGCCGCCGTTCTGAGTCCGACCGCGACGGCGACCGCCTCGTCGTCGTCGAGCAGCAGGGGAGGGAGTTCCGCTCCCGCCCCGAGCTGGTAGCCGCCGGCCGCGCCGGGCAGGGAGGTGACGGGATAACCGAGGCTGCGCAACTTGTCCACGTCCCGGCGAATCGTGCGCACGTCGACGCTGAGCCGCCCGGCCAGTTCCGGGCCCGTCCAGTCACGCCGCACCTGCAACAGGGACAGGAGCTTCAGCAGTCGTGCGGACGTCTCCAGCATGTGAAGGAGTCTAGATTCCATTGCGGACAACGGCCTGTGCTGGTTAGGGTTGCCGGTATGACTGCCGGGTCGGCCTTGTGCCGTGAGCGGAACGGTTGCCCGGCCCTGACTTGATCAGGGCCCCTCCATCCCCGCGCCTATCCGTAGTACGGGATACGTGCGCTTGGGAGAGGAGGTGATGCGCAATGCTTCCCAACGTTGGTGATGTCTTCTCGGGGAAGGTCGTCTCGACCGTTCCCTTCGGTTCGTTCATCGAGCACCCCGCCGGTGCACACGGGCTCCTGCACGGCCAGCAGGCCGAGGTCGGTGCCTCGGTGCAGGTGAAGGTGCTCGCGGTGGACGCTGAGCAGCAGCGGTTCAGCCTGGAGCTGGCGTGAGTTGAGCACCCGGGCAGAGGCGCCCTGCCCGGGCTTTCTCACGGTTTCCGGTAGTCCGCGCACTCGCCGGTCAGGCGGTCGTGCAGGGTTTTGCGGTGCCCTTCTTCGGAGGGCGCCGGACCCAGCGCGTCCGCGGGACTCGTGACGCCGTGCAGCAGCCGGTACAACACGACATCCGTTGCGGTGTAAAGCCAATCGTCCGCCCTGCCGGGAGGCGCGGCGGGTCCGAGCACGTTCTCGAACCACGCCGGGAACAGCAGATCACGCGCGACCGCGTCCTCGATGCGGGTGCGGATGAGCCGTCTCGTCCGCGCGATGGCCTCGTTGCCGGCCGACTTGGCAACGGTGTCCTTGGCGTACGTGTCGTCGTCCGGTGCCTCGGGGCGTTCCTGGGTCGTGACGGCCCGCCACTGCTTGTAGTTCTTGCGCCACAACGCTTCCGCTGTCGGCGGGAGATGCGTCAGAGCCTCGGCCGCGTCGATCGCCTCCAGCGCTTTGCGGTCGTACTCGGCGATGGCCTTGCGGGTGTCCTTGGCTTCCTGCGGCGTGAAAGTCCTGCGCGCGTAGGCTTCCTGGCCGGCCAGGATCTGGGTGATGAGCGACTCGGCCACCTCCGGCCAGTCGTCGAAGTCGGCCTTCTGGGTCTCGCCCGCCCGGACTTTCCTGTTGAGCGCCACCAGGAGGCGTTCGAGCCGGTGGACGCTCTCCGCCAGTTCGGTGACGCGGTCGTTGGTCTTCGTGAGCTTGCGGGTGTTGTCCTTGAGCTGGTTCGTCTGGCTCAGCTGGGTGTGCGCCGCCTCGGTCTGGGCGTGGTCGATGCGGGTCTCGAGGGACTTCAGCTCCTTCTTGAGGCGCTCGATCTTGTCGTCCAGTGCCTTGACCGGGTCGATGTTCATCTGAGCGTCCTCCAGGCCCACCAGGCGATGCCCGCTGCCGTGACGAGTGCCGCCCAGCCGCTGACCAGCGGGGTCAGCAGAGTGGCCGCCAGCGCCGCGCTGATCGCCGCGGTCCTGGCCCGCGGTTCCCAGATGGTGCGGCCGACGGGGTCCACCAGCACCGCCGCGGCCGTCGCCACCGCCAGCAGGAGCGACAGCAGCGACCAGGCGTCGAACCAGCCCACGGCGACGATCAGGGCCGCCGCCGTGGTGCCGGCGGCGATCGCCCGGTTCGGGACGGTCAGCCTGGCCGCCTCCACGTCCTTGCGGGCCGCCATCACGGCGTCGACCTCGGCGTTCGTGGTGGTGAGGAGGGTGTGGAAGTCGGGGCTGCCGGGGCCTGCGGCTTTCAGGGCTCGTAAGGCTGTTCGCAGGGACTGCTGGCGGTCGGCCAGGCGGGCGAACGGATCGGCTGCCATGCCCCGAAATCGTGATCAAGCTTGGTGGGCGCGGCTAGGCCTGTGGGGGGAGTTGGTCCGGTTGCCGACGAACTTCCCTCACTCGGCCTAGCGTTGCGCCTCACAACGTCTCGGCTCGTCAGGACTTCCGGCGGGCCTCGTCCGGCCACACGACCTCGATCGGCACCCCGGACGCCCGCGCCTGCTCCACCACGTCCGCCGTCCCGCCCTTCCCCTGGGCCGGCACGCCGTCCCACACGGCCACGAGCACCTCGACCGACGCGAGCATGCGCTCGTTGGCCGCCACGTAGGCCAGCCGCCCGCTCGACATGTGCGGCAGGACGCTGACCACCGTGGCGGCGGCGCGCAGTTCGTCGTAGTCGGCCACCTGGTGCGGCTTGAGGCGGTCGCGGTAGTCCAGGGCCGGCAGGACGACCTCCACCTGGCCTCCGAGCGCCAGGACGGCGCGGGCGAACACCTGGTCGGCGCCCGGTGCCAGGCAGGTCACGCCCACCAGGTCCGTGCCCAGCCGGGTCAGGGCCTCCGTGATGGCGGCCTGAACGGCGGGGACGCACTCGGGGACCAGGTTGCTGTGGCCGGTGATGCCTACGCGCATCAAGCGGTCCGGATCGCTCTGATCGCGTCCCTGGTGTCCTGCACGGCGGGGATGTGGCGGTGCCGTGCCGCTTCCTTGGCGAAGTCCTCCAGCTTGCGCAGGACTCTGCCCGAGGAGAGCTTCGCCGCTGTCGGCAGGACCTCGTTGATCAACCCGCACGCTGCCTCCGGGTCTCCCGCGACCATTTTGGTGCGCGCCAGTCCGATCACGTCGAAGGCGCGGTTGCGCACCTTCGACGGGTCCCGCAGTGCCAGGGCCCGCCGGATGTGTTGTTCGGCGAACACGGCCTGGGACGGGTCGTGCATGGCGAGGTCGCGGCAGCGGGCGCCGATGACGCCCTCCAGCTCGGCCTCGTCGAAGCTGTGCAGGTAGCGCGGCTCGCCGTCGGCGTCGCGCTGGGCGAAGCTGTCCTGCGCCATGCCCACGGCCTGGTGGAACTCCCTGGTCTTGCCCATCTGGGCGTAGGCCCAGGCCTCGCGGGTGAGCAGGAGGGCCTTGAGAGTCGGCGTGCCTGTTCGACGGGTGCCGTACTGGCCCAGTTGGACCAGCTCCAAGCCGTCCTCCGGGCGGCCCAGGTCGAACATCTGCCTCGCCATGGCGGCCAGGCACAGGGCCGCGAAGCCGTCGTTGTGGCCGGCCTTGGCCATGCGGACGGCCAGCACGTAGTAGCGCTGGGCCGCGTTGTGCAGGCCCGCGTCGAACGACATGCTCGCGGCCACCTTCGACAGTTCGGCGCCGATGAAGAACGCGCGTTCCGTCGTCGGGCCGGACGGTGCCCTGCCCAGGCGTTCGGCCAGCTCGTCGAGCTGCCCCAGCACCGCCTTGCGGGCCAGTCCGTAGCCGCCGCGGCCTCCCCAGCCGCGCAGGCCGTCGGCCACGCGTTGCAACGCGAAGAGCTCCTCCTCGCTGATCGCCGAGTGCGACGACCACTTCGACAGGTTCTGCAGGGGGTGCAACCACCGCTGCAGCGGTTCGACCAGTGCTGACCCCACCGTCACCGCGGCGGCTCCGGTGAGCGCCGCTCGTCTGCTGATCGCCAAGTCGCTCCTCGCCGTCTCCTCGACCGAACGGGCAATGCTCGTCGCCTCCCACGGGGCGGCGAGCACGTCTGGCGGGCCCGTGATGGGGGTGCCCACCTGAGCTGGGATGACGACTCGGTCGAACCACAGTCGTTCGCCCGGAACACCGAGCACCACCGCGAAATGGCGCAGCCGGTCGAGGCGGTCGATCTGGTTCTCGCCCGACTCGTAACGCGAGAGCTGCGCCTGGCTGATGCCGAGCCACGCCGCCATGCGGTCCTGCGTGACCCTGCTCAGGTGCTGGGGGTGATGCCGGTACGCGGAGATCAGCGCGCCCATGTCGCGGTCGATGCACGCCGCCGCGATCGCGGGGTGGTCCCAGAAGTCGTTGGGGACCTCAGGTGGTCCGTGCACGTCCGCACGAGCGTTGCGGCGGCACCGGTGACACAGCCGATCGGAGTTGTCGGCGGCGATGAACGCCCCACACGGGCAAGCGCGTCTGGATTTGGGTCTCGCTGCATCCATCGGCCTCGCCCCCGTCACTGAGCGTTTTCCCAGTGTACGGACGTGTGATCGTCAGTCCATCCATCTCATGCATAAGACGTAATGGATTCGCGTGTCGCAGTCCTGGTGCCGCCGTGCGGCGGATGAGCTTCATACGTCCGCTGCATGAGGCTCATGCAGCGGACGAGTGGTGTTGGCGGGAAGTGAGAAGCACCCTGCACAACGTCAGGCCGCGGGTCGATCCCCGTGGCGTGGCCAGTGCCTGACCCACCCAACGGGGAGGACAACCGCCGATGAGCCTCACGACCGCGGAAACCGGTACGGGTAGTGCCGGTATCCCACAGAACAGGGGACACGCACGCGCGATCGGGGAGGCCGTCGCCGGCTACCGGTTGCTCGGCTGGCAGGTGACCGTCACCGAGCAGGGTGTGTTCCTCCCACTAGGCCCCGCCACGACCGCTCTGGCGATGCCGGCGCGGATCGGGTCACGAGTGCTGGCCGACCTGAAGTCGCGCATGCTCGCCGGACCGGTCACGGTCATACCCGGCCCCCGCGAGCACTGGATCTTCCTCGCGGAGCTGGTGGCGTTGCTGCCCACGCACCTCAAGGCGCCGCCGGAAGTGCAGTTCGTGCGCTCGCCGCACCGGATCGCGCTCCCACCCACGATGACCAGGTACGGATCGCTGCGCTGGGCGAACCCGCCGTCGCACTCGCGGCACTGGTTCCCACCGTTCACCGCCGTGCTGGCACTGGCCCGGCAGGCCACCGCGGAGGACCACCGCCGATAATCGGTGCTCGTGGATCGTCGATCAGTGTTGTTGTGTGGGCTCGCCGCCGCTCTGAGCGCCTGTGGCGAGCCCGCTCCTCGCAAGACGGGTGGTGCCGGAACCGCCCGGCCCGGGGACCGGGTCGTCGCGGTCTCCTCGGTGCCCGAGGGCAGTGGCCTGCTGGTGGACATGCCCGGCAACGCCCAGCTGTTGGTCGTGCAACCCCGACCGGGTGAATTCCGCGCGTTCAATCCCGCGTGTCCCCATGTCGGTTCCCTGGTCAATCCTCCCGCGGGCGGAGTCATCACCTGCCCGTTGCACGGGAGCGCTTTCGACCCTTTGAGCGGCGCAGTCCGCAAAGGACCTGCGACTTCGGGACTGACCGAGGTTGCGATCGCCCGTTCCGGCGATGAATTGGTGCTCTCCTGAGACCTGTGCATTTGCTGTGCATTGGGCGTCTGAATGAACTCTCACTGACCGTTCCGCGTAATGCTGTGGTGTGACCCCGAACACCCACCACCACGGAGGATCGGTCGTGAACACCGAAAGCCTGGTCAGCAGGCGGGCGGCGCTCTGCGGAATCGCGGTTGCCCTCGCGGTGCCCAGCGGACTCGTGACCGCCTGCAGTTCAACGGGTACTTCCACGGGCTCGTCTCCCACGTCCGCCGGAGGGTCGGAACCCACTTCGGGAGCCGCCGGTTCCGCCGGTACGGCCCTGGTCGCGCTGGCCGACGTGCCCGAGGGCGGCGGCGCCGTCGTCGACGCCCCCGGCGGTCGCAAGATCGTCGTCGCGCGCATCTCCGCCACCGAGGTCAAGGCGTACGACGCCTCGTGCCCGCATCAGGGTTCCGTGGTCGCGGAACCCGCCGGTGGCACCATCACGTGCCCTTCGCACGGCAGCCAGTTCGGTGCTTCCGACGGCTCGGTGAAGAAGGGGCCCGCGACGTCCGGCCTGCGGGCGGTCGCGGTGAAGGTCGACGGCGACCAGGTGGTCCTGACCTGACCCTTTCTGTTTTTGTCAGACCACGTCGATAGTCTTGACGGCGTGGCAGATCCCTCGACGTATCGCCCCGCCGTGGGCACGATTCCTGAGGCTCCCGGCGTCTACAAGTTCCGCGACGCCGGTGGCCGGGTCGTGTACGTCGGCAAGGCGAAGAGCTTGCGCAGCAGGCTGAACTCCTACTTCGCGGATCTGGCCGGGCTGCACCCGCGCACCCGCCAGATGGTGACGACGGCGGCCTCCGTCGAGTGGACGGTGGTCGCCACCGAGGTCGAGGCGCTGCAGCTCGAGTACAACTGGATCAAGGAGTTCGACCCGCGCTTCAACGTCCGGTACCGCGACGACAAGTCGTACCCGGTGCTGGCCGTCACGTTGCACGAGGACTACCCGCGGCTGCACGTGTACCGCGGCCCGCGCAAGAAGGGCGTGCGCTACTTCGGCCCGTTCGCACACGCCTGGGCCATCCGCGAGACGCTCGACCTGCTGCTGCGCGTGTTCCCGGCGCGCACGTGCTCGGCGGGCGTTTTCAAGCGGCACAACCAGATGGGCCGCCCGTGCCTGCTCGGGTACATCGACAAGTGTTCGGCGCCGTGCGTGGGCAAGGTGTCGGCGGACGAGCACCGCGACATCGTCCTCGACTTCTGCGACTTCCTGGCGGGCAAGACGGACAACATGGTCCGCCGCCTCGAACGCGAGATGCTGCAGGCGTCGGAAGAGCTGGAGTTCGAACGCGCCGCACGCCTGCGTGACGACCTGGGAGCGTTGCGCCGCGCGATGGAGAAGCAGGCCGTCGTGCTCGGCGACGGCACGGACGCCGACGTGATGGCGTTCGCGCAGGACGAGCTGGAGGTCTCGGTCCAGGTCTTCCACGTGCGCGGCGGCCGGGTGCGCGGCCAGCGGGGCTGGGTGCTGGACAAGGTCGAGGCCATCGACGACGCGGCCCTGGTCGACCAGTTCATCATGCAGTTCTACGGCGACAACACGGAGAACACCCCGCGCGAGGTCCTCGTGCCGGTGCTGCCGGACGACGCCCCGGCTCTGGAAGACCTGCTGTCCGAACAACGGGGCTCGCGCGTGGCCCTGCGCGTCCCGCAACGAGGCGACAAGCGCGCCCTGATGGAAACGGTGGCCCGCAACGCCTCCGAAGCCTTCGCACAGCACAAACTCCGCCGGGCCGGCGACCTGACCGCCCGCTCCGCGGCCCTGCAGGAGATCCAGGACGCCCTGGCCCTCGACACCGCGCCGCTGCGCATCGAGTGCATCGACATCAGCCACGTCCAGGGCACCGACGTGGTGGCCTCCCTGGTGGTCTTCGAGGACGGTCTGGCCCGCAAGGCCGAATACCGCCGCTTCGCCCTCCGTGAAGCGGCAACGGAAGGCGACGTGGCCTCCATCGCCGAGGTGGTCCGCCGCCGCTTCCAGGCGATGCTGCGCGAAACGGCGTCCGGCGGCCCGAACCCAGGCATCGACCCGGACACCGGCAAGCCCCGCAAGTTCGCCTACCCGCCCAACCTCCTGGTGGTCGACGGCGCGGGTCCCCAGGCCGCCGCGGCCTCCGACGTCCTCACCGAACTGGGCATCACCGACGTGGCCGTGGTGGGCCTGGCCAAGCGCCTCGAAGAGGTCTGGGTCCCCGGCGAACCCGACCCGGTGATCCTCCCGCGCAGCAGCGACGGCCTGTACCTGCTGCAACGAGTCCGCGACGAGGCTCACCGCTTCGCCATCGCCTACCACCGCCAGAAGCGCTCGAAGCGCATGACCACCTCCGAACTGGACGAGGTGCCCGGCCTCGGCGAGACGCGCAAAGCCGCGCTGCTCAAGCACTTCGGCTCGGTGCGGAAGCTGCGACAGGCCACAGTGGACGAGATCAGCGACGTTCCCGGGGTGGGGCGCCGCACCGCCGAGGCCGTGGTGGCCACTCTGGCTTCGGCGGGCGGCAAGTCCTGATGGCTTCGGAACCGGGCCGTCGCGTGGAGGCGGAGGCCGCCGGAGTCGCGGGCACCACGTCGGCGGTGGACGACGGTCACGGGTCGCCCGCCTTGGGCTCGCCCGCGACCACGCCGCTGATGGACGGCTCGCCGGCCGCGGAAGAGGGTCCGCCGAGTGCTGCTGGTCCGCCGAGCGCTGTCGGCCCGCCGAGCGCTGCCGGTTCGTCGCGCGCTGCTGGCCCGCCGAGCTCTGCCGGTCCGCCGAGCTCTGCCGGTCCGCCGAGCGCTGCCGGTTCGCCAAGCGCTGTCGGTTCGCCGCGAACTGGGCGCGCGGCGTCTGCGGAAGGCTCGCCGTCGGCGAGCGCGGAGTCGCCGCCCGCGAGAAGTGCGACGGCTGCGGAGAGCGCGGTGTCAGCGAAAGCCGAGTCGCCGGCCCGCCGCGCCATGACCGAGGCCGTGGCACTGCGCCCGCTCCCGTCCGCCGCGGAGACGCTGCTGTCCGACCTGCGGGCGTCACCTCGCCTGGTGGCGCACCTGCGGGCCGTGCACGACGTGGCCTGCGAACTCGTCGCGTGGGTCGAGCGGCACCACCCGTCGGTGGCGGTCGACCGGGCCGCGGTGTTGTTCGGCGCGGCCACGCACGACATCGGGAAGGTGTTGCACCCCAACGAGTTGTCGGGTCCGGGCTCGGCTCACGAGCCGGCGGGCTATGAGCTGCTGCGTGCTCGCGGGGTCGAGGAACGGCTGGCCCGCTTCGCGCGAACGCACGGGTCGTGGACCGCGGACGGCGTGGGGCTGGAGGACCTGCTGGTCAGCCTCGCGGACAAGGTGTGGAAGGCCAAGCGCGTCCCGGACCTGGAGCAACTGGTCACCGGGCGCCTCGCGGAGGCCGCGGGCCAGCAGGCGTGGGAGGTGTTCATGGCGCTGGACGACGAGCTGGACCGGATCGCGTCGGGCGCTGACGCGCGGCTGGCGTTCCAGTCGAGCCATCCGGTCGCGGGGTGACGCCTCTCATCCTTCTCACCAGCCGCAGTGGTCACTTCCGTCCTGCGGGCGTCCCGTGAACCGGGCGAGGATCGTGACCGCGGCCACGGCGCGGCCGTGTCGACCGTCGAACCTGCCGCGCGTGAGGGCCGTTCCAGGGGAGACTGCATGCCGGGCGTGCCGCGACAGGAGCGCAGCCCAGCACACAGCTTGCCCAAACGAGAGCGCCCAGTGGCGCTCATGAACAGGTAACGGAGTCGTAGTCGTGAACGCGGAGAAGTCCGGCATCGAAGTCGCCGTGGTGACCGGGCTGTCCGGTGCGGGCCGCAGCACCGCGGCCAAGTGCCTGGAGGATCTCGGCTGGTTCGTCGTGGACAACCTGCCGCCGGAACTCATCGCCACCATGGTCGAGCTCGGCGCTCAGGCGCGTGGGGCGATCACGAGGGTCGCGGTCGTCATGGACGTGCGGAGCCGCGCGTTCACCGAGGACCTGGCCGCCATCATCAAGGACCTGGACGCGCGTGGGTACAAGCCGCGCGTGCTCTTCCTCGAAGCCACCGACGACGTGTTGATCCGCCGCTTCGAGGCGGTGCGCCGCGGTCACCCGATGCAGGGGGACGGGCGGCTGCAGGACGGCATCGAGGCCGAGCGGATCCTGCTGACGCCGCTCAAGCAGGAAGCCGACCTGGTGCTGGACACGTCCGCGCTGAGCATCCACCAGCTGCGGGCCAAGATCGAGGACACGTTCGGCACCGAGGCAGCGACCCGCACGCGGGTCACGGTGCTGAGCTTCGGATACAAGTACGGGCTGCCGATGGACGCCGATCTCGTCATGGACGTGCGCTTCCTGCCCAACCCGTTCTGGATCCCGGAACTGCGCGAGCAGACGGGTCTGGATGGTGAGGTGCGCAACTACGTGCTGTCCCAGGAGGGCGCTGACGAGTTCCTTGATCGGTACCACGAGCTGCTGAGGCTCATCGGTGCCGGTTATCGGCGTGAGGGCAAGCGCTACCTGACGCTCGCGATCGGGTGCACCGGCGGTAAGCACCGCAGTGTGGCCCTGAGCGAAGAGCTGGCCGCGCGGCTGGCTAGCGAGGACGGCATGGCCGTGAAGGTCGTGCACAGGGATCTGGGACGTGAGTGACGAAGTTGAAAGCTGTTGCTTTGGGTGGCGGACACGGGTTGCACGCGACGCTGACCGCGCTCAGACGGGTCACCGACGACGTGACGGCCGTGGTGACCGTCGCGGACGACGGGGGCTCGTCGGGGCGGCTGCGGCGGGAGCTTGAAGACCTGCTGCCGCCCGGTGACCTGCGCAAGGCCATGGCGGCGCTGGCGGGACAGGACGAGGCCAGCAGGCTGTGGACGTCCCTGTTCAAGCACCGTTTCGGTGGCACGGGGGCCCTTGCCGGCCACGCGGTCGGGAACCTGGTGATCGCCGGGCTGCTCGAGCAGCTCGGCGACCCCGTGGCGGTGCTCGACCTCACGAGCCGGCTGCTCGGCGTCCAGGGCAGGGTGCTGCCGATGTCGAACGATCCGCTCGACATCGAGGCGGACGTCATGGGCCTCGACGAGGACCCGACCGACGTGCGGCGCATCCGGGGGCAGGTCGCCATCGCGACCACGCCCGGGCTGGTGCAGCGCATCCGGCTGACTGCCCCGAACGGGCGACCTGCAGGCTGTCCGGAAGCAGTACAGGCTGTACTTGACGCCGATGTCGTGGTACTCGGCCCCGGATCGTGGTTCACCAGCGTGTTGCCGCATCTGCTGGTGCCCGAACTGCTCGACGCGCTGGTGCACACGCGGGCCAAGAAGGTTCTTGTGCTCAATCTCGTCCCCCAACCGGGTGAAACCGCTGGTTTCTCTCCGGAGCGGCATTTGGACGTAGTCTGCGAACACGCACCCGAGCTGAAGGTGGACGCGGTGATCGCGGACGTCGACTCGGTCCCCACCCCGGACCGGCTGACGCGCGCCGCCTCGGCACTGGGTGCGCGTACGCATCTGGCCAAGATCGCCGCACCGGACGCCGCTGAGCGGCATGATCCGGAGGCACTGGCCGGTTGCCTGAGGCAAGTGGTCGAGGAGACCGGAGTGGGAGGGACAAGCCCGTGGCGATGACGTCGGCGGTCAAGGACGAGCTGAGCAGGCTCGCGGTATCCAAGACCTGTTGCCGCCGCGCGGAGGTGTCCTCCCTGCTCAGGTTCGCCGGAGGCTTGCACATCGTGTCCGGCAGGGTCGTCGTCGAGGCCGAGCTCGACCTGGGTTCCGCGGCCCGCAGGCTGCTCAAGGAGATCCAGGCGCTCTACGGCCACCACGCCGAGGTCTTCACGATCCAGTCCAACGGCCTGCGCAAGGGCACCCGGTACGTCGTCCGCGTGGTCAAGGACGGCGAGGGGCTGGCCCGCCAGACCGGTCTGCTCGACCCGCGGGGCCGCCCGGTGCGCGGCCTGCCCGCGCCCGTCGTGTCCGGTGGCGTGTGCGACGCCGAAGCCGCGTGGCGCGGTGCCTTCCTGGCGCACGGCTCGCTGACCGAACCCGGTCGCAGTTCGTCGCTGGAGATCACCTGCCCCGGTCCCGAGGCGGCGCTGGCACTGGTCGGCGCGGCCCGCCGGATGGGCATCTCGTCCAAGTCGCGCGAGGTCCGCGGGGCCGAGCGCGTGGTGATAAGGGATGGCGACGCCATCGGGGCGATGCTGACCAAGCTGGGCGCGCACGACAGCGTCATGGCGTGGGAAGAGCGCCGGATGCGGCGCGAGGTCCGCGCCACCGCGAACAGGCTGGCGAACTTCGACGACGCGAACCTGCGCCGCTCGGCCCGCGCGGCCGTCGCGGCGGCCGCACGGGTCGCACGGGCGCTTGAGATCCTCGGATCGGAGGCGCCGGACCACCTGGCCGCCGCCGGGCAGCTTCGGCTCGCGCACCGTCAGGCGTCGCTGGAGGAGCTGGGCCAGCTGTCCGACCCGCAGATGACCAAGGACGCGGTGGCAGGCCGTATAAGGCGTCTGCTGGCCATGGCGGACAAGCGGGCCAAGGACCTGGGACTGCCGGACACCGAGTCCGCGGTCACGGCGGACATGCTCGAGGCCGAGGTCTAAGAGGTGTGGCGGCCCGCCCACACGGCGAGCTGAGCCCGTGAGCGCAGTCCGAGTTTCGAACGAGCGTGCGTGACGTGTCGGGCAACGGTGTGCGGTGAGATTCCGAGCCGTTGCCCGATCTGCCGGTTCGTCAGCCCCTCCGCCACCAGCGTCGCCACGTGCCGTTCGCGCGCGGAGATCACGTCGTCGGATTCGGCGAGCGGTTGCGCGGTCAGGGCGTAGGAAATGGCCTGTGCCAACGACATCCGCTCGCCCGTCGACTCGGCTGCCCGCAGCCGTGCGGCGGTGATCCGGTCGCGGCAGACGGCCCGTGCGTCGTCCAGCAGGTCCTGCCAGTACGGCTCGGCGCGGAACGCGTAGCGGGTGCGGACGACGGACGCCGACGTCAGCAGCGAGAGCGCGCGTTCGTCGTCGGAACCCACGCCGACCAGCCCGAGCGCCAGCCCCTCCAGGTCGTAGAACTGGTCCATCGGATGCTCGGACCCCACCTCCAGGCTCTCGCGGAACAGGTCGACGGCCTCCGGAAAGCTCTTGCGCGCCAACGCGATCGCGCCCGCGCTGTGCAGGACCGGGTTCAGCATGTGCGGCAGTCCGATCAACCGCGTCAGCGTCAACGCCTCGCGCACCAGCGGCGCCGCCCGGTCCGCGAAACCGTGCTGCAGCAACGTCCAGCCGTAGGAGTTCAGCAGGATGGCGCGCGCGAGCTGGTCGTCCGAGTCGCGCAGCAGCGCGGCGGCCTCCTCGAACAGTTGCCAGGCCACCGCGGGATCACCGGTGTGGGCCTCGGCGGAGGCGAGCACCTCCAGCGCGCGGGCGGTCGTGCCGGGACGGCAGGCATCGGCACGTTCGATGGCCAGGGACTCCTCGGCGAACCGGCGGGTCACGTGCCAGCCGCCGCGCACCCTGTGGTGCATCGCGGCCAGCACGGTGAGAGCGCTGCGGTACGCCTGCGGCATCGGCCGGGTCAGCGCCTGGTGCAGCAGCTCCGTGGGGGCGCCGCGCGGTCCACGCGGGGTCGAGGTCCAGGCCGTGGCGACGATCGTGAGGGCGTGCCGCGGCCAGTCGCCGGTGTCCGCGGTCCTGGCCACGGCCAGTTCGAGCAGGCCCACGTTGCGGTCCAGGCGCAGCACGACCGGCGGCGACGGGAAGAACGACGAGATCTCCGGCTCCACGACCGAACACACCCACTCGACCACACGGTCGGCCACAAGAGAGAGATCTCCGTGCGCGATGGCGCGCTCATGGCAGTAGAGGCGCACTGATTCGAGCTGACGGAACGTCGTGTGCCCACCGACCCGTTCCGCGACCAGCAGCGACTTCTGTTCGAGCCCGGTCAGCAGCTCCAGGGCGTCGGGGACGCCGCAGACCGCGCTCGCCACCCCGAGGTCGAACGGGACGCCCAGCACCGCGAGCCGGCGCGAGGCGGCCTGCTCCTGTTCGGAGAGCAGGTCGTAGCTCCAGCCGATCGCGGTCCGCAGCGTGCGATGCCGGTCGTCGGCGGACCGCGGCCCACCGGTCAGCAACGCGAGGCGGTCGCCCAACCGGGCAAGGATGTCGGCGGGGGAGAGCACGGTGATGCGCCGCGCGGCCAGCTCGATGGCCAGCGGCATGCCGTCCAACGACCGGCACACGGCGACGACGTCGGCGACGTTCGACGCGTCCACCTCGAACGAGCGGTCCACCGAGACGGCACGGTCGCGAAAGAGCACCACGGCGTCGTGACGCAGAGCTTCGGCGAGGTCGGCGTCCGCGGGCGGCAGCTCCAGCTCGCCGACCGCGAAGACCTGTTCCCCGGCCAGGCGAAGGGGTTCGCGTGAGGTCACCAGCACGCGCAGCCGGGGACAGGAGGCCAGCAGCTCCGTCACGACGTCGCCGACGTCGAGCAGCAGGTGCTCGCAGTTGTCGAGCACGAGCAACGGCCGCCGGTACTGCTCGATCTCGGCGATCACGGCGTCGCGCACCGACCGGCTCGGCAACGGGTGCGCGCCGACCGCGTGGTAGATCGCCTGGGTGGCGTCGGACGCGGGCGCCAGCGCGGCCCACCACGTCTGGTCAGCGCGTTTGCTCACGTGCTGGACGGCCAGCCTGGTCTTGCCCGCGCCCGCGGGGCCGACCAGCGAGACGAGACGTCTCGTCTCGGTGCGCGCCAGCGCGGCCAGTTCCTCGCGGCGGCCCACGAAGGTGTCGAGCGGCGCCGGCAGCGCCGTGTCATGCGGGGAGTCGTCGCGTGCCGAGCTGCGTTCGCGGTACGCGCGCTGACGGCAGGCGTTGGAGCAGTAGCGTCGGCCCGCGACCGCTTCGGTGAGCGGGTTTCCACATGTCACGCAGGCGGCATTGGCCGTCATGGCCATTGACCGTACCGGCGCGTAACGGTCCGTAACACCCGCTGTTTCGGGGTATTGAAGGGTCCTTCCGAAGGTCGACAGGATCCCTGCATGACAGCGCAGGCCAGATCCTCGAACCCGCTCGTGCCGCCGCAGGACCGCCTCGTCGTGGACGAGTGGCTCGAACGCATCGCCGCCGTGGTCGGAAGAGACGCGAAGGAGACCGGTCCGGAGGCTTGCCGGAGCGCCGCGGAGGCGGCAGAGGAACTGAGCGCGTACCTCTGGATGCTCCGCGCCCTGCGCCGCCGAACGGCCTAATCAGGACAGGTTTTTCTGGCTCGATCAAGAGATACTCACTATCCCTGTGACCAGGGACGCAGTTCGGCAGATAGGGTGGGCTTGTTCCTACCAAGCTGAACGCAAGGAGTCAGTCGTGACGGTTCGTGTAGGTGTCAACGGTTTCGGTCGCATCGGGCGCAACTTCTTCCGCGCCGTGAGGGCCGGCGGCCACGACATCGAGATCGTCGCGTTCAACGACCTCGGTGACGTCGCCACGATGGCGCACCTGCTGAAGTACGACAGCATCCTCGGTCGTCTGGACGCGGACGTGCAGGTCACCGACGAGGGCATCTCCGTTGACGGCAAGGTCATCAAGGCCCTCGCCGAGCGCAACCCGGGCGCTCTGCCCTGGAAGGACCTCGGCGTCGACGTCGTGGTCGAGTCGACCGGCTTCTTCACCGACGCCACCAAGGCCCGCGCGCACGTGGACGAGGGCGGCGCCAAGAAGGTCATCATCTCCGCGCCGGCCAAGAACGAGGACCTCACCGTCGTCATCGGCGCGAACGAGGACAAGTTCGACGGTTCGCAGACGATCATCTCGAACGCGTCCTGCACCACCAACTGCCTCGCGCCCCTGGCCAAGGTCCTCAACGACAGCTTCGGCGTCGAGCAGGGCCTCATGACCACGATCCACGCGTACACGCAGGACCAGAACCTGCAGGACGCGCCGCACAGCGACCTCCGCCGTGCCCGCGCCGCCGCGCTGAACATCGTCCCGACCTCCACGGGCGCCGCGAAGGCCATCGGCCTGGTGCTGCCGGAGCTCAAGGGCAAGCTCGACGGCTACGCGCTGCGCGTGCCGATCCCCACGGGCTCGGCCACCGACCTGACCGTCACGCTCAAGCGCGAGGTCACCGTCGAAGAGGTCAACGCCGCGTACAAGGCCGCCGCCGAGGGCCCCCTGGCCGGCATCCTCAAGTACTCGACGGACCCGATCGTGTCGGCCGACATCGTCACCGACCCGCACTCGTGCATCTACGACGCGCCGCTGACCAAGGTCATCGGCAACCAGGTCAAGGTCGTCGGCTGGTACGACAACGAGTGGGGCTACTCCAACCGCCTCGCGGACCTGGTCAAGCTCGTCGCCTCGAAGATCTGAGCAGGAGCGAACAGTCAGTGAAGACTCTCAGCGACCTGCTCGCCGAGGGTGTCGCGGGTCGGCGCGTCCTGGTGCGCGCCGACCTCAACGTCCCCCTCGACGGAGACAAGATCACCGACGACGGCCGCGTGCGCGCGTCGGTCCCGACGATCAAGGCACTGGCCGACGCGGGTGCCCGCGTGATCGTCACCGCTCACCTCGGCCGTCCCAAGGGCGAGCCGGACCCCAAGTTCTCCCTGGCCCCGGCCGCCGCTCGCCTCGGTGAGCTGCTCGGCACCGAGGTCGCGCTCGCGAGCGACCTGGTCGGCCCGTCCGCCACCTCCGTGGTCGGCGCGCTCACCGACGGTGGCGTCGTGATGCTGGAGAACGTCCGCTTCGACGCCCGTGAGACCTCGAAGGACGACGCGGAGCGCGCGGCACTGGCCGACGAGCTCGCGGCGTTCGCGGACGCGTTCGTGTCCGACGGTTTCGGCGTCGTGCACCGCAAGCAGGCCTCGGTCTACGACGTGGCGCAGAAGCTCCCCGCGTACGTCGGCGGTCTCGTCGAGGCCGAGCTCAAGGTGCTCAAGAAGCTCACCGACGACCTGGAGCGCCCGTACGTCGTGGTGCTCGGCGGCGCGAAGGTGTCCGACAAGCTCGGCGTCATCGCGAACCTGCTGGCCAAGGTCGACCGGCTGCTCATCGGCGGCGGCATGGCGTACACGTTCCTCAAGGCCCAGGGCCACGAGGTCGGCACGTCGCTGCTGCAGGAGGACCAGCTCGACCAGGTCAAGGGCTTCCTCGCCGAGGCCGAGAAGCGCGGCGTCGAGCTCGTGCTGCCGGTCGACGTGCTGGTCACGGCCGAGTTCGGCAACGTCGAGCACGACGTCGTCGGCACCGACTCGATCCCCGCCGACAAGATGGGCCTCGACATCGGCCCGAAGTCGCGCGAGCTGTTCGCGTCGAAGCTCGCCGACGCCAAGACCGTGTTCTGGAACGGCCCCATGGGCGTCTTCGAGATCGACACCTACGCCGGTGGCACGCGTGCCGTCGCGGAGGCCCTGGTCAAGTCCGAGGCGTTCACCGTCGTCGGTGGTGGCGACTCGGCCGCCGCGGTGCGTGCGCTGGGCCTGCCCGAGGACGGCTTCTCGCACATCTCCACCGGTGGTGGCGCGTCCCTGGAGTTCCTGGAAGGCAAGGAACTCCCCGGCATCAGCGTTTTGGAGTCCTGATGGCAGCCCGGCTCCCGCTCATCGCGGGCAACTGGAAGATGAACCTCAACCACCTCGAGGCGATCGGTCTCGTGCAGAAGATCGCCTTCTCCCTCCCGGAGAAGTACTTCGCCAAGGTCGAGGTGGCCGTTCTTCCCCCGTTCGTCGACATCCGCAGCATCCAGACGCTGGTCGACGGCGACAAGCTGCTGATCAAGTACGGCGCGCAGGACATCTCGCAGCACGACTCCGGTGCCTACACCGGTGAGATCTCCGGCCCGATGATCAAGAAGCTCGGCTGCCACTACGTGGTCGTCGGGCACTCCGAGCGGCGTGAGTACCACGGCGAGACGGACGCCATCGTCAACGCCAAGGTCAAGGCCGCGCTGAAGGTCGAGGTCACCCCGATCTTCTGCTTCGGCGAGAAGCTCGACGTCCGCGAGGCCAAGGGTCACCTGGAGCTGGTGCGCCAGCAGCTGGAGGACGGTCTCAAGGGCTTCACGGCCGAGCAGGTCGCCAAGATCGTGTTCGCCTACGAGCCCGTCTGGGCCATCGGCACCGGTCGCACCGCCTCCTCCGCCGACGCGCAGGAGGTGTGCTCGCTGGTCCGCTCGTTCGTCGCGGAGAAGTACGGCGAGGAGACCGCGGCCGTCGTCCGGGTGCTCTACGGCGGTTCGGTCAAGTCGTCGAACATCGGCGATCTGATCGGGCAGAAGGACATCGACGGCGCTCTCGTCGGCGGTGCCAGTCTTCAGGCCGACGAATTCACCAAGCTGTGCGCATTGGCTGCCGGCGGGCCTCTACCCTAAGTTGATCTGGACCAAACCCATAACCCCACTGGTTGCACACGTTCGGCAGTCGAACAGGTACTCTATGGCGTCGGCTGCCTGACAGCGAGGAAGAAATGATCCTGTTCCTGCAGATCCTGTTGATCGTCTCCAGCGTGCTCCTGGTGCTGCTCGTGCTCTTGCACCGCGGCCGTGGTGGCGGCCTTTCTTCGCTGTTCGGCGGCGGTATGCAGTCGAGTCTGTCCGGTTCCTCCGTTGTCGAGAAGAACCTCGATCGCCTGACTCTGTTCGTCGGTGCGATCTGGATCATCGCCATCGTGGGCATCGGACTCCTGATCAAGCTGCCTCCGTCAGCCTGATCAACCGTTCAGCGGCAGAAGCCCTCCGGGGCTTGGAGTAACCACTTGGTGGGGGTGTAACGGTCGATGTCCGGTGGTAACGCGATTCGCGGTACCCGCGTCGGCGCAGGCCCGATGGGCGAATCGGAACGCGGCGAGTCCGCGCCCCGTCGTCGGGTGTCGTACTGGTGCGCGAACGGTCACGAGTCCCGGCCTTCCTTCGCGGTCGAAGCGGACGTGCCGGAGAACTGGGACTGCCCGCGCTGCGGCCTGCCGGCAGGTCGTGACGAGCAGACGCCACCCGCGCCTCCGCGCAACGAGCCCTACAAGACGCACCTTGCGTACGTGAAGGAGCGGCGCTCCGACGCGGACGGTGAGGCGATCCTCGAAGAGGCTCTCGCCAAGCTGCGCCGTCAGCGCGAAGTGCCGTAAGCCTGGCTCGGAGATCTTCTAAAACGCGAAAGGCCCCCTCATCCTGCGGAGAGGGGGCCTTTCGCGTTTCTCTCTTATCGTCGCAGTCCCGAGAACTGGCGACGCAGCATCGCGGCACCGACGAGCAGGAAGAACAACAGCACCACGAGCGTGCTGGTCGTGCCGCCGGACGAACTCGACAGCGTCACGTCCACGTTGCCCACGAGCACGATGCCGCACTCCGCACGCACCTTGTGGCGGCCCGGCTCGATGCTCGCGAACTTCACCGGCGACCGGAAAGTGCCGTTCTCATCCGCGGTCGTCTTGCCGACGTCCTGGCCCAGCGACTTCAGCGTCACGTTCGCGCCCTTGGGACAGCCCGTGCCGGTCGCGGTCAGGTCGTCACCGGGCTGGATGTTCTCCTTGTCCAGGATCAGCACGCCGTCGTCGGGGTTGGTCAGCGCGTCGGTGGACGAGGGCGGCGTCTCCGAGGACGACGACGGGGTGGTCGTGGTCGTGGTGGTCGTCCCGGGAGTCGTGGTGGTGACGACCGGTGGACGCGTCGTCACAGGCGGGTTGGTGACCGGCGGGTTCGTCACCGGCGGAACGGTGACGGGCGGCTTGGTCGTCGTGGTGACCGGTGGCGGCGGCACGACGACGCGCAGTGCGGTGCCCGCGCTACCGCACTTCGTGTTCGTCGACCGGGCTTCGAGCTTGTGGCTACCGGCGGTGGTGCCCGCGGGCACGGTGGCTCCGACCGAACCGCTGGAGGCTGAGCCCGCGGTCGCGATCTGGGCGCCGTCCAGCGTGAAGATGATGCTGACGGCACGACACGTAACGAATCCGCCCCAGGAAATGGTCACGGGGCCGCCTGCTGTGGCAGGCTGCGGCGCCGCGGTCACACTGGGCGGCTGCTGGGCCGAAGCCGGTGTGGCGACCAGCACCGTAACACCGGCCATCATGGCCACGAGTAAGCCTAAAGACCGCATTCCCTCTCCCCGGATCAGAACCTAAGGTGCGCTAGTGAGACGTCGCATGGCCGGTGCAGGTTTACTGCTGTGGTGCGGAATTATGCTGCTTCCCTCGGCGGCCCTCGCACAGGACGGGTCTGTGATCCTCGAGGCCGATGTGGACGGTAGGCCGGTTGGAGTAGGGAATCTCGTTCTGGACCCGTCGCAGACCGCCAAGGTCTCCGTCACGGTCCGCAACAACACGACCACCGTGCAGCGCGTGAAGACCGTGCGAATCAGCGGCACCGCGCTGGCGTTGACCTTCTTCTCTTACGACACAACGGTTCCGTTCGACGTGCCGGCGAAGTCCTCGGAGACCCGGTCGTTCCCGCTGGAGCCCACCGATCTCGGCTCGCAGGCGATTGGTCTCCTTCCGGTCACAGTTGAGGTCATCGACGTCGGGCGGGAGAGCATCGCGTCCGTCGAGACGACCGGAGACGTCAAGGGCTCGCTCTGGTCGGTCTACGGGGCGTTCGGTCTGGGCGTGCTCGTGCTGACCGGGTTGTCGTGGGCGGGGGCGTTGATCGCGCTGGCCCGCCGCCGGCTTCCTCCGAACCGGTGGCAGCGCGCCATGCGGTTCCTGCCGGCCGGGATCGGCACCGGGCTGGTCGCGGTGATCTCGTTGTCGGTGCTGCGGCTGGTGGCGCCGTCACCCACGGCCGAGATCCCGTTCATCGTCGGTGCCGCCGCGGCCGCGTTCGTGCTCGGCTACCTGACGCCGCACCCCGGTGAGCGGCGCCATCCGTCCGATGTGGATACCGTGAGGATTCAACGGTGATTCAGTCCAGTGTGGTCGCCGCGCTGCCGCAGTACGCCGTCGGTGAGCAGATCGGCGAAGGCGGCATGGGGGTCGTCTACGGCGGTGTGCACCGTCAGCTGGGGCGTCCCGTGGCGATCAAACGGCTGCCGCACGCCGTGGCCGAAGACCCGCGGATGAGTGAGCGCTTCGAGCACGAGGCGCGGCTGCTGGCCCGGCTCGACCACCCGCACATCGTGCCCGTCTACGACTACGTCCGGCAGCAGGGCGAACACCTGCTGGTGATGGAACGGCTCGACGGCGGCACGGTCTGGTCGCGGTTCTCAGGCGACGGCCTGACCGCGCAGCAGTCGTGCGGGATCGTGCTGGCGGCGCTGTCCGGTCTGCACGCGGCGCACGAGGCCGGGGTGCTGCACCTCGACGTGAAGCCCAAGAACCTGCTCTTCACCTCGAACGGCGTGGTGAAGGTGGCGGACTTCGGCATCTCCCAGGTGGTGTCGGAGGGCGCGACGCTCGTGACGCACGGTGGCGCGGTGCTCGGCACGCCCGCCTACATCGCTCCGGAGCAGGCGATGGGCAACGCTCTGTCGCCTGCGGCCGACGTCTACGCGACCGGCACGATGCTCTACGAACTGCTGTGCGGCGACCTGCCGTTCGAACGCGGTGGCGGCCCTATCGCGATGATCCAGAAGCGGGTGTTCCAGGAGCCGCGGCCGGTGCCGAAGGTGCCGGAACCCCTTGCGGGCGTGGTGATGCGCAGCATCGCGCGGGAACCGGACGCGCGCTACCGCAACGCCGAGACGTTCGCGATCGACCTGGCGGGCGCCGCGGGCCACCTGTTCGGCCCGGACTGGCTCGTGCGCCTGGGCATGCCCGTGCACCTCGCACCACAGGTGTCGTCGTCTTCCACGCGTCCGTCGCTGCGGCCCGTGCCCGAACGCGAGACCGTCACGCTCACGGGGCAGCGGATCCGGGCCACGCTGGTCGACCCGATTCCGGCCGCACGGCTGAGCGGCAGCAGCACGCTGGTGCCGGCCTCGCAGGTGATCAGGCCGCCGTCGAAGCCGTGGGCGTTGTGGCTGGTGGCCGCCCTCGCGTTGATCGCGATGGCCGTGGTGCCGTTCGTGGCGACCGGCACCCCGCCCGCCACGACCATCGAGCTGGACCTGGCCGATCCCGTGAAGGTCGAGGGCACGCGTCTCGTCGTGACGGCGGCCGGGATTCCGCTCGCGGACGTGCCCGAGCGCACGCCGGAGGGCTTCGTGCTGCCGGGCGCGGCGCGGTGGATCATCGGCGGCGTCGTGACGGCTCAGGTCGACGACCAGCCGCCGTTCCTGCTGAAGTCCAGCCAGACGCCGTGGCTGAGCCTGATGGGCACCGGCTCGGCGTTGTTGCTGCTGTTCACGTTCGCGTACCTGGAGTCGAACCTGCGGGCGTTGCGTCGGCGGCAGACCGGGGTGGCGGCGGTGATCGCGTCCGTGCCGCTCGGCCTCGGGCTCGGCCTGTCCGTGTGGCTGCTCGTGTCCGTGCTGCTGGAGCACGAGCCGACGATGCCGATCGCGCTCACGTGCGGTGTGCTCGGCGCGGCGGCGGCACTGAGTGCGTCGCTCGCTTCCAAGCCCGCCTGATCGAACGCGACAGTTCGCCCCTGACGGGCGTTCTCTGAGAAGCAGTGCTTCTGAGGGAACGACCAGTCAGGGGGAGCGATGATCAGTCGAAAGGTGTTCCTGAAGTCCGTCGCCGGTGCCGCGGCGCTGGCGAGCGTCGGGGGCGGCACGGCGTCAGCGGCACCGAGGAAGCGCGGCGGCGTCTGCTACGACACCGGGGTGCTGCACGCGGCGGGGGAGCCGTTGAGCCGCGTGCGCTGGAGCCGTCAGCAGCTGGAACGGGAGATCCGTCTCCTCGCCGGCGAGCTGCGCTGCCCGTCGATCACGGCGTTCGGCACCGACCTCGGCCGCCTCGCCGAGACGACGGACGCGGCGTTGCGCCACGGCATGCGGGTCTTCGTGCAGCCGAGGCTCTACGACCACCCGCAAGAGCAGATCCTGGAGCACATGGCCGAGGCCGCGCGCACGGCCGAACGGAAGCGGCGTGGCGACAACATCACGTTCGTCACCGGCTGCGAGCACTTCCTGTTCACGCCGGGCATCATCCCCGGCGACACCTTCCTGGACCGGCTCGCGAACATCCCGACGATCACGGACTGGCCGGCGGTCATCCGGCGCTTCCGCGAGTTCGTGGTGAAGGCCGTCGAGGTGGCGCGCGGGGAGTTCCGGGGCCGGATCACCTACGGCGCGGCCGCGGGGGCGGACGCCGACTGGAACGACTGGTCGTTGTTCGACCTCGTCGGCCTCGACTACTACACGCACTTCGAGACCGACGCCGAGTACACGGCTGACCTGGACAAATATCGCCGTTGGGGCAAGCCGCTGATGATCATGGAGTACGGCTGCTGCACGTTCACGGGCGCCGCGAAGGCCGGTGGGATGGGCTGGGACATCGTCGACTACGAGGCAGACCCGCCCGTGATCAAACCCGGCTTCGAGCGGAACGAACGCGAGCAGGCCGACCACATCGCCCGCATGCTGCGCGTGTTCGGCGCACAGCCCGATGTGGAGGGTTCACACCTGTACTCGGTCATCACACCGGACTCGCCGCACAACCCGACGTGCCGCGATCGCGACTACGACATGGCCTCGTACAGCCTGCTGCGCACGATGCGTGAGCGGTTCGACGACGACAACTCGCCCTACCGCCTGGAGCCCAAGAAGTCGTTCCACGCGTTCCAGAGCTTCAATCGGTGATGACGCGTTCCCTCGGGAACGACGCCGTCACCAGGAAGCCGCCGTCCTCGGTCGGTCCCGCCGAGAACTCGCCGCCGAGCAACGTGGCGCGTTCCCGCAGACCGACCAGGCCGTGACCTCCGCTGGGCAGCGACGACGACGGGCTGGACGCGGCGGTGTTGCGCACCTCGACCAGCACGTTGTCGTCGTACTGGGCGTCGATGAACACCGTCGCGCTCGCGCCCACCGCGTGCTTGCGGATGTTGGTCAGGGCCTCCTGCACCGTCCGGTAGACGGCGCCGGACACCGGTGCGGGGAGGTCCTCGACCGGGCCCTTGAGCTGGACGGTCACCTCGAAGCCCGCGTCGGCGGCCAGGTCGGACAGCTCGTCGAGACCCGGCTGCGTGTCGTCTGTGGTGCGTAGGACGGACACGAGCGTGCGGAGCTCATCGAGCGTGCGTGTCGACAGTGTGCGGATGGTGCCGGCGACCTGCTTGTGCTCGGCGTCGACCACGGCCATGCGCAGCGCACCGGCCTGCATGGCGATGAGGCTGACTTGGTGCGACACCACGTCGTGCATCTCGCGGGCGAGCTTTGCCCGTTCGTCGGCACGGATGGCGTGCGCGTGCAGCACACGTTCTCTCTCGCGTGACTCGGCGAGTTCGCGGATGCGGTCGGACAGCTCCTGGCGCGCGTGCACCAGCAGGCCGATCGCGATCGGCAGGCCCGACACGAGGAAGCCGTAGATCGCCGAGTGGAAGTGCCCGGAGGCGGGCCGGTCGATCAGCTCCTGAAACGGCCAGGCGACGAACCGGCAGAGCCACACCAGCGCGGCCGCGAGGCCCGTCTGCCAGCCGCCGAGGTAGCGGCGGGCGACCGTGTAGAGGGCGATCATCGCGGCGAGCTGCGACCAGCCGACGAAGAAGCCGGGGATGGTCAGCACGAGCGTGAGGAACGGGAACCGCCGCCGCAGGACCAGCGCGCCGACCGCGAGCCAGTTGAGCCACAGCTGGTAGTTCTCGACCGGTGGGAGGTCCGTGATCGGGTCGGCTTCGAGCCACAGCCCGTACAGCCAGACGTCGAGCACGGCGAAGAAGATCAGCGCCAGGTCCGCGAGCACCTGCCGGTAGTCACCACTGAGCGGCCAGCGCGAGCCGGCCGCGGTCTCCTCCGACCGTCTGGCCGGGAGCAGCGTCGTGGTCAGGATCCGACCTCCCCTGTGAGCCTTGCGATCCTCACCGTACTGCGCGTATGCGGCGGATGGCATTGGCTGCCCCTTTACCCCGACCTGCCCCGTCATGGGGGTAAGACGTCGGTACACGCGAATCTGTACGCCGCTCCACTCACATATGTGCTACCGCACACGTCCGTGCGGACGCGTGCGGTAGTCACAGCACTACTACGGGGCTATCAGGGGCAGGTTTTCCAGCTGAACTGGTAGGTCGTGTCGATCGCACCGTCCGTGGAGTCCATCGACACGAAGCTCGTCGTCGTGGCCGTGTTGGACGAGCCGGGGTAGACGCGGAGCTCGGTGTTGATGTTGAAGTTCCGCTTCTCGCCGCACGGCGAGTAGACGATCGCGGCGACCTCGGTCTCGTCGGTCGCCTGCCAGTCGTCGCTGTGCGGGCCGTTGTACCGGTGCTGTGCGGTGTCGTTCTGCGACATGCCCTGGAAGTAGTAGTTGGCCTTCTGGATGGCGTACGCGCCTCTTTCCAGGTGCGCGAAACCTCTGTAGTCGGCCTGGGCGATGCCGTAGGTGAAGCCCTGCGGGACGTTGACCCGCAGGTTGAGCTGGCAGTTCTTGCGGAAGTCGGTCGGTCGCGCGCCGACGCCGACCTGGGCCAGGTAGTCGCTGTAGGTGACCGTGAAGGCCTTGTTGTCCTCGGACACCGCGACGGCCGCGGTGCCCGCCGGGCAGCCGGAGCCGTTGACCGTGACGACGTCGATGGTGATGTGGTCGGGCGGCGGCGTCTCGTTGGGCGAGCCGGGCGGGATGATGATGGTCGAGGCCAGCAGGGCAGCGGCAACCGCGTTGAGCATGAGGGGCACCTTTCCAAACGCGTCTCGCAGGGAGGGGTGGCGGCGGTTGGAACTCCGGTGGCGGCGGCCTTTGTCAGAAAATCAGCAGCGCTTCCACGAGAAGTGGTGCAAAGTGCGGACTTCTCCGCGCTGGTAGTCCATCGTCATGAAACTGTTTGTATTGGCGTCCGAGCTACCTTTGTCGACGCGCAGGGCGCTGTTGACGTTGAGATTCTTCTGCTCGCCGCACGGCGACCAGACGATCTCCGAGAACTCGGTCTTGTGGGTGATCGACCAGTTGTCGTCGAACGGCCCCGTGAACGTGTGCTTCCACGTGGTGGTGGCCGATTGACCCTGGAAGTAGTAATTCACCGACTGGTACCCGGTCGCGCCGGGTTTGAGGTACCCGTAGCCGCCGTAGGTCGCTTCCGCGATGCCGTACGTGAAGCCCTGCGGGACGTTGATCTGCAGCGTGAGCTGGCAGTTCTTGCGGAATTCGGTCGCACCGGCACCCTTGCCCGCCTGGGCCAGGTAGTCGCTGTAGATCACCCAGAACGAGGTGTTGTCCGGTGAGACGATCACTTCGGCGCTGCCCTGCTTGCACCCGGAACCGTTCACCGTCACCACGTCGATCGTCACGCGCTCCGAAGGAATCGTCGCGGCGTGTGCGGGTGCTGACGACAATGTGAACAGCACGGCCAGAGCGGCTGCTGCCGTCGCTTTACGCATGAAGTTGGCCTTTCCTGGTGCCTCTTTCTCAGCGTGGAGCGGCAGCGGTGCCGCGAAGGTTAGCGCAGACCCTCAACCAATGGTGTGATCCAAATGGCCCAGGTCACACTGATGGAGCAGTTCGTGAAGAATTACCAAAAATAGTCGGACACCTGGTGCTGAAGGCACGAATAGTTTCCGGCATACTTGCCCGCATGTCGCTGGCTGGGCTGGTGCTCGTGGTCGAGGACGAGGACCCCGTGCGTAGGTACACCGTGAGCCTGCTCGAGGAGCTGGGCTTCGAAGTTCTGCAGGCCAGTGACGGCATCGAGGCGCTCGCGATCCTGCGCGAACGGTCCGCCGAGATCAGCGCGATGCTGCTCGACCACAGCATGCCGGGCCTGTCCGGCGAGGAGGTGCTGGCGCAGGTCGAACGCGAGGGCCTCGCCGTGCCGGTGGTGCTGACCAGCGGCTACGACCGCGCGTCACTGGAGCGGCGGTTCGCGGGGCACGACGTCGCCGGCTACCTGCAGAAGCCGTTCCGGATCGAGGCGCTGGACGAGACGGTCCGTCTCGCCGTGGCCCGCCGCGCTCAAGCGTCCTGAGCAAGCGGGCTGATCGCGATCTTCACCGCGTTTTTCGGCGATCAGCAGGGCACCACGATGCACCCGTCTGACCGGCGAAAAACGCGGCAAAGGTCAGCGATCAGCCCGCTAGGACCTGCCGCACGCGTTCCAGCAGGTCCGACTCCACGTACGGCTTGGTGATCAGCACCTCGTCGTTGAGGACCTCGTCGGTCGTGTACCCGGACATGTAGATCACGGCCGGTGCCGCGCCGGTCGAGCGCAGCAGCCGGACGAGTTCGGGGCCGCCCATCTTCGGCATCACGACGTCGGTGAGCACGAGCTCGATGGTGCTGCGGTGGGCCGTGGCCAGTTGCAGTGCCTCCTGGCCGTCGCCCGCCTCGATCACCGCGTAGCCCGCGGTCTCCAGCGAGCGCCGGGTCATGACCCGCACCTGCGCGTCGTCCTCCACGAGCAGCACCGTGCCGATGCCTCGGTGCGTGGTGGTGCGACGCGCGCACGGTGCTTCGGGCGTGCCGTCGCGTTCGTGCGGCACGGGCAGGTAGACCTCCACGGTCGTGCCTTCGCCCAGTGCGCTGATCAGTTCGATCTGCCCGCCGGACTGCTGCACGATGCCGAACACCGTGGACAGGCCGAGGCCGGTGCCCTTGCCGACCGGTTTGGTGGTGAAGTACGGCTCGAACACCTGCGCCTGCACGTCCGGTGCCATGCCCGCGCCGGTGTCCTGGACGCGCATCACGACGTACTCGCCCGGCCGCACGCCGACGATCCGGCCGGTGTCGCCGCCGCCGAGGGTCCTGTCCGCGATCGAGATCCGGAGCGTGCCGCCGCCGGGCATCGCGTCGCGGGAGTTGACCGCGAGGTTGAACAGGATCTGCTCGACCTGGCCGGCGTCCGCCCACACCTGCGCGACGCCTTCCGGCAGGTGCATCTCCAGTTCGATGTGGTCGCCGACGAGCGTGCGCAGCATCGAGTGGACCTTGGTGAGGTTCTGCCTGAGGTCCAGGGACTCCGGGTGCAGGACCTGCTGGCGGGTGAACGCGAGCAGCTGCCTGGTCAGGTTCGCGGCCCGTTCGCCCGCGTGCCTGATGTCCTCGATGGCCGTGCGCCTCGGATCGTCCGGGAGCGTGCGTCGCAGCAGCATCTCGCTGTTGCCGTTCACGACCGTGAGGATGTTGTTGAAGTCGTGCGCGATGCCACCGGTCAACCGTCCGATGGCCTCCATCTTCTGCGCGTGCCGCAGTTGCGCTTCGGTCTCGCCGACGCGTTCTTCGAGCCGTGCGCGCGCGTCCTTCAGCTCCTGCATCAGCCTGATGCTCCGCAACGCGCTGCTGAGCTGCTGCTGCACGGCCTCGTAGATCCAGCCGGGCTCCGGGCCCTCCTCGAAGATCACGTACCCGAGGTGGTCCTCGTCGGTGTAGAGCGGGGCGACCAGGGCGCTGAACGGCACGTTGCGCTTGAACGGGTACGGCGTGAGGTTGATGGTGGGGAACGGGGTGTCCGGCGGGGTCTTCAGTTCTGCGTTCTCGTACCGGACGAGCGCGCGCGCCGTGCCTGGCGTGTCGTACGCCATGACGTGGCAGCCGGGGATGGCGAGGCGGGGGAGTTCCTCGGCAAGAGCGGTCGTCAGCTCGTCCACGTCCCGTGACGCGATGAGCCGTTGTCCTGCTTCACGCACCGTCTGGTCGTGACGCTCGTGCGACAGGTACTTGAAGCGCGCGTCCGTGGCGAACGCATCGCCGAGAAGCAGCTGCACGCGCAACCACAGGTCGTTGATGATCGTCGCGTCGCTGATCCGTGCCGTCACGAACCGATGCAGGTCGAACAGCGGTGGCCACCACTTCGCCGGTTCGCACCCGGCGCGCGCACTCCAGCGGATGTACTCGGCCAGCAGCTTCAGGAACTCCGCGCCCTCGACCTCACCGCGGCCTGCCGCCATCAGCTCGACGACCAGCTGCTCGGCCCATCCGTCCGGCAGGTTCGCGGAGGGCTTCCCGAGCGAGTCGCGCAGGTGGTCCGCCACCGTGGAGGCGGTCGCGGACTCGTTGATGCTGAGCCGGTCGTGCGCGGGGGCGTGGTCACCGAGCCCGGACGGCAGGCAGCCGCACGACCGGCGCACGATCAGCTCGGTCGGCAGGGTCTGGTGCTCGCGCGTCGGCCGGCCCTGCACCAGCGCCACCGCGAGTTCGGCCGCCCGGAAGCCCATTTCGAGGAACGGCGCCCTGACGGTGGTGAACGTGGGCGCCGCGTCGTGCGTGCGAACGTTCGTGTGGTTGCCGTACCCGACGACGGCGACGTCCTCCGGCGTGCGGTACCCCAGTTCCTCCAGCGCGGACACGACCCCGATCGCGTAGTCGTCGTTCGCGGCGGCGATGGCGTCCGGCGGTTCCTTGATGCGCGCGAGCATCCTGCGCACGGCCTGCGTCGCGCCGTTCGGTTCCCAGATGAATGAGCCCGGCATGGTGACGAGCGCGGGATCGAACGGGATCCCGTGGTTGCGCAACGAATCCGCGTAGCCGAGGAACCGCTCCCGTGCGCCCGCATGCGTTTGCGGCCCCCGGACGAACGCGATCCGGCGCTTGCCGTGCACCTCGATGAGGTGGTCGACGGCCTGCTTCATGCCGTCACGGTTGTTCATCAGAATCGTTGGCCACTGGGCAAGGCTTGTTTCGACGCTCACGATGGGCATGGGCGCGTACCGCTTCACGTACTCCTGCATGCCCTCGGACCCGATGAGCTGCCCCACGCGCGTAGTCCACACCACGAGCGCATCGATGCGATTCGGCGAGATGAGGTCGTAGACCGTGTTCGCGCGACGCTTGAGCGGGTCCGGATGGTCCAGTTCACTGCCCACGAAACACACGAGGTCGCACCCGAGGCGCTGAGCTCCGTCGCTGACACCACGCCACTGCTCGCCCGCGAGCTCGATGAGCGGGCCAGCGGTGATCATCCCGATGGTGGGACGTCGCTTCGCACTGCCGTTTGCCACAAAACCCCCGCTACTCAACGCGATTGGGGATGATACGCGTTGTCGGGGGGAATGCCTGCCGTGTTACCAGGGAGATTGGTGAACGCTGTACTGGAGGGCCTGGCGTCGAACCCCGCGCTGCCGGCCACGTTGCTCGACCGCCTGGTCACCCGCCCCGAGTTGGCGGCTGACCTGGCCGAACGCGCTGATCTCTCTCCTGCGCACGTGCGCGCGCTACTTGCGTATGGCGACTCCACAACCGTGTACACGCTGCTGGACAAGGGGTTGGTTCACCCGGCCGACATACCCATCACCAACGAATCGGTCGCCTTGGTGGTGACCGGAAGCCCTGACGCCGATCCCGGACTGGCTCGCGCACTGGCGTTCCACCCGGACCCCGCCGTCCGCGCGCGGCTCCCGGAATGGGCCTGCTCGCTGCCCGCCGACGTGATCGACCTGCTGGCCCGCGACTCGGACCCGTCCGTGGTCGCCGAGTTGGTTCTCTTCCAACCATTACCTCCTGGTTTGGCCGAGTCGCTGAGCAGCCATCCGAGCCTCGACGTGCGCCGGGCTCTGGCTTCCAGTCCGCACACGCCCGCGTCGGTGCTGACCTCGCTGAGCTCCGAGGACGCCCTGGCCCGCGAACTTGCCGCGAACCCCGCGACGCCCGGCGCCGTGGCCGCGGACCTGCTGCGCCACCACGTATCCCGCTACTTCCTGGCCGAACGCACCGACCTGCCTGCCGACGTCTACGAGCAGCTCGCCTCGGAGCTGGAACCCGGCATCCTGTCGCAGCTGGCCGCGAACCCCGCCGTCCCCGTGCCGGTCCTGCGCCAGCTCACCGCGACCCGCGCCCTGCGTCTCGTGCTCCTGCGCAACCCGGCGATCCCGCTGGACCTCCTGGTGGAACTGGCTCCCGTCGCGCGGATCGGCCCCGATCCGGTGCCGCGCATCGCTTCCGCTTCCGTCGCGGAACTTCGGGAGCTGGCCTCGTCTCGGGTGGCGCAGGTGCGGATGCTGGTGGCCGCGCGTCCCGACCTGCCCGCGGACCTGTTCGCCGGTCTGGTGCCTGATCCCGATGCCGGAGTCGCCGCCGCGGTCGCCGTCCATCCTCTGGTGACGGTCGCGCAGCTGTGGGAGCTCGTCGAACGGCACGGGCCTCAGGTGTGCCCGAGGGTGGCGCGGAATCCGCTGTGCCCGCCGGAGTTGTTGCACCACATGGCTTCGCGGGCCGGTTCGGTGGAGAAGACGTACCGGGCCGTCGCACGACACCCTGCCGCCTGGGGTGAGACTTTGTTGCTGTGCATGGAGGATGCGCAGGCACGGCACCTGGCCGCCGCGCATCCGCACCTGCCGGTGCCGACGATCGTGGAGTTGATGGGGAGTGAATTCACGGCGGGCGCGGCGGCGGCGAACCCGTCACTGCCGGTGCACGTGATGGAGGACCTGGTGAACAGGAGCGAGGTATGAGCGACTACCACCACTTGATGAGGTTGGTCTGCTCCTTGCGCACCACGTACCCGTTGGCCGCGTAGAACTCCCGCGCGTGCATCCGGTTCGCCCCGGTCACCAGCCGGACACCGGCGGCACCATCGGCCCGCGCCCACTCCTCTCCGGCGGCCAGCAACGCCCTCCCCACACCGCGGCGCTGGTGGCGCGGCGAGATGGCGAGCGTGATCAGGTTCTTCAGCGGCCGGTGATAGGTGTTCTCGTAGTCGCTCAGCTGGATGTACCCGAGCACCTCGGTGCCGTCGTCCGCCACGAACAGCACCACGTTGGGCGCCTTGATGATCCGTGAGAGCTGGGCCGCCGTGTCCTCCAGCGGGAAGTCGTAGTCCAGCGCTTCGCGGTTGATCTGGCGGATCGCCGGCGCGTCTTCGGCCAGCACGTCCCGGATCTGCAACTCGACCCCCTCGGTTGACTCCTCCAGCTAACCACGCTGGGCGAGACGGGCGACTCGGCTGGACACAAACGGGATCGCGCTGCAACGCTCGAACCCGAGGTGATGACGTGCGCGCTCCCCGACGACGCTTCGACATGTCCGCCGTGATCGAGTTGCTGCTCGGGGTGCCGACGGTGCTGAGCAGCCTGCTGCTCATCACGCTCGTCGGCAGGGCCGTGACGCCGGAGAGGCCCTGGCTGTTTCCGGTGGTGTGGCTGGTTTCCGGCGTGATCGTGTTCCTGCCGGCCACGGGCAAGTTGCTGGCGGCACTGGTGCACGGGATGCGCGGGCCGACCGGCACGGAGCGGGCCGCGCTGGAGCCGTTGCTGGGGGCGGCGTGTGGTGCGGCCGGGGTGGATCCGGGGAGGTACCGGCTGCGGATCCAGAACTCCAAGGAGATCAACGCGATGGCCGTGGGCGGGCACGTCGTGGGGGTGTCGACGGCGGCGTTGCAGTTGCCGCGCGAGCAGCTCGAAGCGGTGCTGGCGCACGAGATCGGGCATCACCTGGCCGGGCACACGAAGATCTCGTTGCTGCGCTGGTGGTTCGAGTTGCCGGCGCGTGCGACGGTGTGGCTGGTCATCATCATCGGACTGGGCATCTACCTGGCGGGCGACAAGATCGGCACGACCGGGGCCAAGGTCATCAGCTTCGTGCTGATCGTGGCACTCGGCGTCGCGGCTGTGCTGGTCAGCCCGTGGGTGTTGCTGGTGCCGGTGATCGCGCCGCTGCTGGCCCTGGCGAGCAGGAAGGCCGAGTTGCACGCGGACCGGGTCGCGGCCGAGCTCGGGTACCGGCTGGTGCTGCTGGAAGTGTTGCAGCGCTGGGTGAAGGAGGGGCACGACGAGCAACGGGCCCGGGCCGGGTTCAAGGCGCGGATGCTGGCCTCGCACCCGTCGTGCGCGCTGCGCATCAGCAAATTGCGCGGAGAAAGGCGAAGGCCCCCAAGCCGGAGCCTGGGGGCCTGAACCGTCACGCCAGTGGCGGTGTGTACAACGCCGGTACGGCTGATGCGGCCGCGGTGTCCAGCAGCCACAACGTCCTGCGGCGGCCGGTGGCACCGGCGGCGGGGATCTGCACCTCGCCGGCGCCGTCCAGCGCCATGGCCACGGCGGCGGCCTTGGCCTCGCCGGTGGTCATCAGCCAGACCTCCTGCGCGCACCGCACCGACGCCAGCGTCAGCGACACGCGCGTCGGCGGTGGCTTCGGGCAGTTGCGCACGGCCACGACCGTCCGCTCCTTCTCGTGCACGGCAGGGGAATCGGGGAACACCGACGCCACGTGGCCCTCCTCGCCGACGCCCAGAAGGCAGACGTCGAACGTGGGCACGTCGCCGTGGTCCTCCGGCCGCGCAAGCGAAGCCAGCACAGCGGCGTAAGCCTCAGCGGCGGCCTCGGGGTCGTCGCCGAACTTGCCGTCCGAAGGCTCCATCACGTGCACCCGCGACGGGTCCAGCGGAACGTGGTCCAGCAGCGCGGCACGGGCCTGCGTCTCGTTGCGGTCCGGGTGACCGGACGGCAGGAAGCGCTCGTCTCCCCAGAACAGGTCCACCCGCGACCAGTCCACCGCGTCACGCGCGGCGCCCCGGTTCAGGTGCTCCAGCACGGCGGTGCCGGTGCGGCCGCCGGTCAGCACGACGGACGCGGAGCCGCGCGCGGCCTGGGCGTCGACCATGCGGGTCACCAGGCGGGCCGCCGCGGCGGCGGCCAGAAGGTCGCCGTCGCGGTGGACCACCACTTGCGAATTGCTCACGAACCAGCCTTCGCCTTCGACTTCTTGGGTGCGGAACCGTTGGCGGCCTCCGAGGCGGCAGCGGGAGCCTCCTCGGGTGCCTCCGGCTTCGCGGACGGCGTGCGGCCCCGCGAGATCTTCGACAGCGACTTCAACGCCGCCGCGTAGACCTCGTCCGGGTCGAGCCTGCGCAGTTCCTCGGCGAGGCAGTCACGCACCGAACGACGCTGCAGCGCGACCCGCCGCGAAGGCTGGCCGGGCTGGGTCAGCGTGCCGACCTTGCCGTCCGGGCGCAGCAGGTCGACGGCGCCGGAGGGACGGCCGAGCCGCACCTCCACGATGCCTTCACCCGACGTCGCCTTGAAGCGCTTGGCCGAGACCTTCAGCCGGTCCGTCAGCCACGCGGCGAGCAGATCGGTGGACGGTGAGTCGGCCTCGCCGGTCACCTCGGCGTCCACGACCTTCTCGTAGGGCGGCAGGTCCAGCGACGAGGCGAGCATGGCCCGCCACAACGTCAGCCGCGTCCACGCCAGGTCCGTGTCGCCCGGCGCGTAGTGCGCGCGCCGCGACTCCAGGGCCTTGATCGGGTTCTTCTCGGCCGCGGCGTCGGTGATGCGACGCTGCGCGAGCTGACCGATCGGGTCCTTCGACGGCGACACCGGCGCGTCGAACGGCCACCACGCCACGACCGGGGTGTCCGGCAGCAGCAGCGGCATGACGCACGAGGCGCCTTCCTTGGCCAGTTCCCCGTACAGACGAAGAACGACGACCTCCGAGGCTCCGGCGTCGCCACCGACGCGGATCTGCGCGTCCAGGCGAGGTGCCGCCTGACGAGCACCGCGGGCCACGACGATCACGCGACAGGGGTGCTCACGCGAAGCGTCGTTGGCCGCGTCGATCGCGGCGTCGGTGCGCTGGCCGTCCTCGGTCACGATCACGAGGGTCAGCACGCGACCGAGGGTCGTCGCACCGCCTTCGTCCCGCAGCCGGACCAGCCGCGAGTTGATCTGGGAGGTGGTGGTCGAGGGCAGGTCGATGATCACGGACGCCTCCAGTGCCTTCCGGTGCGAGCCGTCATCGCGTCCGCCGACGGCGGGCCCCACGTACCGGCCTTGTACTTCTCGAGCGCGGGTTCGTCCTTGCGAGCCCAGAACTCCAGCACCGGGTCCAGGATCTCCCAGGACAGCTCGACCTCGTCGTTCTTCGGGAACAGCGAAGGCTCACCGAGCAGGACGTCCAGCAGCAGCCGCTCGTAGGCCTCCGGCGACGACTCGGTGAACGAGTGGCCGTAACCGAAGTCCATCGTGACGTCGCGGACTTCCATCGTGTTGCCCGGCACCTTCGACCCGAAGCGGATCGTCACGCCCTCGTCCGGCTGAACCCGGACCACCAGGGCGTTCTGGCCGAGCTCCTCGGTCGCCGTGTCGTCGAACGGCAGGTGCGGCGCCCGCTTGAACACGACGGCCACCTCGGTGACGCGACGGCCCAGGCGCTTGCCGGTGCGCAGGTAGAACGGCACCCCGGCCCAGCGGCGGGTGTTGACCTCGCAGGTGATCGCGCCGAACGTCTCGGTCTTCGACTCGGGCGAGAAACCGCCCTCCTCCAAGAGCCCGGGGACCTTCTGGCCGCCCTGCCAGCCACCGGTGTACTGGCCGCGCGAGGTGGTCTCCTCGAACGGCTCCGCGGGACGCGTCGCCGAGAGGATCTTCACCTTCTCCGCCCGCAGGTCCGACGGCTTGAAGGAGACGGGCTCCTCCATCGCGATCAGCGCGAGCAGTTGCAGCAGGTGGTTCTGGATGACGTCGCGCGTCGCGCCGATGCCGTCGTAGTAGCCCGCGCGGCCACCGAGACCGATGTCCTCGGCCATGGTGATCTGCACGTGGTCGACGTAGTTCGAGTTCCAGATGGGTTCGTACAGCTGGTTCGCGAACCGCAGCGCCAGGATGTTCTGCACGGTCTCCTTGCCGAGGTAGTGGTCGATGCGGAACACCGACTCCTCGGGGAAGACCTCGTTGACCGTGCGGTTCAGTTCCTTGGCGGACTTCAGGTCGTGACCGAACGGCTTCTCGATGACGACGCGGCGCCACTGGTCCGGTGCCGTCTGGGCGAGACCCGCGCGCTTGAGCTGGTTGACCACCGTCGGGAACGCGCCCGGCGGGATCGACAGGTAGAACGCGTGGTTGCCGCCCGTGCCGCGCTCGGCGTCGAGCTGGGCCAGGCACGAGGCCAGGTTGTCGAACGACGCGTCGTCGTCGAACGTGCCCTGCACGAACCGGATGCCCTCGGCGAGCTGCTGCCACACGGCCTCGTTGAACGGCGTGCGCGCGTGCTCCTTCACCGCGTCGTGGACGACCTTCATGAAGTCCTGGTCGGCCCAGTCGCGGCGGGCGAAGCCCACCAGACCGAAGCCCGGCGGCAGCAGACCCCGGTTCGCGAGGTCGTAGATCGCGGGCATCAGCTTCTTGCGCGACAGGTCACCGGTGACACCGAAGATGACCAGCGCGCTCGGGCCCGCGATGCGGGGCATGCGCTTGTCTCGCGCGTCCCGCAGCGGGTTGTGCCACTTGGCGGATGGGGTCACGAGCCGTCCTCCTGGACTGCCTCGACGAGCTGGGCCAAGCCGGCGATGCGGTCCTCGAGGTGAAGACGCAGCACCGGGCGACCGTGTTCGGCCAGCACCTGACCGTCGCCGAGCGCCTGCGCGAGCTGCAGCTGCGCCAGCGTGTAGGGACGGCCGGGCACCTCCAGGTCGTCACCGGACTCGCCGGTGATCTGGATGAACACGCCGTTCTGGTGACCGCCCTTGTGGTACTGGCCGGTCGAGTGCAGGAAGCGCGGACCCCAGCCGAACGTGGTCTGCAGGTGCGTCCTCTTCGCGATCTCCGCACGGAGCAGCTCGAACGACGCGTCGTCGATCCTGTCCAAGTACGCCTGAACCGAGATGTAGCCGTGGTCGGGCGCCACTTCAACGATCGCCGCAAGCGCTTCCGCGACGGTGTTGACCTTCCTCGGTGCCCAGTCCGTGCCGTGTCCCTCGACCGGTCCGTCCACAAAGGACGGGACGGTCGCGGCGACGGCCGGCGCGTCGAGCAGCGCGCGGGAGGCCTTCTTCGCGGCCTCGACGTCGGGCTGGTCGAACGGGTTGATGCCGAGCACCCGGCCGACGAGCGCGGTCGCGTACTCCCACAGCAGGAACTGCGCGCCCAGCGGACCCTCGACCGCGATGTTCGCCGACCCGGTGGCCGGTCCGATCGCGACGGTGGTGGCGTCCGACCGTGCGTCCACGAACCCGGGAGCGCCGGGACCCTCGACGACGACGGGCAGCAGGCCGGTGCCGTTCTTGCCCGTCGACTCGGCGATGAGCTGCTCGGCCCAGTCGCCGAAGCCCTTGATGCCGGACCCGGTGTCCGCGAAGACGATCTTCTCGGCACCGTGCGCGTGCGCGGCGCCGAAGACACCGGCCAGCACGACCGCCGGGTTCTCCACGGAGTCCTGCGACACGACCTTCGCGACCTCGGCCGCGTCGTCGAGCAGCGTTTCGACGTCGGCACCGGCCAGGTAGGACGGCACCAGGCCGAACGCGGTCAGCGCCGAGTAACGGCCACCGACGTTCGGGTCGGCCAGGAACGCCTTGCGGTAGCCCGCTTCCTCGGACGCCTTCTGCAGGGGCGAGCCGGGGTCGGTGACCACCACGATGCGGGACGCGGCGTCGATGCCCGCGTCCGTGAAAGCCTTCTCGAAGATGCGCCGGTGGCTGTCGGTCTCGACCGTTCCACCGGACTTGGACGACACCACGATCACCGTGCGCTCGAGATCACCGGCAAGGGCGTCGGCGACCTGGGCGGGATCGGTGGTGTCCAGCACGACCAGCGGCACGCCGGCCGTGCGCGTGATCACCTCGGGGGCCAGCGACGAGCCACCCATGCCGGCGAGAACGACGCGGTCGACGCCCTCGTCGTGCAGTGCGGCGCGCAGCGCCACGAGATCGGGGAGCAGCGCACGGGACGTCTCGTGCAACGTCGTCCAGGAGAGGCGAATGCTCGCCTCGGACTCGGCTTCCGGCCCCCACAGGGTCGGGTCCTGCGCGGTCAGCTTGCTCGGCACCGAATCCGCGACCAGGTCAGCAGCGATGATGCTGACCTGGTCGGCGTTCGGTGACCTCACGATTTCGACGGAGGTCACTTCGTGATCAGCCCTTCAGTTGAGCCAGTTGGTTCTTCACCGTCTCGAGCAACTCTTCCCAGGACTTCTCGAACTTCTCGACACCCTCGGTCTCCAGCGTGACGAACACGTCCTGGAGGTCGATTCCCACGGCGGCGAGCCGGTCGAACACTTCCTGGCCCTCGGCAGCGCGTCCGGTGACCGTGTCACCGGTGATCTTGCCCCCGTCTGCGACGGCGTGCAGCGTCTTCTCCGGCATCGTGTTGACGACGTCGGCGACGACGAGCTGGTCGACGTAGAGGGTGGGGGAGTAGCTCGGGTCCTTCACGCCGGTCGACGCCCACAGTGGACGCTGCGCGTGCGCGCCGTCCGCCTTGAGAGCCTCCCAGCGCTCGCCCTGGAACGTCTTCTCGAACGCTCCGTAGGCGATCCACGCGTTGGCGAGAGCGGCCTTGCCCTTGAGCGCGGTCGCCTCGTCCGTGCCGATCTTGTCGAGCCGCTTGTCGATCTCGGTGTCCACCCGGGACACGAAGAACGACGCGACCGAGTGGATCGAGCGCAGGTCGTGGCCGTTGGCCTTGGCCTGCTCCAGGCCGGCGACGTAGGCGTCCATGACGGCCTCGTAGCGCTCGACCGAGAAGATCAGCGTGACGTTGACGGAGATGCCCTCGGCGATCACCTTGGTGATGGCCGGGATGCCCGCCTCGGTGGCCGGGATCTTCACCAGCAGGTTCGGCCGGTCCACGGTCTTCCGCAGGTCCTGCGCCTCGGCCACGGTCTTGTCCGTGTCGAACGCCAGGCGCGGGTCGACCTCGATGGAGACGCGGCCGTCCACACCGCCGGTCGAGTTGTAGATGTCGCGGAACTTGTCGCACGCGTTGCGCACGTCCGTCGTCGTGACCTCGCGGATGGTCGCCTCGACGTCGGCGCCGCGCGACGACAGCTCACGCACCTGCTCGTCGTAGGACTCGCCCTTCGACAGCGCGCCCGCGAAGATCGTCGGGTTCGTCGTGACACCGACGACGTTCCAGTCGCGGATCAGCTCGTCCAGGTTGCCGCTGGTGAGCCGCTCGCGGGACAGGTCGTCGAGCCAGATGGACACTCCGGCGCCGGACAGGGCGGCCAGATTCGGCTTGCTCACTGAATTAACCCCTCACTCGGTCAAGGGAACGGCGGGCGGCGGCCACGACGTTCTCGGTCGTGAAGCCGAACTCCTTGAACAGGACCTGGTAGTCGGCCGAGGCACCGAAGTGCTCGATCGAGACGATCTCGCCGTTGTCGCCGACGTAGCGGTACCACGGCTGCGCGATACCGGCTTCCACCGCGACGCGCGCCTTGACCGACGACGGGATGACCGACTCGCGGTACTCGGCGTCCTGCTTCTCGAACCACTCGACCGACGGCATGGACACCACCTGCACTGCAACGCCGTCGGCCTGCAGGGCCTTCCCGGCCTCGGCGGCGACCTGCAGCTCAGAGCCTGTGCCGATGATCACGATCTCGGGGTTCTCGTCACCGAAGAGCACGTAACCACCGCGCTTGACGCCCTCCGCGGAGGTGCCTTCCAGCGTCGGCAGGTTCTGCCGGCTCAGCGCGAACCCGACCGGGCCGAGCTGCTCGATGACGGCCTTCCACGCGTACGCGGTCTCGTTGGCGTCACCGGGGCGGACCACGGTGAAGTCCGGGATCGCGCGCAGGGCGGCGAGGTGCTCGATCGGCTGGTGCGTCGGGCCGTCCTCGCCCAGGCCGATGGAGTCGTGCGTCCACACGTACGTGACGGCGGCCTGCATGATCGCCGCGAGACGCACGGCGGGACGCATGTAGTCGGAGAACACGAGGAACGTGCCACCGAACGGGCGGGTCGGGCCGTGCAGCGCGATGCCGTTGAGGATCATGCCCATCGCGTTCTCACGGACACCGAAGTGCAGCACGCGGCCGTACGGGTCGGCGCTCCACATGCCCGTGGAGATCGACTCCGGGCCGAACGACTTGGCGCCCTTGATGGTCGTCAGGTTCGACTCGGCCAGGTCGGCCGAACCGCCCCAGAGCTCGGGCAGGTGCTTGGCCAGCGCGTTGATGACCTCGCCGGAGGCCTTGCGGGTCGGCACGCCCTTCGCGTCCACCGGGTAGACCGGCAGATCGGCGTCCCAGCCCTCGGGCAGCTCGCGGGCGACCAGGCGGTCCAGCAGGGCCTTGTTCCCGGGGTTGGCCGAAGCCCACGCGTCGAACGACTTCTGCCACTCGGCCTTGGCGTGCTCGCCGCGCTTCACGACCTCGCGGGCGTGCGCCAGCACCTCGTCGGCGACCTCGAAGGTCTGCTCGGGGTCGAACCCGAGGATCTGCTTGGTGGCCTTGACCTCGTCGACGCCCAGCGCGGCGCCGTGCGCGGCACCGGTGTTCTGCTTGTTCGGCGCCGGGTAGCCGATGATCGTGCGCAGCAGGATGAACGACGGCTTGTCGGTGACGGCCTTGGCCTTCTCGACGGCCTCGAGGATGCCCTTGACGTTCTCGCCGGACTCCACGACCTGGACGTGCCAGCCGTAGGCCTCGTAGCGCTTCGCGGTGTCCTCGGACAGCGCGATCGTCGTGTCGTCCTCGATGGAGATCTTGTTGTCGTCGTAGAAGACGACCAGGTTGTCCAGCTGCTGCGTGCCCGCGAGCGACGAGGCCTCGGAGGTGACGCCCTCCTCGATGTCACCGTCGGAGGCGATCACGTAGACGTGGTGGTCGAACGGGCTCTGGCCCTGCGCGGCCGACGGGTCGAACAGGCCGCGCTCGCGGCGGGCGGCCATGGCCATGCCCACGGCGGCGGCGAGGCCCGAGCCCAGCGGGCCGGTGGTGATCTCGACACCCCTGGTGTGGCCGTGCTCCGGGTGACCCGGCGTCTTCGAGCCCCACTTGCGCAGGGTCTTGAGGTCGTCGAGCTCCAGGCCGTACCCCGACAGGAACAGCTGGACGTACAGCGTCAGGCTCGAGTGCCCGGCGGAGAGCACGAACCGGTCGCGGCCGATCCAGTCCGCGTCCGCGGGGTCGTGCCGCATGATGCGCTGGAACAACGTGTACGCGAGCGGTGCGAGACTCATCGCCGTGCCGGGATGGCCGTTGCCGACGTTCTGCACGGCGTCCGCCGCGAGCACGCGCGCGGTGTCCACGGCGCGCTTGTCGAGGTCGGTCCAGTCGTCAGGCAGATCGGCTTTGGTGAGCCGGGCGATGTCGTCGGTGACGGTCACGGACTTACAGCTCCAAACTTGTCGCTAGGGCGGGTGCCCAGCTCGTTCGGAATCGATCCCGAAGAGCCTCACCCGCGTCTCTCCCACGTCCTCCGGCCAGCCTAGTCCTGAGAGATTCAGATGTTGCTCTGAAAGGTCCCAGGCACGTGTGTGCCGGGGCACACCAGCACCCGAACGGGCTGTGAATTCTTTACGCGGTTACCATCAGTCGCTGGATTTCACACCTGTCTCAACACGAGGAGCGTTCCCGCGATGAGTGCCGTCCTCGAGGCCCCCAGGTCGCCTCGCCAGGTTGTTGGCGCTTACGTGGCGCTCACCAAACCGCGGGTCATCGAGCTCCTGCTGATCACCACGATCCCCGCGATGCTCCTCGCCCAGCACGGCCTGCCGCCCCTGTGGCTCATCGCCTGCACCCTCACCGGCGGCACTCTCGCCGCGGGGTCGGCAAATGCCCTCAACTGCTTCGTCGACGCCGACATCGACTCGGTCATGAAGCGGACGGCGGCCCGCCCGCTCGCGCACAACGCCATTCCGCCGCGCAACGCCCTGATCTTCGGCATCGTGCTCGGAATCGTCTCGTTCGCGTTCCTGTGGATCTTCGTCAACCTGATGTCGGCCGCGTTCGCGGTGGCGACCATCCTCTTCTACATCTTCGTCTACACGCTGGTGCTCAAGCGCCGCACCTCCCAGAACATCATCTGGGGCGGCATGGCGGGCTGCATGCCGGTGATCATCGGCTGGTCGGCGGTGACGGGCACCGTCGAGTGGCCGGCGCTCGTCATGTTCGGCGTCATCTTCTTCTGGACCCCGCCGCACACCTGGGCCCTCGCGATGAAGTTCAAGGAGGACTACGCCCGAGCAGGCGTGCCCATGCTGCCCGTGGTGGCGACAGCTCAGCAGGTGACGCGGCAGATCGTGATCTACAGCTGGATCACCGTCGTCTGCACGCTCGCCCTCGCTCCCGTCACCTCCTGGATCTACGTGGCGGTCGCGGCGCTGTCCGGCGTGTGGTTCGCCGTCTTCGCCCACAAGCTGCACAACGTCGTGCGCCGCGGCGGATCCACGAACACCATGAAGTTCTTCCACATGTCGAACCTCTACCTGATGCTGGTGTTCTGCGGTCTCGCCGTCGACGCCGTTGTCGGGTTGCCGGTGCTTGGCTGGCCGTTCTAGCTGCACCTCCAGTCGTACGGCTGTGGCGCCTGTTGAGTTCACCGTCACCGGTGGTGAAGGTTCACCACTGGACTTCGTCGCGGCACTGACACCCGCGTCCTCCCTGGTCGTGATCACCGATCCGGGCGGGTGGGCGCAGGTCAGCCAGGGGCTGGCCGTCGGATCGACCGCCTCCGCCGTGGTCACGACCGAGGTGCGGGTGCTGCGGTTCGCGGTGCTCGACCTCCGGCACTTCTCGTCGGCCTCGTCGCTGCCCTCGCTCGCGGACGTGCCGGGCGACGTGGTGGCGCTGCACGACACGCGCTCCTGGGACTCCGCTCCGGTGGTCGCGTCGTTGCGCGCACTCGGCCGGCCGGTCGTGCTCTTCACCGCCGTGCACACCTGGGTGTCCGGTGTGGACGCTTCGTCCGTGTTGATCGGGTGGAGCGCGCCGCACGTCGTGCTCGCGGTGCCCCTCGGGTGCGGCGAGGGCCGGGTCGAGGACGTCCTCTGGCAGTTCCGGGAGCTGGAGCGCCGGGGTGCGATGACCTACACCTCCCTGCCCGCGCCGCCGGTGGTCGCGGACCGCGCCGTCACCGTGATGGTCGCGCTGCCCGGAGCGACCGAGGGCATCGCGGGAGCGTTGCGGCCAGGCGCGGACTACGAGGTGTGGGCACGCGTCGGGGCGCACGGCACCGTTCTGCCGGGGGACCTCGTGCTGCGGGCCGTGCTGAGCATGCCGGGGCGTCCGGTCCAGTCCGAGTCGTTCGTGCTGCCTTGGGACGGACCCAGCTCCTGGGTGAGCTTCGAGGTCACCACGCCGTACGCCTCCGTGCCGTGGACCGGTGAACTGGTCATCTACCACGGAGTCGTGCCGGTGCACGTCCAGCAGGTGGTGCTGCCGGTCGGGGCGGGCGAGTCCCGGACGGTTCCGCGGCTGAAGCTCACCCGCACGTTCGCCGATCTCGCGCCCTCCTCGTCGCGGGCGGCGTCCGTTCTCGTGCTCGGTGACCGGGCTCTGGTGTCGACGGGCGGAGTGCCGTCGTGGGTCAGCCTGGGCGGCTGCTCGCTGCCGCTGCCGGCGTTGTCCGCGCTGGATCCCTGGTACGGCAAGGACTTTCCGGCCTACTGCGCGGATCTCGCGTTCCTCGCCCGACAGGGATCGGCGGTGTACGCGCGGCTGTTCGGTGATCTCGGGCTCGCCGACGCCGTCCGGCGGGCCGCGCGGGTGACCGGTCGTCCGGCCGGGCTGATGGTGGCGTCCCCCGATGCCGGTTCGGTGCCGTGGCCGATGATCTACGACCTGCCGTTCACGGACGGGCCGCACCGGTTGTGCGCGTCGGTCGGGCAGTTCGGTCCGTTCGGTGCCGGGGGAGAGGTGCCCGCGCACTGCCCGGTGGCCGACCACAGCGGGAACGTGTTGTGCCCCTTCGGTTTCTGGGGCCTGTCCAGCGTGCTGGAGCACCCGGTCGGGCCGCTGGTGGCGCGTGTCTCGCCGCGCCCGTGGCCGTTCGAGGTGTCGATGGCGGTCGACGCGGGGATGGACCGGGGCCTGACCGAGCGGCACGTCACCGAGCTGATGTCGCAGATCTCGCCGGAGTCCGTGTCGTCGGCCTACGTCACCCCCGCTGAACTGGGGCGGGTGCTGGCCGGTGAGTCGATGGACGTCGTGCACCTGCATTTCCGCGAGGGGTTCCTCGACGCCGAGGAGATCGCACGGTGGGACCGCGAGGGCGTGTGGCCTCGTCCGCACTGGCCCGTGCGCAAGCCGTTGGTCGTGGGGACGTCACCGATGGGGAGCCTGGTGTCCTCGTTCGTCGAGCACGGCGCGTCGGGTGTCATCAGTCCCGAGGTAGCCGTGCCGCAGGACATGGCCGGCTGGGTCACGGGCATGGTGCTGTCGCGGCTGGCGTCGGGCCTGAGCGCCGGGGAGGCGTTGCGGCAGGTTCGCTGGGAGATGCTCAGTCGTGGCAACGTGATGGGACTCGCGTACGGGTTGTGCGGAAGTGCGGATCTCCGGGTTCGCTGAACCGGCGGCGTCGGCTGATCGTTTACCTGGGCATGCTGAACTCGCAGGCCCAGATCCGTCAGGCCGTCGCGGAACTGATCGAGGCCTTCGGTGACCGGCTGCCGGACGAGGTGATCTTCGAGGTGGCCGCAGCCACGCATGCCGAACTACGCCGCACCGCGACCGTGCACGCTCATCTCGCCGTGCTCACCGCACGGCGCGCGGCCCGTGAACTCGCGTTCACCGCCATGGGAGTCACGATGCCTCAACAGCAGACCGCAGGCCTCACGCCTGCTCGCTGACCCGCAAATAGACGGTCTGGGCGCGGCTCACGGCCGTGCGCGCAAGACGTGACAACTCGCTGAGGTGCGCGAACGCGGCGTGGAAGTCCATGTCGACGAGAGGCGCCCACGACAGTGCGACGTCATGCATGCGTGCCGGATCGGCCTTGACGAGCTGCGCCACGAGCGCATCAGGGAGTGCGACAACGTCGTCATCGGGCAGAGGCGCCCACACCTCGTTGAACACCTCATGCCACACGACAACGGCTTCGCGCGGGTCGTAGCCGCCGGCCGCGACCGACTCCGTGCCGTTTTCGACGAAGAACGTGCTCAGGACGCCACCTTGGTCAGCAGGTCCTCGACGCACGGGTCGTCGAGGGACTCAACGATGCACTTCCACAACAGGAGGTTCGTCTCGGCCCACTTCGTGTAGGTCGCGGCGGCCTCCGAGTCGTAAAAGTAGTAGCCCTCGTCGGCTTTGCCCACCTGCTCGCCCACGATCTTGTGCGCGAGCTCGCGCAACGTGATGCCGTTCTCCTGGAGGTACTTGTGCGCCAGGACGACCGGCGTGACCGGCAGTGCCTTGAACAGCGTGTCCGCGTCGGACAACGCCTGCGCCTCCAGCGAGATGTCCCGGGAACGGGTGCGCATCTCGGCCTCGACGACGATCCGCTCGATCCACTCGATGTCGCCCAGAGAGACGCCGGCGACGAACAGGACCTTGCGGCGCAACGCCTCGCCGTCCGTGGGGAGAGAGTTGCGGCGGACCATGTAGTTCAGGTCGTGCACCAGCGCGGCGACCTCGACGATGTCTCGCGCAGCCCCATTGCGCTCGGCGAAGTGCACGGACTTGTCCCGGACGAAGCTCACGTGGTGCCAGCCGTGGAACTGCAGCTTCGCGGCCAGGTCCTCGCACAGCCGCCTCACGCGCTGCTCCACGTCCGCGATGACAGACCTCGGAATCAATGTGCGCGTACGCATCATCAGCCCTCCTGACAGGTGGGCTGATGGTAAGCGTGTCGCGGCGGCCTCGGCTGGCCTTCACAGGTGGTTCGTCAGATCCTCCAGACGGTCCTCCACCGGCACGTGCCGGTGGCTGATTCCGGTGTCCGGGTCGTAGCTGAGGCTCCACGGGTTCACGGCACGTGACTTGACCAGGAACGTCATGGTCCCGTCCGCCGCTCGCGGGATGCGGTGGAACTCGTGCGCGAGCATCGTGCCGGTGGTGCCCTCGGCGCACTGGGTGCGGTTCGTGAGCTCCGTGCCGACGACCGTGCGGCCACCGACGCCGAGCCGGGCGTCAAAACGTTCGTGCAGGTAGGCGCCGCTCAGGATGGTGGTGCAGAAGTGGTAGCGGTGGTTGTGCACCGAGTCGGCGTAGCCGGTCCGCCAGTCGCTCAGCGGTTTGTACTCGTGCAGCCAGAACGTGAACGGTTCGTCCGCTTCGTCGCGCAGGCACCACGCGTAATGCGTCGTCGTCTCACGTGAATGCGCGATCACCCAGGTCGCCTCCTGGGGTGTGAGGCCGTCGATGTGCGCGCGAAGCTCTTTGCGCAACCCGGGACGGGCCGCCCATTCGCGAAACCACGTGCCGACATCGGCCCAGTGGTCCACGACGGGGAATTCGGCGCGCTGCACCCGAGTGGCGAGCTCCTCGAGCGCGGACACCCCGGTGAACTCGGCTAGCAAGATCGATCAGCTCCTCAACTGAGCGGATGCGGAGAATTCGCGACGGAATGCGTGGAACTTGCCTTCGAGCTCCGTGAAACCGTCGGTGGTGAGCGTCTCGCCGGTGATCTTCTCGAACAGCGCCAGGAAGTCGTTCCTGGAAGTCGCTGGCGTGATGGCGAAGTGGTAGCCGGCCTTGGAATTGCTGATGCGCAGGAACTCCGCGCGTTCCATCGCGTAAAGGAACGAACTCTCGGTGAACCTGAGCGTGCGCGGATACGGCCTGAGCACTCCCGCGGTGTTGCTGTAGAGCGTGAGCCACGCCGAGTCGTCGAACAACTCGAGCCGATCGAGCGGCGGATCCGAAACGATGGTGACATCGATCCTGGAACACCGGCTGCGAGCCGCGTAGAGCCCGACGAGACCGATGCCGATCTGCTCCTTGAGCCGTTTCTGGATCTCGTCGTAGTTCCCGTCCGCGCCTTCGTTGCGCAACAGGTACCGCGCGCGTCCGCTGATGGCGTTGTCGTCACGCGGGTCGGCCAGCACGGCCCTGAGCTCGCACTCCGTCTGACTGAGCAGCACCCTGCCCGCCGCGTACCGGCCCGCGAACCCGCGGAAGCAGTACAGCCGCGTCCGCTCCAGGTCCTGCATCATGAGCTGGTTGAACACCGGATCCGGCTTGGCCGTCGGCTCGAACACGTGACTGGGGAAGAACTCGCGATCGAGCGCCCGATACTCCTGGGTGAGTTCCCGGAGAGCCTTGCGACTCTCCTCGATCACCGGAGCGAGAAGCGCCTTCTGCGCCGCTTTCGACGTGATCAACGTCTGCGTGAAGCTCACGACCGCCGAAATGAGAGTGCCGGTACCCAGCGCTGTCAGCAGGTTTCTCGCTGTCCCGGAATCCATTTGACTGGAAATGGCCAGCGACGCACCCGACGTCACGACGAGTATGAGGAGGAGCAACCCGGTCCGAGTCCAGAACAACTCCTGGATCAGGTTGCTGCGGATGCCTCCGGCCTCCGCGGACACGAGTCTCCACCTCCTGGATCACCGGATTGGCTGCTACCCGAACGGACGAATGCGGTCGGTGTCCGATCAAGTGCGAGGAGTTACTGTACGCGTCGGTCAAAAGATAAGGAAGCTGCTATTCGTGCGACATTCAGGACCGGAATAACCGCCCTTGGGCCCAGTCGTCGACCCGCATCCGTGCACTTCGGTGACGCCCTGTCGCGACTTGCCCCTCACGTGTCGGATGAGGGTGACCCACCCACCCGAACGCACCCACTGCGAGTGTTTTAGGCCGCCCGGTCGTCGCGGGTACTCCTCCGGCAGGCCGAGCCACCCCACCGCCTTCAGGACGAGGTCACGCGGCCTGCTACACGCCGCTCACACCCGTCCGAATACGCTCACCCACCATGCGTAACGTCCTGCTCATCGCTTCCCTGGCGCTCGTGGCGGCCACCGGCCTCGCCGGCTGCGGCAGCTCGGCCCAGCCCTCGGCCGGCGCGCCCACGACCCCCTGCAAGGCCGACGACTTCAAGGTCACCGGCGACTTCGGTGCGGCGCCCAAGGTCGAGATCCCCGCCTGCAAGCCCACCGACGAGCTCGTCATCAAGGACCTGGTGCAGGGCACCGGCGCCGAGGTGAAGGCGGGCACGACGGCCTCGGTCAACTACCAGCTCACGACGTTCTCCGACAAGAAGATCCTCGACAGCTCCTTCGAGCGCGGCGAGCCGTTCGACGTCGAGAACGTCGGCCAGGCGCCGGTCATCGACGGCTGGAACGAGGGCATCGTCGGACTCAAGGAGAAGGGCCGCCGGCTGCTGATCGTGCCGCCCGCCAAGGGCTACGGCCAGGGCGGGCAGGGCATCAAGGCGAACGAGACGCTCGTGTTCGTCATCGACGGCGTGAAGGTCACCCCCGCCGCCTGACACGAAAGCGAAACGGCCCCTCGGAACACCTGAGGGGCCGTTTTCTCATCGGTTCACGGCAGGAGCAGCAGCTTGCCGGTCGTCTTGCGCGACTGCAGGTCGGTGTGCGCCTGCGCCGCCTCCTCCAGCTTGTACCGGCCGCCGATCCGGATGTTCAGCGTCCCGGACGCGATCGCGGCGAACAGGTCCGACGCCCGCCAGTCGAGTTCCGCGCGATCCAGCAGGTAGGACCCGGTCGACGGACGCGTCAGGTACACGGACCCGGCCGCGTTGAGCCGCTGCGGGTCCACCGGCGGCACCGGCCCGGACGACGCCCCGAACAGCGCCAGCAGCCCGCGCGGCTTCAGCGACGCCAGCGACTGGTCGAACGTGTCGGCGCCGACCCCGTCGTAGACGACGTCGACCTTCTCGATCTGCGAGGCGAAGTCGCCGTACCGCAGCACCTGGTCCGCGCCGGCCTCCCGGCACAGCGCCTCCTTCTCGTCGGTCGACACCGTCGCGACGACGGTGGCGCCCTTCGACTTCACCCACTGCGTCAGCAGCAGCCCGACGCCGCCGGCCGCCGCGTGCACCAGCACCCGGTCGCCCTCCTTCACCACGTACGTCGAGTGGATCAGGTAGTGCGCGGTGATGCCCTGCAGCAGCGAGGCCGCTGCCAGTTCGACGTCCAGCCCGTCCGGCACCCGGACCGCGGACGCCGCGGGCACCACGACCTCCTCCGCGTAGCTGCCCAGCACGCCCATCCAGGCGACCTTGTCCCCGGCGGCGAAGTCGGGGGAGTTCGAGACGACGACCTCGCCGGCACCCTCCAGGCCCAGGGCGGTGGGCAGCGGGATCGCGTACTGGCCGCTGCGCTGGTACGTGTCGATGTAGTTGACGCCCGCCGCGGCCACCTTCACCAGCAGCTCGCCATCACCGGCCACGGGCGACGGCACGTCGGCGTACTCCAGCACCTCCGGGCCACCGGCCGAACGCACCACCACTGCCTTGGGCATCTGTCCTCCTTGATCGACTCACCCTGCTCAACCCGGGCCGTGACCCCGATGTTCCCCCTCCCAGCTGGTGGGAGCAAAAGGAGCGCGACCCTGGTAAGACCGATCCATGCGAAAAACAACCCTGCTGCTGATCGCATGCCTGCTCCTCATGGGAGCGCTTCCATCCCATGCCGCGTCCGCCAAGAAGGGCGTGAACGCGGCCGACGACCCCGGTCCCGCCGGCGCCGCCATGACCGCGCTGGACGCCCGCTGGTACTACACCTGGGCCTCGGACCGGCGAGGGATCCAGAGCAACGCCGAGTTCGTCCCGATGATCTGGGGCGCCGCCAGTGTCACCGACGCCGAGCTCGCCAAGGCGAAGGCCAACGGCCGGCAACTGCTGGGGTTCAACGAACCCGACATGGCGGGCCAGGCGAACATGACCGTCGAACGCGCCCTGGACCTGTGGCCACGCCTGCAGAGCACCGGACTGAGGCTCGGCGCACCCGGCGTCGCGTTCGGCGGTGACGTCGCGGGCGGGTGGCTCGACCGGTTCATGGCGGGAGCCAAGGCACGCAACCTGCGCGTCGACTTCATCCCGCTGCACTGGTACGGGCAGGACTTCTCCTCCGCGGCCACCGGCCACCTGGAGTCGTACCTGCGCAACGTCTACAACCGCTACAAGAAGCCGATCTGGCTCACGGAGTACGCGCTGATCGACTGGCGTTCCGGCCGCGCGGTCTACCCGAGCCAGCAACAGCAGACCGCGTTCGTCACCGCGTCGACCAGGATGCTCGACGGACTGTCCTTCGTGGAGCGCTACTCCTGGTTCACCCTGTCCACCAGGACAAGTCCGACCGGACTCTCCACCGGCACGGCGTTGACGGCGGCCGGCCAGGCCTACCGGCCCGCCTAGCACCGCACGTGCCGGTGTCCCTCGGTGGGGAACGCCGGTGGTGCGGCGGGGATCAGGTCGTGCAGCGCGTAGCCGCACTTGACCGCCACCCGGCAGGACGGGTGGTTGCCGACCGCGTGCACCAGTTCCAGCCGGGTGAGCGCGACCACGTCCTGGGTGCCCAACGCCCAGTGCGACAAGGTGTCCACCGCGCGGGCGGCGATTCCCAGCCCGCGAGCGTGGGCGGCGGTCCAGTAGCCGACCTCGGCTGTGCCGGCCGAGGTCGGCTTCACCACCACGTGGCCCAGTGGGGAACGGTCGTCGGCGACCACGGCGAAGCTGAGCCGGGTCGCTTTCGCCCAGGCGGCTTCCTGCGCGTCCAGCCACTGCCGGGCCTCGGCCTCGCCGGTCAGCGAGGTGGCCAGCCAGCGGCGCAGCAGCGGATCGCGGTGCGCCGCCACCAGTGCCGGGAGATCGTCCGCCCGCCACGGCCGCAACCGCAGAGCGGGCGCCGGCCCGGCGGGCGGTACGGAGAGGACGACCGTCATGGCCTGACTAGTCCTCGCCCAGGGCGACCCGGCGCGCGAGCCCCAGCGGCAGCGCGCCGGACCCCGCGATCCGGTCGTGGAAGTCGCGCAGCGATCCCAGCCCCGCGGCCAGGTACTCGTCACGGATCAGGTCGATCTCCAACGCCCCGGTCAGGTACGACGGCGCCTGCGTCGGCCGCGTGCAGTACCGCTTGACCTCGCCCACGGCGGTGCCGGGCGTCAGCGCCGTGCGCGCCACCATGAACGCTTCGGCCTCGGCCGGTGTCATGTCGCCGCAGTGCAGGGCCGTGTCGACGATCATCCGCGCCGCCCGGAACAGCCGCGCCTCGACGTGCCCCATCAACGCGCCCTGGGACGTGTAGTGGCCGACCGAGCGCAGCAGTTTCTCCGAGTACAGCGCCCAGCCCTCGGAGAAGTACGGCGTCCGGAACACCTTGCGCAACGGGTGCGCCGGGCCCTGCGCCGCCAGCCACGTCAGGTGCCAGTGGTGGCCGGGATAGGCCTCGTGCACCGAGATCGTCGGCAGCTGCGACCGCGCGTTGGTGCGCAGGCGGTGCGTGACCTGCTCGTCCGAGGCGCCGTCGGGCGTGAACGGCACGAAGAAGTAGCCGGCACGCCGCGACGTCAGCGCCGGCGGGCCGAGGTAGCTCGCCACCGCCATGACCGCGCGGTGGAACGGCGGCCCTGGCACCACGTGGCACTCCTCGCCCTCGGGCAGCGTCACCAGTGAGTGCTCGACCAGCGCGGCCCGCGCCCGTGCCGTCTCGGCCTCGTACTCGGCGCGCATCGCCTCCAGCGTCGGCGGGTGGTCGTCCTGCAGCGAGCTCATCACCGAACGCCAGTCCGGCGAGCCCGCGAGCTCGATCAGTTCGGCTTCCAGCTCCGCGTAGGCGTCCTGCCCGCGCTGGTGCAGCTCCGGTGCGCCGTAGCCGAGCATCTCCTTGTCCTGCAACAAGGCCGAGTAGAGCTTCTCGCCCATCCGCCAGTCGCCGGTCGCCCGCACGGCCAGGTCTTCGAGGAACGCCGCGTGCCGGTCGAACGCGTCGGCGGCGGGCCCGGCGGCCTCGGCCATCGCCGCGCGGAACTCCGGCGCCGCCTCCAGCGGCAGCGAGTCCAGCAGGAACGACCGGCCTGTCCGCACCTGGTCCAACGCTCGCCGCACGACCAGCGGCGATGCCAGGGACGCGTCGAGGTTCGCCTCGGCGGCGGCGAGCACCGCGGGCACCTGGCGCAGTTTCGCGACCGTGGAGGCGACGATGTCGGCCTCGGGCAGCAGCCGATGCAGGAACGGCGCCAGCAGCCCGAAGAACACCACCCCGGCGTACTCGTGCGGGTCGCGCCGCCATCCCGGCCACGTCTCGTGCGCCGACGCTCCGCGCAGCACCGACAGCGCCAGATCGCGGTCCACCGACCTCGGCAACGGCTCCAGCCGCGCCAGCCACTCCTCGGTCTCCCTGGCCCGTTGCTCGAACGCGCCTGCCGAGAAATCTCCGAAGGTGGAGTAGTGCTCCAGCGAGCCGGCCTGCGCCGCGTGCGCGGGGTGGTGGTCGAAGTACCACGTGAGGAACGACGTGAGCGTGTCGGTGGTCACCCGACTGAAGCTACCCGCTGGTTTTACAGTGTGGGTGTGTCTGATCAAACCACTCAGAAGCGCATCGCCGAGTTCGTGCGGGCCCACGGCAAGCCGGGCACCGCGGTCAGGGCCGTCGTGGAACCGATCGGCCGGGCCGGCGCGCGGATCGTGCTGGTCGGCGCGGACGGCGCCATGGGCGACGTGATGACGAAGGACGTCGAGTCCGCCACCAAGGCCGTCGAAGCCGCCGACAACGTCGAGCAGTCCGAATGGGACCGCGAGACCACCGCCGCCACCAAGATCGGCTCCGGCCACCGCCGCAAGATGGCCAAGATGCAGTCATGAGGGTCGTGCTCGCCTCGTGCGACGGTCTGCCCGAGGGCGACGGCGACGAGGAAGCGCTGGTCGCCGCCCTCGTCCGGGACGGCGTCGACGTGTCATGGCAGCCGTGGGGCGGCGCGGTCGACGCCGACCTCGTGGTCCTGCGCGCGACCTGGGACTACCCGGACCGCCTGGACGCCTTCCTGACGTGGTGCGCCGGCGTGCCCGAGCTGGCGAACCCGGCCTCGGTCGTGCGCTGGAACATCGACAAGTCCTACATGGCCGAACTGGCCGCGCACGGTGTCGCCGTCGTGCCCACCGCCGTGGTGCAGCCGGGGGAGACCCCGGTGTTCCCGGACGGCGAGTTCGTGGTGAAGCCGGCGGTCGGCGCGGGTTCACGCGGTGCCGGCCGGTTCACCGACCACGCGTTGGCCCAAGCACACCTCGATGCGATCGGCGTCAAGGCGTTGGTGCAGCCCTACCAGTCCAGTGTGGACGCGAACGGCGAGACGGCGCTGGTGTTCTTCGCCGGCGAGTACTCCCACTCGTTCCACAAAGGACCGATGCTGGCACAGGGCCTCGGCGAGGCGGCGTCCGGTCTCTACGTCGAGGAGCGGCTGAGCAGCATCGAGCCCTCTGAAGGTCAGGTCGCGCTCGCGAACCAGGTCCTGGACGTGGCAGCCGAGCTGCTCTCGTTGCAACGCAGGGACTTCCTCTACGCCCGCGTGGACGTCGTCGAGGGCCCCGGCGGCGAACCGCTGCTGCTCGAACTGGAGCTGACCGAACCGTCGCTGGGCTTCAAGCTCACGACCGCCGAGGCCGCCTCCCGCTTCAGCAAGGCGATCCAGGAAGCCGCGTTCTAGTTCACGTTACGGTCGGATGATGACCACTGCGAACGTCAACGGCATCACCATCGGCTACGACGACGAAGGCACCGGCGACGACGTGCTGGTGCTGGTGCACGGCCATCCCTTCGACCGCTCGATGTGGCGCCCGCAGGTCGAACACTTCAGCGCCGCCGGCTGGCGGGTGATCGCCGCCGACCTGCGCGGCTACGGCGAGACCACCGTCGTTCCCGGCATCACGCCGCTGGACGTCTTCGCGTCCGACGTCGCGGGCCTGCTCGACCACCTCGGCGTCGAGCGGTTCGTGCTCGGCGGCCTGTCGATGGGCGGGCAGATCGTCATGGAGTGCGCGCGCACGTTCCCCGAGCGTCTGCGCGGCCTGATCCTCGCCGACACGTTCGCCCAGGCGGAGACCGAGGACGGCCGCCGGAACCGCAACGCCATGGCCGACCGGCTGCTGCGCGAGGGCATGTCGGGCTACGCCACCGAGGTGCAGTGGAAGATGGTGGCGCCGCACAACCCGGCGGTCGGCGAGTTCGTCGCGCAGCTGATGCACAACGCACCGCCCGAGGGCGCCGCAGCGGCGTTGCGAGGCCGCGCGGAACGTCCCGACTACACCGAGACCCTCGCCAGGATCACCGTGCCGACGCTGGTGATCGTCGGCAGCGACGACGAGTACACCCCGGTCAGCGACGCCGAGTACATGAGTGAGCGCGTTCCTGGCTCGACGCTGGTCGTGGTCGACGGCGCCGCGCACATGCCGAACCTGGAACGCCCCGAGGTGTTCAACAAGGCGGTGGAGGAGTTGCTAGCGCAGGCCTGACCCGATGCCGGTCAGCCCGCGCACCTCCATCTCCGCCTGCTTGGCCGCGTCCGCGCGCTCGCCGCCGAGGATCGTGCCCAGGAACCCGGCCAGGAACGACAGCGGGATCGACACGATGCCGGGGTTCGACAGCGGGAAGATCGCGAAGTCGGCGTCCGGGAACACCGACGACTTCGAGCCGGAGATGGCGGGGGAGAACGCGATCAGCAGCACGCACGAGGTGAGGCCGCCGTAGATGCTCCACAGCGTGCCGCGCGTGTTGAACCGCTTCCAGAACAACGAGTACAGCAGCGTCGGCAGGTTCGCGGAGGCGGCCAGCGCGAACGCCAGCGCGACCAGGAAGGCGACGTTCTGGCCGTTCGCCGCGATGCCGCCGACGATCGCGAGCACGCCGACGCAGACCGCGGTGATGCGCGCGATCTTGACCTCCTCGCGCGGGTCGGCCTCGCCGTGCTTGATCACGTTCGCGTAGACGTCGTGCGCGAACGAGGCGGAGGCCGTCAGCGTCAGGCCGGCGACCACGGCGAGGATCGTGGCGAACGCCACGGCGCACACGATGCCGAGGAGCACGGTCCCGCCGACCTGGAACGCCAGCAGCGGCGCCGCCGAGTTTTCGCCGCCGGGGGCGCCGGTGATCTTGTCCGTGCCCACCAGTGCCATGGCGCCGAAGCCGATGACCAGCGTGCACGAGTAGAAGATCGCCATCATCCACGTGGCCCACACGACGGACTTACGCGCTTCGCGGGCGTTCGGCACCGTGTAGAAGCGCATCAGCACGTGGGGGAGCGACGCGGTGCCGAGCACGAGCGCCAGTGCGAGGGAGATGAAGTCGATTTTCGACAGGTCCGAGGCGCCGTACTTCACACCCGGAGACAGCACGGCCTCGCCCAGCGGTGAGCGCTGCGTCGCGCGGTCGAGCATCGAGGAGAAGTCGAAGCCGAACTTGCCGATCAGGAAGATGGTCAGCAGCGACACGGACAGAAGCAGCAGCACGGCCTTGATGATCTGCACCCACGTGGTGCCCTTCATGCCGCCGACCAGCACGTACAGCACCATGACGATGCCGACGACCGCGATGATGATGGCCTGGCCGATCTTGCTGTGCACGTCCAGGAGCAGGGCCATCAGGCCGCCGGCGCCCGCCATCTGCGCGATCATGTAGAACAGCGAGATCACCAGGGTCGCGTTCGCCGCGGCCGCGCGCACGGGGCGCTGGCGCATGCGGAACGCCATGACGTCGCCCATGGTGAAGCGGCCGGTGTTGCGCAGCCGTTCCGAGATGAGCATCAGGCCGATCAGCCAGGCGACTACCCACCCGATCGAGTACATGAAGCCGTCGTAACCGTTCACGGCGATCGCGCCGGAGATGCCCAGGAACGACGCCGCGGACAGGAAGTCACCCGAGAGTGCGATGCCGTTCTGCGTGCCCGTGAAACTGCTGCCCGCCGCGTAGTAGTCCGACGCGCTGACGTTTCGCGTCGACGCCCGATACACGATGTAGAGCGTCAGCAGCACGAAGATGCCGAAGACGGACAGGTTGATCGCGGTGTTCGCCCCGGTCACGCGAGCTCCTCGTCGGTTTCGACGAGCGCGCGCACCTTGTCGACCTGAGGGTCGAGCTTCCGCTTGGAGTAACGCGCATACGCCATTGTGATGATGATGGTGGTGACGATCTGGAGGAATCCCATCGTCAAGCCGACGTTCACTGTTCCGAACAGCGGAGTGCTCATGAAGTCGGCGGCGTAAGCCGATAGCAATACGAACGTCACATACCAAGCGAGGAACAGCAGCGTCGCCGGGAGAATGAAGCGCTTGACCCGGCGCTTCAGAACGAGGAAATCCTCGCTCGTTTGGAGGGCACCGAAATCAGGCTCACCGTCACCATCTATGAGCAATGAGTGAGCAGGCTCTTCAAAAGTCGCGAAACCGGGGGTGGCCGGGCGTGACACGGAGGGCAGCGCCTTCGTCATCAACCGCTCGCATTCGTTACGGGGAGTGCCCGGCGAGGCTCTGCGCGGAAGGCGCGTCCGGTCCGGGGGTGGGAGGCGCAAGCGTAACCACGCGTGGCGGCGAGTCAATCCCTGGAACGCGCATGACCACCCCAAAAGGTCGGTCGTCACAGCGGGTGATCGATCGTGCACGCCCCAGGTCGTTGTCGCGTCACGCTCTCTGGCCTACTATCCGCTAACACCCGATACGGCTGATCGAGATATCGAGCTGCGGGGGTCTCAAGCTCGCGGGGATTCACCAGGCCAGGAGGTAGCCGATAGTGGGGCACTTCGAGCGCGCCTTGGGGACCATTTCGTGAATGTCGAGTGGAGAAAGATCAGCGACTGGCGCAACTGGCGCCTGCCGGTCAAGCTCGGCGTCGTGCTGCTGGTGCCGGTGGCCGTCGCGGTCGGCGCGGGCGCACTGCAGATCTCCGGGTACGTGGACCGGTCCGACAACTACGTGCAGATGCAGGGCCTGGTCCGGCTCAGGGCGGATCTCGCGCCGCTGATCTCCAGCGTCCAGCAGGAACGCACGCTCGCCGCGCAGAGCGCGACCAGCGGTTCCGGTGTCGGCGCCTACCAGAACCAGATCCGCGCCACCGACAACGCCGCCTCGACCGTGCGGCGCCGCGTCGACCGCACCGAGGGCGTCGGCGAGGTCGCGCGCACCCGCTTCGCCGAGCTCGGCGGTCAGCTGGAGACGCTCAAGAACCTGCGCGACAAGGTCTCGCAGGGCGGCGACGGTGGCGACCCGTCCGGCGGCACCACCGGCTACACGGCGATCGTGAAGTCGTTGCTGGACTTCGAACAGGCGCTCGTCGGCCAGTTCAACGACAACGCCATCTCCGGCACCGCGCAGGCGCTGCACAACATGGTCATCGCGCAGGAGCAGGTCTCGCTGCAGCACGCGCTCGTCTTAGCCGGGATCGGCCGGGGCAAGCTCCTCGGTCCCGAGGTCCGCGCGCTGGAGCAGTCCGACATCCGGCTGCAGGACCGTCTCAACGACTTCCAGGCCATCAGCACCACCGAACAGCGCCGCGCCTACGACCAGACCGTGACCGGTGCCGCCGTGGCGAACCGCTCCGCTCTCGTCGAACGGGCGCTCACCCAGCCCGACGGCACCCCACCGCCCCCCACGCGCCCCGGCCAGCCCAAGCCGCCGCAGGAGTTCGGCATCGCCGTCGACGACTGGAACAAGTCGTCCGGCACCACCGCGCGACTGATGGAGCAGGTCGGCCGCGAACTGCAGGACGAGCTCGCGAACACCGCAGCCTCGCTGCAGGACGACACGTCCAACAAGGCCGGCGCCGCCGCGGTCATCCTGCTCGCGATGCTGTTGATCGCCGGCACGCTCGGCTTCGTCATCGGCCGCTACCTGCTGCGTTCGCTGTCCGAGCTGCGGCGCTCCGCCCTCGACGTGGCGCACCACCACCTCCCCGAGGTGGTCGCCGCGATCCGCGCCGACCGCGCGCCGGACACCACGATCGAACCGGTGCCCGTGCACTCCGTGGAGGAGTTCGGCCAGCTGGCGCGCGCGTTCGACGCCGTGCACGAGCAGGCCATCCGGTCCGCCGTCGAGCAGTCGTCGCTGCGGTCGGGCATGAAGAACATCTTCGTGAACCTGTCGCGCCGCTCGCAGGGCCTCGTCGAGCGCCAGCTCAAGCTCATGGAGGAGCTGGAGCGGCACGAGGAGAACCCCGAGCAGCTCGCCAACCTCTTCAAGCTCGACCACCTCGCGACGCGCATGCGCCGCAACAACGAGAACCTGATGGTGCTGTCCGGCACCGACGTCGCCCGCCGGTTCCACCAGCCCGTGCCGCTCGCGGACGTGCTGCGCGCCGCCGCGTCGGAGATCGAGCACTACCAGCGCGTCGTGGTGAAGTCGACGCCGTCGGTCGAGATCGTCGGCTACGCGGCCAGCGACCTCGTGCGCCTGATCGCGGAGCTGCTGGACAACGCCACCGCGTTCTCCGCGCCCGCCACCCAGGTCATGATCGGCTCGCGGATCGACCAGCAGGGCGCCGTGCTCGTCGAGGTCGCCGACCAGGGCATCGGCATGGGCCCGGCCGAGCTCACCGAGGCCAACGAGCGGCTGTCGGCCGGCACCGAGGACGACGTGCCCGTGTCCCGTCAGATGGGCCTGTTCGTCGTCGGCAGGCTCGCGGGCCGTCACGGCATCACCGTCCGGCTGCGCGGCGCGGGAGAGGGCCGTGAGGGCCTGCGCGCGTTCGTGCTCGTGCCCGCGGAGCTCGTGCGCTCGCACGAGGAGGCCCCGGCGCCGTCGCAGCCGCGGCACGCCGCCCTGCCGCAGCCGAAGCCGGCGCTGGCCAAGCAGCCGCACGTCGTCGTGAAGACGCCGAACCTGGCGCCGCCGCCCGTGCCCGCCCCGGCCATCGACCAGCCGCGCGAGTCGGCCGAGTGGTCGTCGTTCCGCGGTGCCGCGATCGACGAGTCGTTGCCCCAGCGCACTCCGCGCCCCGCTTCGGCCGAGTACAACGGCGTGCCGGCCGCGTCGCCAAATGAGACGACGTCTTCCTGGTTCAGGGGTACCGGAGTCTCGGGCGAATCGGTCAACGGTGATCATTCGCCGGCGACGACCCCACCTGTATCGTCACCGTCGGTAGTGGCGTCGTGGTTCGGGAAGAAGCCCGGCGGGACGGTCTGGGAGCAGGCGGGAGACCCCGCCACGGATGCCGGGGAGACCGACGCCGGGTTGCCGAAACGGGCGCCGCGTAAGAATCTGCTCCCCGACCTCGCGGAACGTCCCGAGAACGGCACACGCCCTGCCACGGGCCCGAAGCGCGATCCGGAACGAGCACGGGGCTTTCTCGCCAGCTACCAGACGGGCCTGCGTCAGGCGCCGCTCGGTGGCAACGGGAACGGAAGAGGCCAGGGGAACGGCCAGTACAACGGGGAGAAGGCATGAGCACGCCTCAGTCGCGCCAGGTCGACCAGTTCGGCTGGTTGATCACGAACTTCACGGATCGAGTGGCCGGTGTCGCCCACGCGATCGTGATCTCGGTGGACGGCCTGCTGCTCACCAAGTCGACGGGTCTGCCACCGGACCGCGCCGAGCAGCTCGCCGCGATCTCCTCCGGTGTCACGGCACTGACGATGAGCGCTTCACGTTGCTTCGAAGGTGGCGGAGTGTTGCGCACCGTGATCGAGATGGACTACGGGATCATGCTTCTCATGTCCATTCGAGACGGGTCTTGTTTGGCGGTTCTCGCCGCCCCCGACAGCGACGTCGGTCAAGTGGCCTACGAGATGACCGTGGTCGTCGACCAGGTGGGCCAGATCCTCACCCCCGAACTGCGAGCACAGCTGCACAGCGTGAGGTGAACCATGAGCTCGTCCCCTGACGCGCACCGACGACGAAGGCGGGCAGAAACAGCCGCCGAGCAGACGTTCGCCGACCTGATGAACGGGTTTTCCCTGGACTCGGGCCGAAAGCGGGCGCGCACGCCGGACCCGGTGCCCGCGCGGGAAGCGACTCCCGTTGTACCGCAGGAAGACTTCGAGCCCTCCATTCAGGAGGTTCAGGACTCGTCGATCGTTCGTGCATATGCCTGGACGGGTGGGCGCACTCGGTCCAACATCGACCTCGAGATCGAGACACTTGTCTCCGCCAATGATCAGAGTCGGCATTCGGCAGGTATCTTGCAGGCTGAGCACCAACGCGTTGTCGAGCTGTGCCACTCCCCGCGATCCGTCGCGGAAGTGGCCGCACTGATGCGGCTCCCGCTGGGAGTCGTGAAGGTGTTGCTCGGCGACATGGCGGAACGAGGTCTGGTGGACGTGCACCAGACCGCTTCCGCAGGCGGTGACACGCCGGACCTCGGGTTGATGGAGAGAGTGCTTAGTGGACTACGTCGGCTCTAGATTTCCCGAATTCGGCCCTCCTGGGCCGCCCGGTCGGGAGCTGACCTCGGCCAAGATTGTCGTCGCCGGTGGCTTCGGCGTGGGCAAGAGCACTTTCATCAGGTCCATCGTGGAGAACGATCTCCTGACGATGAACGCACTGCCTCCAGAACGCGCGGGTGCCGTGACGGAACTGGTGCGCATCCAGTTCGGGCGCGTGTGGCTCGACCCCGGCCTGGCGCTGCACCTCTTCGTGGCCCCGCAGTGGCAGGACCCGCGCGCGGGCTGGGGAGACGTGGTGCGCGGCGCCGTGGGTGCCGTGGTGCTCTTCGACGTGATGCGCCCCGCGGACTCCGTGGACGCGATGCGGTACTTCGAAGACCACAACATTCCGTACGTGCTCGCGCTGAACAACGTGCACGCGTCCGTCCGAGCGGACGTGAAAGCCATCATTCGCGGCATGGGCATCTCGCCCGACGTGCCGGTCGTGAACTGCGACCCGCGCGTCCGGCTCTCGGTGCGGGAGACGCTGATCTCGCTGACGGAGCACGCGAAGCTGGACCGGTGGCGCCGGCGGGCAGGGCCCGACGAGACGACTCCGCTCGCGCCTGTCTGCTGACTTGGAGTTTCTCGCAGCGATAGCTCTTTCTGGTTGTTCGGCCCCAAGCGACTGGCGTTGGAAGGCCTCTGCCTTCTAGCGTCAGTTCTCGTGGGTCGTCGTTGCCGTGGCAATGGCGGACGCACGTGCCACACTGAAACTGTGGGTCGACCAGAGTCAGAGAGCCAGTCAAGGGGTGAGGCAATGACCACCGCGCGGCGTCTGGACGGCTACACGCTGGACGACTGGGAGAGTCTTGACCCCCAAGAGGGCCGTCGCATCGAGCTGGTCGACGGGCGGTTCGTCGTGAACGCCGCGCCTGCCATGAGGCATCAGCGGGTAGCTGACCGGCTCCAGACCCTCCTCGACGCGGCTGTCGCGCGCGAGGGCATGGAAGCGCTGACCGCGATCGCCGTCCGCCTCGACAGAACTCTCGGCTACATCCCTGATGTGGTCGTGACGTCGGAATTCATCGACGCGGGTTCGGTCGATGTCCGGGACGTGACGCTGGTCGTCGAGGTGGTCAGTCCGTCTACGAAGAAGAACGACAGGCTGGAGAAGCCTGCGGCGTTCGCGGCTGCAGGCGTGGAACGCTACTGGCGCGTGGAGATGGTCGGTGTCGTCGATCCGACCATTTACTGCTACGAGTTGGACGAAGGCGCCTACTCGTTGGTGGCGACGTTGACCTCCGGTGCGGCAGGGACAGTGGCGATCACCAGCACCGTGTCGGTGACGTTCGACCCAGCTGATCTGACTCGGGGTCGTCGCTGAACGGATCTTGGCCGATCTTGCTGACCGCCGTGGGGCTCCAGCCGTAACCTGCCCACCGTGAGCGACAGAGGGTGGACCAAGCGAGTCCGGGCGTTCGTCGCCGACGACAACCTCGACCTCTACCTCCTCGCCTTGGTGGGCCTGGTCTTCACGATCCTCGGCATCACGGGGCTGGTCGGTCTCGACAAACTCGCCTCGGCCGTGCTCGCTCTGCTGGCCATCCTCGCGTTCTCCCAGATCAAGTCGAGGAAGCTGACCCAGCAGATCACTCGTGCACGGACAGGCGCGGTCGTGTTGCGGACGGAGTTCCCGCCGGACCTGATCGAGCGGCGCGCGGCCTCGTCGGACATCCTGCTGATCGGTCTCGCCATGACGAGGACCGTCCAGGGCGAGCGCACCGACCTGCCCGCGATCCTGAAGACCGGTGGACGGGTGCGGGTCGCGGTCCTCGACCCCACCAATGAGTCGCTCATGGAGACGGCGGACCGGTACCGGTCGCATCCGCAGGGTGTGCGGCAACTGGTCACACGGATCCAGGCCACCCTCGACGACCTCTTGGCGTTGCGCGAGCGGCATGGCGGCCGGCTGGAGATCCGGGTGCTGCAGAGCATTCCGTCGGCGGGCTTCAACTGCCTGGACAGGGACAAGCTGAACGGTGTTGTGTGCGTGCAGCACTACGAGTTCCATCCGGAAGGCGAAGCCACGCCGATCATGGCGCTCTCCCGGGACGACGAGCCCTGGTACCGGCACTTCGGCGATGAGGCCGAGCGATTGTGGGAGTCAGGGACCACGTGGCCGCTGAGCGCCGAGGAACGGTCGGCGCGGGCGGTTCGCCCCGCGTTCAGCGAGGATTTCGGTACGGACCTCGCCGAGCGGCTTGATACCGCTGACGAGGTGCTGATCACCGGTGTCGCCAGGGATCACTTCGTGAACTCGCAGTTCGGCAAGCTTGAGGCACGTCTGCGCAACGGACAGGTGCTGCGGTTTCTACTCCTGGATCCAGTCTCGCCCGTCGTGGACGTGGTGGCGGCGCGGAACTATGCCGGACGTTCCGGCGAAGCGGCCAGAGAGAGAATTCGCAACAGCCTTCGCCTGCTCGGCGAGCTGAAACGGCTCACCGACGGGAATCTCTCGGTGAGGCTGACGAGCTATCCGCTGTCCACCTGTGTGTTCGCGGTGGACAGCACGCGACCGAATGCTGCCGTGTACGCGGAGTACTACACCTATCGGGCTGCGGGGGAACCCAAGTTCGTCCTGCATCCCGGAGACAGCTTCAGCTTCTACTCGTTCCTCGACGAGGCGGAAGCCTTGTGGGCAGAAGCCGAGCCGCACGCGTTCGATTGACGTTGACAAGATCGCTACGATGATTTCAGTGTCGACCGAAAGGGATCACTGAGATGAGCGTCGGACGCGAGACCCGCCTGTCCGCCTGGATCGAGCGGTTCGCGGCCCACTTCGCCGAGGAGGGCATCCCGCTGATCGGTGGCCGCATTCTCGGCTACCTGCTGGTGTGCCAGCCGGTGGAGCGCACCGCCGCGGAGCTCTCACAGGAGCTGGAGGCGAGCAGCGGGTCGATCAGCACGAACCTCAAGTACCTGGTCAACGTCGGCCTGGTGACCAAGCGGACCCGCCGAGGCAGGCAGGCGGCGGAGTACCGGATCAACGAGAAGGCCTGGACGGACTTCATCCAGCGCAAGCTCAACGCCATCGCCAGCGTGCAGACGCTGACCGAGGACGGCATGCGGTTGCTCAGCGGTGATCCGGAGCGGTCGATGCGGCTCAGGACCGTCGACCACATCTACGGTTGGCTCTCAGAGGAACTGCCCGCTTTGTGGGAGCGCAGGCCCGCCTCGCCGAAGTAGCGTGGTGCCATGTGGCACCCGTTTCGCGACGACATCGAGTACTACGAGGAGCGGGCCAGGGGATTGCTGGCCTCCGCGTGGGACGGCGTGCCCGGTGCGCTGGAGGTCTTCGACGACGTGCCGCTGACGGACGAGGGCGCGCACAGCGTTCTCGCCCAGGCCCACGGGTGTGAGGATTGGAAGGCGCTCAAGGCCAACATTCGCAAGCCGCGGCCGTTCGCCCGTGCCTACCAGGCCATCGAGATGCAGAACCCCGGTGAGCTCAAGGCGATCATCACGCGTGACCCGTGGCTCGTGAAGGCCAGCGGTACCAACGGCAACGACCTGCTCGGGCTGGCGACGGCCAAGTGCGACGAACGCCTGGTCGAGGTGCTGCTCAACGACGGCGCGGACATCGACCACCAGAACGTCCACGGCTGGACGGCGTTGCACCAGGCGGCCTACGCGAACCTGCCGAACCTGGCCGAACTGCTGCTCGCCAAAGGCGCCCGCACCGACCTGGACGCACGGGGTGAGGGCGGCACACCGCTCACGGTCGCGTTGTTCTGGGGAAACAAAGACACCGCCGAACTCCTGGCGCGGCACGGAGTTCACCCGGCGAACCTGCGCACGGCGGCAGGCCTGGGCGACCTGGACCTGGCCACCGAACCTGAAGCGAAGCGCGGCTACTACCGGCCCCACAGCGGTTTCCCGCGCTGGTGGCCGACGAACGACCCGCAGGAAGTGCTCGACGAGGCGTTGTCGTGGGCCGCCCGCAACGATCGCACCGAGATCCTGGGCGACCTGCTCAAGCGCGGCGCCAGGATCGACGCGGACGTCTACCGCGGCACGGCGCTCGCGTGGGCGGCCTGGTGCGGGCTGGAGAACGCCACCCGCACGTTGCTCGACCTGGGCGCGAATCCCAACCAGCGCACGGGTTTCGGCGGGCCGATGCACGGCGAGGGCGTGACGGCACTGCACCTCGCGGCCGAACGCGGCCACCTCAAGGTCATCCGCATCCTGCTCGACGCGGGCGCCGACAAGACGATCACCGACGTGAACTTCGAAGCCACACCGGCGAACTGGGCCGGCCACAACGACCAGGGTGAAGCTCAGGCCTTGCTGAGCGCCTGATCGTCGGAAGCAGGCAGTTCGACCTCGTGCGTGCGCTCGCGCGACGACGTCCACAAAGCAGCCGTGGCAACGACAACAGCACCGGCGCCCAGCACGTGGATCGACACCAGCACCTCGGGCACGCCCGTCCAGTACTGGACCATGCCCAGCGCGCCCTGAGCGAGCACGACGCCGACCAACGTCCAGTAGGAGCGGGTGCGGGTGAAGAACCCGACCGCGATCAGCAGGCCGAGGAACAGGAACAGCAGGTCCGCGTGGATCTGCGCGAGCGTCGCCACCTCGACGCCCAGGCGTGGCGTCGACGAGTCACCGGCGTGCGGGCCCGCGGCCGTCACCCAGGTACCCGCCAGCAGCAACGCGCCCAGCACCACGGCCATGACGACCTGAAGCTTCATCAACGGCGCCGGCACCTTCAGCCGGGCAGGGCCGTCGCCCTCGGACAGCGAGCTCACGAGCAGCACGGCCATCCACACGAGGCCCATCGAGATCATGAAGTGGATCGACACGGTGTACCAGGCAAGGCCCGTCAGCACGGTGATGCCGCCGACGACCGCCTGCACGGCCACACCGACGAGCTGCACGAGCGAGAGCACCAGAACCCGCTTGCGTCGAGGCAGGTGAAACCACGCGGCGAGCACGCACAGGCCCGCGATGACGCCGACGACACCGGTCAGCGTGCGGTTGCCGAACTCGACCCACTGGTGCAGGGCCGCGACCTCGGGGTGTTCCACCGGGACGACGCTGCCCTCGACGCACTGAGGCCAGGTCGGGCAACCGAGGCCCGAGCCGGTCACGCGGACGATCGACCCGGTGACCGCGATTCCGGCCTGCGCGATGACGACGGCAATCGCGAACGCGCGCTGCCAGGACACGAGGAAGGCGGTCAGCTTCGACACGCCCCTGATGGTAGGTCTCGTCAGGTAAGACGAGTCGTCCGGGTCGCCAAGGCGCCCGCGACAACACCCCAGGCCACGAGTACTGCGACGGGGCCCACACCAGGAGCGGTGCCGTGCACCACAGAGGTTTCCAAAGCCTGGGCCAGTGCGGCGGACGGCAGCAGGTGCACGAACCCGACCGGCACCGACAACGCCACGCCGCCGACCATCAGCAGCACGAACCAGATGATGTTCGCCAGCGCCAGCACGATCTCGGCCCGCAGCGCACCGCCCAGCAGCACGCCCAGCGCACCGAACGTCAGCGTGCCCAGGACGATCAGCAGCACGACCCACGGCAGCCCGGCCAGCGGGAAGCGCCAGCCCAGGATCAACGCCGTGACCCCGAGCAGCACGATCTGCAAAGCCACCACGACCAGCGCGCCGCAGACCCGGCCGGCGACCAGCAGCCACCGGGGCAGCGCCGAGGCCGAGAGCCGCTTCAGCACGCCGTAACGCCGGTCGAACCCGAGAGCGATGGCCTGCCCGGTGAACGCCGACGAGATGATCGCCAGCGCGAAGATCCGCGCCGTCGCCGAACCCACGCGCGGCTCGGGCATCGGGATCACCGACATCAACGACAACGCCACCAGCAACGCCAGTGGGATGATCACGGTCAGCAGGATCTGCTCGCCGTTGCGCAACGTCAGCATCGCCTCGGTGCGCGCGTGCACGAAGAGCATGCGCGGCAACGAACCGCGGCCGGGCGCGGGCTTGAACGTGCCGGGAGCGAAGGTGGTCACGAGCGCAGCTCCCTGCCGGTCAGCTCCAGGAAAACGTCTTCGAGGCTGCGCTTGGCCACCGTGAGCTCCTCGGCCAGCACGCCCTGCTGCGCGCACCACGACGTCACGGTGGACACGACCTGCGGGTCGATCATGCCTTCGACGACGTAGGCGCCCTTCGTCGCTTCGCGCACCTTCAGGCCCTCGGGCAGTGCGGCGGACAGCAACGTGAGGTCGAGACCGGGCCGCGCGCGGAACCGCAGCTGCTGGTCGTCCGGCCGGTTCGCGGTCAGCTCGGCGGGTGAGCCCTGCGCGACCACGCGGCCCTCGTCGATGATCACGACGTTGTCGGCGAGCGCCTCGGCCTCGTCCATGAGGTGCGTCGTCAGCAGCACCGCCACGCCGTCGTCGCGAAGAGCCCCCACGAGATCCCAGACCAGACGGCGTGCCTGCGGGTCCATGCCCGCGGTCGGTTCGTCCAGGAACACGAGCTCAGGGCGTCCGATCAACGCGCACGCGAGCGACAGCCGCTGCTGCTGGCCTCCGGACAGCCTCTTGTACGGGGTGCGGGCCGCGCCGCCGAGCCCGAGGATCTCGATCAGCCACTTCGGATCGAGCGGGTTGGCCGCACACGCGGCCACGAGGTTCAGCATCTCCTCGGCGCGAATGCCGGGATAACCGCCACCGCCCTGCGGCATCACGCCGATCCGCGGCCGCAGCGCCTCGGAACCCGCCGCCATGCCGAGCACGCGCACCGAGCCGTCGTCGGCCGAGCGGAAGCCCTCGCAGATCTCGACGGTCGTCGTCTTGCCCGCGCCGTTGGGCCCGAGCAGGGCGAGAACGGTGCCGGGCTGCTGAACGAGGTCGAGGCCGTCGACGGCGGTCTTCGAGCCGTATCTCTTGACCAGCCCCGACACTTCCACCGCAGGCTGGGGATTCGGGCTCACGAGCACGCAGCCTAGGCGGTCCGGGCGATCCGCACGCACCTGGGTCATTCGGCCTATTCCTGAAGCGCAGCTGAAATAGGTAGGGCTAGCCCTACCCCGGTGACTCAGGGACACCTCAGGGTCCCCTCGGGGGAGTTCCCCATTGGTTGATCACCGCGTTCGCAAGAGACTTTTCTCGTGATCCAAGCGGGGGAGAAAAGACGGGGACTGGTGGTCGGGGGGCTGGTGTTCTCACTGGTTCCGATTTTCTACCTGCATGTCGTGTCGGCGGGTCAGCTCAACCCGGTCACGGACGTGATCAGCGACTACGTGTTCGTGAACAACGGCACGGGCTGGCTCGCGGCGACGTCTCTTAGTCTCGCGGCCGTTTCGGCGTTGCTCGCCGTCAACCTGCGGGGTGTAGGCAGGTCAGCGCAGTGGCTGATCGGCATCTGGTCGGCGGGCCTGACCGTGTCGACGATCTTCCCGACCGATCCGACGGGAGCACCGACCTCGTTGTCCGGCTACGTCCACCGGTACGCGGGAGCGGTCATGTTCATGGCTCTGCCCGCGGCCGGTGTGCTCATCGCCCGCAAATTTCCGGCTCTGCTCGGTGTCGCAATAACGGCGAGCGTGTCGAGTGCCGCGTTTCTGGTGAGTCACGTTTCCTTCGCCGGTTTCGAGGCGCGCGGACTTACGGAACGCGTTTTGTTCGCATCCCTTTATGGACTCCTTTTCGCCATCGCGGCACTACAGGTGAGGCGCACCTCATGACCATGCTCGCCATCACGCTCGCCGTGTTCGGTGCCGTGTGCTTCGCCCTGGCGGCCCGCCTGCAACACGATGCGATCGCCGAGACCGGTGCACGCGCAAGCGTCCTGAAGCAACCGCGATGGCTCGCCGGGTTCGCGCTGCTCGTCGGCGGTGCCGCAGTGCACGCGGCCGCGCTCGGCATGGCGCCGTTGACCGTCGTGCAGCCGATCGGTGTCCTCGCGATCGGCATGACCGCGTTGATGGACCGCCGTTTCCGCGAGTTGCCGGCGATCCTGCTCACGACCGTGGGCGTGGGCGCGTTCGTGTTGCTCGCCTCGGGCAGTGCGACCGCGACCAAGGTCGTGCCGGACATCGAACTCACCTCCGGACTCGTGGCTCTCGGCCTGATCGCGGTGCCGGGTGTGATCGCAGCCCTTACGTCGAACGCACGCGTTCGCGCTGTGGCGTTCGCATCGGCCGGTGGCGTCGCGTACGGGTACGTGTCCGTGCTGATGCGCGCCGTCTCACAGTCGGTGCAGCAAGGCGGTTTCGGGCTCTCGCACCTCGCGTCCGTGCTCGGCATCGCCCTCTCGCTCGCCGTCGGCGGCTGGCTGGTCCAGCACGCCTACGCGGGCGGACCTCCTCATCTCGCCGTCGCCTGCCTGACCGTGGTGGACCCACTGGTCGCGGTCGGCCTCGGCGCCTTCCTGCTCGGCGAAGCAGCGCATTTGTCTCCTTTGACCGGTGTCGCGCTGTTCGCCTGCGCTCTCGCCGCTGTTTGCGGCGTGTTCGCACTTGCTCGTCAACCTCGTGAAAACATCCGAACGGAGCTTCTCGTGAACACCTCCAGCGCGCTTCGCGTCGTCATCGCCGCGGACACGTTCCCGCCGGACGTCAACGGTGCCGCGCGGTTCGCGCAGCGCCTGGCGGTCGGTCTCGCGGAGAACGGCCACGACGTCCACGTCATCGCCCCGGACTCGCCCAGGGCCACGGAGATCCCCGGCGTCACGGTCCACCGGCTTCGTTCGCACCGGCTGCCGTTCTACCCGGACTTCCGCTTCTGCCTGCCGTGGCAGGCGTCGAAGGAAGCCGATGAACTGGTCAAGGCGCTGAATCCGGACGTCGTGCACGTCCAGGCGCACTTCGTGGTGGGCCGGTTCGTCCTGAACTCCGCTGTCGCCCAGGGGATTCCGACGCTCGCCACGAACCACTTCATGCCGGAGAACCTGTTCAGCCACGCCCACCTGCCGAAGTTCCTGCAGGGCATGGCCCGCAGGTTCGCCTACCGCGACCTGGCCCGCGTCTTCGGCCGCGCCGACGTCGTGACCGCGCCGACCCCGCGCGCCGTGCAGCTGTTGCACGAGAGCGGTTTCCCCGAACGCGCGGTGCCCGTCTCGTGCGGCATCGACATCGCCCGATACCAGCGCACGGTCACTCACAACGACCGGCCGACCGCGTTGTTCGTCGGACGGCTGGACGAGGAGAAGCGCGTCGACGAGTTCCTGCGCGCCCTGGCCCGCGTGCCCGGAGCGTTCGGCGAGATCGTCGGCGACGGCACGTGCAAGGCCGAGTGGGAGCTGCTGGCCCGCGACCTGGGCATCACCGACCGGGTCCGGTTCCACGGCTTCGTGTCCGAGGACGACCTGCTCGACGCCTACGCCCGCGCCGACCTGTTCGTCATGCCCGGCGTCGCGGAACTGCAGAGCCTCGCGACGATGGAGGCGATGGCCGCGGGCAAGCCGGTGATCGCCGCGAACGCCATGGCGCTGCCGCACCTCGTGCACCCCGGCCGCAACGGCTGGCTGTTCGAGCCCGGCGACGTGAACCAGCTGGCCCAGCGCCTGCACACGCTCGTGCACGACGCGCCGATGCGGGCCAGGATGGGCGCCGCCAGCAGCGAGATCATCTCGCACCACGCGCTGGCGACGACCCTGGAGCGCTTCGAGGCGTTGTACGCGCGGGCGATGGGCCAGACGGTTCCGGTCATCGCACTGGCTGCCTGAGGTTCAGAAGGGGGAGGGACTTGGCCTGACGGGGAATCGGGGGGTCCGGCCTGAGGTTTCGGACAGGGGGAGGGGCCCGGCCCGGCGGGGGATTCGCCGGGCCGCCGGGGCCGGGGTCAGCGTTCGTCCGCGGGGAAGTCCGCGGAGGCGCTGACCTCGGCCCATTTCCGCGTCTCCGCACTCCTCCCGGCCTCCGCCGCCAGCACCGTCTCGACGGCGGCGGCGCCCAGCACCAGGCGGCGCGGCGGCTCGTCCGAGGCGACGACGTCGAGGATCACCTGCGCGGCACGGGCGGGGTCGCCCGGCTGCACGCCGTCGGTCTCGTCGCGGAACCGGTTGATCGCGCCGACGGTCTCCTCGTAGTCGGGGCCGACCTCGTGGCGGACCATCGAGGAACCCTGCCAGTCGGTGCGGAACGCGCCCGGTTCGACGATCACGACCCGCACGCCGAACGGCGCCACCTCGCTTCCCAGCACCTCGGAGAAGCCCTCCACCGCGAACTTCGCGGTCTGGTAGGCGCCCATGCCCGGCGTGCCGCCCGCGCGGCCGCCGACCGACGAGAACTGCACGAAGGTGCCGGAACGCTGTTGCCGCAACACCGGCAGCGCCGCGCGGGTCACGTTCACGACGCCGAACAGGTTCGCCTCGATCTGGGCGCGGAAGTCGTCCTCGGTCGTCTCCTCGATGGGGGCGCTGTTGGCGTAGCCGGCGTTGTTCACGACCACGTCGAGCGAGCCGAACGCCTTGACGGTCTGCTCGACCGCCAGGCGGGCCGCATCCGGGTCGGTGACGTCCAGCGCGAGCGCGCGCACCCGGTCTCCGAACCGTTCCACCAGGTCTTCGAGCTGCTCCGGCCGCCGCGCCGTCGCGACGACACGGTCACCCGCCACTGCCGCGGCCTCGGCGAGCTTGCGCCCGAACCCCCGCGACGCTCCGGTGATGAGCCACGTCTTCGACATCGTCCGCTCCTTCGTAAGTGTCACTCTCTATGACACTTACGACGCGGAAGGCAGCCCGAAAATGCCCGGCGCGGGCATGGCCTCGGTCACAGGTCAGGCGCCCACACCGTGCAGGAACGTCTCGATCACGAGTGCGGCGGCCGGACCGGGCTGGAGCGCGGGCATCTCCTGCGCGACCGTGTGCAGCTGGGTCTGCAGCATCCGCAACGTCCAGCCGGCGGGCAGGCCGGACGCGATCACGCCCGCCTCCTCGGCGCGGCGCAGGAAGCCGTCCATCCGCTCGTCCAGTTCCTCGCGGCGCCGCTGGATCGCCGGATCGGTCACCGCGCGGATGTCGACGGGCCAGTCGCGGCTGAGCCGGATGCCGCCCTCGGCGAACGCCAGCAGCGCGTCGCGCACCGGGCGTTCGCCGGAGAAGGACTCGTCGATCAACGCTTCCAGTCGATCCAGCCGCGCGCGGTAGACCGCCAGCAGCAGCTCCTCGCGGGAGTCGAAGCGCCGGTAGACGGTCCGCTTGTCCACACCGGCCGCGGCGGCGACGTCGCTGATCCGCGCGAGGGGATCCGCCGAGAACACCCTCGCGGCCGCCCGCAGCACCGCTTCGGCGTTGCGTGTCGCGTCGGCCCTCATCCGCGCGCCCTGAGCTTCTCCCCGATCCGTTGCGCGACGAGCAGACCGGCCTGGGAGAGGGTGAGCTCGGCGGGGTGCTCGCCCTCGCCCTTCACCAGGAACCGGTACAGCGAGGCATGCCCCTCCAGCCGTTCGCGCAACGTCGCCGCGACGTCGCAGCCGTCCGGGTAGATCGCCGGAATAGCCTCGGCCACCAGCTGCTCGCGGATCCGGCGGCGCTCGATCCGCGGCACGTACCAGGACGTGATCAGCAGCAGCGTCAGGCCGAACGCCAGCGCGGTGCCGATCACCGCCTGCCAGCCCCACCCGCGCGGCCCGATGACCAGCAGCACGTCGGCGATCGCCAGGTAGACCACGCCGTAGACCACGGCCCAGCCCGCGGTCGCCGCGGCGGGAGGCTCCGCGCGTTCCGTGCCCCACACGCCCTCGACCCGGCGCCAGCGCTGCAGCGACTTGCCGCTGGACAACGCCATGTAGATCCCGAACGCTCCACAGAGGACCGTTGCAGGGATCACCAGCCACGGCTTGGTGTGCAGCTCGAACCGCCACACCGACCAGACCATGCCCGCGACCACCAGCACGACCGCCGCCTGCTTCCAGCGGCGCTTGATGATCTGCCACGGCCGGAAGTCGGCCAGCACGGCCAGCGGCGTGCGGATCGGCGCGGGCAGCGAACCGAGCACCAGCAGGGCCACGACGACGGCCGCGACACCGGCCACCGTGATCGTGCCGGTGGTGATCTCCGTGCCGTCCTCGGGCATCCGTTCGACGGCTATGGCCACCAACGGGATCACGGGCGAGAGCAACACCAGCCCGTGCAGCATCGTGCCGCTGCGCAGGGCCGCGTAACCGAAGGCGGCGAGGAGGCTGGCCGCGCCGATGGCCGCGCCCGGACCCGCCGCCCACGCGGGCAGCATGCCGAACAACGCCATCACGACCAGCGCGCCGCCGACCGCGAGCCCGAGCAGGCCCAGGAACTGCGCCAGGTTGCCGCCGCGGGTCAGGCCGGTGATCGTCCAGTAGGGGAGCAACGCGGCCCCGCGGACCACGCGCGTCACGGGGCGGACCGCGGCGAGCCCGGACCGTTCGGAGTCGGCGACCGTGACAGCGACGGCCGCGGCGTTCGCGGCCGTGCGGATCATCTGGTCCGACGCCGCTTCCTGGGTGAGGGGTTCACGGCCGATGCCCGCGCGGTCGAAGGCGTTGAGCGCCGACATGCCGAGCGTGACCGTGTGCTCCTGCGGGTATTCCAGGCGCCGCAACAGGTCCGCGTGCTCTTCGAGGAACAGCTCGCCACGCGAACGCCGGTCCGCGCCGTCGCCGCGGTCGGCGATGATCGCGGCCCGCAGCCGGGGGAGCTCCTCGCAGATGATCCGCCAGTGCAGGCCCCACGCGGCCAGCTCGGCGAGCTTCATCGACGACGGCGACAGCTCGTTGTCGGTCTCGTAGATGCCGCAGAGTTCCTTCTTCGCTTCCTCCGCGCACACGGCGACCTGCACAGGCATTTCCAGGCCGAACATCGCCGTGACGACCTGGTCGACCACGGCCCCCGCTCGTTCCTCCGAGGTGCGCTGGTCGCCTTCAGGCCGTCCGAGGAGGTCCATCCGCCGCAACCGGCGCGGGTCGAACAGCACGCGGCACAGCATCGTGGCGCCGTCGAGACGTCCCCAGATCCAGTCGTTGACCCGCCACGACCGCTTGAGGAACCCGGAGAACCGCGACAGCGACGCCCCACCGGCCTTGTCGTCGGCCGTGATCGACTGCCGCGCGAACGCGTTGCGCGTCTGCAGCGACACCTGCACCAGCTCGACCGCGGTGTCCAGCCCGGTCGAGCTGTCGTCGGACAGGCACGTGCCGGCGATCTCCAGTGCGAGCAGGCGACTGAGCCACCGTTCGCCGTCGTCGAGCCCGGCCTCCGCCGGGGTGGCCGCGGGGTCGAGCAGGGCGTGCCAGCAGACCAGGCCGCCGAGCTTCAGCCGGCGCTCGTCGAGCTCCCCGAGCACCTTCCGCGCGGCGCCCACGATCCGGCCGATCTCGGCGACCTGAGCCTTGACCTCCAGGCCGAGATGCCCGTCGATCAGGTGCTCGTGGTAGCTCGCGAGCCTGCCGGTCCAGTAGGTCTCGCCGAGCGAGTCGGACGGCTTCCAGTCGAACAGCTCGGTGCGCAGCCGGCGCAGCTCCGCGCGGACCTGGTGGAGTTCGCGGCGGACCTTGGTGATCTCCTCGGCCTGGCTCTCGTCCACCACCCACACGAGCCGCTTGAGCAGGTCGAGTGCCGACGCCCCCAGGCGTTCGGCCATCGTGATGCCCCACTCCCAGCCCACGTCCTCGCGGCACACGACGCCCGGCAGCTTCACGCCGGGCACGTACGGCAGCACGCCGTGCAGCTTCTTCCACTTGCGCTGCGCGGTCTCCGCGGCCCGGCGCGCCCGTTCGAACGACCAGTTCGCCGGATTGCCCTTGGGCAGCGCGAACTGCTGCGCCGTCACCTGGCGGGCGGCCAGCCGGATCTCGATGTCCTCGTAGTGGCCGAAGAGCTTGTCCGCGAGCGAGTACACCTCGCCGACCACGTCGTCGCCGCCCGCGTGCAGGCGTTCCAGCAACGACATCCGGCCGCCCCTGCTGCTCGCGGCGCGACGGTTGTGCTCCTCGATCTTCTCGACGTAGGTCCTGTTGGCCTGGCTGGACATCGCGCCCAGCAGCTTCCCGCCGGACCCGACCGTCGTCATGCTCTTGTCGATCATGTCGGCCACCGGCTCGGAGCCCAGCGGCTCGGCGTGCGGGAAGACCAGCAGCATCACGCGGCGCACCGGACCGTCCGCCGGCATCCGGTCGATGGCTTCGAGGGCCTCCTTGGTCGGCGTGTTCACGAGAACACCGCCGTCGACCGCGAACCGGCTGCGGTCACCGCCGTTGGCCCAGCTGGCGACGTCCGCCATGTCCGGGCGGTCCGGCGTCGCCTGGCCGCCGACGGGGATGAAGCTCGGCTCGAAGGCGAACGGGAAGCTGGCACTGCTGCGGGCCGCCAGCGCGAGCTGCAGCACGCGGTCGTTCAGCGTGGCGGGCGTGAAGTCGTCGCGGGTGTCCTCGGAGACCCAGGCGTACGGGTCGCGGCGGAACGAGAACGAGCCCTGGTGCACCGACTGGGTCAGCGGCTGGCCCAGGTCGTCGTAGGTGATCGCCGGAACGCCGCCCAGCAGCGTGGTGGTGATCCGCAGGTCGATCGGGCGCTCGTCCGGCTCGGTCGGCTCGAAGTCCGCGGTGAGCCGCGCCAGCGCCTCCTGCAGCCGGGGGAGGAAGAACTCGTCGCCCTTGAGCAACGACGCCGGCTGGCCGCGGAACGGCGTGCGCAGCAGCTGTTCCATCCGGCCCTGCTCCGCCCAGAGATCGCGGAGCCTCGTCAGGTCGGCCTGCTTGTTGACCTGCGACAACGCCAGCGCGGCCCCGTTGATGCCGCCCGCTGACGTGCCCGCGATGACGTCCGCTCTGGCCGCGCAGCCGACCAGGTCGAGCAACGGCTGGTAGACCGATCCGGGCCTGGTCAGACGATCGAGCTCCAGCACGACGCCGCCCATCCAGACGGCGAGGCTCACGCCCCCGTTGAGCACGACAGCGAACCGGACCTCTTCGCGCGACATGGGTTGTTCTGACATGACACGCCACCCCCTCCGGCGACGATCTTCCTCTGCTGGTCACTCGTCCGCCGGGAGTTCGGGGTTACCGGTCAGACGTGCCCGCCACCGGCCGGGTCCGCCTTCAGGAACGGCCCGACCCGCTTGCGCGCGATCAGCACGCAGATCGCGAACGTGATCACCGCGCCCGCGATCGCCTGCGGCACGGTGTACGCGCGCCCGTCGAACGCGGACCCGGTCGGCGGCAGGATGATCGCGATGATCGCCGAGGTCACCATGGCGAACATCCGGAACTTCGGCCCGACCACGGCGGTGGCCAGCGGGATCGCCGCCCACAGCACGTACCAGGGCTGCAGCACCGGCCCGAGCACCAGGATCGCGCCGAGAGCCGCGCCCAGGCCGTTCATCGCCTTGATCCGCCCCTTGAAGCTGCGCCACAGCAGCACGACCGTGATCACCACGGACACGCCCTGCCCGAGCATCCTGGTCAGCGAGATCATCGCCTCGGTGTGGTTGCCGAGGCCGAGCATGATCCCCGTGCCGGCGCCCAGGAAGCCCAGCGCGGTGGGCGGCGACATCCACGACTTGACGGTCGACGCGACGTTCAGCGTCTCGACCCAGCCGAACCCGAACCCGGTGCCGAGGCAGATCACCACCACCCCGACCCCGGCTATGACGGCCATGATCCCGGCCACCAGCGCCAGGTGCTTGAGCTGCCCGCCGAGCTTGCGCGCCACCATCACGCCGAGGAAGCCCAGAGCGGCCATCGCGGGGATCTTCACCATCGCGCCGCACACGATGACCCCGGCGCCCAGCGCGATCCACGACCACTTCAACGGTTCCAGCCCGCGCATCGCGAGCTCCAGGCCGACCAGCATCAGGCCGAGCGCCAGGCCGTCGTTGTGCACTCCGATGACGATGTGGAACAGCACGAGCGGGTTCAGCGCGCCCAGCCACAGCGCGCCGACCGGCGGCACCCCGAACCGGGCCGCGAGCCGGGGCAGCGCCCACACGATCATCCCCAGGCCGACCAGCACCAGCAGCCGGTGCACGAACACCCCGGAGACCACGTGGTCGCCGGTCAGCATCGCGGTCAACCGGCCGAACGCCAGGAACAGCGGCCCGTACGGCGCCGGCGTCTCCCGCCAGATGTTCGGCACACCGCGCGTCAGCACGTGGTCGACGCCCAGCGCGTTGGCCGGTCCCAGCTCGTACGGGTCGAGCCCGCGCGCCGCGATCTCGCTCTGCGCCAGGTACGAGTACACGTCGCGGGAGAACATCGGCACGCAGAAGACCAGCGGAACGGTCCACATCAGCAGCGTGCGGTCCATCTGACCGCGCGAGATCAGCCGCGGCCGGCCGGGCTTCACGAACCGGCCCAGCGCGAGCCAGGCCGACACGATCATGAAGATGCCGGTCCAGACGACCCCCATCGCGACACTGGGCATCCTCGAGAAGAGCCCGAGAACGGGCACGCCGTAGAGCGGCGAGTAGATCGGTGCGGCCCCGCCACCCAGGGATCCGACGGTCAGCAGCAACGCGCCGATGGTGCCCCAGCGACGGACGATGTCCAGCTGGCGACGCTCCCGACCGTTCAAGAGGTCGCTCTCCGGAGTTACAGCTCCGCCGTTCGTGGACATGTCAGGAGGGTATCGAGCCACGTTCAGCCGTGAGTCAGGTCACCCTGTGACCGCGATCTTTGCGACCTCCGGCTAAATACGCAACACTGGTGTTGTGAAAAACGCCGAGACCCACCTTGACGCCGTGCCGCAGCACGACGGCAAGACTCGGCGTGCTGTCGCCAGGCTCCTCCTGGAGCAGGGCCCGGTCACCGCGGCGGGTATCGCCGAGGAGCTGGGCATCAGTCCCACGGCCGTGCGTCGTCACATCGACGCAATGCTGGTGGACGGCGAGGCGACGACCAGGGACGCACCGCGGCAGACCCAACGTGGCCGTGGCCGTCCCGCGAAGTTCTTCCTGCTGACAGACGCCGGACGCGCCCGGTTCGGCCACGCCTACGACGACCTCGCGGTCGCCGCCCTCAGGTTCCTCGCCCAGACGGGTGGGGAAGAGGCAGTGCGCGCCTTTGCGCAAAGTCGTGTCGACGCACTCGTGGACGGTCACCGCTCGACGATCGTGGCCCAGGCCACGCCCGCCGAACGGGCCAAGGCCCTTGCGACCGCGTTGACCAGGGAGGGTTACGCTGCGGCGGCGCGAAATGTGGGTACGGGCGAGCAGTTGTGCCAGCACCACTGCCCGGTCGCCCACGTTGCCGCCGAGTTCCCCCAGCTGTGCGAGACCGAGACGGAGACGTTCGCGAACCTCCTCGGTACCCACGTGCAGCGCCTCGCGACGATCGCCCGCGGCCACGCCGTGTGCACGACGCACATCCCGAACGTTCCACGGATCCCAGATGATGGAGGGGAGCCCGCATGACTGCCGCTGCCGAGCAGCGCACGCCCACCACGGTGCAGTCTCCGCTCACGCAGGAAGAGACGATTGCGTCTCTCGGCAACTACGAGTTCGGCTGGGCCGACTCGGACACTGCCGGCGCGAGCGCACGCCGAGGCCTCAGCGAGGATGTCGTCCGCGACATCTCGGCGAAGAAGAGCGAGCCCGAGTGGATGCTCGAGTACCGGTTGAAGGCGCTGAAGCTCTTCGACCTCAAGCCGATGCCGAGCTGGGGCGCTGACCTCTCTGGGATCGACTTCGACTCGATCAAGTACTTCGTGCGTTCGACCGAGAAGCAGGCCACCTCGTGGGAGGACCTGCCCGAGGACATCAAGAACACCTACGACCGCCTGGGCATCCCGGAGGCCGAGAAGCAGCGCCTCGTCGCCGGTGTCGCCGCCCAGTACGAGTCCGAGGTCGTCTACCACCAGATCCGCGAGGACCTGGAGCAGCAGGGCGTCCTCTTCCTGGACACCGACACCGCTCTGAAGGAGCAGCCGGAGCTCTTCAAGGAGTACTTCGGCTCCGTCATCCCCGCGGGTGACAACAAGTTCTCGGCGCTCAACGCCGCGACGTGGTCCGGCGGCTCGTTCATCTACGTGCCGAAGGGCGTGCACGTGGACATTCCGCTGCAGGCCTACTTCCGGATCAACACCGAGAACATGGGTCAGTTCGAGCGCACGCTGATCATCGTCGACGAGGGTGCGTACGTGCACTACGTCGAGGGTTGCACCGCGCCGATCTACTCCTCGGACTCGCTGCACTCGGCCGTGGTCGAGATCATCGTGAAGAAGGGCGGCCGCTGCCGCTACACGACGATCCAGAACTGGTCGAACAACGTCTACAACCTGGTCACCAAGCGCGCCAAGGCCGAAGAGGGCGCGACCATGGAGTGGGTCGACGGCAACATCGGCTCCAAGGTGACCATGAAGTACCCGGCCGTCTGGCTGATGGGCGAGCACGCCAAGGGCGAGGTCCTCTCGATCGCGTTCGCGGGCGAGGGCCAGCACCAGGACGCCGGCGCCAAGATGGTCCACATGGCACCGCACACCTCTTCGACGATCATCTCGAAGTCGGTGGCGCGGGGCGGTGGCCGCACGTCGTACCGCGGCCTGGTCCAGGTCAACAAGCGGGCGCACCACTCGAAGTCCACGGTGAAGTGCGACGCGCTGCTGGTCGACACCATCAGCCGCTCGGACACCTACCCGTACGTCGACGTCCGCGAGGACGACGTGCAGATGGGTCACGAGGCCACGGTCTCGAAGGTCTCCGAGGACCAGCTGTTCTACCTGATGTCGCGCGGCCTGAACGAGGACGAGGCCATGGCGATGATCGTGCGCGGGTTCGTCGAGCCCATCGCGCGCGAGCTCCCCATGGAGTACGCCCTCGAGCTGAACCGCCTGATCGAACTGCAGATGGAAGGGGCCGTCGGCTGACATGGCCGCCCTGTCTACGAAACCTCACTCCCACGGAGCTGTCGTTCCGGTCGCCTCGCGCGCAGCGCACTTCACGTCTTACGACGTCGATGCGTTCGAGGTCCCGGGCGGCCGTGAGGAGATCTGGCGATTCACGCCTCTCAAGCGTCTTGCCGGTCTGCACTCCGGCGCTGCGGCAACGGGTTCCGCTGCCGTCGAGGTGAACGCCGCCGAAGGTGTCACCGTCGAGACCGTGGGTCGTGACGACTCGCGGCTCGGCACCGCCGGCACTCCCGGTGACCGCGTCGCGGCGCAGGCGTACTCGTCGTTCGAGAACGCCACGATCGTGACGCTGCCCGGTGACGTGAAGTCCGAGCCGACCACCGTCACGGTGACCGGCGCGGGCGTCGGCGCCGTCGCCTACGGCCACATCCAGGTCAAGGCGTCGCAGTTCGCCGAAGGCACCGTGATCCTGGACTTCCGCGGTTCCGGCGCGTACGCGGACAACGTCGAGTTCCTCGTCGCGGACGGCGCTCACCTCACGGTGATCACCATCCACGACTGGGCCGACGACGCCGTGCACGTCTCGCAGCACCACGTGAAGCTCGGTCGCGACGCGACCATCAAGCACACCGTGGTCACGCTCGGCGGCGACGTCGTGCGCGTGACGCCGGTCGTGCAGTACGCGGGTCGCGGTGGCGACGCGGAGCTGTTCGGTCTGTACTTCGCGGACGCGGGCCAGCACCAGGAGCACCGGCCGTTCATCGACCACGCGCAGGCGAAGTGCCGCAGCAACGTCGTCTACAAGGGCGCGTTGCAGGGCGACGGCGCGCACACCGTGTGGATCGGCGACGTGCTGATCCGTGCGGCGGCCGAGGGCACCGAGACGTTCGAGCTGAACCGGAACCTGATCCTGACCGACGGCGCGCGTGCCGACTCGGTGCCGAACCTGGAGATCGAGACCGGCGAGATCGAGGGCGCGGGCCACGCCAGCGCCACCGGCCGGTTCGACGACGAGCAGCTGTTCTACCTGCAGGCGCGCGGCATCCCGGAGGACCAGGCGCGGCGTCTCGTCGTGCGCGGCTTCTTCCAGGAGCTGATCGCGAAGATCGCCGTCCCCGAGGTGCGCGAGCGCCTCGAGGCCGCCATCGAGGCAGAGCTCGAGGCGGTCGGCACGTGATCAAGGTGTGTGCACTGTCCGAACTGGACAACCGCAAGCCGTTCGCCGCCAGCGTCGACGACGTCGATGTCGTGCTGGTACGCGACGGCGAGCGGGTGCACGCACTCGCGGATCTGTGCTCGCACGCCGCGGTGTCGCTGAGCGAGGGCGAGGTCTCCCGCAAGGGGATCGAGTGCTGGTTGCACGGGTCGTGCTTCGACCTGGAGACCGGCAAGCCCTCCTCGCCACCCGCCAGCGAACCGGTCGACGTCTACGCCGTCGACATCCGTGACGGCGACGTCTTCGTCGATGTCACCGTCACCACGAACTGACTGACTTCTAGCTACACCACCAGGAGAACGGCAAGTCATGGCCACCCTTGAGATCAAGGACCTGCACGTCTCGGTCGTCAGCGAGGACGCTCCCAAGGAGATCCTCAAGGGCGTCGACCTGACGATCAAGGCGGGCGAGACGCACGCCATCATGGGCCCCAACGGCTCCGGCAAGTCCACGCTGTCGTACGCGATCGCCGGGCACCCGAAGTACACGATCACCTCGGGCACCGTCACCCTCGACGGTGAGGACGTCCTCGAGATGTCCGTCGACGAGCGCGCCCGCGCGGGCCTCTTCCTCGCCATGCAGTACCCGGTCGAGGTCCCCGGCGTCTCGATGTCGAACTTCCTGCGCACCGCCGCCACCGCCGTCCGCGGCGAGGCCCCGAACCTCCGCCACTGGGTGAAGGAGGTCAAGGGCGCGATGGCCGACCTCGACATCGACCCGGCGTTCGCCGAGCGTTCGGTGAACGAGGGCTTCTCCGGCGGTGAGAAGAAGCGCCACGAGATCCTTCAGCTGGGCCTGCTCCAGCCGAAGATCGCGATCCTCGACGAGACCGACTCCGGCCTCGACGTCGACGCCCTGCGCGTCGTGTCCGAGGGCGTCAACCGGTACAAGGCCTCCGGTGAGGTCGGCGTCATGCTGATCACGCACTACACCCGGATCCTCAAGTACATCCAGCCGGACTTCGTGCACGTCTTCGCGAACGGCCGCATCGTCGAGTCCGGTGGCCGCGAGCTGGCCGACGTCCTCGAGGCCGAGGGTTACGTGAAGTACACCGGATCCAAGGAAGCCGCAGCCCTTTCCTGATGTTGCAGGTGTTGAGAGGAGGCGCTGTGACCACCACCGCAGTACCACTGGACGTAGCCGCCCTGAGGGCGGACTTCCCGATCCTGTCTCGCACCGTTCGTGACGGGAAGCGCCTGGTCTACCTGGACTCCGGCGCCACCTCGCAACGCCCGACGCAGGTTCTGGACGCGGAACGCGCGTTCCTGGAGCAGCACAACGCCGCTGTGCACAGGGGCGCTCACCAACTGGCCGAGGAAGCGACCGACGAGTACGAGGGTGCGCGTCAGCGCATCGCGGACTTCGTCGGCGCCTCGTTCGACGAGCTGGTGTTCACCAAGAACGCCACCGAGGGCTTCAACCTCGTGGCGTACGCGATGGGCAACGCCGCGACCTCGGGTCCCGAGGCCGCGCGCTTCGTCGTGGGTCCCGGCGACGAGATCGTCGTGACCGAGATGGAGCACCACGCGAACCTCGTTCCGTGGCAGCAGCTCGCTGCCCGCACGGGTGCGACGCTGAAGTGGTTCAAGCTGACCCAGGACGGTCGTCTCGACCTGTCCGATGTGGACAGCGTGATCACGCCGCGCACCAAGGTCGTGGCGTTCACGCACCAGTCGAACGTGACCGGCGTGATCAACCCGGTCTCGGTGCTCGTCGCGGCCGCGCGGAAGGTCGGCGCGCTGACCGTGCTGGACGCGTGCCAGTCCGTTCCGCACAGCCCGGTCGACTTCCGCGGGCTGGGCGTCGACTTCGCGTCGTTCTCCGGTCACAAGATGCTCGGCCCGTCCGGCATCGGTGTCCTCTACGGACGTCGCGAACTGCTGGAAGCGTTGCCTCCCTTCATCACCGGCGGCTCGATGATCGAGCTCGTCAAGATGGAGGGCTCGACGTTCGCACCGCCGCCGCAGCGCTTCGAAGCCGGTTCACCGATGACGTCCCAGGCCGTCGGCCTGGGTGCCGCGGTGGACTACCTGAGCGTCGTCGGCATGGAGCGGATCAACGCTCACGAGCACGCGCTCACCGTTGCCGCGCTGGAAGGTCTTTCGGGCATCAAGGGTGTCCGCCTGATCGGCCCGCAGGACGCGGTCGACCGGGGCGGCGCCGTGCCGTTCGAGATCGAGGGCGTCCACCCGCACGACGCCGGCCAGGTGCTCGACAGCCTGGGCATCGCCGTCCGCGTGGGCCACCACTGCGCGTGGCCGCTGCACCGCTGCCTGAACGCCCAGTCGTCGGTGCGCGCGACGTTCTACCTGTACAACACGCTGGACGAGGTCGACGCACTGGTCGACGGCGTCCGCGAGGCGCAGAAGTTCTTCGGGGTGGCCTGATGCAGCTCCAGCAGATGTACCAGGAGATCATCCTGGACCACTACAAGAACCCGCACGGCCGTGGCCTGCGCGACCCGTTCGACGCGGAGTCGTTCCAGGTCAACCCGACCTGCGGCGACGAGGTGACGCTCCGGGTCCACGTCGTCGACGACGTGGTCAAGGACGTCTCCTACGACGGCCAGGGCTGCTCGATCAGCCAGGCCTCGACGTCGGTGTTGACGGACCTCGTCGTGGGTAAGCCCGTGGGTGAGGCGTTCAAGAAGATGGACGCGTTCGTCGAGCTGATGCAGAGCCGCGGCCAGATCGAGCCCGACGAGGACGTCCTCGAAGACGGCATCGCTTTCGCCGGTGTCTCGAAGTACCCGGCGCGCGTGAAGTGCGCGCTGCTGGGCTGGATGGCCTTCAAAGACGCAGTAGCACGAAGCCAGGGAGCAGCATGAGCACCGAAGAAGTCGTCCGGGGAGCCGAAGGCATGCCGGTCTTCGAGCCCAAAGCTGATGTCGCCGCGCTCGACGACCTCGAAGAGGCGATGCGCGACGTCGTGGACCCGGAACTCGGCATCAACGTCGTGGACCTCGGCCTCGTCTACGACATCCACGTCGACGAGAAGAACGTCGCCACGATCGACATGACGCTCACGTCGGCGGCCTGCCCGCTGACCGACGTCATCGAGGACCAGACCCGCGCCGCCCTCACCGGCGGCGGCAGTGGTGGCCTCGTGGCGGACTTCCGCATCAACTGGGTGTGGATGCCGCCGTGGGGCCCGGAGAAGATCACCGACGACGGCCGCGAGCAGCTGCGCGCGCTGGGCTTCACCGTCTGATCTCGGCTCGTTCGAACGGCGCGCATCCCACGCGGGGTGCGCGCCGTTTGCTTTGTGTGCAAGCGGTTGGTCCGGAAGCGCTAGTGACGGCCCTGGGTACGCCTGGGATGGTGGACGGTGCCAGTCGGCCTGGGGGCTTCCGGCTCACGCCTTCGATTCGGGAGGCTCGTTCTCGCGTGCCCCTGGGCCTTCACCACACCTGGGGGACAGACGCATCATGCAGGTAAAGACCACTCTCGGCAGACGTGTCGCCGTCTGCTTGACGACCATTCTCGCGTTCATCGGGATGGTGGCCGCACCCGTCCAGGCGGACACCGAGAAGCCGCCTCCCGGAATCAGCGCCGAAGCGTGGCGGGCCCGGCCCGCCGCCCCGGTCTTCAGCGCCTCGGCCAGCCCGATCCTCTGCTTCTCCGGACACGTGCAGGGCATCGGCTGGACGGCCTGGGACTGCAACGACGGGGACTGGGCCTACGCGGGTACCGAGAACCAGTCCCTGAGCCTCGAAGCCATCCTGATCATCGCTCACAGCACCGGCGGCAGGACGTGTGCCCAGGCGCACAGCAAGGACATCGGGTGGGGAGCCTTCCCCTGCGAGGACGACGGGCGGGAGTTCGCGGTCGGCACGACCGGACAGAGCCGCCAGATGGAGGCGTTCAGGTTCCGCCACACCACTCGGTGGAGCTGCAACAACGCGCACGGCCAGAACTACGGGTGGCAGAAGGAGGGCTGCGTCGGTCCTGACCAGTACAGGATGGCGGGTACCACCGGCCAGTCGCTCCGCCTCGAGGCCGCGACGGCCACCATCCTCTGATGCGTTGATCATGACGCGGAGGGACCGCCCGAATGGTGGTTCCTCCACACCGTCTGATCTCGGTTCGTTCGAACGGCGCGCGTCCTGCGGGGTGCGCGCCGTTCGTCGTTCAGAGCAGATCGAGGAACGTCGTCGCCAGCGGGCCGTTCAAGGACGTCCGGCGTGCCTCGGCGACGCTCACGAGCCGGGAACGCAGCTCGTACCCGTCGGTGTCGGTCCAGTCGGACCCACCGGCGCGTTCGGTCGCGGTGCCCTGGAACACGACCTGGAGGAAGTCCGGGTAGGGGTAGTCGTAGTCAGGACGCCTCGGGGCGAGGTGTTCGAAGTGCAGCCATCCCAGCGGGCGAAGGCTTTCACCGTCGAGCAGCCATCCAGCCTCCTCGTGCACCTCGCGTCTCGCGGTGTCCGCGTGCGTCTCACCGCATTCCCGCCGGCCACCGGCCAGGACGTGGGCGCCGTCGACGTTCTCGCAGAGGACGACCAGCTCGCCGACCCGCACGACGCACCGGACCGAGGTGACCAGCTCGTCGGGCAGGTCGGCCGGACCGGCGTGGGCGCTGACTCGCAACGGCATCGCGCCTCCCAGCCAGGACACCTCATCGGTGGCGGCGGGTGTGTGCACGACCAGCAACCTCGCCACGTCCGGGTGACGCACCCCGAATCCAGGCCCAGTACCCCACATGAACGTCATCGAAACAGAGATCCACCATCTGGAACACCGCGAGAAGCATGAATAAATGCGTTGCGAGCGTGTCCGAAGCTCGCATAGCTTGATCCCATCACGAACGACGGAGATCAACCGGAGGAAGACATGCTTGCCAACGCACAGCTCGCGGGATGGCGAATTCTCGCCCTCATCGCCGGCGGTCTGCTGGCGGTGGCGTGGGGCTCCACGCCATGACCTGATCCCCAGGTCATGACCTCGGAGCCGCCCACGGGAAACCCTGGGCGGTTTTCTTTTTGTCCTGCGCCAATGCCGATGAGCTTTGGAAGCGGAACGGATTCCAAACCCGTTTCCCGAGGGTTCGACTCCTTCCATCGGTGCTGCTCGAAAACAATGCGGCCGTGGTGAACTCGGCGGACACGTCGGTCTTCCAAACCGAAGAAGAGGGTTCGATGCCCTCCGACCGCTCGCTTCAAGTGGATCTAGCCCAACTGGTAGAGGCACATGGTTGAGGGCCATGACAGTCAGGGTTCGAATCCCTGGATCCGCACGCCCCGGTAGCCCAACGGAAGAGGCAACGCGCTCAGAACGCGTCCAGTGCAGGTTCGAATCCTGCCCGCGGCACTGCACAACTGAATCGGGGGACGCGCCGGCGCGCAGGTGATCCTTGCAAGATCGCCCTGGAGGGTTCGACACCCTCGTCTTCCACTTGCGTCCCGTAGCTCAGCCCGGTGAGAGCGTCCGTCTGATACGCGGTAGGTCCCAGGTTCAAATCCTGGCGGGACGACCACCGTCCGGTAGCTCAGGGGGAGAGCATCTGCCTTACAAGCAGAGGGTCCCAGGTTCGAAACCTGGCCGGACGACCACAAGATCACGCACGAACCGGTGAAGTAAATTGAACCCACGACCAACGGGGAGTGGGTGGGAGTGGCACGTCTTCACGTCGGCTGCGCGATGTGGAACCACAAGGCGTGGCCCGGACGGTTCCTGCCACAGCCCGCGCCGCCCAAGGAGCGTCTGCGGGCATACGCGGGCTGGTGCAACGCGGTCGAGGGCAACACCACCTTCTACGCGACTCCTGCCAGGGCCACGGTGGAAACGTGGGCGCGGCAGACCGATCCCGGTTTCCGGTTCGTGGTGAAGGTGCCGAAGGTCGTCACGCACGAGCGCAGGTTCGCCGGGGTCGAGGTGGAGATGCGGGCGTTCCTGGACGCGATCGAACCCCTCGGCGAGCGAGCCGTGCTGTGGACGCAGCTGCCCGCGTCGTTCGGCCCGCTCGACGTCGATGCTCTCGGCCGGTTCCTGCGCAGGCTGCCCGCCGGTCTCCGGCGCACGGTGGAGGTGCGTCACCTCGATTTCTTCACCGATGCTCGTTCGGCCTCGCTGCTCGAAGGAACGCTCGACGACGCGCACGCCGAGTGGATGACGTTCGACACCGAGGTCCTCTTCCAGAGTCCGCCGACCAGCGAGGGCGAAGTGGAGGCGTGGGCCAAGAAGCCGAGGATGCCGCGGCGGACGCGTGCGCTGACCGATCGGCCGGTCGTCCGCTACCTGGGCCGGGACTCCGTCGAGGAGACGGTGCGGGGATGGCGGCCGTGGGCCGAGGTGGTCGCGAACTGGCTCCACGAGGGCCTCTCGCCGACGTTTTTTGTGCACACACCCGACAACGACGACGCACCCGCTCTGGCCCGTCGCTTCCACGACGACGTGCGCGCGCTGGTTCCCGGACTCGATCCACTGCCCGAGCCGGCACCGGTCGAGCCCGCGACCCTGTTCTGATCCGTACAAAGGAACTGTGGATCACAGCAGCAGAGCGATCTCCGCGGCGGGTGCTCTCTTCTTCGACGACGCCGGTCGCCTTCTGCTCGTCGAACCGACCTACAAGCCGCACTGGGAGATCCCTGGCGGGGTGATCGAGCACGGCGAGACTCCGAGCGAGGCCTGTCGCCGCGAGGTAGCGGAAGAACTGGGCCTGGTCAGGGAACCCGGCAGGCTTCTCGTGGTCGACTGGGCACCCCAGGGCGACCAGGACCGCGTCCTGTTCGTGTTCGAGGGCGGCCTGCTCACCGCCGACGACCACATCCGCCTCCAGGCGGAGGAGCTCGGGCAGTACGAGTTCGTGACCCCGGACGAGGCAGGCCGACGCCTGATCCCGAGACTCGCTCGCCGCGTCTCCGAAGCGCTGCGAGCCAGGGAATCAGGCGAGACCCGCTACCTGGAGCACGGCGTGAGCAGGCCACACCCCTAGGCGTAGACCCGTTCGACGAACAACGCCAGCTCGTGCTCGGGCAGGTGCCGGGCGAGGTCCGCCTCCGACACCATGCCGACGAGCCGGTGCTCGTCGATCACCGGCACCCGCCGGATCTGGTTGTCCTCCATGGTCCGCAGCACCTGCGCCACCGAGTCCGAGGCGTCGACCCAGTGGACGTGGCCCCCGAACTCGCCGACCTTCGTCGCGGCCAGGTCGAGGCCGCCGGCCACGGCCCTGATCACGATGTCGCGGTCGGTGATGATCCCGTGCAGCCGGTCGTCCTTGCCGCAGATGGGCAGGGATCCGACGTCGAGGTCCCGCATCATGCGGGCGGCCTCGACGAGGTTCGCGTCCTCGTCCACGCACTGCACTCCGGGGTGCATGATCTCGCGCGCTGTCGTCACAACCTCCTCCTTCCGGCCTTGTGTCACGAGCATCCGCTCACCCGCACCACTCCGCAGATCAGTCCGCTGAACGGACTAGACCCTTGCCTGCCCAACGGCCCAGAGTGCTACTCTGAGTGTTCCTAGAGTGACGCTGTTGCTATCTCCGGGGGCCGCGATGAGGCTGTTGGCGCGACTGACCGACGATCCCTGGGGCGGCCTTTCACCGTCCGTGTACGAGACGGGCAGACTCGTCGCGCTCGCGCCGTGGCTGCGGGGGCACGACGCCCGGATCCGCTACCTCCTCGACACCCAGCACGCCGACGGCACGTGGGGCGGTCCCGGCGAATACGCGCTGGTCCCGACCCTGAGCGCGGTCGACGCGCTGCAGAAGCACCCGGCGGCGCGCAGAGGTCTCGAAGCGCTGCGCAAGCTGCTCAGCCGCCCGGTGAAGCTGCCCGACACGGTCGCCGTCGAGCTCATCGTCCCCGCGCTCGCCGAACGGCTCGGCCTGCGCACGCCGCTCGACCCGCGCCCGTTGCACGCGCTCAGGAACCGCCCGCTGCCGGACAAGCTCTGGCACACGCTGGAGATCTTCGGCCCACGTCCCGAGGTCGTCGCGGTCGACGGCGTCGTCGCCGCCAGCCCGGCCGCGACCGCGGTCCAGTTGCGGGGCCCGGTGCCGGGAGACGGCCTCGACTACTTGGAGGCCGTCCAAGAACGGCATGGAGGTCCCGTCCCCGCCGGAGTTCCGGTCCCGCTGTTCGAACGCTCGTGGATCATCGTCGCCCTCAAATCCGCGGGCCTGGACGTCCCCGATCCGATGGTCGAGCGGCTCCACGCGGCGTTCGGCGCACAGGGCGCGGCAGGCGGGCCGGGACTTCCCGCCGACGCCGACGACACGGCCACCGCACTGCACGCCCTCGCGTTGTGCGACAGCCCCGGTCCGGCGGACACCCTCGACCACTACCGGGAAGCCCGTCACTTCGCCTGCTTCCCGGACGAGCGCACCCCGTCGACCAGCACGAACGCCCACGCGCTCCAGGCGATCGGCCACGACCGGGAACTGGAGGAGTGGTTGCGGGACATGCAGGAACCGGAGGGCAACTGGCGCGACAAGTGGCACGCCTCGCCCTACTACGCCACCGCGTGCGTCACGAACGCCCTGCAAGGCAACGAAAAGGCCGTCGACTGGGTCCTCGGCACCCAGCACCACGACGGTTCGTGGGGTCGTTGGGAAGGCACCTACGAGGAGACCGCCTACGCCATCCGGATCCTGTCGTGCTCACGGCGAGACGTCACCGGAGCGGTGAGCCGCGGTGCGAAGTTCCTGCACGAGTGGGGAGACCGCGAGCACCCGCCGTTGTGGCACGACAAAGACCTTTACACCCCAACGAGAATCGTGCAGGCGGAAGGCCTGGCCGCACTCCACCTCGCCTGCGCGGTGCGTCGATGAACCGGACCGAGCTGAGGTTCACGCTGCGGCTGATCCCGTTCCTCGACTCGGTGGAGAGCGTCGAGGACGGCCTGGTCAGGCTCCGGGACCGGCGCTGGCTCGTCTGGCACCCGGACGTCATGGCCGCGCTGTTCCGCAACGACCGCGCGTTGCGGCACCCGCCGAGCCGCACGCTGAGTCCGTTGCTGGGCAACCGATCCGTGCTGTGGCTCGACGGCGCCGAGCACACCGCGTACCGCCGCACGCTCGCCCCGATGCTGCGCGGCGCCCGGTACCAGGAGCTGATCGAGGAGATGACCGGCCGCTCGATCGCCGAACTGCCGAGCGGCCCGACCAGCGTCTCCGCGTGGACCAGGAAACTCACCCTCAGGATCATGGGCCGTGTCGTCTTCGGCGTGGACGACGACGAGCTGCTGACCGCGTTCACCCGCTGGCTGGACCGGCGCCTCGGCAGCCGCGCCCGCACTCTCGCGCACCGCTACCTGACCCCTGGCGCCACGAGGTCCGACCCGCACCTCGACGCGATGCTGTCGCACCGCGCCCGAACCGCCGAACCTCCGGCGCTGGCCGCGTTCCTGCCACGCGAAGACCTACGTGATCAGGTCGTCTCACTCCTGTTCGCGGGCCACGAGACCACCGCGAGCGCCATCGCCTGGACGTTGTACTGGATCAGCCGGACACCGGGTCACGCCGGCGAACTCGACGACGACCTGCTCGACGCCACGATCAGGGAGTCGCTGCGGCTGTCCCCGCCCGCCGCGCTCGCCGGCAACCGGATGAGCGACGAGGGCATGGTGCTCACCCCGAGCATCTACCTGGCGCACCGCCGGGCCGCGACGTACGAGAACCCGCACGTCTTCGACCCTGCTCGCACGCCACCGCCGCCCGGCGCGTTCTTCCCGTTCGGCGGGGGAGTGCGGCACTGCCCCGGCAAGGACCTGGCGCTGCTGGAGATCCGCCTGATCGTGCGGGCGTTGCTGGCGCACAGGGACGTCCAGCTCAGTTCCCCGACCAGCACACCCCAGCTGCGGGGCGCCGCGATGGCGCCGCCGCCGGACCTCGCGATGGTGGCCACTTGCCGGCGTTGACCCACCTCCACCGCCTGGAACACCCCTTCGGCACGCACTACGCGTGCGCCGCCGCCTGGGGTGCCTGCTACGCGACGAGATTCGACCTCGCCGTGGTCATCGCGGTGCTCGCCAACTTCGTCGCGATCGTCTCCGGCAACCCGCTCAACGCCTACGCCGACGTACGCAACGACATCCACACCACCGACAAACGCCATCTCGCCCAGGCGGTGCAGGAGATCGGCGCGCGGAAGGTGCTCGCGCTGGCGATCTTCGAGATGATCTTCGCGCTCGCGCTGGCGGTCGCCGTCTCGTGGAAGGTCGCGGCCGGCGTCGGGCTGATCCTGGTGCTGTACCTGGCGTACAACCTCGAGCCGATCAGGTTGAAGCGGCGTGGATATTCCGGTCCGGTGGTGCTCGCGATCGCCGCGGGGCTGCTGCCGAGCATCACGGCCTATTCGGCGGCCGGGGGAGAGGCGGATCCGGCGGTGTGGCTCGTGTTCTCCGGTGTCGCGGCGCTGGCGACGGGGCGGGCGCTGTGGTGGGCCGTCCCCGACCGCGCAGGCGACGCCCGTGTCGGGTCGCGCACCCCGGCCGTCCTGTACGGCACTCGCCACGCCGTCAACGCGACCACCCAGCTGACCGTGGGCGGGTTGCTGCTGGTCGGCGGTGGGCTGTGGTTCCGGTTCGGGCCGTTCTGGGCGGCGATCGGCGTCGTCGCGTGCTCGGCGTTCCTGCTCGCGCGAGACCTGCCGACAGCGGGTCAGCAGCTGCGTTACGGCATGTCGATGGCCGTCACGTCGACGATCGTGCTGGCCGCGATCCCTTTGCTCGCCTAGAGCTTGCGCGCGAGGCCACCGGATCCGTGGAAGTTCTCCGGGTTGCGGTCCTGGACCTCGCCGGGATCCGGTTCCCACAACGGGATCGGCACCACGCCCGGTGCCAGGACCTCCATGCCGTCGAAGAACCGCACGACCTGCTCCGGGTACCGGAACGTGAAGGTGGGCAACGGCTGATCCCCGTACATGGCACCGAAAAGTCCCACCGCGGCCAGCATGAACGGATCGCGGCACGTGTGCGAGAGCCCGAGGTGGCTGCCGGGCGCCAGCGCGTTCAGGTACTTGGCCAGCACCTTGTACGGCTCGGCGTCGTCCGGCACGAAGTGCAGCACGTCCAGCACCAGCACCGCGACCGGCTCCGACAGGTCCAGCGTCGAACGGACCTCCTGCGACTCCAGCACCTTCTCCGGATCGCACAGGTCCGCGCACAGGTACGACACGTGAGGCTCGTCCGCGACGATCTCCCGGCCCTCGGCCGCCACCGCCGGGTCGATGTCCACGTACACCACGCGCGCGTCGGGCGCGACGAGGTGCACGTTGCCCGTCGTGGGCAGGCCGGAGCCGAGGTCGATGAACTGCCGCACGCCGAGCGCCGTCAGTCGCCTGACGACCCTGCCCAGGAACGAGCGGTGCGTGCGGCACAGGTAGGGCAGGTGCGGTGCCGCGGACACGAGGTGCGCCGCCAGTTCCTGGTCGGCCTCGGTGTTGCGGGTGCCGCCGAGCCAGTAGTCCCTGACCCGCGCGGTGTTGGGACGCTCCGGGCCGTTCACTCCCGGCGCCCAGATGGGGGTGGCCACGGAGATTAACTACCGGTTCGAGGCTTGGAGGTGACCCAAGTGAACCCGAGATTTACCCAATCGAGTGAACGTCAGACCGGTGCGGTCTGCGCGACCAGGAATCCCACCACGTCGTCCCGGCGGCCGCGGCGCGCGAACGCCCTTCGCTGCCGCACCGCGCCCGTGCCGTCGAGCAGCAACCGGTCGATCCCGGTGGTCACCATCTCGTAGTCACCGGCGAACTCCAGCGCCGGCCGGATCCACCGCACCAGCGACGCGACGATCGACGACGCCGGCGTGGGCGCGCCGGTGACCGGGTCGATGCCGAAGCCCTCCAGGCCGTCGCGCGCGGCACGCCACATCGCGACCTTCAGCAGATGCGGCGGCGGTGTCACGGGCGGCGCACCGGAACTCAGTGCGGTGGCGGCGATCCCGCGCACCAGAGCGGCCATCAGCACCGCCTCCTCGACCGTCGGCGCGACGTCGGAGACCCGCAGTTCGAGCGTGGGGTGACGGGCGGAGAGCCGGATGTCCCAGTAGAGCATCCCGGCGTCCATCGCCGCGCCGCTCGCGACGATCTCCTCCCGTGCCGTGAAGTACTCGGCCGCGGAGCCGAAGTGCGGCGGCGCACCCGAAGTGGGCCAACGGTTCCAGACCACGTACCGCCAGCTCGCGTACCCCGTGTCGCCGTCGAGCCAGTACGGCGAGTTCGCGCCCAGCGCGAGGATGGTCGGCAGCCACGGCCGCAGGTGGTTGCTCACGAAGATCTTCGACTCGTCGTCGGGCAGCCCGATGTGCACGTGACAGCCGCAGATCGCGAGGTCGTTGGTGAGCGCACCCATCTCCTGCGCCATCCGGTGATAGCGCGGGGAGTTCGTCAGCGGCGTCGGCATCGTGAGGCCCAGCACGGGCGTTCCGGTCGCGGCCAGCCTCGCGTCGTGGTGCGCCGCCCGTTCGATCAACGCCCGGCGTGCCACCGCGAGTTCGTCGCGCAAGACGCTCATGTCCGTGCAGATGCCGCTGGCCGATTCCACCTGATACTGCGCGATTTCCGGCTGCAGATCGACGTCGAACCGGTCGGCACCGGCAAGCACTTCCTTGGCACGATTGGCCAAATGACCGGTGGAGGCTTCTACGAGAACGAATTCTTCTTCCACACCAACGGTGAGGAGGCCGTCCGAGCTCGTGCGTTGCGCGGGTACCGCTTGAGTTCTGCTGCCGACGTGCACGCCGAACCTCCAGTGCGCTGAGTAGCAACATCGATGCTATGAGTGATCAGCGCGCCGCACAGGAGGCGTTCGGTTGTACTTCTTAACTCACCGCGCGTTGCGCGACACCACGCAGCACGTCACGTCGTTCGGTGCCCGGCCGGCCCATGACCCAGCTGGACCCCGCGAGCGACTTCGCGTGCTCCTTCACCGGTGCCAGCAACCGCGACACCTCTCGATACGACCCCACTGATCCTGGGGCACAGATAAGGGTCGCAAGAGAGAGGGTGACGTGTCGTCCTTCTGCCGTGTACTGCTTGTCGAGCAAACGAGCACTCAGCGGCACCGTTTCGTCGAGCCCGGCCAGCAGAAGGAAGTCGTCGCCGCCGACGTGCCCGACCTGCACGCCGGGGAACGCGTGCGCGAGGTCCGCCAGGGTGTGCCCGATCTCGCGGATGAGGTCGTCCCCGGCCGCGAACCCGACCGTGTCGTTGACCAGCTTGAAGCTGTCGACGTCCAGCCAGGAGATCGCGAAGATCTCGCCGGCCTCGATGCGCTCGTCCACGTTCTTCGCGATCGCGTCACTGCCGGGAAGGCGCGTCAACGGGCTCAGCGCGGCGGCCTGCTCCACCTTGAGCTCCGCGACACCGCGCACAACGTCCGCCACGCGCACAACGCCCATGCACCGCTCGTTGTGATCCACGACGATGAGGTCGTCGTTGGTGCGTTCACGGTTCGCACCCGCCACCACGTCCAACAGGTCGAGTGCCGACGACTCGGTTCCGATGACGTGCGGCTTGTCCGCGAGCCGTGCGGCCTCCCTCTTGGCGTGCAGGGCGTGGCCGTACGGACCGGTCACGGCGAGCAGGAACCGGTTGCGGTCCACCGACCACTTGGGGCGACCCTCGTCGTCGATCAGAACGACACCCGTGACAGACGGCTGAGACGCCAGGACCTCACGTACCTCTTCACTGGTCGCGTGCTCGTGCAGCGTCGTCGCCGGGTGCAGGAACGCCGTGATCCGGGGACCCGTGGTGCTGCGCCGGATCTCGCCGGTCTCCGTGACCGACTCGGGCTCGATGCGGGCGTTCACCGCCGGTCGCCGTTGCGGGGGCGCGAGGAACTTGCCCTGCGCGTACCCCACCCCCAGCTTGCGCAGGTAGGTCAGCTCCGCCTCGGTTTCCACGCCCTCGGCCACGACCTGACCGCCCGTGTACTCGCCCAGGTGCACCAGCGACTTCACCAGCGCGCCCCGCGCGGCGTCGCCGGGCAGCGTGCGGACGATCTCGCGGTCGAGCTTGATGTAGTCCGGCGAGGCACTCGTCAGCAGGCCCAGCGGGACGTCACCCTCGCCCACGCAGTCCAGCGCGATGCGGAAACCGTTGTTCCGCAGCGTTTGCATGCCACGGGCGAGGCGCGCGCGATTGGCGCGTGAGTACGGTTCGCCGATCTCGATGACGATGCTGTCCGGCGACCGGCCCGCGTCCCGCAGCGCACCGTAGAGAGGGCTCATCACCTCTGGCTTGTCCGCGATCGTGATCGCGAGCAGGTTGACGTGCAACGGCAGCATCAGGTCGAAGTCGGCCGCGGACCGGATGGCGCGGCAGGCGAGTCCGACGTCGGCGTTCGCCAGCAGGCCCGCCCGGAAGGCGGCCTGGAGCAGATCCTGCACGCTGCCGTCGTGCGGCCGGGCCAGAGCCTCGATCGCGACGACGCCCCCGGTGTTCAGGTTGAACAGCGGCTGGAAGGCGAACCTGACGTCATCCAGCAAGGCGGGCACGCCCCCGATCGTGCCGGTGCGAACGACCGGCACCAAGCGGGTTCACCAGCTGTTCACGAGCTTGGCGACGATTTGCCACACCGGGGCTGCGTTCGGTGACATGGCGTTCACGCTGGGAGTTCAGCGCGGGAGTTTCCACCTGAGATGGCTTGGAGCCATGCGGAACAACGCGAGCATGGCGGCTGCGGTTCCTTTGACGTCCTCACGGCCGGACAGGTACGCACGCTGATGCTCCGGCTCGAGCCGGAAGAACACCTCGAAGAAGTCCAGCGTCTCGTCCGGGCCGAGGCGGAGAAGCGCTTCGAGGCCCCTCATGCGCATCGCCTGCACGATGCGTGCCTTCATCGGCCAGATGACGTGCTTGGGGTCCTCGTCCGCCTTGATCGCCGCGGCGACCAGCGGCGCGAGTCGCAGTGAGGTGGCGACGCTGTAGCCGGTGGCAGGGTGGATGAAGCCGGCCGCGGCGCCGAACGCGTTGTCCGCCACCCTCGGTGCGTCCAAGGGGAATCGCACTCGTTCCTCTTCACGGCCTGGCGCGATGCGGGCGTGCAGGCGGTCGCGGAGCTCTTGGAGAGGCATGCCGGGCCGGCGCGCCAGACAGGTCTCTTCCACGAGGAGCCGGTTGTCGCCCAGAGGGACCGTGTAGAGGAACGTGTCGCCGTTGCCGCGCCAGTCCATCAGCGTGGTCTCGGTGCTGTCCGACTCGATGACCGTGCCCACAGCCGTTTGTTCGGCGCGGCCCTTTCGCGCGCCTGTGGCGTTGAACGTGTAGCGCGCTGCTTCTGGCCGTTGGAGCACTTGGACTGTGTCCGGCAGTTCGTGGAGCCTGGCGTTGTCCAGCACGACGTAGGTGCGTTGGATCAGGTGCTCCTCGCGCGCGTAGGCGCGGACAGTGGTGCTTGTGGACTTGACCGGGGTGTCTACGGGGAGCTCGTCGGCCCACGCGCCGTACGTCGCCGTCCAGGGCCGGTGCGGGTGACGGTCGACGATCGCCGTGTGGAGTCCTTCCTCTGCACATGCGCGTGCGAGCGCACGGCCTGCCGGACCTCCGCCAATCACCACCACGTCGAACGTCACGAGGTACATGATTGACCTCGTGGCCAAGACCTACCGCCAACACCTCGTCCGCCGCGTCGGCAACGTCGTCATCAGTCGCGCTGTCTCTCTCGGCATCGCACCCTCCTACTACGTACTGCTGACCATCCGTGGCCGGCGTAGCGGTGCGGAGCGGACGATTCCCATTCGCCTGATGCAGTACGACGGCCAAGAGTGGCTCGTAGCGCCGTACGGCGTTCGCGACTGGGTGCACAACGCACGGGCGGCTGGTTCTGCGGTCCTGCGAAGGGGACGTAGGTCACGTCAAGTCGTTTTGAACGAGGTTTCCGCGGCCGTCGCGGCGCCCGTGCTGGCCGCTTACGTGCGGAAGGAGCCGGTGACCAGGCCCTTCTTCGAAGCGAAGGTCGGCGACCCCGTTGCGGCGTTCGAGGCGGAGGCCGACCGCCACCCGGTCTTCACCGTGACGAACGCGCAGGTCAACGGTGGTGCGGGCGCTTAGGTGACCCCCCGATTTGGAGATCGAAAGTGCCCCGTGTAATGTTCTCCAAGTCAGAGCGACACGGGCCGGAAAACAAGCCGGAACGGGCCTGACAAAAAAGCCGAAAGACAAAGTGCCTCTAAGAGGCCGATTTGACACTGGCTCGCAAGACCAAATAAGCTTCAGCAACACAAGCCCCGGAAGTAAGTCAGCGAAAAGCTGATGTGA
>NZ_JAXAVU010000017.1:0-557377 GCF_033949975.1 Lentzea sokolovensis
CGGTCCACCAGGGCACGGGCCAAGACGGCCGTGGATGCGGCAGCTTGACTGTCCCGGTCCACCCCGATGCGGGCCGGGACGGTCACGCCCGCCGCCCTAGCCGACCGGCTGCTCTTCCCGGTCCGCCTCCGTGCGGGTCGAGACGGTCGGCAGTTCCGCACGGCCCGGCGCGGCGCTGGTCGACGCCGTGCTGTTCGAGGCCGTGCTGGTCGAAGCTGCAGACAGCTCGGCCGACCCTCCCTCGGCCTTGTCCCCGATCACCGACATCGCCTGCTTCACGATCTTCAGCACGGCCTGCGCGCCCTCGACCAGCTTGATCAGGTTCTCGCCGCTGGCCAGCAGTTCACCGAGCTTGGCCGCGATCTGGGCACCGCACTCCACGGCGATCTGCACGCACTGCGGGATCGCCACGGCGATGCTCTGCCCGAACGTCGCGGCCGCCGCGGCGATCGCCTGGGTCATGATCGGCACGATCTTGCCGACCGCCTCGGTGATCAGTCGCGTCACCTCGGCGACGACCTGCGCGACCACCTCGCCCGCCTTGATCAGCGCGGTGGCGTTGGTGAGCGCCGTCTCGGCAACGGACAGCACGCCGTCGACGAGTTCCTTGCCGGTCTTGGCGTACTCGGCCGCGCTGGCGCCGGTCCAGCTGTCGGTCTCGCTGCCCGCCTTCGCGCCGTACTCGCCGGCCAGCGTGGTCGCGGACTTGCTCGCGTTCTGGAACTCGCCCGCGCCCTGTTGCACGCCGTCCGGGTTGCCGCGCAACTGGTTCAGCGGCTCCTCCAGGAACGAGATCATCGGCGTGAGGAAGCCGACGCCCGCGCTGTCCAGTGCCTGCAACGGTTTCCCGTTCGACCCCAGCTCGCTCATCTGGGCCTTGGGCGTGGCGGCGAGGTCGGACGACAGCCACTCGTCGCCCGCGATGGCGTTCGTGGTGGTGCGGAGTTCGTTCAGCAGCGCGGCGATCGTGCCCGCGTCCGTCGCGGTGGCGGTCATCGGCCGGCCCCCGTGATACTCTCGGCGTTGCGTTCGTCGGTGCGCTGGTAGTTCTCGGCGGTGCGCCGCATGCCCTCCCCGACCTTGTCCATTGTGGACGCGACGTGCGCGAAGGCGCCCATCGTCTCCCCCATCGGGCCGCTCAGGCCGGCGGTGAGGAACTGCGCGAACGAGCCGAGCGAGGACTGGCCGAGCTGGTCGGGCAGCCGGGTTCCGGTCTCGGACAGCTGGTCGGCGTACCCGGTCAACGTCGTGGCGTGGCGGCGCAACTGCTCGTGGTCGGCGGTGAAACTCATCGCACGGCCTCCGGCAGATGCCTCGTGATCTGGTGCAATGCGTCGCTCTCGCCGAGATAGTCCGCCATCACCTCGGTCATCCGCGCGCTCGCCAGCCGTTGCGCCTCCCGCGCGGTGCTGACGATCAGCATCGCGAGCGTGTCGACGTCGAGCTTGCGCGCCGCCGGCGTCAGCATGACGTCACCGAGCACGCCGCCCGCGTTCACGGTCACGGTCACCTCACCGCGTGGCGACGTCGCCCTGGCGCCGACCTCGGCCAGGCTCGCGCTCGCCGACCGTGCGCTGTAGGCGACGCGCTCCAGGCGTTCCTGGTAGTCCGCCAGCCACTGTGCTGGATCCACTTCTCCCCCTCTTCTAGGCTCGCGCGACCGCGGCGAGCTCACCGATCAGCCGGACCAGGTCGTGATGCCGCAACGGGTTGACGCTGACCCAGCCGTCCTCGCCCGCGTCGACCCTGACCCGTCCGCCCGCACTGTCCAACCAGGACACTTCCTGCCGCTGCCCGCCCCTGATCACGCCCGCCTGGCCCTGCCCGGTGACCTCCAGGTCGAGTCCGGCGCCGGGCGGCAGGGTGATCGGCATGAGCTGCGCGGGTCTCGACTCCGGGATCAACGCCACCAGCTCGTCGCCGACCGTCTCCGCCTCGACGTGCGTGACCCGGACCGTGCTTTCGGACTGCGTGCACACCAGCGCGTCGTCGCCGTAGACCATCGCGACCGCACCCGTTCCCGGCACGACGAGGTCGACCACCGCCGTGTGCTCGTGCAGCGCGGTCACCAGTGCGGCGGCCATGCCGGTCGGGCCGTGCGGTGCCGCCAGTCCGCGTGCCTGCAACCCGTGGCCCGCCTCGGCGAGCAGCGTCGCGCGTTCGTCCGCGAGCCTGCCGAACGACGGCACCCGCAACGGGAACGGCCAGCGCACCCCGGCGTGCGTGGCGAGCAGGTCCATCTCCACGAGATCGAACGCGATCATCGCCCCGCCTTGCGCGCCTGGTCGGCGTCGGTCTCGGTGTAGGTGGTCCTGATCTCCGCGAGCATCTGCCGGAACTCGCGCACCTCGCGTTCAGCTGCGCTCACCTCACCCGCGAGCCCCGACCCGGCGTCCTTCAGCCGCCGCGACAGCTCCTGGGCGGGCGGCGCGGTGCCGAGCAACGGCGTCCGCTCCGCCAGCCTGCTCGCCGTCGACACCAGGTCGCCGGTCAACTCGGCCAGCCTCGTCAGCGTCTTCACCCGGTCCTGCAACTGGTCGGGCGAGACCTCGTAGCCGGTCACTGGTCCTCCCCGATGACCGCCGGAGACACGCGCTCGGTCACCGCGAACAGGTCGTGGTCGAGCGTCGGCATCTGGTTCTCGTGCTGTTCGTCCTCGTCCTTGCGAGCCCCTCCCGGCGGCGGCGCGCCCATCGCGTTGTTCTGGGCCGGCGTTCTCGGGTCGGCGGTGAGCGTTCCGGTCGCGGCGATCCCGCCGTGCTGGCCGAACATCACCCCCGCCCGCATGCCCGGAGTGAGCTGCTGGCTGACCGGGGTGGCGGCGCCGATCACCGGGCCACGGGTCGTGGCCACCGAGCCGCCGCCACCGCCTCCGCCCACGAGGCGTTGCCACGGCACGCCACCTGAACTGGGCGTCTTCACCTGGGCCGTGGCCGCCGCACGGGGCGTGGAAGCGGCCTGCGGGATGTTGCCGCGGGCGTCGTCGATGAGGCGGCCGCTGCCGTTGAGGCTGGACTCGTAGGTCTGCATCGCCCGGATCGCCTGGGCCTTCTGCTGGTCGGCAGAGGCGGCGCCGAAGTAGAAGTAGAAGCCCGAGGTGGCTCCGGCGGGCATGGTCGGAGCGCTCGGCAGGGCCATCGGCGCGGGTGCGCTGGGCAGTGAGAACGGCGCGGGAGCCGTCGGGAGCGCGAACGGGGCGGGAGCCGTCGGCAACCCCAACGGCGCAGGCGCACTCGGCAGCGCGAACGACGCCGGCGCGTTGGGCAGCCCCGCGAACGCCGGCATCGTCGTCCCGGGAGCCGGTGGCGGCGGCATCGCGGCACGGGCCGCGGCCAGCGCGTCGGCCGAGTCCTGCGCGGCCTTCTGCCCGGCCACCGCCAGTTCGCTGATCTTCTCGACCCGCTCGGCCAGCGCCCCCAGCCGAGCCGCGGCCTCCTCCGCGGCAGCCCCGGCCCACCCGTCGACCAACGCGGCCCGCTGCTCCCGGAGCACCTCGGCGTGCGCGTCCAACGCCGCGCGGTGCCGCGTCCACTCCTCGGCGACGGTGCTCACGTCCGCGACATCAGCGTCCTGCCACAGCATCCGGTGCAACTCTTCATGGCTGTACGCCTCCCAGTTGATGCCTGACACCCCTGGTTCCCCCTTCGTCCCGGCAAACGATCACACCGGGACCAAACGAGGGAACAGGCCAGACGACCGGCCACTTGTGGCCGGTCCACCTGATCAGCGCAAACGCGCGAAATGCTCCTGCAGGCGCGCGTGCCGGAACTGGTAGACCGCACCAGCCCGCCGCAGCACGCCACGCCGATAGGCGTCGTCCAGGAACGCCGGCAACCCCCACGGCAGCTTCCCGGTCAACGGCAACCAGACGCGCGCGAACACCACCCACTGCCCCCACGCGGTCAGGCTCAGCACGTACGCCAGCCCGCCGCCGACGCCGCCGACGAGCCCGAGCGCCAGAGCCGTCGTCGGGCTCCACAGCACCTCGAACCGCAACGCCGTCAGCCCGCTCGCGACGATCCCGGTGGCCCCCGCGACGAACACCGCGAACACCGGCACCATCGCCGCGACGAGTCCGAGCACCGCGCGCCGGTTCGCCTCCAGCAACCCGTCGGGACTGCCCGCCGACCGCACGTCCAGCGGCGCCTCCATCGCGGCGACCACGGCGAACACCAACGCGGCGCCGAGCCCGAACACCAGGCCGAACACCCCGATGTCCACCAGCACCCCTGGCGACCACGGAACGTCCGGCGTGACCAGCCAGAACGCCATCGCGCGCACCAGCCCGTAGGCGGCACCGACCGCCCCGCCGAACGCCAGCCCGAGCAGCGCCCGCGACCACACCCGCCGCCCAGCCCTGCCACGCAACCGCAGCCTCGTCCGCACGGGTTCGAGCGGCGTCCTGCGCACCACGTACCGGTGCGCCGCCCCGAACAACACTCCTGTGACCAGCCCGATCATCACCGCGAACAGCAGTCCCCTGGCGGTCAGCCCGCCGACCAGGATCGTCTCCAGCCCCAGATCGGCCACCCCGACCGCGAGCCCGACGCTCAGCCCGGTCACCACCGAAGACGTGCCGAACTGCCACCACGCCACGTCGTGCGTCCCGAGCCTGGTCAGGTGATCGGCGAGATGACCGAGCCAAGGCTGCACACGATCTGCATGCACCCCGTACACAGCCGGTACGAAGCTGCTGAGCAGGTGGCGCTCGATCTCGTCGGGCTCGTGCAGGTCCAGCAACGCGGCCGGATCGTGGTCAGGGGTGTCGCTGTAGATCCGCCGTGCGAGCGCCACCATCAACGGCGTCGTCAGCACCTCGGCGAGCGGCCCGCCGTTGCGCACCTCGTCGAGAACGGGCTTCCATACGTTGCCGCCCGGCCCGGTCTTGCGGGTGGTGCGCGGCAGGTAGTCGGCGAGGTCGTCGCACGTCAGGTCGGCGAGCACGACCGCGGCGGCCGACGTCAGCACGTCCGTGCCCTCGACCGCGTCGCGATACTCGTCCACCCGGCTGGTCAACAGCAACGGCAGAGTGGTGGTGTTCAACGCCGTGAGCGCGGGCCGATGCAGTCCGGTCGCGATCTCGTCGAAGCCGTCCAGGACCGGCAGCACCCGTTGCGAGTCGACCAGCGCCGCCGCCAGCGTCCCGCCGCTCGGGCCGGGAGCCGCGAGGAACGGGTGATCGCGCGTGAGCTGGTCGGCGAGCCAGTCGCGCAGACCGGCCCGTTCGGGATGCCACGCCCCGAGGCTGAAGATGACCGGCACCGGATCGGCCGGGTTCCGCGCGCCGAGCAGGTCCAGCACGAACCGCGTCGTCAGCACCGTCTTGCCGGACCCGGCCCGGCCCAGCACCACCAGCCGCCGCGACCCGACCCCGCGATACACCTCGACGACCTGGTCCAGCCGTCCCGCGAGGGCGGCCTCGCCGCCGATGTTGAGCCAGCTGTCCATCAACGGCGCGGGCGCCGCGTCCCACCGCACCGGCAGCGGCACCGGGTCGTGGATCTGCCGTTGCTCCTCCTCGCGCCGCCACCGCGCCTCGATCGCGACCTTCAACGTCTCGACGGCCTCGTGCAGCGGATCGAACCGCACGGGCTCCACGGCGGCCACGGGTTCGTCGCGCCCGGCGGCGGAGAACAGCTCCGTGCGTTCGGCGCCGGTGAGTTCCAATGCGTCGGCCAACGCGCGCACGGTGCCCATGCGTGGATCGGTCCGCTCGCCGGTCTCCAGCCCACGTACCGTGCGAATGCCCACGGCAGCGCGCTGAGCGAGCGCCTCCTGGCTCAAGCCCGCTCGCTGCCGCCACTGACGCAGCAGTAAGCCGAACTGGCTCGCCACAACCGCCCCCTCGTCCTGATGATCAGCAGGGTACCGAGACGGTCGTGTCTCGTGGCCGATCCCATCCGGTTGGAGGAAGATCGCGGATGTGCTGACCGAGTGGCTCCACACCGTTCCACCGCTGCTGGTCTACGTCGTCGTAGGCCTGGTGGTCGGTGTCGAGAGCATGGGGATCCCGCTGCCGGGCGAGGTCGTGCTCGTCGCGGCGGCGCTGATGGCCTCACACCACGACGGCATCTCGCCGCTGTGGGTCGGCATCGCGGCGTCGGCCGGGGCGATCATCGGCGACAGCATCGGGTACGCGCTGGGCAAGCGGTACGGGCAGCGGATCTTCGGCTGGGCGGGTGAGAAGTTCCCCGGCCACTTCAGTCCGGACAAGGTCGGCCGCGCCCAGGCGCTGTTCGAGCGCTACGGCGCCTGGGCGGTCTTCTTCGGCCGGTTCGTGGCGTTGCTGCGGATCCTGTCCGGTCCGCTCGCGGCCACGATGGGCATGCACTACGGGAAGTTCCTGCTGGCCAACGCGGCTGGCGGCATCGCGTGGGCCGGCGGCACGACAGCGGCTGTCTACTTCGTGGGAGAAGCCGCCGAGCACTACCTCGCGGAGTTCTCGTGGATCGCGCTCGTCGTGGTGCTGCTCGCGGTCATCGGGTTCAGCGTCCGAGGCCGGCTCCGCCGTTCACCCCGATGACCTGCGCGGTGACGTGCCCCGCCTCCGGTGAGGTCAGGAACGCGATCGTGGCGGCCACGTCGGCCGGGGTGCCCGCGCGGCCGTTCGCCGGGTTGCCCACGAGCTTCTTGCGCCGTTCCTCGCTGAGGGTGCCGCCGAAGAACTCGGTGTCCTCGACGACACCCGGCGACACGACGTTGACCGTGATCCCCCTTGCCCCCAGCGCGAACGCGAGGTCCGCCGTCCACGCCTCCACCGCGGACTTCGCCGCGCCGTAGGCACCCGAACCCCGCCTGCCCGCGATCGAGCCGAGCGTCACCACCCGCGCGTTGTCGGCCAGGCGCGGTTCCAGCGCGGTCGTCACGAGGACGGCGCTGACCACGTTGGACTCGTAGTTCGCGAGCCACAGGTTCCGCACGTCGGTGAGGTTCTGCGGCGCGGGCAGGCGGCGGGTCATGTTGCCGCCCGCGTTGTTCACGAGGACGTCCACTGAGGACGGCAGGTCGTTCAACGCGGCCTCGACCGACTCGGGGTCCGCCGCGTCGAACACGACCGCCCGTGCGCCGATCTCCCCCGCCGTCGCCTTGAGCACGTCCTCGCGCCTGCCCGTGATCACCACGTCCAGGCCCTGCTCGGCGAGCCGGGCGGCCACCGCCCTGCCGATGCCGGTGCCGCCACCGGTCACCACTGCTGTTCGTGTCATGCGACCTTTGATAACAGGGGAATACATGCAGGTCGATCGGCCTGTTAGCCCATCGGGGTTCACGTCTGTGACTAGGCTGCTCAGACCCGACTCCACTGGGGAGAATTCGATGGAAACCCATGTTCTGGAAACCGGCGGCGCGGCCATCACCTACGACGTGAGCGGCGAAGGCGGCCGTCCGTTGATGATGATCGGCCAGCCGATGGACGCGAGCGGCTTCGTGGCGTTGCGCGAGCAGTTCCCCGACCGCACGGTGATCACCTACGACCCGCGCGGGCTCGGCCGCAGCACCCGTTCGGACGGTCGCACGGACAACACACCCGAAACCCAGGCGGCGGACGTGCACGCGGTGATCGAGGCCGTGGGCGGTCCGGTCGACCTGTTCGCGTCCAGCGGTGGCGCGGTCACGGCGCTGGAACTGGTGGCGGCCTACCCGGACGACGTCGTCACGCTCGTCGCGCACGAGCCGCCGATCATCGACGTGCTGCCCGACGCACCCGCCGCGCGCAAGGCCCGTGACGGGTTCATGAACGCGTACCAGGCCGGCGGCGGGGGCGCGGGCATGGCCGCGTTCATCCAGATGAGCTCGTGGCAGGGTGAGTACACCGACGAGTACTTCGCGCTGCCGCTGCCGGATCCCGCGCAGTTCGGGATGCCGGCCGAGGACGACGGCAAGCGCGACGACCCGTTGCTCGGGACCGCCTCGCTCGCCATCACCGACTACTACCCGCGCGTGCAGGCGCTGGCCGCCGCGCCCACTCGCATCGTGATCGCCGTGGGCGAGGAGACGGGCGACGCGTTCACCGGACGCACGGCCGTCCACACGGCACGCCTGCTCGGCCAGGAAGCCACCGTGTTCCCCAGCCACCACGGCGGTTTCATCGGCGGCGAGTTCGGTTACGCGGGCAAGCCGGAGGAGTTCGGCGTCAAGCTGCGCGAGGTGCTCGGCTGAGGATGACCTCGGCGGCCTTCGCGGCGCCGCCGCCGTGAGCGATGGCGGCACGCATCCGGTCGAGGTTCCGCCGGATCGTGCCGCTGGCCGCCACCCGTTCGACGGCCGCCCGCAGGCCGGCGTGGTCGTCGACCCGTTCGCCCAGGCCGAGTTCGGTCACGCGGTCGGCGTTCGCGGCCTGTTCCGGCGTCTGCGGCACGACGACCAGCGGCACGCCCTGGTGCAGCGCCTCCATCGTGGAGTTCATGCCGCCGTGGCTGATGAACGCCTTGGCGTGCTTCAACACGGCGGGCTGCGGGAACCACGGCTGAACGTCGATGTCGTTCGTGCCTTCCACGTCCTTGGCGGTCATCGCGACCTGCCAGGCGCCGTCGTCGAACTGCTCGGCGCAGGCCCGGTAGAAACCGGCATCGCTCATGATCGAGCCGAGCGAGACGAACAGCAGCGGCACGTCGTCACGGCGTGGTGACCACTCCTCGTCCAGCCGGCTGCCGAGCACCGGGCCGACGAAGTGGAACGACTCGTCGAACGTCTCCGCGTGAGGCTGGAACTCGCGCGGCACGAACACGATGCTGCACGCCTCGGGTGCCTCGATCGTGCTTGGGATGTCGAGTTCCACGTCGTACCGGCTGGTGAACTCCGCGAGGTCGTCGGCGACATGTCGCGCCAGGCTCGCGTCCATGAGGTTGTAATGCGCGTTGGATGCCGTGTGCGGCACCGTGCGCACAGCCTGTACACCGAGTGCGTGCGCGATCAGCCTTGCCGGCCAGTTCGTGGAGTCGTAGCAGATCAGATCGGGTTCGGCCGTCTGGCAGTGGTCGAGCAGGACCGGGTAGGTCGCGCTCATCGCCCGGAAGTAGTGCGGAAACCACTCGTCGATCGGGTTGGCGGTGACGGGCCGGAAGTCGGGCAGCGCGGGGAGTTCCACCCACCGCGCGCCCGCTCCGATCACCGCCTCGGCGTGCTCGGCGCCGGTCGCGTAGCCGACCTCGGCGCCGCGTCTGGTCAGCTCCTCGACGACCGCGAGGGTCGGCGTGACGTGTCCATGGCCTGCGAGCGTGACGAACAAGATCCCCATTGGCCTGATCCTGCCGAACGGGGTCAAGCGGTTTATCGCAGGAAGGCCTCGATCACCTCGGCCACCCGCAGCCCGCTGGCGAAGTCCGCCAGGTCACGCGGGTGCTCGCCGCGCACGGCCTGCGCGAACAGCGTGAGCCGCGAGTAGTCGGACCCGGTCTGCTCCAGCGGCACGGGTTCCCACGCACCACCGTCCGAAGTGGACAGCAGGGCCCACTGGTCGAGGCGCAGCGACCGTTCGGTGCCCCACGCGGTCCACTCGTAGATCTCGGGCCCGGCCAGTCCGGAGAACGCCGACACGTGCACCGGCACGCCGCTGCCCCGCAGCACACCGCGTGCCGCCACCTCGGCCGCACCGGGCTCGGGGAAGTCCGACGACACCGACTCGACCGTGAGCGGCCCGAGCATCCGGTCCGTCAGATAGACGAAGTGCGACAACACCTCGCGGACGAACCCGCCCTGCTCCGACCGCGACAGCCAGGTCGCCTCCGCCTGGAACGCCCTGGGCCAGCGCGGGAACTGCAGCCGGATCTCCACGCCCCGCAGCGTGCCCAGTTCGGGCAGCCGTCGTTCGATCTCGACCGTCGCCACCATGTCGGACAACGCGAAGTTCACCGCGTTCGGCCGTCCTCGGGCGGCTTCGGCCATCGCGCGGGCCTCGGCGAGGTCGACGGCGAGGGGCTTCTCGCAGAACACCGCCTTGCCGGCCTGGAACGCCTTGGTCGTCAGCTCGGCGTGCGACGCGGGTGGCGTCGAGACGTACACCGCGTCCACATCGGACAGCACGTCGTCCAGGTTCGTGACGACCGGGACGTCGAGCGTGCGGGGTGCGACGTCGACGCCCGCGACCACGGTGAAGTCGGGATGTGCCAGCGCCGCCGTCAGCATCCGGGTGCCCATGGCTCCCAGGCCGACGACGGCGAGGCGAATCGGATCAGCGATCATGCGCCTATTCTGCAGGTGCCCAGGCCTTCGACAGCTTCACCCGGCCGCCGGTCTGCAGCAACGAGCCGGTGTAGAGCCGTGACGCGACCAGCAGGATCACCACGACGGTCACCGCGAGGATGCCGAGGGACAGGATCGCCTCCCACGCCGCGGCCTGTTCGGAGAACAACCGCACCGGCATCGCGACGCCGGCCGTGAAGGGCACGAACGACATCCACTTGAGCACGACGGGGTTCTCGTAGAAGAACTGCACGCCGAAGTACGGTCCCATGACCGCGATCATGACCAGGCCCATCGTCGAGCCGAGGTCCTCCTGACGGCTGACGAGCGCGCCCGCCACGGCCCACATGGACGAGATCAGCACGAACCCGAGCATCAGGAACGGGATGAACCAGCCGAGCGCGGGCGCCACCACCCCCAGCAGTTCGCCGAGTCCCGCGACCCGCAACGCGATCGGTGCCGCGAGCGCCAGGACGACGACCTGGAGGAGCGTCAGGATCGTGTGCCCGAGGATCTTGCCGGCGAGCAGCGCCCGCACCGGCACGGTCGACACGAGGATCTCCACGATCCGCGTCTGCTTCTCGGTCACGGTGCTCTGCGCGATGGCCGCGCCGCCCATGCCGAACATCAGGAACACCAGCCCGAACACGATCACCGTGACGGATCGCTGGCCGGACGTCACCGCCGAGGCCTCGAGCAACTCCACCGGGGGCGACTCGACGAGCTGGCGGATCACGCTGTTGGGCGGGCTGTTGAGCGCGAGGACCTTGATCCCGGCGCCGTCCGGCACGATCGCGGCGTCGACGTCGTCAGCCCTGACCAGGTCGGCGGCCTCCTGGACGCTGCCTACCTCTTGCACGTCGAGTGCCTTGCCCTGCACCGCTTGCACGGCCGATCCGACGACGGCGACCTTGGGATCGTCGCCCCCGAACACGGTGGGCAGGATCGTGAGCGCGAACAACCCGACGACCGTGAAGAGGAAGCCGATCCAGAAGCCCTTGGTGCCGACCAGGGTCTTCATCTCACGTTCGGCGACGAGCCACGTCGCCTGGCTGAAGGAGGCGCGAGCCATGTCAGATCACTTCCCTGAAGATCTCGTCCAGCGTGGGCACGACCGGCGTGAACGAGCGGACCTCGCCGCGGTCCAGAGCCGCCCTGAGCACCTGCTGGGGTTCCGCCTCGAACACCGCGCGCGGCCCGTCGAGTTCCAGGATCCGGACGCCGGGCACGTCGCGCACCCAGCCCGCGTCCTCCTGCACGACGATCTCGTGCCGCTCGCCCGCGTGCCGGGCACGCAACTCCTCGCGTGACCCGTTGGCCACGATCCGTCCCTTTGAGATGATCACGACGTCGTCGCAGAGCCGTTCCACGATCGCCAGCTGGTGGCTGGAGAACAGCACCGGCACCCCGTTGGCAGCCCGCTTGCGCAGCACGTCCAGCACGGTCTCGACGGCGATCGGGTCGAGGCCGGAGAACGGCTCGTCGAGGATCAGCACCGCCGGGTCGTGCACCAGCGCCGCCGCGATCTGCACGCGCTGCTGGTTGCCGAGCGACAGCTCCTCGAGCCGGTCCCCGGCCCGGTCGGTCAGCTCCAGGTCCGCCAGCAGCGCGTCGGTGTTGCGCTGCGCGGTCTCGCGGTCCATGCCGTGCAACCGCGCCAGCCATGTGATCTGGTCGCGCACCTTCATCTTCGGGTAGAGCCCGCGCTCTTCCGGCATGTAACCGAAGTCGGGCCGGTTCTGCGGCCCGACCTCGGCCCCCTGCCAGCTCACCGCTCCCCCGTGGGCGGCGAGCACCCCCAGCACGATCCGCATGGTGGTCGTCTTGCCCGACCCGTTGGCGCCCAGGAAGCCCGTCATCCGGCCGGGCCGGACGTCGAAGCTCACCTCGTCGAGCACCTTGTGATCGCCGAAGCTCCGGCTGATCCCCCTGACAGTCAACATGGGGAGAACGGTAGGTCGTGGCGTTCAAGATCGCGTCCGCCGCGCGGCATCATCCTCGCGGAGGACCCCTTACGGGCTAACGTGCCCAGCATGACGACCTTCCGGCTGGCCGCCTACGCCGTGAGCATCGAGAACGACCGCGTGCTGCTCGTTCGTTGTACATCAGCGTTCGACGAGGGCCATTGGTCACTGCCCGGTGGCGCGGTGGAGCACGGCGAGGATCCGTTCGACGCCGTGGTCCGGGAGGTCGCCGAGGAGACCGGGTGCGACGGCGAGGTCGAACGTCTGCTGGGCGTGGACTCCCGGTTCATCCCCGCGGCCGAGCGGCACATGCCGGAGAAGGGGCCGCACCAGAACATCGGTGTCTTCTACCGCGTCCGGATCACCGGCGAGCCGCGGCCGGAGCCGAACGGGGCGACCGTCGATCCGGTGTGGACACCGCTGGCCGACGTCGCGGGTCTGCGCCGGGCGGCGCTGGTCGACGTCGGTCTCGCGCTCGCACTGGAAATGCCGCCGACCGGGCATGTCGCCGCGGTCCCGGTCGGCGGCTTGGTCCTGCACTAGCGGGCCGCGGCGGTGACTCCCAGCCGGTGCCCACCGGTATAGACGTTCATCGACGTTCCGCGCAGGAACCCGACCAGCGTCACGCCCATCTCCTCCGCCAGGTCGGCGGCGAGCGACGACGGCGCGGACACCGCCGTGAGCACCGGAATCCCGGCCATGACCGCCTTCTGCACCAGTTCGAACGACGCCCGGCCGCTCACCATCAGCACGGTGCCGGTCAGCGGCAGCCGTCCGCCGCGCGTGGCCCAGCCGACGACCTTGTCGACCGCGTTGTGCCGGCCGACGTCCTCGCGCAGGCAGAGGAGATTGCCCTGGGCGTCGAACAACCCGGCCGCGTGCAGGCCGCCGGTGCGGTCGAAGACCCGTTGCGCGGCACGGAGTTTCGTCGGGAACTCGGTGACCGTCTTCGGGTCGAGGCGGATCGGGTCGGCCGCGACCTGCCAGGACGCGGTGGTGCGCACGGCGTCCAGGCTCGCCTTGCCGCACAGGCCGCACGACGAGGTGGTGTAGAAGTTGCGTTCGATCGACGGGTCCGGCGGCGCGACGCCGTCCGCGAGCCCGACGTCGAGGACGTTGTAGGTGTTGCTCCCGTCCGCCGTGGCGCCCGCGCAGTAGCGGATCGACGCGATGTCGGACGGCGCGCGCACCACGCCCTCGCTGACCAGGAAGCCCGCGGCGAGGTCGAAGTCGTCACCCGGCGTGCGCATGGTCACGGCGAGGGACTTGCCCCGCACGCGGATCTCCAGGGGTTCCTCGACCGCCAGCGTGTCCGGCCGCACGGTGACCGCGTCGTCCACCAGCCGCACCACGCGCCGCCTGCTCGTCACTCGTCCCATGCCTTGCCTCCCAGCAGATCGCGACGCACTCGTCGAGCAGGCGCCGCAACACCTCGTCCCCCGACAGCGCCCTGACGGCCCTGGCCACGATCCAGTTGCGCGGCCACCACTTCGGCGCGACGATCCCGGCTCTGCGCGTGCAGTGCGCGACCAGACGTTCAGCGGGCGCCCTCCGCGTCCCGATCACCCTGGTGGCGAACGGCAGGAGCTTCCTGCGACCATCCTCTGTGGACTGATCGTTGACGCACCGCGCCACGCACGCCAGCACCGGGTGCACGCAGGCGGGCCGGTCCGACCACACCTCACCCGCGAGCACAGAAGTCAGCTCCATCAGGCAGCAGCCGTCCGCGGGCGTCTCGTGCCAGCCTTTCGAGAGCCGCGGCAGGCGGCTCACAGGCGGGGCCTTCCCGGTTGCGACAGGTGCCCGGTGAGCACCGCGCCCGCCAGCCCGAGCACGCCCGCCGCGATGAACGCGAACGCAGGTCCTTGTGACGCGAGGACGATCGCGGCGATCAACGCCCCGGCGGCTTTGGCGGTGTAGAGGACGCCGAAGTTCTGCGCGCCGTTCGTCTCGCCGAAGTACTCCCTGGTGAGGCCGACCAGCAACGAGTAACAGCACCCCGTTCCGAGGCCCGCGAGCGTGGCGCCGATGAGCAGCCCCGTGACGTTCTGGGAGTACAGCAACACGAACTGCGCCAGTCCGCCCGTCGCCAGCGTCCAGACCAGCGCCTTCCGCCGCCCGACCCGGTCGGAGATCCACCCGACCAGCACACGCCCGGTGCCCGTCGCCGCAGCCAGCGTCGCCAGCGCGACGGCCCCGAGCACCTCGTCGCCGACGAACAGCGGCAGATACGCCAGGTCGTAAAGAGACACGGCCGCCGCGAACGCCACACCGCCGTACAGCCACCAGAACGTGCCGCACCGCATTGCCTCGTGGGTCCGGAACTCCTTGAGAGCAGACCGGTTCGGCACTCGCGCGCGGTCGAGCGCCCACTCTCGTGGCGGGATGTGCGGCGGCCACCAGTGCTCGGGCGGATCCTTCATGACCGTGCCCGCCACCGCCACGACGACGGCGATCGCGATCCCGGCCTGCGTGAGAAAGCCGCCGCCGAAGAAGATCCCGGCAGCCAGCACGAACGGCACCGACCCGTACGCGAACGCGCCGCTGACGAACGCGACCTTCCTGGTCACGCGCTCCGGATACCAGCGGACGACCGTGCCGAGGCACGTCGCGTACACCAGCCCCGCGCCGACGCCGCCAAGAACGGCGTATCCGACCAACTGTCCCTGCCCGAGCGTCAGAAGCCCGGCGCCGCACAGGATCGCGCCGATCCACATCGCGCCGGCGGACGTCAGCCTCTTCTGCTCTCTGAGCCAGGCCACCGGAAACGCCGTGCCCGCCTGGCAGACGGTCCACAACGCCAGTGCCCAGAACAACTCCGGCACACTCCACCGGTCCTGCAACTGAGGGATCAGCGCCCCGAACCCGTACTGCCCGATGCCGGCCGCGAGCATCGCCGCCCAAGCGGCCCACAGCACCGTGCGGCGCGAGCGCCCCGACGCCTCGACGTCGGTCTCCCCCACCCGGTAGAGCCTGCCGACGTGATCACGGACGTAAGTCGCGACCGACATGCCCTTCACCCCGTCCCGAGGATTGCATACAGTATTCGGTAGGCTATACCACGGGAGCCCTGATGAACATGCCCTGGACGCTCGCCCGCCAGACGGCACGCGACGCCGCCAAGCCACTGGACGCGACCGAACTCGCCCTGCCCGACGCCCTGGGCCTGGCACTCGCCTCGGCCGTGCGGGCCCTCACCAGCCAGCCGACCTGCGACACCTCGGCCATGGACGGCTACGCGGTGGCGGGCCCCGGCCCGTGGACCGTCGTAGGGCGCGTGGCCGCCGGAGACCCGGTGCCCGCTCTGGCGCTGAGGCCCGGGGAGGCGTTCGGGGTGGCGACTGGCGCGCCGGTCCCGGACGGCTCCGAATCGGTGCTCCCGGTGGAGCGCTGCTCCACCGACGGCACACAGCTCAGGGAAGACCACACCGCCCCTGACGAGCGCGGCCGCCGGAACGACCCCACACCTCGCCGGCACAACGGCCCAGCCCCGGCCAACCGACACGACCACCCCGCGCGGGCCACCGGCTCTCACCAGCCCGAGCCTTCGCCACCCAGCGACCGAACCCTCAGATGGGAAGCCGACCCGTCCGGCAACCGCGCCGCCCGACGGGACGGCACTCCACTCGGCAGCCACGAGGCCTCCCCACCCGACGACCACCACGAGCCCCCGCCCCTGGGCAGACACATCCGCCGCCGAGGCGAGGACTGGTCAGCGGGCGACGAGCTGATCCCCGCCGGTTCCCTCATCTCCCCCGCCGTGGTGGGCCTCGCCGCCGCGGCAGGCCACGACACCCTCCTGGCCCACCGCCGCCCGAGGGTGGCCGTGATCGTCACCGGCGACGAACTCCTCCACACCGGCCCACCCAGGCCAGGCCGGGTCCGCGACGCCATCGGCCCGATGCTCCCCGGCCTGCTCACCAGAGCGGACCTGATCGGCACCACCCACCTGCGCGACGACGCGTCCGCCCTCGCAGAGGCCCTCACCTCGGACCAGGCCGACGTCCTCGTCACCTGCGGCGCCACCTCGGTGGGCCCGGCCGACCACCTGCGCACAGTGCTGTCCGGCCTCGACGCCGAGATCCTGGTCAGCGGCGTCGCCTGCCGACCGGGCCACCCGATGCTGCTCGCCGTCCTCCCCGACGGCCGCTGCGTCGTCGGCCTGCCCGGCAACCCGTTCGCCGCACTGGCCGCGGTACTGACCCTGCTCCACCCGCTGCTCGACACCCTCGGCGGCCACACGACTCGTCCGCCGATCACGGCCTGGCTGGGCGATGTGCCCGCTCACCCCCGCGACACCCGCCTGATCCCGGTCACCAGGTCCGGCAACACGGCCGTCCCCGTCGGCCACGACCGGCCCGGATCGCTCTGGGGCGCGGCACTGGCGGACGCACTCGCCGTCGTCCCGCCCGGTCATCAGGGCGGCGAGGTGGAGCTACTTGCGTGAACGCCAGCTGACCTTCGACGAACCGGTCTCGGGGGCGTCCTTCACGACGGTCCGCACCGGCAGTCCGAGGAAGTCGCCGAACCGCGCGGTGTGCTCGGCGAGCCGGTCGACGTCGAAGCCCGGCAGCGGCCGCAGTTCCACGTCCACCGAGGTCTTCTTCATGACCCGCCGCCACAGCCCGGCGATCTGACCGTCCTCGATGATCGTCGCGTAGAACATGCCGTTGTACGTGGAGATCGGGATCTCGTCGTACCGGGTGAAGTAGGCGCTCCGGTCCTTGTACCCGATCACCAGCTCGTCGTAGGCGGGCAGCACGAACGCGCCGGAGCCCGGCGTGAGGTCCGGTGGCAGCCAGTACTCCTTGCCATCGAACGTCTCGCACACCAGCTCGTGCTTCACCGCCTCCAGGCCGCGCGAGGCCTCGCGCACGCCGATGCCGCACCAGTTCGCGAAGTCCGCGAGCGTCGCCGGGCCGTGGCTGCCGAAGAACCGCGACGCCAGCACGGCCATCGCCTCGTCGCCCTCCAGGGAACGCTGCCGTGGCGCCCATTCGTCCAGCAGCACGAAGGTCTGTTCCTTGCCGCGCGGCGGTCCCGGCACCACCAGGCCCTCCTGAGCGAGGTGGATGAACGTGAAGTAGCTCTGCTGCCGGTCGTCCGGGATGCCGACGCCCGCCATCAGGTCGATCATCTCGCGCCGGGTGAGGCAACCGCCGCCGGTGAGCGCCTCCACGAACGTCTTGCGCGCCAGCGACATCAGCTCGGGCGTCATGTGGTGGTACTGCCAGGCCTTGGGCGTGAGCCTCGCGAGGTCGCGGGCACCGAACAGGCCCAGCATCCACCGGACGTCCTCGGCCAGGACGTAGTGGATCGTGCCGCGCATCAGCCACGTGCGGACCACACGTCCGGTCTGCAACGCTTCCTCGACGTCGGTGATCCTGGCATCCGCCGTGCGCAGGCCGATCGCCCACAGCGACTGGCCGTAGTCCTGGCCCTGCACGGCTCCGAGTGAGCGGACGACGTCCTCCGCCGACTGGAGCCGCCCGATGTTGCCGAGGCGCAGCGCCGCGATGTCCATCAGGACAGTCTGGCGGGCCGCGCTCCAGCCTCGCTCAAGCGGGCCAGCAGCCCGTGTACCCCTCGGCCAGGAACCTCGATCCCGCCTCCGACCCGACCACCGAACGCAGTTCGCCGAGTTGCCTGCGCACGTCGAAGTCCGTCGCGCCGGGCAGGGCGTGCAGCATCGTGGTCATCCAGTACGAGAAGTGCTGCGCCTTCCACACCCGGTCCAGCGCACGCGGCCCGTACTCGTCCAGCGCGTCGTCGTCGTTCTTGAGCAACGCGCGTTCGATGACCTCGGCGAGCACCCGGACGTCCTGCAACGCCAGGTTCAAGCCTTTCGCGCCGGTCGGCGGCACGGTGTGGGCGGCGTCGCCGGCGAGCAGCAACTTGCCGTGGCGCATGGGTTCCGCGACGAACGACCGGAAGCGCAGCACGGTCTTCTCGGTGATCGGCCCTTCCTTGAGAGTGAATCCGTCGGGCCCGGCGACCCGTGCCTGCAGTTCCTCCCAGATCTGATCGGCGGACCACGCCGCGGGATCGGTCTCCGGGTCGCACTGGAAGTACATGCGTTGGTGTGTCTCGGTGCGCTGGCTGATCAACGCGAACCCGCGCGGCGAGTGCGCGTAGATCAACTCTGGGGCGCTGCGCGGTGCCTCGGTGATGATGCCGAACCAGGCGAACGGGTACTCGCGGAAGCTGTGCGTGCGCAGGGCTTCCGGCACCTGGGCGCGGCAGATCGAACGGGAGCCGTCCGCGCCGACGAGCAGGTCGCAGCGCACCTCCTGCCGCACGCCGTCGCTGTCGACGAACCGGATCGCGGGCTCGGTGATGTCGACCGAGGTGTCGCTGACGCCGAACCGCACGTCGCCGCCGTCGCGTTCGCGGGCGTTCGCCAGGTCCACGAACACGTCGGTCTGCGGGTAGAGCCAGACCGACTCGCCGACCAGCGCGCGGAAGTCGACGCGGTGACTCTCGCCGCCGAACCGCAGGTCGATGCCCTCGTGCGGATGCCCGTCGCGCAGCACCCGGTCCGACACCCCGGTCTCGGCCAGCAACCGCGCGCTGTCGGCCTCCAGGATGCCGGCGCGGACCGTGTTCTCGATCTCCACGCGCGTTCTGTTGTCGACAACAACGCTGTCGATCCCGTTGAGGGACAACAGATGCGACAGCATCAGCCCGGCCGGTCCCGCTCCGACGATGCCGACCTGGGTGCGCGTCATGACGGCTCCTTCGTTCACACGTCCTCCTTCAGCACCGACCGCGCCACCGAGAACGCGTGATTGGCCGCGGGAACCCCGCAGTAGATCGCGCTCTGCAGGATCACCTCGCCGATCTCGTCCTCGGTCAACCCGTTGCGCACCGCGGCCGCGACGTGCAGCTTCAACTCGTCCCAATGCCCGCGCGCGATCAACGCGGTGAGCGTGATCGCACTGCGCGTCCGGCGGTCGAGTCCGGGCCGCGTCCACACCTCGCCCCACGCGTACTTGGTGATGAACTCCTGGAAGTCGCGCGTGAACTCGTCCGGCGCCGCCCGGTCCACGTGCGCGTCCCCGAGCACCTCACGCCGAACCTTCATGCCGTCGTCGTAGGACACCGCATCTCCTCCAGTCGCCGCCCGCTCAACGGACATCGCGCCCCTCCCACCGCTTCAGCGCCTCGTCCACGAACACCTCGGCCGCCCCGAGATACGAGCCGGGATCATCACCACCGCCGCGCTCCGCCAGCAGTTCCGGAGCCGCTTCGCGAGCCCGCCGCGCCATCACGTCGGCGTGCACCTCCAGCCCCTCCACCAACTCCGCGGCCTGCGAAGCCGCCACCACCACCAGCTCCAGCAACGCCCGCAAGGCCGGCCACTCCGCGTGCCACGCGCCGTCCGGCCGCTCGTCCACCGCCCGCGCCGCGCACAGGTGCAACCGCGCCCCCAGTCCGGGAGCCTGCAGCGCCGCGCTGTTCACCAGCACCGACAGCACCGGGTTCCGCTTCTGCGGCATGGTCGACGACCCACCCCGCCCCTGCACGAACCCCTCGCGGACCTCGCCGATCTCCGGCCGCCCCAGCGTCAGCAGGTCCGCCGCCATCACCCCGAGCGCGTCACAACACCGCACCACCGCGTCACCAAGCCGGGTGACCGGCGCGCGATAGGTGTGCCAGGGCATCCCCGGCCACACCAGCCCGAGGTGATCAGCGAAAGCCGACGCAGAAGCAACCGGATCCGCTGCACGCGACAACGTCCCCGCCGCACCCCCGCACTGGACCGGCAGGTTCCGCGCCACGACCTCCAGCTCGTCCAGCGCATCGAGTACCCCGACCAGCCAACGCGCGGCCTTGAGCCCGAACGTGATCGGCACGGCGTACTGCGTCAACGTCCGCCCGGCCATCACGCTCGACCGGTGCTCACCGGCCAGCCGGGCCAGCGCGACGCCAACCCGTCCCAGATCCGCCGCCACCTGCCCCAAAGCCCCGCGCGCCAGCAACATCAGCGCGGAGTCGAGCACGTCCTGACTGGTCAGTCCGGTGTGGACGGGCGAGGAAACCTTCGCACGCAAGGCAGAAACCAGCGGCAGCACCGGATTGCCCGCCGCCTCGACCTCGACCGGGTCCAGCGCGGGAACCCAGTCGCCCAGCGAGAGCGAAGTCCCGAGCACGCGCGCCCAGGCGACCTCGACCTCCAGCATCGCGCGCACCAGCGCGGCATCGTCGACGAGGCCGGCGGCGCGATGAGAACCGGGCAGCACGATCACGTCCGCGGGAACTTGAAGAACACCGTCTCGGACGGCCCCTGCAGATGAAGGTCGAACCTCAACCGGCCGTCCTCCTCTCGTTCCGCCACCAGTCCCTCCACGGCGTCGGCGGCTCCGGGCAGGTAGATGCGCGTGAACAACCGGTCGAGCAGGCCGCGCGCGAACACCGTCACCGCGAAGAACGGCAGCCCTGGCTCGACGGTGCTGAACCAGTAGTGCCCGGCGCCGTCGGTGCAGGACCGGCCCCAGCCCGTGAACCCGGCCCCGCGCCGCCGCAACGACCCGCCGATCCTCGGCACGACACCGGCGGCGTCGGACTGGCGGATCTCGATCATCGCGTCCGGCACGGGATCGCCCGCGCCGTCGTGGACGTAGCCGTGCAGCACCACGGATCCGGCCGAGCCGAACGGCACCAGTTCGGAGTCGCCGGGAAACGCCAGCGCGTGGTGGAAGAACGGGCCGACGGTCTGGCCGGGCGTCGAGTCAGTCATCGGACGGCTCCAGGTAGGTCGCGTGGCTGCCGGTCAGCACGATGTCCCAGCGATAGCTCAGCAACCACTCGTGTTCGGACTGCGCGTGGTCGTACGACGCGATGAGCCGGGCCAGGGCGGCCGGGTCGGTGATCGACTGCGCGATCGGGTCCAGCGCCAGCAGCTGGTCGCCGGGGAAGTACATCTGCGTGATCAGCCGCTGGGTGAAGTCCGTGCCGAACAACGAGAAGTGGATGTGCGCGGGCCGCCAGGCGTTGTGGTGGTTGCGCCACGGGTACGGGCCCGGCTTGATCGACGTGAACGAGTACCAGCCGTCGTCGTCGGTCAGGCAACGGCCGACACCGGTGAAGTTCGGGTCCAGCGGCGCCGGGTGCTGGTCACCCTGGTGCGAGTAGCGGCCGGCGGCGTTGGCCTGCCAGACCTCGACGAGCTGCCGGCGCACCGGACGGCCGTCGCCGTCGAGCACGCGGCCGTGCACCCGGATGCGTTCGCCGATCGGCTCGCCGCCGCGCTGCAGGGTCAGGTCCGCTTCGACGGCGTCGACGTCCGAGTGGCCGAAGACGGGCGCGAGCAGTTCGGCGCCCTCGGGGTCGACGTGCAGCGGTTCCTTGGTGGGGTGGCGCAACGTCGTGCTGCGGTACGGCGCGAAGTCCAGCAGCGGCGCACCCCCAGGTGAGTCGGCCTGGATCTTCGCGATCTCGTCGCTGATCTCGTGCTGGCTGGTCGTCACGTCATCGAACGCTAGGCAAGCACCTCGCCGGAGTCGACCACGGCTTTCCACTGAACGGAAGCCTCTCCCCAACTTGACGACTCCGAGACGACCGCTCATATTGATGGCATGCCCAGGGCAAGTGTGCGAGAGCAGATCGTCGACGCCGCGTTCGAACAGTTCCACAGGCACGGCTACAACGCGTGCGGCGTAAAGCTGATCACCGACAGCGCGGGCGTGCCCAAGGGCTCGTTCTACAACCACTTCGAGAGCAAGGAAGCGCTCGCTCTCGTCGTGATGGACCGCTACGGCCAGACACGCCACTTGGACAAGCTCCAAACCCCGAAGACCGCACCGCTCACCCGGCTGCGCGACCACTTCGACGCGCTGGCGCAGGACATCGTCGGCTTCGGCTACGAACGCGGCTGCGTCTACGGCAACTTCAGCGTCGAGGCGGCAGACCACATCCCCGCGATCCGCGACGGGGTCAGGACCGCCTTCGACCTCTGGGGCAACGCGATCGCCGCCGTGATCCGCGAGGCGCAGGACGCCGGCGACGTGACGAACACCCAGAGCCCCGAGACCCTGGCGAGGTTCCTGCTCAACTCCTGGGAAGGCGCCATCGTCGGCGAACGGGCGGCCAAGGACGGGTCGGCGTTCGCCGCGTTCTTCACGGTCGCCTTCGAGGTCGTCCTGCACTGAGACCCACCTCAAAATGACCGACCGTCTTATCCCTTGACGGACTCAAGACGACCGGTCATATTGGATTCATGAGCGACATCCACCCGAGGTTCCGCACCATCGACGGCCTGTCCATCCGCTACGCCGTGAGCGCCAACAGCAAACCGGCCGCGCTGCTGCTCAGCCCGTGGCCCGAGAGCCTCTACGCCTACGACCCGACCTGGACGAGACTCGCCGAACACGCCAGCCTGATCGCGGTCGACCTGCCCGGCTTCGGCCACTCCGACCTGCGCGAGGACCTGCTGTCCCCCCAGGCCATGGGCGACTTCCTCGTGCGCATCGCCGACGCGTTCGACCTCGACCAGCCCCACGTCGTCGGCCCCGACATCGGCACCAGCGCGGCACTGTTCGCCGCGGCGAAGGCGCCGGAGAGGTTCCGCAGCATCGTGATCGGCAGCGGCGGCGCGGTGTCACCGACGGAGCTGGGCACCCCGCTGCACGAGTGGGTGCACGACGAGGACCTCTCGCCGTACCGGGCACTCGGCCCCAAGGACGTCGTGAACGTCGCCATGGACGCCATCCAGGGCTACGAACTGCCGGACGTGGTGCGGCAGGACTACCTCGCCGGGTACCAGGGCCAGCGGTTCGTCGAACAGATGGCGTACGTGCGCGCGTACCCGGCAGAGCTGCGGGAACTGAGCAAGCTCCTGCCGGGCATCACGACGCCCGTCCAGCTGATCAACGGCAAGAACGACACCGTGGTGCCGGTCTCCAACGCGGAGTACCTGCACGAGCGGTTGCCGAACAGCAGGCTGGACGTCGTGGACGCCGCGCACTTCGTGTGGGAGGAGAACGCGGACGAGTACGCCCGCATCGTCACGAACTGGTGGCAGCAGCACTAGTGATGTGGCCCGGAATGTCGCCGGGCCACACCACTAACCCGTGGTGCAGGCCGCGCCGTTGACGCTGAACGAGGACGGCGGCGAACTGGGACCGGTGATGGAGCCGTTGAATCCGAACGACACCGACCCGTCCGTGACGATCAGCGCGTTGTAGTCGGCGTTGGTCACGCTCACATCCGCGCCGGACTGGGCGACCGTGCCGTTCCACAGCTGCGTCACGGTCTCTCCGCCGGCGAACCGCCAGCGCACCGTCCAGCCCTGGACCAACGCGCCGCTGACGTTGCGAATGGTCACCTCGCCCTGGAACGCACCGGGCCACTGACCGGTGATCCGGTAGACCACGACGCAGGGAGCGGAGGGCGGGGCGGCGGTCGAAGAAGGCGGCGGGACGGTCGACGCGGGACAGTCCTGCGCCCACAGACCGAGTTTCGCTTGAGAGGCCTTGGTCTCCGCCTCGACCAGCGGGCCGCCGTCCACACCCGCGGTGCGCAGGATGCCGTACTGCACGGCCAGCAACGCGTAGTCGGTGCCGTCGGGCAGCGCCAGCGAGACCTCGCCGGGGGTGATGCTCGTCACCCGGACTTCCTTGTCCAGCAACGCCTTCGTGGCGAAGTCAAGGGCGACCGCGGCGGCGCAGGCCGGCGGTTCGGCCAGGCGCGCGATGCGAGCGCGCGTGCCGTCGGCCAACTCGACGGTGCGGCCGTCCACAACGGCACGCACCTTTGTGGACGGCTCTTTCTCCACCGCGGAAGAAGAAACGCGTGGTGCGGGGAAAGGTCTGCCGTCCTGCGAGGCCGTGCACCCGGCCACGAGCAAGGTCAACAGCACCACCAAGTGCTTCCGTGCTGCCATTGGACAAACTTATCGCCGGTGGCTGCGTGCGCAATCCACTGTTCGGAGTTGATCAACTCCGGCGTTCAGAGTCGTGGACGGTCCAAGCCTCGCGGGACGACGCCGGGTGTGCGAGCGTGGAGAGGCCACAGTTGCGCGGATGGTTCCCTGCCGTTCATCGGCTCGTGGTGATCAACAGCCAGGATCAGGACGTTCCCTCGTTCCCTGCCGATGGAGGTCTGAAGTGCAAACCCTGCAACCGCACCGGACACGTCGTCTGTTCGCCGCTCTCGCGATCGTCGCGTCCGTGCTCGGTGTGACCACGGCCGTCGCACCCGCCGCCGACGCCACCGTCTACAGCTCCTGCACGCAGTCGCGCTGTTCCGCGGCCGTCTCCGCCAACAAGACGTGGCAGCAGAAGGGCTACCCGAGCACGCGCGGGTGGGTCAGCAACTGGTCGGGCAGCCAGTGCAACTACGCCGGTGGCGTCCACCAGAACCGCGAGGGCCAGCTGCCCGCGGGCCACTACTACCTGGAGTTCGACGTCTACCCGCGTGCCTGCGGCGCGTCCCGGGACGCGTACCGGATCATCGTCGACCGCACCGCCAACACGGTCTACTTCTCTCCGGACCACTACGCGAACTTCTACCGTCTCTAGATCCTCACCTGGCGCTGCGGTCGGTCCACGACCGCAGCGCCCACCAGGTGTGCAGCGTCGTCAGCACGTGTGAACGTCCCGCAACCGGGTTCTCTCCGAGGTCGGCCAGGGTCAGCTCCACCAGCCGGTCGAGCCGGTACCGCACGGTGTTCGCGTGGATGTGCAACGCCGAGGCCGTCGCGCTGAGCCGGCCGCCGTTGTCCAGGTAGCACAACGCAGTCACGACCATCTCGTGGTGGAACGTGCTCTTCGGATCCAGCTGGCCGAGCAGTGAATCGGCGAGCGTGTCCGCCAGCGCCGGGACCGCCGCGAGAGCGGTCTCACCAGCGAGATCGGTCAGCAGCCGCACTCCCAGCGAAGCTCCTGCGGCCGCCAGCGCCTGCGTGCACAGGGAGTACGTGCCCCGCAACGACCTCAGCGCGGTCGCCGGTGACACGACGAGCAGGTCGTCCGACCACGTCGGCGGCACGTGCGTCAGCCCGGCGAGCCGTCCCTCGACCAGCCCGTACACGCCGCCGAACGTGTGCAGCCGCTGTTCCAGCGTCCGCGCGTGACTCGGGTCGGTCACTCCGGACACCACGCAGTGATAGCGGCCATCGGGACGCAGACCGGTGCGAGCGAGTTCGGAGGCGTCCGGGAACTCACCGGACACCAGCAGCCGCCGCAGCACCTGGGCGTTCAGATCGCGGGCCGTGCGGGACAGCTGCAGTTCGGCGGTGTGATAGCCGCTGATGATGTGCCGCTCGACCGCGCCGACGTAGTGGTCCAGGTCGATCATGAAGTCCAGGATCGTGCCGTCGGCGACGCCCAGCGACCGCGCGAGTTCGACGCTCGCCCTGATCAACTCGGTGCGCCCGGCGTGCACGCCGCGCAGCAGCCCCGCCATCGACACGCCCTGAGCGGCGCGGTCGGCACCCAGCGACAACGCGGCGGAGAAGTCGCCGTCGTCGGGCGAGCCGCCGCGTTCGAGGTGCGAGATCCCTTCGGCCAGCAGGAGGGCGATGTGTCTGCGGTTCTCCTCCGCGGGCAGCCTGGCGACCTCCGGCGAGTTGCCGCGGGCGGCGTCGACGACCCGTTCGACCACCTTCTCGTCGGCGGCGACGGCTTCGAGCACCTGGCGGACCATCGCGGACATACCCGGCACAGCACCTCCCGAACACCACGTTGTGTCACGGCCACAACACAGCCGTCGCCGTTTGGTGACGGGCCCCTATCCCCCGCTCTCCGGTTACTGGTTAGTTGCTTTACGCGAGAGTAATTCGCGTTGGCATCACCCTTCAACGAGGAAGGCCCTGGGATGTCAGACCGGAACATCAGCCGTCGCAACCTGCTCGCCGCCAGCGGCGCGATCGGGGCGATCGCCGCGAGCGGGACCCTGGGGCAGGCAGTCGCCGGGGCGGCGCCGCGAGTCGACGCGGACGTGATCGTCATCGGGCACGGCCTGGCCGGTCTCGTGGCGACCTCCGAACTGGCCGCGGCGGGCCGCAAGGTCCTGCTGCTGGACCAGGAACCCGAGGCCAGCCTGGGCGGACAGGCGTTCTGGTCGCTCGGCGGCCTCTTCTTCGTCAACTCGGCCGAGCAGCGCACGGCCGGCATCAAGGACTCGCTGGAACTGGCCCGCGCCGACTGGTTCAACACCGCCGGGTTCGACCGCGGTGTGAGCGATCCCCTGGGCGAGGACCACTGGGCGGCGAAGTGGGCGGAGGCCTACCTGAACTTCGCGGCCGGTGAGAAGCGCGACTGGCTGTACGGCCTGGGCGTGCGCTGGGTGCCGATCGTCGGCTGGGCAGAACGCGGTGGCCAGCTCGCGGACGGGCCCGGCAACTCGGTTCCGCGCTTCCACATGACGCTGGGCACCGGTCCCGGCGTGATGGAGCCGTTCGAGAAGAAGGTGCGCGACGCGGTGCGCGACGGCAAGGTCACCTTCAAGTTCCGCCACCAGGTCGACGGGCTGATCGTCAGCAACGGCGCCGTGACGGGCGTGCGCGGCACCGTCCTCGAACCGAGCAGCGCCGCGCGCGGCACACCCAGCTCCCGCACCAAGGTCGGCGACTTCGAGCTGTACGCGCCGATGGTGGTCGTCACGTCGGGCGGCATCGGCGCGAACCACGACCTGGTGCGCCGCAACTGGCCCGCCCGCCTCGGCCCAGCGCCGCGGCGACTCGTCACCGGCGTTCCCGCGCACGTCGACGGCCGGATGCTGGCGATCACCGAACTGGCCGGCGGCCGGATCGTGAACCGCGACCGCATGTGGCACTACACCGAGGGCATGATCAACCACACGCCGATCTGGCCGGATCACGGCATCCGCGTGCTGGCCGCGCCGTCGTCGTTGTGGCTCGACGCGCGGGGCAAGCGCTTCCCCAACCCCGGCATTCCGTCACTGGACACGCTCGGCACGCTGGAGCTGATCGGCAAGTCCGGCTACGACTACTCGTGGTTCGTGCTCAACAAGAAGATCATCGACAAGGAGTTCGTGCTCTCCGGTTCCGAGCAGAACCCGGAGATCACCGCCAAGAACCTGATCGCCTACCTCGCGATGCGGCTGCTGAACAGCACGCCGCCGCCGGTGAAGGCGTTCATGGACAAGGGCGTCGACTTCGTCATCAAGAACAACCTGCCGGACCTCGTGGCCGGGATGAACGCGCTGACCGGGCAGAACCTGATCAACCTCGACGACCTGCGCCGGCAGATCACCATCCGCGACCAGCAGACGGACAACCCGTTCTCCAAGGACGTCCAGGTGATGGGGATCCGCAACTCCCTGGCCTACAGCGGAGACAGCCTCGCCCGCACGGCGGGCTTGCACAAGCTCCTCGACTCCGGTTCCGGCCCGCTGATCGCGATCAGGATGAACATCCTGACCCGCAAGACGCTGGGCGGCCTGCAAACCGACCTGCAGGGCAGGGTGCTCGGCTCGAACGGCCAGCCGGTCCGCGGCCTGTACGCGGCGGGCGAGGTCGCCGGCTTCGGCGGTGGCGGCGTGCACGGCTACCGCGCGCTGGAAGGCACGTTCCTCGGCGGCTGCCTGTTCTCCGGACGCGCGGCAGGACGTGCGGCAGCAGCGGAAAGCGCCTAACGCCCCAAGATCACGGGGTCTGCGGTCTCCCCTGTTGATCGCAGGCCCCGCACCACCTGCAGGACGCGCTCCAGCGAGGTGTCCGGAGTCTCGACGGCCGAGTCGAGCACCAGGTGGTCGTCCTCCCACGGCTCCCACAGGCCACGCATGCGCTGAACGTGCTCCCACGGAACCGTTGCGTACCAACCAGGAATCCCCCTGTCTCGACCGTCGATCCGTTCCCGATGCAGGACTTCGTCCGAACAGACGCACTCGACGCCGACGAACACACCCCCGAGCCGTTCGGTGAGCTCACGCCACTGGTCACGCTCCTCGCGGGTGTGCCCGGTGGCGTCCACGATCACGTCGATCCCCAACTGGACGTGCCGGGCCACGGAGGCGCGGAGCTGCAGATCGCCCACCTCGTACGCGTTCTCCTCGGTGACCGCGCGACCCAGCACCAGCGCCCCCATCACCCAGTCCATGGAGAAGATCGGCGTGCGCAGGCGACGGGCCAGCAACTCCGCAATCGTGCTCTTGCCCGCCCCGGGAATGCCCGCGACCAGCACGACCACGGGACTCTCGGCCGTCGGTTCCAGTTCCAGGTAGAGATCCGTCATGGCCCTACCTAAACATCGATGTGCGCTCCCATGATCACTGTTCGCTCTCGGGGCAATCCGAAGTGCTCGGCCGCGTCGGCCGTGATGTAGGACGTCGCCACGAACAACCGCTTGCGCCACCCGGCCATGGTCCGCTCCGACCCGCGCTGCAGCTCGATCTTCGACAGGAAGTACCGCGCCTGCCCGAGATCCAGCGCCCCTTCGGTCTGCGCCGGATCCAGCAACGCAAGCGCCGCAGGCACGTCCGGCGTCTCCATGTACCCGAAGCGAGCACTCACGTAGACAATGCCGTCGTCGACATACCCGAGCTCGTCAACCTGAACGCGCCGCTCCAGCGGCACCCGCGGCACAGGCTCGGTCTCGATGGACACGATCACCACCCGCTCGTGCAACACGTGGTTGTGCTCAACGTTCGCCCGCATGGCCAACGGCGCGGTCTCTTTGCCACGGTTGAGAAACACGGCACACCCAGGCACCCGCGTCGGCTGTTGCTCATGCAGTTCCTCGACAAACGCCTGCAACGACCCTTCAGCATCCCGGCGAGCCTTGGTGACGATCGCCCGCCCGCGCTGCCACGTCGTCATGACGGTGAACGCGGTCAGCCCGATCAACAACGGCAACCACGCTCCATGCAGCAACTTCGTCATGTTGGCCGCAAGGAACAACAGGTCCACACCCAGCAACAGGACGCAGCCGAGCCCGATCGCCCACGCCGGAGCACCGAACTTCAAGCGCGCGATGAACAGGAACAACGTCGTGGTGATCGTGATGGTCCCGGTAACGGCCATCCCGAACGCGAAAGCCAGCGCCGCCGACGTCTGAAACGCGAACACAAGCGTCAACACCGAGATCATCAACATCCAGTTGATCCACGGCACGTAGATCTGCCCGATCGTCGACTCCGACGTGTGCGCGATGCGCAACCGCGGCAGATACCCGAGCTGCGCAGCCTGCGACGCCACCGAGTAGGCCCCAGTGATCACAGCCTGCGAAGCGATCACGGTAGCCGCCGTGGCCAGCACGACCATCGGCCACCGCGCCCACTCGGGCACCAACAGGAAGAACGGCCCGCTGACGTTGGCCGGGTCCTCCAGAATCAGCGCCCCTTGCCCCATGTAACTGAGCACACAGGCCGGAAACACCAGAAGCAACCACCCACGAGCAATGGCGGGCCGCCCGAAGTGCCCCATGTCCGCGTACAACGCCTCAGCACCAGTAACAGCCAGCACCACAGCCGCCAGCGCGAAGAACGCAATGTCAAAGTGCCCGAACAAGAACCCGACCGCATACGTGGGCGACAACGCCTTGAGGATCTCCGGATGCCCAGCGATCCCGACGATCCCGGCCACCCCGATCACGCCGAACCACAGGATCATCACCGGCCCGAAGAACCGCCCGACCACCCCGCTCCCCCGCCGCTGCACCAGAAACAGCCCAACGATGATCACGGCAGTGATCGGCACGACGAACCGTTCCAACTCCGGCTCGACGACCTTCAACCCCTCCACGGCCGACAACACGGAGATGGCAGGCGTGATCATGCTGTCCCCGAAGAACAACGCAGCGCCGAACACCCCCAGCGCCGCCAACGTAGCCGCAGCCTTCCGCCCCTGCTTGGCCTTCCACCGCCGCAACAGGGTGATGAGGGCCATGATGCCGCCCTCGCCATCGTTGTGGACGCGCATGGCCAGCAACACGTAGGTGATGGTCACGATGATCATGACCGACCAGAAGATCAACGACACAACGCCATAAACGTTGTCCACACTGACCGGCACCGGATGCGGATCGGAGGGGTTGAACACAGTCTGAATCGTGTAGATCGGACTGGTACCGATGTCACCGAACACAACCCCGAGCGCCCCCACGACCACGGCCAACCGAACGCCGTCGTGCGCGAGCTTCCGCCGAGGCGGCACGTCGGAAACCTGCTGATCAGCCACGAGCAACCCCCTAAACCACCTGCTGCCCGCAAGATAACCGCCCCCTCGGACAACCGCAGAGCGCTACCGAGTGATCTTTACGCGTTCCTGACAGCACCACAGACCACCCGCAAAGCCGAAGGCGAGCCGTCCTTACCGAACGGGCCCGGCGCAACTCTCTAAGCAACCGACGGCCGCCCAACGCAACAGGCGTGCCATCTACCTACGCGTGGCGCCCTCCCCCGATCAGATTGCCGGGGGTCTGGGGGCAGAGCCCCCAGGGGAAGCACCCAACGCAAGCTGGCCGCCCGCAAGGTGACCACCCGCAAGGCCGCCACCCACAAGCCAGGGAACACAACCGGCACCCTTTGACATACCCATACCCCCCTAGGGTATAAATGAGAGCAGAGCCCACCGCTCCCCCGGAATGACCACCCGGCCGCGCGGTGGCCGGAGAAGGAGCGAGACATGCACGGCTACGCCAACACGAAGGCCTCCCACCTGCGCCGCCTCCGGAGAATCGAGGGCCAGGTCCGCGGCTTGCAACGGATGATCGAAACCGACGAGTACTGCATAGACGTGCTCACTCAGATCTCCGCGGCCACCAGGGCGTTGCAGGCGGTCTCACTGGGGCTGCTCGACGAGCACCTCAAGCACTGCGTGAGCCAGGCCATCACCGAGGGCGGCACCACAGCCGACGCGAAGATCGCGGAAGCCAGTGACGCCATCGCCCGCCTGGTCCGCTCCTAAACCGCGAGGAGAAGACCCATGAACAACTCAGTCCACACCGTCACGGGCATGACCTGCGGCCACTGCGTCAGCAGTGTGACCGAGGAACTCACCAGGATCGACGGCGTGCGAACCGTGGCCGTAGACCTGCCCACCGGCAAGGTGACGATCACCAGCACCACCCCGGTCTCCCTGGACGACGTGCGCACCGCGGTAGCCGAGGCCGGCTACGAACTGGCGGGCTGACCGATGAAGACCGGATACAAGGTCGCTCTCTACGGCATCGCACTAGCCGTGATCTTCGGAGGAACCTGGGCAGCGGGCGCGGCGACCGGCCCACCCGCACCACCACCAGCCCACTCGGCAGAAGCCGAGCACGGCGGCACCCACGACGAGACGCAGTCCAAGCTCCCACCAGGACTGTCCGTGTCGGACAACGGCTACACGCTACGACTGAACGAGAACAAGTCGCTGGCCTTCCAGATCGAGGGTCCGGACGGGCTGCCGATCACGAAGTTCGCCGTAGAACACGAAAAACCCCTGCACCTGATCGTCGTCCGCCGCGACGGCTCGAACTTCCAGCACGTCCACCCGAGCATGGCCCCGGACAGCACCTGGTCGATCCCTCTCACCCTCCCGCAAGCCGGCAGCTACCGGGTGTTCGCCGACTTCAAGCCGGAAGACGGCCCCAAGACCACACTGGGCGCGGACATCCAGGTAGCAGGCGACTACCGCCCCCAGAACCACATCGACGGCAGCACGTTCACGGTAGACGGCTACGAGGTGTCCCTGACCGGAGAACTCAACGCGGGCAAGGCATCGACCGTCACCATGGAGATCACCAAGAACGGCACCAAGGTGACAGACCTGCAGAACTACCTGGGCGCCAAGGGTCACCTGGTGGCGCTGCGGGCATCCGACCTGGCGTACCTGCACGTGCACCCCGAGCAAAGCGACCAGGTGAAGTTCGCGGTCGAGGTGCCGACGGCCGGAAAGTACCGGCTGTTCCTGGACTTCCAGCACGAGAACGTGGTCCGCACGGCGGAGTTCACGCTCACCACCCACGGGGAGGGCGGTCATGGCCACTGACACCATCGAACTCTCGATCGGCGGCATGACCTGCGCCTCCTGCGCGGCACGGATCGAGCGCAAGCTCAACAAGCTGGACGGCGTCGAGGCCTCGGTCAACTACGCCACCGAGAAGGCACGCGTCAGCTACGCGGGCGACCTCACGCCCGCCGACCTGGTGAAGGTCGTCGAGGACACCGGCTACACCGCCGAGCTCCCGGCCGCGCCGACTCAGAACACCGAGGACGACCCGACGAAGACGTTGCGGCAGCGGCTGATCACGTCCGCCGTGCTGTCGATTCCGGTGATCGCGCTGGCGATGATCCCGGCGCTGCAGTTCACGTACTGGCAGTGGCTGTCGCTGGCTCTCGCCGGACCGGTCGTCACGTACGCCGCGTGGCCGTTCCACAAGGCGGCGTGGACGAACTTCAAGCACGGCGCCGCCACGATGGACACGCTGATCTCGATCGGCGTGGGCTCGGCGTTCCTGTGGTCGCTCTACGCGCTGTTCCTGGGCACCGCGGGCACTCCCGGCATGACGCACGGGTTCACGTTCACCATCGAACGGATGGCCGGGACCGGCAACATCTACCTCGAGGTCGCGGCGGGCGTCACGACGTTCATCCTGGCCGGGCGGTACTTCGAGGCGCGGTCCAAGCGGCGCGCGGGCGCGGCGTTGACGGCGTTGCTCGAACTGGGCGCCAAGGACGTCGCGATCATCAGGAACGACCGCGAAGTCCGCATCCCGACCAGCGAACTCGAGGTCGGCGACAGGTTCGTCGTGCGGCCTGGCGAGAAGATCGCCACCGACGGCGTCATCGAGGAAGGCAGCTCCGCGGTCGACGCGAGCATGCTCACCGGCGAGTCGGTGCCGGTCGAGGTGCGGCCCGGTGACGCGGTGGCGGGCGCGACGGTCAACGCGGGCGGACGGCTCGTCGTGCGGGCGACACGGATCGGGTCGGACACGCAGCTCGCCCAGATGGCGAGGCTGGTCGAGGAAGCGCAGAACGGCAAGGCCGAGGTGCAGCGCCTCGCGGACCGGATCTCCGCGGTGTTCGTGCCGATCGTGATCGCACTCGCCGTGGGCACGCTGGGCTTCTGGCTCGGCACGGGCGGGGGTGCGGGGGCGGCGTTCACTGCCGCGGTGGCGGTGCTGATCATCGCCTGCCCGTGCGCGCTGGGCCTGGCCACGCCGACCGCGTTGCTCGTCGGCACCGGGCGAGGAGCCCAGCTCGGCATCCTGATCAAGGGGCCGGAGATGCTGGAGTCCACCCGCCGGGTCGACACCGTGGTGCTCGACAAGACCGGCACCGTGACGACCGGGCAGATGAGCCTGGTGAGCGTTCACACCGCGGAAGACGAGGACGAGGACGAGGTCCTGAAGCTCGCCGGGGCGCTGGAGAACGCGTCCGAACACCCGATCGCCAGGGCCATCACCAAGGCAGCGGGAGACGTGCCGCCCGTCGAGGACTTCCAGAACGTCGAAGGCCTTGGCGTGCAAGGGGTGGTGAACGCTCACGCGGTGCTCGTCGGCCGGGAACGCCTGCTGAGCGACTGGAGCGTCAAGCTCGACGCACGCCTGACCGAGGCCAAGGAAGCGGCCGAACGGCAGGGACGCACGGCAGTCCTGGTCGCGTGGGACGGCAAGGCCCGTGGCGTGCTGGTCGTCGCGGACACGGTGAAGCCCACGTCGAAGGAAGCCGTTGAGGGCCTCCGCAGGCTCGGGCTGCGTCCGGTGCTGCTGACCGGCGACAACAGGGCGGCGGCGGAAGCCGTGGCCGCCGAGGTCGGCATCGACGAGGTCATCGCCGAGGTGCTGCCGGCCGACAAGGTCGACGTCGTGAAGCGCCTGCAGGACGAGGGGCGCGTCGTGGCGATGGTCGGCGACGGCGTGAACGACGCCGCCGCGCTCGCCCAGGCCGACCTGGGGCTCGCGATGGGCACCGGAACGGACGTCGCGATCGAGGCCAGCGATCTCACGCTGGTGCGCGGCGACCTGCGGGCCGCCGTGGACGCGATCAGGCTGGCGCGGCGCACGCTCACAACGATCAAGGGCAACCTGTTCTGGGCGTTCGCGTACAACGTCGCCGCACTGCCGTTGGCGGCGCTGGGCCTGCTCAACCCGATGATCGCGGGCGCGGCGATGGCGTTCTCGTCGGTGTTCGTGGTGAGCAACAGCCTGCGGTTGCGCGGCTTCCGCTGACAGGACCCACACGGGCGGTTCCGTAGCCTCGGTACATCAGCTTCCGAAGAACAGGAGTCAGGTGTGCCGAGGTTTGCCCTGGTCGCGGCGTTGCTCGTGACGCTGACGGCGTGCACCTCGACGCCGCCAGCGACCACTCCCGCGCCCGCGTCCAGCAGCAGCAGCAGCGCCCCACCACCGGCCGAGCAGGTCTACGTGTCGATCGGCGACTCCTACGCGACCGGCTTCGGGCCGAGCGGCACGGGCGAGAGCTTCGCGCAGATCGTCGCGAAGCAGTCCGGCCTCAAGCTGATCAACCTGGCCTGCAACGGCGCCACGTCCGCCGATCTCGCCTCCAAGCCGGCCTGCGGGCCCGACGCCGGTGGCAAGACCCAGCTCGACGCCGCGGTGGAGGCGTTGCGCGGCAAGAAGGCGGGCCTGGTCACGGTGGTGATCGGCGGCAACGACCTGGCGCCGTGCGCGCTGTCGCAGGAACCGCTGGAGTGCGCGACCAGGACCGTCGCCGACATCCAGACCAACGTCGCCGGCACGCTCACCGAGCTGCGGGAGGCCGCGCCGGACGTGAAGATCGTCGGGCTGACGTACCCGGACGTGTTCCTCGGTGCGTGGGTGAACCCGTCGTTCCCCAACGGCAAGAACCTCGCCCGGTTGTCGGTCACGATGTTCCAGGACTTCAACACCAAGATCGAGGCTCAGTACGGCAGGTTCGGCGCGAAGTTCGCGGACGTCACGAACTCCACCGGCGGCTACGGCGCGCTGACCGAGCTGACCCAGGACCCGAAGTACGGCCAGATCCCGGCCTCCGTCGCCAAGGTGTGCGCGCTCACCTACTTCTGCGACCGCACCGACGTGCACCCGACGCCCGCCGGCCATCAGGCCATCGCGGAGGCCGTCACCGCCGCGGGTCGTTGATCACGACGGCCTCACGGAAGATCTCGTACCCTCGGCACGTCGGTTCACACGGGGAAGAGGAGCAGGTGTGCAGAGGTTCTCGCTGGTCCTGACCTCTGCGTTGACGCTGCTGGTGGCCTCGTGTTCCGCGAGTGCACCTCCTGCGACCAGCACCGCTCCGGCCGGGCAACGGCTGTACGTGTCGCTCGGCGACTCCTACGCCACCGGACTCGGGCCGAACGGCACCGGCGAGAGCTTCGCCCAGATCGTCGCCAGGCAGTCCGGTCTCGGGCTGGTCAGCGTCGCCTGCAACGGCGCCACCTCCGCCGACCTGCTCTCCTCGCAGGCGTGCGAACCGGAGGCCGGCGACCGGACCCAGGTCGACGTCACCGTCGACACGCTGCGCACCGGCCAGGTCGACCTGGTCACGATGGTGATCGGCAGCAACGACCTGCTGGAACCGTGTGCGGTGGCCCAGGACCCGACCGAGTGCGCGACGTCGGCTATCACCGACACCAGGATCAACATCGCCACCGCGCTGACCAGGTTCCGCGAGGTGGCGCCGGACGTGCGGATCGTCGGGCTGGGCTACCCGGACGTGTTCCTCGGCGCGTGGGTGAACCCCGCGCTCCCGAACGGCGAGAACCTCGCGCGCACGTCGGTCACGTTGTACGAGGACTTCAACAGCGAGATCGCGGCGGAGTACGCGAAGTTCGGCGCGAAGTTCATCGACGTCACCGGCACGACCGGCGGCTACGGGGCGTTGACCGAGCTGACCGAGGACCCGAAGTACGGCCAGATCCCGGTCTCGGTCGCCGAGGTGTGCACGCTCACCTACATCTGCGAGGACACCGACGTGCACCCGACGCCGGCAGGCCACCAGGCGATCGCGGACGCCATCGCCGCCGCGGGCCGCTGAACCCGAACCGGCGCACCGCCGGGCGCGTATTACCCGAAAGACTCTGTTGATCAGCGTCCGCGCCTGACAAGCTCTCGAACCGTTGCCGCACCGAGGAAGTGTTCGATGACCGTGCTCCCGCACACCACAGACGTCCTGCACCGGCTCAGCGACGCCGTTGACGGTTTCCTGCGCAGTGAGAGGGAGTTCAACCTCACCGACCCGTCGACGCACATGCTGGTCGGAGGCCGGTTGCGCACGCTCGGCGCGCAGATCGGCGCCGGCGTGGCAGCGGGCATCCCGGACGAGGACATCGCCGCCGTCGTCCAGCCCGCGCGGTCGGCGTGTTCACGCTCACCCTTCATGCGCGACGAGAACGAGTTGGGCACGCGGCTACCCCAGCGACTTCAAGCTGGTGGAACACGTGATGGCGCAGGCCAACGAGGCCGCGCCGGGCACGCTCGGCTGGCACGTCGAGACGAACCTGCAGAACTCGGCGATCACCCAGCAGCAGCGCAACCGGGTGATGCACCAGGCCCGGCTGATCAGCGACACCCTCACCGCACCGCGCAACGGTCCCCGGTCGATCCTGGTGATCGCCGCCGGTGCCGCCCCCGACCTGCGGCTCATCCCGCCCGGCATCGTGCGGCCCGGCGACAGGTTCGTGCTCACCGACGTCGACCCGGACGCGCTGGAACTGGCCGAGCAGCGGCTCGGGCCGCTCAACGACGTCACGACCTCGGTCTCCGGCAACGTGTTCCGCGCGCTCCCGAAGCTCGCCGAGCTCGGCCCGTTCGACCTCGTCCTGGTCAACGGTCTGTACGACTACCTCAACGACCGCGCGGCAGTCCGGCTGACCGAGGCCGTGCTGACCAGGCTCTGCCGTCCCGGTGGCACGTTCTACTTCTCCAGCATCACGTCCGGGAACCCGTTCCGGTGGTCGCTGGAGTACCTGATGGACTGGTCGGTGATCGAACGCGACGAGCCGGCCGTGCGCGCGTTGCTGCCGGGCTGCGACGTGTCGGTCGTCCACGACCCGACCGGACTGGCGCTGCTCACGCACGTCCGCACGAGGCGGGGCTGACGGCCCGGCCGCAGCTCAGCGCAGACCGTGCGCGATCCGGGTCACGAAGGCCGCCAGCCGGTCCGGCGTGAACTTCTCCGGGTCGGTGAGCACCAGGCGGCCCGACATCTCGGTCAGGGCGAGCATCGCGTGGCCGAGCAGGGCCGAGTCCAGGTCGTCCAGGCGGCCCAGTTCCTTGAGGCCCAGCGCGGCCAGGTCCTCGATCTGGGTCAGCACGCCCGCTCTCACCAGTTCCACCTGGGCGCGGAACTCGTGGGGAGTGCCCTCGGGCGGGAGGAGCACGAGGCGCCAGCGGTCGGGGGCCTCCACGACCGCGTTCACGAAGACGCGGACGGCGTCGGCGAAGGCGTCGTCCGGCGAGCGCGTGGCGAAGTCGGTGGGCAGGGCGGCGATGACCTGTTCGGTCGCGCGGCCCGCCTCGCGGTCGAGCAGGGCGCTGATGAGTTCGCCCCTGTTCGCGAACAGGTCGTAGAGCACAGGCTTGGTGACCTGGGCTTCTTTGGCGACCGACTCCATCGTCACGGTGTCGAAGCCTGCCGGGATGAGGCTCAGCGCGGCGTCCAGCAGCTGCTCGCGGCGCTGCTCGGGCGGCAGGCGGCGGGCGTACTTGCGACGCGTTGTGCTCACGGGACCATATTGCTACGGTGGCGTAGCTTTCACAAAGCTACGCTGGCGTAGTAATTGGCGGAGGTACTGCGATGGAGCCGGACAACCTCGTTCTGCAGCCGCGTGACGTGCAGTTCGACTGGTCGACCCTGCCGATGCACTGGGTCCCGGACGAGCCGGTGACCACGCACGTCATGAACGTCCTGCACCTGTTGCTGCCCGAGGGCGAGCGGTGGTTCGTGCGGACGTTCCAGCAGGCGGTGCCGCTGATCACCGACGACACGTTGCGCGAGGACGTGCTCGGGTTCATCGGGCAGGAGGCCATGCACGCCGAGGCGCACAGCGAGGTCCTCGACCACCTGCTGGCCAACGGACTGGACCCGCGGCCGTTCACGCGGCAGATGGAGCACGTGTTCCAGCGAATCCTCGCGCCCACACCGGGGCTGAGCGAGGAACGGGCGCGGGACCAGTTGCTCGAACGGGTCGCGATCGTCGCCGCCGTCGAACACTTCACCGCCTACCTGGGCGACTGGATGCTGAACGCCGACGCGCTCGACAAGGCCGGCATCCACCCGGTGATGCTGGACCTGTTGCGCTGGCACGCGGCCGAGGAGGTCGAGCACCGCAGCGTCGCGTACGACCTGATGTGCCACCTCGACCGCCGGTACGTGCGCCGGGCGCGCACGATGTTGCTCGTCGCGCCGGTGCTGTTCTGGCTGTGGGTGCGCGGGGCGCGGTTCATGGTGCGCGCGGACAAGACCACGAGGGTGCGGCTCACCTGGCGCGAGTCCGTGCGGGCGGGGCGGCGCGGGCTGCTGCCGAAGCTGTCGGAGATCTTCCGGGCGTTCCTGCGGTACTTCCACCCCGCCTACCACCCGAAGCAGGAAGGCTCGACGGCGCAGGCGATCGCGTACCTCGCGAGCTCTCCGGCGGCACGGGAGGCTCACTGATGCGGGCCGACTCGACCGGCGCTCACCCCACGCCGCGCGGAGAGGCGGTTCGATGCTGAGCGGCCTGACTCGGTTCGGCACCCTCTACGACGCCGCGGTCACCCGCTTCGGTGGCCGGGCACGGCCTGGCGTCGCGCGGGATGCGTTGTGGCTCAACGTTGTCGAACGCTCACAAGTCGCCGACGGGGTGGTGAGCCTCCGGTTTGGAGGGTCGGCGCTGCCCGCCTGGCAACCGGGCTGTCACCTCGACCTGCACCTGCCGTCCGGGCTGCGCCGTCAGTACTCGCTGTGCGGCGATCCCGGCGAGAACACCTACCGGATCGCGGTGCGCGAGGTCGGCGCCGGTTCGCGCGAGGTGCAGGCTTTGCGGGTGGGCGACCGGATCCAGGTGCGCGGGCCTCGCAACGCCTTCCCGTTCGCCGGGCTCGGGCCCGTCGTGTTCGTGGCGGGCGGCATCGGGATCACCGCGATCCTGCCGATGGTGCACGCGGCCGCGCGGGCGGGCCTCGACTGGCGGCTCGTGTACTGCGGGCGGTCGATGGCGGCGATGCCGTTCCTGGACGAGCTGCCCGTCGGCCGGGTCGACGTGCGGATCGGCCGGGGCGAGGCGCTGCTCGGCGACGCTTCTCCTCGTGGCGCGGTGTACTGCTGCGGGCCGGCATCGATGCTGGAACAGGTCCGGGCCGAGTTCTCGTCGCGCTGGCTGCACTTCGAACGCTTCAGTCCGCCGCCGATCGTCGACGGGCGGCCGTTCACGGTCGAACTGCGCCGCAGCGGGGTGTCCCTCGACGTGCCCGCCGACCGGTCGGCGCTGGACGTGATCAGGGACTTCCGGCCGTCCGTCGCCTACTCGTGCCGGCAGGGGTTCTGCGGCACGTGCGACGTCGGCGGTGTGCGGATCTGCGTGGACCGGCCAACCGGAGATCGACTCGTCTTGGAGGAGCTGTGAAGGTGCGTTCCGGGGAAGTCGAACTCGCCGTGCAGGTGCGCGGCACGTCCGGACCGACCGTGGTCCTGGTGCACGGGTATCCGGACACGCACGAGGTCTGGGACCGCGTGGCCGCGTTGCTGGAGAAGGACTTCCGCGTCGTCACCTACGACGTGCGCGGTGCCGGCGAGTCGACGCGGCCGTCCACTGAGGATGGTTATCGGCTCGAACGGCTGGCGGCCGACCTGTTCGCGGTGATCGACGCGGTCAGCCCGGACGAGCCGGTGCACCTCGTCGGTCACGACTGGGGCTCGATCCAGTCCTGGGAGGCGGTGACGACTCCCGGCGCGCGGATCGCCACGTTCACCTCGATCTCCGGGCCCTGCCTCGACCACATGGGGCACTGGTCGCGGAAGGGCTTGTCGATCGCTCACATCAAGCAGTTCCTCCGCTCCTGGTACATCGGCGCGTTCCACCTGCCGGTGCTCGCGCCGCTGTTCTGGCGGCTGTACCTCGGTCCGCGCTGGGGAGGCGTGCTGCAACGGCTGGAGGGAGTGAAGGTCAAGCCCGCGCGCACGATCACATCGGACGCGGTGCGCGGGATCTCGTTGTACCGGGCCAACATCCGGCAGGTCATGCGCGCGCCGCGGCAACGCCTCGCACCCATGCCGGTGCAGGTGATCCAGCCGACCCGTGACCGGTACATCCGCACCGAACCGCTGGACCTCGAACGCTGGGTGCCGTCACTGACGCGCAGGAAGATCGCGGCCGGGCACTGGGCGCCCCTGAGCCACCCGGCGCCGCTCGCCCGGATGATCAGCGAGTTCGTCACCGACTCCACTCCCCCGCGCGAGCTCGTCGTGATCACGGGCGGCGGCAGCGGGATCGGCCGGGCGACGGCGGTGGCGTTCGCCAAGAAGGGCGCGAAGGTCGTGGTGTCCGATGTGGACTTCACCGCGGCCGAGGAGACCGCCGGCATGATCGACGGCCACGCCTACGAGGTCGACGTGCGCTCCGAGGAGGCGGTACGGGCCTGGGCACGGCAGGTCGCGGACGAGCACGGCGTGCCCGATGTCGTCGTGAACAACGCCGGTATCGGCCACTCCGGCTCGTTCATGTCGACCTCGACGGCGCAGTGGCAGCGGGTGCTGGACGTCAACCTGTGGGGTGTCGTGCACGGCTGCCGGGCGTTCGGCGAACTGATGGTGGAGCGCGGAGAGGGCGGCCACATCGTGAACCTGTCGTCGGCGGCGGCCTATCTGCCGTCGAAGATCCTCTCCGCGTACGCCACCAGCAAGGCGGCGGTGTTCATGCTCTCGGACTGCCTGCGGGCCGAGCTCGCGCCGCACGCCATCGGCGTCAGCGCCATCTGCCCCGGGGTCGTGAACACGAACATCACCGCGACCACGACGTTCTCCGGCGTCAGCTCCGAGGAGGAACGCCGCAAGCAGGACCGCGCGTCCCGGATCTACGCCCGGCGCGGCTTCGGTCCGGAGGGCGTGGCCACCCAGATCGTGCGTGCCGTGCGACGCAACAAGCCCGTCGTGCCGGTGACGGCCGAGGCCAGGGCGGCCCGGCTCGCCAGCCGGGCCGCACCGGGCCTGTTGCGCGCCTTCGCCAAGCTAGACGTCGGCTAGTTCGCCACCGAACGCGGCGGCGAGCCGGAGCCAGGGCGCGGCCTCCTCGGGCCGGCCCTGCCGCTCCAGCGTGCGTCCGAGCAGCAGGTGGGCGTAGTGCTCGACCGGGTCGCGGTCCACGATCACGCGGAGCTGCGCCTCGGCCTTGCCGAGCTGTGCGGAGTGGTAGTAGGCGCGGGACAGCAGCAGGTGCAGGTCCGTCTGGAACGGCACCTCGCCGACGACCTCCGCCAGCAGCTGCGCGGCCTTGATGTAGTCGCGGGACTCGAACAGCAGCTGCGCGCGCTCCCACTTGTCCGCGGGAGTCTCGACGTAGTCGGTGTCGAACAGGTGCCGCACGGTGGCCCAGCGATCTGCGGCCACCTCACCGTTGGGCTGGTAGCTGTTGAAGCCAGTGCTGTCGTGCACCGAGAACTCGTTGTTCATCGATCCTCCCTTCCGGCGCGTACAACGCCTTCCGGGAGCAGGTATTCCCCACCAGCCCAGGACGGCCGTCCCGCACCGCGGGATCACTGGTGCGCAACGAGCGAAAGCGGGCGGAAAGCATGATTCCGCCAGATCATCCGCGAGACCTCCTCCGGATAGGCGGTCACCTCGTCCTCCACTCCGAACACTCGCGTGAGCCGGTTCGTGGTGTCGTAGGCAGGCCAGGGATCGCCGTGGATCGCGAACCCGCTCCACGCGGTCCGCATCCGCGCCGACACCTCCTCGGTCTCCGCCGTGACGTCACCCAGGATCGCGGCGGTCCCCCCGACCCCGAGGTTGCCGAACACCAGCGGCACGTCCAGCCCGTGGCACGCCCCGAGCCGGTCGGCCGGTGCCCACGTCACCTCGAACACGTGCGCGCGACCGCCACCCGCGACCTGAGCCTCCGCGAGGTGCAGCGACGGCATGCGGAACAGCCAGTCAGAGCACACCACCTCGAACAACTCCTCCGGTGCCAGTTCCGGATAGGTGAGACCGGGCGCCAACACCTCCGACGCCCACGCGGCCTGGTCCGCGGTCACCTGGCCGAGCATCCCTTCCACCGCGGTGAGCAACCGCTGTTCGTCCCGCGTGTGCCCGGCGATCAGCTCGACGTCGCGCCCCGCACCCGACTCCAGCGCCTCCCACGGCGTCATCGGCAGGACGTCGCCGTCCACCACGGGTGCGAACGGGATCTTCTTGTGCGCGGCCTGCCCCCACCGGGCGAACTGGCCGATCTTGGCCATGACCTCGTCGCCCGCGACCGTCAGCAGCTCCGGATCCACAGTGGACAGATCGGCGACGGTGGGGCGCAACCCGAGTTCGGCGGCGCAGGCCACAGCGATGTCCGCGGCCAGGTCCGGCGCGAAGAACGCCACCGGCACGCTGCTCGCGATGGCGCGGTGGAACAGGCCCTTGGCGCGCGGCATGGCGAGCAACGCCGCCACCGAACCCCCGCCCGCCGACTCGCCGAAGATCGTCACGCGGGCCGGATCACCGCCGAACGCGCGGATGTTCGCGCTCACCCACTCCAGCGCGGCGACCTGATCGAGCAGACCGCGGTTCGCCGGAGCCCCCTCGATGAGCGCGAAACCCTCGATGCCGACGCGGTAGTTGAACGTCACCACGACGACACCGTCCGACGCCAGCCGCGCGCCGTCGTACTCGGGCAGCCCGGACATGCCGATCAGGTAGGCGCCGCCCTGGATCCACACCATCACCGGCAGGTCCCCTGCCAGGTCGGGCGACCAGACGTTCACGGTGAGCCACTCGTCGCCGGCGACCCCGACGCCGTCCACGCCGAACACCCCGGCCTGCGGTGGCGGCGGCCCGAACGCCAGTGCCTCCCGCACGCCCTCCCACGCCACCACGGGTTGCGGTGCGGCGAAACGCGCCGCACCGACCGGTGGCGCGGCGAAGGGGATGCCGCGGAACACCGCCATCCCCGCCTCGGAAGCGCCCCGAACCGTTCCACCGCTGACTCGAACCTCGACCATGGCCGAATCGTCGGCGCAGCGCTCCCGAAATAGCCAGGGATTTACCGCTGAGCGGTTCAGGCAGTGACGACGACCTTCGCCCGCGCGTGCTCCGACTCGACGTGCCGGATGGCGTCCGGCGCGTCGGTCAGCGGGTAGGTCCGTTCGATCACCGGCACCAGCTGTCCCGACTCGGCCAGCTCCCGCAACGCGGCCAGGTTCTCCTTGCTGGGCTTGGCCTCCAGCACCACGAGCCGCTGCCGGGAGAACGACGCGAGCAGCCTGCCCTGGATGATCAGCCGGTACGGGCCGAACAACGCGCCTCCGCTGAAGCTGCCACCGCCGGACAGCACCAGCACGCCGTCCGGGGTGAGCAACGCCCGCAACTCCCCCATCGACCTGTTCCCCACCAGGTCGAAGACGACGTCGTAGTGCTGCCCGGTGCGGGTGAAGTCCGTGGTCTTGTAGTCGATGACGTGGTCGGCCCCGACCGAACGCACCTGCTCGACGTTGCGCGTGCTGCACACGGCGGTCACGGTCGCCTTGCGCGCCTTGGCGATCTGCACCGCCATCAGCCCGACCCCACCGGACGCGCCGTTGATCAGCACCTTCTGCCCCGCCCGCAGGTCACGCAACCCCATCCACGCGGTGTTGCCCGCCAGCGGCAGCGTCGCCGTCTGCTCGAAGGTGAGGTTGGACGGCTTGTGCTCCACCAGGTTCGCGGGCACCCGGACGTACTCGGCGAAAGACCCCTCGACCTCGCCGAACACCTCGTCCCCGACCTGCACCATGCCGCCCACCCCGGGCCCGACCTCCTCGACCACGCCCGCGAAGTCCATCCCCCTGATCCGCGCCTTCGGGCCCTTGAACCCGAGGAACAGCCGCGCGAAGTACGGATCGCCGCGCATGATGTGCCAGTCGGCGGCGTTCACCGACGACGCCCGCACGCGCACCAGCACCTCGCCGGCCGCGGGCACGGGCCGTTCGACCTCTTGCAGCTCCAACACGTCCGCGGACCCGTATCTGTCCTGCACGATCGCCTTCATCGCGGCCTCCCTGCCTTGCGAAGGAAGGTAAGCGGCAGCGGCGCACCGGCACATCAGGGACGACCCCTAGGGTCTGTGTCGAAGTCTGGTGCGATGAGAGTCGCGCTTGAGGTGGTTCCTGGTGGTCGCGGACCAGACTTCGACACAGGCCCTAAGGCGGCCACCCGATGTCGTCCGACATCATCCTGGCGGCGAACTCCTGAGCGTCGGCGAAGTCCTTCGCGTACTTGGCCGTGCGTTCGGCGCGGAAGTCCTCCGTGGGCGGATCCGGATCCTGGTCCTCGTCCGGGAGGTACTCGAAGGGCTGGACGTGCGTGAGGAACGCGGCGAGCTCCCGCCGCCCGGTCCTGATCAGTTCCTCGTGCCGCTCAGCGGGAAACCCGCACGAGTAGCGAGCGCCGTGGTAGGCGTCGATCACCCCGAGGTACAGCGAGTCCAGGTTCGGGAACGACTCCCGCGCCACGACCTCGGCCGGCAGCGGCACGCTGTCGCGGCGGTGGTGCGCGGTCCAGACGTCCTGTTCCAGGTCGAGTTCCAGAATCCGTTGCGCCGCACGGGAGCGAGCCAGGCCGGTCAGGCCGTCGTCACCGATCACGTTGTCGTGCAGGCCCAGGTCCCACAACTGTGGCAGCACCGCCCACCCGGCGAGCACGCGCGCGCCGCCGGAGTCGATGTTGTTGTGCGAGAACGAGATGCTCTCCAGCAGTGGGGCTTCCGGTGGCAACGACGCCAAGTCGCCGAGAGCGCAGTCGTCGAGGTTCAACGTCCGCAAGGTGCGCCACGCGGGCGCGTCCGGTACGGAAGGCAAGGCGCCCAACGGGTTTGCCGACACGGCAAGGGATTCCAGCGGCAGCTCCAGCACCGCGGTCAACCCGGCGGCGGTGAGCCCGGTCGCGGAGAGGTTCAGCGACTTCAGGCCCTTCGACTCCGCGACGGCTCGCGCGCCCTCGTCTCCGATCGGCTGCACGTCCGATCGGCTGTAGTGCGGCGAACCTCCGGCACTGCCGCTGAGGTCGAGATGTTCCAGTACGGGCATCTGTGCGGCGAACAGCGTCCGCACGCCGTCCGGGCCGAGGTGGTTCCCGCCGAGGTCGAGGTGCCGCAGCCGCAGGTACTCCGCGGCGAACGCGCCGGCGGTGCGGTCGGTGGCGACGAGGTTCGTCAGCACCATCTTCTCGATGATCGTGGCGTCGATGGCATCCAGCACGCCCGCGATCGTGTCGTCGCCGACGGGCAACGCCGCGAGGGTCAGTTCGGTGAGCTGTCCGAGCACGCCGCCGGCCACGATCGCCGCCACGCCTCGCGCGCCGAGCCCTTCACGGCCCATGCCCATGGTGGTGCCGTGCACTGTGAGACTGCGCAGGTTCGTCAGCATCGCGCGGGAGAAGAACTCCTCGCACGCGACGTCGTCCGCCTCGATGACGTTGCCGAAGTACTGTGCCCACAACGGCTGCTTGCCGTCCTTGCCGCAGCGGAACCCGATCTCGAGGTGGTTCAGCGCGGAGATTCCTTCGCACCCGGCCAGATCACGTGCGTCGTCGGCGCTCTCCACGAGCACGACGGCGGACTTCAGATCCGGCGCGAGGCCGTTCCGCAAGAGGTGGATCAGGTCGGGCGCGAGCAGGGCGGCGTGCCGCAGCCGGGTCGGCCGGTCGATGCGCAGAGGCGGAATCTTGAAGTGCCACAGGTCTTCTGACACCCGCACCGTCGTGAGCGACTCGAGCCGGGTGACCATCTCGCTCGCCGCGACCCGGTCGATCACTTCCCCGTCCGACTCCGACAGACCCGCGAACTCGACCGAGCGCAGGTGTTCCCAGTGATCGGCGGTCTCCGCCAGCGCCGCCACCTGGTCGTGGTCGTACCAGGCGAGCCGCAGGTCGGTCACCGCACGCACCTCGGGACGGACCCGCGGATCCGGCAGCACCAGGTCGCGCATCCCGTCGCGGGCGCTGCGCAGGTCGAGCGAACGGACGAGCGGCCAGACCGGTGTGGCGAAACCGGAGTTCAGTGCGGCGATCCAGGAGTACGGCGCCTGACGTGTCTCATCGGGCCAGGAGGCGAGCCGTTCTTCGCACCGCTCAAGGAGATCCTCACCAGATCTCGTCACGGCAGCACAAAGCGCGCGGAACGCCAAGGGGCTCGGCGTTCCGCGCAGCGCTCTTGCGATTTCCTCGTTCACCCGCCCGAACCTACTGCGGCAGTTGCTCGCCCGTCTGCGCTTTGACCATGTACTCGGCGTACCAGTCGGGCCAGTTCTCGTCGTACTCGCCGCCGTTGCGCTTCTCGTGCTCACCATGGGCCACCGCGGCCCTGCGCAACGCCGCGGCCAGGTCGGCGATCGACGCGTAGGACGTGTCGTCGGCGTCGACGCGGCCAGGCAGTCGGGTCGTGACCTCCTGCAGGATCCACGTGTTGCCGTCCGGGTCGGCGAACTCGGCGCGCGTGAAGTAGCTGCGGCGCTCGGGGTCGGCACCCTCGACAGGACCGTCCGGTCCGCCGTGGAACAACGGGCCGACCTTGACGCCGGCGGCGAGCAGGGCCTCGTGCGTCTCCACGATGTCCGAGACGATCAGGAAGTGCCTGCCGGAACCGGGTGCCGCGGTCGTCGCGCCCTCACCGAAGTGGATGGAGGCGTCCGATCCGCGCGGGGTGAACTGCACGACCCACGGCGGGGTGGCGTCCAGACGCCAGCCGAGGCGGGAGTAGAACTCCTTGGCGCGCTCGACATCGGTGACGGGGATGACGGTGACTTCGAGCAACATGTCGATCTGGTCGAGGTTCTTCACTTCGCTACTTCCTTCGCGAGATCGCGGAGGGCGTTGAGGAACGCCTCCGAAAAGGTGGGGAACGGCTGGATGACGTCGAGCAGCACGGACAGCGGGACCTTCGCGCGGATCGCGACGGTGGCCTGTTGCAACCACTCGCCTGCTTCCGGGCCGACGGCGTGCGCGCCGGTGAGGACTTCGCCGTCGGACACGAGCGTCAGGAATCCGGGGCGTGTGGCGTAGTCACGGGTGTAGGTGGCTGTGCGCGCGACACCGGACAGGTGAGCGGTCGCGGTGTACTTTCCTTCTGCCGCACCGACTGCGGCTACCTGCGGATCGGTGAACACGACTCGTGGCACGGCGTCGTAGTTGACGCTCGCGTTCTGGCCGAGGATGTTCGCGGCGGCCACCCGGCCCTGGTACTTGCCGACGTGGGTCAGGTTCCACTGACCCGTGACGTCGCCGACCGCCCAGATGCCGTCCGCCACGTTCATCCGCTCGTCGGTGGCGAGCCCACGCGGGTCCGGTTCGATGCCCACGGTGTCGAGCCCGATGCCGTCGACGCGCGGACGCCTGCCGGTGGCGACGAGGAGCTTGTCGCCGCGCAACCGCGTCCCGTCCGAGAGGTCGAGGACGTACTCGCCGTCCTCGAACGACGCCTTGTCGGCGCGAACGCCCAGGTGCAGCTCGACACCGTCCGCGGTCAACGCCTCGCCCAGTGCGCGGCCGGCCGCTTCAGGCTCGCGGGACAGCACCCGGTCGGTGCCGTCGACCAACGCGACCGACGCGCCCAGGTGCGTGAACGCCTGGGCCAGTTCGACTCCGGTCGGACCGCCACCGAGGATCAGGAGCCGGCGCGGGATCTCCTGGACCCCGGTGGCCTCGCGGTTCGTCCACACGTCCAGGTCGCTCAGGCCGGGGATCGGCGGGATGAACGCCGACGAGCCGGTGGCGATCACGACGTGGTCGGCCGTGTAGGTCTGGTCGCCCACCGCGACGGTGCCGGGACCGGCGATCTTGCCGTCGCCCCGCAGCACATCGATTCCCGCGCTCTCGGCCCACTTCTGGCCGCCCGCGTCGTCGTAGGACGAGACCATGAAGTCGCGGTAGGCGAGCACGGCCTTCGCGTCGATCTCGCCGGTGACCGCCTCACGGGCGCCCGGCACCTGCCGAGCAGCCGCCACGGCCTCACCGGCCCGCAGCAACGTCTTCGAGGGGATGCAGGCGTAGAACGAGCACTCCCCGCCGAGCAACTCGCGCTCGACCAGCGCCACCCGCAGCCCGCCCTCGGCGACGGCGGCGGCGAAGTGCTCGCCGGGTGAGCCGCCGCCGATGACGATCACGTCGTAGTGCGAGGTCATCACACACGTCCCGGAAGGCGCGTGGTGACTTCCTGGAGCACCCAGCCGTTGCCGTCCGGGTCGCTGAACGAGGCGAACGAACCGTAGCTGGCGCGGGCGGCGTCCGGACCGGCGACGCGACCGGTGGTGCCGGCGTGGTGGAAGACGCCGGTCTTGTCGTGGAAGATCTCGCTGACCTCCACACCGCGGCCGGTCAGGTCCTCGCGGGCAGCCTCGACGTCGTCGACGATCAGGTGCAGGCCCTCGGCGCTGCCCGGCTCGGCGTTCGAGACGCCGGTGCCGAAGATGATCGACGCGGGTGAGCCGGGCGGGGTGAACTGCACCAGGCGGTAGCCCTCGTCGTCGGCGAACTCGGCGTCGAAGCGCCAGCCCAGCGTCCGGTAGAAGTGCACGGCCCGGTCGACGTCGCTGACCGGGATGACGGTGACCTCGAACTTGTAGTCCATCGGGGTTCAACTCCTTCGTTCTTGTCGATGACATGAGACTGCTCCCGCCAGGGGTCGGTTCGAACCCGTGTAACCCCCTGGTCGATCCCTGGTGACTACGCTCGGACCCGTGTCGGACGAAGGTCTGCTGGGCAGACGCGCTGAGGGCGAGACGCTGGACCGGCTGCTCACGCAGGCGCGGTCCGGCGCAGGTCAGGTGCTGGTCCTGCGGGGTGAGGCCGGGATCGGCAAGACCGCGCTGCTCGACCACGTGTCGACGCGCGCCTCGGGCTTCCGCGTGACGCGGGCCGCGGGCGTCGAGTCCGAGAGCGCGTTCCCGTACGCGGGGCTGCACCAGCTGTGCGTGCCGTTCCTCGACCGGCTCGACAGGCTGCCGGCACCGCAGCGCGAGGCGCTCGGCACGGCGTTCGGCATGGCCACCGGGCCCAGACCGACGCGGTTCATGGTCGGACTGGCGGTGCTGACGCTGCTCGCCGAGGTCGCCGACGAACAGCCGCTGGTGTGCCTGGTCGACGACGCGCAGTGGCTCGACTCGATGTCGTCGGCGGTGCTCGGGTTCGTAGCCCGCAGGCTGCTCGCCGAACGGATCGCGCTGGTCTTCGTGCTGCGCGAGGGCAACGACTACCTCGACGGGCTGCCGGAGCTGTTCGTGCGCGGCCTGGACGACGCCGACGCCCGCTCGCTGCTGGAGTCGGTGATCAAGGGGCCGGTGGACGGCCGGGTGCGCGACCGGATCGTCGCGGAGGCCCGCGGCAACCCGCTGGCGCTGCTGGAGCTGCCGCGCGCGTGGACCACCGCCGAACTGGCGGACGGACTGGACGGCGGGCCGCTGACCAGCCGCATCGAGGCCGGTTTCGTCCGGCAGATCGCGCCGCTGCCCGCCGACACCCGGCTGCTGATGCTGATCGCCGCCGCCGAACCGCTCGGGGACGCGACCCTGCTGTGGCAGGCCGCCGGTCTGCTGGGGCTGGGTGCGGACCCGGCCGCCGCTGCTCTGGGCACCGGGCTGATCGAGTTCGGCGCCCGCGTGCAGTTCCGGCATCCGCTGGTGCGATCGGCCGTGTACCGGTCGGCGTCCACTGCGGACCGCATGCGGGTGCATCGGGCGCTGGCCGACGTGACCGATCCGGCCATCGACCCGGACCGCCGGGTGTGGCACCGGGCGCAGGGCACCGCCGCACCGGACGAGGAGGTCGCCGCCGCGCTGGAGCACTCGGCCGGTCGCGCGCAGGCCCGTGGCGGGCTGCTGGCCGCGGCCGCGTTCCTCGAACAGGCCGCGGTGCTCACCCCCGAACCCGGCCGCCGGGCCTCCCGTGAACTCGCCGCCGCGCGGGCCAAGCGTGACGCGGGGGCGCTGGACGCGTCGTTGCGGCTGCTGTCAGCGGTCGAGGCGGGGCCACCGGACGAGCGCCGCAGCGCCGAGATCGAGCACCTGCGCGGCCACATCGCGTTCGACCAGCGCCGGGTCGCCGACGCGGCGCCGCTGCTGTTCAGCGCGGCCCGCCGACTCACGCCGTTCGACGCCGACCTGGCCCGTGAGACGCACCTGGAAGGCCTGTCGGCCGCGATCTGGGCGGGTGCGCCGCTGGCCGACGCCGCCCGCACCGCTCCCCCGGCGCGCACCCCGGCCTGTGCGCTGGACCTGGTGCTCGACGCTCTGACGACCCGCATCACGGCGGGGTACGCGGCGGCCGTTCCGCGGATGACGCGGGCGCTGGACGAGGTGCGGGCGTTGAAGGTCGGCGCCGATGACATCAGTCGCGTGCCGTGGCTGTTCGGCAACCGCGCGGGCGGGATCGTCGCGAGCGAGATGTGGGACTTCGACACGCGCCGCGCGTTCGCCCAGCAGCAGGTCCGCCTGTCCAGGGACGCCGGCGCGCTCGTGCAGCTGCAGTTCGCGCTGAACTTCCTGGCGGACAACGAACTCCTCGCCGGCGAGCCCGCGGCCGCGCAGGCGTTGATCGAGGAGGACCAGCGCATCTCCGAGGTCACCGGCATCCCGCCGGTCGGCTACGCGGTGCTGCTGCAGGCCGCCTACCGCGGCGAGGACGTGGCCACCACGGCGCGGGCGGAGGCGCTGGCCGCGGGTCAGGGCCGGCTGGCCGTGATCGCCGACTGGACCGCCGCGATCCTCCACAACGGACTGGGCCGCCACGACCTCGCCCGGGACGCGGCGCTGCGGGTGTTCGCGTCCGACACCCTGGTGTACAGCTGCCTGATCGCGTCCGAACTGGCCGAGGCCGCCTCCCGCACCGGCGACACGGCTCTCGTTTCCGAAGCCCTGGACCGTTCGGCGCCCTGGGTCGACACGCAGTGGTCGTTGGGCGTCAAGGCCCGGCTGCGCGCGTTGAACGGGGAGACAGCGGCTTTCGCCGAGTCGATCGCTTGCTTCGAACGCACGGCGGTGCGCGGCGAGCTGGGACGCGCCCACCTGCTCTACGGCGAGTGGTTGCGCCGGGAGGGCCAGCGGGTCGAGGCGCGTGAACACCTCCGCGCCGCGCAGGAAATCCTTGTGGCGTCAGGGATGCCGACGTTCGCCGATCGGGCGTTGCGCGAACTGCAGGCGACCGGTGAGACGGCCCGCAAGCGCACCGCCGAGCCCACCGACGAGCTGACCGCGCAGGAGTACCAGATCGCCCGGCTGGCTCGCGAGGGCTACTCGAACCCGGAGATCGGCACGCGGCTGTTCATCAGCCCGCGCACCGTGGAATGGCACCTGCGCAAGGTGTTCGGCAAGGTGGGCGTGACCTCGCGCCGCCAGCTGCGCGACGCGAGGTTCTAGCCGATGGTCAGCTGACGGTCCACTTGCAGGCCGTCGCGCCTCCATATCCGACGATCACGCCGGCGTTGTTGATGTCCCGCGCGTACGCGAACTGAGTGCCGCTGGGAAACCCGAGGTCGAGCTCCTCGCCCTCGTTGCTCCAGCGGTACGGGACGTTCTGGTTCGGGGTCGTGCTCCACCCGACCGTCACACCGTGGTCGTTGATGCTCCACGGCGTGAGGTTCGGGCCGAACTTGGTCATCGACCCGTCGAGGTTCCAGCGCACGCCGAAGGACCCCTCGTTCCAGAACTCCGCGGTGCCGACCACGTCACCGTTCCGGTTCACCGCCAGAGCCGCGGACTCGGCACCGTCTTCCAGCCTTTGCAGCGTGGTCACGGTGCCGCCGGGGTTCCACCGCACCGCCAGGCGGTTCATCCCCGGCCCGGAGACCACCCCGGTCGCGTACCCGTTCGGCGACGCGCCCGTCACGCGGCCCCTGGTGGCGCCCTCCGGCAACTTCAAGGTGGCGAGAACGCCGTTCGGCCGCCATCGCACCGGGATCTCGCGATCGTTGTCGCGGCCCGCCGCGGTGCCGTAGACAGTGCCGACGTCGTCGATCGCAACCGCTGCCGCGGACCAGAAGCCGAACGGCACGGACAGCACCGCATACGTTCCGTCCGCGTTGTAGCGAAGGGCCCTGCCGCCGACGTCAGGACTGGTGCCGGTGGCGGTGCCCGCGGCGAGACCGTTGTTGTTGATCGCTTCGAGCTGAGTGTGGCGATCGGCCGGTCCGGCGAGCTCGGTCACCCCGGCGCCGTCGTACTTCACCGGCCGGTTGAACCCGGCCCTGTTGGACGTCCCGACCGCGACGCCCGAGTCGTTGATCGCCGCGGCGCCGCTGCCGGTGGAGCCCGGCAGGCCGCCCAGGTCGGTGATCGTCGTGGCAGCGTGAGCCTGTGGCGCGGCGATGACCGACGCCAGAAGTGCTGCGGACAAAGCGAAGGAGAGTCTTCGACTCATTCCCAATCCCCCAAGTTCGTGAGCCATGCGGTGGTCACGATATAGAGGGAACGATCGCGTTGGCCAGGTCACCGGGCAACGCCACGACGACCCGGCCGGTTCGTCTCAGCTGACGATCCACTTGTACGCGGTGCCCCAGACCGATCCCACGATCACGCCGTCGTTGTTGATGGCCAGCTTCTCGATGCTGGGAGCGAGCGAGAGGAGACCGAGATCGAGCTTTTCACCCTCGCGGGTCCAGCGGAACGGGCGCCACTGGCCGTCGGCCCAGCCGTATCCGACAGCAATGCCGTGGTCGTTGACACCTGTCGGCTCGTCCATGTGGCCGTACATGTTCATCGACCCGTCTGCGTTCCAGCGCACGCCGTACGGCCCTCCGCCTCCCGGGAGATCAGCGGTACCGACCACGTCACCGTTGCGGTTCACCGCCGATGCGCGGCTCCTGACGCCGCCGGCCGGCAGCGGGAGCACGGTCACGCTGTGGTCGGGGTTCCAGCGCACCGGCACCCAGTCCTGCCCAGGACCGTAGACGAATCCGGCCGCATACCCGTTCGGTGAGGCGCTCGCCACGCTCCCGCCGGTGAAACCCGCCGGCAACTTCATGGCGGTGAGGGCGCCGTTCTGCCTCCAGCTCACCGGGATCGAGTTGTCGTTGCGCGCGGCCACGCCGTAGGTGATCCCGTTGTCGTCGATCCCCGCTGCCCGCGTGTAGTTGTAGCCGAACGGAGTGCTGAGCACCGAGTACTTCCCGTCCGGGTCGAACCGGATGGCATTGCCACCGACGCCGGGAAAGGTGCTGGTGCCCACGGCTGCCCCGTGGTTGTTGACCGCGGTGAGGCCGACGGACGCGCCGTCCGGTCCGACGAGCTCGGTCACCCGGCCGCCGTCGAACTTCACCGCGCGAGTGACGTCCCTGACGATGGAACTTCCCACCGCGAGGCCGGAGTCGTTGATCGACATCGCCCGGTGGCTGTGGCCTCCCGGCAGGCCGACGAGGTTGATGATCGTCGTGTCCGCGTGCGCCGGCGCCGTGCCGACGACGGTGGCCAGTAAGGCTGTGGACAGCGCAAAAGAGAGTCTTCGACTCATTTCTTCCCCCAGAGTTCGTGAGCCAAGCGACGCCCACGCTACCCAGAGCTCGATCGAGTCGGCCACCCGTTCGTGCAACCGCTGCGCGTGAGAGTGCGGCGGAACGGCCGCACTCTCCACGGCGGAGTGTCAGTTACCGGCGTCCAGCCATTGCCGCAGGCTGGTCGGCTGCAGCTGCGCCCCCGCGTTCGGCACGAGCTGCTTGCCGGTCAGGAACGTGCCGAAGTACTTGGCCTGCGGGTCGCTCACGACCTCGCGCTCGTCCTTGCGCCACGTCAGCACCGTGCGGATCCAACCGTCCATTGTGAACTCTTCGGGCCCGCCGATCTCCAGCACGCCGTTCACCGGCTCGGTCGCGGCGGTCCTGGCGACCACCGCGGCGACGTCCGAGGCCGCGATCGGCTGGACGCCACCGTGCGGGAGGTGCACCGCGCCGCCCTGCTCGGCGGAGTTCGCGATGGCGCCCGCGAACTCGAAGAACTGGGTGGCGCGGATGATCGAGTACGTGAGGCCCGACTCGGTGATGAGCTTCTCCTGCGCTACCTTCGCGCGCAGGTAGCCGGACTCGGGCAGTTCGTCCGTGCCGACGATCGACAGCGCGACGTAGTGACCGACGCCCGCGTCGGCGGCGGCCTTGGTCAGGTTCGTCGTGGCGGTGGTGAAGAAGTTCATGACGTCGTCGTCGGCGAACGACGGCGAGTTCGACACGTCGATCAGCACGTCGGCGCCCTGCAGCACCTCCTCGACGCCTTCTCCGGTCAGCGTGTTCACGCCGCTGTTCGGGGAGGCGGGCACGGCGTCGTGGCCGTGCTCACCGAGCCGCTTCACGACCTGGCTGCCGATCAACCCGGTGCCGCCGATGACAACGATCCTCATGGGTCCGTCCCTCTCGTGAGCCCGCCGCGTGCGGGTGTTCACGAGCTAAGACAGGACAGCCCCCGAAGTTGTGACAGGCCTACCTGAACGCGGCCAGCTTGTCGGGGTTGACCAGCCACAACACCTGGTCGATACCTTCGCCGGAGGCCGTCACGGTGATCACGGCGTAGGTGCCGGAGTCCCTGCGCAGCCGGATGGCGGTGAGCCCGTTCGCCTCCACGAACGACGCCTCGGCGCCGGCCCAGAACGACGGCGCCCAGCCCGAGATGATCTTCGCCAGGGAGGCCGCGCCGACCAGCGGACGACCGGCCGCCCGGATCGCGCCGTTGCTGTCGGACCAGCTCACGACGTCCTGCGCGAACAGCTTCTCGAGTCCGGCCAGGTCACCGGCCTGCGCCGCCGCCACGAACGCCTCCAGCAGCTTGCGCTGGTCCGCGCGTTCGACGGGCACGCGGCGTTCGTCCGCGAGGTGCTTGCGCGCCCGGCTGACCAGCTGCCGCGTCGCGACCTCGCTGGTCTGCACGATCTCGGCGATCTCCCGGTAGGGGTAGTCGAACGCCTCGCGCAGCACGTACGCGGCCCGTTCGGTCGGGGTCAGCTTCTCCAGCAGCATCAGCACCGCGAGCTCCAGCACCGCGCCCTGTTCCGCACCGACCTGCGGGTCGGCGGAGGTGTCGACGGGCTCGGGCAGCCACGGCCCGACGTAGGTCTCGCGGCGGGCCCGCGCGGTCTGCGACTCGTTGATCGCGAGGCGGGTGATGGCGGTGGCCAGGTACGCCTCGGGGTTCAGCACGGCGGCGCGGTCCGCGAGCTGCCAGCGCACCCACACCTCCTGCACGAGGTCCTCGGCGTCGGCCACGCTGCCGGTCATGCGGTAGGCGATGCCGAACAGCCTCGGCCGGGCCGCCGCGAACACCGACTCGGCCTCGTCCAGCTGCTGCGTCATCCGCCACCCCTTCTCCCACCGGTCACCGTAGCGCCGATGGGAGAAGGCGGTGATGTGGCGCCTCACACGGATAGGGCGTGTGTCGAAGTCGGGTTCGATGAGAGTCGCGCTTGAGGTGGTTCCTGGTGGTGCGGCCGGACGGCCCGCGTACCGGTGTTGTACGTGGGTCGTCCGGCCGTGCCGCCAGGGGCCGCGTCGGGCTCGGCTGTCGCGGACCGGACTTCGACACAGGCCCTAGTCACAGCTCCAGCGCAGTGGTCCCGAACCCGACTTGCTGAAGAGCGTTTCGTCGTCACCCGCCACGAACAGCTCCGACACGCCGGAAACCCCGCTCGGCAGCGGCAGCTCGGTCTTGAAGGTGGTGTCCCGCCAGATCGCGGCCTTGCCCGTCAGCGATGACCGCTGACCGGTGACCAGGCCGCCTCCGGTGATCGTGTACGCGGACGCGGCGCCCGCGATGCGCTTCACCACGCCGTTGCCGTCCCACAGCAGGGCCTGCGCGTTGGGCCACGAGCCTTCGAGCTGGTAGCCGACCACCTTGCCGCCCCGGATCGCGTTGACGACCTGGCGCTTGCCCTGGTGTTCGAGCGGCGTCACGACACCGTTGCGCCACAACAGTCCGCCGTTGCCGGTCGGGTGGCTGAGCAACACCGTTCCGTCGTCGTCCAGGTCCTCGCCGCGGCCAACGGAGTGTTCGATGATCTGAGGCGCGGCCCCTGGCGTGGACGCGGTCCACAGGACCGTCACCGCCACGCCGTCGGAGAGCCGCGTGGCGCCGCCCAGCACGTCGCCGCGTTCGTTGATCTTTCGCGGGACGTCGATGCGGTAGCCCTCCAGACCGGGGAGCTCGGTGATCGTTCCGGTGCTCTCGTGCGCACCGGAGTACAGCACCGCCGCGGTGCGGTCCGGGAAACGGCCGAACATCAGCACGGTGCCTGACCGGTTCTCGTCGGACACGTGCAGGTTCTTGAGGTTCTCCACCTCCTGAAGCACTCTCGGCTGTCCGCCGGTCCAGAACACGGCGTCGTACGAGTTGTCCGTCGAGCCCTGCCGGAGCGCGTTGCCCGAGTAGTTGCCGTTGCTGTCCGTGCCCTTCACCGTCGTGAACCGGGCGTCGTACCCGGACGGCACCGGCACGTTCGACACGACCCATTCGCAGGCTGCCTGATCGGCCACCGCCACAGGTGCCGTGAAAGCCGTGCACGCCAAGCCAATTGCAGCGACGAGCGCTGATCCACGCATCATTGATTCCCCCAGAATCACGTAGACGACGGGACTACTCATACACCAAATCCGGATGCGGAAGACCCGCTTTGTGCTCAAACTGACGCCGTGATCACCGAACGCCCCAGCCCTCCGATGCAGGCGGGCGAACGCGAGACCCTGCGCGCGTTCCTCGACTTCCACCGCGCCACGCTCGCGATGAAGTGCGACGGCCTGTCCGACGACGACCTGCGCCGCCGCTCGATGCCGCCGTCCACGCTGACGTTGCTCAGTCTCGTCCGGCACATGGCCGAAGTGGAGCGAACCTGGTTCCGCAAGGTCATCAACGGCGAGGACATCCCGCTGGTGTGGTCGGACTCGGGTGACTACCAGGTGGCTTACGACGCCTCGGAATCCACGCGGTCGGAGGCGTTCGAGGCGTGGCAGGCCGAGGTCGAGCACTCGCGCCGGATCGAGCGCGAGGCCGAGTCGCTCGACGTCACGGGCTATCAGCCGCGGTGGGAGGAGCACGTGTCGTTGCGGCTGGTGATGAACCACCTCTGCCACGAGTACGCCCGGCACAACGGTCACGCGGACTTCCTGCGCGAGGGAATCGACGGCGTCACAGGGGCATGAGGCTCCGCCGCCACGACGGCCGGGCCGAAGAACTGCGCGAGCCCTTCGAGGTGGAGCTTCTGTCTTGAACCGATCCAGCCGTTCGGTCCGCGAGGCCGGCTGCTCTCCCCGGGCCACCACCCTCCACCCAAGACGGTTCAGTTCCCGGTCGTGGCGGGTATTCCCGGTCACGAACCCAGGAGGTGACCGTGCTCTTCCACGTGCGGATGGACGTTTCCCTGCCCTACGACATGGACCCCAACGATCGCGCCGAGTTGGTCCGAGCCGAGAAGGACCGGGAGTTGGAACTGCAGAAGCTGGGCGTGTGGCCGCATCTGTGGCGCGTCGTGGGCCAGTACAGCGACATCAGCGTCTTCGACGTGCCGTCCAACGACGAGTTACACGCGTTCCTGTCGTCGTTGCCGCTGTGGGAGCACATGCGGATCGAGGTGACGCCGCTGGCGACGCACCCCTCCGATCTGGCGGCACAACCGTGATTTACCGCTGACTGACCCGTGCAAGGGCTGCGGCAAGAACTGGGCCTACACCTACGTGTGGGACTTCTACGCCGCGCAGCCCGGCAGCTTCAACTCCAGCGCCGCCATGGTCGTGAACGGGTCGCGTGACTACAGCAGCAACGTCAACGGGACCAACAAGCAGCACGTCTGGTCCAAGGGCACCAACGCCCTAACCAAGTGCACGCGTGCGTGCGGCGAGGTGTGGGGCGACGGCAACGTCTACTGGGGACGGACCGACGAACGCTGCTGAGCCGTAACCTCCAGAGCATGGGGCTGCGGTTGTCGGTGCTGGACACGTCACCGATCGTGCGGGGGTCGACGCCGCGCGAAGCGTTGCGCAACACGGTCGATCTCGCGGAACTGGCGGAAGAGCTGGGGTTCTACCGGTACTGGGTGCCGGAGCACCACGGCATGCGAGGGGTCGCCAGTTCCGCACCGGCCGTGCTCGTCGCGCACCTGGCGGCCGTGACTTCCCGCCTGCGCGTCGGTTCCGGCGGTGTCCTGCTGCCCAACCATCCGCCGCTCGTGGTGGCCGAGCAGTTCGGCACGCTCGCGGCCCTGCATCCCGGGCGGATCGACCTCGGCGTCGGTCGTGCACCAGGCGGTCCGCCGTCCGTTGTTTCGGCTTTGCGCCGCAGCGACCGGCCGTACCGCGATCAACTGCGAGAACTGCAGGCGTCGCTGAACCCGTCGGACACCGTCGCGGTACCGGTCCAGGGCGGCAACGTGCCGGAACTGTGGTTGCTGGGCTCGTCTCCGAGCACGGCGACGCTGGCCGCCGAGCTGGGCGTGCCGTTCGCGTTCGCGCGGCATCTCAGTCCGGAACTGACCTGCGCGGCGGATCTGGTCAGCGTCTCCGTCATCTGCGCCGAGGACGATCAACGGGCCGAGTGGCTCGCCGGGCCGATCAGGACGAAGGTGCGCCGCAGGCGAGAAGGCAACCGAATCCTGTTGCCCAGCCCGGAGGACGTGGCCGCGCTCCCCGACGACGGCCGCGTCCTCGTCGGTGGCCCCGACACGATCGCACGCAAGCTCCAGGCGGTGCTCGACGAAACCGGCACGTCCGAGCTGATGATCACCTCGCCGATCTACCACCACGCGGACCGGCGCCGGAGTTACGAGCTGATCGCCGCCATCGCCGGCGATCTCGAACCCGCCGGGTGAGGGCCGCGATCCCCCGGCAGGATCGCGGCCGCTCCAGTCAGCCTCGCTGCGCCCGCTGGTACAGCGGAGCCGTGATCCTCCAGCTGAACTGGGCCCCACCGAGGTGCCGGACGCCCTGACCGGGCGCGACCCACTGGCCGTTCGCGTCCAGGTGGAAGCTCTGGATGTTCACGCCCACAACGGCGTTGCCGCTGATCCTCGGCCCGCCGCTGGAGCCGCCGCCCATGTCGCACGGCACGCCCCACAGGTTCTCGTCCGCCGGCTGCTCGGGGTGGCCAGGGTTGTGGGCGGGCGTACCCCAGCACTGCGCGAGCCGCTGACCGGTGAACTCCGGCCTGCCCTGGTGGCCGGGCTGCCCGGCGGCGCGCGGGTAGCCGTACTCCCGTGCGAACCGGTCGGCCGGCCGGTCGAAGGCGATGTTCTCGCTCACGCCGGACGGCTTGTCCAGCACCAGGAACGCCTGGTCGTACTCGGACTGCTGGTCGTCGGTGATCCAGGTCCTGTTCACGATCGCCCTGCGCACCACGAACTCGCCGAACGGCCGGGCACCGTCGCGAAACCCCGGCACGAAGAGCATCTTCGAGTGCCACCTCGGGTCCTGGCCGATCAGGTTCGCCGTGTGGACGCAGTGCCCGCCGGTCACCGCCGTGCGCTTGTTAGCGCTCACCACAACGGTCGCCGTGCAGCTCGAGTCCTCGCCGTCTCGATCGACGAAGAACAGGCGGCCGATGGACCTGCTGTTCGGAGCCGGTGCGCCGGTCGGGTCGTCGACGGCGGGCGTTCCGGGTGGCGCGGACGGCCCGGTCGGCATCGCCGCGATCCGTTCCGGTGTCCAGTAGGCCACCACACCGTCCGTGTCGAGATCGTGCACGACCACGTCGGAGTCGGGAGGAGAGGCCGCCGCCAGGCCCGGCGCACCGAGGAGCAGCAGCGCGACCACGCTGAGTATTCGCATGCAGCCGACCGTGGCAGTCAGTTGTGAGGATCTTGTGCGGAACGAGTCCTCATCCCGTGCGGCGGCGGCACGAGTGACTATGTTGCGACGCATGGGCATGTGCGTGCTGGTGGCCGAGGACAACGTGATGCAGGCCGACATGCTCGGGAGATACCTGCGTCAGGAGGGCTACCGGGTGCGGATCGTCCACGACGGATCCGCCGCGCTCGACGAGATCCGCCGCGATCCGCCGGATCTGCTCATCCTCGACGTGATGATGCCGAAGGTCGACGGGCTCGAAGTCGTGCGGACGTTGCGCAACGAGACGGAGATCCCGGTGCTCATGCTCACCGCGAAGTCCACGGAGGACGATCTGCTGCACGGCCTCGACCTCGGCGCCGACGACTACGTCACCAAGCCCTACAGCCCGCGCGAACTGATGGCCCGCGTGCGCACGTTGCTCAGGCGCGTCCAGCGCACGGCCGCGAACGACATCGCGCTCGGCGACCTCGTCATCGACCCCGACCGCCACGAGGTGCGGGTGCGCGGCGACGCGGCCGAGTGCACCGCGTCGGAGTTCCGGATCCTGCACACGATGGCGGCGAGCCCCGGCAGGGTGTTCAGCCGCGCGCAGTTGCTCAGCGCGGTGCACGGGCTCGACGGGTACATCACCTCCCGCACCATCGACGCTCACGTCATGAACCTGCGCAAGAAGATCGAGGTCCTGCCGCGCAAGCCCGCGTACCTGCTGACCGTGCACGGCGTCGGATACAAGCTGGTGGACGGGTCCGGTGCATAGCGTCCTGGCGCGGCTGCTGGCCGCGTCGGTGCTCGTCGCGCTCTGCTCGATCACCGCGACCGCGTGGCTCGCCGCCCAGAGCACGTCGACGTCGATCAGGCAGGAGCTCGGCAACGCGCTGGCGGGGGACGCCGCCACGTACCGGGAGCTGATCACGTTCGCCGTCGAGCACCGCGACTGGAACGGCGTCGCGCTCAAGCCCGGCAAGGGCCGGCTGATCCTCACCACGGCCGATCGCAGGGTCATCTCCGACACCGGCACGAACCTCGACCCCGGCCAACTGCCCGCCGTGCCGTCCGCAGTGATCGACCCGCTGGAGCTCGACCTCGCGCAGGCACCGGACTCCCCCGCCGACCGGATCGACGCCAGGATCGCCGGCCCGTTCCAGCTCACCGAGCGCGAGAAGGGCAGCCTCGCCCAGGACGCGGAGGTCTACCAGACGCGCTGCCGGAATCCGGGCGAGGCGGCGCAGGCGGAGACGACGCCGACGACCGCCTGGGGCCGCCCGATCGTGAACGTGGACAGGACGACCGCCGCCCCGTCCACGCCGTCCTGCACCGAGATCCAGACCCGGTTGACCACGCTCACCCTCGGGGAGTCCGCCGCGTTCAACGAACTCGACCTCCTCGTCAACGACTGCCTGAAGCAGCGCGGCCTGCCCGCCGAGCGGATCAAGATGAACGCGTCGTGGCAGCCCACCGCCACCAACACCGAGTGCCTGGTGAACGCGCGCAGGACCCAGCTCCGGCCCTACGTGGCTCCGCCCGCGCTCCTGTTCGTCACCGATCCCGCCGGCAAAACGACCCAGGCGACCGTCGTGAGGTTCGACGTCGGCCGGATCGTGCTGGTCGCCGCGATCGTGCTGGTGCTGACCGTCGGGGTCAGCGTGGTCGTCGCACTGCGGATGACCAGGCCGTTGCGCACGCTCACAGCCGCCGCCGAACGGTTGCGGCACGGCGACGACGCCCAGGTCGACATCCGGTCCCGCAGCGAGATCGGCCAGCTCGCGCGGGCGTTCAACGACATGGCCGCGCACCGGGCCCGCACCGACGCCCAGCGCAAGGCCATGACCAGCGACATCTCGCACGAGCTGCGCAACCCGCTCGGCACGATCCGCAGCTGGCTGGAGGGTGCCCGCGACGGCATGGTCGAGCTGGACCGCCCGACGCTCACGTCGTTGCTCGACGAGGCCCTGGTGCTGCAGCGGCTCATCGACGACCTGCAGGACCTCGCGCTGGCCGACGCCGGTGAGCTGCGGCTGCATCCCGAGCCCGTCGACCTGCGGGACCTGTTCGACCAGCTCGTCGCCGCACATCCTGGTCTCGTCGCGGAGGGCGGCGGGGTGGTGCACGCGGATCCGGTGCGGCTGCGGCAGGTGCTCACGAACCTCGTCACCAACGCCTTCCGCTACACCCCCTCCGACGAGACGGTCCGTCTCGTCTCGTCGGGCGGCAGGATCGTGGTGAGCGACACGGGTTCCGGCATCTCCGCCGAGGATCTGCCGCACGTGTTCGACCGGTTCTGGCGCGCGGACCGCTCCCGCACCCGCGACACCGGCGGCAGCGGGCTCGGTCTGGCGATCGTGCACGCGATTGTGAGCGCTCACGGCGGCACGATCACGGTGGACAGCGCGGTCGGGCGCGGGACGACGTTCACGATCACGCTGCCGGCACGCTGAGCGCACATCTTCCTCACAACCGCCCGGCAGCATCGCCGCCATGAATCCCAGGCTGTTGATCGGCGCCGCCGTGCTGCTGCTCTCCGCGTGCGGCCAGGCCGCGCCTCCCTCGTCCTCGAACGTCGCGTCCTTGCAGTCCTCCGGTGCCGTCGCGCCTTCTTCCAGCGCGGCGACGCCCAAAGACGACGGTCAGCCGCGGTTGCGCATGGACATGACCGAGGAGGAAAAGCAGCGGCTGTACAACGCTCACACCGCCTGCCTCGCCGAGAAGGACCCGAACGCGACGGGAACCGGCCCCGGTCCCTCCGGCACCCTCCGGCCCGCGCAGTACAGCGACGAGGCGTGGAAGTTGTGCGCGAAGACGTGGCCGCTGCCGCCGTGGGAGATGGACTCCAGCAATCCGACGTTCGCCGACAACTGGCACAAGAACGTCCAGTGCCTCAACAGCCGTGGCATGAAGGTCATCGAGACCGAGCCCGGCAGCTGGACCTACGACGGCGAGCAGACCCTGCCGGAGGACCAGCGCCGCAAGATCGAGGAGGACTGCGAGCAGGAAGTGTTCGGCGGAGGGCGTAAGTGAAGCGGTGGATCATCGCCGGCGTCGTCGCTCTCGTGCTGGTCAGCGGGGTGTTAGCGCTCACCTGGACGCGCCGCGCGCCCGCCCAGTCCTCGCCACCACCGGCGCCCCGGACCGTCGCCGTGGTGAAGACAGACCTGACCGACGTCCGGGAGTTCAAGGCCACCCTCGGTTTCGGCGCCTCGCAGGAGGTGACGGGACGACGGGCGGGCACGCTCACCTGGCTCCCCGCTCCTGGCGCGGCCGTCGATCGCGGTGCCGCCGTGTACAAAGTGGACAACCGTCCCGTGTGGTTGTTCTTCGGGGACACCCCGTTGTGGCGCAAGCTCGACAAGGCCGGAACCAAGGGCCCGGACGTGAAGATCGTGAAGGACAACCTGGGAGCTCTCGGCTACAAGCTCGGTGGAGCACCGGACGAACTGACGCAGGCCACGATCGACGCGGTCAAGCGGTGGCAGAAGGCCGAGAAGGTCGAGGAGAGCGGCGTGATCGACCCCGGTGACGTCGTGGTGCTGTCCGGGAAGGTGCGCGTCGAGTCGGTCACCGCGAAGCTGTCGGCGTCCGGGGAAGGCTCGCTGATGAGCGTGACCGCGACCGGCAAGGCGGTCGACGCCTCGATCGACGCGCGGCAGGCCGAAGTGTTCAAAAAGGACCTGAAGGTCACCGTCGTGCTGCCCAACGGCACCGAGACCGCCGGAACCGTGCGGTCGGTCAGCACGGAGGCCAAGTCCGAGAAGAACGGCAACGGCGAGGAGACCCCGGTGATCGCCGTCGACATCGGTCTCGACACCGAGGTAGGCGAGTTCGACTCGGGCCCGGTGCGGATCCGGCTGACCAGCACCGCGCGCCAGGGCGTGCTGGCCGTGCCGGTGACGGCGCTGCTGGCGTTGCGCGAGGGCGGTTACGCGGTGCAGACCGAGGAAGGCGGGCTCGTCGCGGTGAAGACCGGCCTGTTCGCGGGCGGACTGGTCGAGATCAGCGGCGGTGGCCTCAGCGAGGGCATGCGGGTGGTGACGACGTCGTGACCCCGGTTCTCCAGATCCTGGACGCCGTCAAGGAGTACGCGGGCGGTGTGCGCGCTCTCGACGGTGTTTCCCTGACGCTGCACGAAGGTGAGGCCGTCGCGATCGTCGGCCCCTCGGGTTCGGGCAAGTCGACGTTGCTCAACCTGCTCGGCACGCTGGACCGCCCGTCCAGCGGCACGGTGAGGCTGGACGGGCACGACATCTCCACGCTGTCCGACCGGCAGCTGTCGGCGTTGCGCGGGCGGCGGATCGGGTTCGTGTTCCAGCAGTTCCACCTCGCGGACGGCCTCACGGCCATCGACAACGTGGCCACCGGCCTGCTCTACGCGGGCACCCCGCGCAAGTGGCGTGCCGCGATGGCGACCGAAGCGCTGACCCGCGTGGGATTGGGTCACCGACTTCGGCACCGGCCGCACGAGCTGTCCGGTGGTGAACGCCAACGCGTCGCCATCGCGCGCGCCGTGGTGAACCGGCCCGCACTCGTGCTGGCCGACGAACCGACGGGTGCGCTGGACACGGCGACCGGGCGCGCGGTCCTGGACCTGCTGCTCGACCTGAACAGCGAGGGCACGACGATCGCGGTGATCACCCACGACCGTGAGGTGGCGGCGAGGCTGCCACGCCAGGTGGAGATCAGGGACGGCCGCATCCGCGCGGAGGTGACGGCGTGAGCGTTCACACCGCACACCGAGCCAAGTCCGCGAACCCCCGTGACGTCACACCCACCCGGCTCAGCCCGACCGATCTCCTGCTGCTCGGCCTGTCCCCCTTGCGGACCAGGCCGATGCGGGCCGTGCTGTCCGCGCTCGGCATCTCCATCGGCATCGCCACGCTCGTCGTGGTCACCGGCATCCCGGCGTCGAGCCGCGCCGCGCTGATGGAGGAGTTCGCCGCGCTGGGCACCAACCTGCTGCGCGCGGAGGCCGCCACCGGCACCGGCAACGAGGTCGCGTCGCTGCCACCGGACTCCGTCGCGATGGTCGAGCGCATCGGCCCTGCCGACCAGGTCAGCGCGGTCGCGAACACGCACGCCGTCATCCGCCGTTCCGACCGGATCCCGGACTCGGAGACGTCCGGGCTGACCGTGCTGGCCTCGAAGCTCAACCTCCTGGACACGCTCAACGGCCACGTCCGGACCGGCACGTTCCTCACCGAGACCACCTCGAAGTTCCCGACCGTCGTGCTGGGCGACATCGCCGCTGCCCGGCTCGGCATCACCGCCACGGACGCCCAGGTCAGGATCGACGACACGTGGTTCACGGTGATCGGGATCCTCGCTCCCCTGCCGCTCGCGCCGGAGATCGAACGGTCGGCGCTGGTCGGCTGGGAGTCGGCGAAGGACCTCGGTTTCGACGAGCGGCCCACCGTGCTCTACCTCAGGGCGCGGGAGCCGTCGATCGACGACGTGCGAGCGGTGCTGCCCCAGACCGTCTACCCGGAGCAGCCGTCCCAGGTGCGGGTCAGCCGCCCGTCCGACGCGCTCACGGCCAAGCGGCTCACCGAGAACACCTTCTCGGCGCTGATGCTGGGCCTCGCCGGGGTGGCGTTGCTCGTCGGCGGCATCGGGGTCGCGAACACGATGGTGATCTCCGTGCTGGAACGCAAGCGCGAGATCGGGCTGCGCCGGGCGTTGGGCGCGAACCGCGGTCAGATCAGGACGCAGTTCCTCACGGAGTCTGTCGTGTTGTGCCTGCTCGGCGGCGTAGCGGGCGTGTTGTTAGGGCTAACAGGGACGGCCGGCTACGCGTTCGCGCACAACTGGCCCGCGGTGATCCCGATCGAGATGGTCCTCGCCGGGCTCGGCGCGGCGGTCGTGACGGGCGTGGTCGCGGGGGTCTATCCGGCCGTGCGGGCGTCGCGGCTCACCCCGACGGAGGCGCTCGCCGCGCCGTGAGAAACACCTCGTGCTCGAATGTCGACTTCCAGGGATCTCGTTCGTCCTCGGAACGACGACTGGAGGGCACGCATGCACTACATGTTCCTGATCTACAACTGCGAGGACCGCCCGCACCCCGGTGACCCGCGGTTCGAGGAGATCCTCACGCGGGTCAACGCGTTCGCCGACGAGTGCCGGCGCCGGAACGCGTTCGTGTCCGGTGACCCGCTGAAACCCGTCGCCACCGCGACCACGGTGCGGGTGCGGGACGGCAAGGCGCTGCTCACCGACGGCCCGTTCGCGGAGACCAACGAACACCTCGGCGGCTACTACCTGCTCAACTGCCGCGACCTGGACGAGGCGCTCGAGCTGGCGGAGATGATCCCGCAGGCGCACTTCGGCGCGACGATCGAGGTGCGCCCCGTCGACCACATCCCCGGCCTGAACCACGGGGTGGCATGAGCGACCTCGCGTCTGCAGCGGTCGAACGGGTGTACCGCGAGCACCGGAGCCGGATGCTCGCGGCGCTGGTGCGGGCGCTGGGCGACTTCGAGCTGGCCGAGGACGCGCTGCAGGAGGCGTGCTCGCAGGCGTTGCGGAAATGGCCACGTTCACAAGTTCCGGACGATCCGTTCGCCTGGCTGCTCACCGTCGCCCGCAACCACGCCCTGGACCGGATCCGGCGCGCCAAGATGGCCCGCACCAAGCTGCCGTCCGCGCCCGAACCGGTCGCGATGACCGAGAAGCAGCTCGTCGACCTCGGCGACGAGCGTCTGAGCCTGATCTTCACCTGCTGCCATCCCGCGCTGGGCGAGGACGCGCGGTTAGCGCTCACACTCCAGGCGGTAGCAGGATTCACGGCGGCGCAGATCGCGCGGACGTTCCTCGTCGCCGAGCCCGCACTGGCCCAGCGGCTGGTCAGGGCCAAGCGCAAGATCCGCGACGCCGGCATCACGTTCGAGGTGCCCGCCGACCACCTGCTGCCCGAACGGCTGCAGGGCGTGCTCGGGGTGCTCTACCTGATCTTCACGCGCGGCTACACGACCGCGGACGCCTCGCTGCGGCTCGAAGCGTTGCGACTGGGCAAGCTCGTGGCGACGCTGATGCCCGACGAACCGGAGGCGCACGGCCTGGTGGCGTTGATGTTGCTGCACAACTCGCGCAGCGCGGCCCGGATCTCTTCCGACGGTGACCTCGTGCTGTTCGAGGACCAGGACCGTTCGCTCTGGAACGTCGAGGAGATCTCGGAGGGCATGGCGCTGCTCGACCGGGCGCTGCGGTTCGGCTCACCCGGCCCGTACGTGCTGCACGCCGTGATCGCCGCCCTGCACGTGCAGGACCCGGTCGACTGGACTCGCGTGACCGCCCTGTACGCCGAACTCCTCGCGGTGGCACCGACTCCGGTGATCGAGCTCAACCACGCGGTCGCCGTCGCGATGGCCGACGGCCCCGCGGCCGGGCTCTCTTTGATCGACGGGATCAGCGGCCTGGACTCCTACCACCTGCTGCACTCCGCCCGTGCCGACCTGCTGCGGCGCCTGGACCGGCGCTCCGAAGCCGTTGCCGCGTACCGGCTCGCCCACGACCTGGCGGTCACCCCGGCCGATCGCCGGTTCCTCGCCGCCCGCCTGCGTTCCCTGGAGGTCCCCTGATGCGGCTGCACGTGCTCGACCACGGCCACCGGTTGCCGGCCAGGATGTTCTTCGGTCTGACCGGGCTGGTGTCGCGCGTCCCGATGTCCGACGTGCCGAAGACCCTGTTGTACCGCCCGGACTTCTTCGGCGCGGTGTTCCTCGATCTGAGCGCCGAGGCGATGCGCGGGCCGTCGTTCTGGACAGCGGGCGAACGCGAGTACATGGCGCAGCGCACGGCTGAACACCTGCGATGCCCGTACTGCGCCGTCACGCACACCGAACTGGTCAAGATCGCCGGTGATCCCTCGCCATTGCGCCCGGAACTCGTTGCGGCGCTGGCATTCCTGGAGAACCTGACGCTTTCGGAAGACGTACCCGCCGACGCGATGACGGACGCGTTGAACGTCAGCCTGATCTGGCAGGTGGTGAACCGGCTCGCGAACGCGTTCGGGTTCGCGCTGCTGCCCGGCCAGATGGAGTCGGGCACGCGGTCGCTGCACCGGTTCGGTTACCGGTTCCCGCGCTTCCTCACCGGCCCTGGTTCCGGCTCCCCCGCCGAACTCCGCCGTGCCGTGCTGGAGGCCCCTGCCCGCACGACACCCGAGCTCAGGCAGGCGGCAGCGGCCGGTGACGCCTGGGGTTCCTACGCGGCAACGGTTCGCACCGCCTCCTACCGCCTCACCGACGAGGACATCGCTCGTCTCAAGCAGGACCACACCGAGGACGAGATCTTCGAGGTCACCATCGCCGCAGCCGTCGGCGCCGCGCTCGACCACCACGACAAAGGTCTGGAACTTCTTCGCGGCTGATGTCGAGATCGGTCCCGCTCGCTCGTCCTTCGCTCGTCAGTCTCGACAACCGAAGGAGCGATCGACATGTCCGGACAGGTCAACTGGTTCGAACTGCCCGCCGAGGACACCGCGCGGGCAAGGGCGTTCTACGCGGGCGTGTTCGGCTGGGAAACCAGCCAGATGGGCGAGGACTACCACTTCATCACGAACGGCGCGTCCGGCGCGATCGCGGTCAAGGACGCCCAGCTCACCCAGCCGCGGATCTACTTCCACACCACGGACATCGACGCGTCCGTGCGCAAGGTCGCCGACCTAGGCGGCAAGAGCGACGACGTGCAGACCGTGCCGGACGTCGGCCGCATCGCCCACTGCTCGGACGACCAGGGCACCCCGTTCAGCCTGTACGAGCCGCAGGCCTGACTCCTGCCCAGCGAGGCGTGCCGAGTTCGTCCGTCCTCTTCGGACTCGGCCGCCGCCGGGTTAACATCGTCCTCATGCCAGACGTCGGCGTCCTGTCCGCACACCTGCTCTCGGGCTTCCAGAAGGAACTCTTCACCCGACTGGCCGAGGCGGGCCACGAGCACCTGCGCCCCCGCCACGGCGCCGTATTGGCCTACATCGCCGGCACCGGCACACGCGCGAGCGAGCTGTCCGAGCGTTCCGGCCAGCACAAGCAGGTCATCGGCACGCTGATCGACGAGCTGGAACGCCTCGGCTACGTCACCCGCCAGCCCGATCCCGCGGACCGCCGGGCCAAACTGGTCGTGCCCACCGACCTGGGCCGCGACCAGATGGTCCAGGCGCGAAGGATCATCGCGGACATCGAGAACAGGCTCGCCCAGTTGGTCGGTCCCGACCGGTTCGCCGAGTTCAAGGCCGTCTTCACCGAGATCGCGCGCGCCCACTAGCCGATCACGATGTCCTCGCGGTGCAGGCTCAGGAACTCCTTGAGCGTCAACCACCCCGGCACGAGCGCACGCGTCTGCCCGATGTCGCGCCGCGGCAGGATGTGCGTGTCGAACTCGGTGTAGTACTGGAACATGTTCCCGATCTCCACCGCCTCCCGGAAGCCGAGCGCCCGGAAGTCGTTGTGGGACAACGGCTCATACGTCACCGCTTCGCCCAGCACCTCACTGAACGCCGCCGCGACCTCCTGACCGGTGAGATGCTCGACGCCAAGCCCGATCGTCTGCCCGATGGTCGTCTCCGGATGCTTGAGCACGCTCACAATCGCCTTTCCGATGTCCTCGGCGGCGATCCCGGAGATCCGGCTCTCCCCCATCGGCAACGACAACTTGAGCGAACCGTCCTCCGCACGATGCGGCCCCATGCCACCCAGCAGGTTGTTCCAGTAGAACGACATCCGCACGTACGTGGTCGGCAACCCGGCCTTCTCGAACAACGCGTCCGCCTCGCCACCCTTCACGTCGAAGTGCGGCACCTTGTACTTCTCGTCCAACGTCGGCATCCGGTCGTCGTCGAGCGAGATCACCTCACGCGTGTCCTCCAACGTCGACCACACGACGTGTTCGAGACCCTCGACCGCGGCCACGAGGTTCTGCACCTCTTCGAATTCCTTGGCTGCCGACATGTGCGTGAAGAACGGCGTCACCAGGTACGCGCCGTACGCCCCTCCGAACCCCTTCCGCAGGCTCTCCACGTCGTACAGGTCCGCAGCGACGACCTCGGCCCCCAACTCGGCAAGCTTCTTGGCCGCCACCGACTCAGGGTTGCGAGCCAGCGCACGCACCGCGAACTCCCCGTCGGCCAGCAACGCCCTCGCCACCGCACCACCCTGCTCGCCGGTAGCCCCCACGACAGCAATGATCTTCTTCTCGCTCATGCCTTCACCATATAGTCACTGATAGGTGACTATCAAGATTGCTGACCAGTTCGTTTGGGTGTAACCCGTGCCACACGCCGCGCGATAGGGCTTCCAGTCGCCCTGCGGAGGTATGTGGATGTCGCGCCCGGCCCTGTTCTCGTACGAAGGCGCTCTGCGCGTCCTGGGCAAGTACGACCACCCCTGGCTGGACAAGACCGACACGTTCCTCGGCGTGAGCATCCTGGTCGGTGGCGCATTCGAGCCTGATCTACTGAGATTGATCGGCGCGAAGAACCAGGTCACGACCTCGCTAAGCAAGATCCTCGACGGCATCACCACCAAGCTCACCGGCCTGAAAGGAACCCGGCGGCAGGAACTGATCGAGGCCGCGCACACGATCATCGTCGTCACCTCGGTGTTCGAGGCCCTTCGCGACGAGATCGACGCAGACTACGACCGGTTCAAGGTCACGGACCGCGAGAAGTTCCGCATCTTCGACGCAGACCCTCCCGCCAAGAAGAAGGAGAGTTCAGCCCTTCCTGCTCTGACCTCACTTCCCGTGCCAACGCCGAGCGCGGTTCGCGGCTTCCACGAGAACCTCGATGGAGAGCTCAACGCATTCTTTCTCAGGGCGATCAGCGAAGCCTGCCGGTTCGTCGCGGGCCTCGCCGGCGCCCCGGCACGTCTGAGAGCCGCGTCCTTCACCGCGGCGGTGAACGCTGGCGCCCAGTCCAAGTACGTCAATCACTACCTCGGACTGTCTGTCGCGGTACCGGAGTTCTACATCTGGGAGATGCTCAACGAGCACGCCGCGACCCGCGCGACAGTTGAGCAGGAACTCACGAAGATCAGAACGGAGTCCTTGGAGCTCTTCTCCACATTGCTCGCCAAGCTGCCCACCGAGCCGACCAGAGCCACACGACCGCACCACGCTCAGCTCCGGACCGTGGCCGAGAAGATCCTCACCAAACCACTGCTCAGGTCGGTCAGCGACACCTCATCGATCAACGCCGTGTTCCCGACGGTGGAGAACGGATTCGTCGCGCCCGCCTTTCGGCTTGCCGTCTACGACGAGCTCGTCGAGCCGGCTTCCGAGCCCTGGTGGCGGACCAGCACCAACGTCCGCGAAGATCTCGACACGTTCCTAGCCGCACATCTGGCCGGCCCGGACAGCACCGAACGACCGTTGCTGGTGCTTGGCAACCCCGGCGCGGGCAAGTCGCTGTTGATGGATGTGCTGGCCGCGCGACTTCCCTCAAACCGGTTCGCCGTGGTCACCGTACAACTCCGCAAGGTGAGGGCTCAGGACCGCATTCAGGCGCAGATCGAAGCAGCTTTGCGAGAGGTCCTGAGCAAACGCGTCGACTGGGGCGAGCTCGCCGACGAGTGCGACGACGACATCACTCCAGTGGTCCTGCTGGATGGCTTCGACGAGTTGATCCAGGCCAGCGGAGCCCACCAGTCGACGTACCTCCAGCTGGTGCAGGAGTTCCAGGAGCTGCAAGCGGACCGCGGTCGGCCAGTGGCGGTAGTAGTGACCTCCCGGGTACTCGTCGCCAACCGAGCCGCAATTGCGGCCGGAACTCCGATGGTGATGCTCGAGGAGTTCGACGACGATCGCATCGATCGCTGGCTTGACGCGTGGAACACCACGAATATCCAGACCTCCGGCTTCCGCCCGACGAAGCGGGAAAACCTTGGGCAGCAGGTGGAGCTTGCCCGACAGCCACTACTGCTGATGATGCTCATCATCTACGAGGCCGACCCGAGCACTCCATCGCTCGACAGCCAAAACCTCTCCAACGCCGAATTGTATCGGCGGCTCATCGACTCGTTCGTACTGCGACAAGTCAGCGAAAAGAACGCCGTGCCGTTACCGCGCGAGATTATCAACAAGCGCGCGGAAGAAAGCTGGTGGAGGCTCGGCATCGCTGCGTTCGCAATGTTCAACCGTGGACACCAGTATGTGACTGCAGCAGAGCTCAACCAGGATCTGGAGGTCTTCGCACCGAGCGAAGCGGCCCAGCGCAACACCCTTGACGCCCCCGTCGACGAGGCCGACCGAACAGTGGAGAACTTCTTCTTCATTCATTCGCCAACACTCAAAGACGAAGACAACCGGCTGAATCGGCGGACCTACGAGTTCCTGCACGCAACCTTCGGCGAATACCTGATCGCCGACGTGACGATGAAGCTGCTCGTTCAGATGGTGGCGGCCCGAGCACTTCCCACCGCCAATCCGTACCAGCGGAAGACGCCGCCCGATGACTCATTGCTGTACGGACTGACCTCTCACCAGGCATTCGTCAAACGCGATCCGATCATCCAGTTCGCCAAGGGCTTGTTCGACGCTCTCTCCACAGAGAACAAGAAGACCTTGCTGGACGTGCTCGACGAACTCATTCGATCATTTCACGACCGCGCGTCGAGCGACCCCTACCCGACTTATAGACCCGATTCCACTTCCATCGTCTCCCGCATCGCCAACTACTCCGCCAACCTCGTATGTCTGCGCGTACTGCTGGACGAAGCGACTCCGATCGCGATCGACAACCTGTTCGGACAGGACTTGGACCATCCCTTGTCCAGTTGGCGCGCCACAGTTCACCTCTGGCAGTCCGGATTGGACTCGGAGGGCTGGGAAAAGATTCTTCAGTCAATCACGCTCGTGCAGACCGAGACTTGGCACATCACACCTCTCGAATATGACCACATGATCAGCGCGGTACAGGCGGCAAGGCTGTTGGGCGACGGGAAACTCGAAGGAATGGTGCGCACCGGCGAGAAGTTCGTCTACGGTGTCGTCAGCTCAGAAAACAAAGAACAGGTATTACTAGGTTCACTGGCCTCCTGGCTCACCCGGATCTCCGGAGCCGGCAGCACCGCGAAGGCCATCCCCTTCGATTTCAAACTGTTCACCACAATCATCGACCACCTGGACGCGGGCGTTCGGATGAATCCCCAAGCAAAATCGGTCATGGCCGCTGCCCTGTCGAGAGAAGCATCGAGAACGCCGCGCCATCTCGTAGAACGCGCATTGCGCCACCTGATTCCACGTAGTCCTGAAGAGTTGAACGAGCACATGGTGTCCGTCTACGAACTGATCTCCACGATCTGCGCCCACCCCGACCTGATCGGAAGAGGCGTGTTCCCCACCGAGCTGCTTCCCCGCCTGTTCGGCAGCGGGCCTTCTGAAGCCATGTCCTCACTGGTGCTTGCGTGGACCACCGTCAACACAGCCGACGTTCGGGTGGACTACGCATTCAGAGAGTTCGTAACACAAGTAGCGGAAGCCGCCGCTCCATACGTCAACGAGATCTCTGAAGGCTACCTCCCAGTTGAAGCCTTCAAATATCTGGCCCGGCGACGTGCGACAGAACCCGTGATCGACGGGAAGTTGATCAGCACGCTCTGCGAGATCGCAGCTGCGGCCGCCGACCACGTCAAGCCTCAGATCATCCTCGATCTGATCGAACGGTCCAGGTCTTCCGTTACGACAAGCGAAACTGCGAGATTGGCATCCGAGTACCTAAGCGGCAGAACTGCGAAAATCACTGCAGAAGACCAGGAGAGAATGGCGATTCTGCGTCAGTTTGCCCAAGCCGCCACCAGTCACAAAAGCCAAGAGGGAGATTAGGAGTCGAACCGCCGGCGAGCGTCCTCGATCTCGCCCAGATACCGCGTCGTCCAGGCACACATCGCGTCCACCGTCGCCCGCAACGCCTGACCAGGCTCCGTCAGCGTGTAGTCGACACGCGGCGGCACAGTCGGATGCACGACGCGCGACACGAGCCCGTTGCGCTCCAACAGCCGCAGGTTCTGGGTCAGCATCTTGTGGCTGATGCCGTCCACCTCGGTCTTGAGCTCGGTGAAGCGCTTCGTCGAGTCGCCGATGGTCTCGACGATCAGCAGCGCCCACTTGTTGGCGATGTCGGAGAAGATCTCGCGGGCCAGCGAATCCGCGCGGGCCAGGTCGCCGCCGAGCTGCTTGCTCACCTTTTGGTTCCCCACTCTCGAAAAAGTGCGTTCTTCCAGGTCAGTGCTCACTCTCCTACGGTTACCGAGTAACCACAAGAGAGCGATCAGGGAGAACGCAATGGCCGTCACGCTCATCAACTCCGACGAGCTGCCGCAGTTGGACGTCTACCACCACGTGGCCGTCGCGAGCGGCGCGAAGACGATCTACCTGGCCGGGCAGGTCGCCTGGGACACCGAGCCTGACCTCGCACTGCAGACCGAGCAGGCCTATGCGAACGTGCACACCGCGCTCAAGGCCGCTGGGGCGTCGTTCAAGGACCTGGTCAGGGTTCGGGTGTACGTCGTCGGGTGGACGCAGGACCTGATGCCGGAGCTCCTCAAGGGCATCGAGAACGCCAGGGCGAGGGTCGGCGAGACCGCGAAGCCGCCGGCCACGTTGATCGGGGTGGCGTCACTGGACGTGCCGGAGCACCTCGTCGAGATCGAGGCCACCGCCGTGATCGACTGATTTGTCGGCGGCTAACCGGAAAGCCAAGGGACTACGTCTCGCGGGCAGCGCTGTTGACTCAGCGGAACTCCGCCAGTCCGTCCACCAACTCCACAACAGCAGTGGTGCGCCCGGCCGGACTGTGCCGGTCGGGCCCGTGCTCCGGCAGCCGCGTCTTGTTCACGCGCAGGCTCGTGTCGTAGGCGCGGACATGCTCAGCACATTCGCAGTTGCCCGCCAGCGGGGTCGAGCAGGTGAAGGCCGAGCGCAGCGTGTCGACGTCGGCAGCGGAGAGGATCGAGGACCAGACCATGACCTCGTCCTCCTCGCCGAACACCACGAAACCGTCGTAGCTGAACGATCGCAGCTCACCGACCGAGCACGCACAACAGAAAAGCACGCGCGTGTAGTCATGCATCTGCTCATGGGGCCCGCGCTCGCGGACGTTGACCACGAGTTCCTGCTGACCCGAGCAGATCAGGCAGTGGTCCGACCACCTCATCGGCGCATGCTGATCAGCAACGCGAGCGCGGCCGACAACGCGATGAGAGCGCCGACAACCAGTTGGTTGAGCCAAACGGCTGCCGCGCCACCGTCCGTTCGGAACAGTGCGACGACGATCAGGCCCACCGCCAGGCCGATCGTGATCGGTTGCGCCAGCGGCACGTCCAGCGGTGCCATCGCCCGCACCATGCCGAGCAGCATCACCACGACGGCCAGGCCCATCGACCACCAGTAGGGCCGGAAAGCGTGCAGTGACGCGCCGAAGTGCAGGACCGGTGGTGCGGCGATGAGCCACACGCCCGCCAGAAACGCGGCGACACCGGCCCTGCTCTCGGCAGTTCGTCCGTGAAGATCCCCCACGCGAGTAATTCTCACCTCTCGACGGCTCCCTGGGAACACCCACTATTCGTTTCGGTACGCCTTCATGTTGCGGAGCAACAGGTAGGTGTCCTGCAGTTGCGCGGAGTCGTTGATGCTCCGGTAGATGCCCCACTTCGGATGTGCCTGGTCACCGCCCAGCCACGTGTCGAAGCCGGATCGCGACGCGTTGACGACGGTCGTGCCGCCGTCCTTCAGCGAGTAGCGCAGGCTGCCGGAGTCGGCGACCTTGATCTCGATCTCGACGTCGATCCACTTGTTGCGCAACGGCGCCAGCGGCGTGCTGCCGAGTTTCGCCTGGCCCGCGCCGAACAGTCGCATCTCGACGGTCTCGGTGGAACCGGAGCGGAACAACGACATGGTGACCACGGGCGAGTCCACGCCGGTGTGCTTGACCTGGAAGATGTGCGAGAAGCTGGTGGTGCCCTTCAACGACGCCGGGATGTACATCTGGTAGTTGTAGCGCCAGGTCTCACCCTTCTTCATGTCGTGGCGGGTGCTGCCGGTCTGGATCGCGCGCACCTCGTTGCGCTGCCGGTCGGCACCGTCCCGATCGGACTTGTGCATCACGAACCGGTACTGGTCGCTCTCGGCGAAGATGTGCGTGGCCGAGGGATGCGAGTTCGAGCGGTCGTCCTCGATGCCGACGAACGCCTTCAGGCCGACCGAGCCGGGGTTCGGGGCCCACTTCTGCACGAACGCCATCGCACCCACGTCAGCGGAGGCCACACCCGCGGCCAGTGGCGTGGCCGCGACGGCGAGAGCTCCTCGCAGCGCGGTGCGGCGGTTGAACAACTGCATGCGGTTCCTCCTCGAACCAGGGCGGCGGTCCGAGGCAGCGGTACCCACACGATCTGGGACAGACCTCCGACGTGTCAAGGGCTCACATTCGTGGAGAAACGGTGCAGATCCGGTGAAGGTGTTGCCGGGAAACGGGAACCGGTCCGGTGATCGGACCTAGCGTCGGAGGCATGGACACCGTGGACGTGCTCGTCGTCGGCGCCGGGCTGGCCGGACTCAACACCGCGCGCCTGCTCGCGGAGGCAGGCCTCGACGTGGCCGTTTGTGAACGCAGGACAAGCCTGGAGACCGGCATCCGCACGACCGGGATCTTCGTCCGGCGCACCCTCGACGACTACGAGCTTCCCCACCTGGGGCCGGCGGTCCGGCGAGTGCTGCTCTACCCGCCGTCGCTGAAGGAACCGGTGGAGTTCGTGAGCGCTCGCGACGAGTTCCGGGTCGGTGACATGGAGGGCATCTACGCCACCGCGGTCAAGGACGCCGAACGTGCGGGCGCGCGGGTCAGTTTGAACTCCAGCTATCCGACGAAGTCCACGAAAGGCCGCTTCACGATCGGCGCGGACGGCGCCCGGTCCACGGTCGCGAAGAACCTCGGCCTCGACGTCAACCGGCAGCTCATCACCGGCATCGAGGAGGTCTACCCGGTCGCTTCCGGCTCGACGCCGACGTTCCACTGCGTGGTCGACCCGCGCATCGCACCCGGCTACATCGCCTGGGTCATCGACGACGGCGAGCACGCTCACATCGGACTGGCCGGGCGCGCCGACCGGTTCACCGCACCGCTCCCCCAGCTGCTGCAACGCTTCCGCGACAGCTTCCCGGTGCCGGAACCCGCCGGGCCGGTGAAGCGCCGGGGCGGGCCGATTCCGGTCGGCGGACTGCTGCGCCGGATCGTGTCGCCGCAGGGCCTGCTGGTCGGTGACGCGGCGGGCGCGGTCTCGCCGCTGACGGCCGGCGGGCTCGATCCGTGCATGCGGATGTCCGAGCTCGCGGCCTCGGTCACGTTCGACTACCTGCGCAGCGGCAACAGGTACGTGCTGGAGCACTACGACGGCGCGGCCATGCGGCGGCGCTACCGCACCAGGTCGCTGTTGCGGCGTGGCCTGTCGCTCGTCAGGAGTCCGCACCTCGCCGAGTTCGCGTTCACAGCGCTGCGCACGCCGCCAGGAAAGGCCGTGGCCAAGCGGATCTTGTTCAACTAGGACACCAGGAGACCGTCGGCGACCAGAGCCACCAGCACGTCCGCGCGTTGCGCCGGGTCGGGGAGAGACTCGACCGCCAGGGAGATCCCGTTCGCGAGTTGCAGGACGTCGTCCACGGTGACGCTCGGGCCGACCGAACCCTCCGCGTGCGCGCGGGCCAGGAGCTGCTGTGCGGCTTCCCGGATCATGGTGTGGGGCGAGAACTCCGGATCGGACTCGTACCCCGTCAGCGCCGGCCCCAGCCCCCGCGCGGTGGCCGCGTGCGTCACCACAGCACGCAGCCAGGTCACCAGCGCCGCCCCCGCGTTCGGCACCGTCAGCAGGTCCTCCGCTTGATCGCACAAGGCCTGCACGCGATCGCGGAGCACTGCTTCCAGCAGCTCCGCGCGGCGCGGGAAGTGCCGATGCAGGGTGGCCGATCCCACTCCGGCGCGGCGGGCGATCTCCTCCAGGGACGCTCCGGGCCCGGACTCGGCGATCACCACACCGGCCGCGGCCACCACGCGGTCGCGGTTGCGCTGTGCGTCGGCCCGTCGGCCTGACGAGCCGGGAGTTTCTCCCATGGGCACCTGCTTGCTAAGTGGGGTGGGTCCCCCATATCGTACCGGACCACAAGTGGGGTGGTCCCTCCACTTAAGTTCCTGGACAGGTGGAGACGAAGAATGAAGATCGGATTAGCGGTCGGCGACGTGCGCGGTCCCGCGACGTTGGACGCGGTCGTCGACCAGGTGCGGGTGGCGGCCGACGCCGGATTCGCCACCGCGTGGGCAAGTCAGGCGCTGGGCTGGGACGCGTTGACCGCCATCGCCGTGGCCGGTGCCGCCGTCCCCGGCATCGCCGTGGGCACGGCCGTGGTTCCGGTTCCCCAGCGGCACCCGATGATGCTGGCTGGGCAGGCTCTGACGGCGCAGGCCGCCGTGACGGGACGCCTGACGCTCGGCGTCGGCACAGGTGTCGCCGCGATGGTGTCGGGGATGTTCGGACTGCCCACCGACCGGCCCGTGCAGCGCATGCGCGACTACCTGACGGTGCTCGGACCGTTGCTGCGAGGGGACAGTGTCGAGTACCGCGGCGAGACGCTCACCGCGGTGGGGGCGGTGACCGTGCCGGGCGATGTGCCGGCGCCGTCGGTGATCGTGGCGGCGATGGGACCGCGCATGGTTCGGCTGGCGGGAGAACTCGCCGACGGGACCGTGACCTGGATGACGGGGCCGAAGACACTGGGAGAGCACATCGTTCCCACCATCACCAAGGCGGCAGGAGGACAGACACCGCGAGTCGTCGCCGGACTGCCCGTGTGCGTCACGAACACCCCCGACGACGTCCGCGCCCGGATCGCCGACCAGTTCGCGCTCGCCGCGCAGGTGCCCGAGTACCGCGCGACGCTCGACAGGGAAGGCGTGGCCGGACCACAGGACGTCGCGATCGTCGGCACGGAAACCCAAGTGGCGCAGGCACTCGACAGGCTTCGCGATGCCGGCGTCACCGAGTTCATGGCCGCGCCCTGCGGAACCGCCGACGAACAGAACCGCACCATCGACCTGCTTGCCGGGCTCACCCGCTAGAGCGTGGTCAGAGTTCGGCGGCCCGCTTCAGGGCGGCGTTCTCGGCCTGCATGCCGTCCTTCATGGCCTTGCCGATGAACAGGTCCGCTCCCCCGGACAGCACGCCGTCGACCAGCAGTTCGTTGGTGACGAGCACGGTGCCGTCGGGCTGCGGTGTGAGCGTGCGACAACGCTGGCCGTAGACGAACCACGCGTTCCAGCCCGCGTCCTTCCAGCAGAAGCGTTGGCCCGGAACGCCGTTGAGCACGGTGTGCTTCGCGGCCATCTTCACCGAGCCGAGGAGCACGTCCACGCGAACCTCGTCGCCCGGCGCGGTGCCGCCCGCCGCTTTGACGACCCACGGGTTCCAGCGCGCGTAGCCCGCGAAGTCGATGATGAGGCCGTAGATGCGTTCCTGCGGGGCGGAGACGACGGTCTCGGCGCGGTAGACCACCGAGTGCTCGCCGGGCTCTCTGGGATCGAGCGGAGAGCCGCTCGCCAGCATCGCGAACACCAGACCGGCTGCCAGCACGTGACCACCTCGACCAAGAGATCCACCGGGACGCAGACGTGAAGAAAATACGCGTTCGCGTCCCGGTGGACATCGGCCGATCAGGCGGTGAGGAGGGTCAACCCGTACGTGCGGAGGATCTCGTTGACGGGCTGGAACCAGGTGCGGCCGCCGCCGGAGCAGTTGCCGTAGCCGCCGGACGTCACGCCCTGCGCCTGGTCACCGGTGATGAACGAGCCGCCGGAGTCGCCGGGCTCGGCGCACACGCTGGTGCCGACCATCTCGTAGACCGCGCCCTGCTGGTAGTTCACGGTCTCGTTGCGGCCCTGGACCACGCCGCAGTGCCAGTGCGTGGTCGAGCCCGAACGGCACACCGAGGTGCCGGGCGGGGCCTCCCACGAACCGCGCACCAGCGCGTCGCTCACCTGGCCCCAGCCGAGCACGACCGGCACGTTCCACCAGCCGCCGCCGGTGCGCACCCAGCCGTAGTCGTTGGTGGGGAACGAAGAGCCGACGAACTCGCCCTGCCACGAACGGTCCCAGCCGTAGACGTTCCAGGCACCGACGTTGCAGTGGCCGGCGGTGACGTAGCCGCCGTGCACCGAGAAGCCGATCGAGCAGCGGACGTTGCCCGTGTAGAACGGGTCGCCGCCCACGGTGCCGGCCGCGAACGTCTGCGGCCGTTGGACGCCCTCGGTGTTGACGACGACGTCCTTGGGCAGGCCCGAAACATCGGCTCCCGGCAGGGCGTCGACCACCACGGCGCCGCGCTGAACGTCGACCCGCCACCCGGCGACGTCCTTCGACACCGATCCGGCCTTCGACAGTCTGTCGATGCCTGTCTTCACCGCGTTCAGGGACGCGAGTGTCTTCGTGCGCAACACCGGTTGCGCACCCGCGGCCTTGACCGCCTCGACCCGAGCCGGGTCCGTCACGGCCACGTTCAGCTTGCCGTCGGCGTACCAGCTGCCGCCGAACGCGTCGGCGGCGGCCTGCTCGGCGGCCGGGGCGATCCTCAGCGCCACCTTCTCGGCGCGAATCCTCGTCAGAGCCTGTGCTTGGGTGATACCGAGGTCACGGCTCATCGCGTCGACGACGTCCGCCGACGCCGTCACAGCGGGGATGGTGATCGTGCTCAGCACGATCGCGGACACGGAAACCATGCGTAGCAGCATGTTCTCTCCTACGGGGTCCAAGGTGAGCTCACGGCCCAGCTCACGTCCTGGTTGTACGAGGCAGGGTTGTCGTACACGTGTGCGCCGCCGTTCGAGGCGACCCAGACCTCCTCCGAGTAGTGCCGGATGTTGGTGCCGAGCTCGTTGACCGATTCGAGCCGGACGCCGCCAGTGCCCTGTTGCGCGCAGAACGTCGCGTCCCGGCGGAACAGGTCGGTGTTGTCGTTGGTGCCGAGGCGGACGCGGAAGTCCGCGTGCCGCAGGAACTGCCCGGAGATGTTGCGGGACTCGAACGAGTAGCAGGTGGGGTCGGCGAGTCCGCGCCGGATGACGAACGTCGCGTCCGCCTTGGTCAGGCTGTCGCTCGCACTGGTCACGACGTCCGTGCGCGCCAACGACTCCCGGTGCCGCAGGTAGCGGTCCGTGAAGCCGGGAGAGGTGACGCGGAACGAACGGGCCTGGTCCAGCGGCAGTTCCGCACCACTGCGCCACAGCCCGGTCCCGATCGCCCACGTCGTGTCAGCGCCGAAGGAGTTCGCGGTGTCCCAGGGGTTCGGGCCACCGGAGCGCGCCAGGTAGACGCCCTCGTTGTAGTGCCGCACGAACGAACCGCGCACGTTGAACGACTCCAGTGCGGTGCCACCCGAACCTTCACGAGCGCAGAACGTGGCGTCGGCGGCGATCGTGCCGTTGTTCACGTCCGTGCGGATGCGTCCGTTGCTGTGCCTGAGGAACTGGCCGGGGAAGTTCCGCGACTCGAACGAAAGGCAGGCGGCGTCGGCGAGTCCGGGCCGCGGGTGGAACGTCGCGTCCAGCTTGCCCAGGTCCGTGCTGATCACGTCGGTGCGGGCCAGCGAGTCCTGATGACGCAGGTAGCGGTTGGTGTATCCGGTGGTGGTGACGCGCAACGAGACCACGTCGTCCGGACTGACCGCCGTGCCGCGAGCCACTGCGAGAACGCCGAGGTTGACCGCCCGCACCCGCGACTCGGTCATCTTCAGCACGCGCCGGTCGTAGGTGTAAAAGCCGTTGACCTCGTTCTCCACGTCGTACGGCTCGGTGTAGACCATCGCGGACAGGCCGCGCGTGTGGATGAGCCGCTGCACCTGCTTGATGATCTCCTCGTACCGCTTGGTCAGCGACTGCTCGTCCGGATACAGGGCCCCGTAGGCGAATCCGGCACCCGGCTGGTACTCGTGGCCCACGACCCGGCGGCCCAGGCCACCGAACTCGCCCAGCATCGCGACCCGGTTGGCGTCCGGCTGACGGGTGGTGGCCGAGATCTGGTAGGCGTGGTCGTCGATCACGTCCCCGTTGCCGGGGTCGGGATCCGAGACGCAGCAGTTGGATCCCGAGTTGTGGTTGACCAGGCGGGTGTTGTCGATCGAGCGCACCAGGTTCACGATCCGGCCGGCGTCGTACTCGCCCCAGCCCTCGTTGAACGGCACCCACTGCACGATCGACGTGATGCCCTTGAGCTGGTCGATCATCCGGCGCAGCTCGGACTCGTAGTTGGCGTGCGAGTTCGGTGCCTCGTCGATCGAGTCGACGGACGGCATGTCCTGCCAGACCATCAGGCCCAGCCGGTCGGCGTGGTAGAACCAGCGCGCCGGTTCGACCTTGATGTGCTTGCGGACCATGTTGAACCCCAGCGCCTTCTGGCGTTCGAGGTCGAAGCGCAACGCCTCGTCGGTCGGCGCGGTGTAGATGCCGTCCGGCCAGTAGCCCTGGTCCAGCGTGCCGCTCTGGAAGACGAACTTCCCGTTCAGCAACGGCCGCATGACACCGCCGACCATCGCCTTGCCGAGCGAGCGCATGCCGAAGTAGCCCGTCACGACGTCCCCACTGGCCAGCGTCACGCGCAGGTCGTAGAGGAACGGGTCGTCCGGCGACCACAGCCTGGCGTTCGGCACCGGCACCCGCAGCGAGCTACCGGTCGTGCCGGTCTGCCTGCCGACCACCTGCCCGCCGCTGAGCACCTCTGCCGTGACCGACTGGCCCGCGGTGCCCTGCACGACCAGGTCGAGCGCGCCCGCGCCGACGTTCGGAGTGGTGTCGAGACGCGTGATGTTCGCTGCCCGCACCGGTTCCAGCCACACCGTCTGCCAGATGCCGGACGCCGCGGTGTAGAAGATCCCGCTCGGGTTCCTGCGTTGCTTGCCGATCGGATAGCGGCTGCCGTCGACCGTCGAGCTCACACCGACGATGATCTCGTTCGCACCGGTGGTGAGTGCCGAGGTGATGTCGAACGAGAACGCGTCGAAGCCGCCGGTGTGCGTGCCGACCTGCCTGCCGTTGACCCAGACCCGCGTCTCCCAGGTCACGGCACCGAAGTTGAGCTTGACGCTACGACCGTTCCAAGTGGACGGAACGGTGAAGGTGCGGCGGTAGAACATGTTGTCCTCGTGCCGCTTGATGCCCGACAGAGCGGACTCGATCGGGTACGGCACGAGGACGCCTTCGGCCAGCGGGCGGCCGATGGGCGGACTGTTCAGGTTCGGCGCTCCGGCGAACTCCCAGACACCGTTGAGGTTCTGCCACTCGGTGCGCACCAGCTGCGGTCGCGGGTACTCGGGCAGGGCGTTCGTCGGCGACACCTGGGAGGTCCACGGTGTCGAGAGCGGAGGGACTTTCGGTACCCACTCCGCCGCGTGCGCTGAAGGTGTCAGGAAGGTTGCTGTGATCAGGATCGAGACCAATACGCCCAGGACGCGTCTGGTCATGGCTCTCCTATCTTCGCAATATTCGCTGCAGGACGACGACGATGAGCAAGAACACGCCGCTGACCACCGACTGGTAGTTGCTGTCGAGCGTGCCGATCTGGTTGATGACGTTCTGGATGACCTTGATCAGGCCGACGCCGATGACGGTGCCGAGGATCGTGCCCATGCCACCGGTCAGCAGGGTTCCGCCGATGACGACGACCGAGATGGCGTCCAGTTCGAGGCCGACGCCGATGACCGTCACGCCCGACTGCAGATAAGCGGCGGTCAGGGCGCCGGCGAGACCCGCCAGCGTGCCGCTCATCGTGTAGACGAGGATCTTGGTCTTCGCGACGGGAACGCCCAGCAGGATCGCCGACTGCTCGGCGCCACCGGTCGCGAACACGTTCTGGCCGAAGCTCGTGCGGTTCAGGATCATCCCGCCGAGGACGGCGAGCACGGCCGCGATGAAGATCGGATACCCGAAGCCGAGCACGGTGCCGCGCCCCAGTTCGACGAACGCGCTGTCCGCCGGGATCTTGTACGTGTTGGCGCCCTCGTCGGTGATCGCGAGCAGAAGGCCGCGGGCGAACAGCAGCGATGCCAGCGTGACGATGAACGGCGCCATGTTGGTGCGGGCTATGAGCAGTCCGTTGATCAGGCCGATCAACCCGCAGACCACCAACGGCAGTGCGAGCGCCGCCAGGAACCCGTACTGCGAGCCCCAGGCCGCGAGCACACCGCCGAGCGCGTAGAGCGAGCCGACGGACAGGTCGATGCCGCCCGTGATGATCACGAACGTCATGCCGATCGCGATCACCACGAGGAACGAGCCCTGCAGGGCCAGGTCGCGCAGGTTGTCGAGGCTGCCGAAGCGCGGGAAGACCAGCCAGGACACCGCGACCATCAGCACGAGCGCGACGGCGGCGCCCTGGCGTTGCAGGACCTTCGTCCGCGCGGCCGCCTTCGGAACGGAGGGAGTGGTTGTGGTGATCATCGGCGCTCCCGTGCCACGTACACGGCGGCGATGATGATCGCGGCCTGGATCATCTGCGCGATCGAGTCCGGCAGGTTGTGCTTGATCAGGGTGGCCCTGACCAGCTGCATCAGGATCACGCCGAACACCGTGCCGAGCACGCGGACCTTGCCTCCGGTCAACGGGGTTCCGCCGACGACCACGGCGGTGATCGCGGACAGCTCCATGAGCAGGCCCATGTCGGCCGGGTCGCTGGCGGCGAGCCGCGAGGTGGCCAGCACGCCGGCGACCGCCGCGAGCACGCCGCAGATCGCGTAGACGCCGACCAGCACCCGGTTGACCGGAAGCCCCGCCAGCGTGGCCGCCCTGCGGTTGCCGCCGATCGCGACGAGCTGACGGCCGAACGTCGTGCGGTTGGTCAAGCCTGCGATTGTGAGCGCCAGCAATCCCGCGATCAGCACGCTGACGGGGATTCCGAGCACGTCGCCGGTGCCGAGCTCCAGGAACGCCGGGTCGTGCAACTGGACGAGCTGGCCCTCGGCGATGACCAGTGCCAGGCCGCGTCCACCGACCAGCAGCGCGAGGGTGGCGACGATCGGCTGGATGCCGACCTTGGCGACGAGGAAGCCGTTGAACGCTCCCGCGAGCACACCGACGACGAGCGCCATCACGATCGCGACGAGCGGACCGGCGCCCAGGTAGAGCGGGATGACCGCGGCGGCCAGCGCCATGACCGCGCCGACGCTCAGGTCGACACCCTCGGTGCCGATCACCAGCGCCATGCCCAGCGCGACGATCAGCACCGGTGCGGCCTGGACGAGCTGGGTGGTGAAGTTGCCCAGCGTCAGGAAGTTGCTCGTGAACAGGGCGTTGAACAGCAGCAGCACGGCAACGGCGACGTAGACACCGTTGTCCTGCAACCAGCGCGTTCGCGTGGCTGCTCTAGTGGCTGTCGACGTCATCCATCACCTCCGCCGCAATGGCCTTGAGCACGTGCTCACTCGTGAGCTCGTCGCCTTCCAGTTCGCCGACGACCGATCCGTCGCGCAGCACGACCAGACGGTCCGCGCCGTCGAGCAGTTCGTCCAGCTCGGAACTGATCAGCAGCACCGCCAGGCCTTCCCGCGCGAGTTCGTCGATCAGCGCCTGCACTTCCGCCTTGGCGCCGACGTCGATGCCGCGCGTCGGTTCGTCGAGCAGCAGGATCCTGGGTTCGGTGCACAGCCACCTGGCCAGCAGGACCTTCTGCTGGTTGCCGCCGGACAGCTCCGCGACCTTCTGCTCGGGGCTGGACACCTTGATGCGCAGGCGTTTGACGAACGTGTCCACGATCCGGTCCTGGGTGGACCTGCTGACCACACCGAACCGGCTGAGCCTCGGCAGCGCGGCCAGCACGATGTTCTCGCGCACGGACAGGTTCGGGATGATTCCCTCGGTCTTGCGGTCCTCGGCGAGCATGCTGATTCCCGCCCGCATCGCCGATTTCACGTTGTGCGACACCGGTTTGCCCGCGACGATCACCGTGCCGCCGTCGAGCGGAAGCGCGCCGATGATCGCTTTCGCGGTCTCGGTCCGACCTGATCCGAGCAGGCCGGCGAGGCCGACGACCTCACCGGGCCTGATCGACACGCTCACGCCGTTGATGCGCGGCTTGCTCGTCAGGTCCCGCGCTTCGAGCACCGGCTGGGTGTCGGCGTGGTGACCTTCGCCGAACGCCGTGGTGCCGTGCTTCTCGATCTCCTTGACCGACCTGCCGAGCATCAGCGAGACCAGCTCGATGCGCGGAAGTTCCTTGAGAGGACCACTGTGAACGTTTCGCCCGTCTCTCAGGACCGTGACCGTGTCGCAGATCCGGTACAGCTCGTCCATGCGGTGGCTGACGTAGATGATCGAAATGCCCGCTTCGTGGAGCTTCCGCACGACGCCGAGCAAGGTCTCGACCTCGCGTGGTTCCAGCGACGACGTGGGTTCGTCCATGATCACGACGTCCGCGTTCGCCTCGACCGCCCTGGCGAGCGCGACCATCTGCTGCTCGCCGACCGCGAGCGTCCCGAGTGGACTGCTCACGTCCGCCGTGATGCCGTAGCCCCGGAGGAGTTCCGAGGCGTCGGCGTTGCGGCGGGCGCGGTCGATGAGGCCGAACCGGTTGCGCGGCTCGCGGCCCAGGAACAGGTTGGCGGCCACGCTCATCAGCGGAACGAGGTTCACCTCCTGGTAGATCGTGGAGATGTGCCCGTTCCGGGTGATCTGACCGGCATCCGGGGTGTGGATGCCGGTCAGCACCTTGATCAGCGTGGACTTGCCGGCGCCGTTCTCCCCGACCAGCGCGTGGATCTCGCCGCGCTGGAGCGTGAAGTCGACGTCGCCGAGTGCCTGGACGCCGGCGAACGTCTTGGTGACGCCGGCGACCTCGATGACCGGATCAGTAGGCATTGCCGAGCTTCTGCGCCGCGTTCGTCGTGTCGTACTCGTCGTCGGAGATCACGATGTTCTGCGGGATCTCGTCGCCCTTGCCGAACTTCTCCAGCGTGTCGAACGCGAGGGGGCCGAAGCGCGGGTTGGACTCGACCACGGCGGTGTAGCTGCCGTCCGCGATCAGCTGCACGGCGTTGCGCGTGCCGTCGATGGACACGACCTTGACGTCCTTGCCCGGCACCTTGTTCGCGGCCTTGAGCGCGGTGACGGCGCCGACGCCCATCTCGTCGTTCTCGGCGTAGACGGCGGTGATGTCCGGGTTGCTCTGGATGAGCTGCTCCATCACGGCCTGGCCCTTGGACCTGTCGAACTCGCCGGTCTGCTCGGCGACGACGGTGAGGCCGGGGGTGCCGGCGATGCCGTCCTTGAAGCCCTTGGTGCGGTCGACCGTGACGTTGTTGCCCGACGCGCCGAGCAGGATCGCGATCTTGCCGGTGCCGCCGGTCGCCTTGATCATCTGCTGGGCGGCGCGTTCACCCTGCTTGACGAAGTCGGAACCGATGAAGGTGAGGTAGTCCGTGCACGGCTGCGCGGTGACCTTGCGGTCGATCGTCACGACCGGCACCTGCTTGGCCTTGGCCGCGTCGAACGCGGGCTGCAGGCCGTCGGAGTTGAGCGGCGCCACGATCAGCAGCTTCGCGCCGCGGTCGATCAACGACTTGATGTCGCTGATCTGCTTGTTCAGGTCGCTCTGCGCGTTCGTGTACAGCAGTTCCACGCCCCGCTTCGCAGCCTCGTCCTCGATCGACCGCGTCTCGGCGGTGCGGAACGGGTTCGCTTCCTTCTCCGACTGGGAGAAGCCGACCATCGCCCCCTTCAGGTCGACCTGCGGGTATCCGGTTTTGCTCCGCGCACAGCCGGGACCAGCGCTTTGGTTCTGCGCGGCAGACGCGGCGGGGCCTCCACTGGTCGCGGTCGTCGGGGTTTCTCTGCTGGTGCACCCCGTCACGAGCAAGGCGGTGACGGCGATGAGCAGGATGCGAGACATCGTTGGCTCCTACACGGGCGGGCTGTGCGTGGACGCGCTCTCAGGCGCTAGATTTGCATCGTTGTTCCAACGTTGTAAAGACTGAGGACTTCCCGGTACTTTTCCCGGTACTTTTCTGGAGGCTGTGTTGGCCACGCTGAAGGACGTCGCTCGCCTGGCGGGCGTCTCGGTCAAGACCGTGTCGAACGTGGTCAACGGCTACTCGTTCGTGAAGGCGGACAACCGCCGCCGCGTCGAGGAGGCGTTGGAGGCGACCGGCTACCGCCCCAACCTCGGCGCCCGCAACCTGCGCCGCGGCCGCACCGGCTTCATCGCCCTGGTCCTGCCCGAACTCTCGATCCCGTACTTCGCCGAGCTCGCGGGCCTCGTCATCGCCGCCGCCCAGGAACACGAGTGGAACGTGCTCATCGAGCAGACGTTCGGCACCCTGGCCGGCGAGCGTTCCGCGCTGGCGTCGCTGGGCCCGCACCTGGTCGACGCCGCGATCCTGAGCCCGGAAGCGCTGCAGGTGGACGACTTCCAGCTGTCCGTCCCCGCCGTTCTGCTGGGCGAGCACGCCATCGACGTCCCGATCTCCCGCGTGGGCATCGACAACGTGGCCGCCGCGCAGGCCGCCGTCCGCCACCTGATCTCGCTGGGTCACCGGCGAATCGCCGCGATCGGCGCCCACCCCCACCGCGGCACCGCTGCCCTGCGTCTGGAGGGCTACCGCGCGGCTCTGGCCGAGGCGTCGCTGCCGTTCGTCGACGAACTGGTCGTGCCGGCGCTGAACTACCACCGCGCGGACGGCGCCGCCGCGATGAAGACGTTGCTGGACCTGCGCAACCCGCCGGACGCCGTGTTCTGCTTCAACGACCTCCTGGCCATCGGCGCCATGCGAGCGGCAGCCGAACGTTTCGTGCGCGTGCCCCAAGACCTCGCGGTGGTGGGCTTCGACAACAACGAGGAGAGCGTCTACAGCTCCCCGTCACTGACCTCCGTCGCCCCCGACAAGGGCGCCATCGCCCGCGCCGCCGTCGACCTGCTGCACCGCCGCGCCGAATCCCGCGACTCGGCGCTGGAGGACGTCGAAACCCCGTTCTCGTTGCAGGTGAGGGAAAGTACCGTGGCCCGATGACGGTGACGTTCGGCCCGGACCACATCGTCTTCGCGGACTACGGACGAGCGAAGGCGTCGTAGGTTCGCTGGTCGAACAGGACGAACCTGATCACGGGGACCGGGGAGTCTTTGATGGCGGCGTGGGCGATTCTGGCGGCGTCTTCCGGGGGCCAGCGGTAGATGCCGGTGGAGATGGCCGGGAACGCGATCGTGTGCGCGTTGAGTTCGGCTGCCACGCGGAGTGCGTTGCGGTGGCAGTCGGCCAGGAGTTCGGAGCGGTCTTCGGTGGCCGACCAGACCGGGCCGACGGTGTGCACGACCCATGTGGCACGCAGGCGGCCCGCGGTGGTGGCGACGGCCTGGCCGGTCTTGAGGCCGCCGCCGTAGTGGCCGGCGCGTAGTTTGCGGCAGTCGGCGAGGATGTCCGGGCCGCCCTTGCGGTGGATCGCGCCGTCCACTCCCCCGCCGCCCAGCAGGGAGGAGTTGGCGGCGTTCACGATCACGTCGACTTCCTGCTCGGTGATGTCGCCGAGGACGTACTCGATGGTGGCCACGTCCCCGATTGGATCACGGCGGTGGATGCGCTGCCATCGCATTCGGGCACGTGCCGGGTTCGTGATCGCGAGCCTGGCGAGAGAGGGCCCGCGATCACGACAACGGACAGGTGGCCACGTCGGCCGGCCGCGGCAGGGTCGCCGACCGAGGCGGCTCCACCCCGTCCAACCACTGCTCCAACGCCACGAAAGCCGCCCGATGGCAGGGCGCGAGGGGCCGCAGCCGATCCGGATAGGCGTCCACCAGCCCGTCCACGTGCGTGCCCTGCTCCACCCGGTAGTACCGGTGCAGCCGATCAGGCGTCATCCCCGCGTACACGTCCGAATCCTGGCTGATCGGCAGCAACACGTCGTAGGTCCCGTGCACCGTCAGCAAAGGCCGCTTCACCTTGCCGGTCAACGCGATCCGGGACACCGCGGGACCAGCGACGCGACGCCGGGAAACGTACGAGTAGTCAGCGTCGCAAGCGGCACTGCCAGGGGCGCAGAACGGCACACCGGCCTCCAACTCCCCGTCGAACCTGGGATCGAACTCCTCGCGGTAGATCCGTTGGGTCAGATCCCAGTAGTAGCGATAGTGGTAGTCCCAGAGGAATTCCGTGCCGGCCGGAAAGCCCGCCGCGACCATCGCCTCGTGCGCGCCGGGTTCGCCTGCCAGGTAGGCCGGGTAGGCGCGGAGGACGGGTGGCAGGAACGTCAGCGGGTTCGGGCCCGCGACTGTCCACAGTGTCCCCTCCCAGTCGACGCCGCCGTCGTAGAGGTGCGGGCGGTTCTCCAGTTGCCAGCGGACCAGGTAGCCGCCGTTGGAGATGCCGGTGGCGATCGTCCGGCGCACGGGTCGGCCGTAGCGTTGGGAGACAACGGACTTCGCGGCGATGGTGAGCTGGGTGAAGCGGTGGTTCCACTCCTCCATGGCGCGGCCGTCGCGGTAGAACTGGGCGCCGGTGTTGCCCTTGTCGGTGGCGGCGAAGGCGTAGCCGCGGGAGAGGACCCAGTCGGAGATGGCCCGGTCGTTGGCGTACTGCTCGCGCACGCCTGGGGCGCCGGTCACGACCAGGCCGCCGTTCCAGCGGTCGGGCAGTCTGACCACGAACTGGGAGTCGTGCCAGCCGTGGTTGGTGTTGGTGCGCGAGGTGTCCGGGAAGTAGCCGTCGATCTGGATTCCCGGCACGGCGGCGGGGACGGGCAGGGCGGCGCTGGTGAGGCCCGCCCAGTCGGCCGGGTCGGTGTGGCCGGTGGTGACCAGGCCGGTCGTGGTGAGGTCGGCGAGGTGGGTCAGTTGCTGATGTTCGGCGCCGGGGACCGTCGTCGCGGACGTCGGCGGGGTGAGCGCGAGTACGAGTACCAGCGGGAGCAACATAGCTGGTCAAGCTAGTTGTGGCGGCTCCTCGGCGACATGGTTGCCTCCCACACAAGGCCCGCTTTGAAGGTGGTGAAGCCGAACAGGTCCAGCACTCGGCGAACCTGGGGCTGGGTGTGGCGCAGGTCGAACGACTTGCCGCTGTGGTGCGCGGCGCAGAGCAGGAGCAGGAGGGTGCGCAGGCCGCTCGCGGACAGGAACGTCACCTCCGCCAGGTCCACCGAGACGCGGTCGGTGGTGGTGTCGGTGATGCCGGGCAGCACGGCGGCGAAGAGCAGGTCGCACGTCGTCATGTCCATCTCGCCCCGGCAGGTGGCCGTGAAGCGGGTGCCGGTGCGTGCGGTCCGCACGGCGAACGGGCTGGTCTCACAGGCGGTCATCGGGCCTCACCTCGAAGACGGGCCACCACTTCACCGCACCGCGACGCCCGAACGATAGCAGCGGAAACGAAGCTGTGGCCGGGAAAACGAACTCAGCGCGACCGCAAGGTCTGCGACGGCGGGATGTCGTAAGCGGCGCGGTAGTGCGCGGCGAAGACGCTCGGACGGGCGTAACCCCATCGGGCCGCGATCTCGGTGACGGAACCGTTGCCCGCCCTCAGATCTTCATGAGCGCACGACAGGCGCACGCCCCGGAGGTAGCCCATCGGCGTCGTGCCCAGGTAGCGGCGGAAAGCGAGCTGCAACGCCCTGATCGACACGCGGGCCGCACGCGCTATGTCGGCCGCGGAGATGTCCGTCGCGGCGTTGTCCTCGATGAACGTGACCGCACGGCGCAGGCTTCTCGGGTGCGCGTCACGCCGGTCGGCAGACGTCGGCGCGGCGTGTGTGGTGTTCGGGAACGCGGCGAGGGTGGTGGACACCAGCAGGCCGATCGCGTTCGCCGCGACCAGCGGGTTGTCCTCGAAATTCGGGAGCACCACATCACGCAGATGCACGCAGGTGGACCACCACGCTGCCGCGACCTGGGGCGAGGCCGGCCGGAAACTGGTGAACCGCGCGCCGTCGACCACCTGGTCGATCACCGACTGGGGCAGCGTGACCGTCGACAACCTCGGATCGGCGATCGCCCCGACGAAGGAACTTTCGGGCGGTGCGCTCAGGAACACCTCGCCAGGGAGCCAGAACCGGTCCTCGCCACCCGAACCGTAGTAGACGACACCGGCGCCGTTGTGCCCGAAGACGTAGTTCAGCATCGGGTCGACGCTGACCTCGAGCGAGATGTGCCCGTGCAACTCGTCGAACCGGATGTCCCCGTGTATCCGCGACGACATCCGCATGTGAGGGTGCTCGATGCCGGCGTTGAGACGCATCTGGCCGTAAGCCGCGTTCAACACTTCGTGCGCCGCGTCCAAGTCCGTCACCTCGACGACCTGTTCCACGTGCTGCACGATCCTCGTCCGTCTCGCCGGTGTCCATCGCCAAGACGGTTGCTTCCGCTCACCCGATGAGCGGGCGGAAGCAACCGTCACCGGCTAGGCCCTGACGAGCGAGGCCAGGGCGGTCTGTCCCTGCTGGTTCGGGTGGAACACGGCTTCCGGCCCCTCCTGGCCCGGTGCCAGCGCGTCGAACCCGCGCAGGAACGGGGTGCCCGACTCGCACAGCGCGTGGCCGTCGAACGTGCCGGGGCGGGAGAACGGACTGGCGAACGTGGCCCTGACGCCCTGGTGGGCCGCCTTGGTCACGGCGGAACGCAGGGTGGCGTCGATGCCGTCGGCCACCTGGTTGCCCTGGGCGCGTTCCGCGGTGGTGAGGATTCCCTCGCCGCAGATCGGGTCGAGCGCGACACCGTCCGGGTTGTCCGAAGTGGACACCTGACGGCCGTAACCCACGACGACGACTCGCGCACGCGGGCTGCGCTTGTCGATCTCGGTGAGCAGGGCGGTGACGTTGAGCTCCATCTGCGGCAGCCTCGCCAGGATCGCCTCGGTCGGCGCCCCCGTGCAGTCGGCCTGGATGCAGATGCCGCCGTACGTCGCGTAGTCGATGTCGTTGGTGCCGACGGTGAGCAGCACCAGGTTCGTGTCGCGCTTCAGGGCGTCCAGCTGGGCCGGACGGTCCTTGAAGGGACGGGAGAAGTCCGCGGTGGCGGCGCCACTGCAGCTCACGTTCGCGAACGAGCCGAGCCTGCCCTCCGCACGCAGGCGGGCTGCCACCTGCTCACCGTAGGAGTTGTTGCTGCGCCAGCAGTTCCCGGCCGTTCCGTCCTGGTAGGAGCCTGCTCCCGTGCCCGACGCGTACGAGTCGCCGAGTACCACAAGCGAGGTGGAATAGCCCGCGTTGGCCGTGGGAGCGATCCCCAGAGCGGCCAGAACCGCTGTTAAGACAACAATCGTTCTTTTCACAGGACCCCCGATATCGATGTCGTTGCGCCGCCAATACTGCCCGAACCTGCGGGTCGGACGCCGCCAAACGAGATGCAACGACCGGACTACCCGGCGGAGGCCAGCACGTCCGCGATCTCCTCCAGCAACGACGTCTTGCGGCCACCGGGCAGGAACGAGGCCAGCACGGCGTTCTCCGCCAGCGTCGCGACCTGCGCGGGCGTGAGATCGAACGCGGTGGCCACCGCCAGGTACTCGCCTTCGAGCGTGGCACCGAAGAACGGCGGGTCGTCGGTGTTCAGCGTGACCACGACACCGGCGTCGAGCATCTGCCGCACCGGATGCGCCTCGATCGACGCGACCTGTCGCGTGCGGACGTTGGACGTCGGGCAGACCTCCAGCGGAATCCCCTTCAGCACCAGGTGTTCCATCAACGCCGGGTCATCGACGCAGCTCGTGCCGTGGCCGATCCGTTCGGCCCGCAGGTCCCGCACCGCGGACCAGACGGTCTCCGGGCCGGTGGTCTCCCCCGCGTGCGGCACGCTGTGCAGGCCCGCATCCCTTGCCGCGGCGAAGAAGGGCGCGAACTGGGCACGGCCGACGCCCGCCTCGGGTCCGGCCAGGCCGAAGGAGACCAGGCCGTCAGGACGTTCGGACAGCGCGAACGCCAGCGTCTCCCGCCCGGCCACCAGGCCCTTCTCGCCAGGGATGTCGAAGCACCAGGCCAGGTCGACGCCCAGCGCCGCCGCTTCCGCGCGACCGGACTCGAGGCCCGCGAGGAGTTCGTCGCCGGCCATGCCGTCCGTGATGTGGTTGTACGGGGTGACGGTGACCTCGGCGTACCGGACGTTCTGCCGGGCCAGTTCGCGCGCCAGGCCGACGACGAGGGTGTGGATGTCGGCGCGGCCCTTCAGCATCGACTGGACCGCCCAGTACACCTTCAGGAAGTGGTCGAAGTCCCGGAACGTGTAGAAGCGCTCCAGTTCGGCGCGCTCGGTGGGCACGCCGGCCTCCGGGTGGCGCCGGGCGAGTTCCAGGACGGTGTCGACGCCGGCCGATCCGACGAGGTGGACGTGCAACTCGACCTTGGGCAGCGCGTGGACGAACGAACGCATGGCAAAGCTCCCTGTGCAAGACGAAGGTGAGAGGTGTGGCGGAGGAGCGAGGCGACTCAGGGAGCGAGGTCGCCACGTTCGGTGTCAGCGCCGTAGAGCGGCAGCTTGAAGTCCGGCACGACCTTCAACCTAGCAGCGCCGGACGAAACTCGGTGGCGCCTCGGCCGTCCCACTTGCACGCTGTAGCGCGTGACCGGGGAAGAGGTGGTGGAAGTCCTGGCGGCGCTCGACGGCTTCGACGTCTGCGTCGGCGGTGGCTGGGGCATCGACGCGCTGGTGGGCAGGCAGACCCGCCCGCACGGCGACCTCGACCTCATGCACCGCGAGGAGCAGGAGCCGCGGATCCTCGAAGCCCTGGCGGCACAGGGGTTCGAGGAAACACTGTCGTGGCGCCCGGTGCGATTCGTGGTCACGGACCACGAGGGCCGCGAGATCGACCTGCATCCCTTGCGGTACGCGGAGGACGGCAGCGCCGAACAGTCCTCGCTGACGCCGGGCGAGCCGTTCCGCTACCCCGCCTCGTGCTTCGTCACCGGGACGATCCTCGGTACCACCGTGCGGTGCCTTTCTGCCGAGCAGCAGGTGTTCTTCCATCAGGGATACGAGCCACGCGAACGGGATCTGCACGATCTGGCCCTGCTGCGCGGCTTGGTCAGATAAACCGGTTGGCAACGTGGCTAGCGTGGGACGGGTGAAGGGATTCAACCCGAGTTTCGGCCCTGAAACGGCAAGCACCTACGACAACGAGCCCCGCGGGGACGAGGCCGACACCGTGCGGTTCCTCGCCGCGTTCGGCAAGTCCGCGCTGGAGTTCGCGATCGGCACCGGCCGCATCGCGTTGCCGCTCGTAGACGCCGGTGTCGAGGTGGACGGCATCGAGCTGTCGCCGGACATGGTGGCGCGCATGCGGGAAAAGCCCGGCGGCCAGGACGTCGACGTGACGATGGGCGACATGTCCACGGTCGGCACCGGCCGCACGTACCCGCTGGTGTACCTGGTCTACAACACGATCACGAACCTGCTCACCCAGGACGACCAGGTCCGCTGCTTCGAGAACGCGGCACGGCATCTCGCCCCGGACGGCGTGTTCGTGGTCGAGTGCGGCCTGCCCAGCTGGGTGGCGCGCCCGCGTCACCAGTTCATCGACGTGGAAGCCGTGGAGGTCGACCACGTCCGGCTCGACGTCAACCGCTTCGACCCGGTCACCCAGATCCTCGACGAGAACCACGTGCGCATCAGCGCGGACGGCATCCGGTTCGGCCCGATCAAGACCCGGCAGGCCTACCCCTCCGAGTTCGACCTCATGGCACGCATCGCGGGGCTGCGGTTGCGTGAACGCCACGGTGGCTGGAACGGCGAGCCGTTCGTCGCGGACAGCAAGCGGCACGTGAGCGTGTACGAACGCCGCTAGTTCATCGCTTCGAGCGCCTCAGCCTTGATCTGCTCGAACTGGGCCGCCATGGCCTCGGACAGGGCCTGGGCGCCGGACAGCGGGCGCACCATGACGGTGAACTCGTCGATCAGGCCGTCTTCGTTGAGATGCAGGAAGTCGCACCCCTGGATCTCCTTGCCGCCCACCTCGGTCCGGAACACCAGCGCGTGGTTGCGGCCGTCGATGATCTCGCGCTCGTAGCGGAAGTTCTCGAACACCCGCATCACGCCGCGCAGGATCGCGGCGGTGAGCGGCTTGCCGGGGTAGGGCGCGAACGCGACGGGGCTGGTGAACACGACGTTGTCGGCCAGGCACGCCGCCATCGCCTCGGTGTCGCGTGCCTCGACCGCCTTGCGGAATGCGTTCACGTGGACCCTCGCATACTCAACTTGTTGACTAGGTCGAAGCACCGTAACCTGCTGCTATGTCGCTGCGCAATGCCGTGATGGCCGCCCTGCTCGACGGCGAGTCGTCCGGCTACGACCTGGCCAAGGCGTTCGACGCGTCCGTGGCGAACTTCTGGATCTGCACGCCGCAGCAGCTCTACCGGGAGCTCGACCGGATGGAGACCGACGGGCTGATCACGGCCAGGACGGTCGAGCAGGAACGCCGGCCGAACAAGCGCCTCTTCTCGTTGACGCCGGCGGGACGCGAGGAGCTGACGAGGTTCACGGCCGCGCCGCACAAGCCCACCGCGATCCGGGACGAGCTGCTGGTCGCGGTGCTGGCGGCGGACTCCGGTGACGTCGAGGCGGTGAAGTCCTCGATCCGCGAACGCAAGCAATGGGCCGAGGCGAAGATCCAGCGCTACGAACGACTGCGCGCCAAGTTGCTCGGCGGGGTGGACGAGGACGAGTTCCTGGCCACGGCCGAACGGGTCGGTCCGTACCTGACCTTGTTGCGCGGCTTGTCCTTCGAGCGGGACAACGTGCGGTGGTGTGCCAGGAGCCTCACCGTGCTGGAGCGGCGTGGTGCACGGCTCGACGCGTCCACGTGAGGTTGAATCGGGTTCATGAACGGCATTTCGGTCTTGCAGGAGGCACTCAGCGCGCCCGCGGCAGAGGCGCGCCACCGGTTCGCGGGGCGGCTCAACGGCTACCTCGACGGATCCGACGTCGTGCACGCCGTGCGGTTGCAGGGCTGGCTCGGGCTGGAGGTGCCCGGCCCCGGCTGCCACGTCGGCACGGGCAGCTGGGACTTCACCCGGTTCAAGGCGACGACGTCACCGGTGACGTGCGGGCGGTGCCGAAGCGCAGGCCTGCTCACCAGCTCGTTCACCGGCGGCCCGCACCAGCAGACCCTGGACCTCGAAGGCATCTAGATCGCGGCGCGGTTGCGGAATCCCATCCCCGTCAGCGTGATCATGCCAAGCCGCTCGTAGTACGGACGCAACTCGTCGTCGCACACGAGGTCCACCGAGTAGAAGTGCGCGGCCTCGGCCGCGATCCGCCGCATCAGCTCCGTGCCGATGCCCTGGCCCTGGAACTCCGGCCGCACCTCCAGCCACGGGATGAACGCCGTCAGCACGCCGTCGCTGATCATGTTCACGAAACCGACGACGTCGTCCTGGGAACGCGCGATCACCACGCGATAGCTCCCGCGCAGCACGGCGAGGTGCTGGGCGGGTGACGGCGGCGTGGGCCAGCCCACGAAGAACCCGGCCAGATCGTCCTCCGTCAGTCCGTGGAGATCAGTGCGATAAGTGATCATCGCCGCATTGAACCGCACCTGCGGGAAATCCGTAGGGTGGTTTCTCCCAATTCGGTCGCTAAGCTGCTGGTCGTGCCCCTGCCGACCGCTCCGCTGCGCCGTGCGCGCTGTGCTGCCGTCGGCATCGTCAACGGCACGCTCGCGGTTCTCGCGCACTCCAGCGCGGACGGTCAGTTACCCGACGCGGGGCTGCTCTTCTCGCTGGTCGCGCTGCTGACGTGGGCGACGACCGGGTTCGCCCGGCACGAGCTGACCTGGCAGCGGCTGCTCCTGCTGATCGGCGGCGGGCAGCTCGCGATGCACGTCCTGGTGTCGCTCGCCGCGTTCCGGCACGCGCACGAGGCCGAGCCGTCTCGCATGATCGCCTCGCACGTCGTGGCCACGGCACTGACGGTCGTCGTGCTGGCCGCGGCCGAACGCTCGATCCTCACGCTCGCCCGCGCGGTCAAGGCAACTCTCCCCCGCAGGCTCGCCGTCCTGCCCGCCACCGCTCCCCTGGTCGTCGCCACGCCCTCGCTCGCGCCGACCGCGATCGTCTTCCTGGACGTGCTGTCGTGGCGCGGTCCTCCGGCCGAACAGGTCTGAATCCCCTTCACAGGTCCGCTCATCGAGCGGTCCTGCCCCTGTTCACGCCCATCCAGGAGCGTCATGACCACCACAGCCGCTCCGTCACGCACATCGTTCGCGTGGCGGGGACTCTTCCTGCGCCTGCACTTCTACGCCGGCGTGCTCGTCGCCCCGTTCATCCTCATCGCCTCGCTGACCGGCGTGCTCTACGCCCTGACGCCGCAACTGGAGTCCTGGGTCTACTCCGATCAGCTCCGCGTTCCCGCTTCCACGCAACAACTTCCGCTGTCCAAGCAGGTCGACGCCGCGCTCGCGACCTCGCCCCAGGGCTCGCTCGTCGCGGTCCGGCCCGCTCCGGAACCCGGTGCCACGACGAGGGTTCTGTTCTCCGAGAAGGGCCTGGGCGAGTCGGAACGCCGCGCGGTCTTCGTCGATCCCGGCACCGGACGCGTCACCGGTGATCTCGTCGTCTACGGGTCGAGCGGCGTGCTACCTCTGCGCACGACGCTGGATCAGTTGCACCGCAACCTGATGCTCGGCGAACCCGGCCGTCTCTACAGCGAACTCGCCGCCTCCTGGCTGTGGGTCGTCGCACTGGGCGGGCTGGTCCTCTGGATCTCCCGGGCGCGCAACAGCAAGCGCATCAAGACGCACGGACTGATCGGCGTCTGGGTGCTGGCCGGCGCGTTGTTCCTGTCCGCCACGGGTCTCACCTGGTCGGCCTACGCCGGTGAGAACGTCGCCATGCTGCGCACGGCCATCGGCTGGTCCACGCCGACGTTGACGATGCCCGGTGCCGGCGAAAGCCACGGCGACCACGGTTCGAGCAGCTCGTCCGCGGGCGGTCACAGCGAGATCGACACCGTGTTCGGCGCCGCGAAGCTGTCAGGCATCGACGCGAAGGCGGTCGAGGTGAGCCTGCCCCTGGAGTCCGGCGGCGCGTGGAAGGTGGCCGAGATCGAGAAGGGCCTGCCCAGCCAGGGTGACGCCGTCGCGGTCCACGGCGGCGAGGTGGTCAGCACGCTCAAGTTCGCCGACTTCCCGCTGGGCGCGAAGCTCACGAGGTGGGGCATCGACGCGCACATGGGCGTGCTCTTCGGGTGGCCCAACCAGCTCCTGCTGCTGCTCGTCGGCGGCGGACTGGTCGCGTTGGTCGTACTCGGCTACCGCATGTGGTGGAAGCGCAGGCCCACCAGCGGGTTCGGCCGTCCGACGCCGCGCGGCCAGTGGCGCAAGGCACCTCCCGGCGCGTTGGTCGGGCTCGGCCTCGCGACGCTGCTCGTCGGGTGGTTCGTGCCGTTGCTCGGCGTCAGCCTGGTGGCCTTCCTGGCCATCGACGTCCTGCTGGGAAGGCGGTCGAAAACCGCGGCCTCCTGACCGTCCACTGTGGACAAGACTTGCCTGATCTGGACATTTACGGCATATTAATGCCCAGGTGAGCCGGGAAGTCTGGTCGGCCCGCACGTCACACGAGGTGGCGGCGGAGAGCTGACGAGGGGTGCCCGAATGACTCTCATTCCCCACGCCATCCCCCTGATCAACGATCCTCAGGTCGTGCACGCGCTGGCCGCGCGATGGCGCCGCACGAGGACGTTGCTCCTGCTCTCCGCCGGCGTCCTGCCGGTCGCCATCGGCATCGTCTGCATCGTGCTCGCCGGGATGACCTCGGCCGGGCAGCGGATCATGCCGTGGTGGTCGGCGATTCCGGCCGTCGCCGCGGCGGCGTGCGCGTGGGCGTTGCTGACCTGGTTGCGGCGCAACGGGTTGAGCGACCCGCACTCGTGGCTGCCCGCCACCACCCTGATGACCTCGGCGCAGCTCGTGCTCGGCGTGCTGCCGGGCTCGGGCATCGCGTTGCGGCTCAGTCCCGGCGCGGCGATCGCGGTGAAGGCGTTGTGCGCGGCCGGAGTGCTCGGCGCGGGATCCGCGAGCGCGCTCGCCCGGCTGGCCCATCGCTCGCTGCTCTCGGCTCCCGTCCTCGAACTCGGCTCGACGGCGTTCCCGCTCGTGCTGGTCGGCGACGGGACGCGGGTGATGATCGGCACTGACCGCGTCGACTGGACCACCCGCCACGGTTCCCGGGTCGACGCGGGGGTCTCGTTCGCCCGCGTCCTCCGCGTGACAGCGCAGGCGAACGCCATCGTGCTGCACACCGCGTCCGGCTCGTGGACGATTCCCGTGGCCGACCCGGCGACCGCGCAGGCGTTGCTGCGCCGCCGGATCACGTGGTGGGAGGAGCGCCGCGACGCCACCGCCGAACGCGAGCAGCGCCGCTACCTCGACCTGGTCGGGCTGCTCGCGGCGGTCAGCGGCGAGGCCACTCGCGGCGGCATCAGCGTCACCGTCGACTCGAACGGCCTCACGACGGGCATCATGTTGAGCCCCGAAGTGCGCCAGCTCGAACCGGAAGTGCTCGCGGCACAGCTGATGGCGTGCGTCCAGAAGGCGCGGGCGGACGCGCGCAAACAGGTGCAGGACCTGGTCATCGAGCACTCCGACGACCACATGGTGAAAGCCAGCCACTAGTCGCTTGTCCCGCCCCCGTCGCCCTGCCTACGTTCGGCCTGGCAACTTCGGGAGATGGGGGACGACTTGCGCAGACGTGACTTCTTCGCGGCGGCGGCCGGGGTGGCCGCCGTGGTGGCCAATCCCGCGGGCGCGCTCGCGGCCACCGAGCAACGGCCGGGCGCCTCACACGCACCGGACCTCGACCTCGGCGATTTCCCCGTCGTGGCAAGGGTTCGGGCACGCCGCGCGCTCGAACACCTCAAGGTCCTGAGCGACAGGATCGGGCCGCGCATCGGCGGTACCGCGTCCGAGCACCGGGCGCGCGACTACCTCGTCCGCGAGCTCAAGGCGTTGCGGTACCAGGTGACGACGCAGCCGTTCACCGTTCCGGACAAGTACCTCGCCGACGTCAACGGCCAGTGGCAGGCCGGCGCCTCCCGGTTCGGCAGACTCGGCGTCACCGTCAAAGCCCCGTTCGTCGAGGTCACCGACGGCCAGTTGCCGGATCTGACCGGCAAGATCGCGTTCTACGTCAACGCTCCCGCCGGATCCGCGCCCACGCACGCGGCGATCGAACGCGGCGCGGTCGCGGTGGTCCTCGGCCGCATCTCCGCGACGGCCGGCAAGTCCAGCGCCTTCTCCCCCACCCTCGACCGCGACGTCGCCGTGCCGGTGATCGGCCTGGCCCAGGTGCACACGGAGAAGCTGCGCGCCCAGGGTTCCGGCGAGCTGACGATCAGCACCGTGCACCACCCGAACCTCACGTCGTACAACGTGATCGCGGACCGGCCGTCGACGTTCCCGTGGCGTGACAACGGGGTCGTGATGGTCACCGCGCACTACGACACCGTGCCGGGCTCGCCGGGCGCCAACGACGACGGCAGCGGCACGGTCCTGTGCCTGGAGCTGGCGCGCGTTCTGCGTTATCTGCCGACGAACAAGGCACTGCGGTTCGCGCTGTGGGGTTCGGAGGAGCAGGGACTGCTCGGATCGCGGCACTACGTCTCGCAGCTGCCGCCCGAGGAGCTCGCCCGGATCAAGGGCGTGTTCCAGAACGACATGGTCGCCACCAGCCACGACCCGGCGACGGCCTACTGGCTGCTGTCCGTGGACGGCGCCGACAACGCGACGACGGCCAACGTTCGTGCTGCGGCACAAAGGCTCGGCTACGACCCGCGGGTGCACGGACCGGTGGCGCGCGGGTCGAGCGACCACGTGCCGTTCCACGAGAAGGGTCTGGCGTCGGCGAACTTCAGCTGGCGCGGCGAGGGCGGGCCTGCGCAGCTGGAGCCGATCTACCACACGCCGGAGGACACGATCCGCGACAACATCAGCCTGGAACGGTTGCAGGTGTCGCTGGAGCTGATCGGGGCGGCGGCCTACAAGCTGGCTAGTCTGCGGTAACGACCAGTTCGGCGAGCGTCCGATCCCGCAGCCACGTGACGAACTCGTCCGCCGGCAACGGTTTGCTCAGGCAGTACCCCTGCACGATGTCGCAGCCCAGGGCGGCGAGGACGTCCCACGTCTCCTCGTCCTCGACGCCCTCGGCCACGACCTCCAGCTCCAGGTTGTGCGCGAGACCGAGCAACGAGCGGGTGATCGCGCCGCTGGACGCGTCCGTGCGCATGTTCGTGGTGAACGAGCGGTCGATCTTCATCTCGTGCACCGGCATCGTGCGCAGGTAGGCGATGGACGAGTAGCCCGTGCCGAAGTCGTCGATGGACAGCCGCACGCCCAGTTCCCGCAGGCGCGTCAGCACGTCGGTCGCGCGGTGCGGATCGGCGATGATCGCGCTTTCGGTGATCTCCAGCGTGAGCACGGCGGCGTCGAGGCCGTGGTGTTTCAGCGCGGCGGCGACCTGCTCGGGGAACGTCATGTCGTGCAGGCATTGTGCGCCGACGTTGACCGAGATCGGGACGTCCCAGCCGGCGAGGTGCCAGGCCTGGCACTGGGCCAGCGCGTGGTCGAGCACGTACTGCGTGAGCGGTTCGATCAGGCCGGTCTCCTCGGCGGCCGGGATGAACCTGTCCGGGCCCAGCAGGCCGTGGACCGGGTGCTGCCAGCGGCACAGGACCTCGGCGCCGCAGACCTCACCGCTGCGCAGGTCGGCTTTCGGCTGGTAGTGCAGGACGAGCTCGCACTGGTCGAGGGCGCGGCGCAGGTCGCTGATCACGGTGAGCTGGGCGGCGTGGTGCTCGTCCAGGCCCGGCTCGTAGACGGACGTGCTGAGGCGGCCGCGCTTGGCCGCGTACATCGCGATGTCCGCGTGCTTGAGCAGTTCGTGCGCGTCGGCGGAGTCGGTCGGGTACAGCGCGACGCCGATGCTGCAGCCGACGTCGACCGAAAGCCCGTCCAGGTCGACGGCTTCGTCCAGCGCGCGGTGCACGCGTTCGGCGACGATCAGCGCGTTCTCGGACGTGCTCACCGACGGCAGCAGGACCGCGAACTCGTCGCCGCCGAGCCTGGCCACGGTGTCGACGTCGCGGACGGCGCCGGTCAGCCGGTTGGCGACCAGTTGCAGCAGCTTGTCGCCGAACGCGTGGCCGAGGGTGTCGTTGATCGGCTTGAAGCGGTTGAGGTCGATCAGGAACAGGCCGAGCGGGTCGCCCGTCTGGTTGCTGCGGCGGATCGCCTGCGCGGTGCGCTGGGTCAGCAGCGTGCGGTTGGCCAGGCCGGTCAACGCGTCGTGCATCGCCTCGTGTTCGCTCCTGGCGGCCTGGCGGAGGATCTTGCGGCGGTGGCCGAGCAGCACGACGCCGCACAGCCCCACCAGTCCCAGGTCGATGACGAACGCGACGAGGGCGGCGATGCGGAGGTTGCCGTTCCGCATCTCCGCGGCACGCAGGTAATCGGTCGTCTCCAGGCGTTTGAGCTGCACGACCGTGGAGAGCTGTTTGCGCAACGACACCAGCGTCAGCTCGGCCTGGTCCGCCTTCTGCAACGCGGCCGTGGTGTCACCGCGATCGCCCGCCGCGACCGTCTCGCGCAGCAGACCGCTGTAGTCGCCGTAGAGATCGCCGACGATCCTGGCGGCACGGACGTCGGCCGGCGCACCGTGGTCGCGCAGCCAGCGCAGGCTCTCGTCGGCGGCACCGGCGGCGGTCGCGACGGGCTGGCTCATCACCGGTGTGCCGGACCTGACGTAGTCGGTGAGCGCGTGGTCGGCGACGTCGACGTTCTGGACGACCAGACCCCAGTGGTCGCTCGTCTCGTTCAGTTCGTGCAGGTGCGTGGCGGCGCGCTGCATGCTGAGGTTCGTCCACAGCGCGAGGCCCGCCAACGCGGCGAGGCCGATCGTCAGGCTGACGACGGTCGTCTGCACGGTCGTGCGAGTCTCGACCCAGTTGGACAGCATCTACAAAGCCTCACGTCGCGTCCTTGCGAAGGTGCTATTGGTACGCAGCCAAAGGATCGCACGCAAGCCGACACCTCGTGCCACCGTGCACTAGCCTTCTCGCCTTCTACCGGCCAACGGACAGGACGCCCCCGTGGTTCGCTTCACCCGCCTCGCTCTACCTGCTGTTTTGCTGCTGATGGCAGGGGTGGGCGGATGCGGTGGCGAGCAGACGTCCGATGACCCGCCCATCATCGGATTCGTGTCCCAGAACACCAGCCGCGACTTCTCCCGGGAGATGAGCGAGGGTTTCCGGGCGGGCGCGACGATCGCCGGCGGGGTCAGAACCGAGACGACCGGCCCGGACACGCACGACGGTCTCAAGCAGGCCGAACTGCTGCGCGACCTCTCGACGCGGGCCAAGGGCGGCATCGGGGTGTCCGCGGTGGCGCCCGAACTGGTGGCCGAGCCGATGGCGCAGGTGATCGGCGAGGGAATCCCCCTGATCGCGGTCGCGGGAGGCCAGGTCGCCCCCGGCAGCGGGGCGAAGCTGATGATCGAGAACGACAACTACGAGCTCGGCAGGGTGCTCGCCGACGCGACGGCCGAGCGGTTGCCGCCGGACAGCGCGGGCAAGATCGTCATCGGCAGCAACTCCCCCGCGATGCCCGCGCTCGACCTGCGGGCGATGGGCCTGCGCGAACGGCTCGCGGAACGGCTGCCGAAGATGCAGGTCATCGGCCCGCTCGACACCGGGCGCGACCAGCCCGCGAACCTCGCGACGTGGCAACGGCTCGCCGACGCGAACTCCGACGCCGTCGCGTTGCTGGGTGCGGGTGACGTGGACGCGATCAACCTCGCCGCCGTGCACGCGGAGAAGAACGCGAAGTGGCTGGCCGCGGCGTTCAGCCTGGACCCGAAGGCGTTGCAGGGCGTGAAGGACGGGCATCTGTTCGCGTCGGTGTCCGCGGAGCACTTCCTCAAGGGCGCGGTCGGCGGGTGGCTGCTCGCGAAACAGGCCTCCGAGGGACGGACGCTGCCGGAGGGCTGGCTCGTCGCACCCGGACTGCTCGTGCAGGCGTCCAACGTGGACGAGATCATCCGCCGCCAGTCGAACGAGAAGAACCGCCTGGACGCCGCACGGCCGCAGATCGACGCCCTGACCACCTCGCCGGACAAGCACCTGCGTCCACTCGACCAGACGCGCTGAGCCGGGCGGCGCAACTCCCGTGACAGGCCTCTGACGGTCGGCGAGCATCGGCTCTCCCTGCTTTGGAGGCCGCATGATCAACCGAAGGACACTCACCAAATCCCTGGGCGCTGCACTGGCCGTGTCGGCTGCCGGAGGCGTGGCGAGTGCGGACACGTCCGGCACGCGGCGCAGTCGGTACCTGATCCGCGGCGGCGCCGTCGTCACCGTCGACAGGGCGCTCGGGGTGCTGCCGCGCGCGGACGTGCTGATCGACGACGGCCGGATCATCGGCGTCGGGCCCGACCTGGACGCGCGGGGCGCGAAGATCGTCGACGCGACCGACATGATCGTCCTGCCCGGCTTCGTCAACACCCACCACCACATGTGGAGCGCGCTGGGCCGCAACTTCGTGGCCGACGGCTTCCCGTACTTCGCCGCGAAACGGGCGACTTCCACGCTGTACGAGGCGAAGGACGTGTACCGCAGCGTCCTGCTCGGGCTCGCGGAACTGGCGAACGCGGGCGTGACCACCGTGCACAACTGGTCCAACAACACCCGCTCCCCCGCGCACGCCGACGCCGAACTGCGCGCTCACCGCGACGGCCTGCTCCGCGCCCGGTTCTCCTACGGCCACGTCGACCAGATGCCGCGCGACGTGCCGATGGACATGACGGACGTGGATCGCGTGCGGCAGCAGTACTTCGCGGCCGGCACGGCGTTCGACGGGCTGGTGCACCTGGGCGTCTGCGTGCGCGGGCTGTCGCAGAGCACCGAACCGGCGTTCTTCGCGGACATGGACGCCGTGATGGCACGCGGTCTGCCGGTCGCGATCCACGCCGGTCAGGCACCGCCGCGAACCGTGGACGCGGCGGACTACGAACGGCGAGGCTGGCTCGGCCCGAAGACGTTGCTGTGCCACTACGTCACGGCCCTGGACAGCGACATGGAGATCATGGCGCGGACCGGGACACCGCTGTCGTGGGCGCCCCACTCGGAGTTCCGGCTGGGCACCGCGGGCGATCCGCGGGACGCGCTGCTGCGGTTCCGCAGGGCCGGGGTGCCGGTGTCGCTGTCCTCGGACGCCACGTCGATCGCGCCGTCGGACGTGTTCGAGGCGATGAGGCTCGTCTGGAACACCGGAATCCCCTGGGCCGGAACGCCTTCCGCGGGCCTGCCCGAGGTCGGGTTCCGGGACGTGCTGGAGATGGCGACCCTCAACGGCGCCCGCGCGCTGGGACTCGGTGACGTCACCGGGTCGATCACCGTCGGCAAGCGCGCGGACGTGATCCTGGTGCGTGCCAACGACATCAACCTCGCGCCGGGCGGGTTGTTCGAGACGACGCTGGTGCAGGCGGCGACCGCTGCCAACGTGGACACGGTGTTCTCGGACGGCCGGATCATCAAGCGCGGCGGCCGGTTGGTGGCCTACGACGTCGACCGGATCGTGCGGGACGCGCGGACTTCCTCGTTGCGCATCCGCACGACCGCGGGTGGAATCCTCACGCCCCCGAGCTGATGTCTAGCACGGCCTTCGTGAATGCCTCGGGGGCCTCCTGCGGCACGTTGTGCCCGATGCCGTCGAGGATCCGGTGCTCGTAGCGACCGCTGAACTGCTTGCGGTACGCCATGCCGTCCTTGTTGGGGCCGTCGAAGTCGCTGGCGATGGTGATCGTCGGCACGCTGATCACCGGCCTGGCCTGCAGCTTGCGTTCGAACCCGTCGTAGCGGTGCTCACCCTGCGCGAGCTGCAGCCGCCAGCGGTAGTTGTGGATGACGATCGCCACGTGGTCGGGGTTCTTCCACGCCGTGGCGCTCTGGGCGTAGGTGGCCTCGTCGAAGTTCCACTGCGGTGAGGCGATCTTCCAGATGAGCTTGTTGAACTCGTAGGAGTTCTGCTCGTAGCCCTTCACACCGCGCTCGGTCGCGAAGTAGTACTGGTACCACCAGCCCAGTTCGGCCTGCGGGGACAGCGGTTCCTGGTTCTGCTGGAGGTTCACGACCAGGTAGCCGCTGACCGAGACGAGCGCCTTGACCCGGTCCGGCCAGAGCGCCGCGACGATGCACGCCGTCCGCGCGCCCCAGTCGAACCCCGCCACCGTCGCCTTGCGGATCTTCAGGGCGTCCATGAACGCGATGACGTCCGCGCCCAGCGCCGACTGCTGGCCGTTGCGGGTCGTGCGCGCGTGCAGGAACCGGGTGGGGCCGTAACCGCGCAGGTACGGGATGAGCACGCGGTGTCCCCGTGCGGCCAGGGCCGGTGCCACGTCGACGTAGCTGTGGATGTCGTACGGCCAGCCGTGCAGCAGGATCGTGACCGGGCCGTCCGCCGGACCCATCTCCGCGTAGCCGATGTCGAGCAGGCCCGCCCTGACCTGCTTGATCGGGCCCCAGGACGGCTGCGAGGCGTGCGCGGTCGCGGTGACCAGGGGTGCCGCGAGACCGGCCACGGCCAGAGCCTGGGAGAACTGTCGCCTGCTGATCATGCCGTCGACGGTAGGGGCGTCGGGCGGGGGCTCGCGAGCGTCAGGTGACGGTGTCGGAGTACGTCATGAGCGCTTCCTTCAGTTCGGCGCGGGCCGTGACGCCGAGTTTCGGGAAGATCCGGTGCAGGTGGGTGCTGACCGTGCGGTGCGACAGGTGCAGCCGCTCGCCGATCTCCTTGTTCGTCAGCCCGTCCGCCGCCATCCGCGCGATGGTCAGTTCGTGCTCGGTCAGCTCGCCGTTGCCGCCCCGGGACTCGCCGGACGCCCGCAGCTCCTCGCGGGCCCGTTCCGCCCAGTCCCTGGTGCCGAACGCCTCGAACGCCTCCGCGGCCGCCTTGAGGTGCGGCCGGGCCTGAGCCGCCCGGCGCTGTCTGCGCAGCCAGGCGCCGAACGCCAGCTGCACGCGCGCCCGGTCCCACGGCGAACTGCCGGTGTCGAGCGCCGCCTCGAACAACGCCTCGGCCTCGTCGTCCGCGGCCAAAAGTGCCCGCGCGTACCTCAGACCGGCTGCCAGAGCGGGCGAACTGGTCGTGGTGTCGAGCTCCTCCACGATCTTGGCGGCCTCGTCGGCGTTGCCGCTGCGGGTCGCGGCCTCGGCCAGTTCGGGCAGCACGTACCGGCGCAACGCGAGCTGGTAGGCGGGATCGGACGGGTCGTGGACACGGCAGACGGCGGCGAACGCGTCGGCGTAACGGCCTTCCCCGAGCGCGGCCAGGCTTCTGGCCAGCTGCACGGTGGCCAGGACGGGGCGCGCGCCCGCCGCGAGCCCGATCCGTTCGGCGACGGCCGCCAGTTCGGCCGACCGCTCGTACTCGCCGCGCAGCGCGGCGATCTCGGCCTGGACGGCCGCGGCCAGTCCGCGCATGTACGGCTGGCCGGTCTCCTCGGCGAGGCGGGCGGCCTCCTCGGCTGCGGGTTCGGCGGCGGCGATGTCGCCCAGGCGCGTCCGGCTCCAGGCCTCGACGGCGAGGGCTCTGGCGAGGAGTCCGAACTGGCCCTGCGCACGGAAATCCCGTTGGGCGGCAAGGGAGAACCGGACGGAGTCGGCGAACGCTCCGACCTGGAGGGCGGCGCTGCCGAGCAGCCGGAGGGTGGCGGGGTCGTCGCACTCGCCGCGGACCGCACGCAGCCCGGCCACCACCGAGTCCCCTTGCCGCACCGGGCACACGTAAGCCGTCATCGCGAGCATGCGCGGGTCGCACGGGTCGATCGGCAGCCTGCGCGCCACGGCCGCGATCCGCTCCCGCACAACCGCTCCGGGCTCCACCCAGAAGCACCGCATCGCGACGCTCCAGAAGATCCGCATGCCCAGTTCGACGTCACCACCGGCCACCACGGACTCGGCCAGCCCGACCAGTTCGCCGGGGCCCGCCACACCTTCGCTCACGCCGTCGTCGAACGCCGTGGGCAACCACGTCACGAGCGCGCGCTCCCGTGCCGTGAGGTCCAGGCCGCGCACGTCCAGCAGGATTCGCTCGACGTAGTCGCGCCGTCCCGCCTCCGCCGCCAGCTCGGCCGCCCGCAACAACCGCCGGGCGCGCTCACCGCCGTCACCCAGGGCGGCAGCGCGTTCCAGGGCACGAACAGCGGCCACCGCGCCACCACGCCGGAGCGCCCGGTCGGCGGTCTTCTCCAGCAGGCAGGCCACGTTCTCGTCGGCACCGGTCGCGGCGCCGGCCAGGTGCCACGCCCGCCGGTCCGGCTCGTCGGTCGCCCAGGCGAGCCGGCGATGAGCCTCCTGGCGTTCGGAAAGGCCTGCGGCACCGACGATCGCCGACCTGATCAACGGATGCCGGAACGCACCGTCCCGGTCGACCAGCCTGGCCTCGACGGCGGGGGCGAGATCCGCGGAGGACCCGCCTCCGAGCGCCAAGGCGAGCAAGGACGCCCGCACGTCGGCAGGCAACGTCGAGGCGCGGGCGGCGAAGGTCTCCTGCAGAGAGTTGCCGCCCAACGGGAGTTCGGTGAGCGCCAACGGGTTCCCGGCCGCCTGGGCGAGCACCCACGAGCGGCGTTCGGGATCCAGGCCGGGCGCGACCGCGTCGAGCACCGCGACGGACGCCGGGGAATCCAGCGGTGCCAGGAAGAGCGTCGGCACGCCCTCGAAAACCGGGGTCCTGGCGGCGAGCACCAGAACGGCGCCGGTGAGGCGGCGCGCCACGAACCCGAGGACGTCCTGGCTCGCCTGGTCCAGCCAGTGCGCGTCGTCGACCAGGACGACGGACCGTGCCGCGCTCAGCACCTCCAGCGCGGCGAGCCCGACGAGGTGCACGGGTGGCGCGGGGCCGTCGGCGAGTCCCAGAACGACTTCCAGCGCGCCGCGCCGTGCACCGGGCAAAGTGGACAGATCGAGGAACGGGTGCAGGACCTGGTGCAGTCCGGCGTAGGGCAGGTCCTGCTCGGCCTCGACGCCCGCGACCAGGTGACCGTCGAGGCAGGACAGCAGCGCCGACTTGCCCACGCCGGGCTCACCGACGATCAGCAGCGACCCGCCGGCCTCCGCCAGCGCCACCAGCCGTTCCCGTTCCCGATCCCGCCCGATCAGCGACACCCGTCCGACACCCCGTTCGTTGGTCCGTCCGGACCAGGGTGTCAGAAAGTCCAGACCGCGCGCTTGCCCGGACCCACGACCAGCGTGGACGTGCCCAGCCGCTCGACGTGCCGCGCGACCGGGCGGTTCAGGTCGAACTCGACGCGCTTGAGCCCGGTCTGTCCCATCGGTGCCTCGTCGAACCGCATCGTGGTGCCGCCGCGCGAGGCCACGACGGAGCCCGGTCCGGTCCGCAGCGAGAACCCGCCTGCCCGCAGCAACGGCACGGTGGCGGCCAGGTCCGAGGCGGTGACGGCGACGCGGATGAGCGTGATGTCCCGCATCATCTTGTCCTTGTAGGCGTCCGGCAGGTACCGCTCACGCGTGACGTCGCCGGGGAACTTCGCGGGACCCACCTTGCTGCGCGGGTCGGCCAGGTACTCGTCGCGGTACTCCATGGCCCAGGCGCCGAACCTGTCGTACCTCTCGATCAGGAACACCGAGTCGAACCACGGCACGGGCTTGCCGTCGCCGAAGTCGCGGCTCTGCAGGAAGTCGATCGGCTTCTCACCCGCGGCGCGCAGCCTGGCCTTGAGCTTCTCGACGTCACCGTCGTGCTCGGTCGAGAGCCCGAGGCCCGCGGAGCCCAGTTCACCGTCCTGGCCCGGCACGTCACCGATGCCGAAGATCTCCAGGTAGGTCTCGCGGCCGCGCAGGTAACGGCCCGTCCAGACCCTGCCGTCCGCGCCTGTCGTGGTGCGGACCTCGACGCTCGCGAAGTCCTTGAGGTACCGCGAGTGCTCGACCGCGTCCGCGGTGACGCGATCAAGCGTTCCCCATGCGTGGTTGTAGTACAACAACTGCCGCTCTCCCGCTTGTGCCGATCCAGCACCGGACACAACCAGACCCACGGCCAAGATCATGCTCAACACTCGTCGGATCCCCATGCGTTCGATCCTAAAACGGACATGCTCAAGCCGGACTCAAGCCAGATGAAGGGACCTCAGTGTTCGACACCTCACGGTGGACGGTTCTCGCCCCGCTGATGCAGGCCGCCACCGCAGGCCGCGACCTGCTGGACGACACGATCCGCAGGCTGACCCCCGAGGCCGTCGCCCGGGAGGTCCTGCGGGAGATCGGTGAGCACGACGTCCGGCTCGACCTCGGCTTCGACGGCCGCACCACCCGCCACCTGTGCGCGGACGCGGAGGTCGTGATCACGCTCGACCTCGCCGACGCCGTGCGCGGCCTGTACGGCACCGACGAACGCCCGTGGCCGAGCCTCGCCGTCACGACCCCGGATCCCGGCCTCGACGAGCGCGGGATCGGCGGGTGGTTCCAGGACCGCAAGGGCCTCGCGGAGTCGGTTCAGGGGCTGCTGTCCGCGCTCAGGCCCGCCCACCGGGACCTGGGTGAGCTGGCCGTGGAGCACGGCTCGGACAAGTGGGGCGACCTGCACTGGTACACGCAGCACTACGACCGCCACTTCGCCCGCCTGCGCACCGAACCCGTGCGGGTGCTCGAGATCGGCATCGGCGGCTACGACGACCCCGACCGCGGCGGCGGCTCGTTGCGGATGTGGCAGCGGTACTTCCGGCGCGGCCTCGTGCACGGCCTGGACATCGCGCGCAAGAACGTCGCCGGCCCGCGGATCATGACCGTGCTGGGCGATCAGTCCGACGCGGAGTTCCTCGACCGGCTGGGCCGCGAACTCGGCCCGTTCGACGTGGTCATCGACGACGGCAGCCACCTCAACGAGCACGTGCGGACCTCGTTCCACGCGCTGTTCCCGCACGTACGGGCGGGCGGCATCTACGTCGTGGAGGACCTGCAAACCGCGTACTGGCCGAGCTGGGGCGGCCATCCCGAGGCGACCGCCGGCACGTCGATGGGGATGCTCAAGTCCTTCGTGGACGGTCTGAACCAGGCCGAGGTGCGCGATCCGCGCGGCGAGGGCTCCTATCTGGAGCGCAACATCAGCGGGATCTCGTTCCACCACAACATCGCGTTCGTCGAGAAAGGACTGAACGCCGAGGAGGGCGGGCCCGCCTTCCTGCGCACCCTGGCCTAGGCGAGCAGAGCCGCGCCGGCACCCCCCTCAGTCCGCGAGTCGCCTCAGCGCGGCCCTCGCAACCGACCTCACCCGCGGATCGGGGTCGGCGACCAGCAGCCTGACGTACATGGCGCCTGAGGGATCACGCAGGCGGCCGAGCGCCTCCGCGACACGGGCTCGCACCAGCGCGTCAGTCGCCGTGACCCCGGCGATCAGGCCGGTGCGGTTCCAGTCCGGCTTGTGGCCGATCAACCACATGTACGCCCGCTCGACTCGGGGATCGCGCAGGGAGCCCGACTGCGGAGGGCCTTCGATGCGGGCCAGACCTCGTCCCGCCGCGTGGCGAGCCGCCTTGTCCGGATGCCGGAAGAACAGGTGCCACAACGTGGGCAACGCGCGAGGATCACCGATGCGGGCCAGCGCGTCGGCCGCCACGGCGGCGTGCCGGGTGTCGCAGAGACGGATCAGCGTTGTCACCGCACGACCGTCGGCGTGCTTGGCGAGCACCTTCGCAGCCCGATCCCGCACTCGCACGTCCGGGTCGTCGCACGCCATCATCGCCACTTCGACCACATCAGCGCCCCCGGTCCGGCTCAGGGCCTGCAACGCCTCTTCACGCACCCACGCGCTGGCGTGTGCGAGCAGTTCCACGAGCGTCGGCCCGGCCTCAGGAGAACCGATCCTGCCCAGAGCCTGGATCTGCTGGACGGGCAGCTCATCGGTCCGCGCACTCTCACACAACGGCCCCACGGCCTCCACCACGCGAAGCAGGCCCAGCGCGAGAGGAGCCTCGTGCTTCCACTCCGGATCGGACAGAGCCTCGATCAGCCTGGGAGTCACGCTCGCTGCGTTGCGGTGCAACCAGGACCTGTCGTTGCGCCAAGGCGGGTCCAACGGGGTGAACGCGCGTTCCCGCAACGCGGCTTCCGCGGCCGCCCCGCCGATCGCGGTGAGCCTGGCCGCCGCGTCGGCACGAAGCCAGCGCCACTGAGGCTCCGGCCTGCGCACGATCGACCCCAGCACCTCGACCTCGTCCGGGGTGCCCTCACCTCGCAGGTTCTCGATCGCGAGCTTGGCCGCGTGAGGACCGCCTTCGGCCGCTTTGTGCAGCAGCCGCTCCCGGTCCAGCAGGCCGGCGCCGCGCGCGGCCAGCACGGCGACGGCGGCCTCCCAGTCGTTCTCCGAGTCCCACCACTGTTCGGCGATCTCGGCCACCGCCGGGGTGTTCAGGCCGGTGGGCGTGCTGAGCACGCCGTAGATCATCCGGTGCGTGTCGGGGCCGGCCTCGCGCCGGTAGTCGGCGAGCAACTTCGGCAGCATGCTCGCGTCCAACGGCTCCACAGGTCCCGGTGAGCTCTTCGGCCAAGCGCGACGCTTGTCCGCGTCCAGCACCTCGCGCACCAGTTCCTCGTCGTGCCGCACTCGGGCTGAGGCCGGGGGCGACCAGTCTGGCGCACACCGCAGCGCTTCCACCACCCGCACGACCCGCCAGGGGACGCCCTCGCGCACGAGGTCGACCCCGGTCGCGGGAACGGCGTACAACCAGGCCGCCTGCTGGGCCGCCCACCCGCCGCCCCGTTCCTCGACGGCGCGGGCGACCCGCTCCAGATGGTCCAGGAGCAGCTCGTTGTCGTACCTGAGCTGCCCCTGGTGTGCCCGCCTCGCGATGCGACGCGCTTTCGCGATCCCCATCGCGCCATTGAAACCCCGAAGATCTACGGGATCCAGTGGTTTCCGGACACCGTGATCATCACCTGCAGCTGGATGCTCGCGCCGAAGTACGTGTCCGTGGCGATCGGCGTGTTCACCATCTTGGTCCACAACGCGTCCAGCCACGCCTGGCTGCCCGGATCCGTCGTCGCCGCGACCGCGAACGGGGCCACGAACGCCGCGTCGCTGCCGCTGTCGATCTGCGTGCCGTTGAGCTGGTAGCCGACCGCGATCTTGTTCGGGTCACCGCCGGTCTTGCCCTTGATCCACGAGTTCATCTTGCGGGCGGCGGCGAGTGACTTGCCGTCGCCGGTCACCGCCGCGTCCGCGCCGATGCGCCACGGGTCGCGGCACGCGTTGTACCAGTACTTGCCGTCGGTGGCGTCCTCCTCGAGCAGCTTGCCGACGGCGGGCTTGGCCGTGGAGTTGGTGTCCTGCACGAAGTCCGGCAGCAGGCCGGTGCTCGCCGCGTACTTGGACTGCAGCGTGGCGATGAGGTCCTGGTGCTTGGCACGGATCGTGTCCCACGCCGAGTCGCCGGTCGCGTTGCGGAACGCCCTGAAGTGGTCGGCCATCCAGTCCGACGACCGGGAGCCGTAGTACTTCCTGCTGTCGTCCGGGCCGGACCAGTCGCCCATCAGGAGCAGGTTCGTGGTGGGGTTGATCAGGCTCTTCTTGATCGCGTTGACGTTCTTCACGGCGATCTGCTTGTAGTTGTAGGTCCCGCTGCTGCCCCACTGCTTGTCGGCGAGCAGCAGGCCGTAGGCGGTGTCCATGTCGCCGTCGGTGGCGCTGTCGCTGCCGTTGACGCTCTTGCAGGCGGTGTCCTGCTCGGCGGCCAGCAGGTCGGGGTTGTTGACCGACGGGTGGGCGAGCTTGTACTTGAGCAGGCCGTCGAAGATCTTCTTCGCGTCCGGGTCGGCACCCGCCATCTGCGCGGTGATCACCATGCCGTAGCCCTGCGCCTCGGCCACGTACGGGAACTTCGCGTCCGGCGAGATGATCTGGTACCAGCCGTTGCCGCAGTTCTGCTTGACGAACGCGGCTTTCCAGCGCTGGTAGTAGTCGACGATCTTGGCGTCCAAAGTGGACGTGCTGCCCGACGGCCGCAGGACGCCCGCCGCGTACGGGGTCTGCCTGCTGCCGAACGGATAGCCGAGGCCGCTCGAGGGCGGAGTCGTGGTGGTCGTGGGCGGGGTGGTCGTCGTCGGCGGGTTGCCGCCGCCCACGCCGTACACCTCAAGCTCCCACAACGAGTAGCCGTAGGCGGTGCCGCGCGCGGTGCCGTAGACACGGACATATCGTCCGGAACCGGACAACGTCAAGTCGTCGGTGCCGCCGTCACCGGTACTGGTCGAGTACACGTCGGTCCACGCCGAACCGTCCGGCGAGGTCTGCACGCGGTACGACTTGGCGTACGCGGCCTCCCAGCTCAGCTTCACCCGGCTGATCGCGTGCGCCGAGCCGAGGTCGACCCGCAGCCACTCCGGGTCGTGCCCCTCCACCGAGGCCCAGCGGGTCGACGTGCTGCCGTCGACCGCCTTCGCGGCCTCGAATCCCGACCCCTCGATCGAAGAGGCCGTCACCGCCTTGCCGCGGGAGACCAGAGGGTCCGCCGCTGATGCGATGGTCGTTCCCGCGACGAGGAGGCCGAGCACGAGCCCGGCCGCCCCGAACGCCATTGTTCTGCCGCCCACGACCGCCTCCAGCAATTGGTTAACAAAGCTGTCAATGCGAGTGGTTGGCGACGCTATGCAGGTCAGACCCCCTGAACAAGAGGTATAGACCGTTGTTGCGCGATCGGACAGTGCCGGTCAGGGCACCCAGTGGTTGCCGGTCACCGTGATCATCACCTGGAGCTGGATGCTCGCCGAGAAGTAGCTGCTGCCGTCGATCGGCGTCTGCAGCATCTTCGTCCACAACGCGTCCAGCCACGCCTGACTGCCCGGATCGGTCGCGGCCACCACGGCGAACGGCGCGAAGAACGCGGCGGCGCTGCCACCGGAGATCTGCGTGCCGTTGAGCTGATAGCCCATGCCGATGTTGTTCGGGTTGTTGCCCGCCTTGGACTTCACCCACGTGTTGAGCTTGCGGGCCGCCGCCAGGGACGCCGAGTCGCCACTGGTCACCGCGTCCGCGCCGATCCGCCACGGCACGCGGCAGGCGTTCCACCAGTACTTGCCGTCGTTGACGTCCTCCAGCACCTGACCCGCGGGCGGGCGCGGGAGTGAGTTCGTGTTCTCCACGAAGTCCGGCAGCAGGCCGGTGTTCGGCGCGAAGTTCTGCTGCAACGTCGAGATCAGGTTCTGGTGGGCGGACCGGATCGTGTCCCACGCCGCGTCACCCGTCGCCTTCCGGAACGCCCGGAAGTGATCGACCATCCAGTCCGACGACCGCGAGAGGTAGTAGTACTGGTCGCCCGAGCTGGTCCAGTCGCCGAGCTTGAGCAGGTTCGTCGACGGGTTGACCTCGCTGGCCTTGATCGCGTTGACGTGCCGGATCGCCAGCTGCTTGTAGTTGTAGGTGCCCGCGCTGCCCCACTGCCGGTCGGCGAGCAGCAGCCCGTAGGCCACGTCCATGTCGCCGTCCGTGGCGCCGTCGCCGCCGTTGACGCTGCGGCAGTTCACGTCCTGTTCGGCCGCGAGCAGATCGCGGTTGATCGAGGACGGGTGGTCGATCTTCCACTTCACCAGGCCGTCGAAGATCTTCTTCGCGTCCGGGTCGGCGCCGGCCATCGTGGCGACGACGACCATGCCGTAGCCCTGCGCCTCGGCGACGTACGGGTGATCGGCATCGGGCGAGATCACCTGATACCAGCCGTTGCCGCAGTTCTGCCGGACGAAGGCGGACTTCCAGCGCTGGTAATAATCCACGACCGCGGCGTCCAAAGTGGACGTCGACCCGGAGGGACGCAGGACACCCGCCGCGTACGAGGTCTGCCGGCTGCCGAACGCGTAGCCGAGACCGTTCGAGGGCGGAGTGGTCGTGGTCGTCGTCGGCGGTGTGCCGCCGGCCACGCCGTAGACCTCGACCTCCCACAGCGAGTAGCCCCACGCGGTACCGCGTGCCGTGCCGAGAACCCGCACGTACCGACCGGCACCGGACACGGTCAGGTCGTCGACACCACCGTCACCGGCGCTGGTCGAGAACACGTCCGTCCACGCCGAACCCTCCGGCGAGGTCTGCACGCGGTAACCCCTGGCATACGCGGCCTCCCAGTTCAGCCGCACCCGGCTGACCGCGTGCGACACACCGAGGTCGACCCGCAGCCACTCGGAGTCACTGCCCTCCGCCGACGCCCACCTGGTCGTCGTGCTGCCGTCCACGGCCTTCGCCGCCTCCAGCCCAGCGCCCTCGACGGAGGACGCCGTGACCGTCTTGCCCTGCGAGACCAGTGGATCCGCCGCCGTCGCACTGGTCGTCCCCGCCACCAGGAGACCAATCACGAGCCCGACCGCACTGACCGCAGCTAACGCCGCTCGTCTGTCCACAACCACCTCAGTCAATTGGTTAACAAACCTGCCTAAAGGGGCAATTGCGGCGACCTTAGGCGGGCGGTCAACTTTGAACAAGAGGTGTGGACCGGTCATCGGGACCGAAACCGGTTGCGGAAACTACTGCCAGACCTTCCGGACGGCCGCAGCGATCGAAACGGCCTGCGCGTACCCCGCCTCAGCAGCGGGTTTGCGCTTGGCAGGGTCCAGCAGGTTCGAGCCGATGGCGGCCAGGGCCGCGCTGTCGGGACTCACCACGATCGACGGCACCCCGAGCTTCGCCGCCTGCGCGCCGGGCGTCGCGGCCGGACTGGCCGATCGGGTCAACGGAGCGATGACCACGACCCGCTCGTAACCCGCCGCGAGATCGACGTTCGCCACGGACCGCATGCCGCCGTCCATGTACCGGCTGCCGTTGATGCTGACCGGCGGCCACACCAGCGGCACCGCGCAGCTCGACGCCACCGCCTTCACCAGCGGCACCCCGCTGTCCCGGTCGAACGCCACGAACTTCCCGTTCTCCACGTCCACGGCGGTGACCTTGAGCGCACGCTCCGGCCAGTCCTTAATGGACAGTCGAGAGTCGAACACCGCGAGCCGCGACTCCTCGGACGGGGTGCGGGCCTTCACCGCGGCACGCCCCAGACGCGCCCGCTTCCGCGCGGGCGACCCCGGCATCACGTAGGAAAGCGCGTATCTGACGACCATCCACGAGGTGAGACGGGCGGGAATCTCCCCGTCCGGCGGCAACAGCTGACCCGCGTACAGGTCGGCGAGCACGCCACCGCCCGCCAGTTCGGCGGCCACCACCGATCCGGCGGACGTCCCCACGAAGAGGTCGGCGTCCGTCAGGTCGACGCCCTGTTCGGCAAGTCCGTGCAGAATCCCGGTCTCCCAGGCGATTCCGGTGACTCCACCACCACCCAGCACCAACGCGCGTTCTCCGGTCACAGCGGCCATCCTATGGAGTGAGACGAGTTCCTGGTGAATGGGCTAGATTGGTAGCCTTTAAAGTGAAACCGAGAAGCGCTGCAACGGGCCGGACGCCTGCCACGCTCGGCTTCGTTCTACCACGGACAAGGGCGCTTCCGGACCTTTCGGGAGCGCGCGTGAGTGGACTCAAATCCCTGCTGGACCAGCGAATCGCAGTGCTGGACGGCGCATGGGGCACGATGTTCCAGCAAGCCAGGCTCTCGCCGCAGGACTACTACGGCGACGAGTACGAGGGCCACGTGCCCGACGTCGCCGGCGACCCGGACCTGCTCAACCTCACCCGCCCGGACCTGGTGCTCGACGTGCACCGGCAGTACCTCGCGGCGGGCGCGGACATCACGACCACCAACACGTTCACCGCCACCTCGATCGGCCAGGCCGACTACGGGCTGGAGAGCCGCGTCCGCGAGATGAACATCGCCGGCGCGCGGCTCGCCCGCCAGGCCGCGGACGAGTTCGGCGGCCGGTTCGTCGCGGGCTCCGTCGGCCCCCTCAACGTCACGCTCTCCCTGTCGCCCAAGGTCGAGGACCCCGCGTTCCGCGCCGTCACGTTCGAGCAGGTCAAGGCCTCCTACGCGGAGCAGATCGCGGCGCTGCACGAGGGCGGCGTCGACCTGCTGCTGATCGAGACGATCTTCGACACCCTGAACTGCAAGGCCGCCATCGCCGCGGCCCGCGAGGTCGCGCCCGACCTGCCGCTGTGGATCTCGGTCACGATCGTCGACCTGTCCGGCCGCACGCTGTCGGGCCAGACCGTCGAGGCGTTCTGGGACTCGATCGCGCACGCCGAACCGCTGATCGTCGGCGTGAACTGCTCGCTGGGCGCCGAGGAGATGCGCCCGCACGTCGCCGACCTGGCGCGGCTCGCGAACACCTACGTGGCCTGCCACCCGAACGCCGGTCTGCCCAACGCGTTCGGCGGCTACGACGAGACCCCGGACGAGACCGCCGCCCTGCTGAAGGACTTCGCGGGCAAGGGCATCGTCAACGTCGTCGGCGGCTGCTGCGGCACCACTCCCGAGCACATCAAGGCCATCGCCGACGCCGTGCGCGGCACTGACGCGCGCGAGGTGGTCAAGCCCCGCCACACCACCCGCTACAGCGGCCTGGAGACGTTCGAGATCGGCCCCGACACCGGGTTCGTGATGATCGGTGAGCGCACCAACGTCACCGGCTCGGCGAAGTTCCGCAGGCTGATCGAGTCCGACGACCACAACGCCGCGCTCACCGTGGCGCTGGACCAGGTGCGCGGCGGCGCGAACCTGCTGGACGTCAACATGGACGCCGACCTGCTCGACGGCGAGCAGGCGATGACGACGTTCCTGAACCTCATCGCGACCGAACCGGAGATCGCCCGCATCCCGGTGATGATCGACAGCTCCCGGTGGACCGTGCTGGAGGCCGGCCTGCGGTGCGTGCAGGGCAAGGGCGTGGTCAACTCGATCAGCCTCAAGGAGGGCGAGGAGCCGTTCCTGCGGCAGGCCCGCACGATCCGCGACTACGGCGCCGGTGTCGTCGTGATGGCGTTCGACGAGCAGGGCCAGGCCGACACGGCCGACCGCAAGGTCGAGATCTGCGGCCGCGCCTACGACCTGCTCACGCAGAAGGTCGGCTTCCCGGCCGAGGACATCATCTTCGACCCGAACGTGCTCGCCGTGGCGACCGGCATCGAGGAGCACAACGGGTACGCCAGGGCGTTCATCGACGCCCTGCCGCGGATCAAGGAGCGATGTCCGGGAGTCCGCATCAGCGGCGGCATCTCGAACCTGTCGTTCTCGTTCCGCGGCAACGACGTCGTCCGCGAGGCCATGCACTCGGCGTTCCTGTTCCACGCCGTCCAGGCAGGCCTGGACATGGGCATCGTCAACGCCGGTCAGCTCGTCGTCTACCAGGACATCAAGGCCGACCTGCTGGAACTGGTCGAGGACGTCATCTTCAACCGCCGCGAGGACGCGACGGACCGGCTCGTCACGCACGCCGAGACCGTCAAGGGCCCCGGCCAGAAGCGCGTCGTCGACCTGTCGTGGCGCGAGGCCCCGGTCGCGAAGCGGCTGGAGCACGCGATCCTGCACGGCGTCGTCGACTTCATCGAAGAGGACACCGAGGAGGCCCGCGCGTCCCTCCCGCGTCCGTTGGACGTCATCGAGGGCCCGCTGATGGACGGTATGAAGATCGTCGGCGACCTGTTCGGCGCGGGCAAGATGTTCCTGCCGCAGGTCGTGAAGAGCGCCCGCGTGATGAAGCGCGCGGTCGCGTACCTGGAGCCGTTCATGGACGCCGAGCCCAAGGCCACGGCCGGGGGCAACGGCAAGGTCGTGCTCGCCACGGTCAAGGGCGACGTCCACGACATCGGCAAGAACATCGTCGGCGTCGTGCTGGGCTGCAACAACTACGAGGTGATCGACCTCGGCGTGATGGTGCCGGCCGCGAAGATCCTCGACACGGCGATCAAGGAGCACGCCGACGTCATCGGCCTGTCCGGGCTGATCACGCCGTCGCTCGACGAGATGGTCTCGGTCGCCGAGGAGATGCAGCGGCGCGGCATGAAGCTGCCGTTGCTGATCGGCGGGGCGACGACCTCGAAGCAGCACAACGCCGTGAAGATCGCGCCGGTCTACGACGAGCCGGTCATCCACGTCCTCGACGCGTCCCGGGTCGTCGGCGTCGTCTCCGACCTGCTCGACGGCAAGCGCGCACATGAGCTGAACCTCACGAACCGCGCGGAGCAGGCCCGGTTGCGCGAACAGCACGAGAACCGCAAGTCGGTGCCGTTGCTCAAGCTCGAAGCGGCGCGGGCGAATCGGGAGGAGGTCGATTTCTCCGATCTGCCGACTCCTCAGTTCACCGGTACTCGCCTGATGACACCGTCTTTGGGTGAACTGCGCGAGTTCATCGACTGGACGTTCCTGTTCCTCGCCTGGGAGTTGAAAGGCAAGTTCCCGGCGATCCTCGAACAGCCGGTGGCGCGCGAACTGTACGAGGACGCGACCGAGTTGCTCGACGAAATCGTCGCCGGCGAATTGTTCGAGGCAAAGGGCGTGTACGGGTACTGGCCCGCGCATTCCGAAGGCGACGACATCCTGCTCGACAACGGCGTGCGGATCCCGATGCTGCGCCAGCAGACCAAGAAGCCGCTGTCGCGCCCGAACCGCTGCCTGTCCGACTACGTGGCTCCCGAGGGCGACCACATCGGCGGGTTCGCGGTGACGATCCTCGGCGCCGGGAAGCTGGCCGCGAAGTACGAGGCCCAGAACGACGACTACCGCGCCATCATGGTGAAGGCGCTGGCAGACCGGCTCGCCGAGGCGTTCGCCGAGTGGATCCACCTGCGGGCCCGGCGCGACTGGTTCGAGCCGGACGCCCAGCCCGAACTCGCCGACCTGCACGCGGAGAAGTTCCGCGGCATCCGCCCCGCCCTGGGTTACCCGGCCTGCCCCGACCACACCGTGAAACGGGAGCTGTTCGACCTGCTGGGCGCGGAGGAAATCGGGGTCTCGCTCACTGAATCGTTCGCGATGAACCCGGCGGCGAGCGTGAGCGGCCTGATCTTCCAGCACCCCGGCGCGAAGTACTTCACCGTCGGGCGGCTGGGCCGCGACCAGGTGCAGGACTACGCGACGCGGTACGGCAAGCCGCTCGCCGAAGTCGAGCAGTGGCTGCGCCCGAACCTCGGGTACGAACCCGCCTGACGGTTGCCCAACGTGAAAGCGCTTCCCGGTATTGGCAGGCGTTATCCCGGTTGGGTCCAAGCGATGTAGCATCGGCCGCTCTGGAGATCAATCACCCGTAGGTCGAGCGAGCCCGAGGTCATCCATGCGAGCTGCGGCGCTGGTGCTGGGTCTGGTGCTGCTGGCGAGCTGCGGTGCGGCAGCGGAGTCGGAGGCGTTGCCGCACGTCGGTTTCGTGGTCAAGCGCACAGGTGGTTCGTTCGCCCAGGAGATGACCAGCGGCTTTCACGAGGGCGTCGGCCGCATCGGCGGGGTCAGCGCGACGGTCACGGGCCCTCCCGGACAGGACGGGCACAAGGAAGTCGAGTTGTTCCGGGATTTGGCGATGGCGGCACGAGGCGGAATCGCCGTGGCGACGTCCGAACCCGCGCTGATGGCGCCGTCCATCGGTGAGGCACTCACGCAGCACGTGGCCGTGGTCGGTGTGGACATGCGGCTCACCGCGAGTTCCGGCGTGAAACTGCACATCGGTAACGACGACTACGAACTCGGCGAAAAGCTGGCTGACGAGTTGATGCGCCGATTGCCTCCGGACGCGACCGGAACAGTGGTGCTGGGAAACACGGCTCCTGGACTCGCCGGGTTCGACGACCGGGCTGAGGGAATCCGGGGCCGATTCGCCGAAAAGCTACCGGGGGTAGTGGTGCTGGGCCCGTTCGACACGCAACGTGACGACGTCGCGAATCGGGACGCGTGGAAACGTCTCGTGGCGGCGAACCCCGACGCACTCGCGTTCGTTGGTACGGGCGACTGCGATGGAGTGAGCCTCGCGGCACTCAAGACGGAGAAGTCGGCGAGGTGGCTGGTGGGCGGTTTCGGGGTCGACCCGAGAACGTTGCAGGCGGTGCGGGACGGCGCGATGGTCGCGACGATCTCGCCGGAGCACTATCTCAAGGGCGCCGTCGCCGGCTGGCTGCTCGCCAGGCACGCGAAGGACGGCGCGACGTTGCCGGAGGGCTGGATCGAGACGCCAGGGCTGACGGTGACCACCGGGAACCTCGACCAGATCCTGCACCGGCAGGAGTCGGAGAAGGCGCGCAGGGACTACTTCCAGCCTCAGATCGACAGCTTCGTCGAGGATCCGGCGAGTTGGGTGCGACCGTTGGAGCAGGCACGGTGAGCTTTTGGGAAGGCCGCGGCACCGCGAGGGTGGCGACGGCAGGGCTGACGGTCGGGCTGCTCGCCCTGGCCGGCCTGTCGCTGTGGAGCAGCGTCAGCGCGCAGGACACGACCGCGTACGTGCGGGAGCTCAACAACACCAGCGAGCGGTGGAGCCGCGTGCTGGAACACATCGAGGTCGCCGACAACGCGTTGCGCGATCTCCAGCTCTCGCGAACCGAGCAGACCGTCCAGCCGTTGGAGAACTCCGCCGGGTCCGCGCGCGCCGATCTGGAGTGGCTGCGCACCAGCGGCACCCCGTCCGACGCCGCCGTGGCGTCCCGGTTGCTGCCGTTCTACGACCAGACGACGGACATCCTGCGCAAGGTGATCGCCGGCCCCGACCCGCTGCAGTCCGACCAGGCCCTGCTCGCGCACTCGTCGTTGCGGCGCCAGATCTCCTCGACGGTCGGGGCCAAGCGCCTCGACACCACCGAGTACATGCGTGCCGCGGACGAGAAGAACTCCTGGCTGCGGATCGCCCAGATCGTGGCGTTCGTGCTGGACGCGATCCTGGTGGTGCTGTTCGGCGGGGTGCTGCTGGGCTATCGCCGCAAAATACTGCGCCAGGCGGCCAAGAACGAGCACGAGGCGCACCACGACGCCCTGACCGGGCTGGCCAACCGCACGCTGCTCGCGCGCCGGATGGACCTGGCCGTGGAGAAGGCGCGCAAGAAGGACGAGCCGCTGGCGTTGCTGATCGTGGACCTCGACAGGTTCAAGGAGGTCAACGACTCGCTCGGGCACCACACCGGCGACCTGCTGCTGCGCCAGGTGGCGAACCGCCTGTCGTGGGCGGTGCGCGACACGGACCTGGTGGCACGGCTGGGCGGCGACGAGTTCGCCGTGCTGCTGCCCGGTGTCGGCTCGGCGGAGAACGCGGGCATGGTCGCGGAGAAGATCCTGCAGGCACTGGCGATGCCGGTGACGCTGGAGGGCCTGGAGCTGGAGATAGCGGGCAGTGTCGGCGTGGCGCTGTGCCCGTCGGACTCGGGCGACGGCCACGAACTGCTGCGGCACGCGGACATCGCGATGTACGCGGCCAAGCGCGAGAAGTCCGGCGTGGCCGTGTACGACGCACGCCTGCACGAACGCGGCGCAGCGCACCTCACCGCGGTGACGGAGCTTCGGCACGCGATCGACCGCGGCGAGCTGTTCCTGCACTACCAGCCCAAGGCGCTGGCCGACACGGGCGCGGTGTGCGGTGTCGAGGCCCTGGCCCGCTGGCAGCACCCGACGCGCGGGCTCGTGCGTCCCGACGAGTTCATCCCGATCGCCGAGGAGAACGGCCTCATCGAACCGTTGACCCGCTACGTGATCGACGCGGCACTGCGCCAGTGCCGCACGTGGCAGGACGCGGGCTGGGAGGTGCCGGTCTCGGTGAACGTGGGCGCGGCCTGCCTGCACCACACCGAGTTCCCCGGCGACGTGGCCGACCTGATCAAGCGCCACGGCCTGCCTGCGCGCTTGCTGACGCTGGAGATCACCGAGTCCGCGATCATCTCGGACCCGGACCGCGCGGTGGAGGTGTTGCGCGGCCTGACCGAACTGGGCGTGCGGCTGTCCATCGACGACTTCGGCACCGGCTACTCGTCCATTTCGTACCTGCGCAGCATGCGGGTGCACGAGATGAAGCTCGACCGGTCGTTCGTCACGCACATGTGCACCGACGCCGGCGACAGCGCGATCGTGCACGCCCTGGTGGCGCTGGCCCGCAACTTCGGACTGCAGGCCGTCGCGGAGGGCGTGGAGGACCAGGACACCTGGACGGCGCTGGCCGCGGCCGGGTGCGACGTGGTGCAGGGGTATTTCCTCAGCGAGCCGTTGCCCGCCGAGGAAATCGTTGCCTGGCTAGGAGATCGGGCGGCCGCTCACGCGTAGCGCGGTGATCACCGACCTTCGTGGTCACCGCGCGTAGAAGTCGGTGTCCCGCCACTGGTTGATGAACGGCTGCATGAAGTCGACCATGGCGGGCAACTGGTCCGCGACCGACAGGTAGGCGATCACCCGGATCGCGCCGACGGCGTTGACGAACCTGAGCACCTCCTCGTCGATCGTGCGCAGGCCGTTCTTCGTGGCGCCCCGGTCGTAGGCGGCGTGGTGTTCCGGGCCGAGACCGCCCAGGTCCCACTCGACCGGGCCGTACGTGATCAGTTCGAAGTCGGAGAACAGCGGGCCCTCGGTGCTCGCGAAGATGTTCGCGGGCGGCGAGTCGCCGTGGACGGGCTGCAGGTCGATGCCGGGGAACTTCGCCTGGAACTCGGCCTGGGAGCTGACGAGCGGCTCCAGCACCTCCCACTCGGCGCGTGCCCTCCGCAGGTCCTCCGCGGTGACGATGTCCAGGCCCTCAAGCCTTTCCAGGCCTTCCCGCACGAACCGCGGTTCCGCCGACGACAGGAAGTCGAGCTCGCCCGGGTAGTCCCTGAGGGCCTTGTGCAGGTCGGCGGTGAGCTCGGAGTTCCTGACGTAGTCCGGTTCCTGGGACTTGTCCTCGGCGGTGAACGGCCAGAACGTGATGGAGAAACCGTCGCGCTGCACCGGTTTGCGCTCGACGAGCGGACTCGGCGGGATGACCGGGGTGCCCTGGTCGTGCAGCCACTGAGCGACGTCGAGCTCCTGTTGCTGGCGCTGGGCCAGGCTTTCGAGCGTCGTGGTGTGCGGCAGGACGGTCGGGATGCGGGCCACGACCGGGGACGGCGCGAGGTGCACGACGACGGAGAACAGTTCGTAGAGGACTTTGCCCTCGGTGATCTCCAGGCCGAGTTCGCGACCGGCGGCGACGGCGGCTTCGGTGGCAGCGGCGGTGCGGCCGGCGATGTCTTCGGGGGTCGCGAAGGCTGTCATGGCACGATCGTGCCACGACCCCGGGGCCCGACGCAGATCATTTACGGTGAGCGCATGGCCGACCGGCACCTGATCGACGCCCACGTTCTGCTCGTCCGCGACGGCGAGGTGCTGCTCACCCGGCGGCGCGACCCCGACCCTCGGTTCGACGGACTCTGGCACCTGCCGTCCGGCAAGCTCGACGCGGGCGAGTCCGTGCTCGCCGCCGCCGTGCGCGAGGCTTCGGAGGAGATCGGGGTGCGGATCGATCCCGGCGACCTGCGGCTCGTGCACACGTCGCACGCCAACGGGTTCGGTGTGGAACCGCGGCTCGGCCTGTACTTCGAGGTGCGGCGCTGGAGTGGCGAACCGCAGAACCGCGAGCCGGAGAAGTGTTCGGAGGTGCGGTGGTTCGGGCTCGACGCGCTGCCCGCCCACATCATCCCCTACCCCGCCGCCGGGATCGCCGGTTACCTGGCCGGGGAGTCGTTCAGCGTGCTCGGCTGGGACCCGCGGTAGACGTCGTTCTCACCTGCGCAGCCCGTCCAGGACGAGGGTGATGACGCCGTCGGCCTCAGCCCTCCAGTCAGGCCGGTCGTGGGCCGCGCCGATGCCGTGCAGCGCCATCATGACGGCGCCGGCCCCCACGTCGCCTCGGACGGTGCCCTCCTCGACGGCAGCGGCCACCAGGTCGGTGACGGCCTGTTCCAGCGCCCTGCCGCCTTCGGCGAGCGCCTCGGAGCCGGTGGTCATGAGCGTGGCCAGCGTCCGGGCCAGGCCGTGGTGTTGTTGCAGGTAGTCCACGAAGTCGCGGAGGAAGGTCGCCAACGCCTCCCGCGCGGGTGACGTGGCCTGCAACCGGCGAGCCCGGTCGCACAGTGCGACGACCTCCTCGTGGTAGACCGCCTCGGCCAGCGCCTCCCTCGTGGGGAAGTGGCGGTACAGCGTGCCGGTGCCCACGCCCGCCAGGCGGGCGAAGTCGTCGAAGCGCAGGTCGAAGAACTCCCCGGCGTCGAAGACCTCCCGTGCCTTGGCCAGCAGTGCCTCCCTGTTGCGCAGGGCGTCGGCGCGTAGCGGTTTGGCGGCGTTCATGCGCTCCCTCGTGGTTGACAAACGGAGACCATCTCCATATTTTCAGAAGTGGAGACAGCCTCCGTTTCATCGTAGCTCACGAGGTGCCGTGTGAAGATCCTGATGTTCGGCCGAGGCGTGATCGCCACCGTGTACGGATGGGCTCTGGAACGGGCCGGGCACGACGTCGAGTTCTACGTCCGGCCCGGCCGCGCGGCGGAGTACGGGCCGACGATCGACCTCGACCTGATCGACACGCGGCGGCGGATCCGCGGACGGCCCGTCGTCGAGAAGTGGCCGGTGCGCTACCGCGAGGAGCTGGCGGCGGACCACGACTTCGACCTGATCGTGCTGAGCGTGGGGCACCATCGCCTGACGGAGGCGGCGAACTTCCTGGCACCGCGCATCGGCAAGGCGACGGTGCTGCTCTCCGGCAACATCTGGGCCGAGCCGGCGGACGCGATCGGCGCCCTCCCGCTCGACCAGGTCGCCTGGGGCTTTCCGCTGGCAGGCGGCGGTTTCGGCAAGGACGGCGTGTTGCGCGGGATGCTGATGCCGTTGGCCGTCTTCGGCACGATCGGCACGCTGACGGACAGGGAACGAGCCGTGCGCCAGGTGTTTCGCGAGGCCGGGTTCCGGATCAGGGAGGAGCCCCGCTTCCGCGACTGGCTGCTGATCCACTTCGTGTCGGACGCGGGCATCCACTCGCAGGGCCTGAGGCTGGGCTCGCTGGCCGACCTGGCAGGACGCCGGCACGACCTGCGCGAGGCGATTCTGGCCGGCCGCGAGCTTCTGCCGCTCCTGGAGGCACGCGGCGTCGACCTGCGGCGCGGCACACTGTTCCTCCGCGCGCCGGCCTGGCTGACGGCGTCCGTGTTCGCCTTGCTGACCGCTCGTTTCCCGCCGGCCCGCTTGAGCTTCAAGGCGCACTCCGACCCTGACGCCGAGGAGCCGCGGGTGATCTGCCGGGACGCCCTGGCGGAGACGCGCCGGCTGGGAATCCCCGCACCCCGGTTGGAGGCGGCGGAACCGCACTTCGCGGTCCGGGCCTGAACTCGGGTTACCGTGAACGGATGGCACTCGTGCACCCGCCCGGCCTGACCAGGTTCCGGACGCACGACCTGCCCGGTTCACGCAGGCTGACCGGGTGGGAGGAGCACAACGCCCGCGCCCTGGTGGGGCTGCGCGTCACGACTGATCGTCCGTTCGACGGCACCGAGGTGAACCTGACGCTGCCCCGCCTGCAGGTGGCGCGGGTGAGCGGGTCGCCGCACGCCGTCGAACGGGACGTCCGGCAGATCGCCGAGCACCCGGCCGACGGTGTGGTCGTCTACTTCTCGCTGGCCGGGGAAAGCCGCTTCGAGCACCGGGGCGGCCGTGAGCTGGTCGTCCCCGGTCAAGCGCTCGTGCTGGACGGGGACCAGCCGTTCCGGCGCGAGTTCTCGGACGGCCTCACCGAGCTCGTGCTGAAGGCACCGCGGCGGGGACCCGTGCGGCCTCAGGTGTTCAGTTTCCGGGACAACGCGCACGCACAAGCGTTGGTGAGCGCGCTGTCGGGCGCGTTGCGCGGCCCCGCCGACTGGGACGGGCTGGAGCACACCGCCGCAGACCTGCTCGACACGCTGCTCGGCGCCCGCACCCCGTCCGCGGACCTGGCGGCTGCCCACGCCTTCATCGTCGCCCACCTGCACGAACCGGAGCTGTGCGCGCTCCGGATCGCCGCCGCCATCGGGTACTCCGAACGTCACCTGTCGCGCCTGTTCGCGAAGTCCGGGCAGAGCGTGCCGCAGGCGATCCTGAACGCTCGGCTCGACGCGGCCCGGCAGTTGCTCGTCGAGCCCATCACGCTCGCCGAGGTCGCGGCACGCACCGGTTTCGCGTCGCAGGCGCACTTCTCCCGCACCTACCGGGCACGGTTCGGGGTGACGCCCCGGCAGGACCGGGCGGCGCTGCGGTCCTGAGTTTTTGCCTGTTTCCGCCACGTGCGGGCGCACGGCCCTCATGGTGACACAGGACTGTCACCGTTCCGTCATGGTGACTTTCCACGACGGTCTCACCGACACGTCCCCGCCGGCGAGCACAGTGGTCGAGACCGATGTGCTGATCGTGGGATCGGGTCCGGCCGGGGCCTCCGCAGCGCTGTTCCTGTCCACTCTGGGCGTTCCGAACATCATGATCACGAAGTACCGGTGGACCGCGAACACCCCTCGCGCGCACATCACCAACCAGCGCACGATGGAGATCTTCCGCGACGTCGGCATCGAGGACCAGGTGCTCGCCGACGCCACGCCGCACCACCTGATCGGCGACACGGTGTTCTGCACCTCGATCACCGGTGAGGAGATCGGCCGCATCCTCACCTGGGGCAACCACCCCGCCCGGCACGCCGATCACGTGCTCGCGTCGCCGTCGCTCAACTGCGACATCCCGCAGACCTACCTGGAGCCGATCCTCGTCCGCAACGCCACCGCACGCGGCACGCAGACCCAGTTCAGCACCGAGTACCTGGGGCACACGCAGGACTCCGACGGTGTGACCGTGCGGGTGCTCAACCGGCTGACCGGGACCGAGTACACGATCCGTGCCAAGTACCTGATCGGCGCGGACGGCGCGAGGTCCGCCGTGGCCGCCGACCTGGACCTTCCCTACGAGGGCCAGATGGACGTCGCCGGGTCCATGAACATCACCTTCAAGGCCGACCTCTCCGAACTCTGCCGGCACCGGCCTTCGGTGCTGTACTGGGTGATCCAGCCCGGTGCGAACGTCGGCGGGATCGGCGCCGGGCTCGTGCGGATGGTCCGGCCGTGGAACGAGTGGCTGATCGTCTGGGGCTTCGACCTCGCGCAGGGCGTGCCCGAGGTGAGCAACGACGACGCGTTGCAGATCGTGCGCAACCTCGTCGGCGATCCGGCGCTCGACGCGGAGATCACCGGGATCTCGTTGTGGGGCAACAACGAGCAGTACGCCACGCGGTTGCAGCGCGGCCGGGTGTTCTGCGCCGGGGACGCCGTGCACAAGCATCCGCCGAGCAACGGGCTCGGGTCCAACACCTCGATCCAGGACTCCTACAACCTGGCGTGGAAGCTCGCTCTGGTCCTCAACGGACAGGCCGGCTCTTCGTTGCTGGAGACCTATTCCGACGAACGGGCCCCGGTGGCGCGCCAGATCGTGACGCGGGCCAACAAGTCCGCTCGCGAGTTCGGCGCTCTCTTCGAGGCGCTCGGGCTCGACGCTTCTCAGTCCGCGGGCGAGATGGACGCGCGCATCGAGGAGCGCAAGTCCAGCAGCCTCGCGGGGGCCGCCAAGCGCGCCGCCGTGCGGGAGGCCATGGAGCTGAAGAACTACGAGTTCAACGCTCACGGCGTGGAGATGGGCCAGTCGTACGTGTCCAGCGCGGTGGTCGCGGACGGCGGTGAGCGGCCCTCCCCCTCACGGGATCCCGAGCTGTACTACGAGCCGTCGACCTGGCCCGGAACGCGGCTGCCGCACGCCTGGGTCGGTGACAGCAGGAGCAAGCTCTCCACCCACGACCTGGTGCCGTACGGGCAGTTCACGCTGCTGACGGGGATCACCGGCGAGGCGTGGGCCGACGCGGCGCAGAAGGCGGCAGACCGGCTCGGCGTACCGCTGCGGACCGTGGTCATCGGGCCGGGGCGTGCGGTCACGGACCTCTACTTCGACTGGTCGCGACTGTCCGGTGTGGATGAAGACGGGGCCGTACTGGTGCGGCCGGACAAGCACGTCGCCTGGCGCGGCGGCTCGTTGCCCGCGGACCCGGAGGCGGAGCTGATGTCCGTCCTGACCACGGTCCTGAGCCGGGAGGAGAGCGCATGACGTGGCAGTTCGAGCACGTCACGCTCGGCCAGCGGGTGCGGTTCGGCACCGGCACGGCGGCGGACGACGTGGCCGCGGAGGTCGCCCGCCTCGGTTCCCGGCGGGTGCTGCTGATCTCCTCCAAGCCCGTTCCCGAGGTGACGGCGAAGATCGACGTGGCCGCGCACTGCACGGACGTGGCGCCGCACGTCCCGGTGGAGAACGCCGAACGTGCTCGTGCGCTCGCCGCCGAGTCCTGCGCGGACCTGCTGGTCAGCGTCGGCGGCGGCTCCACGACCGGGCTCGCCAAGGCGGTCGCGCTGACCACCGGACTGCCGATCGTCGCCGTGCCCACCACGTACGCGGGCTCGGAGGCGACCAACGTGTGGGGCCTGACCGAGGCGTCCCGCAAGACCACCGGCGTCGACGACCGGGTGCTGCCGGTGACCGTGGTCTACGACGCGGCGCTCACGTCGTCGCTGCCGCTGGAGTTGTCGATCGCCTCGGGCTGCAACGCGTTGGCGCACTGCGTGGACTCGATGTGGGCGCCGCGCGCCGACCCGATCAACCAGGCCCTGGCCCTGGAGGGCGTGCGCACGTTGAGCCGCGGCCTTCGCCTGACCGGCGACGTCGAGGGTCGCGAGTTGATGCTCTACGGCGCCTACCTGGCCGCCGTGGCGTTCGCGTCGGCGGGTTCCGGCCTGCACCACAAGATCTGCCACGTGCTCGGCGGCGCCTACAACCTCCCGCACGCCCGGACGCACACGGCGATCCTGCCGTACGTGCTGGCTTTCAACGCCCCCGCGGTCCCCGAGGCGGCAGCCAGGATCACGGAGGCGCTCGGCGGCGGGCTCATCGACCTGTACGACGAAATCGGTGCCTCACATGAGCTTCATGGCGTGCCCGATGTTCGCGAGGCCGCGCGTCTCGTGCTGCCGTCCGTGCCTGCGTCGAACCCACGCCCCGTCACCGAGGACGACCTGATCTCCCTGCTCACCGCCGCCCAGAAGGGGCTCGACGCATGACCGCCCAGCACCGCATCGAGGAACAGCTCACCGACGAGGTCATCGCGTCGTTCGCGCGCACCCCGGACCCGCGGCTCAAGGAGCTGATGGAGGCGCTCACCCGGCACCTGCACGCGTTCATCCGCGAGACCCGCCTGACCGAGGCCGAGTGGACGCGGGCCATCGAGTTCCTGACCGCAGCCGGGCACATCACCGACGACAAGCGGCAGGAGTTCATCCTGCTGTCGGACGTGCTGGGCGCCTCGATGCAGACCATCGCGGTGAACAACGAGGCCTACGAGAACGCCACGGAGGCAACGGTCTTCGGCCCGTTCTTCGTGGAGGAGTCGCCGCTGGTCGGTGTCGGCGGCGACATCGCCGGCGGTGCCACCGGAACCCCGTGCTGGGTTTCCGGCACTGTCCGCGACACCTCCGGCAACCCGGTGCCGAACGCGCGGATCGAGGTGTGGGAGGCCGACGAGGACGGTTTCTACGACGTGCAGTACGCCGACTCACGGGTGGCGGGCCGAGGACACCTGTTCTCCGGCGAGGACGGCGGTTTCGCGTTCTGGTGCACGACGCCGACCCCGTACCCGATCCCGCACGACGGACCGGTGGGCGCCCTGCTGGACGCCGTGGACCGCTCCCCCGTGCGCGCCGCCCACCTGCACTTCATGGTGTCAGCGCAGGACTTCCGCACGCTCGTCACGCACATCTTCGTCGAGGGTGATCCGCAGCTGGAGATCGGCGACTCGGTGTTCGGGGTGAAGGAGTCGCTGATCAAGCGGTTCGAGGAGCAGCCGGCCGGTGCGCCGACGCCGGACGGGAGGGCGCTGGGCGACAAGCCCTGGGCGCGCTCCCGTTTCGACATCGTGCTCGCCCCGAGTCAGTGATCGCAGCAGACGCGCTCGGCCCACTCCGGCTCGTGCCACCAGTGCTCGTTCTCGGCTGACGGCGACGCAGGCAGCACGGCGGTGTGGGCGGTGAGCGTCTGCTGGTTCCGGTACGGCGCCAGCAGGTCCGGGATGTCGTGGACCTGCCCGCCGACCGCGACCAGCTTGACGTTCGCGGCCGACTTGATGTCGGTGAGCGGGTCGCCCTCCACGAACGCGATGTCGGCCGGTGCGCCCGGCTTGATCGTGCCGAGCGGCAGGCCCAGCCACTTCGCCGGGTTGCGGGTCGCGGTGATGAGCGCTTCCCTTGGCGTGAAGCCGAATTCGACCAGTGCGCGGAGGTTCGTGTGGGTGGCGGTGGCCGGGCTGTCGAGCGGCGCGTCGGTGCCGGTGATGACGAAGCCGCCGCCCCGGTGGACCTTCAGGGCGAACTCGACCCAGCCACGCAGGACGTCGAGCGACGACGTGCCGGCCGGGGTGCCCTGGTTGTTGGCGTCGGTGACGAACCGCTCGTACTCCCACGGCGGGTAGAGCACGCGGGTGCGTTCGTCGGTGACGATCGACTTGTCCTTGGCGTACAACGCGCGTGACTGGAAGAGCGTGGGCGTGATCGACATGCCGGACGCCGTGAAGAGCGCGATCACGTCCTGGTAGGCACGGCCCTGGCGAGTGACGGTGTGGGAGTAGCCGAGGCGGTTGGTGGCGCCGACGTGCTCCATGCCGTCCATGCCGAGGTTGGCGGCCGGGTAGAGGTAGTGGCTGGAGAGCGGGACCCGGGACCGTTGCACGGCGGCGCGCTGCAGCTCGACCGGCAGCCGGACGTAGGTCTTGATCAGGTCGTAGTCGAGCTCGTGGGCCCGGCGCAGTTCGAGGTCGAGCTGGGCCTTGCTCAGCGTCGGGCGCATGAAGTTGTAGTAGACGCGGGATCCGTCCACCGCCTCGCCGGTCGCGTAGAACCGCGGCCCGGTGAGGGTTCCGGCCGCCAGCGCCTCACGGGTCTCGACCATCTGGTAGACCGGGTCGCCGGGCGAACGGACCGTCGTGATGCCGTACGCGAGCCACGTCAAGCCCTGCCTCGCGCCCCACTGGCGCCCGCGCAGGTGCCAGTGGTTGTGGGCGTCGATCAGGCCGGGGATGGCGGTCAGGGTGCCGGCGTCGACGTCGGCCTTGCCGCGCTGTGGCCGGATCTCCTTGACCTTGCCGTCTTCCACGACGATGTCGACGTTCCGCTTGAGCGCGTGCGCCTCGCCGTCCCAGTAGGCGCCGACGCGGATCACCTTGCGCTCGGGCGCCTTCGGCCTGCGCCACGTGAGGTCGTGCCGGATCGTCGTGACCCTGCCGTCCAGTGTGGACTTCCGGATGCGGCCGTTGTTGAGGTACACCAGCGAGTCGTTGCCGCTCCAGGCCGGTGAGTCGGTGACCTCGCGGGTGACCTGACGCGGTTCGGCGAGGAATTTTCCCCTGGCGTCGACCGGGACGACCCAGGCGACGCTCTCCACGACGAACGCGATGTTCCTGCCGTCCGGCGACCACACCGGGCCGTCGTCGCCCCGCGTCGCGATCGACCGGAACGGCAGCGGCTCGGTGTAGGTGAGGGCGCCGCCGACGAGGTCGACGAACAGCAACTGGCTGGTGCCTTCGCGGAACCGGCGTGAGAACGGCTTCACGGCGGCCAGTGCGACCGTGTTGCCGTCCTTCGACCAGGTCGGCCTGCCCGGCTGGAACAACGTCGGCGTGACCTGGCGAAGCCCGGCGGGTTCGGCGATCCAGACCTGCCCGTCGTGGTCCAGGTAGGCGACCTTCGTGCCGTCCGGCGAGAACCTGGGAATCGTCTGCGCGTGGGGTGCGGGCGCGAACGCCTTGTCGTCACCGGTTTTCAGGTCGCGGATCCGCAGTTGCGGGATGCCACCGCGGTCGCTGGTGTAGAGCAGTTTCGTGCCGTCCGGCGAGAAGTCCGGGTCGGAGTCGAAGTACCTGTTGTCGGTCAGCTTCGTCGCTTTGCCGCCGCTCAGCACGTAAAGGGCGTTGAGCGCGCGGAACGCGATCTTCGTGCCGTCCGGCGACACGACCGGGCTCGCGATGCCCTTCACCACACCGCCAGTGAGGTTCTTCGTGCGGTGCTGCCGCCTGGTCGTGCGCACCGGAACCGTTGCCTCGAAAGGAATGTCCTTGACGGCACCCCCGCTGCGCGACCTGAGCTTGCCGTCCGCGGTGTAGAGGACGCTGTCGCCGTTCCAGATCGGCGCGAACCCGAACACGTCCTCCTTCGACGTGATCGCCGTCGCGCCGAGAACGAGATCGGCCTGGCCGGGCCGCATCTGCGTGTAACTGGGCTGGTCACCGGGCCCGAACGCGGCCCCGAACAGCTGCGTGCCGGCCGGAGCCGTGACGAGCCGCTCGCGCTTGCCGTCCAGTGTCACGGTGTCCACGGCCGCGTTGCCGACGGTGAAGATGATCCGCTTGCCGTCCGCGGACCACTGCGGCGCCGCGGCCTCGTCCGGCACCCCGGTCAGCTGCGTGATCGCGTTCGTGGCCAGGTCGAACACGTGCACGCCATAGCTTCCGGCCCGGTCGCTGACGAACGCGATCCGCTTGCCGTCCGGAGAGAACGCGGGCTCGCGATGGTCGTACTTGCCTCGCGTGAGCTGCCTCAAGCCGTTGCCGTCGAGACCGATCACGTGGAGGTGGTAGTTCCCGTCCCGATAGGACTGGAACGCGATCTGGTCGCCCGGCCCGAACGACGGCAGCGTGGCGTCCTGCAGTTCGTCGGTGAGCTTGCGCGCTTCCCCACCGGTGGAAGGCAGAACCCAGATGGCCGTGACGAGGTCGATGGCGAGCCACTTGCCGTCGCGCGACCGCGACACCGAGATGTTGGTGCCCTGCGTCAGTTTCACGCGTTCGCCCGGTTCCGCCCCCGCGGTCCCGATCGTGAGCGTGGACGCGGCGGTGGCGACGGCGGCGGCCTGGCCGGTGCGGGTCAGCAGTTCGCGACGGGACAGTTCCATGGCGGCGCACACTCCCCGGTGTTGATCCCCTAGGAGATCCACCCTGGCACCGCCAAAGCCTTGCGCCATCGGCCATTCGGCGCAGCATCCACCTGATGGGACGATGCGCGCTGACGGTTTCCCGTTCGACCGGAGGACTGAGCCGTGCCCGACCGACCCGAGATCGTCTGCATCTGCGGCTCTGCCCGGTTCGCGGAGGAGATGCGCGCGGCGAACCGTGAACTGACCTTCGCCGGTGTCATCGTCGTCGCGCCGGGCGAAACAGACGAGGCGGTCACCGACGAGCAGAAGACCGCGCTGGACGCCCTCCACCTGCGCAAGATCGACCTGGCCGACCGGGTCCTGGTCGTCAACCCCGGCGGGTACGTCGGCGAGTCCACGAGCAGGGAGATCGGCCACGCCCGCGCCACCGGCAAGCCGATCTCGTTCACCGATCCCGTCTGAGCAGTGGACAGGCCACGGCGCTAGAGGGCGAGCGCGCCCTCGATGCGAGCGACCATCGCGTCCTCGGCGTCGACGACAACGCCGTCGGCCTCGGCGACCTCGCGGCAGATCGCCAGCACACCGCGCGGGAAGTCGGCGGCGTCCTCGGGCGACTTGGCCGCGAGGGTCTTCATCGAGGAGCGCAGCGCCTCCAGGACGACCGGCTCGATCTCCTCGTCGGTGCCGGCGGGCACGGACGGGCGGGCGGCGCCCAGGACGCCGCGCAGGTCGGGCGACAGGTTCGCGAGCGCGCGCAGGCCGGCGAAGCGCTCCTCCAGCACGGGGCCGGGGTCGGCGTGGGAAACCAGCAGCATCGCGCCGTACACGGCGGTGCGCAGCGTGCGGCTCTCCTCGTCGGTGTAGAAGATCATGTGGCCCACTCTAGGTCGTCGGGTCAGGCGGGTGTTCCGGTCCTGATATGAGGATGCGCGGTACGCCTGGCGGTTGCTCCCGAGCTGCGAAAACGCCTGTGACGGACGTCTATCGGTCGTGAAGCGAACAAACTGACCGGCCTGTGCGTTGAGATGGTTTGAGAAAGCTCACCCCTGGAGGATTCGCGCATGACGACCACCGCTGCCCGGCCCCGCATCACGGTTCGGCGGGTGGTGTTCACGCTCGTCCTCTTCACCGTGACGACGCTGCTGTTCTGGGTGCCGTTCGAAGGGCTGTTCGCGGCCAGCGCCGAGTGGCCCGATCCGGTCCGGCCGATAGCCGCCATCGTGTTCATCGCGGGCGCCATCGCGATGATCGTGCTGTTCACCCAGCGAGGCAGTGACCGTGCGGCGCGGATCTCCCAGTTCCTGCTCGGCTTCGTGTGGATCGCGTTCGTGTGGACGCTGATCTCCGACGTCGTCAGGCTCGGCATGGCGATGGCCGGCGTCGAGAACCCGTTCCGCTCGCGTTTCATCGCCGTGCTGCTCGCGGTCCTCATCGTCACCGTGACGGTGTACGGCGTGTACGAGGCGATGCGCGTGCCGCGGATCAAGCGGCAAGACGTGACGATTCCCCGGCTCGACCCCGCGTTCGACGGGCTGACGGTCGCGGTCATCACCGACACCCACTACGGCGCGATCAACCGCGCGAAGTGGTCGCGGGGCATGGTCGACGCGGTCAACAAGCTCGACGCGGACGTGGCCGTGCACGTCGGCGACATCGCGGACGGCACCGCCGACCAGCGCCTGGAGCAGGCCACCCCGCTCGGCGACGTGAACACGCCGCACCGCTTCTACATCACCGGCAACCACGAGTACTACTCGAACGCGCAGGGCTGGATCGACCTCATGACCCGTCTGGGCTGGAAGGCACTGCGCAACGAGCACGTGGCGCTCGAACGCGGCGACGCCAAGCTGGTGTTCGCGGGCATCGACGACGTCACGGCCGACCACTCCGGCGAGCCCGGCCACGCCGCCGACCTCACGCGTGCCTTGCGCGACGCCGACTCCACCGCGCCGGTCGTCCTGCTCGCGCACCAGCCGTCGGAGATCAAGAAGGCCGTGGACGCGGGCGTGGACCTGCAGCTGTCCGGGCACACGCACGGCGGGCAGATCTGGCCGTTCCACTACCTGGTGCGGCTGCAGCAGCCGGTGGTCGCCGGCCTGAGCAGGCACAGCGACCGCACCCAGCTCTACACCAGCCGCGGCGCCGGTTTCTGGGGCCCGCCGATGCGCGTCTTCGCGCCCAGTGAGATCACGCTCCTCACGCTCAAAGCGAGCTGAGGTGGCCTGAATCGTTGAACCTGATCAGCCGGGGTGACTCGCCGGTCGTGTAGCGGATGACCGTCAGGGCCGCGTTGTCGTGGTTCAGCGTCAGCCACCGCTCGGGCGGGGCGTCCAGCGCGTCCCGCACGAGCCAGCTGATCAGGAACGAGTGCGTCACGACCAGCACCGGGCCGTCGCCGGGCCGGGCGAACCGCGTCTCGGCCTCGTGCGCCAGAGCGGGCCCGCGGGTGCGTTCCGACTCGGGGAACTGGTCGAAGAACTCGTCGTGATCAGGAACGAAGTGCGGCATGTAGTCGCCCGCCGCGGCCTCGACCCTGCAGGGCACGCGCAGCACTTCGGCGATGATCGACGCGGTCTCGGTGGCCCGAGGAAGCGGACCGTGGTGCACGGCCGCGAATCCCGTACCCCGCAACCGTTCCGCGAGCGCCTCGGCCTGCTTGCGGCCCCGTGCCGTCAGCCGGGACTCGTCCTTCGTCGCCTCGCCGTGCCGAACCAGATGCAGATCTCGTGTCACGCCGTGCAGTCTGCCTTGATGGCACTGGCGGCGTGATGGGCGTAGGTCGGTCCGGAGTTGGTCCAGTCCTGACCTCGGGTGAGCAGCTGCACGGTCAGGTTTCCGCTGGCCTTGAACTTCCCGGCGCTGACCCACTGGCCGCGCTTCTCGACCTGCTTGATCGCGAACGACGCCAGCGGGGTGCCGCCGACACTCGCCCGGTCGAAGACGTAGTACACGGTCGGGTTACCCCCGACCTCCTCCAGGCTGCCGTTCGGGACGTGCACGGAGACGTTGCACGTGCCGGTGACGGCGAACGTCCACTGCCCGTAGGCGGAGCTGTCGTCCTTGCGGGCATCGCCGGACATCGGGATCGACACGAACGTCGAGCCGCACTTGCCGTCGCCGTGGTCGACCCAGCCCTTGCGGCCGTCGCGGTACGAGCCGACGTTGCTGTAGCCGCCGCAACCGGGGCCCGTCGTGAACGACTTGGCACCGCCGGGAGCCCGGCCCGTGTCGCCCGCGGGCGGCGGGGCGACGTTCTGCGTGGTCGTCGGCATCAGGCCGAGCGCCGACGAGGCGAGCGTCGGGTCCACGCCGTTCGACGTCGACTCCGCCGGCAGTTCCTCGGGCGGGGTGATCAGGCCGGGGATGTAGCTGTGCGACGGCTGCGCGACGTCCGTGACGCCGCTGCCGGAGCCCCCGTTGAACGTGACGATCGCGATCCCGCCGAGAACGAGGAGCGCGGCGATGGCGGCGATCGCGGCGGCGCGCGGCTTGAGCGGACCGGCCGGCGGCTTCTCCTCCTGCTGCGCAGAGTCACCGGCCGCGGCCCACCGGGCGGCTCCCCTGGCGCGTGCGGCCTCCATCAACGCGGGGTCGGGCGCCAGATGACGCTCGGTCGGTGGTTCGTCGGGGAACTGGGTCGGCACGGAGCGCAGTGTGCCAGGGACACAGGGCTACCCGAACGTGTGGTTCATTCACGAACGGGTTGTTTGAACTCAATGGACCGCACGCCGTGTCGACCGTTAGCCCGTTTCGTCTACGCACCGTCACGAACACTAGCCCGAGCGGACCCTCATTCCTGACTCGTGAGTCAGGCTAAGCACCGTCCCGCACCTGCGCACAACCCCCGCACCGCCCCCGAAAAACCGGATCTTGTCCCGGTTTTCGTGTCACAGAACGGAAACACCTGAAGAACGCCTTGATCTCGTGGTGTTTCCGAGCAACAGAACCGGTCAAGGCGACCAGGTTCAGGACAGGGCGTCGATCAACGCAAGATCTGGCGGCACCAGGGTCGTCGACAGGACGAGTTCCCGCATCAGGTTGTCGTTCAACGCGTTCCCGACCGGCTCGCCGACCTCCTCGCGCACCAGCCCCGGCACTCCCTCGCGTGACAACCGGGCTCTGATCGCGGCCACCATGTGTTCGACCTTCTTGTGGCTCCACTGCTCCGTTGGCCGCAGTTCGGACATCACGACGGCGACGTGCCGGCGTGCCAACGGCTGAGGGTTCGCCTCGTGCATCAGGTAGCGCTGGCCGAGCAGCCCGAGGACGGCACCTGCGAGGTGTCGATCCTGCACGAAGCCGTTCAGGAAGAGCGGTTCGAGGTCGTGGTCGTGATCCTGGCGGACGAGAACGTCAAGGACTCCGCCGCGCTGTGTCCGGGAGCGATCTTGCTGGCGAAAGCGGCAGTAGCCAAGCCTCCCCAGCCCGTTTAGGGTGCCCGCCATGCCCTCAGGTAGACAGGCCGTCGTGCTGCTTGCCGCCCTCGTGGCGGGTTGCGGCACGGCGATCCCCGGTTCCCCCGTCGCGGGACCTCAGTTACCTCAGACATCGACGTCGCAGACCGTCACCGTCGTGACGACGACGCCACCTTCGAGCGGCAGCAGCGCTGTTCCCCCGCCTGCTCCCCCACCGCCGCCTCCTCCTCCCGTCCCGAAGTTCGGCAACCCGGCCGGCACCGCCGCCGTGCCGGCCGAAGCCGCCGCCGAGGACACCTCCAAGCCCACCCGCGTGATCGGCACCGGCACGCCCGCGTCCTGCACGTCGCAGGCCGTGGTCGACGCGGTCGCCGCCGGCGGGGTCGTCACCTTCGACTGCGGTGCGCAGCCGCACGTCATCCCGATGGCCGCGACCGCGAAGGTCCGGACGAGGACCGTGCTCGACGGCGGTGGCCGGATCACGTTGAGCGGCCAGGGGCAGCGCCGGTTGCTCGACCAGAACGGGCCGAGGCTGGTGGTCCAGAACATCACCCTCGCCGACGGCAACTCGACCGGTGACAAGACCGAGGGCGGTGGCGGCGGCGCGATCATGGTGCTCGGCGGTCAGCTCAAGGTCGTGAACTCCCGCTTCGCGAACAACAGGTGCGATGCCAACGGTCCCGACCTCGGCGGCGCCGCGATCCGCGTGACCGACTGGGCCCAGAAGGCGCCGGTCTACGTCGTGAACAGCACCTTCGAGGGTGGTGTGTGCTCCAACGGCGGAGCGCTGAGCAGCATCGGCGCGTCGTTCGTGGTGCTCAACAGCCTCATGAAGAACAACAAGGCCATCGGCCGCGGCGCCAACCCCGCGCGCGGTGGCACGCCGGGTGGCGGCAGCGGTGGTGCGATCTACAACGACGGCAACACGTTCACGCTGCGTCTCGCCGGCACGCTGATCGAGGACAACCAGGCCAACGAGGGTGGCGGCGCGGTGTTCTTCGTCAGCAACGACAAGTCGGGCTCGATGTCGGTCGAGGGCTCCACGTTGCGCCGCAACCCGAGCCTCGGTTTCGAGACCATCAAGGGGATCTTCTACCTCGGCGCCGGGGAGAAGCCGAAGCTCACCGCCTCGACGGTGCAGTGAGCCTGCCCGCGACGAGCAGCAGCGCGAGGCCGAGCACGGACATGCCCAGGCTGAAGCCGTAGACCCAGCGGAAACCCAGCTGCTGGGACACACCGGCGAGTGCGCCCGCGACCATGCTGCCGACGATCTGGGTGTTGCTGAACATCGTCGTGGCGTGGCCGGGGCGGGTGGGGTCGAGGCTCTGGAAGTAGGTGATGCCGACGCCCATGATCAATGAGATGACGGTGGCGTGCAGCAGCTGCGCGGCCATCACCTGCCAGATGGACTCGGTGAACACCATCACGCTGTGATAGCTCAACGCGATCACGGCACCGATGAGCACGAGCCGGTGCTGGGACATCCGGTTCGCGAGCGAGCCGAACCACAGCATCATCGGGATCTCCAGCGCCGCGCACAGACCCATCGCGAGTCCGGCGTCACCGGCGGTGCCCGCCAGTTCGGTCGTGATGAACAACGGCAGACCGCCCACCGCGAGCGCCACAGCGCCCTGCAGGAACAGGAAAGCAGCGGACACGACCATCATGTTGCCGCGCGCGGGCCCTGCCGCTTCCTCTTCCTCGGCCTGCTCTTCGGTCTGAGCGGGCGGCACCGGAAGCGTGAGCGCGAGCACCGCGACACCGAGTTGCAGCACGGCGGTGGAGGCGAAGAGACCGATCCATCCGGTCTTCGCGACGAGCAGCGCGGCCACGGGCGGTCCGGCGACCCACGCGACTGAGAGCAACGTGCGCAGCACGCTGACGACCATCGACGGTCCTCGTGAGACCTGGCGGCCGTACGCGAAGAGCTGTGGCAGCAACGACGACGTGATCGCGATGAACACCACGGACGTGCCGAGCAGGAACCAGTAGTCGCGCAACACGGCGAACAGGCCATAGCCGATCGCACCGGCGATGCCGCCCACGGCGAGCATGTACCGGCGCTGCACGCGGCCGTCGGACAGCTTGCCCATGATCGTGCTGGCGACGACCGACGCGAGCGGGCTCACGATCAGGAAGAAGCCGAGCTGGAACGGCGAGACCTTGATCTCGCTCGTGAGGAACAGCGAGCCGAACGGCAGCGCGAACGCCATCGACACGCCCGACACGACGCTGATGACGGAGAGTTGGAGGAACGTACGGGACAGGAGCGGCGAGGATGTTCTCTCGCGTAGTGCCGTCACCCCGTCATCGTGCGCGTTGACCGGTCAATCAGGAAACTACATTTCCCACTATGCGGCCAACATCTCACACAACAACGATCGCGCCGTCCCGACGGTGATCCGCACCACCCCTGAGCAGGCCTGATCCGGTCATTTCGACCACCTGGCAGCCGCCGAAGAACATGTTCGGAGCACTAAAACGGGTGACCGGGAGCTCACTTTCCGGTCGAATTCCCGGTTCGACGTGGAGGTGGTCGCCACTCAGGTGCATGCGGGGCGCGTCGACGGCGTCCTGGGCGGGCATGCCGCGGTCCAGGACGTTCACGAGCACCTGCAGGATCGCGCCGCAGATCCGGCTCGACCCGGCGCTGCCGAGCACGAGTTCGGCTTGGCCGTGCCTGGTGACCACGGTCGGCGCCATCATCGACGGCAGCCGGTCGCCGGGCGCGTGGCTGAAGAACCCGTCCGGCGACAGGTCCTCCTCCCCCATCATGTTGTTCAGGTGCACGCCGGCGATCGAGATCCCGGAGCCCGCGCCGTTCGTCGTCGTGACCGAGCAGGCCGTGCCGTCCGCGTCGAGCACGGAGATGTGCGTGGTGGAGCCGAGGCGGTTCAGGTGCGTCTTCGGGGTGGCCAGGGCGCGGATGAGGTCCTGCTGCGACGGGTTGTCCGGCAACGCTTCCAGCATCTGCGTGAGCAACGCACCGCCCGCAGCGGGCGGCGGGTTCGTGTGGATGTCACGGCCGCGATGCCTCACGTGCAACGGCTCGCGTCGCACGGCTTCGTACGCGTTGAGGTCCGCCTTGCCGAGGTCGCCGCCGTGGGAGGTGATCCAGTCGGCGACCGCACCCGCGATGTCGCCGGTGTAGAACGGCGCCGCGCCGTCGCTGCCGAGCCGGTCGAGCGCCTCGGCGAGTTCGGGCTGGACGAGCAGTTCGCCCTCCTCGAACGCGTTGAGGCCCGCGCTGTGGGCGAGCGGCAGCAGCAACGACGTCACGTACGCCTGGTACCGGTTGACGCGATGGCCTTCACGGGCGTGCATCGCCGCCGTGGCCACGAGTTCGTGCAACGGCGCCCGGCCGTAGGTGGCGGCAATCGCTGCACCGGCGGGCATCCCGTACGCGGCGACCGAGGACGGTCCCACGTGGAATTCCTGCTGCGCGTCACCGAAGTGGACGGTGATGGGGGTGAGCGGCGCGCGTTCGCCGGTCCGCCCGCGTCCCGGCGCCACGGCCGAGAAGTCCAGCAGCACGGGGGTTTCCCCGGCCGGGGCGATCATCATGTACCCGGCCGAACCGAGCCCGGTCAGCAACGGCTCGGTGACGCACGACGTCAGCATCGCCGCGACGGCCGCGTCCACGGCGTTCCCACCGGCGCGCAGCAGCGCCGCGCCCGCCTGTGCGGTGAGCGGGTGGCCCGCCGCGATCGCGCCTCGCACCGTCGACCTCCAGAAGTGAAGGCAGTCAACGGTAGACCTGGTCACGAGCGGCGGGCCACCGGGACTACGTCCTACTTCTTGGTGGCCGAGTAGTTCCGGAAGTTGATGTAGGTGTCGAGGATGTCCGACGACGCGCTCTCGACCGAGCGGTAGATGCCCCACTTGGGCCGCACGTAGTCGCCCTCGTCCGGGATCTTCACGCCGGAACGCTTGCCCTGCACAGCGATCGGCGCGTTCGCCCCCGTGCCGCTCCGCAGCACGAAACCGACGGTGCCACTGGAACCGGGCGTGATCGTCCACTCGACGGTGACCCACTTGTCACGCAAGGGGGCCAGGTTCGTGGCGGCGATGTCCGGGGTACCGGACGTGCTGAACGCGCGGGCACGGATCGTCTCCGTGTTGCCGCTGCGACTCAGGGACAACGTCGTCCACGGACCGCCGTTGGTGCTGGGCGTCTTGGTTTGGAAGATGTGCGTGAACTTGCTCGTGCCGTGCAGCGATGACGGCATGTACATCTCGTACGAGATGACCCACGTCTCGCCGTTCTTCATCTTGAGCGCGTTGCCGCCCGACACCATGCCCTTGGACTCGGTGCGTTGACGGTCGCCGCCACCGGTGGTGTCGCGGTCGTTCTTCCAGATGTTGAACCGGTAGGCGTCGCCCTGGACGACGATGTACTTGCCCTTGCGTTCGGGGAACTTGTTGCCCCGGTCGACCTCGATGCCCTCGAACGCCTTGAGGCCGTCGGTCGCGGGGTTCGGGCTCCACGCGGGTGCAGCGTGGGCGGGAGAGACGGTGACCAGCATCAGCGCGGCGGCCGTCAGTGCGATTTTCATCGAGCTTCCTTCCTGGCGGCAGCACCGAAGGTAGGAGGTCTCGACCTGCGTTGTCAACGAAAGTGACAAGAGTTGCCTGACGATGACAAGATTCATCGGAGCTGGGGAGCACGCCGGGGTTGAGAGCCCGGGCAAAACGGGTAATTCGACGACCATGGAGTGGATCACCCGGTTGATGGAGGCGTTGGGCTCACCCGGCGCGGGCATCGCGGTCGCGCTGGAGAACGTCTTCCCGCCCGTGCCGAGCGAGGTGATCCTGCCGCTGGCCGGGTTCACCGCCGGTCAGGGCAGGATCTCGCTGGTCGCCGCGATCCTGTGGACGACGGCGGGGTCGGTCGTCGGCGCTCTCGTGCTGTACGGCCTGGGCGCGTGGCTCGGACTGGAACGGCTGCGCAAGGTCGCGGACAAGATCCCGTTCGTCACCGCGTCCGATGTGGACAAGGCCGACGCGTGGTTCGACGAGCACGGCAACAAGGCCGTGTTCTTCGGCCGGATGGTGCCGGTCGTGCGGAGCCTGATCTCCATCCCCGCCGGGGTGTCCGGGATGCCGATCGTGAAGTTCACGCTCTACACCGCGGCGGGCAGCCTCGTGTGGAACACCGCGCTGATCCTCGCCGGGTACGCGCTCGGCGACAACTACGAGCTCGTCGACCGCTACCTGGGCTGGGTCTCGACGGTGGTGCTCGCCGCGCTCGCCATCGCCATCGTCTGGTTCGTGGTCTCGCGCCGGAAGGCACGCCGTTCGTAGAGCACCGACGCCACCGCGATCGCCAGGCCCGCCACCGACAGCGCCACGCCGACCCACGCCGTCGAGGTGTAGCCCCAGCCCGCCGCGATGGCCAGGCCGCCGAGCCACGCGCCCGCGCCGTTCGCGACGTTGAGCGACGAGTGGTTGGACGAGGCCGCGAGCGACGGCGCGTCCGGCGAGGCGTCCATCAGCCTGACCTGCAGGGCGGCCGCGAGGATCTGGATGGTGAAGCCCAGCAGGAACAGGAGGGCGAACAGGAACACCGGGATGCTCGCGGTGAGCCCGAACAGCACCAGGATCACGGTGACCGCGATCAGGCCGCCGAACACCGAGCGCGTCACGGACCTGTCCACGAACCGGCCGCCGAACGTCGCACCGAGGGTCATGCCGAGCCCGAACACCGCGAGGATCCACGGAACGGCACCGCCCGGCAGGCCGGCGACCTCGGTCGTCAGCGGGGCGACGTAGGAGTAGACGGCGAACATGCCGCCGAAGCCGATCATGCCGGTGAAGATCGCGAACCACACCGTCGGGCGGCCGAACGCGCGGACCTCGCCCTTCATCGACGCGCCCTCGACCTTGGGCACCAGCGGCACCCAGGCCGCGATCGCCGCCGCCGTGATGAGCGCGATCACCGACACCGCCAGGTAGGCCGTGCGCCAGCCGATCTGCTGCCCCGCGGCCGTTGCGAGCGGTACGCCCACGAGGTTCGCCACGGTCAGTCCGACCATTACGCGCGCTACGGCCGTGCCTCGCCGTTCGGGAGCAACGAGCGTGGCGGCGACAACGGCCGCGATGCCGAAGAACGCGCCGTGCGGCAGTCCGGCGACGAACCGTGCGATGAGCAGTAGCGACTTGTCCTGGGCGGCGGCCGACAACCCGTTGCCCAGGGCGACCGCGAGCATCAGGCCGATCAGCATGCCCTTGCGCGGGAGCTTGGCGCCGAGCACCGCGATCAGCGGCGCGCCGACGACGACTCCGGCGGCGTAGAGGCTGATCGCGTGGCCTGCCTCGTAGTCGGGGATGCCGAACGTCTCCGCGATCTGCGGCAGCAGTCCCATGGTCGCGAACTCGGTCGTACCGATGCCGAACCCGCCGAGCGCGAGAGCGGTCATGGCGCGGGTGGTGTTCAAGGCTTCCCCATGGCTCGTGAGCAGCGGACTTAGTTAGCTACCGCATCGATTTTACGGCTCTTCTGAAGCGCTTCAAAAGACTCGGGACCGGTGCCGCTCCTCACACGCCGATCGAGGAATACCGACACGATCGCGACCGTGAGACCGCCGACCGCGAGCAGCGCTCCGATCCAGTTCGGGGCGGTGTAGCCGAGGCCGCGCTCGATCGCGAGACCGCCGAGCCACGCACCACCGGCGTTGCCGAGGTTGAACGCCGCGATGTTCGCCGCGCTGGCGAGGGCCGGCGCGCCTTCCGCGGTCTGCATGACCCGCATCTGCAACGGCGGCACCGTGGCGAACCCGGCAGCGCCGAACAGCACGATGGTGATCGCGGCCAGCACAGGCGAGTGGGCGGTGAACACGAACGCGGTGAGGATCGCGGCCAGCGCGATCAGGATGACGATGGTGCTCTTCATGACCGACCGGTCCGCCGCCTTGCCACCCAGCAGGTTGCCCGCGAACAGGCCGACGCCGAACAGCACCAGCAGCCACGTCACGGCGCCCGACGAGAAACCCGCGACCTCGGTCATCATCGGTGCGATGTAGGTGAACGACGCGAAGACGCCCGCGAAGCCGAACGTGGTCATCAGCAGTGCGAGCCACACCTGTGGGTTGCGGAACACGGCGAGTTCGCTGCGGAGGTTGCCGCCCTGGGCCTGTTGCCGCGGCACGAGGAACACGATGCCGAGCAGCCCGATCACGCCGAGCGCGGTCACCGCCCAGAACGTCGAACGCCAGCCCAGTGCCTGACCGAGCGCCGTGCCCATCGGCACGCCCAGAACGTTCGCCACGGTCAGACCGGTGAACATCAACGCGATGGCGCTCGCCCTGCGTTGCGGCGCGACGAGGTCAGCGGCGACGACCGAACCGACGCCGAAGAACGCGCCGTGCGCCAGCGCCGCGATCACGCGCCCGCTCATCAGCACGCCGTAGGTGTCGGCCATCGCCGAGACCAGGTTGCCCGCGATGAACAGCACCATCAGCCCGAGCAACATCTTCTTGCGCGGCAGGCGTCCGCCGAGAACGGTCAGCAACGGCGCGCCGATCACGACGCCGAGCGCGTAACCGGAGATCAGCAGCCCCGCGCTCGGAATCGAGACACCGAGGTCCGTGGCCACCTCCGGCAGCAATCCCATGATCACGAACTCGGTCGTGCCGATGGCGAAGGCGCTGATCGCGAGGGCGAGCAGGGCGACAGGCATGTCACACAGTCCTTGAAGTCGTAGGTTGTCCGCGCGAGCAATAGTTGCATACGCGGGCAATTGCAGGCGACTTCTGTATCGGTGAAGCGCGTCACGCCGCCGGCGCTCAGGCCCTCGGCGTGAGGATGGTGCGGTCGAAGGGGCCGCCGTGCGCGGCCGCGTGGGTGACCGCGTCGTTGACCTGGTCGAGGCCGAACCTCGTGTTGCGTTCGGGGACGAGGTCCAGGGCGCCCGCCGCGATGAGCCGGATCATGCCGACGTTCGCCGTGCGCGGGTACATCCACTGGCCGCGCACGGTCACCGAGTTGCGCATGATCCAGGGGTAGGGCAAGGCGAGATCCGCGCCGCCGAGCATGCCGACGCCGCCCATCAGCACGACCCGCCCGTACTCGCGCACGGTCATGACTGCCGCGCGCGCCGCCGAACTCGGTGCCCGGGGCGGCAGGAGATCGAGCACCAGGTCGACGGGACCGTCGGTGGCCGCGGCCATGGCAGAGCGATCGGTGTCTTCGTCTCCGCTGAGCTCGACCGGGCTCACCCGCGAGCCGAACCGGTCGGCGAGCAGGTCGAGCGCGGCTCGGTTGCGCCCCGGTGCCACCACGTGCCCGGCACCCATCGCGAGTGCGACCACGACGGCGCTGCTGCCGAGGTTTCCGGTGGCACCGCTGATCAGCACCGTCTCTCCGGCCGCGAGTCCGCCGGCCAGCAGTCCACCGAAGGGAATGGTGTGCACGCCCAGCGCGGACCAGCGCGCGGGATCGGCTGCCGCGCCCGCGGGCAGGCGGTGCACGTTCTCGGTGGGAACCCGCATGAGCTCGGCGAACGGTCCGTCGTGCAGGTACCGGGCCAGCCTGGCGCCACCTTCGCCACGGGAACTCCAGCCCTGCAGCGTGATGTCGGGCGTCAGGGCGTCGTCGCGGGCACGGACCGTCGAGTCGCACCAGACCAGGTCGCCCACCTTCACCCTGGTCGCGTCCGGGCCCACTCGGACCACTCGGCCGACGCCCCCGACACCCGGCACCACCGGCGGTTCCAGTGGATAGCGCCGTTCACCGCTGAACACCTCGGCCGCGTACGGCGGCACACAGGTCGCCAGGACCTCGACCAGCACCTCGCCGCCGCCGGCCACCGGGTCGGGCACGTCGTGCACCACGAGGGGGGAACCGAACGCCGTCAACGTCGCTGCACGCATGGGAAATCCTTCCTGTCTCGTCCCTCGTCACGCTAGGAGCGCCAGGGGCATGCGGGAAGCGAAGATCAGGCATCTGTGCTATGCGTAGTCAGCATGGACGTGTCGAGTGCGAGCCTCCGGGTGCTGTGTCAGATCGCCGAGTCGGGCAGCTTCACCGCGGCCGCCGCACAGCTGGGCTACACGCAGTCCGCGGTCTCGCGCCAGGCGATCGCCCTCGAACGCGGCGTCGGCGCCACCCTGTTCGAGCGGCGGACCGACGGGGTCCGGCTCACCCAGCCCGGACTGACGCTGCTGCGCCACGCGCGGACGATCCTGGAGTCGGTCGACGCGGCCCAGCGCGACCTGACCGACGAGGCTCCCCGCACGGAGCTGGTGCGGCTCGGGCTGGTCCTCAGCGCCGGACCGGTGATCCTGCCCTCCGCGCTCCCCCTGATCGCCAGGACAGCGCCCTGGGTCCGGGTCTCCACCCGCGAGGGCACCACACCCGGTTTGGCCCGGGCGTTGCGCACGGGTTCGATCGACGTCGCCGTGCTCACCTCTCGCCCGCCGCACCGGCCGCCAGACGGCGAGTCACCACGCCTGCACGTCACGGCCGTTCAGGACACCGAGCTTCTCGTGGCGGCGTCGGCCACCGGCACGTTCGCGGGCCGCACGTCGGTACACGTCGACGAACTGGTCGACGCACCCTGGATCGCCAGCCCCTCGTCGAACGCGGAACCGCTGCTCGGTGTCTGGCCCGGCCTGCCGGGACGGGCGCACGTCGTCCACAGTGGACGGGACTGGCTGACGAAGCTGCACCTGGTCGCCGGTGGCGCCGGAGTCACCACGATTCCGGAGGGCCTGTCGCCGGTCCTCCCGCCCGGAGTGATCGTCCTGCGGGTCCAGGGCGCGCCACCCGAGATCCGCAGGGTCTTCGTGGCCCGGCTCCCCGGCACCGCGACGCCGGCGGTCACCGCCGTCACCGAGGCGATCATCTCGACGACACGCCCGTAGACGACGAAGGCCGGCCCCAGCGGGACCGGCCTTCGGGTTCGGAACCGGCTCAGATGCGCGGGGCGTCCACGAACGTCCGGCCGTTGAGCGGCTGCGTGGCACGGGCGTTGCCCGCGGTGAACAGACCCTGGAAGCGCGCGATGGTCGCGGCCGACACGTGCTGCTCGCCGGTCAGGTACCACTCGACGCCCTCGGTGAACGGCGCCGTGGTGAGCGAGCCGGTGTAGTGCAGCGTGTGGTGACCCGAGGGCAGCAACCGGTTGAGGTCGATGGGCTCGATGTCGACCGGCGCACCGCACTCGGGCGAGAGCCTGGCCAGCACGTCGTCCACGACGGAGTGCGAGCCGACGACCAGCGGGACGCCGACCACCAGCAGCTTGCCTTCGGCGCTGCGGTGCACGAGGTGCATCTCCAGCGGGGTGTTGCGGCCGCCGAACTGGTGCTCGGACGGCGTGTGGAAGTGGAACTGCACCAGGTCGTATCTGGCGCCGGCGACGGTGACGTGGCCCGCTCCCGGCTCGACCTCCGCCTCCTCCGTCTCCTCGTGGTTGCGGGTCGTGCAGCCGTTCGGGTCGGCCGCGTCCTTGCGGATGTACTTCAACTCCAGCGCGGAGTGCCCGTAGGTCACGTCGAGCTTGGCCGCGTGCGGGTCGAACCGGATCGCGTTGGGCGTGACGTTCACCGGGCTCTGCTTCGGTGTCGCCGACTCGGCCGCGCCACTCGCGAAGAAGGTCGCGGTGAGCACGAGCGGAAGAAGAGCCGGAAGGGACCGCTTGATGTTCATGGCGTTACTTTTCACCCGATCGGGTGAAATGGGGAAGTGGAGTGTGGTCGCGCTCTCATCGGCCGGAAATGTTCCTGTCGCCACAATCAGGGCGACACTGAAGTGCTTCAGCTTCCGGAAGTGCGTCGATGCAGTTCACAGCGCCTGCAAATCCCTTGCAACAAGGTCTTTCGAGGTCGGTTTGTTGTGCACACAAATTCGAATTGAGACGGCCACAAGAATTGAAGAACGAGGTCGTTCTTGATCACTATTGTCCGATTGGCGGCGGTTTGCCGAATTTGCCTGAAGTGACTCCGTTCACCGAGCGTGTCCGACAGAATGGACCGATGGTCACCGTCGCCGACATTCGTGCCGTGGCACTGACGCTGCCGCGCACCACCGAACACCTCATCCGCGACCGCGTGAAGTTCCGCGTGGGCCAGATCGTCTACGCCGCCCTCTCGCGTGACGAGACGGTGCTGGGCTTCGGCTACCCGCGCGAGGAACGGGAGGCGCTCGTCGCGAGCGACCCCGTGAAGTTCGCGTTCCCGAGCGAGTCCGACATGCGCTTCCAGTGGGTGCACGCCTCGATGGCCGAACTGGACGTCGAGGAGATGACCGAGCTCGTCATCGGCGCTTGGACGATGTGCGTGCCGAAGAAGGTCATCCGCGCGCGCCTCGGCGAGGACTTCATTTAGTCAAAACTGAAGCTATCGAGCACACCATCGTTGAGGGAGACGAACGTGCCGTCGCGGTGCGCGGTGGGCCGGAACCCCGACACCAGGCCGATTCGCGCGCCGCGTTCGGGGTCCCAGACCTCCAGCCCGTCCGCGCCGGCGACGTACAACAGTCCTTCGTGGCCCCACATCGGGCCGACGGGTCCCGCGAAGGGTTCCATCGGCCGTCCGCCCGGCACGGCGTACAGCTCGACGCCGTCGATCATCTCCTCGTCGTCCTCGCCGATCCGCTGGACGGCGACGACGTGCGGGGTGACCCAGGTGATGGGCTGGTCCCACGCGTAGAAGCGGTCCGCCAGATCCTGGTAGGGCGGGTCGCCGCCGTCCCGCAGCCACGTGTCGACGTCGAAGACCCGCGGAACGCCGACCGGATGCCACACCCAGCCGTCGGCGACGAGCCAGCGGCCGGACGGGCTCGGGATCAGCCGTCCCTGGAAGTAGTCCAGGTCCGGTTCCCGCTCGGTCAACACCTTCCCGCTCGTGAGGTCGAAGACGTCGAGCCGGTTCCACGAGGTCGCGGCGACCGCCTTGCCGCCTGGCAGGAACGCGAACGGGAACGACGTGTGCCACCGTTGTCGACGGCTCGCTCGACGCATCCCTCGCAGGCGGTCAGCAGCGGCTTCTCGACGCAGTCCACGCACGCCAGGTCGTACCGCGTGCCGGAACCGGTGAGCACGCGGTAGAAGTCCGGCGGTTCTTCGACGAGCAGGTGTTCGCAGACGCGCGATGGACCGGCGACGGCCGCGTGGCCGCACTCGAGCAGTCTCACAAGATCGAGACTACTCAGCGCAGAGGCAGCCCACCCCGCGTTCGATCCATTCCTGCCCGGCCCAGTCCGGGTGCCGTTCGATCAGCACCGCCCGCACCTCCGCGACGATCTCGTCGAGTGCCATGGCGGAGTCGCGGCGCCGCCACGTCTCGTCCCGCAGCTCCCCCAGGTAGTCCCGGACTCCTTGCAGCACCCGGATGTCACCGACCGACCCGTGGCCCGGCACGACGACCTTCGGCTGACCGGCGATCAGCCCGTCCATCACGTCGATCCACGCGAGGCCGGAGACGTCGGTGTCGTGCGGCGGGAACCACGGGAAGATCGCGAACTGCCCGGTCTCGGCGAGGTCGCCGGTGAACAGCACGCCCGCGTCCGGCACCTCGATCACCTGGTCCCCCAGCGTGTGGCCGCGTCCGGTGGGCCTGAGCAGCACCGTCCGGCCGCCGAGGTCGAGCGCGCGGACCCCGTCGAACACCTCGTCCGGCACCGGGACCTCGACGCCGGCCAGCCGTTCGGCGACCGTCCCGCCGAACCCGCGGAACTGCTCCAGATAGCCGGATCCCTTGCGCCGCAGGTCATCCGCCTGTGCCCGGTTCACCAGGTAGGAGCTTTCGAACACGGACGCGCCGAACGCGTGCTCCGGGTGGAAGTGGGTCGTAGTCAGGTGGATCCGCCGCCCGTTCGCGATCTTGTCCGCGAACGTGAGCACCTCGGTGGCGTTGGCGAGGCCGAGTCCGGTGTCCACGACGAGGATCGCTTCGGTGCCGCCGATGATCCCGATGTTGGGCACCAGGCTGACGTGTTCGTTGGGGATCACCAGCACGTCGGCGGCCACCTCGACGGCACCGGAGACGTGGACGGCGGGGTCAGGAAGGTTCATGCCCCCACTTCACCCGCGGAGTGCGGCGCGCGTCCAAGACCGTCTGCGCACACCCGATACCGCGCGAGTATCGTGCCTGATCATGGAGCTGCGGACCCTGCGGTACTTCGTCGCGGTCGCCGAGGAGTTGCACTTCGGCCGCGCCGCGCAGCGACTCCACCTGAGTCAGCCGCCGCTGAGCCGGGCGATCAAGCACCTGGAGCACGACCTCGGCGTCACCCTGCTGGACCGCTCCTCCGCCGGCGTGACGCTGACCGACGCGGGCCAGGTCCTGCTGACCGAGGCGAAGGTACTGCTCGACCACGCCGACCGCATCCGCGCCAAGCTCGCGCGGACCACGATCACCGTCGGCATGCTGGGCGACCACGGAACCCGCATGGCCGAGGCGTTCCGGCGCAAGCACCCGCACGTCGAGATCCGCGTCCGCGAGACCGACCTGACCGACCCGACCTGCGGCCTGCGCACCGGCCAGGTCGACGTCGCGCTGACGCGCGGCCCGTTCGACGCGAGCGGCCTGAAAACCCTTGTCCTGCGCGAGGATCCGGTCGGCGCGGTGCTGCGTGCCGACGATCCGCTGGCCGCTCGCGACCGGATCACCACCGCGGATCTGGCCGAGCGCGACTGGTTCCAGTTCCCGGACGGCACCGACGAGATCTGGCGGAACTACTGGAACGGCGGCGAACCGCGCAGCGGCCCGACGGTCCGCGCCGTCCAGGAGTGCGTGCAATCCGTGCTGTGGAACGGTTCCGTGGGCCTGGCGCCGCTCGGCCACGACCTGGGCGAGCTGGTCGTGGTGCCGCTGACCGACATGCCGCCCAGTCCCGTCGTGATCGCGTGGATCAAGGACGACCCGCTCACCCTCGACTTCGTCGAGGCGGCGACGCAGGCCTATCCCCGGCGGTAGCCCCACTTCGTGCGCGTCGCCGCGTCCTCGACGCCGGTGAAGCCCTCGTTCGGCACGAACACGTCCTCGCCGAAGTCGATGTCCGTGTCGTCGGCGTTGCCACCGACGGCGTCGGCGCCGACCGCGAACATCGCCTTCGGGTTGCCGCCCTGATCCATGAGCGTGTCGTGCTCGTTGAACTGGTGCTGGTGCCACGAACCGGAGAGGTGGCCCAGCTCGTGCGCCGCGATGTTGCCCAGCGCGCGGCCGACGAACAGGACCTTGTCGCTCTGCGGCGTGATGTAGGTGTTGAGCGAGACGGGCGGGCCCGCGGGAGCGCTCAGCAGGTCGAGCTGGACCATCGCGGTCTCCTCGTGCCCGAAGTTGCCGGGGTCGATGGACTGCGCGATCGCCACCGTCTCCACCCCGGACTCGGCGATCGTGCCGCCGATGACGAGCCTGCTGACGTTCTTCCGGCCCCACGGGTCGGCGTGGTCGCGGCTGTTGAGCAGCTTCACGCCGAAGTTGCCGTGCAGCGCCAGGTTCTCGCGGATCGTGTCGACCGCGACGGTCACGACGCGCTTCTCGTCGGCCGCGGTCAGGCCCCAGTTCGCGAGGAACTTCGACAGCGGCGACAGCTGCTTCTCCCCCGGCGGACCCCACACCGTCGTGTCGACGAGGGCACCGTCGAAGTCCACGAACACGGTCTGCGGTCCGGCTTTCTCGCTGCCGGGCCGGAACGCCTGGGCCGTCAGCTGATAGCGACCGGTGCCGTCCTCGACGCCGACGAAGTAGCGGCCGTCGCGCGGTGCCAGGAAGTCGGCGACCGCGTTTCCGCCGCCGGGCAACGGGTTCTCCTTCGGGTAGACGCCGGAGAAGTCCTGCCGGGAGCCCATCACCTCGCGGCCCCTGCTGTCGTGCACGGCGACCTTGCGCGCGGCACCCGCGACGGACGCGCCGATCACGTCGCCCGCTTGGAGATCGACGGCGAAGAAGTCCTTGTCCCCCTTGCCTTCGCCCGCCGCGATCGTCAGTTCGTAGGCGCCGGAGGTGTTCAGGGCGCCGGTGACGCGGGCGAAGAAGTCCGCGCCCGCGGCCAGGTCGACCTCCAGGCGGGCATCGGTGCTGACGCCCACGGTGTCGTTGGCCGCGATCTCCTTGCCGGACGCGTCGAACACCGTCAGCGCGGTGTCGAGGTCGCTGCCCTCGGTGCGGGTGTCGAAGGTCGTGTGACCGTTGCCGCGCACCCGGTAGAAGTCCTGGTCCGCGCCGGTGATCTTGCCGGTCGTCCTGATCGCGCGGTGGGTCGTGCCGACGCCCGAGTCGCTCGCGGTCTGCCGACTGTCGTTGGGTTCGGCGAACTCGGCGACGACCGGCATGGTCGGGTCCGCGGCCAGCGAGCCCGTGAACAGCGCGGCGCGGTGGCGGCGGAAGTCCGTGGACTCGGCGGTCCACGGGCTGTCGTTGCGTCCACGTGCCGATGCCTGCTCACGTTCGGCGTAGGTGTAGCCCGGTGCCGTTGCCGTGAGGACCCGTGCCCTGGTCCTCGCCTCCCGCGCCTTGGCAGCCTTGGCCAGGTCGACCGCGCCCGGATCCGCCAGGAAGGCCAGCAACGGGTCGGGCTGCACCACCGCCGGCGCGGCCACTGCGGTCTGCCCGCTCAGCACCAGCGCGGTGACGGCGATCGCTCCCAGTAAACGCATGCATCCCCCTGGTAGTAGATCAACCAGACCTACACCGTGAGGCGGACGCAAGAGAAGAGTTCTGGCCCAATCAAGACATGTGCACCGATACCGCGTAGTCGCCGCCGCGGAACTCCTCCCGGTCCCAGGTGGCGAACCGCTCGGCCAGCGTCAGCCCGGCCAGGGCGCAGTGCTCGTCGTACTGCGCGACCGTGTACCCGCGGTTCAGGCTGAACCCGGCGACCAGGAACCGGCCCACGTGCCGCGCCACACCGGCGACGAGCGCGTCCTGCGTGCCGGGCGCGGTGAACAGCGGCACGTTGCCCGCCATGACGACCACGTCGAACGTGCGCCTCAGGTCGAGTTCGGCCAGGTCGGACCGCACCCACGTGATGTCCGGCGCCAGTTCGCGCGCGTGGGCCAGCATCGACTCGTCGACGTCCGCCCCGACCACCTCGACGCCGTGCCGCGCGAGCTCGATCGCGACCCGTCCGGTGCCGCATCCGGCGTCCAGCACGGAGGCCGGCCCGAACGCGCGCACGAAGGTCGCCTCGCCGTGCACGTCCATCCCCGACTCGGCCAGTGCGTCGAATCTCCGCTGGTACTCCGCCCCGTTCCACACGAGACGCAGCCTAGGCGGCGCCTGACCATTCCGTTCGATGAGAGTCGAGAACGGTCAGGTGCCGCCCAGACCCGCAGATCGGCGGATACCGGATGCGTGGGAGCGCTGCCAAGGTCGAGGACATGACGCGCTTTCTGCTGGCAGTGGCGTTGCTCGTGGCCGTGGCCTCTCCCGCACAGGCCGCACCGCTCAGATGGGTCGGCACGTGGGCGACCGCGCCGTCCTCCGCGGTCTCCGGCACCGAGAACGGCTATCCGAACTTCTCGTTGCGCAACATCGTGCACGTCAGCGCCGGAGGCAAGGAGATCCGCGTCCGGCTCTCCAACGCCTACGGCCGCACCCCGGCCGTCTTCGGCCAGGTCACGGTCGCCCGCGCGGCCGGTCCGGACACACCGCTGGCGTTGGCCGGAACCATGCGCACGCTGACGTTCGGCGGCTCCCAGTCGATCACGGCCCCGCCCGGCGCCGACGTGATCAGCGACGGCGTGGCGCTGAACGTCCCCGCCGACTCGGACCTGCTGGTGAGCGTCTACACGCCCGAGCCCGGCGGCCCGGTCACGCACCACCAGCTCACGATGCAGAACTCGTACTTCACCCGCGACGGCAACCACACGGCCGACGAGTCCGCCGCCGCCTACCGCGAACGCACCACGAACTGGCACTACGTCTCCGGTGTCGACGTGCGCACCTCCACGTTGCAGGGCAGCGTCGTGGCTCTCGGCGACTCGATCACCGACGGCGCGAACTCGACCTGGGGCGCGAACCTGCGCTGGCCCGACCAGCTCGCCGACCGCGTGAACACCCGCCTGGGCGTGCTGAACGCGGGCATCAGCGGCAACCGCCTGCTGCTCGACGGCGGTTCGGCCGGACCCAACGCCCTGGCCAGGCTGAACCGCGACGTGCTCACCCAGTCCGGCGTGCGCTCGGTGATCGTGTTCGAGGGCATCAACGACATCCAGCAGACCCCGCACGAGACCGACCCGGCCAAGATCATCGCCGCGCTGAAGCAGATCGCACAGCGCTCGCACGACCGCGGGCTGCGGGTCATCGGCGCGACGATCACGCCGTTCAAGGGCTGGTACAGCTACACCGAGGAGCTGGAGCAGGTCCGCCAGAGCGTGAACGCGTTCATCCGCACCAGCTCCGACTTCGACGCGGTCGTCGACTTCGACCGCGTGATCCGCGATCCTGCCGACCCGCAGCGGATCAAGCCCGACTACGACCAGGGCGACCACCTGCACCCCGGTGACAAGGGGTTCGAGGCGATGGCGAAGGCGGTGAAGATCGCCACACTCTGACACGATCGGGCGGTTCGGGTTTGCTGGACCCCGTGCTCCGGTTATTCGATGGAGATCAACACACCGGTAAGGGGTCCACGCATGCGTCTCACGATCCTCGCCGCCGTGCTCGCGGTCGGCGCCACGGCCTGCGGGTCGCCGACTCCGGCGTCCCAGGGTCAGGCTCCCTCCCCGACCTCGAACGCGCCGACGTCCGCCTCGTCGAGCGACAAGCAGAAGCCCGCGGTGAAGGCCGAGCTGACCATGCAGGGCAAGCCCGGCCTGGGCCTGCTGACCGCGACGAACCAGGGCACCGCGCCGATCACGTTCCAGGGCTGGCCGAAGCTCGCCTTCACCAACCCCGCGAACGAGCCCGCCGCGATCCCGGTGGAGCAGAAGCTGGTGCCCGGCGAGGGGCCGTCGATCACGTTGCAGCCGGGGCAGACCGCGTTCGCCGGGGTGCTGTTCGACGTCGACGACGACGTCAACTCGTTCGCCATCAACGAGATGACCGCCGAACTGCCGGGCATGGTGCCGGCGAAGGTGACGTTCATCGGGACGGACGGCCGGCCGATCGCCGACATGACCAGGCTGAAGGTCAGCGAGGCCAAGGTCGGGACGATGCAGCCGGCCGCCCAGGGCGTCACGGTCTTCGACTAGCCCTTCATCCAGCGGTACTGCAGGTACACCTCCCACGGATGGGCAGCGCGGTCGAGGAACATCAGGCTGTCCATCCGGCAGTTGCAGGCGTTGCCCTCGCGGGTGTTCTGCGGGTAGCTGCCGCCGATCTTGTACCCGCGCGGGTCGGTGGCCGACGCGAGGTCGGGTTCCGGTTCGCCTTCGAGCTTCCACGGGTCACCGGCGGTGACGTACTTGCCCGCCAGTGGACTTCCGTTGCGGTACAACGCCATCGTGCCGGTGTCGAAGTCGAACGTGGCCGCGAGGAACACCCATTCGTTCTGCGGCAACAGCTTCTGCCACGGCTCGGCGGCGGCGAACGTCTGCGACTCGCCGCCGTCGATCCTGCGGGCCAGGGCGACCAGCTTCAGCTCGCCGTCGACCTGGATCAGTTCCAGCAGCGCGCGCACCGCGTGGCCGTTGGAATCGCCGGTCAGGACGCCTGCCAGGCCGATCGCGCCGTAGAGGTCGTCCGGGTTGGCGGAGTTCGAGTTCGGGGCCGGGTTCTGACCCGTCATCTTCACCCAGCCCATGATCGACGCCTGCCGTGCGCCGTTGAACGACTTCAGCGTCGGGACGCCCGTTTCGCTGTACAGGCCTGCCTTCCAGTCGTCGTTGCCCGCGACCGCCGGGTTGATCTGCTTGAGCTGCACCGAGTCGCGGCTGCGCCGGAACGCTCCGTCGCGCACGCGCATGTCGGCGCCGCCGTTGATCAGCTGCAACGACGTTCCTGAACGGCCGCTGTCCTGTTCCAGCGCCTTGTTGCCGCGCGCCGGGTGTTCGAAGTCGTAGTACGACACCAGGTTGCGGGACAACGTGGGCAGCACCGTGCCGAACGTGGCCTGAGCCGGTGCGGCCAGGCCCACGCTGAACGCCGCGACCAGGCCGAGAACCAGAAGGCGCTTCACCGGACTCCCCTGCCCTGCACGCGCAGGCCGCGAAGCCTGCCGATGTTGTCGAACGAGCCGAAACCGACTCGGCCCGAGGAGAACGTCTTGTCCACGGCGGTCATCAGCGGATACGGCGAACCGTCCACGTACACAGCGATCTCCCCGGAGTCGGCGCAGTGCTTGACCCGCACGCGATGCCACGCCGTGTCGCTGACCGCCGGTGCAGCGCCGACGGAACGCACGGCGTCCCATTGGTGGTCGAGGCGCAGGCGGTCGGCGTTGTTCACGACGAAGATGCCGTTGTGCGGGTAGATCTTGTTGTCCGACGAGAGGTGCGCGTAGTAGAACTCGGTGTCCGAGCGGTAGCCGAACACGATGATCACGTCCCGGTTGGACTCGGCGACCGGCGTGTCCAGTCGCACCGACGCGTCGACCTGCACCGAGCCGAACGCGGGTCCCTTCTGCAGCACCGCGTACTCGAACGGACGGCGCGGACCCGGTCGGGCGACGCCGGGTTCGGCCAGCACGACCTCACGGCCGGGGAACTGCCACAGGTCGGGCGTCACCGGCTGCCACGAACGCGCCGAGGTGGCACCGGAAACGAAGTCGTGGCCCGAGCGACAGGAGGCGAAGGTGCGCGCACCCGTCACCTTCCAGATCTTGCCGTTCGCCTTGGCCAGCACGTAGAGCTCACCGGCCGCGTCCTGGCCGAAGCGCAGGTCGACCCGGTTCGGGTCGTTGACCAGTGTCTTCATCGTGGTCAGCTCGCCGTTGACGTAGACCATCAACTCGCGTGAGACGGCCATGGGCTTGCCGGCGCGCATCTCGCGTTCGTCGGCGTAGTAGAGCAGGCCCTTCACGCCTTCGCCGTAGATGTACTTGCCGCGCAACGAAGGGATCTTCGAGCCGCGGTAGACGAAGCCGCCCATCAACGCGTTGCCGCTGTCGGCGCAAGGACGTTGGGTGGAGAGGCGGTTGTGGTCGAACGCCGTGACCGGGTAGGTGTAGCCGTACTTGGCGTCGTCGGCGGGCAGCGGGAACACGCCGCACGACGGGTCGCCACGCCGGTACTCCCAGATGCCCTCGCGTTCGCTCCAGCCCAGGTTGGCGCCCTTGCGGACCTCGTAGACCGCGTCGACCGCCTTCTCACCGATGTGGCCCATGTACATCCGGTGCGTGCCGGGGTCCCAGCTGAAGCGGTACGGGTCACGCATGCCGTACGCGTAGATCTCACCCAGCGCGCCTGCCTTGCGCACGAACGGGTTCGCGCGCGGGATGCCGTACTGGCCGTTGACGCCGTTGCGGCCGGCCGGGTCGATGCGCAGGATCTTGCCCTGCGGCAGCGCCAGGTCCTGCGGCACGGTGGTCGAGACGCCGATACCGCCGTCACCGGAGGCGACGTAGAGCAGCTCGTAGTCCTCGTCCCACCAGCGCGCCGTCGGGTTGAAGCCGATCTCCTGGAAGCCGTGGATGAACGAGGCGAAGCCGACTCGCAGCAGTTCGCGGTGCGTGCCGGAGAAGACGTCCGCGCTCGGGTCGGAGGCGGTCCACTCGGTGATCACGCCGTGCACCTGGGTGCCCGCGGGCGACGGCAGATCAGGCTTCTTGGTGGTGAGCGCGGAACCGGTTTCGGTGTGCACGGTGTAGAACTTGCCGTTGCGCCTGAAGTCCGGGTGGAACGCCGCGAACCCGAAGCCGCTGCCCAGGCCGCGGTGGGTGTGGAAGTCGGGGCCGACCGCCACACCCAGGTCGAGGAACGCGTGCTGAACACCCTTGTCCAGCAGGTAGAGCTTGCCGTTCATGTCGGGCACGAACATCCGGCCGGAGCCGTCGGGCACCTCGCCCAGGTAGTTGATCCTGTTGTAGCGCACCAGCCTGGTGTCGGTCGGCGGCGGCACGGGCTGCGACTTCGGCAGCTGCGCGACCTCCGTCAGCTCCAGGCCGACACCGGACGCACCCGGTGTCGGCAACGGGTCGGCGATCGGCACGTCCTGCTGTGCCGACGCGATCGGCACGAACAACGCCGAGAGCACGAATGTTGTGACAGCCAAACGACACAAGCGTCTGTACATCCCCCACCACCCTGTGGGCCAGGCCGTGCCAGCACGGCAGCGGAAAGCGCTTTCCAATGCAGCGGCACCCGGAATCTACCTAGCTAATAAGGTGGTTACAACCCCTCACCGCCGGCCTGCGGTCACCCACTCGTACTGTCCGCGCACCTCGTCCGCGGTCACCGCGCGGTCCAGGAACATGAGTCCGTCGAGACGGCAGTTGCAGGCGTTCGCTTCGCGGTTGTTCTGCGGATGGCTGCCACCGATCTTGATGCCACGCGGGTTCGTGGCCGAGGTGACGTCCGGTTCGGGCGCTCCGATGATCTTCCACGGATCACCCTTGACCGCGTAGGTGCCCTCCACCGGCTTGCCGTCGACGTAAAGGCCGATCGTGCCGTTGTCGAAGTCGAACGTCCCGGTGAGGAACACCCACTTGTTCAACGGCAGCAGCGTCTTCCAGTCGGCCTTGGCCACGAAGAACTGCTTGTCGCCGCCGTCGGCACGGCGTCCCAGAGCGATCAGCCGCATCGCGCCGTCGTGGTTCTCCGCCTCCAGCAACGCCCGCGCGGCATGGCCGTCGGAGTCACCCGACAGCACGCCCGCGAAGCCGATGGCGCCGTAGAGGTCCGAAGTTCCGGACGAGTTGGAGTTCCGCGCGGGCGCCTCTCCGGTGATCTTCACCCAGGTCATGATCGACATGCCGCGGGCCTTGCTGAACGCCTTCATCGATGCGACCCCGGACGAGCCGTGGACGCCCGCTTTCCAGTCGTCGTTGCTCTTGTCGTTCGGCCGCACCTGTTTGAGCTGCAGCGACGTCCTGGAGGCCGGGAACGCGCCGTCCTGGACCCTCATGGCCGCGCCGCCGTTGACCAGCGTGATCGGCGTCCGCGAGTCGGCACGCCCGATGTCGTCCTCCTTCTTCACGTCGGTGGCGGGATGCTCGAAGTCGTAGTGGTGCACGACCGCGGACGCGATGCCCGGTGACACCTCAGGGGACGCCTCCGCCGGCACAGCCGCGGCTTTGCCGGTGATCCGCAGGTCAGCGACACGGCCGACGTTGTCGAACGAGCCGAACCCGACCCTGCCGGACTTCAGCACGGTGTTCGTCGCCGTCATCAACGGCTGCGACGAGCCGTCCACGTACACCGCGATCGCTCCCGTGTCCGCGCAGTGCGTGACGCGGACGCGGTGCCACTTCATGTCCGTCACGGCAGGCGGAGCACCCACCGAGCCGTTCCACTGGTCGTCGATGCGCACGCGATCCGCGTTGTCCACCAGGAAGATCCCGTTGTGCGGGTAGATCTTGTTGTCCGACGACAGGTGCGCGTAGTAGAAGCGGGTGTCGGACTGGTAGCCGAACACGATCACGACATCGCGGTCCTTCTGCGAGACCGGCGTGTCCAGCCGCACCTGCGCGTCCACCGTCACGTTGCCGAAAGCGGGCCCCTTGGTGACGACCGCGTACTCGTTGGGACGCCGCGGACCAGGCCGTACGGCGCCTGCTTTGGACAGCACGACCTCGTTGCCCGGGAACCGCCAGCGCGACGGCGAGACGGGCTTCCAGTCGCCCGCACCCGTGACGTCGCTGACCACGTCACCGCCGGAGTCGCAGGCCTGCTGGGTCTGGACGGTGCCGGTGACCTTCCAGACCCTGCCGTTCGCCTTGGCCAGCACGTAGAGCTCACCGGCCGCGTCCGTGCCGAACCGCAGGTCGACGCGGCTCTTGCCGGCCAGCGACTGCATGGTCGTGCGCTTGCCCGCCGAGTCGTACACCGCGAGCTCGAACGTCTTCGCGATCGGCGCGCCTGCCCGCATGTCCTTCTCTTCGGCGTAGTACAGGAGGCCCTTCACGCCCTCGCCGTGGACGTACTTGCCCTGCAACGACGGAATCGCCGTGCCGCGGTAGACGAAACCGCCGATCAACGCGTTGCCGCTGTCCCCGCACCCGCCGCCCGGCCGGTTGTGGTCGAAGCCCGCGACCGGATAGGTGTAGCCGAACTTCGCGTCGTCGGCGGGCAACGGGTAGAGCTGGCACTTCGGGTCGTCGCGACGGTAGGTCAGATGGCCTTCCCGTTGTCCCCAGCCGAGATTCGCACCGGGTTTGACCTCGTAGACCGACTCCACGACCTTCTCGCCGATGTGGCCGAGCAGCATCTTGCGCGTGCCCCCGGAGTCCCAGCTGAACCGGTACGGGTCGCGCATGCCGATCGCGTACAGCTCGGCCAGCGCTCCCGGCGTGCCCAGGAACGGGTTCGACGGTGGGATGCCGTACTTCCTGTTGCCGCTGTTGGATCCCGCCGGGTCGATGCGCAGGATCTTGCCCTGCGGCACCTTCACGTCCTGCGGCACGTCCGAGCGGTAGCCGATGCCACCGTCGCCGACCGCCAGGTACAGCAGGTTGTCCGGGCCGAAGCCGATCTCCTGGAAACCGTGCAGGTACATGGCGAACCCGATGCGCAGCAGCTCTTTGCGAGTGCCCGCGAACGTCGTCGCTTTGGGGTTGGACGCGGTCCATTCAGTGATCACGCCGTGCACCACCGAGTTCGGCGAGGGCAGGTCGGGTGTCCGGTTCTTCAGCGCGTCCTTGGCCTCGGTGTGCGCGGTGTAGAACTTGCCGTTCGTCGCGAACTGCGGGTGGAACGCGACGAACCCGAACCCGCTGCCGAGTCCCTGGTGGTTGTGGAAGTTCGCGCCGATGGCCGAGCGGACGTCCAGGTACGTCCGCTGTCCGCTGCCGTCGTGGTTCAGCGTGTACATCTTGCCGTTCATGTCCGGCACGAAGAACCTGCCGGAGCCGTCCGGAATTTCGCCGAGGTAGTTGACCCGGTTGTACTGCTTGAGCCTGCTGTCCCCGGCGGCAGGCGTGGTCGACGACTGCGGCAGTCTCGCGATCTCCTGCAGTCGCACGCCCACGCCCGACGGCGCCGGTGCGGGGAGCGGGTCCGCGACCGGACCTGCCTGGGCGGCCGCCTGTGGCACCAGGGTGGCCGCCGCGACAGCCAGCGCGGCAACGATTGAGAGCGATCTGAACATCGCGCACCACCTCGTGGGTCGGCTTGGGAAAGCGCTTACCACGCGGCGGCGAGCCGAACTCTACGCGCTCAGTCGTGCCCTGTCACGGCTCCCAGCAGGTCGCGGATGTGCGCGGTCGCCGACGCGAACTCCGGACGGGCCATCGTCGCGGAGTAGTCCCTGTCGCTCGGCAGGTCGACCTCGATGATCTCGTTGACCACCGCGGGACGTTGCGTCAGCACGATCACCCGGTTCGCCAGGTACACCGACTCCGCGATCGAGTGCGTCACGAGCAGCACCGTCGTGCCGGTCTCCCGCCACACCCGGTGCAGCTCGACGTTCATCTGCTCGCGGGTCAACGCGTCGAGGGCGCCGAACGGCTCGTCCATCAGCAGCACGCGCGGCTGGTGCAACAACGCACGGCACAGCGCCACACGCTGCTGCATGCCACCGGACAGCTCGTGCGGCAGCGCGTTCTCGAACCCGGACAGCCCGGTCATCTCGATGAGCTCGTCCGCGCGCTTGCCCGCCTCGGCCGAGTTCATCCCGCGCATCTCGGCCTGCAGCAGGATGTTCCTGCGCGCCGACCGCCACTCCAGCAACGCCGCCCGTTGGAAGACGAACCCGATGTCGTGCCGCGGCCCGCGCACCTGCTCGCCGAGCAACGTCACCGTGCCCGACGACGGCGCCAGCAGGCCGGACACCAGCTTCAGCAACGTCGACTTGCCGCAGCCGGACGGCCCGACGATGGACACGAACTCGCCGGGCGCGACGTCGAGCGAGACCTGCTGGATCGCCGTCACCTCCGAGCGCTTCGACTGGAAGCGCACGGAGACGTCGTTGATCGACACGGACGAGGCGGTTTCCAAAGTTGTGCTCATCCCTTGGGAGCCACGCTTTCTTCCCAGTAGGCGGACGGCTCGGACGCTTCCTTGATGATGCCGGTCTTCTGGAAGGTCTCGATCGTCTTCTTCCAGTCGTCCACGGTGTTGACGCCCGGCGCCTTGTCCTTCGTGGCATCGGTGTGCAGCAACGTCAGCGTCGTCTTGAACTGCTCCAGCACCACCGTCGGCGACGGCAGCTGCTCGGCGGCGCCCTTCATCGACTCGGCCGCGGCCTCCGGCGCCTTCTCCGACGCCTCCCACGCCTCCTGCGTCGCCGCGACCATCTTCTTCACCAGCTCGGGATCCTTCTGCAGCATGGTCTTCGACGTCAGCAGCCCGTTGCTGAAGTAGTTGAGCCCGAACTCGGAGAACCGCAGGTAGCCGACGTCCTTGCCGGACTTCTCCTTGATCGTCGGCCCCTGGTCGGACGCGAACCCGAGCAGCACGTCGGTGCGGTTGGAGATGACCGCGGCCATCTTGCCCGCCGGGTCGATGTTCTGGATCGAGACGTCGGACTCCTGCATGCCGTTCTGCTTCAGGAAAGCCGGGAACGTCTTCGTCAGCGCGTCCCCCGCGGTCGTGGCGACGGACTTGCCCTTGAGGTCCTCGGGCTTCTTGATGTTCTTGTCGGTGAAGAACTGCACGGACGCCGGAGTGGTCTGCAGGAACACCCCGATGCTCTTGGCCGGCACGCCCTGCTCGACGGCCGTGGCGAGCGCGGACGTGTCCGCCCAGCCGAAGTCCGTCTGGCCCGCGCCGGTCGCGGTGACGGTCTTGCCGGACCCCTGACCCGCCTGGATCTTCAACTTGATGCCGTGCTTTTCGTAGATGCCTTGCTTGACGCCGTAGTAGAACGGCGCGTGCTCGCCGTACGGGTACCAGTTGAGGGTCAGCGTGACCTCTTTGACCTCACCGCCGGACTCGGACGTCGTGCCGCCACCACCGCATGCGGCAACCACCAGCAACGCGGGAAGAAGACCTGCGAGCAGTTTCTTCATGACCCACCTTTCGCGAGAAGGGTTGTGACGGCGGCGCCGCGCCGGCTGGCGTGCCACGGCAGCATCAGCTTTTCGGCGAGGTCGAGCAGGAGGAAGAGCAGGACGCCCACCAGCGAGATGACGATCAGGCCCGCGAACAGCATCGGGGTGTCCATGTTGCCGTTGGCCTGCAGGATCACGTACCCGAGGCCTTCGTTGGAGCCGACGAACTCGCCGACCACGGCACCGGTCACGGCGAGCGTGACCGCGACCTTCAGGCCCGCGAACAGGTGCGGCAGCGCGGCGGGGAAGCGGATCTTCACGAACGTCTTGACCGGGCCGCCGCCCATCGTGGCCGCGAGTTCGAGCATCTCGGTGTCGACCGATTTGAGGCCGGTGACCGTGGAGATGACCACGGGGAAGAACGCCATCAGCACGGCCACGATCACCTTGGGCTCGAAGCCGAACCCGAGCCACACCACGAACAGCGGCGCGATGGCGATCTTCGGGATGACCTGCGCGAACAGCAGGATCGGGTAGGCGGTGCTCTCGACGGTCCTGGAGTAGACCATCGCGACGGCCATGAGCACGCCGAGGACGCCCGCGATGACGAAGCCGAGGATCGTCTCGTAGGTGGTCACCCAGGTGTGACCCCAGAGGTAGGACCACTTGTCGACGAGCAGGCCGAAGGTCTTGGCCGGTGACGGCACCAGGTAGGCCTCGACCAGGCCGGTGACGGTGACGAGGTGCCAGATCGCGAGGCAGGCGGCGAGCAACGCGACCGGACGCCAGGTCCGCTCCACGACGCCGCGCCAGCGGTCCGCCTGAACCGTGTTCACAAAGCTCCCTCGGGTCGGAAAGCGCTTTCCCGTACGCTATGTCCGACCCACTGAACGGTCAAGAAGCAGCACGGATGAAGCCGTTCAAGCGGCGACTGAATCGATTTTCCCGACTATTGGCCATTAGCTGTAGGTGTTGCCCGCGTGGTCGCGGCCCCGCGCGAGGTAGATCTTGTGGCTGTCCGGCTTCAGGAACCGGACGGTCGTCGGCATGTATCTCATGGTGTAGCCGCAACGGCGTAACGTGCTGCGGTTCGGCGGGCTGCCGTGCACCAGCACGGCCGAGTGCACGCTGCACGCCCCGCGCTCCAGTTCCACGTCGACGGCGCGTGACTCGTCCACGGCTGTTTCCTGGTTGAAGAACGAGTCGGCGGTGCCGGTGTGCTCGGCGGCGGCGAGATGACTGCCGGGAATGACGCGCAGGCAGCCGTTCTCGACGGTCGACGGGTCGATCGCCAGCCACACGGTGATGGCGTCGCCCGCAGGTGAGATGCTGTCGCGCCAGAAGTGCGCGTCCTGGTGCCACGGAACGGGTTTGCCGTCGCCGGCGGGCTTGCAGATGAAGTGCGACGAGAACAACGCGATGTCCGGGCCGATCAGCGACTCGACGAGGTCCAGCACGTCCGGGTCGAGCAGCCACTCGAACAGCGCCGGGTCGGTCAGGTGCGGCACGTCCATGTGCTCGGGGCGCTGTCCTTCCGGCAAGGCCGCCAGCTTGGCCTCGAAGTGCGCGGCCAGCGCCTCGAACTTCGCCGGAGCCAGCACGCTCGCGTGCGTCTCGTAGCCATCCTTCTCGAACATCGTCACCTCACGAGTAGGCCGGTCTCCTTGTCATAGCGCAGAACGCGTGCGGGCGGGGCGTCCACGGTCACGGTCGTGCCGATGGCGGGCTCGTCGTCCTCGGGCACGATGTAGCCGATCTGCTCCTCGCCGCAGTCCAGTGTCACCAGCGACGTCACGCCGAGGTTCTCCACAATGGACACCTCGCCGCTGAACAGGCCGTCGGCCGCGGGCGACAGGTATTCGGGACGCACGCCGATGATCTCCGAGCCGCGCGGCACGAGGTTCATGGGTGTCGAGCCGATGAAGTTGGCCACGAACGTGTCCGCGGGCCGCTGGAACACCTCGCGCGGTGTGCCGAGCTGCCGGATCCGGCCCGCGTCCATCACCGCGATCCGATCGGCGAGCGCCAGCGCCTCGGCCTGGTCGTGCGTGACGAACACCGTCGTCAACGCCAGCTCTCGTTGCAGCTTCTTGAGGAACGTCCGCGCTTCGAGCCGCAGTCGTGCGTCCAGATTGGACAGAGGCTCGTCCAGGAGCAGCACTTCGGCCGACGCGGCGACCGCGCGGGCGAGCGCGGCCCGTTGCTGCTGGCCGCCCGAGAGCTGGCCGGGCCGCCGGTCCAGCAACTCCCCCAGGCTCAGGCCCTGAGCGGTCCGCACGGCCGTCTCCTGCTGCACGGACTTCGCGACGCCCCGCACCCGCAGCGGGTAGGCGATGTTCTCCGCCACCGTCATGTGCGGGAACAACGCGTAGTCCTGGAACACCATCGCCACCCGGCGGTCTCCGGGCCGCAGCCTCGTGACATCCCTCGATCCGATCGCCACGGCCCCGTCGGTGGCAGCTTCCAGGCCCGCGATCGTGCGCAGCAACGTGGTCTTGCCGCACCCGGACGGGCCGAGCAGGGCGAACAGCTCGCCGTCGGCGATCTCGAGGTCCAGTTCGTCCACCGCCCGCACCCCGTTGGGGTACACGGTGGACAGACCCTCGACAGTGATACCCGCCATCAGCTCTTGATGCCTCCGTGGAATCGGAACCCGTACCGCTTGTTCACGAACAGGTACAGCACGACCACCGGGATCGAGTACAGCAGCGAGAACACCGGGATCACCGTCAGGTTGGCGCTGCCGCCCTCGTCGTAGAGGGTGCGCAGCAGCACCGCCGCCGGCTGCTGGCCGACGTCGCGCAGCAGCAGGAACGGCAGCAGGAAGTTGCCCCAGGCGTTGACGAACGCCCAGACGAAGATCGTCGCGACGCCGGGCCGCGCGACCGGCAGCACGACGTGGCTCAGCACCTGCCGGGGAGAGGCCCCGAACACCCGTGCCGACTCCTCGTACGAGCGCGGCACGGCGTCCATGAAGTCCTTGAGGATGAAGATGGCCGCGGGCAGCATGCCGCCCGCGATCACCAGGGCCGTGCCGAACTGCGAGTTGATCAGGCCGAGCTGCAGCATCATCACGAAGATCGGCACCATGGCGGCCGTGCCCGTGACGACTGAAGACAACAACAGCAACAGGTACAGCAACAGGTCCCGCCCGGGAATCCGCACCCGCGACAACGCGTAGGCCGCCAGCGCCGCGAGCACGGTCGTCACCACGGTCGCGACCACGCACAGCACCAACGAGTTGAGCAACGAGGTCAGCGCGTACGGGTGGTCGAAGGTCGCCACGACGTTGCGCAACGTCCAGTCCGGCCAGCGCAACCCCAGCCCGGGCTTCGCGTCGAACGGCGCGGACGCCAGCCACAGCATCGGCACCGCGAAGAACGCCAGCACCAGCGTGACCAGCACGTAGAAGCCGATCCGCCGGACGATCCACAGAGGACTCACGCCCGCCTCCGCAACAAGCGCAGGTAGACCAGGGCCACGACCAGATTGCCCACCAGGAGCAGCATCGACATCGCGGACGCGTACCCGAGCCGACCACCCTCCAGCGCCTGCCGGTAGATCAGCACCGGCAGCACCTCGGACTGGTGGTTCGGACCGCCCGCGGTCAGCAGGAACGGCGTGAAGTCGTTGGCCGTCCACAGGCTGATCAGCAGGGTGTTCGTCAGCACGTGCCCGCGGATGTGCGGGAACACCACGTCCCGCACGGTCTGCCAGCCGGACGCGCCCATCAGCCGCGCCGTCTCCAGTTGCGACGGCGGCACCGCGGCCAGCGCGGAGGTGTAGAGCAGCATCGAGAACGCCGTGCCGCGCCAGATGTTGAAGATGATCAGGCTCGTCATCGGGTACTGCACCAGCCACGCCGTCTGCGGCGAGCCGAGCAGCAGGCCCAGCGTGCCGGTGTCGCGGCTGAGCACCGCGAACCACAGGTACGCCACCACCGTGCTCGGCAGGATCCACGAGAGCAGCACCAGCCCCTCGACGGTCCGCCGCAGACCTGGCCGCACCGTCCGCAGCAGCCACGCCAGCCCGAACCCGAGCACGTTCTGCCCGATCACCGCCGACCCGAGCACGAACAACGCCGTGAGCCACAGCGAGTTCGTGAACAACGGGTCCCGCACGGCCTCGACGACGTTGTCCAGCCCGACGACCTGCGGGTTGGCCGCCGCGGGCCCGGTGAGCTGGTAGTTCGTGACGCCGATGTAGAGCGTCCACAACGCGGGGAAGACCAGGAAGACCCCGATCAGCACCAGCGCGGGCGTGACGAACCCCAGGGCGCGCCGGACACCCAGCCCGGAGCTATCCAACGTTGGCCTCTCCGACGGCCTTGACCAGTGCGGCGCGGTAGGCGGTGGCCACCTCGTCCGGACTCTTGCCCGCCACCACGTCCGCCGTCGCCTGCTGCAGCGCCGCCGACACCTTGGGGTAGTCGGCGAGCCCCGGCCGGTACCGGGTGATCGGCAGGACCTTCTCCGCGATGAACGTCAGCATCGGGTCGCCCTTGAGCACCTCGTCGTTGACGTCCTGCCGCTGGGTGAGCTGCGCCGTGCCCGCGAGCGACTCCTTCACGGCCTCCGCGGAGTTGAGGAACTGCATGAACTCCCACGCCTGCCTGGGGTACTGGGTGTTCGGGTTGATCACCCGCACACCGCCGCCCGACATGCTGACGAAGTCCTGCCCGCCCACACCGGCCTTCGCCTGCTTGGCGGGCACCAGCGCCCAGCCGACAGCGGTATCGCGGTCGGCCATCTTCGCCACGCCGTTCTTGGGTTCCACGACCGAACGCCAGAAGTAGTCGCTCTCCAGCAGAATGCCGATCTTGTTCTCGCCGAACAGCTGGAACGACCGATCGCGTCCCTTGGCCTCCTGCTGCAGCACGGGATCGCCGAGCCCATCACCGTAGACCTTCTGGTACAGCCCCAGAACGTCCTTCAGCTGGGCCGAATCCCCCTGCCACTTCCCGTTCTCGTAGATGGGCCTGCCGGCGCCGGCCAACGCGGGCAGCACACCCTGCATGGTCGTGGCCTCGCCCATCGCGCTGCCGGCGTTGAGCTGGATCGGCGTCACACCGGGCAGCGCCTTGAGCTTCGCCCCCGCGTCGAGCACGTCCTGCCACGACTTCGGCTGCCAGTCCGCGGGCAGCCCGGCCTGCGCGAAGAGGTTCTTGTTGAAGAACAGCACGCGCCCGTCCGTGCCCATCGGCACGCCGTACCGCTTGCCGTCGAACTCGCCGAGTCCCTGCACGGCCTTGGGAATCTGGTCCCAGCCGTCCCAGTCGGTGTTGCCGACGACGTCGCCGAGGGGCTTGATCTGCCCTGCCTGCGCGAGCTCGCCGAGCCAGATGCCGTCGATCTCGATGATGTCGCCGCCACCGCCGGTCTTGAGGTCCAGCGCGACCTTGGTCTTGAAGTCCTCGTCGCCCGCGCCGTTCTGCTCGAACTTGATCGTCGCGGTGACGCCCTTGGCCTTCTGCAGCTCGGTGAACTTCGGGATCACCCAGTTCTGGAGCCAGTTCGCCCCGCGCGCGTTCTTCCCGCCGACCGCCGAGTTGGCGACGATCGTCAACGTGATCTCCTTGGCGTCGGCGTTGCGCGCCTGATCACCGCTCTGCGTCTGTCCCAGGCAGCCCGCCAGCAGCCCGCACACCGCCACCAGCCCGAACATCTTTGTTCGCCCCATCGGTCCAACATGGCACCCGATCACGGCGGCCACAAGCTCTCAGCACCCTCTCAGTGCGTGGCTGCGAGGCTGGCGCGCGAAGGGGGTAGATCAACGATGCAGCTACTGATGGCGGCCGTCCTGGCCGCATCGACACTGGTGACGCCGCAGCTCAGCGGCCCGTTCGCGGTGGGCACCTTCGACGCTCACCTCACCGATTCCACCCGCGCGGACCCGTGGCAGCCGACGAAGAACCGAGAGCTGATGGTGACCATCAGCTACCCGGCCAGGCGCACCGGGCAGCAGGCGCCGTGGCTCGGCACGACCCTCGCGACGGCGCTGGACCCGATCATCTCCAGCCCGGCCTACCTGGACATCCCCACCGGAACCGTCGACTGGGCCGGCACCAGGCGCCAGGCACGAGACGCCCGGCCGCTGCCGGGCAGGTGGCCGGTCGTGCTGTTCTCGCCGGGCCTGCAGTCGCCGCGCGAGTTCTACGCCGGTGCCGCGGACGACCTGGCCAGCCGCGGATACGTCGTGGTCACGGTGTCGCACACGCACGAGACGGTGGCCGTGGAGTTCCCCGGCAACCGCATCGAGTGGGGCCTGATGCAGGACGCCGGTCAGGCGACGATGAAGAAGGCCATCGACACACGCGTCGCCGACATGCGGTTCGTGCTGAGCGAGCTTCCCAAGCTGCACAACGGGGCGGACACCAGCAGAGTCGGCATCGCCGGGCATTCCTACGGCGGCTACACCGCGGCCGAGACGATGGCGAACGACCGCAGGTTCGACGCGGGCATCAACATCGACGGCGCCATGGAGCACACCGGCGACGACGGCCCCTACGCACCGGGCAAAGCGGTCATCGAAGGGCTCGACCGGCCGTTCCTGCTGTTCGGCGGGGACCTGGGCGAGCGCGAGCTGAGCCACGTCGACACGAGCCTGACCAGGACGTGGGCCGACTTCTGGCCGAACCAGCGCGGGTGGAAGCGGGACGTGCACCTGGACGACGGCGCGCACCTCGGGTTCAGCGACATGCAGTGGTCGGTGCCGCAGATCGGCGCTGTGCCAACGGAACGCCGCGAGAGTCTCATCGGGACGATCGACTCCGCGGCCGCGCTGAAGGCCCAGCACGACTACGTGGCCGCGTTCTTCGACCTGCACCTCAAGCACCGCGGCACCCGGCTGTTCGAACGGGCACGCCACGAAGGGATCCGTCTGGTGCCGTGATCGGCGGTATGGTCCCGGGCGATGTCTGTCGAGTTCGCCGTTCTCGGTCCCCTGCAGGTCCGCGTGGACGGCAGGGAACACCGGGTCGGCGGGTTCACCCGCCGGGCGACGCTGGGTTTCCTGCTGCTCAACGCGGGCCGGGTGGTGTCGATCAGCGAGCTCACCGAGGCGTTGTGGCCGGACGAGCACCCGCCGACGGCGCGCGGGATTCTCCTCAACGTCGTGTCGGCGCTGCGCAAGGCCGGGCTCGACATCGTCACCCGCAAGCCCGGCTACCTGCTGCGCGTGGAACCGGACCGCGTCGACCTGCACCGGTTCCGCGCCGCCCTCACCAGGGCTTCCGCCGCACCAGGCCCCGAACAGGCGGCGAACGCTCTGCGGGACGCGCTGGCGTTGTGGCGCGGGCCGGTGCTGGCGGACCTGGTGGCGGACGGCGTCACGTGGCCGGCGCTGGTGGAGATCACGCACCTGCGCGACGTGGCGCTGGAGGACAGGTTCGACGCCGAACTGGCGTGCGGGCGCCATCGCGAGGTGATCGCGGAGATCGAGGCGCTGGCGAGCGATCAGCCGTTGCGCGAACGGGTGCAGGGGCAGCTGATGCTCGCGCTCTACCGGTCCGGCAGGCAGGCCGACGCGCTCGCGGTCTTCCGCACGGCACGCGCGCGGTTCGCCGCCGAGCTCGGCATCGATCCAGGGCCCGATCTGGTCCGGCTGGAACAGGCGATCCTCACGCAGGACCCGGCGCTCGCGACGAGCCCCGCGCAGGCGCCGACCATGCTGGAACGCAAGAAGGTCAGCGTGCTCGTCGTCCGGCTGGAGCTGGCGGGCGTGGACGAGGCGGCCGACGAGCTGCTCGAAACCTCGGTCGCGAAGGTGCTCCGGCACGTCGAGGACCTCGGTGGAATCACGGTCTCGACGCTCGGTTCGACGGTCTGCGCGGCCTTCGGCGCCCCTGTCAACCGCGAGGACGACGCCGCACGGGCGGTGCGCGCCGCGTTCGAGATCACCGGTGATCATCCGGCGGCCGCCGCGGTGTCCACCGGGCCCGCGCTCGTCACGTCCGGCGATCACGTCGAGGTCAGCGGCACGGTGCTCGACGCCGGCCTGCGGTTGCTCGCCCAGGCCTCACCAGGCGAGGTCAGAACGTGCCCGGTGACCGACAGGGCGCTCACGCCGGCCGAGGACGACGCGCCGTTCGTGGGGCGCTCGGCCGAGATGGCCACCCTCACCGAGACCTACGAGCAGGTCAGAACCACGAACCGACCGAGGGTGATCACGGTGGCCGGCGAGCCCGGCGCGGGCAAGAGCAGGCTCGTCAGGGAGTTCGCCAGGGGCCGCCGGACGCTCACCGGCCGCACTCCCCCGTTCGCTCGCGACGACGTTTTCGCTCCACTGGCCGAGATCGTGCGAAGTCACGCGGGCATCTTCGACACCGACGACGCCGCCGCGGTCACCGCCAAGATCCAGGCGATCAGCGACGATCCGTGGCTCGTCACGCAACTCTCCGCGCTCGTGGGAGTCAGCCCGCAGGGCAGCGACGTGCTGATGGCGTGGCGCAGGCTGGTCGAACACCTCGCCCAGGAACCGCTGGTGGTGATCGTCGAGGACGTGCACTGGGCCGACGACCTGCTGCTCCGCTTCCTGCACGGACTCGCCGACACCGCGGACGACGTGCCGTTGCTGGTGCTCCTCACCACACGGCAGGAGCCACGGGGTGAGGCGATCACGCTCGGCGCACTGTCCGAAGAGGACACGAAGCAGTTGCTCGAAGCGCTGATGGCCCGCCACGACGTGACCGCCGACCTGCCGGTGCTGCTGCACCGCTCGGCCGGCAACCCGCTCTTCGCCGGCGAGTACGTCCGCATGCTCCGCGACGGCGCACCGGACGCCCTCCCCGAGACGGTGCGGAACGTCATCGGCGCGAGGCTCGACTCGTTGCCGCAGAACGAGAGATCGGTGCTGCAGGACGCGGCGGTCATCGGTCCGACGGTCTGGCCCGGCGCGGTCGCGGTGGTCGCGGAACGCGATGTCGCCGAGGTCGCACGCTGCCTGGAGGTGCTGCGGCAGCGGGATTTCCTGAAGCGCCAGAGCACCAGCAACGTCGTGGGCGAGATCGAGTACGCCTTCAGCCACGTGCTGGTCCGCGACGCCGCCTACGACCGGGTTCCGCGCGGCACCAAGGCGATGAAGCACTACCACGCGGCCGAGTGGGTGCAAGCGCTGCCGCTGGAGCACGTTCCCATGCTGGCGTACCACTTCCAGGAAGCGGTGTGGATCGCGGAGGCCTCCGGAAGGCCGTGCGACATCATGGGCCGCAAGGCGAGGGCGGCCCTCACGGACGCAGGTCGCAGAGCGACCGCCCTGGCCGCCAGGGACACCGCGATCCGTTGCTACCGCGCCGCTCTGGCGGTGTGTCCGCCGGGCCACCCCGACCGGGCCGAACTGCTGACGTTGCTGGGATCGAGCCTGGCCATGAGCGGTGCGGGGCTCGACGAACTGGCCGAGGCGGCCGAACTCCACCGCGACGCCGGGAACTTCGCGGGTGCGGCGGCGGCCACCAGAGCCTCCTGGCGCGCCGCCTGGCATCAGGGAGACCACGCGACGGCCGGACGACACCTCGACCGCACGATCGAGTTCCTCGCGCTGACCGAACACGCGTACGGCGTGCGGGCGTACCTCGCGCACTCCCTGACGCTCGCGGACAGGCTGACCGAGGCGATCAGCGCGGCGAAGACGGCGTTGGCGGGCGCCACCGGCGTCGAACGGGCCGTCGCACTGGAAGCCCGAGGCCTCGCGCGGGTCAAGCAGGGCGACCCCGACGGCATCGGTGACATGCGCCAGGCCGTGACCGAACGGACGGCTGCCGGGATTTCGCCCGGCCTGTGCCTGGTCAACCTGAGCACCGCCTACACCGTGCTCGGCGACGCCAAGGCACGTCTCGCGGTGCGAGCGGAGGCACGAGCGGCCGCCCGGCGGCACGGCGACCACGACACGATCGCCTGGCTCGACGCGTCCAGGTACCTGGAGTTGTTCTGGGACGGCAGGTACGCCGAGGCGCTGGCCGCCCTGGACGAGTCGAGCCAGGCTCACGTCCTCGCTCTGCGCGGCCGCGTCCTCCTGCTGACCGGTGATCTCGCCGGTGCGGCCGAATGGGCGGACCGGGCACTCGAAGTCGCCAGGAGCAAAGGAAATCCCGGCGACCTGCAGCACCCGCTGGTCCTCAAGGCCCACCTCGCACTGCTGAGCGGTGAACCGGTGGAGGTCGGCGACCTGCTTCCCTGCCACCAGATCACCGGCACGGTCGGCGTCAGCCTGCCGATCGTCCTCGCCGCCACCAGCCACGGCCCCGAGTGCCTGGCCGAGGCGCCCTGGTCCCGGTGGAAGGACGCCGCCGTCGCGTTCCTGGGCGGCGACCGGCAGGAGGCCCGCCGGATCTACCAGGAGATCGGGTCGAGGCCGGACGCCGACGATGAGTCGCTGGTTATCGGACGGCGCTAGCGTCCGGGCGGTGCCCGCGATCCCCCGCTACTACCAGGCCAAGGCCCGGCTGCTCGACCTGCTGGGCGACCTGCCCGGAAACACCCCGTTCCCACCGGAACGCGAGCTCTCGGACGTGCTCGGCATGTCCCGCACCACGATCCGCAAGGCGATGAACGAACTCGTGCTGGAGGGCAGGCTCATCCGCGGAACGGGCCGCCAGGGCACGACCGTCGCACCACCCAAACAGGTCCACCGCCTCAGCCTCGACGTGTTGGTGCAGGACCTCGCCACCCGCGAGCAGGCGGCCGTGCGGATCACCAGGGACGTGCTCACCGTCGAGTCGGTCCTCGTCCGCGGCGACGAACCGATCGGCGTCCGCTCGACCTGCCTGTGCGCCTCGCGGTTCCCGGGCTTCGCCGAGCGCTACGACGACACCCCGCTGCGGAGATTCCTCTCGACCACCTACCGGGTCCGTTTCGGCGACCTGCGTGCCTGGTGCACCACCACCCTCGCCACACCGCGCCTCGCCAGGCTCCTCGGCGTCCGCCCCGCCACGCCGGTGCTGTCGGTTTCGTGGCTGGACCTGGTCGAACGGTCGTGGGTCGTGCTGAGAGGCGATCGCGCGCACCTCACGATGGCCCAAGTCCAGGGATCCGCCCAGTTCCACGCGAGTTAGCTTCGAAGCCGACTCGCAGCGGGAGGCACCGTGACCGACCACACCCGGCGCCGCATGTGGTTCCTCGACCAGCTCGACCCCGGCAACCCCAGCCACCACGTCACGCTGATCACCACCCCCGCTGCCGTCCGCGTGCCGGACACCCTCCTGGTCCGGTTCGACGACGACGGGCGGCCCGTTCCCGGCGGACCACCCGTCGTCGTGAGGTCGGCGCAGGTCCCCGACGTGCGGGCCGCGGTGCGCGCGGAGCTCACGCAGCCGTTCGACCTGCGCGAAGGCCCGCTGGTGCGCGCCCTGGAGCTCAACTCGTCGCTGCTCGTCCTGACGATGCACGGGATTCTCGGCGACATCCGCGTGCTGGAGACGGTGCTCGGCGGACCGACTCCCCCGGCCGTCCAGGGTTCTCCCGGTTTCTGGCTGGAACAGCTGCACGACCTGCCGGTGCTGGAGCTGCCGACGGACCGCCCGCGGCCGCCCTTGCACCGGCCGGAAGCCGGTGTGGTGCCGTGGTCGGCCGACGTCGACTCCGACGCGTTGCTCGCGGCGCTGCAGGTGGTGCTCGGCCGCTACACGCGATCTGTCGACGTGCCGATCGGTGTCGTCGTCGCGGACGAACTCGTCGTGCTGCGCGGAGATCTGTCCGGCGACCCGACGTTCGGCGAGCTGTGCGGGTTGACGGCCGAGCAGCTGACCACGGCCGCGGCGCAGCTCGTCGGGTTCGACCAGCTCGTGGATCTGCTGGCGCCGGAACGGGATCTGTCGCGGCATCCGCTCGTGCAGGTGCAGGTGGACCTGCGGCCGCGACGGGACCTCTACGACCTCGAGGCCGCGTTCACCAGCTTCGACGTCGAGATCCAGAACGGCCGCGTGCTCTACAACCGCGCGCTGTTCGACCGCCCGCGGATCACCCGGCTGCTGACCCACCTCGCCAAGGTGCTGCAGTCGCCGACCGACGAGCGCCTCTCACGGATCTCGATGATCGACCAGGACGAGGCCGCGCTGCTGGAGAAGTGGAACTCCACGACCGAGTACCTGCCGGACGTCAGCATCCCCGAACTGTTCGCCGAGCAGGTGCTGACCACACCGGACGCCGTCGCCGTCGAGCACGGGTCCGAGTCGCTGACGTACACCGAGCTGGACCGCCGGTCCAACCGGATGGCGAACCTGTTGCGGTCCAGGGGAATCGGGACCGGCGACCTGGTCGGGCTGTGCCTGGACCGGGGCGCCGACCTGATCGTCACGATCCTGGGCGTGCTGAAGGCCGGCGCGGCGTACGTGCCGATCGACCCGGAACACCCGTTGGACCGCATCCAGTTCATGGTCGACGACGCACGGCTGTCCGTGGTGGTGAGCCGGAACCGCGTGCTGTTCCACCGCCCGCTTTCCCCCTCCGAAATGGACTCCCAGCCGGATTCCGCGCCACCTAGGACCACCCCGGACGCCCCGGCCTACATGATCTACACGTCCGGCTCGACCGGACGGCCCAAGGGCGTGCTGATGCCCGGCCGCTGCGTGGTGAACCTCGTGCGCTGGCAGGAGAAGGTGCTCGAACGGGAAGAAGAGAGCCGCACCGCGCAGTTCACCACCGCCACCTTCGACGTGTCGGTGCAGGAGATCTTCTCCGCGCTGCTGTTCGGCGGCACGCTCGTCATCCCGTCCGACGAGGTCCGCCGCGACCCCGCCGCGTTCGCCGCCTGGCTGGACGCCGAACGGATCACGCGGCTGTTCGTGCCGGACTCGGTGCTGCGGGCGTTGCTGGACGAGGAACCGTCGTTCGCCTCGATGCGGCACGTCTCGCAAGCCGGCGAACCGCTGACTCTCGACGTGAAGCTGCGCAACTTCTGCGCTTTGAGGCCGTTGCTGCGCGTGCACAACCACTACGGCCCGGCCGAGTCGCACGTGATCACGTCGTGCTCACTGCCCGCCGACGTGGTGGACTGGCCCGCGATCGCCCCGATCGGCGGGCCGATCGACAACACCCGGATCCACCTGCTCGACGCCTCTCTGCTGCCGATCGGCGTCGGCGTCGCGGGCCAGTTGTGCGTGTCGGGCGCCGGACTCGCGTCGGGCTATCACGGCCGTCCCGAGCTGAGCGAACGGAAGTTCGTCACGAAAGACGGCGAACTGATGTACCTGACAGGCGACCTCGCGTCGTGGAACGACGCCGGCCAGTTGGAGTTCCACGGCCGCGTCGACGACCAGGTGAAGATCCGCGGCGTGCGGGTCGAACCGGGCGAGATCGAAGCCGTGCTCAACACCCATCCGAAGGTGACGCGGGCCGTCGTCGTGTTGCGGGACAAACAACTCATCGCCTACTACACCGGCGAGGCCGACGACCTGCTGGAACACTGCGCCGCGCTGCTACCGGTCCAGCTGGTGCCGTCCGTCTTCCTTCCGGTGACCACGTTCCCGCTGCTGACGAACGGCAAGATCGACCGCCGCGCGCTGCCCGTGCCGTCCCCGCGCTCACCGCACGTCCGGCCGCGCACCACCGAGGAAGCCGCGCTGTGCCAGGTGTTCGCGGACGTGCTCGGCATCGAGGACGTCGGCGCGACCGACGACTTCTTCGCGCTGGGCGGGCATTCCCTGCTCGCCACCCGTGTGATCACCCGCGTCCGCGCGGAACTGGGCGCCGAACTCCCGTTGCCCGCCGTGTTCCACCACCGCACACCCCAACGGCTCGCGCGGATCCTGTCCGGCGAACGGTCGTGGACCAAACCGGTGACGCCACGCGCGCACGACTCGGTGCCGTTGTCGATCGCGCAGAACCAGGGCAACCGGTGGTTCGGCTCGGTGCTGGCCGCGGGCTTCTGGACCGTGCCGCTGGCGTTGCGCCTGCAGGGACCGCTCGACCTCGGCCACCTCCAGTCCGGACTGGACCGGGTGGTCCGCGGGCACGAGGCGTTGCGCACGGCGTTCGTCGAACGCGATGGCGTTGTCCTGCAAGAGGTCCGGTCAGCTCAGGCCGTTCCGCTGAAGGTCGTCGACGTGTCCTCCGTGGAGGAGGCGGCGTTCATCGCCGGTGACGAGATGACCGTGCCGTTCGACCTGGCGAGCGGAATGTTGCTGCGGGCAAGGGTCTTGAGGCTCGCGGACGAGGATCACGTGCTGCTCCTGACGATGCACCACCTCGTCAGCGACGGATGGTCGCAGGCCCTGCTGATCGAGGAGCTGAACGGCGCCGCGGCGGCGCCGAGCGTGCAGTACGCCGACTTCACGTTGTGGGAGCAGGACACGCTGTCCCCCGAGCACGCGAAGTACTGGCAGCAACACCTGGACGGCATGCGCCCGATCGAGCTGCCGACGAAGGCCGACCGGGACGTCAACCCGCTCGGCCCCGGCGAACTGCTGCCGTGGTCGCCTTCGAAAGAACTGCTCTCCCGGGTCTCCGCACTGGCCGGTCAGGAGCAGGCCACGCCGTACGAGGTGCTGCTGGCCGCGTTCAAAGTCCTGCTGTCCCAGCTGACCAGGACCACGGACGTCGTGGTCGGCACGCCGATGGCGAACCGCGTCCGGCCGGAACTGGAGCAGGTGATCGGCCTGTTCGCGAAGGTCGTGGCGCTGCGCACGGATCTGTCCGGCGACCCGGACTTCCGTGAGGTGCTGCGGCGGGTCAAGGAGACCACGACGGCCGCCCACGAGCACCAGGAGGTGCCGTTTCACGAGGTGGTGGAAGGAATTCCGCTGCGACTGACGTTCGCACTCGTGCCTCCAGTGCCCGAACTGCGACTGCCAGGGGTGACTGCCACCGCGTTCGAGGCACGGCAACGCGGCCCGGTCATCGTGAAGTCCGAGGTGACGTTCCACCTGCACGACACCGGCGGGCACGTCGTCTACAACTCGCTGCTGTTCACCCAGCAGCAGGCTGTGGAACTCCTCGCCCGGTTCGCGGACGTCCTGCGGGCCGTCACGGCGGACCCGTCGCTGCGCCTCTCGGAGATCGAAATAGTGTGACCGGGTGATCGATCGACGCACCGCCCTGAAATCCCTCGCCCTGCTCCCGCTCGCCGGCTGCGCCGCCACCCCTGCGGCTCAGACCACCACAACGCCACCGACGACGACCACGAGTGCTGCGCCCGTGCGGCACGACGCGTTGTTCGAGCTGGAGAAGAAGTTCGACGCACGGCTGGGCGTCTACGCGATGAGCGACAACGGCAGCACGATCGAGCATCGGGCGGACGAGCGGTTCGCGTTCTGCTCGACGTTCAAGGGCCTTGCCGCGGCGGCGATCCTGCACCGCAACCCGATGTCGCATCTGGACACCGTCGTCACCTACACCGACGCCGACCTGATGAAGAGCTCGACCATCACGAGGCAGCACGTCCAAACGGGATTGAAGCTGCGCGACCTGTGCGACGCCGCGGTCCGCTACAGCGACGGCACGGCGGGCAACCTGCTGCTGCGCGACGTCGGCGGCCCCGCGGAACTCACGAAGTACCTGCGCGAACTCGGCGACACAGAGACCCGAATGGACCGGATCGAGCCCGACCTCACCTCGGCCACGCCCGGCGACCCGCGTGACACCGCCACCCCGCGCTCGCTCGGCGCGGACTACCAGCGGATCGTGCTGGGCAACGCTCTCGAACCGGAGAAGCGCGACTTCCTGAAGGACCTGCTGGAACGGTCGACCACCGGCGCCAAACGCGTCCGCGCGGGCGTTCCGGAGGGCAGCAGGGTCGCGAACAAGACCGGCACCGGCGAGTACGGCACCGTCAACGACATCGCCGTCGTGTGGCCACCGAACCGGGAGCCGATCCTGATCGCGATCATGTCCAGCAAGTCCGCGGCGGACGCCAGGTACGACGAGGCTCTGGTCGCCGAAGCCGCCGCCTACGTCGTGAAGACCCTCACCTGACGGTGGACACGTCCGCCCACACGGTCTTGGAGTCGGGGAACCGGTTGTGCCCCCACACCTGAGCCAAGCCGTTGACCAGCAACAAACCCCGCTGCCGACGCCCGATGAACCCCATCCGCCCGAGCTGCGGGAAGCGGCCGGGCGTTCCGTCGTCGACCTCGACCCGCACCACCTCTCGCTCCGGCAGGCGAAGAATGCGGGCACGCCTTCCCGGGGCGGCGTGGTGGTAAGCGTTGCTCACGAGTTCGGTGGCCACGACCATCACGTCGACCACGACGTTCTCGTGCATTCCCTTCAGGAGGCGACGCACCTCCGCCCGCACGTCCGCGAGCGGCAGAACACCTTCCGGTAGGACGAGGTCCAGTCGTTCGCTGGACCGTCCTGCGATAGCCATCAGCATCTCCCCGCGCCCTGTTCGTTCAAGGCAGGGGGTTCCATACCCCAGAGCGCGTACATCGAAACCCATCGAACTTCACTCATGACGTCCTCGGCAGATCGGCCCAGACCACGGTGCCGCCGAGAGCTCTGTCCACTCCCCAGCGATCGGACAGCCGGGCCACCAGGACCAGGCCGTACCCGCGCTGCGGACGGGACACCTTGCGCAACGGCGGATGGGCGTTGGCGTTGTGCTCGATCTCGATGCGGATCCTCTGCTTTTCCACGACGACGCGCAAGAACGACGGCTCGGACGTGTACCGGTACGCGTTGCTGACCAGTTCGTTCACCACCAGCAGCACATCGGCGACCGCGTCGGTGTCCTCGCCCATCAGTTCCAGCCGAACCCAGCGCCGGACGGCCGCGAGTGACGGCCGTTGCCTGCCCAAGGGCAGATTGGCCGCCTCGCCCGTCCTCGCTGCCTGGTCGCGCGCCAAACCGCTCCTCGGTCAGTTGATCAGTTGGAACGCGGGTTACCCAGGTGCATCGGCGGCCAAACCAACCGTTCATGTGGTTGAACTACTCTCACGGCTCCGCCGCAACTCCAGGGGGAATCGCGTGCCCAGATCCTTGACGCCCTTGCTGGCCGCAGTGCTGGTCATCTACTCCCTGCACCAGTTGCTGACCTCGGTCGTCGCTCCGCTGGCCCGCGAACTCCCGCTGACCACGACCCAGCTGAGCCTGGTGTTCACGGCCGCGTCCGTGGCGACGACGCTCGCGAGCCCGTTCTGGGGTCTGCTGCTCGACGCCGCCGGCGTGCGTCCCGTGCTGGTCGCCGGGCTCGCCCTGTGCGTGGCCGGGCCGGCCGGTTTCGCGGCCGCGGTGGCGTTCGGCCTCAACGAGACGCTCACGCCCGACCTCGCGTTCGCGATGGTCCTGGTGTTCCGCGGTCTGCTGTTCGGTGCGGGGCTCGCCTCCGTGCTCGTCGCCGCACTCGCCGTCGCGGGCCTCTCGACCCACGGCGTCGTCGAACGCACCCGAGCCATCAGCTTCGTCGGTGCCGCACAGGGACTCGGCATCGTGCTCGGCCCGGTCGCCGTCGGTGTGCTCGCGGTGGCCTCCCTGTGGCTGCCGCTGTACGTGGCGCCCGTGGTCGCGCTGCTGGTCGCGGTTGTGGTGCTGGTGACCGTCAAGCCCGTCGAACGCTCGCAGGAGCCGGTCGAGGTCCGTCCGCTGGAACTGGTGCCGGCCTTCGGCGCCGGATTCCTGCTGTACCTGTCGCTCGCGATCCTGCAGACCGTCGTCGTGTACCTCGCCGCGGATCGGGTGCGGGGCACCTCGGGTGCGCTCGAAGGCCTGCTGTTCGCGTCCGGAATCGGGCTTCTGCTGGCGCAGGGCCTGCTCGTGCCGTTGCTGAAGTGGTCCCCCTCCAAGCTGTCGCGGATCGGGTCACCGATCGCGGTGGCCGGGTGCGCGCTGCTCGCGGTCTCGCCGTCGTCCGCGCTGATGTCGCTCGCGTTCCTGGTGGTGTCGCTGGGAATCGGTCTCGCGATCACCGGGTTCGGCGCGGCGGCCTCACTCGGTGTCGGTTCCGGCCGACAGGGTCTGATGGCGGGACTGGTCACCGCGACGGGCGGGCTGACGTTCATCATCGGGCCGATGCTGAGCGCGCTGCTGTACGAGGTGGAGCCGATCGCGCCGGTGATCGCCGCCGGGCTGGCCGCGCTGCTCGCGACCGGGCTGTCGCTGGTGCCGGCCGCGCGGTACGTCCCGCACTCGGTGGGGTGAGACTGATCGACAGAGCCATTACGCTGCGCACGTGACGCGTTACTTCAGCGCCCTCGTGCTGGCACTGCTCGCCGCGACGGCCGTGGTCGTCCCCGCACAGGCCCACGCCGAGCTCAAGAGCAGCACCCCTGCGGCCGGCGCGGCCCTCGACGCCCCGCCCCGACACGTCGAGCTGGTGTTCAGCGAGACCATCGGCCTGCCGGACGGCGACGCGGTCACCATCACGGGACCGGACGGCGCCAAGGTGCCGGTCACCCAGGTGCACGCCGTCGACAAAACGATCACGGCGACGATCGACGCGTCCGCGGCCAAGGCCGGCGCGCACACGATCGCCTGGGCGGCCAAGTCCGACGACGGCGACACCGTGTCCGGCACGATCGCCTTCACGATGACGGTCGCGGCGCAGCCCTCCTCGTCCGCCGCCCCGCCCTCGTCGGTGACGGCGAGCGCGACGGTGTCGAACGCTCCCCCGTCAACCTCGACCACGGCGGAGTCCGGTGGCGTGCCGATCTGGGTGTGGCTTCTGGTCGGGCTAGTGGGCGTCGTCGGCGTGGTCCTGCTGGTCAGCCGCCGCAAGCAGTAGCCGCCTGCGGAGTAGGTCGCGTTCAGCCGGGTGTTCGGCCCGGTCCAGCGCGGCCTCCAGGGCCGCGGTCGGGTCCTCGCCGAGCCGTTGCAGCAGATCCGCGCGCACGGCGTGGAACAGGTGGTAGCGGTCGAGGTCGAGCACCTCGACTTCCAGCAACGCCGCCGCCGGGCCATGCGTTTCGGCGATCGCCACGGCGCGATGCAGTGCCACGACTGGGCTCGGCGTGATCGCCATCAGCTGGTCGTAGAGCGCGACGACCTGGTGCCAGTCGGTCGGCGGGTCGCTGTGCACGGCGTTGATCGCGGCCTGGATCTGGTAAGGGCCGGGCCGGTTCCAGCGCAGGCAGCGGCCCACGGCGTCCTGGCCCTCCGCCACGAGATCCGCGTTCCACAACGCCCTGTCCTGGTCTTCGAGCAGGACGATCTCGCCGTCGCGCAGCCGTGCCTCCCGGCGTGACGCGACGAGCAGCATCAACGCGAGCAGCCCCCACACCTCGGGCTCGTCCGGCATGAGCTGGGCGAGCACGCGGCCGAGCCGGATCGCCTCGTCCGCCAGTTCGGCCTTGTCGAGCCAGCCCTCGTTGAAGATGAGGTAGACGACGGCGAGCACGGCGGCGAGTCGTTCGGGCAGGTCGGCGTCGCGCGGCACCCGGTACGGGATGCGGGCCGCGCGGATCTTGCCCTTCGCGCGCACGATCCGTTGCGCCATCGTGGGTTCGGGCACCAGGAACGCCCTGGCGATCTCCGCCGTCGTCAGTCCGCCGAGCAGTTTCAGCGTCAGCGCGACCCGGGCCTGCGGCGCCAGCGACGGGTGGCAGCAGGTGAAGATCAGCCGCAGCCGGTCGTCCGCCACGTCCCCTGCCTCCTGGATTTCCGGGTCGTGCTGAAGCCGTGCCGCCTCCGCGTACTTCTCCGAGCCCTTGACCTCGCGCCGCAACCGGTCGATCGCGCGGTTGCGGGCCGTCGTGATGATCCAGCCCGCGGGAGCCGGTGGAACGCCGTCCACCGGCCACCTCAGCACGGCCGTGGCGAAGGCGTCCTGCACCGCCTCCTCGGCGAGGTCGATGTCGCCGAGGACGCGGGTCAGGACGGCCACCGCACGGCCGTACTCGGCCCGGAAGATCTCCTCGATCATCAGAACGCGATCGGCCTGACCTCGATCGACAACGGGCTCAGCACGCCCGCGAGCCGCCGGCCCCAGTCGAGCGCCTCGTCGAGGTCGGCGGCCTGGATGATCGTGAAGCCGCCGATGTGCTCCTTGCCCTCGGCGAACGGCCCGTCCGTCATGAGCACGTCGTCGTCCTTCGCCCTGAGCACGGTCGCGGTCGACGGCGGGTGCAGGCCGACGGCGAACACCCACGCGCCCTTCGCCTGCATCTCCTCGTTGAGCGCGTTCAGGTTCGCCATGATCGGTTCGAGCACCTCGGGCGGAGGGGTCTCACCGTCGGGCTGATAGATGCTGAGCAGGTACTTCTGCGTCATGGTGGTCTCCTTTCACCCCTTGTACGAACGAGGGCGACCCGTTTCGACAACCACGACGACATGATTCCGTCGATCCGCGCGGAAGGCACGGCGAACCCACCACCCGTCCGCCGCCGAGTGGTGGGTTCAGTTCGGTGAGGTCAGTTGTGCGCGGGCACGCCGTGCATCGAGACGAGCTGACGACGCATGCGTTCCCGCACCAGGTCGATCACCTCGGTGACCGTGCCCGCCTCCGCGTACGCCTGCACCTCGACCCACTGCAGGTCGAGCCGGGCGTGCGCGTGGATCACGGACTTGTCCGAGGTCAGGTTGACCCACGCGAAGTCGACCCTGGTCGGCGCGTACTGGTCCAGCGAGCCGATTCGCGCGGACGCGTAGTCCCTGGCCTGCTCGGGAATGGCCTCCGCGAGCGAGACCTGGATGTAGTCCATCGACACCTGCCTCCTCAAGGCCGCGCGGCACCGCCACGAGGCCAGTTCGACGATACGAATCCGATCGCAACGCCGAACCGGGCGTTGGTCCCGACAGCGCAGGGTCTTTCTGCTGAGAGAATGGTGCGGCTGCCGGACCTAGTGGTGTGTCCACAATCCCCGCCAGGTCTGTTTCGCGCCCAGTGGGGCACCTCGCGGCACCCTGGACACGAAACAGGCCGACAAGGCTTGCGGACACACCACTTGTGATGTCACTGGGATCAAGTCTTTGGTACCAAAGCAGAAATGCGCTCGTCGAGCTGCTCCTCGGTGGGCGATCCGGTGAGCAGTTCCACGGAGCCGTCGGTGCCCACGAACGCGAACGTCGGCTGCGCCGTGACGCCGAACCGCTTCCACACCGCGCCGTCCAGATCGGCCAGGTGCGGGAAGCTGGTCATCCGGTGGTCGCTCACGAACTTCTTCATCGCGTCGAGCTGGTCCTCGGCCGCGACGCCGACGAACTGGATCTTGTTGTGCCGCTTGGCCATCGCTTCGACCGTCTCCGCCTCGGCGTTGCAGGACGGGCACCACGGCGTCCAGAACCACAGCACGGCGGGCTGCCCGACGAGCTTGTCGCCGCGGAACTCGGCGCCGTCCAGCGTCTGGGCGGTGAACTGGAACTTCTCCGGCGGCGGCGTCTTCTCCGCGCAGCCGGTGAGCAGAAGGATCCCTAGCAGCAGTCCGAGGATGCGCATTCGGCTCCTCACCTCCTGTCTGGGCGTACGGCCTTGCGCCTCCTCCGGTTCAGCCACCAGGCCCCGGTGATCGCCAGCACGACCACGAACGGCCACGGCCCGAGCGCCGCCACGATCTGCACCAGCGTGTTCTGAAACCGCCCCGCACCGCGCACGACCGGGTCGATCGCGCTGCCGCCGGCCAGGAACAACCGCAGTTCGTAGACGCCGTAGTAAGTCACGTACGCACCGACCGCCACCAGCACCGCACCGCCGATGCGGCCGACGTGGGGCAGCAACTTCCTGATGTGCGGTGCGAGCGCCGAACCCGCGACCGCCAGCACGGTGACGATGAGACCCATGCCGAGCGCGTAGGCGAAGAACGCCGTGACGCCCGTCTGCAGCGATGCGCCCACCAAGGCGAGGAACGGGCCGATCGCGCACGAGAGAGAGGCGATGGCGAACGCGATGCCGTAGCCGTACATGGACCAGAGACTCTTGGGCGCTGCACTCAGTTTGGGCAATCGGACGTAGAGGTCCTTGCCGAGCAGCAGGAGCACGCCGACGACGACCATCACGAGCCCGATCACGACCGTCACGAACGGCAGATAGCGCTTGAGGGTCGCGGCCACCGGACTGACCAGAACACCGAAAGCGCCGAAGAAAGTGACAAATCCGGCTGTCATCACCAAACCGGACATAAAGGCTCGTGCCGGGCTGTCCCGCGCCACCAACGCCAAATAGGCGGGCAGCATCGCGAATCCGCACGGGTTGACCGTGGCGACCATTCCCGCGACGACCGCGAGTGCGAGCTCGTTCACGAGCCTGAGGTTAGAGTTGCCAGGTGCCGATCGAACAGTGGCTCGAAGCCATCCCACCTCTGCTCGTGTACGTGATCGTCGGCCTGGTGATCGGCTTCGAGTCGCTCGGCATCCCGCTGCCAGGCGAGATCGTGCTGGTCACGGCCTCGCTGATGGCCTCGCAGCACGACCACCTGAGCCCGTTGTGGATCGGCGTGTGGGCGAGCGCGGGCGCCATCATCGGCGACAACTTCGGTTACCTCATCGGGCGGCGCGGCGGGCCGCGGTTGTTCGCGTGGATGGGCCGGAAATTCCCCAAGCACTTCGGGGAAACGCAGCTCGAACACGCTCGCAGGGTGTTCCAGAAACGCGGCGCGTGGGCCGTGTTCTTCGGCCGGTTCGTGGCACTGCTGCGCATTCTCGCCGGGCCGCTGGCCGGTTCGATGCACATGAACTACGGCAAGTTCCTGGTGGCGAACGCCTTGGGCGGTGTCGTCTGGGCGGGTGGCACGGCGGCGGCCGTCTACTACCTCGGCGTGGTGGCCGAGAAATGGCTGAAGGGCTTCTCCTACGCGGGCCTGGCGATCGCCGTGGTCTTCGGCGTCGCCGGTGTCTTCATCGTGAAGCGCAAGCTCGCGAAAGCGGCCGAGGAAGAAGAAGTCACGCCTGTGTAGTCCAGGCGGCGATCTGGGCGCGCGATCGCACGCCCAGCACGGACTTGAGGTCGCGCACGTCCGCCTCCACGGTCCGCAGCGACACGTGCAGTCCGTCCGCGATCTGCTTGTTGGTCAACCCTTCCGCGACCATCGCCGCGACGCGCAGCAGCCGTTCGTCGCGCCACGACGGCGCGGCCTGCTCCGGTTCGGCCCGCGGGCGTGGCGTGGTGATCCGCACTCCCGGCAGGGCGAACTGCCGCACCGACTCGAGCATGGTGAAGTCGGCTTCGAGCAGTGACCTCGCCTGAAGTCGTTGCGCCATCGCGGGTTCGACGGTGCCGGGACTCAGCGCGAACGTGTGCAGCGCGATCTTCTCGTCCGAGGTCAGCAACTCGTAGCTGCGGTCGATCGCCGCGTGCAACGAGCGGTGGTGCGCCTGGGCATCACGCGGTCCGGTGGTGAGGACGGCGAACCGGTCGTCCAGCCGTGCCACGATCTCTTCCAGCGTCAGCACGCGCACCAGCCGTGCCGCGAGTTCGAGCGCCAGCGGCAACCGGTCCAGCCGCTCGCACGCGGTTTCCAGCAGCGCGGCGTTCTCGTCGAACTCGCTGTCGAGCGCCGTCGCCCGGTCACTGAACAGCCGCTTCGCGTCGTGCTGACCGAGCGGCTTCAGCCGGTACTCCTGCTCGCCCGGCACGGTCAGCGGTTCACGGCTCGTGGCGAGGACGCGGAGCGCGGGGTGCCTGGCGATGAGGCTCGCGCAGTCGGCCAGCACGGACTCGCAGCCGTCGAGCACCAGCAGACCGGGTTCGGGGGCGTCCGCGAGCAGGTCCGGAACCCTGGTGACGTCCGCGAGCTCGATCACCAGGACGTGCCGCCGGTGCGCGACCGCCTCGTGCACCAGGCGGGACTTGCCGACACCGGGCGGACCGGTGACGGTGACGATCCTGTTGCGTGCCAGCAGTTTGGTGAGCTCGGTCAGTTCCGTGGCGCGGCCGACGAAGGTGTCCAGGCGCGGCGAGGCCGGGACGACGTCGCGGGCGGCGCGGCGGCGGTACGCGCGCTGCCGGCAGGCGCTGGAGCAGTACTTGGCGGAGGTGGTGAGCGCGGCTCCGCAGACCTCACACGTCACGGGTCACCGTGCCCGCGCCGTCCGTGCCGCGAGCTGGGTGCGCGAGCTCAACCCCAGCCGCGACAACATCTGCGTCACGTGCGACCGCACGGTCCCGGTCGAGATCCCCAGCCGCACCGCGATCTCCGGGTTGGTCAGCCCCTCCACCACGAGGTCGGCGATCTGCTGCTGCCGCACGGTCAGCGGTTCGTCCCGCTGCCCCGAGTTGACGTACGCCGTCAGCCCCGCCTGGTCGAGCCTCTCCCCCAGCCGCCACGCCTGCGACGCCCGCCGGGGCCCCGCCGACGACAGGGCGAGTTCGCGGGCGTCCGACACCATGTGGTTCCACGGCTCCTCCTGCCGGGAACCACCGGACCTGCGGGTGGCGGCCGCGGCGGCCATCAGCACCACGGCGCGGTCGGCGTCTCCCCTGCGGGCCGCCACCACGCCCAGTCCTTCCAGCACGCCGGCCTGCGCCAGGGATTCGGGAGCGCCCACCCGCAGGGCGATCGCGAAGTGGTGCTCGGCCTGGTCGACGTCGTCGACCGCCAGCGCGATCACCCCGGCGGTGTGCCGGGAGGCCATCAGGCGGAAGCCGTCCAGGACTCCCAGCGAGAGCGACTCCAGGGCGGCGGCGAGTGCGCCGGGCAGATCGCCCAGTCGCATCAGGAGCCAGGCGTGGTTGTTGAGAAAGGTCATCAGCAGGCACGGATCACCGAGGCTCCGCGCCACCGCCACCGATCGTTCGTTGGCCGCGCGCGCACCCGCGAGATCGGAGTTCGCTCCGCGCGCGTACCCCAGCGTGTTCCACCCGCGCGCCTCCCACACCGGCCGGCTCATGGCGGGGTGCGCCACCAGGGCCTCCGCGAACCGCAGCGCGGCCACCTCGTCGCCGGTGAAGCCCGCCAGCCACGCCGCGCGGAAGAGCAACATCTCCGAGTGCGACGTCAACGGGCCGTGCGCCAAGGCGGCGTGGGCCATCCGCATCGCCTCGCTGTACGAGCCCCGGAGATACCAGACGTGCACAACGCCCGCGACGAGCCACGTGTGGCGCGGATCCGTGCGCGGAACGCGTTCCACGGCGTGCAGCAACTGGTGTTCCTGGCTCGCCAGCCACGTGGTCGTGTTGTTCTCGATCATCGGCGCCGCCGCGATCTCGCCGATCGCCCGGATCAGGTGGTCGACGAGCCGCTCGAACGTCACCGCGGCCTCGCCGTTCTCCTCCAGCCGCGCCAGGCCGAACAGGCGGATCGACTCGAGCATCCGGAACCGCGCGCCCGAGGACGACGGCGTGCGCACCACCAATGACTTGGCGCGCAACGAGGCCATCAGCTGCACGACCTGCTCCGGGTCGCCGCACACCGCGGCGGCCAGGTCGAGGTCGAAGTCGCCGATCAGCGAGGAGAGCCTGCGCAACGCCGACTGCTCGGCCGGTGCCAGCAGGTCGTAGCTCCACCTGATCACGGCGTCGAGCGTGCGGTGACGCGCGGGCACGTCGGTGCGGGCGGCGGCCAGTTCGATCGCCAGCGGCAGGTGGTCGTGCACCGCGCCGGCGAGTTCCGGGGCGCCGCCGCACTCCACGAACATCTGCCGGGCGTCCGCGGGCGACAGCGGACCGATCTCGACGCACATCTCGCCGGCCAGGTCGAGGGGTTCACGGCTCGTCACGAGCACGCGCAGGCGCGGACACCGGGCCAGCAACTCGGCCACCGCCGAGGCGGCCTCGCGGATCAGGTGCTCGCAGTTGTCCAGCACCAGCAACCGATGCCCGGCCAGCGCGCGGACGACGGTCGCGTGCAGAGGCGACCCCGGTTCCTCCCACACGTTCAGCGAGAACGCGATCACGTGCCACAGCAGGTCCGGCCGGTACACGGACTCCAGTTCGACGACGGGGCCGGACGGGCACAGTTCGGCCGCCAGCCGCGACTTCCCCGCTCCACCGGGCCCGGCGAGCGTCACCAGCCGATGCCGACGCAGCAGCCGCCGCACGGTGGTCAGCTCGCGTTCCCGTCCCACCAGACGAGTTCGCGAGTTCACCGACCACCACATGCGCGCGATTCTAAGTGCGAATGCAATCTGAAGAAATGACGGCCGACAATTGCGGTATCGCTCACAAAGCCGCCGTGAACTGCGAGAACGCCCGTCGGCACCGGCACGGACCCCGTCGCGTGCTGAGACGGCGACTTCACGCTCCGTCGAGCCGCCACCGAGATTCCGGTCCACGTCCCGGTCTGCGCCGCGCGGACCGGGAACCCGCACGAGCCCACGGTCGCACGCGCGAAGCGTCCCGGACCGAGCGCGAAGTCCTGCAGAAACCAACGACTTCGCTCATCAATGACCGATATTTCGCAGTTGTACAAAGTTGAGCGGTAATCACTTACCTGACTGATCTATCAGACACACCTTGTGGCACCGCGATTACGCGCGGTATGGTCTAGACCTTCAATCGCCGCCGCGATGTAACGGGAGTACGCACACATCAAGGCAAAGGAAGTCACATGAAGATTGGACGCAGGGTTACTGCTGCCATGGCCGGCGTTCTCGCCGCACCGTTGATCGTCGTGGCTCTCCCCTCCGGCACGGCGTTCGCGCACGGCTACGTGAACTCACCTGCCAGCCGTCAGGCGCAGTGCGCCACCAACGCTGCCCTGAACTGCGGTGCGATCCGCTGGGAACCGCAGTCGGTGGAGGGTCCCAAGGGTCTGCAGAGCTGCCACGCCAACCTGTCGCAGTTCGCGGAGCTCAGCAACGACAACAAGGGCTGGAAGGTCACCAACACCGGCCGTTCGGTGACGTTCAACTGGACGTTCACCGCCCGCCACCGCACGCGTGACTACGACTACTTCGTCGACGGCCGCAAGGTCGCGACCTTCAGCGGCAACAACCAGCAGCCGCCGGCCACCGTGTCGCACACCGTCAACGTCGGCTCGGCCGGCCGCCACAAGGTCCTGGCCGTGTGGAACATCGGCGACACCGCGATGGCGTTCTACTCCTGCATCGACATCAACGCGAGCTGATCACTGACCGCGTGAGGTCCCCTTCCTCTCACGCAACAGTGCGTCGACGTCGAACGGCATCAGGTTCAACGGCGGACCGGACAACGGTTTCCGCAGCGCGTCGAGGATCTCCGCGTTCATCTGCTCGATGATCGAGCGCGCTTCCTCGTCGGTCGTGGCCGCCAGAGCGCGGGCCCTGGCGGTCTCGGCCTGCTTGCGCAGCACGAGGGAAGGGGGCAACCCTGCAGTGCCCTCTTCCTCCCGGACCTTCCTCTTGATCCACCAGTCCTCTTCGAGCGCCTCTCCCGCCCCGGGCAACGGTTTGCCGGCACTCGGCAGGTCGTCGAACTCACCGCGTTCCTGGGCTTCGCGGATCTGCCTGTCGATCCACGACTCGAAGCCCATGCCTGGCGGCTTCCGTTGTGTCATGGGGAAAACCTCCTGACCGCGGACTTGATCGCCTCCGCGAACGCGGGGCTGCCCTTGTGGCCACTGTCGTCCACGAGGGTCAGCTCGGCGTCCGGCCACCCCTGCGCCAGCGCGTAGGCCGTGTCCGCCGGACAGCTCAGGTCACGCCGCCCGTGGATCAGCGCGGCCGGGATGCCGGCGAGCTTGCCGACGTTTCCCAGCAGGTCGTCCACGAAGCCGTGGTTCGCGTAGTAGTGGGCGATGATCCGCACGAGCGCGAGCACCTCGTCCGACGCCCGATCGGCGAACACGTCCGGCTTGCCGAAGTTCTCCAGCGACAGCACGGTGTCCTCCCACCGGCACCACTCGAGCGCGGCCTGCTCCCGCACGGCCGGATCCGGGCTCTCCATCAGGTCCGCGTACGCCCGCACGACGTCCGGCGCGTCACCGGCGTGCGCGCTGAACCTCGCCCAGGCCTCCGGGAAGAACCTGGAAACGCCCTTGTAGAGCCAGTCCACCTCGCGCTGCGACGACATCGTCACCGCGATGAGGATCAGCTCGGAGACGCGCTCGGGATGCCGTTGCGCGTAGGCGACCGCGAGCGTCGTTCCCCAGGAACCGCCGTACAGCAGCCACTTCTCGATGCCGAGGTGCTCGCGGAGCTTCTCCATGTCCGCGAGCAGGTGTTCGGTGGTGTTGACGCTCATGTCCGCCGCAGGGTCGCTGGCGTGCGGCGTGCTCTGGCCACAGCCCCGCTGGTGGAAGATCACGATCCGGAACTTCTCGGCGTCGAGCGACCTCCGCGCGCCCTTCGCCGGTCCGCCCGGTCCGCCGTGGAGGAACACGGCAGGCTTGCCGTCCGGGTTGCCGACGGTCTCCCAGTAGACCTGGTTGCCGTCGCCGACGTCGAGCATGCCGTGTTCGTAGGGCTCCATGATCCCGAGCGTACCGACCTACACCGACAGTGCCTTCCAGGTCAGTCCGGCGTCGTCCGACCGGTAGACCTCGGCGAACTCCTGGCCGGGACCGCCGCGCACCAGCGTGGCGTGCCGCGAGTCCGAGAACGCCAGGTCCTCGAACGGCGGCCCTCCGAGCGTGAGCGGCGTGTCCCACTTCGCGCCGGGACCGCGGTGCACGAACGACCAGTCGCGCCCGGTCGCGGCCACCAGCGCCGCCTCCGGGGACACCGCGAAGCCCGTCGTGATGCCCTCGCGCGGCGGCACGCCAACGGTCTTGAACGGCTCACCGCCCGCGGCCCGGCGCAGTTCCTTCGTCATGTTCCCGAAGCCGGGATCGAAGCTGCACAACGCATAGCGGTCAGCACCGACCGTGCCGAGCCGGGTGGCCGAGAACTCGGTGCAGGGCGCCGGTTCCTCCAGCCAGCCCGCCGGCGACCGGGTCCAGTACCGGCTCTCCACGCCGATCGTCGACAGCGAGACCTGACCGGCGGCGATCTCCCCGCGCGACTGCCCCTTGACCTCGACGCCCGGCACCGGCTTCCACGAGTCGAGCCACAGCTCGCGGTGGAACAGCCTCGACGACGTGCCGTCGTAGATCACCGCGAGGAACCCGGAGCTGTCGAAGCCCAGCGCGCCAACGGTTCCCTTGATGCCGGACGGTTCCCAGCGCGTGCCGCCGTTGCCGGTGACGAACAGCTGCTCGCCGTCGGTCACCATGCCTACAGCGTCGTTCGCGAAGAGCACCCGCAGCCGGTCGGTCTCCGGCACGGACAGCGCCGGGGTCGTCACCCTCGTCCACGACGCGCCGCCGTCGAACGTGCGGACGAGCTGCGGGCAGTTCGCGGTCTGACACAGCGTGTCGAGGCCCAGCACCCAGCCGCGGTCAGCGGCGGGCCACGACGTCGACGCGGGCACGACACCGGTGCCCGCGTGCGCGACGGAAGCGGTCAATCCGGTCAGCAGCACCGAAACAGCAAGAACAGCAATGCGTTTCCCCCACATCGCCTTCTCCCCTCAAGAGGCTGATTCCCACTCAACACCTCTTGCCCGTGAAGCGGCAACCACCCACAACGTCACCAAAACCCCGGCCCCGCCCGCCAGAACGAGAATCAGCTGGGGACCGAGGGTGTCGATGAGCAGACCACCGACGACGTAAGAAATCGCCGCGGCCACACCGATCCCGCCGTAGAAGTTGCCGAACACCCTGCCCGTTCGATCACCGGGCACGAGCCGCTGGATCAGCGTGCTGTGCGCGACGTCCATCGCCGCGATTCCCAGTCCCCGCACCGCCTGCAGCGCGAACGCCGACGCGACGCCCCACGCCAGACCGGTGAACAGGTTGCCGGCGCTGCTGATCAGGAACCCGGTGACGAGCAGCGTGACCATGCTCCACCGCGCCGATCCCCTGGCCAGCAACGCATAGCCCAGAAGCAGACCAATGCCGACCGCGCCGAGGACGACACCGGCCACGCTCTCCGACTCGCCGAACACCCCCATCGTCAGCTGCAGCACCGCGACGTCGTCGATGGCGGTGCACGCGACGACACCGCAGAAGCCCAGGAAGACGATCCGCAACGCCCGGTTGCGCCAGATCTCGCTCACACCGGCCTTCACGTCGGTGAACACCGTCTCCCCCTGCTCGGACGGCACGACGAGTTTCGGCAGGCGCAGCAACAACAACGCCGACAGGCCGAACGAGACCGCGTCCACGAGCAGCACGCCGCGGGTGTCCATGAACTGCAGAAGCACGGCCGCGAGGAACGGCCCGATGACGTCGGCGCTGTTGGATCCCAGGCCCAGCGCGGTGTTCGCCTGCGCGAGGTCCTTCTCCGCGACCAGGCTCGGCACCGCCGCCCGCGACGCCGGGATGAAGATCTGCCCGATCACGGCCCGCACGCCGACCAGGGCGAGCAGGATCGGCAACGGCGGCAGCGTGAACGCGATGACCGCCAGCAGCACGCCCTGCGCGACCTCGCAGACGATCATGACGGTGCGCCGGTCGAACCTGTCGCTGATGACCCCGGTCAGCGGACTGAGCAACGACGGCGCGAAGTCGCCCACGAGCAGCAGCGCCGCCACCGCGATCGCTTTGCCCAGCACGGACTGCACGTGCACCATCAGCGTGACGAGACTGAGTGCGTCCCCCACAACAGAAGCGACCCGTGCGGTGCTGAGCACGCGCAACGGGCCGTTTTCCTTCAGAAGCGTCAGCACATGGCTACTTTGCCAACACCTGGTCGAGCTGGTCAGCCAATTTGTTCATGATCCCGGCGTAGGAGGAGTAGCTCAGCGGGGCGACCGCGTTCCACTCGACGAACCGGCCGGCCTGCACCGCGGGCAGGCCCTGGAAGACCGGGTGGCCCTCCTTCATCTGCTCCGGGTTGAGCACGTGCTGGCGGGTGTCCCACATGATCACGTGCTCTTTGTACGTGCCGGAGTTCTCCCACGACAGCGACTGGAAGTAGCCACCGCCCTCGGCGTCGGGCTTGTCCGGCATGAGCAGCGGCAGGCCCAGTTCCTTGACGTACCAGTCGAGATCCGGGTTGCGGGCCGGGACGGCGACGTAGAAGAGCTTCGGGTCCGCGCCGATGACCTGGATCTTCTGGTTCGCGGCCGTCATCTTCGTGCCGATGGCCTTGAGCCGGTCGGCGGCCTTGGTGAACGCCTCCTCGTCGGCCTTCACCTTCGCCGAGTCGACGTCGGCGCCGAGCGACTGGGCGAGCTCCTTGAAGCGCTTCACGCCGTCGGGCAGCTGGATCTTCGACTGGCCGATGCCGACGGTCGGGGCGATCTTGGAGACCTTCTCCTCGAACTCGGCGGTGAGGTGCCAGAGCCCGGAGACCTCGGGGTAGTAGCCGGCGACGACCAGGTCGGCGTTCAGCGCGGCGAACTTCTCGAAGTCGATCTCGCCGTAGCCGGGGCCGGTGATGTCGGTGACCTGGCTCGGGTCGACGCTGCCGGCCTCCGGGTCGGTCGTGCCGTCCGCGCGCTTGAGCGGGCCGAACGTGCCGACGACGTTGATGCCGTAGTCCTTGAGGGCACCCGCGGCGGACACCTGCGCGACGACGCGTTCCGGACGCTTGGGCGCGGTGACCTCCTTACCGCGATCGTCCTTGAAGGACCATTGGCCACTTCCCTGCTCCGCGGGAGCGTTTCCACCGCACCCGGCCACCAGGCCGAGCAGCAGAACCGCGGCGACTGTCCTGCGCACCTGTCCACCTCCTGATTTAGGCTTGCCTAACCTATCAAGAGAGTTCGGACACCGGGAATTTGCGGTAGGTTGGTCACCGTGCGGAATCAACTGACGACAGGGCGTCGTTTCGCCGTCGTCATCGCACTGATGCTGATCGCGGTGTTCGTGCTCCATCCGGCCTGTCCGCCGGAGCCCACCCACCACGGCGCGTTCACCCCCGGCATCTCCGGCGAGTTCTGCCACCACGGCCAGACCCACCACGCGTCACCCGCGGCGCCCGCGCAGGCCGCCGTCCAGATCAGCCCGCTGTCCTTCACCGTGCCGGACGCGGACGACGAGCACGTCGTGCGGCCCGCCCGCGCAGCGCGGCCGCCGTCGCGCGGCGAGCACGTGACCGCGGGCCGCACACTGCTGCTCGACCTCGGAATCTCGCGGACATAGGCCGGCCCCCGCCCCTTTCACCGGCCTGTCACCACGTTTTTCCGAGGGAACCCCCATGTCTGTACCCGTGCTGGACACGAGCACGCCCGTGCTCTGGATCGACGAACTCTCGCGCACCTCCGACTCCGGTTTCTGGGCGAAGCTGGAGAGCGCCAACCCCGGCGGCGGCATGAAGGACCGCGCCGCCCTGCACATGATCGGCCGCGCCCTGGAGCGTGGTGATCTCCGCCAGGACGGCCACGTCGTGGAGTCCACCAGCGGCACGCTCGGCCTCGGCCTGGCGCTCGCCGGCATCACGCACGGAATCCCGGTCACCCTCGTGACCGACCCCGGCCTGGAACCGATCATCCAGCGGATGCTGCGCGCGTACGGCGCGACCGTGGACGTCGTCGACCGTCCACATCCGACCGGCGGCTGGCAGGAGGCCCGCCGGCAGCGGGTCGCCGAACTGATGACGTCGCTGCCCGGCGCCTACTGCCCCGACCAGTACGGCAACCCCGACAACGTCGCCGCCTACGCTCCGCTGGCCCACGAACTGGCCGCACAGCTGGGACACGTGGACGTGCTCGTGTGCGCCGTGGGCACCGGTGGGCACAGCGCGGGCGTGTCCTCGGTGCTGCGTCAGCACTTCCCGGCGTTACGCCTGGCCGGGGTCGACACGATCGGGTCGACGATCTTCGGCCAGCCCGCCCGGACCCGGCTGATGCGCGGGCTCGGGTCGAGCATCTTCCCGCGCAACGTCGACTACGCCGCGTTCGACCAGGTGCACTGGGTGAACCCCGGCGAGGCCGTGTGGGCGTGCCGGGCACTGGCCTCGCGGCACTACGCGAGCGGCGGCTGGAGCGTCGGCGCGGTCGCCCTCGTGGCCTCCTGGCTGGCGCGGACCTCCCCGCCCGGCACGCGGATCGCCGCCGTGTTCCCGGATGGGCCGCAGCGCTACTTCGACACCGTCTTCAGCGACGAGTACTGCGCCGCTCACGGACTGCTCGGCGTGGTTCCCGCCGTGGATCCCGCCGAGATCTCCTCACTGGGAGAACGCGAAGTGCTGTCGTGGACCATGTGCCGGTCCGTTGTGGACCCCCTGGCGGTGACGGCGTGATCGCGCAGTTCCGCTCGTTCGACCGCAGCGTGCAGTTGTTGCTGCTCAACCAGTTCAGCATCAACGTGGGCTTCTACATGTTGATGCCGTATCTCGCCTCGCACCTGTCGGTGACGCTGGCGCTGGCCGGGTGGGCCGTCGGGCTCGTCCTGGGGGTGCGGAACTTCGCACAGCAGGGCATGTTCCTGATCGGCGGGACGCTGGCGGATCGCCTGGGTTACAAGCCTTTGATCGTGGCGGGTTGTGCGTTGCGGACCGGCGGGTTCGCGTTGCTCGGGCTCGTGGACGGGGTGCCGGCGCTGGTGATCGCCTCGGCGGCCACCGGGTTCGCCGGGGCGTTGTTCAACCCTGCCGTGCGGGCGTACGTGGCCGCTGATGCCGGGCCACGGCGCGTGGAGGCGTTCGCGCTGTTCAACGTCTTCTACCAGACCGGAATCCTGGTGGGGCCGTTGATCGGTCTGGCGTTGACGGCCGTGGACTTCCGGCTGACGTGCCTGGTCGCGGCCTTCGTGTTCCTCGTGCTGACGGTGTTGCAGTGGCGGTCGCTGCCCGCGCGGGCCGGTTCGCCGTCCGGGGACTCGGTGCTCGCGGACTGGCGGCTGGTCTTCTCGAACCGGCGGTTCGTGCTGTTCGCGCTGGCGATGACCGGCTCGTACGTGCTGTCGTTCCAGGTCTACTTGGCGCTGCCGCTGGCTTCGGGGTCGGCGGTGCTGACCGCCGTGTTGTTCGCGGTGTCGGGCGTGCTGGCGGTGGCAGGTCAGCTGCGGGTGACGGCGTGGGCGCGCGCTCGTCTCGGACCTGACCGGTCGCTCGCCGCCGGGATGGCGGTGCTGGGCCTGGCGTTCCTGCCCGCGATCCACGGCGGCCCCGGGCTGGTCCTGTGCGCGGCTCTGCTCGCACTGGGGACGATGGTGGTGTTCCCGTTCGAGATGGACAAGATCGTCTCGTTGTCGGGCGACCGGCTCGTGGCGACGCACTACGGCCTCTACAACACGGTCGTGGGCGTCGGGATCCTGCTCGGCAACCTGCTCACCGGCGTCGGGTTCGACGCTGCCGGGCGTGCTGGTGTGCCGTGGGTGCCGTGGCTCGTTCTCACGGCGCTGGGACTCGGGTGCGCGTGGGCGTTGAAGAAGTTGGCGGCACGTGTCGATTCCGAGGTCGCCGGTTCGACGTCCTAGCAGAAGGAAGGTTCCGGATCGGAGGGTCGCCATGATCGCCACGCTCATCGCCACACTGGTCGAGGAAGACCACGCGGAGGACGACGGCGTCCTGGCGCCCGACGACCGCCTGACCTGCCACGTGCACGGTCGCTGGATCCACCAGTGCGTCTCGTCGCCGGTGCACGTCAACCCGGTCACGCGGCACCGCTGGTGCCGCGGCTGCGACTCGCCGCTGGGCGTCGTGGTCGACGAGCTCGCCGGTGCCGTCGCGATGCGCTGCCCCCGCTGTGGGCACGGGGGCAGCGCCGCCACCGCCCGTCTGCTCGCCGCGTGCCGTGCCTCGATCGAGGCACACCGGGCCGCCTGATCGGGTGACACCGCCCGAATTGTCCCTTTGACACAATATGTTGCTCTTCGTGTCTATCACTTCACGCATCGCGACCGTTCTGGCCACCACCGCCGGGATCGCCCTCGTGAGCGCTTCACCCGCGCTCGCCGACGAACTCGTGGACGTCGAGTTCGACGCACCGGTGCTCGTGGTCGACGGACCGCTCGTCGACCTCGACTGAACCCCTGCGCCCGTTCGGCCGTACGCCTCCTCAGTAGCCGATTCCGACTCCTGAGGAGGCCGCGTGCCCGGCCGTGCTGCAAGGACTACCGCTTTGGCCGCCGTGATCGCCGCGACGGTGGTGTCGATGCCTTCGGCGCACGCGCAACCAGCCGACGACGCGCTCAAGGTCTACAACGACCTGACGCGAGAGGCCGAGACGCTCAGCCAGGACCACCTCAAGGCGCAGAGCGACCTGTCGAGGGCGAACGGGATCGTGGTCGCCGCCACCGAGGCGGAGAAGAAGGCGCTGGCCGAGTCGGAGCAGTTCCGCGGCCAGGTCGACACGCTGACCGAGGCGACGTTCGAGGGCGCCCGGCTCAACGACCTGTCGGCGTTCCTGACCTCGACGTCCCAGCAGGACTTCCTGGAACGCATGCAGGCGATGAACATCATCGCCGCCGACCAGAACGAGGCGGTGTCGCGCATGAGCGCCACGCTGGCCGCGGCCACGAAGGCGCGCACCGACGCCGCCGCGGCAGCCTCGGCGGCGGACAAGCTCGCCGGTGAGGTGTCCACCCGCAAGGTCGCCATGGACCAGCAGGTGACGGTCGCGCGGAACAAGCTCCAGTCGCTGACCGCCCCGCAGCGGCAGACGCTGGCCAATCCCGGCCCGAAGGTGCCCGTGGGCTCCGTGAACGTGCCGGCGGGCGCGGCCGGGGTCGCCCTGAACTTCGCGCTGGGCGAGCAGGGCAAGCCGTACGTGTTCGGCTCGAACGGACCGAACTCGTGGGACTGCTCGTCGCTGATGCAGGCCGCCTACCGCGCCGCGGGCGTGTCCATTCCGCGCGTCACCTACGACCAGGCGAAGGTCGGTCGCGGTGTGGGTCGCGGCGAAGTCGCGCCCGGCGACCTCATCATCTACTACGCAGGTCAGTCGCATGTGGCCATGGCCGTCGACGGCACCCGCGCGGTGCACGCGTCCACCGAGGGCGTGCCGGTGAAGATCGCGAACATCGACTCGATCGGACCCATTTCGGTGATTCGCCGGGTTGTCGGGTGACGGTTCTCTCCCACCCCGCGATAAACCCACGTGGACGACTGTGAGAGCGTGCCTCCAGGTGAACTGCTGAGGACCCGGTGCTAGACGAGGGCAAGGTCATTCCGTAACCTGTCCGAGACCTTCGGCCCAGCAGTTAACCCACTCGGGGCACACGCCAAGGTTGTCGCCTTACGCGGAGTAGTTCTCGCGGGGCGGCTGCCAGGAAAAAGGAGGAACCGCGACGTGGTGTCGCAACCCTCACGCCGCATCGTGCGTGGAGCTCTCGTAGCGACGGCAGCAGTCGTCGCGGCGGCGCTCCCGACGGCGCCGGCCACCGCACAGCCCAACGCCGCGGACGCGCTCAAGAAGTACAACGAGCTGCAGGAGCAGGCGTCCAAGCTCAACCAGGACCACCTGAAGGTCCAGGACGACCTCAAGGCCAAGCAGGGTGAGCTGGACAAGGCCAAGGGTGACCTGGCCAGCGCCCAGAAGGCCGAGGAAGAACTCCGCGGGCAGGTGGACCTCCTCACCGAGGCCACCAACTCGGGCGCGAACTTCAGCCAGATCTCCGCACTGCTGGTGAGCGACTCGCAGCAGGACTTCCTCAACCGCATGTCGGCCATCAACATCCTCGCGGCCGACAACGCCGAGGCGCTGCAGAAGCTGACCGACGCCGTCAACGCCGCGGACAACGCGACGAAGACGGCGACCGAGGCGACCGAGACGTCGAAGAAGCTGCTGGCCGAAATGGACCAGAAGAAGGCTGACCTCGACAAGCAGCTCGCGGACGCCAAGAAGGTCTACGACGGCCTGAGCTCCACGGTCAAGAACCAGATGCTGCAGAACGGCGACATGTCGAACATCTCGGTCCCGGCCGGTGCCGCGGGCCGGGCTCTGCAGTTCGCACTCGACCAGCGCGGCGAGCCCTACGTCTACGGCTCCAACGGCCCGAACTCGTGGGACTGCTCGTCGCTGATCCAGAAGGCGTACGCCTCGGCGGGCGTCTCCATCGGCCGCACCAGCTACGCGCAGGCGGCCGCCGGTCGCTCGGTCAGCCGTAGCGAGGTCAAGGCCGGCGACATCATCGTCTACTACTCGAGCCAGTCCCACGTGGCGATGGCGGTGGACGGCATTCGCGCCGTGCACGCGTCGACCGAGGGTGTGCCGGTGAAGATCGCCGACATCGACTCGATCGGCCCGATCTCGGTCATCCGCCGCATCGAGGGCTGACCTCCAGATCTTGTCGAACGCCCCCTGCCTTCTGGCAGGGGGCGTTTTTCACTCCCTCGGGTGCACGTGCTTTCGTGGCCCTGCGGGACGGGCCCGCCTTGACTAGGTTCCGCTTCGGGCGCCGCCGTTTCGGGCGGCCGCCGTCGTCCGAAGTGGAGCGTTGTAGTGGACACCTTGCAAGCCGGGCAGGAAATCACCCGCGGCCAGCAGTTGACGAGCGTCAACGGGTACATGCTGACCCTGCAGTCCGACGGGAACCTGGTGCTCTCGGAGGACTCCGGCACGGTGTGGGCCAGCGGCACCGACGGCAAGGGCGCGGTGCGGGCCAAGCTGCAGGACGACGGCAACTTCGTGCTCTACACGAGCGACGAGAACGCCGTGTGGTCCACCGGCACCCAGGGCAACGAGGGCTCGCGCCTGGTCCTGCAGGACGACAGGAACCTGGTCGTGTTCGCCGCCGACGGCAGCGCACGGTGGGCCAGCAACACCAACACCGACACGCCGCAGCCCACCCCCGAGGCGGCCGCTCCGGCTCCGGCCCCGGTCGAGGAGGCCTCGGCCGCGCCCGCCGCGCCGGCCGTGCAGACCTACACCGTCGAGGGCGGCGACTCGCTGTGGGCGATCGCCGAGCGCTTCTACGGCGACGGCAACCGCTACGGCGACATCGCGTCCGCCAACGGGATCTCGAACCCGGACCTCATCCACCCCGGTCAGGTGCTGACCATTCCCTGATCCCGGGGGTGTCACGAGACGGGCCGGATCCCCTCACGTCCTGAGGGGTCCGGCCCGTTTCGCACGTCAGGCATGATCAACGCTGATCCCACCTGACCAAGAATTCCTCGCGCTCAGCCAGGCTGGTCCTGGCGCGCGATCGCGAAGGCCGGGTTGCCCTCGTCGTCCTGGCGCACGTCGAGGACCTTGTCCTCCAGGTACTCGGCGGCGGCCGGCTCCAGGATGACCTTCGCCCCTGCGGGCGCCGCCACCACCTCGTCCCCGTCGACGGGCTGGCTCAGCGACAGCTCCAGGGCGGCCTGGCTGTTCTGTTCGGTGGCCAGGGCGAAGCGCAGGCCGGTGTCGTCGGTGGTGCCATCGGACTGGGAGGTCAGCTCGTTGATGACCTCGGCAGCCATCGGCGTCACTTCGAGCATGTCGGCCCCTAACATCGGAAACAAGAAACTCGTTCCGTGTTCCCGGCCTGAACCGTTCTCAATCACCGCACGCCGAAGTCCCAGGTAGAAGGCCCGTTGGGCGGGCCGTGGTGCTCTGCGGGCCCGGTGTCACCGCCTGCGGGCGGGACCGCATCAGTCCGACGCTCGTGGCGAACAGGGACGGCGCCGCCACCCAGGCACCCAGGCGGCGACGCCGCCGACAACCGTGCCGCTCCTGACGCCCACGCCGTCGACACCTGGCGCAGGACTTCTCCCCCAGGTCACCGGGCCCCTGTCACGCGACGCGATGCGCCTGCCGGTGACCACCGGCGCCTGGCCCAGGACCTCTCTCCAGTAACCGGGCGCGTCACGCGACGCGATGCGATGCGATGCGCTGCCAACATCACCAACGTCTGACACAGGACTTCTCTCCGGTGACCGGACGCGCGGCGCGGTGCGCCTGCCGCGACGGCTGGCCCAGGACCTCACTCCAGTAACCGGACGCGTCACGCGATGCGACCCGCCCGCCGGAACACCACCAACGCCTGGACCAGGACCTCACTCCGGTGACCGGACGCGCCACCCGACGCGATGCACCTGCCACGACGCCACCGACGCCCGACACAGAACCTCTCTCCGGTAGCCGAACCCGTCACGCGACGCGGTGCGCCTGCCGCGACACCTCGTTCCGCACGTGCCCGCAGGCCGAGCACACCCGCGGCACCGGCACCAGTTCGGCGACCAGCTTCCAAGAGTCGGCGAACGACGGCACCTCCTGCCCCGGCGTGAGCAGGCTGTCGAGCACCTCCTGGCGGCGCCGCCCCTTCTCGCGGCTGCGCTCCACCGGGTCGCGGCGGTGGGCCAGGGCGCGCGACTCCGCCCGTGCGCGCTCGCCGTCCGACGTGAGGCCGGTCGCGCGGCGTGGGGCGTGCAGGGCGGCGTTGCGGCGGTTCACCCGGTACCACTCGCCGAGCGAGACGCCGGACAACGGTGGCTTGGCTAGGCCCGCGCCGTCCGCCGTCCAGGTGCGCAGGCGGGCGCGCAGGAACTCGTGCGCCACCTGGGCACGCGAGCGAGGGCGGCCCTGGCGGGTGCCGTCCGGCTTCTTGTCGATGGCCACGAGCAGGGCGTCGACGCACCAGCCCGCCGTGAACCACGGTTCGAGCAGGCGCCGGACCCAGCGGCGGTCGGCGTCCGGCCACGAGGCGCGCACGCACAGGGACTCGACGGCGACGTCCACGTCGGCGTCGGTGGACGGCACCACTCGGCCTGGCCAGCGACGGGGTTCGATCTGCATCGGGAACTGACCTCCTCTAGCACGCCTGACGAACACCTGTTCGACAGGATGCCACGGGGGTCTGACAAAAAATGAACCTCCAGGCTCTGACCAGGGGAAACTCACCCGTTCAGCAGAGTCCGACCGGGGTCGCGGCGTGGTCACCGGGCACTCGGGGACCCCAGCGCTAACCTGCGGAAATGACCCACCACGAGCCCCACGACGAGGTCACCGGCGACCGGATGAACTGGCTGCGCGCGGGAGTCCTCGGCGCGAACGACGGCATCGTCTCCACCGCCAGCCTCGTGGTGGGTGTCGCCGGAGCCACCACGGACCGCGCCCAGATCCTCGTCGCGGGTCTCGCCGGCCTCTTCGCGGGCGCGATGTCCATGGCCAGCGGCGAGTACGTGTCCGTCAGCAGCCAGCGCGACGCCGAACGCGCCCTCCTCGCCCAGGAGCGCAGAGAGCTCCGGGACATGCCGGAGCAGGAGCTCGAAGAGCTCAAGGAGATCTACGAGGGCAAGGGCCTCGACGCGGACACCGCCGAGGAGGTCGCCAAGCAGCTCACCGAGCACGACGCCCTGGCCGCCCACGCCGAGGCCGAGCTGCACATCGACCCGGACGAGCTGACGAACCCGTGGGGCGCCGCCATCGCGAGCTTCATCGCGTTCACCATCGGCGCCCTGCTCCCGCTCGCCGCGATCGCGTTCACGAGCACCACCCTGCGCGTGCCGGTCACCGTCGTCGCCGCGATCCTCGCCCTGGCTCTCACCGGCTTCGTCAGCGCCAGGCTCAGCGGCGCGGCCAAGCGGCGTGCCGTCGTCCGCAACGTCGTGGGCGGCCTGATCGCCATGGGCGTCACCTATGCGATCGGTTCGCTCGTCGGCCAAAGCATTGGATGACGCCGAACTGGGTATTGCGGTGGACATGAGCGAAGAACGCGGTGCCTACATCCAGGAGAGCGAAGTCGAGGGTCTCGACGAGGACAACCTCGGCCACGACCCGCTGGAGACCGAGCCGGAGGAAGGCTGGGCCGAGTCCAACCGGTACGGAACGACCGAGTACGAGCAGGCACATCCAAGGCCGCTCGATGAACGCCTCAAAGAAGAACGCAGCGATGTCGGCGAGACGGGTGCATGATCGAACCATGAGCCTCGGCCTCCCGGACAAGATCACAGCACTGCTGTTCGACCTCGACGGCGTGCTCACCAGCACCGCCGTGCTGCACCGGCAGGCCTGGCGGCAGACGTTCGAAGCCATGGGCCAGTCGTTCAGCGAGCAGGACTATCTCGCGTACGTGGACGGAAAGCCGCGCTACGACGGTGTCCGCAGCTTCCTGACCTCGCGCGGACTCACGCCGTCGGAGGACGAGATCCGCCGCATCGGCGACCAGAAGAACGACCTGGTCAACGAGATCATCGACAAAGAGGGCATCACGCCGTACCCCGCGTCGGTCAGCTATCTCAAGGCCGCGCGCGAGGCCGGCCTGCCCATCGGCGTCGTCACGTCCTCGGCCAACGCCATGCGCGTGCTGCGTTCCGGCAACCTGCTCGACTACGTCGACGCGCTGGTGGACGGCAACGTGATCACCGCGTCGAACCTGCGGGGCAAACCGGCGCCGGACTCGTTCGTCGAGGGCGCCAGAAGACTGAAGACGGCACCGGAGAACGCCGCGGTCTTCGAGGACGCGCTCGCGGGCGTGCAGGCGGGGCACGACGGCGGTTTCGGGTTCGTCGTGGGCGTCGACCGCGGCCACCAGCGTGACGCGCTGAAGTCGCACGGCGCCGACGTGGTCGTCGACGAGCTCGACGAGCTGCTCTCATGAGCTACGCCGTCGAACCGTGGCAGCTGCGGTGGCAGGGTCTGTCGGTGGACGACCTGCACCAGACCGAGTCGACGTTCGCACTGGCCAACGGCCACATCGGCCTGCGCGGCACGCTCGACGAGGGCGAGCCGCGCGGACTGCCCGGCACGTACCTCAACGGCTTCTACGAAGAGCACCAGCTGCCGTACGGCGAGGGCGGCTACGGCTACCCGGAGGCGGGCCAGACCGTCGTCAACGTCACCGACGGCAAGATCATCCGGCTGCTGGTCGAGGACGAGCCGCTGGACATGCGCTACGGCAACGCCATCGAGCACGAACGCACGCTCGACTTCCGCTCCGGCACGTTGCGCCGCCGCACGGTCTGGGAGTCGCCGACGGGCAGGCGTGTGACCGTGCGCAGCGAACGGCTGGTGTCGTTCACGCAGCGCGCGGTCGTGGCCATCCGCTACGAGGTCGAGCCGATGGACGACCTGCAGCTCGTCGTGCAGTCCGATCTGCTGGCCAACGAGCCGACCGTGAGCCGCAGCAACGATCCCCGCGTCGCCGCCGCGCTGGACGCCCCGCTGGTCAACGACTTCAAGATGGCCGAGAAGATGCGGGCGGTGCTGTGCCACCGCACCAAGGTGTCCGGTCTGCGCATGGCCGCCGCGATGGACCACGAGGTCGAGGTCGACGGCGTCGACGTCCGCACCGAGATCCGCGCCGAGGACGACCTGGCCCGGTTCACCGCGGCCGTCGACGTACCGGCGGGCGGGTGCCTGAAGCTGACCAAGTACCTGGCCTACGGCTGGTCGGGGCAGCGGTCGACGCCAGCGCTGCGAGCGCAGGTCGAGGCGGCTCTGGCCGGTGCGTGCCAGACCGGCTGGGAGGGGCTCGTCGGGGAGCAGAAGGAGTTCCTGGACGACTTCTGGGAGGTCGCCGACATCGAGATCGACGGCGACGACCAGCTGCAGCAGGCGATCAGGTTCGCGCTGTTCCACATCCTGCAGGCCGGGGCGCGCGGTGAATCCCGTGCCATCCCTGGAAAAGGTCTCACCGGACCGGGCTACGACGGCCACGCGTTCTGGGACACCGAGATGTTCGTGCTCCCGGTGCTCACCTACACGCTGCCCGACGCCGCCCGCGACGCGCTGCGGTGGCGTCACGCCACTTTGGACAAGGCCCGCGACCGCGCGAAAGTGCTGGGGCTCAAGGGCGCCGCGTTCCCGTGGCGTTCGATCAACGGCGCCGAGTGCTCCGCGTACTGGCCCGCGGGCACGGCCGCGTTCCACGTCTCCGGCGACGTCGCCTACGCCACCCAGCAGTACCTGAACGCCACCGGTGACGAGGACTTCGACCGCGACGAAGCCACCGAGATCCTCGTGGAGACCGCACGGCTGTGGTGCTCGCTGGGCCATCACGACCGGCACGACGGGTTCCGCATCGACGGGGTGACGGGCCCGGACGAGTACTCGGCGATCGTCGACAACAACGTCTACACGAACCTGATCGCGCAGCAGAACCTGCGGGCGGCCGCCAACGCCGCCGAACGGAATCCCTGTGACGCGACGGAAGAAGAGATCGCGGCCTGGCGCAGGGCCGCGGACGCGATGGCGATCCCGTACGACGAGATGCTGCAGGTGCATCCGCAGGCGGACAACTTCACCAAGCACGCCGAGTGGGACTTCGAGAACACCCCGGAGGAGAAGTACCCGCTGCTGCTGCACTTCCCGTACTTCGACCTGTACCGCCGCCAGGTTGTGAAGCAGGCGGACCTGGTGCTCGCGATGCACGTGCGCGGCGACGCGTTCACCGAGGACGAGAAGGCCCGCAACTTCGCCTACTACGAGGCCCGCACGGTGCGCGACTCGTCGTTGTCGGCGGGCACGCAGGCGGTGCTGGCGGCCGAGGTCGGGCACCTCGGGCTGGCGTTCGACTACCTCGTCGAGGCCGCGTTCACCGATCTGCACGACCTGCACGGCAACGTCACCAACGGCCTGCACATGGCGTCGCTGGCGGGTGCGTGGACGGCGCTGGTGGCCGGGTTCGGCGGCATGCGCGACCACGGCGGCGAGCTGACGTTCGCGCCGCGGATGCCGGCCGAGCTGACCCGCTTCTCGTTCCGAATGTCGTTCCAGGGCACGAGAATCGCTGTGGACGTGTGCCAGAGCGAGGCCACCTACCGGATCGTGGACGGCACGTCGCTGACCACGAAGCACCACGGCGAGACGATCACGATCACGGCGGACGCCCCGGTGACCATGCCGATCCCGAAGGCTCCCGACCTCGAGCGACCTCCGTCGCCGTTCGGCCGGGAGCCTCGCAGACACTAGTGGTGATCGGCTCGGGCGACTGCCGGATCCGACCAGCCCCGTGAGAGGGGGAGCCGACCGGATCGGAGCGCGTCGCGCTGCTGGGTCACCCATTGCTCGACCTGATCCGCGGATTCCGCGACGGGCCGGTCCGTGGTGTCGACCAGGTGGGTGGACCACCGCTGATCGTCGGCGGTCCACCCGGTCCACCGGTGCCAGGCCATCCGAGGCCAGCTGCCGTCGATGACGGCCTCGGGCAGGTGCCGGGGATTCCTGGCGTGCTCGCGGTGCCAGGCGGCCCAGCCGAGGAAGGCGTCGACCGTCGGCGCGTCCCACCGGCCCGCGTCGCGCGTGGTGAGTCTGCTCCGCCTGACCTCGTCGGACACGTCGACCAGGCACACCGCGATTCCCTCCAGCAGCGGGGCGCTGGGAGCGGCCAGCACCTCTCCCAGCGGGGATTGCCCGGTGAGCAGGAGGTCGACCCCGCGGTCCTGGTACTCCAGCGCGCGACGCACCCACCTCTCGGTCTCGCGGTGACGCCAGTGGCGATCGGCGCTGTCAGGTACGCCGACCTCGTCGAAGTCGTGCACGGCGAGCCGCCCCAGCCGGTCGCCCGCGGAGAAGGCGAGCGTGGTCTTGCCCGAACAGCTGGAGCCGGTCAGCTTGAGCAGCATCGCACCAGGGTGGCAGGCCGGGGTGGTGTCCTCGAAAGGTTTTCCCGGCCTGCGGGGCCGCGCCCCTAGCCCAGTCGGGAGACCTGATAATGCGCGATCAGGTCTCCCTTCACCAGCACGCTCAGGTTGACGGTGATGGTGGGCCGGTCGACGAACGAGAAATCGACGGACAAATAGCCGAGAACCAGATCTTCGGCCAGCCGGCGCGTTTCCAGAATCTTGTACTCGGCCTTCAGGCCGATGGGCTGGGAATCGTAGTAGGCCGCGACAGCCTGCCGTCCGACTCCGTACGGGTGCAGCCCCTGGAAAAGGGCGTCCTCGGTGAAGTTCGACGCCACGCGCTCGGGATCGTGCGCGTCCACGGCGTCCTTCCACCGGTCCATGACGTCTTCGAGGACCATGTCAGTGCCCCGCGCTCTGGCCGCCGTCGACGTGCAGGATCTCGCCCGTCACGAAGCCGGCCTGTTCGAGGAACGTGATCGCGTCCACGACCTCGGAGATCTCGCCGATCCGGCCGACGGGGTGCAGCCCGGCGAGCGTCTCGTGGGTCTCCGGGGCGTGCATCGGCGTCTTGATGATGCCGAGCGCGACGGTGTTGAAGCGGATGTTCCTGGCCGCGTACTCGACGGCGAGGGACTTGGTGACGGCGTTCAGACCGCCCTTGGTCAGCGACGCGAGCGCGGACGGGACCGCGGACAGCGCGTGATCGACCAGGGTCGTGGACACGTTCACGACGTGGCCGCCGTTGTCGCCGATCGCCGCCACGGCGGCACGCGTGATGTCGAAGAACCCGATGAGGTTGGTACCGGTGACGGTCGCGAAGTCCTCGTCGGTGTACTCGGTGAACGGCTTGGCGACGAAGATGCCGGCGTTGTTCACGAGCGAGTCGACGCGGCCGAACCGCGCCAGCGTCTCCTGGACGACCCGTGCGCCCTCGCCCGTCTTGCTGAGGTCGGCGCGAATCGCGAGCACCTCGGGGTCGTCGGAAGCGTCGATGGAACGCGAGACCGCGACAACCGAATAGCCGAGCTTGCGATAGGCGGGAACGAGTGCCGCGCCAATTCCCTGCGACGCTCCCGTGACGATTGCCACCTTGCTGGTCATTTTCCTGCTCGCTTTCGAAGGAGGAGTAGCGGATCTGACAGCCACAACGGCCCGCGAACCGGGTTCATTTCGCGGAATTGCGACCCGTTTCCTCCCTCGTGCGAGGCTCAGCCTCTCAGCGCACGATAGGGGTCGTCCGAGGGCAGCCACGCGCGGTCCAGACCGAGGTCGCCGACGTTCCGCACGATCGCGTCGGCGGCGGCGATGACGTCCGCCCGTTCCTCGTCCTCGCGGCGCACCAGCGACCAGGTCCACACGACCTCGGGATCGACGACGGGCCGTTGCACGAGATCCGGCGGCAACGGCGTCGTCTGCCCCTTCGGCGAGTTGAGCACCGGCGTCGTGCACACCCGCACGTGGTCGAAGAACGCCGGCCCGGTGATGGCGCCGTTGTGGATGCGCCGGACGGCACAGCCGGTGTCCCGCGCGAACTCCTCGGCGTAGTCGTTCCAGGACTGCCACGACGTCACGTCGTCGTCCACCAGCACCGCGATGTCCTTGGCCTGGACGGGACTCGTGTCCGTGCCCACCGCCACCGCGTACAGCCGATCCGCGCCGAGCAGTTGCGCGGTCAGGCCGAGTTGGGCCGCTTCGGACCTGCGGATCCAGCACACGGCCAGGTCGAGGCTGCCGTCCGCCACCCGCGCCGCCTGCTGGTGCGACGGCACGACCCAGGCGTCCACGTAGAGCTGCGCGACCCCGGCCGTGCGGGCGGTCAGGTCCGGCGGCAGCCAGTTCACGTACCCGATCCGCACCGGCCGCGACCCGGACAGCTGTCGCGCGTGCCGTTGCAGCTCATCGGCCCGTTCGAGCAGCGCCCGCACCTCGGGGACCAGCGCGGCACCGGCGGACGTCAGCGCGACGGTGCGGCGGTCACGGGCGAACAGCGGCACGCCGAGGTCCCGTTCGAGCGCCTTGATCTGCTGCGACAACGACGGCCCCGCGATCAGCAGACGCGCCGCCGCCCGGCCGAAGTGCAGTTCTTCGGCGACCGCGAGGAAGTACCGGAGTTGACGCAGTTCCACATCGGGCATCCTAGGTCGCGTCCTGCAGGTCTCGTCCGCGACAGTCGCGGCCGAGGGCCCCGGAGGCGGCACCGCCGGAACGCCCGAATACGCCCGGTATGAGGGCGCTCGGGCGGCACCGCCTCCGGGTCTCTCGCCCGTGACTCTCATCGAACGGACCTGCAGGACACGACCTAGGAGGCTCAGGCTCCCACGCAGGAGAAAGCCGGTCGTGGCGTCCGTCGCCGCGGGGTCGCACGATGAGGTCATGAGAGAGTTCATCGTCGAGATCACCACCACGATCCCGGACGGCACACCCCAGTCCGAAGTGGACTCGCGCCGCGCGGCCGAAGCGGTGCGGGCCAAGGAACTCACCACGAGCGGCAACCTCGTCCGGCTGTGGCGGCCGATCGGCGAGATGCGCAGCATCGGTCTGTGGCGGGCCGACGACGAGGCCGACCTGCACGCTCATGTGCTCGGCACGCTGCCGTTGAGCCCGTGGATGGCGTTCACCGTCACGGCCGTGCAACCTCACCCGAACGACCCCGGCCGGCTGTGAGCGCCCGCCAGGCCGCCGCGGCACTCGCGGCGGCCATGGGAATCGGACGGTTCGTCTACACGCCGATCCTGCCGCTGATGACCGCGCAGGCAGGTCTGTCCGCCGCCTCGGCCGCGTCCCTGGCCACCGCCAACTACCTGGGCTACTTCGTCGGTGCGCTCGCCACGATCGTGCGGGCGCCGTCACGGACCACGAACCGTGTCGCGCTCGTGCTGCTCGTGGCCACCCTCGCCGGGATGCCGCTGGTGCACGGCATGGCCGCGTGGTTCGTGCTGCGGCTGGTGGCCGGGGTGGCGAGCGCGGTGGTGTTCGTGGCGGCGGTGAACGCGCGACCGGGGTGGGGTATGAGCGGCGTCGGGGTGGGGATCGCGTTGTCGGGGCTGCTGGGCTGGAGCGACTGGGGGACGGCCTGGTGGCTGGCGGCCGGCATGGCGGCGGTGCTGACGGCCGTGGCGTGGGGGCTGGAGCCCGGCGCACCGAAACTGTCAGACCTGCCTGAGATGATTGGAGTGGGGGCTCGACGCCCCCTGGGGGCCGGTGAGTCGGGATCGATCCAGCGGCCGCACGAGCCACGCGTGAGCCGTTCCACCCGGCGAGCGTTCGCCACCCTGTTCGCCGCTTACACCCTCGAAGGCGTCGGCTACATCATCGCGGGAACGTTCCTGGTCGCGGCGATCAGCGGCCCTCTCGGCAGCACCTCGTGGATCCTGGTCGGAGTCTCCGCCGCCCTCTCCCCCGTCCTGATGGCCCGGCTCGGCAACGGCCGCCCGGTGCTGGTGGCCGCCCTCGCCGTCCAGGCCGTGGGCATCGCGCTGCCCGCACTCGTCAGCACCACCGCCGCCGCCCTGATCGCGGTCGTCCTGTTCGGCGGCACGTTCATCGGCATCGCCGCCACCGCCCTCAAGCTCGGCACCGACCTCGGCTTCCCGAGAGCCGCGGCCACCCTCACGGCCGGCTACTCGGCGGGCCAGATCATCGGCCCGCTCGTCGCCACCCCGTTGCTGCACAACGGCTACCACCAGGCGTTGCTGCTGGCGGCCGCGATCGTCGCGCTGGCCGCGATCACAGCTCCAGCACCACTTTCACGTCACCGGGACGCGACTCGAACGCCTCCGCGAAGGATTCCAGCGGCACCCGCCGAGTGATCATCGCCGACAGCCAGGCGTCGTCCGCGCGGTCCAGCACCGCCGAGGCCTCCCGGTAGTGCCGCACGTTCGCGTTGACCGTCCCGAACACGATCCCGTTGCGCAGCACCATGTCCCGGTTGATCTGCCCGATGTCGGCCGGGATCACCTCGGTCGACGGCACCCCGGTCAGGCACACCAGGTCGCGCCCGAGCAGCCGCGCGACCAGTGACGGCGCCCCGGTCGCCTCGATCACGACCGGGCAGTCGGGCAGCGTCCGGTGGTAGGTGGCGCCGAGCGACTCGACGAGCGCGGGCTTCGGGCCGTCGGCGGCCAGGTCGAACACGTGCACGTCCAGTCCTCGCTGCACCCCGATCAACGCCGCCAGCAGCCCGATCGGCCCGGCTCCCGTCACCAGCACGCTCTCGAACGGGAACGGCGCCAGCCGGTCCAGCCGCTCCCACGCCTTCACGACCACCGACGCCGGCTCGACCAGAACACCTGTCGGGGAACTGACACCGACGGCATAAGCGGCGGGCACTGTCCACAAAGTCGAGCCGTAGCCGTCGAGGCCCGTGATCCCGCGCTCGGTGTACTGCCCGTTCCGGCACATGTCGAACTCTCCGCGCGCACACGCCACGCACGGCACCGGATCGGGTCTGCGGACCACTCCGGCGACCAGCGACCCCGGCTCGAACCCCGGTCCGCTGATCACCCGTCCGAGCGACTCGTGCCCGATCACGAGAGTTCCGCCGACGCCGAACTCGCCGCGCACGATCTCGCGGTCCGTCCCGCAGATGCCGATCGCCACGCCCTCGACCAGCAGGTCCTCCGGTCCCGGCTCCGGATCGGACAGTTCGGTCAGGGACAGGGACCCGGGCCGTGCAAGATCAACCGTCAGTGCGCGCATGAAGACCATTCTTGACATATCAACAGCGACGCGCTGGTATGAGAGCGCTCTCACCGCCGCTGAAAAGGTCGCTGCCTGTCTCAGTGAGGAGATAGTCGATGCGCAAGCTCCTGCTGCTCGCGACATCGGCCCTGTTAGGGCTGACAACGATGTCCGCACCTGCTGTTCAAGCCGCTCCACCCAACCTGCTCCCGCTCACCGTCACGAACAGCTCGGGCCGCGGCGACGCGACCCACCTGTACGTGTTCGGCGAGATGGGCGGCCGGCTCGGCTACGTGAACGCGAACGGCCAGTTCACGGCCTGGTCCGGAGGCGGAATCCCGCCGACCCCGGCACCGGACGTCTCGATCCCCGGTCCCGGGAACGGCGCCAGCCGGACCCTGCAGATCCCGCTCAACCTCGCCGGCGGCCGGCTCTACATGTCCTTCCGGGACAAGCTGAAGTTCTCCCTGGTCCCGGGCGGCCTGGTGCAGCCCGCGCCGTGGGCCGCGGGCGACCCGAACCGCGACATCCTGTTCGACTGGAGCGAGTTCACCTACAACGGCGGCGGGCTGTGGTTGAACAGCTCGCAGGTGGACATGTTCTCGGTGCCCCACGCGGTCGAGGCGACCTCGCAGAGCGGCGTCACCAAGAAGACCGGCCAGCTGGTCTCCAACGGGCGCAACCGCATCTTCGACCAGCACCAGCAGCTCGGCGGTGACTGGGCGCGGCTGATCCACACCCGCTCGGACGGCACGCGGCTGCGCGTGCTGAACCCGAGCAAGGGTCTCGACGCGGGCGTGTTCTCCGGCTCGTACTTCGCGAACTACGTCAGCAGCGCCTGGTCGACGTACCAGAACACGCCGCTGACCGTCGTGCCGTACCAGAACGAGCCGAACCGCAGGTTCACCGGACGCTTCAGCGGCGGGAACCTCAACTTCACCAACACGGCGGGCCAGCAGGTCGCGTCGTTCCAGCAGCCGTCCACCCGTGACGTCTTCAACTGCGACGGCCGCCTCGCGGCGCCCAACAACGACGTCGGCGCGATCTCGCGTTCGCTGTGCGCCGGGCTCAACCGCTCGACGTTCGGCTTCATCCACACCCAGCCGACCTACAACGCGGCCGACTTCTACACCCGCGCGACCACGAACCACTTCTCGAAGATCGTGCACCAGAACATGGCCGACGGGAAGGCCTACGGCTTCGCGTTCGATGACGTCGGCGCGTTCGAGTCACTTGTTCACGAACCGAACCCGCGTTCGGCGAAAGTCACGCTGACCGGATTTTAAACCGAAGCAATCTTGCTTTTGATCGACTTTCACTCCACTGTGTGAGACGCCGTCGCCGCGGCTCTCACACAGTGGAGTCGTTGTGTGCGTACGGGTCCTGCTGGTCGAAGACGACGAGCGAATCCAGCAGGCGTTGAGCCTTGCTCTGTCCGACGAGGGATTCACCGTTGACGAGGCAGGTTCGGGCGAAGAGGCGTTACAACGTTTGGAGACGGAATCCTTCGACGTGGTGCTGGTCGACCTCACGTTGCCCGGCATGGACGGCCTGGAGGTCGTGCGGGCCCTCCGATCACGCGGTGACCTGCCGATAATCGTGGTGACGGCGCGAACGGACGCCCGTGACGTGATCACCGGACTGGAGGCGGGAGCGGACGACTACGTCACGAAACCGTTGATGGCCGGAGTTCTCGCCGCCCGCATCCGCGCGTTGTTGCGCAGACGCGGGCCGGGCCGTGAAGCCGTTCGGATCGGGGAACTGGAAATCCGTCCGCAGGAAGGGCTCGTGCACCGGGCGGGGGAACGCGTTCATCTCACCAGGACGGAATTCCGGCTGTTGCTGGAACTCGCTGGTGCGAGCGGCCGAATCGTCACCAGGGAACAGTTGCTGCAAAAGGTTTGGGGATATGACTACTTCGGTGACACCCGGCTGCTCGACGTGCACATAAGGAGACTTCGCCGCAAGATCGAGGCCAACCCGGATGATCCCGAGCTGGTGCTCACCGTGCGCGGCACCGGCTATCGGATCCGCTCGTGAGACTCACGCTGCGCTGCCGGGTCACCCTCTCGTTCGGTTTCGGCCTGCTGGTCGTCACGAGCGTGCTGGCGTTCGCGACCTGGAACCTCGCCTCCGGCTACATGCTGCGGCAACGGGAGGCGAGCGCGACCAGGCAGGCCGAGGTCAACGTGCGGCTGGTCGAGCGGTCGCTGGCCTCGCCCGGCTTCGACGAGCTGCTGACCGGCCTCACCACCGGGCCCGACTCGTCGATCCTGGTGATGAGCCCGGAGGGCCTGGTGACGGCGGGCCGCAAGGTCGAGCCGTCGCAGCTGCCTGCCGGACTGGTGGAGCACCCGCCGGGCAAGGAGCGGATCACCGTGGACGGCCTGCCGATGCTCGCCGTCGCACGGCCGGTGGCGGGCAACGCCGTCTACGTCGAACTGTTCGGGCTGCAACAGCTCAACCGGACGTTCGCGTTCCTGAGCGCGGTGCTGATCGCCGGCACGATCGGGTCTGCGCTGCTCGGGGCGGCACTGGGGTCGTGGGCGTCGAAGCGGGCGCTGAAACCGTTGACGGAGCTGAACTGCGCGGCGGGCAGGATCGCCGGCGGTGATCTGCACGCCCGGCTGCCCGACCAGGACGACCCGGATCTCGCGGCGCTGGCGGCGAAGTTCAACTCGACGGCCCAGGCGCTGGAGCAGAGAGCGTTGCGGGACGCCCGGTTCGCGTCGGACGTCTCGCACGAGCTGCGGTCGCCGTTGACGACGATGGTGAACGCGGGCGCAGTGCTGCGCCGGCGTCGCGAGCACCTGCCCGGCACCGCGGGAACGGCGCTGGAACTGCTGACCTCGGAGGTCGACAGGTTCGCGCGGATGGTCGTGGACCTGCTGGAGATCTCCCGGGCGGACCAGACCGACGACCCCGCGCCGGAGGAGATCGCGCTGGACGCGTTGGTGCGCAATGTGATCGCGACCCGCGTGCCCGTGCCGGTTGACCTGGAGCCCGCCGTGGTGCTGGGCGACCGGCGCAGGCTCGACCGGGTGCTGACCAACCTGCTGGACAACGCCGAGCGGCACGCCGGTGGCGCGGTGCTGGTGTCCGTGCGGACCGCCGGTTCTTCCGCGCGGCTGGCGGTGGAGGACGCCGGGCCCGGCGTGCCAGAGGGGTTGCGGGAGGAGATCTTCGAACGGTTCGCGCGCGGGGTGATGGCGGGCAGCCGGGGTGACGACACGGGCAGCGGGCTGGGGCTGGCGCTGGTCCGCGACCACGTCAATCGACTGGGCGGCCGGGTCTGGGTGGAGGACCGTGAGGCGGGCGGCTCGCGGTTCGTCGTCGAAATGGTCTTACGGAGTTCTGACGGCTAGCGCCTGGGGCACGCCGGGGCGTCACGTGAGTCCTACGGTCGGTGCATGCGAGTACTGATCACCGGCGGGGCCGGGTTCATCGGGTCGCACGTCGCGGACGAGCTGACCTCCCAGGGCCACGAATGCGTGGTGCTCGACGCGTTGCTGCCCGAGGCGCACAGCGCTGTTCCTTTGCTGGAACACGAACTTGTCATCGGCGACGTGACCTCTCCCGACGTGCTGCGGCCGTTGTTGTCCACTGTGGACGCGGTGTGCCACCAGGCGGCCATGGTCGGACACGGCGTCGATCCGTTCGACGCGCCCTCCTACGCGCGCCACAACGATCTGGGCACGGCGGTGTTGCTGGCCGAGATGTACCGGGCCAAGGTGTCGCGGCTGGTGCTGGCGTCGTCGATGGTCGTCTACGGCGAGGGGCGCTATCGGTGTCTCTCGCACGGGATCGTGCGAGCCGAACGGACCGCCGCCGATCTCGCCGCGGGCAGGTACGAGCCGCGGTGCTCCTGCGGCGACTTCGTGGTCTCCGAGCTGGTGCCCGAGGACGCTCCGCTGGAGCCTCGCAGCACCTACGCGGCCACGAAGCTGGCGCAGGAGCACCTGGCGGTCGCGTGGGCCCGGCAGACCGGCGGGAGCGTGTGGGCGTTGCGGTACCACAACGTCTACGGCCCGCGGATGCCGCGCGACACCCCGTACGCCGGGGTCGCGTCGATCTTCCGGTCCGCGCTGCAGAACGGCGACGCGCCACGGGTGATGGAGGACGGACGGCAGCGGCGCGACTTCGTGCACGTCACGGACGTCGCGCGCGCCAACGTCCTCGCTCTGTCGTCGCCGCGTCCGGGCTTCGAGGCCGTGAACGTCTGCTCCGGCACCCCGCACACCATCGGCGACCTGGCGTTCGCGCTGGCCGACGCGTGCGACGGGCCGACGCCCGAGATCGTCGGCGGGGCACGGCCGGGCGACGTCCGGCACGTCGTCGCCTCACCCGCGAAAGCCTTGGAGGTGCTGGGTTTCGAGGCTCAGGTCGGGTTCGAGGACGGTGTGCGGGAGTTCGCGTTCGCCTCGCAGCGGGAGTCCGTCACCAGTTCGTGAGCACGAGATGGTTCACCGCCAGGGCCGTGATCGCCTGAGCGGTGAGCCACCTCTTCCGGTGGTCCAGCTTCGCGGTGCCGACCAGGAGCCAGACAGCGAACGGCAGCCAGATCCGTTCGGTCTCGGCCTTGCTCAGCCCGGACAGGTCGGCGGCCAGGATCGAGATGCCGGCCGCGACGACCCACTTGTCCCTGCGCAGTCCCTTGATTCCCGCCGGGCCGATGACCAGCGCGAGTGCCGCGAGGTTCGCCCACACCCAGTACCAGTACGGCCTGGTGGCGCCGATGCCCTGGTAGTAGCGGAGTTTCACGAGCTCGTAGCCGTCGAGCCACCAGAACCCGCTCAGTGCGAACGCTCCCACGACCGCGAGCGCGCCCGCGACGGCCCAGCCGATCCTCCAGCCGGCTTTCCAGCCGACCGCGACGATCGCGAGCGGCGCCAGCAACACCAGTCCGTAGGACAGGAACAGGCACCAGCCCAGCACGACGCCGCCCAGCACCGGCCACCGCGTGAGCAGGTAGAGGCCGACGGCCGCGACGCCCATGAACATGCCGTCCGCCGACGCGCCGACCCACACCGCCCCGGGGAACAGCACCAGGAACGGCAGCACGGCGTTGTTGTCGATGGCCTTGGGAATCGCGACGACCACGAGCGACCCGACGAGGAGGCAGAAGATCGACGCTGCCGCCCCTCCCCCGAGCCCGACGCGGTCGAGCGCGACGAACGTGAGCAACGCGCCCGGCGGGTGACCGGAGACGTGCGTGGTCCACGAGTCGGGCTGGAAGTCGGGGATGCGCGCGGCGAACCCGCGCAGCATCGCCGGGACGTCGGTGATGCCCGGAACCTCGTGCAGGTACTCGTCCTCGGTCGTCAGCCTGGTGACGAACCGGCCCCAGCCGTCGATCATCGCGAGCGAGAAGGTGAACGCCACCGAGGCCGCGTAGGCGATCGGCAGCGCGAACCTGTGCCCGGTGAGCTCGGGACCTTTGGCGACGACGAGGAACGCGATCAGGACCGCGAGCGGCGTGCCGGGGCCGACGTGCGGATCCCAGTTGCCGAAGATCGGTGCCGCCGAGGCGTAGAGGAGGTCCGGGTTGTGGGCGTTGACGACGATCCCGACGATGATGGCGGCAACGACGAGCAGTCCTGCGATGACTAGACGCACCGCGCCCAACCTAGGGGGTGCCGCGGGGGTCTCGCGGACCTCGCAAGACAATCGTAAGAACTCTTTCGTGCGTCATAATTCCGTAAGCACCACAACACTTTCCGATGGTCCAGGGTGGACACATGGATGTCGTGTTGCCCTGCCTGGACGAGGCCGCCGCACTGCCCGCGGTCCTCGCCTCCCTTCCTACCGGATACCGCGCGATCATCGTCGACAACGGCTCTACCGACGGTTCTCCTTCGGTGGCCGCTGCTCACGGCGCGCTGGTCGTGCACGAGCCCAAACGCGGCTACGGCGCCGCCGTGCACACCGGTCTGCTCGCGGCCACCTCCGACCTGGTGGCGTTCGCCGACGCGGACGGTTCGCTGGACCTGGCCGAACTGCCCGCGATGGCCGCCCTGCTGGCCGACGCCGACCTCGTCGTCGGACGACGAAGGCCCGTGCAACCGGGCGTCTGGCCTTGGCACGCGCGGGCCGGCAACGCCGTGATCTCGTCCCTGTTGCGGCGCAGGGGTTTGGACGTGCACGACATCGCGCCCCTGCGGGTGTGCCGGCGCGAAGCGTTGCTGGCGCTGGACCTCCAGGACCGCGCCTTCGGCTACCCGCTGGAACTCCTGGTGCGCGCGGCCGAGGCGGGCTGGCGGGTGCGCGAGGTCGACGTGTCCTACGGCCCGCGAGCGGCCGGCACGCGCTCGAAGGTGTCGGGTTCGGTGCGCGGCACGATGCGGGCGGCGCGGGACATGGCGGGGGTGCTGCGATGAGGTTCTGCCTGCTGATCATGGCCAAGTCGCCGATCCCCGGCCAGGTGAAGACCCGCCTGTGCCCGCCGCTGACCCCCGAGGAGGCCGCCGACGTCGCGGCAGCCGCGTTGCTCGACACGGTGGAGGCCGCGCTGGCCACCCCTGGCGCCGTGCCGGTGGTGGCGCTGGCCGGGGTGGTGCGGCGCGAGGACGTGCGGGACGCGCTGGCGGAGTGCGTGGTCATCCCGCAGCGCGGCCAGACCTTTGCCGACCGCCTGGTGCACGCGCACGCCGACGTGGCGCGGTTCGGGATGCCGGTGTTGCAGATCGGCATGGACACGCCGCAGGTGACGCCCTCGCTGCTGGAGTCGTGTGCGGAGTTCGACGAGGCCGCGCTCGGGTTCGCGCTGGACGGCGGGTGGTGGGCGCTCGGGTTGCGGGATCCGCTGCGGGCCGAGGTGTTGCGGGACGTGCCGATGTCCCGGGCGGACACCGGGGCGCGGACGCTGGAGGCGTTGCAGGGCTGGAAGACGGCGGACGAGCCGTCTCCGCGCGATGGGCTGCGGGTGCGGAACCTGCCGATTCTGTCCGATGTGGACACAATGGTCGACGCGCGCGCCGTGGCGGCTCTGGCACCGCACACCCGGTTCGCCGCGACGCTGACCGAACTGGCGGCGGTGGCGCGATGATGTTCGACCAGGCCCTCCAGGGTCGTCCCAGCTGGCTCGACCTCACCGGCACCGCCCCGCGCGAACTGAGCGTCGCCCGCTGGCAGGCGGACGCGGACGGCGGCGACTCCGTCCTCCTCGACGCCTGCACCGGCCCCACCCTCGACGTCGGCTGCGGACCGGGCCGTCTCGTGGCGGCTCTCCTGGCCCGGCACGTCCAGGCGCTCGGCGTCGACGTGTCACCGGAGGCGATCCGGCGCACCACCGAACGCGGCGGCATCGCGATCCGCCGCGACGTGTTCGACCTGTTGCCCGGCGAGGGTCGCTGGCAGCACGTGCTGCTGGCCGACGGCAACATCGGCATCGGTGGCGACCCGGCCGCGTTGCTCCGGCGCGTCCATCAGCTGCTCAAGCCCAGCGGGACCGTCGTCGTGGAGGTCGAGCAGCCGGGTTCCGGGCTGACCATCGGCCAGGCGCGGGTGCGGACGGAAGGCACCAGGGGCGAGTGGTTCCCGTGGGCCTGGAGCGACGCGGAGTCCCTGACCGCCGACGGGTTCTTCCTGCTGTGGCAGGTCGAACGCGCCGGGCGCTGGTTCGCGTGCTGGGAGCGGCTGTGAAGACCCCCTCGTTCAAGACCCCTGCGTTCAAGTCCCCCGCGCACCACACCGGCGTGACCAGCCGGGTCGGCACGTGGCTCGGCATCACGTTCGGGCTGTGCTTCGTCACCGGGCTGCTGAGTCACGGCGTGCAGCACGACTGGGTGTGGCCGACCCGGCCGGTCGACCTCTACCGCGTCACCCAGGGGGTGCACGTGATCTCCGGGGTGGCGTCGATTCCGTTGCTGCTGGCCAAGTTGTGGAGCGTCTACCCCAAGCTGTTCGAACGGCCGCTGGTCAAGAACGTGCCGCACGCCCTGGAACGCGGCTCGATCTTCGTGCTGATCGCGGCGTCGTTCTTCGAGCTGGTCACCGGGCTGTTCAACGCGGCGCAGAACTACCCGTGGTCGTTCTACTTCCCGACCGCCCACTACGCGGTGGCGTGGATCGTGATCGGCGCGCTGCTCGTGCACATCGCGGTCAAGATCCCGGTCATCAGGCGCACCCTCGAACCCAAGTCCGAAGAGCGGACCATCCTGTCCCGCAGGGCTTTCCTGCGCACGACCGCGTTGACGACGGGTGTCGCGGTCGTCGCGACGGCGGGCGTCACGGTGCCGTGGCTGCGCAAGATCTCCGTGCTGGCCTGGCGTTCGGACGGCGACCTGCCGGTCAACCGGACCGCGCAGGCCGCGAAAGTCGTGGTGCCACAGGACTGGCGGCTCAAAGCGGGCGCGAAGAGCTACTCGCTGGAGGAACTGCAGGCGATGCCGCAGACCACCGTCGACCTGCCGATCGCGTGCGTCGAGGGCTGGAGCCAGGACGCGACCTGGACCGGCGTCCGCGTCTCCGAACTCGTCAACGGCGGCGACGTGCGGGTCGAGTCGCTGGAGAAGGACGGGCTGTACCGGGCGACCACGCTGCCCGAGGCGTTCGCGCAGGACCCGCTGACGTTGCTGGCACTCCAGCTCAACGGCGAGGAACTCAGTCCGGACCACGGATACCCGTGCCGGCTCATCGCCCCGAACCGGCCAGGAGTGCTGCAGACGAAGTGGGTCACGTCGCTGGAGGTCGAGAAGTGAGCACCACGACCGGCATGAGGTTCGCGCTGGGCGCGGCCGGAGTGGGGCTGGGAGCCTGGGGCGCCTGGCTGCTCCTGCCCCAGATCACCATCGAACTGCTGCTCTGGCTGGGCGGCGGCGTGGTGCTGCACGACTTCCTGATCGCCCCGCTCGTCGGCGCCTCCGGGCTCGTGATCAAGCGGCCGTCGATCGGCATCGGCCTGACCGTCTCCGGAGTCATCACGCTGATCGCGATCCCGTTGCTGTGGCGGGAGCACAGCGGGCCGGTCAACCCAGGCCTGCACGACCGCGACTACCCCACCGGAGTCGCGGTCGCACTGGGCGTGACCTGGGCCGCCGTGGCCCTATACGAGGTCGCGGCGCACCTTCAGAAGCGTCGCCGCGCCGACGAAGAACACGACGTACCCGGCGAGGAACAGCGCCGCGGTGGTGCCGCTGAGATCGGTCAGCACACCGGGAGCACCCGATCCGCCGACGGCACCGGCGAGGTTGCCGGCCGAACCACCGGGCAGGACCTTGGTCAGCGATTCGACCGGTCCGAGCAGGGAACCCACGCCCCGCAACAGGTTCTCCGTGACGATCGCCCACATCAGCCCGAGCCCGACGGCCAGCGCGGGCCCCTTGGTGACGACGCCGAGGAACACCCCGAACCCCGTCCACATGGCGGCGATCAGCAGTGACGCGCCCAAAGCCTTGAAGACGCCCAATCCCGGCAGGCTCCAGTCCCAGCCCTCCAGCGACGCGACCGTGATGGACGCGCCGAGGTTCACGACGAACGTCAGCGCCACCAGCAGCACCACGATGATCCCCAGCGCGCCCAGCGTGCCGGCCATCGCCGAGACCCGGCGCGGGCCGGCGGTCAGCGTCGTCTTCCAGGTGCCCCAGCCGTATCCGCTGCCGACCGCGAGCGCCGCCAGCACCAGGATGATCGCCCCGCCGAACATGGGCAGGCCGCGCACCACCGCCGCGCCCACGTTCTCCGGTTGCATCGCGCTGATCAGCTGCTGCTGCGAGAGGTCACGCGTGTTGGTGCCGCCGTTCAGAGCGAGGTAGTTGAACACGTAGCCGAACGTCAGCGTCATCACCAGCCAGACGCCGATCAGCACCCAGGTCGCCGGCCACTTCCACAGCCTCAGCAGCTCCGCCTTCACGCTGCCCATCACGCCGCTCCCGTCATCTCGAAGAAGACCTCTTCCAGGGTCCGGCGCAGTGGCCGGACCTCCTGCACGTCCACGTCGGCGTGCACCAGCGTGCGCACCAACGCACCCGCGTCCGTCTCGCGCACGTGCAGCACGTCGCCGTGCAACGAGCTGCCCTCGATCAGCACGTGCGCCTTCTCGATCGGGTCGGCGCGGATCAGCAGCACGGTGTCACCGCGCAACTGGTCGACCGTGCTCTCGGCGACCAGCCGGCCCTGGGAGATCACCCCGACCCGGTCGCAGATCTCCTCGACCTCACCGAGCAGGTGACTCGACAGCAACACGGTCTGGCCCTGGGCCGCCAACGCCCGCACCAGGTCGCGCATGTCGGCCATGCCCGCCGGGTCGAGGCCGTTGGTCGGCTCGTCGAGGATCAGCAGCTCTGGCTGGCCGAGCAGGGCCGCGGCGACGCCGAGCCGTTGCTTCATGCCGAGCGAGTACCGGCGGAACTTCTCGCCGGCGGCACTCACCAGGTCGACCTGCTCCAGCGCCGCTTCCACGTGCGTCCTGCCGACGCCCCGGCGAGCCGCGTGGACGCGCAGGTTGTCTCGGCCAGACAGGTAGGGGTAGAAACCGGGCCCCTCGATCAGCGACCCGACCTTGAGCAACGCCTTGGGGGTGCCGGGCGCCTCGCCCAGCACCGACGCGGTACCGCTCGTGGGCCTCACGAGCCCCAGCAGCATGCGGATCGTGGTCGTCTTGCCCGCGCCGTTGGGACCGAGGAACCCGTAGACCTCGCCCCGCCGCACGGACAGACTGACCTCGTCCACCACGGCGCGGTCGCCGTAGCGCTTCGTCAGCTTCTCCGTCGTCACGATCATGCCGACAATCGTGTTCCCGTGAGAGCCCCTGGTCGTCCGCTCCGGAGCGTCATGAAGATACGCACATCTGCGTACGTCCCGGGTCGTATGGTCGGCCTCATGCGCTTCAAATGGCAGGACATCGCGCTGACCGCGGCGCTGCTGTTCTTCGGACTCGCCGGGACGCGATTCGCCGCGCGTCTCCAGACCGGGGAGTCACTCGACGTCCTCGCCTACGTGCTCATCGTCGTGGCGGCCTACGGCCTGCTGTTCCGCTCGGTCCGTCCGCTGTGGACGGTGGCCGTCACGACCGTCGCCATCGCCGTCTACCTGGCGCAGGGCTATCCGTTCGGTCCGATCCTGATGAGCGGCGTCGCGGCGATGTACGCAGTGGCCGTGTACGCGCGCATCGAGCTGGCAGCCGCCTGTGCGCTGGTCTACGCGCTGGCGATCCTGCCGTGGTGGAACGACTCGATCACCTCGTGGATCACCTGGTCGGCGGGCTGGATCCTGCTGCCGGTCGCGGCCGGTGTGCTGATGAAGCTGCGCAAGAAGTCCGCTGTGGACGTTCGCGAGCGTGCCGTGATCTCCGAACGGCTGCGGCTCGCCCAGGAGGTCCACGACGTCGTCGGGCACGGCCTGAGCGTGATCGCGATGCAGGCGGGCGTCGCGCTCTACGTGCTGGACAAGGATCCCGCGAAGGCCCGCGCCTCGCTGGAGGCCATCCGCGACACGTCGAAGGAAGCACTGGACGGCCTGCGGTCCGAACTGGACACTCTGCGCGGCTCGGCCCCGCTGACACCGACGATCACCCTCGCCGACATACCCGCGCTGACCGCACGGATGCGCGAGGCAGGACTCGAGGTGTCGGTCGAGGTCGCGGAAGTCGAACTGCCGGACACCTACCAACTCGCCGTGTACCGGATCGTGCAGGAGTCGCTGACCAACGTCCTGCGCCACTCCTCCCCCGGCGTCACCGCGTCCGTACGCGTCTACGTCGTGCGCGGTGAACTTGTCGTGCAAGTGACCGACACCGGCACGTCCGGCACGGTCACCGAAGGCCACGGCATCACCGGCATGCGTTCACGGGCCGAAGCACTGGGTGGCACGCTGGAAACGGACGCATCGCACGGTTTCGCGGTGATCGCACGGATACCGTTGCCCTCATGATTCGCGTGGTGGTGGCCGACGACCAGCCGCTGGTCCGGATGGGACTGCGGACGTTGATCGAGACCGAGGACGGCGTCCAGTTCGCCGGAGAGGCCGCCGACGGACGCGAGGCGTTGTCGCTGATCCAGTCGCTGAAGCCGGACGTGGTGTTCCTCGACATCCGCATGCCGGTGATGGACGGCCTGGAGGTGCTGCGCCGCGTCTCGGCCAACCCCGAACTGGGCGACGTGCGGATCGTCATGCTCACGACGTTCGACCTGGACGAGTACGTGTTCGAGGCGCTGCGCACCGGCGCGTCCGGGTTCCTGGTGAAGGACTCCGACCCGACCGACCTGCTGCGCGCGGTGCACGTGGTGGCCGACGGCGGTTCGCTGCTGTCGCCGTCCGTCACGCGCCGGGTGATCGACCGGTTCGCGTCCGGTGCGTCGGCCAGGCCCGTGCCGCACCTGGACAAGCTGACCGAACGCGAGCGGGAGATCATGCGGCACGTGGCGTCCGGCGCGTCCAACGACGAGATCGCCGCCGTGCTGGTGATCTCGCCCGCGACGGTGCGCACGCACGTGTCGCGGGCGATGGTGAAGCTGGGCGCACGCGATCGCGCCCAGCTCGTCGTGTTCGCCGTTCAGTCAGGCCTCACCTGACCTGCAGATCGACCCCTGAGGTCTCCTGGCCCTCCTGGACGTGGACGAGGTCCGGGTGGATCTGGATCTCGTCCTCGAAGTTGCCGTGGAACTGCAGCTGCACGTCCTGGGTGGCGTAGCCCTTCATCCAGTACTCGTACTTGCTGTTCCGCGACGCCGACGGCCCGGCGTAGTCGCCGGTCACGGGGTTCACCGCGAGCACCGTCGTGTACTCGAACGGCCTGGTGGCGTTCACGAGCTTCCCGCTGATCCTGCCGGGCTTCTTCAGCCGTGCGTCGACCGTGGCGGTGCCGCCGGGTGTGACCTGGACCGGCGTCGCGCCGAAGCGGTCCGCCGCCCCACCCGACCACTGCCAGGCGTGGTCGCCGTACTCCGACGGGAACTGCACCTTCCACGCGTACGGGCCGAGACCGCTGATCTCGTAGCGGCCCTCGGTGTAGGTGCACTTCACGTTGCGGCCCCGGGAAACGTAGTAGTGAGACGGAGTCACCGACGGGCACAGGCCCGAGACCGCGGCACCCGACTCGTCGTCGACGACGGAGCCGCTGATGGTGCCCGCGCCGTCGAACTTCACCTGCACGGGCGTGGTCTGGCCGCTGACGGTGTCGAACCACTGCGCCTGCTCGACGTCACCGGTGCCGCCGTTCGCCCCCACCCACTGGCTGCCGTGCGTGGTGGACGTGCGCGGGAACGCGAAGAGGCGCTGAGTGGCGGGCCACTGGCCGGTCACCCGGAGCTTGCCGGTTCCGTCGGTGCTGCAGGTGCCGGGACCGTTCGGGACGACGTTGCGCTGACGCGGTTCCACCGTGACGTAGCAACCGTCGACGGGAGCGCCCGTGGCGGCGTCGGTGAAGGTCAGCTCGAAGACGGCCTCGTGCTGCAGCGTGCCGGTGGCGACGGCGGTCTCGTCCGCCTTGACCTCGACGTCCTCGATCGTCTCGTAGAGGTAGCCGGTCGGCGGCTGGATCAGGAAGCGCCACTTGCCGGTGAGCAGGTTCTCGAACCGCACCTTGCCCTGCGCGTCGGTGGTCTTGCCGATCCCGCCTCCGTTCGGTCCTTCCTTGTCGACCCGCACGTTCGCCATCGGCTCGCTGGTGGTCCGGTCGCGGATGGTGACCTCGGCGCTGCCCATCGGCCGGGCGACCTGCTCGACGACGGTCTCCTCGCCGTCGCGCACGGTCAGCTGTTCCGACCAGTGGTCGGACCACTCGGGGAAGTAGAAGCGGAGCTTGCGCTCGCCGGTGCGCACGTGGTCGAAGCGGAACGTGCCGTCCGCCGCGGTGGTCGTGCTGTCCTTGACGTCGTTGCCGTTGAGGTCGGTCAGCCGCACGCCGACGTTCGCGATCGGCTCACCGGGCTTGCGCAGGTACGTGCCGCGCACCGAGCCGTACGTGAAGGGCTTCATCGCGATCGAGACGCTGCCGGGAGCGGTCACCGGTTCGCTCAGGTGCTCCTCGTGCTCACTGGCGTGGGCGAAGATCCGGTACTGCCGGCCTGCCGTGAGCGGGATGTCGAACTTGCCGTCGGCGTTGGTGAAGCCATCGCGCACCCAGCCCCCGTCGGGCGTTTTCGCGATGACCTGGATCCCCTTCATCGGCAGCCCGGTCGCCGCGGACGTGACGGTCCCGTCGATCCCCGTCGGGCTGGCCGAGGCCGGCGTGCCTGAGACGAGCAGGCTGAAGACGGCCGCCAGCGCGGCCACTGTTCTGAACATCGTTCCCCCTAGAACGGACGGCTCCCCCTGAGCCGTCCGCTCGACCATAGGGCTTCGAAGTCAGACCTGGATAGCGTCGAAAGCCTGTTTCAGGCCCTGCGCGATCTCCGGCGGGATCGAGTCGTAGGGGCGCGGCGGCTGCGGGTCGTACTCGATGCCGACCTGCACGGCCTGCGCGACCATCTCGCCGAACTCGGCCTCGACCAGCCGCAACGCCATGTCGATGCCCGCGGAGACGCCCGCTCCGCTGACGACCTTGCCGTCGAACACCACCCGGTCCGTCGACACCTCGACGCCGCGCACCTCCAGGTCCTCGCGCGCGGCCCAGTGCGTCGTGGCCTTCGACACCAGCCCGGCTTCGGCGAGCAGTGTCGAGCCCGTGCACACCGACGTCGTCCACTTCGTCGTCGGGTGGACCTCCTGAAGCCACTCGACGACGCCGCCGGAGTCCCTGAGCAGTTCCTTCCAGTGCCCGGAGCCCGGCACGACCACGATGTCCGTCGACTTCAGCGAGTCGAACGTGTCGGTCGGCACGACGCTCAGCCCGTTGTCGGACTTCACCGGGTCGAGCGTGGCGGCGACGAACCGCGCCGTGATGACCGGCACGCTGCCGAGCACCTCGAACGGGCCGACGAAGTCGAGCGCGGTCATGTTCGGGTAGAGCACGAACGTGGCTTCCATCAGGCAACCCCAGTGGTCCGGAAACGGGCGCGGTAGCTGCCCGGCGACACGCCGAGCACGCGCAGGAAGGCCCTTCGCAGGGTCTCGGCGGAGCCGAACCCCGACTGGCGGGCGACGAGGTCGAGCGAGTCTCCGGTGCTGGCCAGCCGGTCGGCGGCGGCCTCGACGCGGGCTCGTTCGACGTACTGCGCGGGCGAGACGCCCACGTTGCGGGAGAAGACGCGCGCGAAGTGCCGCACGCTCATCATGGCCTTGCGCGCCATGACCGGCACCGTCCACTCCCGCGTCGGATCGGCGTGGATGTCGTCGAGCAACGCGCGCAGCGAGCCGTCCCGCACCGGCTTCGCGCGGGTGTGCACGCTGAACTGCGACTGGCCGCCGGAGCGCTGCAGGAAGACGACCAGGTACTGCGCGATCCTGCGCGCCAGTCCGGGCCCGTGGTCCTGCTCGACCATGGCCAGGGCCAGGTCGATGCCCGCCGTCACGCCCGCGGACGTGGCCACCTCGCCGTCGCACACGAAGATCGCGTCCGGCTCCACCTCGACACCGCGGTTCTCCAGCTCGCCGGTGAACGCCCAGTGCGTCGTCGCCTTCTTGCCCTTCAGCAGTCCCGCGCTCGCCAGCACCACGGATCCGGTGCAGACACCGGCGACCCGGCGCGACTTCAGCGCGAGCCGCCGCAGGTTGGTCATGAGCACCGCGTCGGACGCCGCCTCGTCGTAGCCCCAGCCGCCGACCACGATCAACGTGTCGATCGGACGGTCCAGCTCGCGCAGATCGGCGCCCGCCTCGATGCGCACGCCCGCGGTCGCGGTGAACGGTTCTCCCCCGAGCGTGGCGAGCGTGACCTCGTAGCGCGGCTCGCCGTAGTTGGCTGCCTGGAACACCTCTATCGGTCCCGCCAGGTCCAGCAGCGCCGTGCGGTCGTAGCCGACCACGACTATCTCCCTCAGATTCCCCACACCTCCACTTTCCTCACCCCCGCCTGAGGCGGCAACGCCATATCCCCCTCGCATTCGGCCACCCCCGTAAACTGGTGCGCGATGCGCAAAGTGCTCTTCTTCGCGGCGATCGGCCTGCTCACGATCCTGCTGGTCGTGAGCGACCACGTGTTCCCTCCCCCCTCCGAACCCGACCGCGAGACCAGGACCGCGGTCGTGGCGCTCGGCGACAGCACGATGTCCGGCGAGGGCGCCGGCGACTACGAGCCGGGAACCGACGGCGAGGACGGTGGCAACTGGTGCCATCGCTCGCGCGAGTCCGAGATCATGAAGACCGAGTTCCAGGCCGACCAGAAGATCAACCTGGCGTGCTCGGGCGCGAACTCGGACAAGCTGCGCAACGAGCAGTTGCCGAAGCTGCGCGCGATCGCCGGGTCGAACCAGGTCGTCGCGATCGTCGTGGCCATCGGCGCGAACGACGACCCGAGGTTCTCCGAGATCCTCAACAAGTGCTTCGAGGCGTGGGGCAAGCGCAGCGACTGCACGTCGTCCGTGGCACCGGAGTGGACCAAGCGCGTGCGGCGGATGATCCCCAAGGTCGAGAACACGCTCAACGCCATCCGCCAGACCATGCGCGACTCCGGCTACCTCGACTCCTCCTACCAGCTGGTCGTGCAGTCGTACGCGGCGCCGGTGTCGCCGAAGATGCCGCAGTCGCTGCAGAACCTGTCCGGCTGCCCGCTGCGCACCGCCGACCTGGAGTGGGTCGTCGAGGAGGCCGTGCCGGAGCTGTCGAACGGCCTGCGCTCCGCCGCGGCGAAGGTCAACGCCCGCTTCCTCGACCTGGCGCGGGCCGGTGAGGGCCACGAGGCGTGCGTGGGCGGCAACAAACCCGAGACGGAGTGGTTCACGCGGTTGACGGTCGACTTCGACGGTCTGAAGGACCAGAAGCGCGCATCGCACGCGTTGCAGGAGTCGTTCCACCCCAACGCCCGCGGTCACGAGCAGATCGGCCGGTGCCTCACCGAGTTCCTGGCTTCGGACAAGCGCGACGGGGCGTGCGTGCCGCGGCTGAACGGCACGCTCGGTCTCACGACGGAGAGTTAGTCCCAGCGTTTGAGCTCATGCGCGGGCCAGCCGGGATTGCCCGTGCGGGCGAACCTCGCCCACGCCCGCGCGATGTCGCCGCGGAACATGTCCGGGACGTCGGCGCCGTGGTGTGCCGGTGGGCGGGCGTAGACCGAACGGAACGCGCTGCCGTGCTCGTCGGCCAGCCGCGTCGTCGGGCGCTGGAACAGTTCGGCGTCCTCGTCGGCGGTGTGGCAGACCAGCAGGTCCACGTCGTACGGGCCTTCCAGCGGGCTGCGCGGCAGCGTGTCGCCGTCGACGATCGGCTGGTACAGCACGACTTCCGGGTCGGCTTGCCGTTGTGTTCGGACCGCTTCCTCCGGCGTGAAGAACCGTCCGGCGAGGCTGTGCGCGATCGCCCGGTGGAACAGGCCCTGGGCGGAGGGCATGACCATCAGGCTCGCGACCGTCTGCGCGCCGGACGAGTGGCCGGCGACGGTCACGTTGGCAGGATCTCCGCCGTAGCGGGCGATGTTGCGCTGGATCCAGCGCAGTGCCGAGACCACGTCGAGCAGTCCGCGATTGTGCGGAAACCCTTCCAGAGCACCGTATCCGTCGACCGCGAGCCGGTAGTCGCAGCTGACGAACACGATCCCGTTCGACGCGTGGAAGTCGCCCGCGTACTCCGGTTGTGCCGAGGTGCCAACGGTGTTCGCGCCGCCGTGGATCCAGAGGAGCACCGGCGCCGGACCGTCCGTGGTGGACCAGACGTTCAGCGTGTGCCGGTCACCGAAAGCGCCCGCCGGCTCGCCGTCGCAGTCCACCGGTGGGTGGAGGCGCAGCGGGCCGACGGGCGGTTCGGCGTAGCGGATTCCGAGGTTCAGGCCGTCACCTGGTGCGAGACCGGCAGCACGCGCAGGTTCGCGGCCGCCCGTTCCAGCTGGGAGAGCACGCTCGGCCGCATCCCCGCGATCTCCTGTTCCGCGGCCGGCCCGGAGATCTCCTGCAACAGCACCTGCTGCGGGTGATCACCCTCGGCCTCGGCGACCGCGAGCACGCGGAACGGCGTGCCGGGAGCGAAGAGCACGCGTTCCTCGGTGGCCACGGCGACGCGGTCGGTCACCTCGACCACGCGGCCGGTGACCGACCAGATCAGGTACTCGGTGACGCCCTCGATGCGCTGGGACGGGTTCGCGACGGCGTCCAGCAGGCCGTGCTCCACCAGCACCTCGCCGTGGCGGTAGCGCCGCGGACCCGTGGGACCGCTCATGCCCCACACCGCCGCGATGCCGTTGTGCACGGGCAGGCGGTTCAGGCCGGAGACGATGCACGCGACGTACGGGCGCAAGCGGCCCAGACGTCCCATGCGGAGCGTTTCGACGACCATCTCCTCGTCCTGCGACACACACGCCAGCAACGCCGTGAGGTCGGTGACCATGGCCTCGAACGCGGCCGGGTCCTCCTCCGCGTCCGGGCGCTGCGAGAGCAGGCGGACGACCGTCGCCGCGTGCACGCCGTAGCGTTCGCCGAGCGCACGACGGACCGTGTCGCGTTCGGCGTCCGAACTGCTGTGGTCCACGGAGACCGTCTCGCGCTCGCCGTTGTCCTCCGGCGGCACCTCCCACAGGGCCAGCGGCTGCAACGGCAGCGGGCCGTCCACGCGGAACCGCACCGGGGCGGAGTCCGGGTCGTCCGAGGGGAACGCGGCCTCGTCCGGGTCGTCCAGCGCGTGCGACGTCACGGTCGCCATCGCCGGACCGGCGCCGATGCTCGCGTACGCGGACCGCTCCGTCTCGGGCTCGGCCGGCGTGACGGCGGTGAAGAAGCCGACGCCGTTGTCCGACGAGTCACGCGTGGACAACGCGTGTGCCGGCGTCGTCGCGGGAGGCTGAGCGGGCGGTGGCGGCGGTGGCGCGGTCACCTTGGAGTCGCAGAACACCAGCCGCAGGAGCTTGCGCACCTCGGGCTCCAGGCGTTCGACGAGAGCGGCGCCGTGCACCGCGACCGCGCCAGGCGTCGTGCGCCCAGGCGTGCCCACGGTCAGACGTGCCCACTCCGGGTCCAGGGGCTGGGTGCGCACCTCGGCCGCGTTGTAGGGCTCTTCCTGCTCACGCACCCACAGACCGGAGGGCACGACTTCGAGCACGACGCCGTCGCCGAGGGTGAACACACCGGGTGAGACCTCGGACAGGCCCTGCACCGGAGTCCGGTAGCCCGACACGACGGGCACGGACTCGTTCGGCACGCACAGCACCTCGGTGACGAACGGCCGCCACGTCTGCTGCCCGCGCGGGTCGACCGCGATGACCGCGGGCCCGCCGCTGCGCAGGTTGCCCACCGGCAGGCCGGTGAACATGGCGATCGGCTCGCCGATCTGGTCCGCGACCAGGCTTCCGATGCTCGCGTCGATGCCGTACGGGACGAGCCGCACGCGCGACCGGGCCGCCTGGGGCAGCGCGGTGAGCAGGCGGCACACCTCGTCGATCGGGATCGCCGACTGGCCGGGGCCGCCGACGACGACCGTCAGCACGTTGTCGCGGCACGGCAGCGCCACGATCGGCCGTGAGTCCTGGGCGGCCGGTTCGAACGGCGGCTGCTGCGCGCGCAGCCAGAGTCCGCTCGGAATCGGCTCGGAGATGCCGATCTCGCCCGTCGGCCACGGCGAGTTCGGGTCCATCGCCTCCCACTGCGGCACCGGGAAGCGGCGGCCGAACGGCATCGGGGACGCGTTCGGCTGGAACTTCACCCAGCTGCCGTAGCCCTGCGTGCCGACGACGAACGCGGCACCGGGCACCGTGGTCAGCACGCCGTCCGGCGCCACGACCTCGGTCTGGAGCTGCTCGGCGAGCCACTGGGCGGGCGCGGTCGGCCGCATCGTCCCGGCGTGCGACACCGCGAGCCGGAGGGGCCCACGGCCGTGCAGCGCCGTCACGACGTGCGGCCAGAAAGTGCTTTGGTCTCCGCCTGGGAAGTCGACCACGACCACGGTCCGGCCGGTGTCGGCGGGAAGGGCGCGCGCGAGTCCCGTGGCGCCCTGGCTGGGGCCTTCGGGGTTGGAGACGACGAGCGTCGACCCCACCAGGTTCGCCGCGAAGGGCGTCCTCTGGGGTACCGGCTCCGGCGGCGGCGCTGCTGCCGGGGGCTGCTCGACGGGATACAGATCCATGTCCTGCTCGGTGCTCGTAATCGTCTGAACCCCGAAAACGCTCTGGCCAGAACTCTGGGTCTGTGGTTGCTGGTCGCCATGGGCGGCGGCACGTCGGCCCATCAAGCGCCTGATCACCTCCGTGCCATCCCGGTCACTCGCCCTTTCGGCTTAATCGGGCAACGAGCGTGCACGCTATCAAGACGCACCGCACACTTGTCACCCAGTCGGGTTATTTGGCGTCATCCGATCGAGACCCACACGGCGCGTGCTCGTCCGCACACTCCGTCAGGGCCGATGATCGCGGACGCGGAGTAGGCCTTGCGTCCGTCCCGGCCAAGTTCCCACGCCAGGAGCACGTGGTCCACGCCCAGTTTCACCGGCTGCTCGGTGCGGGCCACGAAGGTGCCGAGCACGAACGCCGGTCCCCCGTCCGGTGCGACGGGCTGCGCGGACGGACAGTCGAGCGCGGCCCAGACGATCTCCGGCAGCACGCTGACCCCGTCGTTCGGCAGCACGTCACTCGGCGTCCAGACCCCGGCCCACTCCACGCGGCCGTCCAGCGGGCCGAGCAGCGCGGCGATGCCGTCCTCCCTGCCGGGACCGCATCCGAAGCACGTCGGGAACGGGTGCCTGTCGCGCCACGGGACCTTCGCGGAGGCCTTCAGCGCCTCGTCCAGCGTCGGCGCGGTGGGAACCTCCAGGTCGAGCGTGGCGGGCTCGGCCGACGCGATCACCGTCTCACCGTCGAACAACTGCCCGTTGCGGACCTCCATCTCGCGGTCCAGCGGCACCGGCTTGCGCAGCCGGACGCTCACCGTCTCCGCGTCGACGTGCGCGGCGAGCAGACCGGCCGAGTACCCGCCGTTGCCCATGCCGGGAGGCCCGTTGAACCTGCTCGCGACCGTCACCGTGCTCATTCCAGGCCCTCCGCGTACACCCACTGGCCGTTCTCCCTGATGAACTTGCTCCGCTCGTGCACCACGCCCCCGACGTAGTGCGCACGGAACTCCACCACACCCTCGCTCTGCAGCAGACCACCGTTCTCGGTCGCCAGAATTTCGAGCTTGAGCCAGCGGTCGGTGGAGTCGATTCCGGCACTCTTGGGCCGGTTGCGCGCAGCCCAGGTGCGCAGCAGGTAGTCCTCATCGGACACCGCGAAAGCGCTGTAACGCGAACGCATCAGCTGCTCGGCCGTGGCCGCTTTGCGGGCTCCGGAGTGCAGCGCACCGCAACAGTCCACATAGGACTGACCGGTACCACAGGGGCACAGTTTGTTGTTCACGCCGACATTGTGCCTGGTAAACCCATTAGAACCGATGCCGCACCCCGTACGTACCCCTTGTCAAGACTGACTTCGCGGGAGGCAGAGGAGACGGCAGTGAGTGTCGACAGCAGGACTGAGCTCGTACCGCTGCGAACGTGGTTCGGGCTCCGATGGCGCGGCTACGACCGCGACGAGGTGGACGACTACGTCGCCGAGCTGGAAGCCGAGCTTCGCCTGGTCACAGCCGACCGCGACGCCTCGGAGGCCCGCGCGGAGGCCCTGGCGAGCAGACTGGTCTCGGTCCAGGAGGAGAACGCCGCCCTGCAGGACGGCCTGCACCGCATCTGCCTGACCCCGATCGACCCGAAGGGCCTGCCGGAACGGCTCGCCCGCATGGTCGCCCTGGCCGAGGAAGAACGCCGTGACGTCGTCAGGGACGCGCAGCTCAAGGCGTTGATGATCGTGGGCGAGGCCGAGCAACGAGCCCGCCGCCTGGACGAGGAGGCCGCGGCAAAGCGCGACGGGATCCGCGAGGACTTCCGGCTCGCGATGTCGGCGCGGCGCGCCGAGGCGATGCGCGCCCTGGCCGAACTGCGCAACGTGGCCCGTGACGAGGCCGAGCGGATCGTCGCGGAGGCGAAGGTGCAGAACCTGCACATCACGTAGGTCGCGAGATCTCGCGCAAGGCCCGGCCTGGGACACCCCGAGACTCCCAGGCCGGGCCTTCCCCCGTCGGAGAGCTTGCGCCGGCCGATCCGGGACTGTCCCAGGACACCACCCGCACCGGGAGAATCAGGCAAGAAGACGAGAGCTTCGGTCTCCTGCTCACCCCGTCTTCGCTGGTCTTATTGGTTCATCAGAAACCAAGCAGACCAGAACAGGCGGTAGGAACATGTCAGTCGCAATCGTCACCGGTGGCAGCTCGGGCATCGGCTGGAGCACGGCCGTCGAACTGGCTCGGCGGGGCGCCTCCGTGATCCTCACCTACGGCTCCAACGAGACCGGCGCCAAGCAGGCCGTCTCCGCCATCGAGCAGAACGGCGGCAACGCCGTCGCCCTCCCGCTGGACCTGGGCCGCAGCGACACCTTCCCGGCGTTCCGCGACCAGGTCGCGCAGGTGCTCGGCGGCTGGGGCCGCGACACGTTCGACGTCCTCGTCAACAACGCCGGCTTCGCCCAGACCGCCCTGTTCCCGGACACGACCGAGGAACTGTTCGACAAGTTCTACCGCGTCCTGCTCAAGGGCCCGTTCTTCCTCACCCAGACCCTGCTCCCGCTCCTCGCGGACGGCGGCGCGGTGGTCAACACGACGAGCAGTTCCACTGAACAGGCCGAGCCCGGCTACTCCGGCTACGCGACCATGAAGGGCGCCCTGGTCGTGCTGACGCGCTACCTGGCCAAGGAACTCAGCCCGCGCCGCATCCGCGTCAACTCCGTCTCCCCCGGCGCCACCCGGACCAGGCTGGGCGACGACGCCTTCGAGAAGTTCCCGGAGTTCATCCCGGCCATGGCGGCGAAGACCGCGCTGGGCCGCGTCGGCGAGCCCGACGACGTGGCGGTGGCGATCGCGGCGCTCGCCGGAGAGGACGGCCGCTGGATCACCGCGCAGAACATCGAGGTGTCCGGCGGTTTCGGGCTCTGACCGGTGCGCTACTGCATGTTCGTCACGTGTCCGTGCTCGGGGAACGCGACGCACGTGTAGAGCTGCAAGTGGTAGCCGCGGCCGATCATCAGCATCGTCGGCTCGTGCGGAGCCGGGAACGGCGGGTGCTCCGCCCCGGCGTCCTCGACCGGTTGCCAGCTCGTGTTGCCGTCCCACTCCGAGCTGGCGATGGTGAGCAGCGGTTCGACGTCCGCGCCGCAGTCCGGGCACGACATCGGGTACGGGTCGGAGAAGCTCCACGGCGCGTGCCCGCCGACCTTGCAGCCGGAGGCGACGGACAGCTCGTACTGGTACTTCTGCTCCTCCCGGTCCTCCCACTCCCGCACCTGACCGGCCAGTTCCTCGGACAGGCAGTGCGGAGCCGGGTACTCCACGACCGTCTCCGGGTGCAGCACGCACGGCTGCGGCAGGTAGTTGTCGTCGACCGCGGCCGGCAGTGGCGGGTCTGCCAGCGGTTCCGTCACCTCGGCGGCGACCCGCCACCGCAGCACGGTGCTCGGCACGTAGCCGTCGTCCTCGTGGTCGAACGGGCACCACAGCACCTGCAGCAGGTCGGCACCGTCCGGACGGGGAAGGCCGGGGACGTCGCGCGCGTACAACTGGGCCACCGGCACCATCGGCGCCGGCCCGTCCTGTGCGATCTCAGCGCCATCGTCCACGCGGTCGACGACGGCCTTCTCGTCCTCGGTCAGCAGGTTCGTGCCGCGCTCCCGCGGCCTGGCCCACGCCTGCGTCAGGATCCGCCGCCGCGCCGTCACGTCGGGCACGCTCGCGCCTTCGAGAAACGGGCCGGCGTGCTCGGCGCACGCCGGCCACGGTTCCCGTGCCGGCCACAGCAACGGGCCGCCGATCGAGCTGTCCGCCGCCGTCGGCTCGCCGGGCCGGGGGTGCAGCCGCACCGCGGTGCGGGCCAGCGAGGCGAGGGCGGGCAGGTGCGCCGTCAGGTCGACCGGGCGTGGTGGAGTGGTGCGAACCATGGCGGGATCGTATTGGCAGCGTCGCTCAGAGGTAGATCGCCAGCGCGACGGTCACCACCCAGGCGAGTCCCAGCGACTGCAGGACCCGGTCGGAGCGGGCCAGGTCGTCCGGCGCGCCCGCCTTGCCGCTGTCCACGTCGACGGCGTAGCGGAGAACGGCGATGACGAACGGGACCATGGACAGCGCGGCCCACGGGCTGCCCGTGCGCTGACCGAGCTCGAACGCCCACAGGCCGTAGGTCATGTTCATGACCGCGGCCGACGTGGCCCAGACGAACCGGAGATAGGTCTCCGAGTACCTGGTCAGCGAGTGGCGGATCGCGGCGCCGGTCTCGTGGAAGAGCTTGATCTCGGCGTACCGCTTGCCCGCCACGATGAACAGCGACCCGAACGCCGTGACGAGCAGGAACCACTGGCTGGGCTCGATGTTCGCGCCCATGCCGCCCGCGATGGCGCGCAGCAGGAACCCGGAGGCGACCACGCACAGTTCGAGGACGGGCTGGTGCTTCAGACCGAAGCAGTACCCGAGCTGGACCGCCAGGTAGACGGCCATGAGCACGAGCAGCTTCCAGCCCGCGACCGCGCCGATCGACAGCGACGCGGCCATCAGCACGCCGGCGGTGCCGAACGCGAGAGGCACCGGGACGATGCCCGCCGCGATCGGGCGGAGGCGCTTCTTCGGGTGTGCTCGGTCGGCTTCCGCGTCCTTCGCGTCGTTGACCAGGTACACCGCCGAGGCCGCGCAGCAGAACGCCGCGAACGCCAGCGCCGCCGACCGCAGCACGACGGGTTCGGTGATCCTGCTCGACGCGAAGGGCGCGGCCAGCACCAGGACGTTCTTCACCCACTGGTGCGGCCGGGCGGTCTTGATCAGCCCACGAACGATCGACGGACGTGTCTCGGTCGCCACGGTCATCGACGACCCCACACCACGCGCCGCACGCCGCGTGCCACCATGGCACCCAGCACGGCGCCGGCCAGCACGTCGGTCGGGTAGTGCACGCCCAGCACCAGCCTGCTGACCATCATCGGTGGCACCAGAAGCGGCACCAGTGGCTGGTTCGTCAGCGCGCCGTAGGCGACCGCGGCGGCCGTGGTGGAGGACGCGTGCGACGACGGGAAACTCAGCTTGCTCGGGGTTCCCGCCAGCACCTGCACCTCCGCGTGGTGCGGACGCCGCCGCCGCACCACGCGTTTCACCACGATCGACACGGCGTGCGCGGCGACGACCGAGCCGGTCGCGACCGTCCACTCAGGACGGCGCCGGCGGTCCACCGCGGCGCCGGCGACGCCCAGCAACAGCCATCCCGCACTGTGTTCGCCGAACCACGACAGCAGCCTGGCCACGTGCACCACGGGTGGTCTCGCCAGCGCCGTCTGCACGGCTACCAGCGCCTCCGCTTCACGATCGCTCATCGAACGCCTTCCCAACCCATGCGGGTCTGGGTGTCGCGGGTGGTGGTGTACCGACCGGCCTCGTAGAGCGGGGTGGCCTGGTAGACCTGGATCGGGTACGGGCGGGAGGAGTCCCGCAGCCGTGCCGGCAACGCGGTGACCTCGTGCGTGGTGAGGACGTCCCCGAACAGCGCGCCACGCACGGGTTGCCAGGTCGCGTCGGACAGGCCGAGCGCCTGCGTGTCGCCCCACTGCACGGCGTAGGAGACCGGTTCGATCACGCCGTCCTGGACGCGCGGCTGACGCTGGCAGGGGAACAGGAACGCGATCTGCCACGCCACCGCGACCGCCGGTTCGCGGGGCAGGAACTCCCGCAGCCGCACGTACTTCTGCGCGGCCGGCTGGGTGAACTCGCCCTCGCCGGAGAGCCGCACCTGCGTCGCGCCGGCCGGTGCCGGTGGCAGCAGGAGGGTGCGCCGCCACGTGCTGTCCACGTTGTCGGTGATCTTGCCGGTGGCGAGCACCTTCGCGTCCGAGGTCGCGTACTCGTAGGTGACGGGTACCGGTCTGCCGGTGACGACGGTCGCGATCGGGTCGGTCTGGATCGCGAACCACCTGTCCGGCAACGAGACCAGCGGCTGTGGTGCCGCGACCTCGACCGCGTCCGCCGCGACGCACCGTTCGGCGAGCGGATCCTGGACGTTCGCCGCCCACGGCGACCACGTGCCCAGCGTGTTCACGGTCGCGACGGTGAAACCGCCCACCAGATAAGCGATGTTGGCGACGAAGAACATCACGATCACGACCGGTATCGCGATGACCGGCGCGAGAGAACCCTTGCCCCGCCGGTACAACACGATCGCCACGATCACGATCAGGACGAGCCACCAGTACGGCTTGTCGAACTTGAGAACCGACACGTGCGGCGGAACTCCCGTGGACGGCAGCCCGAGGTGCCACGAGTACGGCCACAGGTTGGCGCCGTGCCCCGCCAGACCCAGCATCGCCACGACGCTGACGATGCCGCCCAGCAGCACCGGAACCGGCATGCGGCGGTCGCTGGTCAGCTCACGCACCAGCGGCACGGAGCACAGCAGCATCAACGCGATGAACACCGAGCCGATCCCCGCGAGGCTGCCGAAGTGGTGCGTCCACTTGCTGGGTGTCAGCCACAGCAGGAAGAACGCGAACAACGTCGACCAGCCCGCCAGCGCGAGCCTTGGTGGCACGTCGATCCGGCGGGCCCGTGCGGCCGTGACGAGCACGACGAACCAGACCAGCGCGACGACGCACACCAGCACCGGCGCGCGTTTGGCGTAGTTCGCCATGGCGTCGCCCTGGTTCAGCAGGAACATCCACCGCGCGAACTCCGTGTACCAGGACTCCGAACCGGCCATCTTCTTGAAGATCTCCTGTGCGTACAGGAAATCGCGCAGGGTTCCGTCGCTGAACGCCATGATCATCGCGATCGCGCCGGGAGAGAGCACGGCGAGCGTCCTCGCCACGATCGTGCGCCAGCCCGCGTCCTTCGTGAGCAGCTTCCACGCGAACGGCAGGCCCGCCAGCAACGGCGCGAGAGTCGTGAAACCCGTGGGGTGCGCGAAGAAACCGATGCCCGCGACGCCCACGGCCACGCCGAGCAACGCCAGACGCCCGCGTTCGACCGCGGCCGTCACCGCCAGCAGCGTGAGCATGCCGCACATGGTCACGACACCCTCCGGCCGCACCCCCATGTCGAGCGGCAGCCACCACGCCAGGAACGCCGCGCCGAGCACGATCCCGCTGAACTTTCCCGACACATAACGACGTGCGGCGAACCACGTCACCAGACCGAACAACAGCGCGGGGATGCGCAGAACCACTGGCGCGAAGCCGAAAACCTGCCACTTGGCCAGGAAGTAGTAGAACCAGGAGAACGGCGTGAAGCCCTGGTTGAGGATCTGGTAGTAGTTCCCGACATAACCCTCGAACGGCACGTTCTTGGCCATCGCGCTGTAGTAGCCGTCGTCGTCGGACATCGGTGCCAGGAACAACCAGAGGATCATGATCGCGGGAACGACCAGGTCGACGAGGCTCAACCGCCACCGGAACCGGGCCGGCTCACGGGACACGCGCCGATCCAGCAGCACGAGACAGGCGAACGCGGTCGCCGCGCACAGCGCGAGAAGCACCATCAGCACGATCTTGAACGGCGACGGGCTGGTGCTGAACTGGTCGTCCACCCTGATCCGCACGGACAGGTCGGCGGTCGTGGTGATCGAGGTCGCCAGCACGTGCACGTCCGGCATGGTCGCGGACCGGCCGATCTCCCTGCCGTCACGCGAGATGCTCAGCCCGTCCCGGTCGCCGCGGATCTCGTACGAGCAGTCACCCGCGGGCACCGCCTCGTCCAGCGTGGCGACACCGCTCACCAGCAGACGATCGTTCTCCGCCTTCACGACGAGACCGCGCGCCGGGGCCGACGGCGTGACGGTCGAGAACACCACGCCCCCACCGGCCTGCGCGGCACGTGCGGTCGCGCAACCGAAACGCGCGTCCATCTCAAATGGACGGTAGGCGCTCAGCGCGAGCATCGTGGACCGCGGCGCCGACGCGTTCTCCGGCCAGCTCACGGTGGGATCGTTGATCGTCACGGGCGCGAGCGGCATCAGCGCCGACAGCAGCACCGTGAGCGCACCGGACACGACGGCGACGGCCAGCAGCCGTCGTCTCCTCCCTGGCCCGGGCCGAGTGGTGATGGCAGGCGTTTCAGGAGCGAGCGAAATCGTTTCTGTCGTCACGCGCCGATGTCCTAAGGGGGTTTCGGATGGGGCGAGGCGTCAGAAGCTAGCGACCGCCCGTTACGCGAAGAGCCCGGCCGGCCCGCGCATTGCTACGTCTGCGTTGCCATACCCCGGAATCGTGTTACGGAGGCGAAAATCGGCACACCGCGGCCGATATGGTCCCGCCCATGGTCCGTGCGCTCGGTTTCGTCGGGGTGTGCATCGTCCTGTCCGGACTGCTGGTCAACGCCTACCTCGCGATCGTCGCGCGCAACGTCTCGCCCGCCGAGTACAGCGACTTCGGCGCGTTCTGGTCGATCGCACTGCTGGTCGGGTTCGGTGCTTTCCTTCCAGTGGAACAGGAACTGGCCCGCCTCGGCCCTCGCGCTCTGCGTTCGGCCGCGGTGGTCGCTGCCTGCATGGCGGTCGTCGAGTGCGCGCTGGCCGTGTTCGTCTCCCCCGCCGTCGTGGTGCTGTGCTTCCTGTCCGCGGCGCAGTTCCTGGTGCGCGGCGCGTTGATCGGCAGCGGGAAGCTGGCGTGGCACGGCGGCCTGCTGGTCGCCGACACCACCCTGCGCGTGGTGTTCGCGCTGCTCGCCGGGTGGCTCGGAGCCACCACGAGCGCACAGTTCGAATGGACGCTCGTGGCGGCGGTCGCGGTGGCGCACCTGCCCGTGCTGGCCGCCATCTGGTGGCAGGGAGAGGGCGAGGTGCCCGTGCGCGAGTTCGCCCGCGCGATCTCCCCGTTGCTCGTCGGCTCCCTGTGCGCGCAACTGCTGCTCAACGGCATCCCCGTGCTGGTGACCGCGATCGCGACGCCGGGCGAACGAGCTCAGGCCGGGGTGTTCCTCGCGGCCTTCCTGCTCGCCAGGGTCCCGCTCTTCGTCGCGGTTCCGTTGCAGACAGCGCTGTTGCCCGTGCTCGCGGGCAAGCGGAAGCGCACCGTCGTGACCCGCCTCGCGGCCGTCCTCGCGGCGGCGGCGATCGCCGGCGTCGCCGTGGCGGTCACGATCGGACCATGGCTGGTGCGGCTGGTGTTCGGTCCTCTCTACGTCGTGTCCGCCACGGACCTGACGCTCATCGCGCTCGGCGTCGTCGCCCACCTCGGGTTGATCGTCACCACCCAGGCCCTGGTCGCGGACGCCCTGCACAGCCGCGTCGCGTGGACCTGGGTCGCGGGCGTCCTGACCGCGGCCGTGACGTTCGCGCTCATCCCCGACCTGTTGCTGCGCGCCGAGATCGCGTTCCTCACCGGATCACTCGCCGGACTGCTCGTCGGGCTCCGGCTGCTCACTTCCCCACGACAGGAGAGCGAACTGTGCTCGACGACCTCGTCATCGCCCTGACCTACTACTCGCCTTACGTGTCAGGGCTGACCAACTTCGCGCGGGACGTCGCGGAGGGGCTCGCCGAGCGCGGCAAACGCGTCCGCGTGGTCACCACCCGCCACGACCCCTCGCTACCGCACGAGGAGACGATCAACGGCGTGCGCGTGAGCCGCGCACCCGTGCTCGCCCGATTCGGCAAGGGAGTGATCAGCCCGGCGTTCGCCACCATGGTGCGCGAGGCGTCGGCGAACGCCCGAGTGCTCAACCTCCACCTGCCCATGCTCGAAGCCGGCCCGGTGGCCGCGCTGGCGAAGTGCCCCGTCGTCGTGACCTACCACTGCGACGTCAGCCTGCCACCCGGCCTGGTGAACACGGTGCAGGGCAAGGTGATCGACGCGTCCAGCCGCCTCGCGATGCGCCGCGCGGCCGCCGTCGCGGTGACGAGCGAGGACTACGCACGGGAAAGCAGGCTGTGGCCGTCCATCCGGCCGCACATGGCCGCCGTACCCCCACCCTGCCGCCCGGTTCCCCCTGGCACACCGCGGTTCCGCGACGGCGACGGCCCGCACGTCGGGTTCCTCGGCCGCATCGTCGAGGAGAAGGGCGTCGAGCACCTGGTCGACGGATTCCGCGCACTGGAAGACCCGACGGCAAGGCTGCTGATCGGCGGCGACTTCGGCAACGTCGCCGGCGGCAGCGTCATCTCCCGAGTCCGCGAGCGCATCGCGGACGACCCGCGGATCAAGCTGCTCGGCTTCGTGCCCGACGAGGACCTCGGCGACTTCTACGCGTCCCTGGACGTGTTCGCCCTGCCGTCGGTGAACGCATTCGAGGCCTTCGGCATCGTGCAGGTCGTCGCGATGCTCGCGGGCGTACCGGTGCTGGCGAGCGACCTTCCCGGCGTGCGCATCCCGGTGCGGGAGACGGGTTTCGGCATCATCGTGCCGCCCGGCGACGCGGCGGCCATCACCGCGGGACTGCGGTCCCTGCGCGACGAACCACCGGTCCCGGACGGAACGGCCGCGGCGAAGTTCAGCGTCCCTGCCGTGCTCGACGCCTTCGAAGCGCTCTTCGAGAAGCACGCCCGATAGCGGGGACCGGTACCGGACGGTTCTGCCAGGCTCAGCGGATGAGTCGACGGAACTTCCAGCGAGGAGACGTCGGTAGCGCTCCCGTGGACCAGGACCTTCGAGTTCCCGGCGGAGAGCGGCAACCATGAGTGGAAGCTCGTCCTGCGGCACGGCGGCGGGACCGTGCTGGCGACCTGCACGGCGAACGGAGAGTTGTTGGCTCAGACCGCCGGCAGCAGTTCGCCTAGCAGCAACAGCTCCGCCCAGCTGTCCGGCAGCATCTCCAAAAGACCCTGGTGAGGACGCGGCTCCTGCCCCCGTCCTCACCAGCTCGGAACTAGTCCCGTTCGATCAGGTGCCCGATGACGTCCGGACCGGGGTGCGCGTGACCGGAGCCGTCCCGGCGCGGGTCCACCTCCGGCAGCTCCACCGGGGTGCCCTTGTCGTCCGCACCCGCCGGCCTGCTGCCGATCCACGCGAGCACCAGGTGGTCCTCGCCCTTGAGGAAGCGCTGCGACCGCACACCGCCCGTCGCACGACCCTTGGCCGGATACTCGCTGAACGGCGTGACCTTGACGCTCTGCCCGGACGACGTGACGACCATCGGTTCGCCGTGCTCGTCGTCGTCCGTGCGAATCGCACCGAAGAACACCACGTACGCGTCGCCACTCAGGTTGATGCCCGCCATGCCGCCGCCCTTGAGACCCTGCGGCCGCACCAGCTTCGCGTCATAGCGCAGCAGTGACGAGTCGGAACTGACGAACGCGATCGTCTCGCTGCCATCCGTGAGCCACGTGCAGCCGACGATCTCGTCGCCGTCCTTGAGCGAGATGACCTCGAACTCGTCCGAACGGACCGGCCACTCCGGCACGCACACCTTCACCGTGCCGAGCTTCGTGCCCAGCGCCATACCGGGTGAGTCCTTCGGGTCGAGCGGCGCGATGCCGACGACCTTCTCGCCCTTCTCCAGCGGCACCAGCTCACTCGCCGCCATGCCGCCCCTGAGACTGACCGTGCCGCTCTGTTCCGGCAGCACGGGTAGCGGGAGCACGTCCGTCTTGAACGCGCGGCCCAGGTTCGTGATCAGGATGACCTGGCCTCGCGCCGTGGAGTGCGCCACGGCCAGCACGGCGTCGTGTTTTACCCGCCCGGCCCGGCGCTTGCCCTCGGACGCCTCCTCCGACTCCGCCGCGGTGCGCGCGACGAGACCAGCGGCACTCAGGATGACCTGGCACGGGTCGTCGGCCACCTCCAGCGGCCCGGCGGGCTTGGACGCCGCCAGCACCTCCTTGAGATCGCCGTCGATGAGACTCGTCCGGCGCTCGCCGCCCAGTTCCTTCGCCACAGCCGCGAGCTCGGTCGACACGAGCTTCTTGAGCACGCCCTCGTCGTCCAGGATCGCTGACAGCTCGGCGATCTCCTGACGGAGCTTGTCCTGCTCGTTCTCGAGCTCGAGCTTGTCGTACCGGGTCAGGCGGCGCAGCGGCGTGTCGAGGATGTAGGTGGCCTGGATCTCCGACAGCTTGAACTGCCTCATCAGGCCGTCCTTGGCGGCAGCCGCGTTCTCACTGCCCCGGATCAGCTTGATGACCTTGTCGATGTCCAGCAGGGCGAGGAGAAGCCCCTCGACCAGGTGCAGCCGTTCCTCACGCTTACGACGACGGAACTTCGTACGCCGCGTGACGACCTCGTAGCGGTGCTTGAGGAAGACCTCCAGCAACTGCTTGAGCCCCAGCGTCTGCGGCTGGCCGTCGACCAGCACCAGGTTGTTGATGCCGAACGACTGCTCCATCGGCGTCAGCCGGTACAGGTCCGCGAGCAGCGCCTGCGGGTTCACGCCGACCTTGCACTCGATGACGAGCCGGATGCCGTTCTCACGGTCCGTGAGGTCCTTGACGTCCGCGATGCCCGTGAGCCGCTTCGACTTGTTGACCTCGTCGGTGATCTTCTCGACGATCCGCTCGGAACCGACGCCGTACGGCAACTCGGTGACCGTGATGGCCTGCCGGCCCCTGGAACCCTCCAGCGGCCCGATCTCGACCTTGGCGCGCATCCTGACCACGCCGCGCCCGGTCTCGTAGGCCTTCCGGACCTCGTCGAGCCCGAGCAGGATGCCGCCGGTCGGCAGGTCAGGGCCGGGAATGAACTCCATGAGCTTGTCGAGACTCGCGTCCGGGTGCGTGATCAGCCACCGCGCCGCACCCACGACCTCGCGCAGGTTGTGCGGAATCATGTTCGTGGCCATGCCGACCGCGATGCCGGACGTGCCGTTGACCAGCAGGTTCGGGAACGCCGCCGGCAGCACGACCGGCTCCTGCAGCGAGCCGTCGTAGTTGGGGCGGAAGTCGACCGTGTCCTCGTTCAGCTCGCCGACGAGCTGCATGGCTACCGGGGACATGCGGCACTCGGTGTATCGGCTCGCGGCCGGGCCATCGTCTGGGGAACCGAAGTTGCCGTGGCCGTCGATGAGCGGCTCGTTGAGGCTGAAGTCCTGAGCGAGGCGGACCAACGCGTCGTAGATCGCCGTGTCGCCGTGAGGATGGTATTTACCCATGCAGTTGTGCACGACCTGGCCGTCAACGACGAACGCGTGCTCTTCCGTCGCGACCTGGATGTCGTACGTCGTGTCCGAAGCAACCGGCTCGACCGACGTCACCTCGAGGAAGCTGAAGCCCGACAACGCTTCCAGACGCGCGGCGAGCGGCGATCCGATTCGGCGCAGCTTCTCGGCCCAGCCGTTCTCGTGGGCTCGCCAGAGCGGGAAGGAACGCTCCGCGAGCGCCTTACCGTGGCGATCCTTGCCATACCGGACGTGCTCGCCCAACGACGCCCGAAACGCCACGCCGTCGGTGTCGCGGAACCAGCCGCCACCCTGGTGAGCGGCGGAGAACTCCGCCATCACCGGTGCGCACGGCAGCCTGTCGTTGCCCTGCTTGCCGCCGTAGCGGTAGCCGATGGACAGCACCTGTCGCAGGCCGTCCTGCTTGTAACCGATCTTCGTCCACGGCAGCAGCGCCAGCGCGAGCGCGGCGGCGTCACGACCCGAGATCGACAACCCCAGCAACGTCTTGTTCCCGGCCGTGCTGACGCGCGACCAGTGGTGGCCGTGGATGCCGGCGTCCGCGAGCATGCCGTGCAATTGGCCGATGAGCCGCCGACTGGTGCTGACCAGCACGATCTCGCGGTTCTGCTTGCGCACGTAGCCATCGCCGTCGAAGAAGCCGGCGATGAACGGCGCCCACGCGGACCGGTCTGCCAGCACGCCCGGCGGCACGGCCTTCTGGTCACTGCGAGGAGTCGCGGCCTCCAGCAACGCCTCGTGGCGCGCGAACGTGAGGATGTGCTGGTCCTTGTGCTTCGGCTTCTTCGCCACGCGCTTGCCGCGCGAGACGTTGACCCCGTTGAGGATCGCCCAGCCGTGTGCGACGTCGAGAGGCTCGGAGTCGACCATGTGGATGCGCACCCGGCCATCGGCGGCACGCTTGCGGTCGACGGCGAACCCTTCGGCGACGATGAGGCCCTGCACGTAGGCGGCGACGTCACCGCCGTCCGACGCGAGGCCAGCCTGCCGATCCGTGCCGTACGCGATCGTCTGCCGCCCGGCCAGGTCCGTCGCCGCGGTCCAGCCGATCGACAGGTCGGACTCGACGGTCCGGAACCGCTGCCCCGGCGTGACCAGCATCGTGCGACCGTTCGACCAGGTGATCCGCACGAGGTCGGAGACCGGGTTCTCGTACACCTCGCTCACCCGCACCGGAATGCCGTGGCCGTCGAGCACGAGATCACCGATCTCGATGTCCTCGATCGGCCGCAGCCCGCCCGGCGTCGACACGAGCGCACCGCGAACGAAGCAGTCGCCTACGACGCGCGACGACTTCACGTACGCGTGGTTCGGCCGGTACCCCTGCTCGTGCATCGAGTAGAGGATGCGGCGGTGCACCGGCTTGAGGCCGTCCCGCGCGTCCGGCAGTGCCCGCGAGTGGATGACCGAGTACGCGTACTCCAGGTACGAGTCCTCGATCTCCGTCTTCAGCGAGTTGTCGAGCACCTTGGCGCCGGCCCGGTCGAACGCGGCTGGGTCGACCTTGGTCGTGGGTCCCTTGCGGCGTGCCATGACTTCGTGACTCCGTCTGTCCGTTGAGGCTTAGAGATCGATGGCCGACTGGTCGACCCGTGCGGCGGACTCGACGAGCCAGTTGCGGCGCGGCTCGACCTTCTCGCCCATCAGGAGTTCGAGGGCTTCCTCGGCGGCTTCGACGTCGTCCATCGTGATGCGCCGGACGGAGCGGGTGGACGGGTTCATCGTGGTCTCCCACAACTCGTCCGCGTCCATCTCGCCCAGGCCCTTGAACCGCGGCACCGGTGTGACCACCTGCTTGCCGGCCTTCTCCAGCCGCGCGACGGTCTGCTCCATCTGGCGCTGGGTGAAGGTGAAGTGCGTTTCGGCGTTGCGGCCGCGCGTCATGACCTTGTGCAACGGGGGCATGGCCGCGTAGAGGCGGCCGTCCTCGATCACCGGGCGCATGTACTTGGCGAACAACGTGATCAGCAACGTCCGGATGTGGCTTCCGTCGACGTCCGCGTCGGCCATCAGGATCACGCGGCCGTACCGCATCTGCGGGAGGTCGAACGTGCGGCCGGTGCCGGCGCCCAGGACCTGGACGATGGAGGCGATCTCGGCGTTGCGCAGCGTGTCGGCGAGCGAGGCCTTCTGGACGTTGAGGATCTTGCCGCGCAAGGGAAGCAGCGCCTGGTACTCGGAGACGCGCGCCATGCGAGCCGAGCCGAGGGCGGAGTCGCCTTCCACGAGAAACAGCTCAGAACGAGCCACCCCGGTGGTGCGGCAGTCGACGAGCTTCGCGGGCATCGCCGCGCCCTCGAGCGCCGTCTTGCGGCGCGCCGCGTCCTTCTGCTGCTTCTGCGTGAGCCGGACGCGGGAGGCGTCGACGACCTTCTGCAGGACGGTCTTGGCTTCCATCTTGGTCTTGCGGTCTTCTGTCCACGCGCGGATCTGCTGGTCGACGATGCCCTGCAGGACCTTGGTGATGCCGGCGGTGGAGAGTTCGTCCTTGGTCTGCGAGGTGAACTGCGGTTCGGGGATGCGGACGTGGATGACGGCCGTCATGCCTTCGAGCACGTCGTCGAGGGTCGGCATCTCCTCCTTGGGCTTCAGGAGCCCTCGGGTCTTGGAGATGGCGTCCTGGATCGACTTCACGACCGCGCGGTCGAAGCCGCGGCGGTGGGTGCCGCCGTGCACGTTGCGGATGGTGTTGGTGAAGCATTCGACGGTGCGTTCGTAGCCGGTGCCCCAGCGGAGGGCGACCTCGATCTCGGCCTGACGCTCCACTTTGGACCGCATCACGCCGTTCTCGTCGGCGGCGTTCTCGAAGTAGGTGCCGGAGCCGGTGATCACCAGCGTGCCGGAGACGGCGCGGTCGCCTGAGGGGGCCAGGAAGTCGACCATGTCCGTCAGGCCGTGAGGGTAGTGGAAGACCTCTTCGGAGATCGTTTCCTCTAGTGCCGACCTCAGCACGTAGGTCACGCCGGGGACGAGGAACGCGGTGTTGCGCAGCTTCGTGCGGACGGTGTCGACGTCCAGCGTGGCGCCGTTCTCGAAGTAACGAGCGTCGTACCAGTAACGGGTCGAGGTGCCGGTCGACTCGTTGCGCTTCATCTTGCCGACGATGCTCAACCCGTTCTGGCGGGTGAACTTGGCCTTGGGGCCGGGGCCGTCGAAGACGCCGGGAACGCCGTGGGCGAACGACATCTCGTGGACCTTGCCGCCGCGCCGCACGGTGACGTCGTAGCGGTGGGAGAGGGCGTTGACGGCGGAGGCGCCGACGCCGTGCAGGCCGCCGGAGGTCTTGTAGCCGGAGCCGCCGAACTTGCCGCCGGCGTGCAGCTTCGTGAGCACCAGTTCCACACCGGACAGACCGGACTTGGCGTGCACGTCGGTGGGGATGCCGCGGCCGTCGTCGTCGACCTGGACGCTGCCGTCCGCGTGCAGGGTGACCACGATCTTCGTCGCGTGCCCCGCGACGCCTTCGTCGGTCGAGTTGTCGACGATCTCGCTGAAGAGGTGGTTGATGCCCCGGCTGTCGGTCGACCCGATGTACATGCCTGGCCGTTTGCGTACGGCCTCCAGACCTTCCAGATGGGTGAGGTCGTCGGCCCCGTACAGGGTCTCTGCGGTCACGGGTACTGCTCCCTGATTGTGTGCGGACTGCCAGCAGGGTATCCGTCCCGACCGACAATTTTTCGCAGGACGCCCGTCACGGAAGTGGAAACCGCCCTGAATGGTGCGTCACACCTGCGCGTCAGGCACCCGCACAGCCCTGCTGACCTGCGGAAGCGTCCGCAACTGTCCCAAACGAGATCGGTCGCGCGAGCGGTTGGCCTACATCACGCGCGCGAGCGGGACTCGAGGCCGGGTACCCGGGCACGTGCGCGGCCAATCCCAGACGCCCGATCAGGTCAGTTCTTCTGTCCTAAGTGGACGCGAGGCCACCGGAGAGGCAGGTCGGCGACGGCACGGACCGAGGTTGCGCGCGAGACCGTTCCGAGACCTTCCCGGAACCGACCCGTGAACCGGGATGAACATCGGCACGTATGCCCCGGTGTCGGAACCGGATCGAAGGACGGAGTGGTCGCGTGCGGCATGGTGTGGACTCGGGTCTCTTCCAGCAGACCGCGCACAGCCCGTCCTATTTCGAGCTGTCGCGGACCGGTGCGGGTGAGCTCGTCGACTTCTGCATCCCGTGCAATCCGTACTTCCCGACGCCGGAGATGTTCGAGGAGCTGTCGAAGAACCTCGAGTCGATCCTCAAGTTCTACCCGAGCGACTCCAGCAAGATCGCGGACCAGCTCTCCAAGGTGCTGGGCCTGAATCCGGCGACGCTCGCGATGTCGAACGGCTCGACCGAGCTCATCACGTGGATGGACCACCTGTGGATCCACGAGAGCGTCGCCATCCCGATCCCCACCTTCGGCCGCTGGACCGACCAGCCGATGGAGAGCAACAAGCGCGTCGACATGTTCCTGCTCCAGGAGAGCAACAACTTCGAGCTCGACATCGACGAGTACATCAAGTTCATCCGCACGCGGGGCAGCAGGGTCGCGGTCATCTGCAACCCGAACAATCCGGACGGCGGCTACCTGCCGCGCCGGGAGATCATCCGGTTCATGGACGAGCTGTCCGACCTCGATCTGATCGTGATCGACGAGTCGTTCATCGACTTCGTCGAGGTCGAGCGCAATCCGTCGGTCGCCGCCGAGGCGTCCATCCGGCCCAACGTGGTCGTGCTGAAGAGCCTCGGCAAGAACTTCGGCCTGCACGGCATCCGGTTCGGCTATCTGGTCGCGAACCCGGGACTGGCCGGGAAGATGCGCAAGGCGCTGCCGAAGTGGAACCTCAATTCTCTCGCGGAAACCGTCGTGTTCATGCTGGCCGAGCACGAGGCGGAGTACGCCGAGAGCCTGCGGCTGCTGAGCCGCGACCGGTACCGCATGGGCATGGAGCTCTCGCGCATCCCGGACCTGACGGTCTACTCGTCGCAGGCGAACTTCCTGTTCGTGAAGCTCGGCGGAGGCATGGACGGCCGCGAACTGCGCGACCACCTGCTGGCCAAGCACCAGGTCTTCATCCGCGAATGCGGCAACAAGCTCGGCATGACCAGCAAGTTCGCCCGTCTGGTCGTCCGACCCGAACAGGACGTGGAACGGCTCGTCGAGGGCATCCGCGACTTCACCCAGGCGAGGTGGACAAGCCACGCCGTTCATTCCAGCCATTCCAGCGAACCGTCGCTGCTCATGCACAGCGCCTGAAAGCAACAGCACACCCTGCTCTCCATCTCCGAAAGGTTGCCCACAAATGTCATCACCGCACGCCCTCAGCGGTCGGCGCGGCCAGGTGGCTGCGGCCGCGCTGGTGGCCGCCACACTGCTGAACGCGGCCATGTTCGGCGGTACGAACGCCACGGCGTCGTCTCACCGCGAGGCTCCGCTCATCGCGGGCGACCCGGCAGTGGACAACACCGACCTGTACGCGTTCGTGAGTCCGGACCACAAGGACACCGTGACGCTGGTCGGCAACTGGTCCGGGTTCCAGGAACCCAACGGTGGCCCCAACTTCTTCCCGTGGGCCGAGGACGCGCAGTACGACTTCAACGTCGACAGCGACGGTGACGCCAAGCCTGACGTCACCCTGCGGTTCACCTTCGAGAACGACGACCGGCGCAAGAACAACACGTTCCTGTACTCCAACGGTGTCGTGGACTCGCTCGACGACGAGAACCTGCTGTTCCGGCAGCGCTACAACCTCGAGGCGATCTACCAGAACGGCCAGAAGGTCAAGCTGGTCAACAACGCCCCGGTGGCGCCGTCCCCGAACGGCCCGGCGTCGATGCCGGACTTCAAGAAGCTGCGCGACCAGGCGATCACCCAGATCGCCGGTGGCGGCAAGGTGTACGTGGGCCCGTCGGAGGACGCGTTCTTCGCCGACCTGCGGGTGTTCGACCTGCTCTACGGCGGCAACCTGAGCGAGGTCGGCCAGGACACGCTGCGCGGCTACAACGTCAACACCATCGCGATCCAGCTGCCCAAGCAGGCGCTGGCGCTCCGCAACGACGCCCATCGCAACCCGAACATCGGCATCTGGAGCACCACGCAGAAGCGGAGCCTGAAGCTCTCGCCGGGCAAGGCGGAGCCGCAGGGCGACTTCGTGCAGGTCTCTCGTCTGGGCAACCCGCTGGTCAACGAGGTCGTGGCCCCCGCGGGCCTCAAGGACGCGTTCAACGGCCTGCGCCCCGACCAGGACGCCGGCGTGAAGGAGCTCGTCGACCGGGTGGTGAACCCGGAGCTGCCGAAGCTCATCGAGGCGATCTACAAGATCCCGGCACCGCAGGGTCAGCGCGACGACCTGGCCGAGATCTTCCTGACCGGCATCACGAAGAAGCTCGGCGCGCAGATCAACGCCGACCTGAACTCGCAGGTCAACAACCAGGACGTGGACGCGCGGAAGTTCCGCCCGTCCGAGATGCTGCGGCTGAACATGATGATCGACCCGAACGCCAACCCGAACCGCCTGGGCCTGCTCGCGGGTGACACGCAGGGCTTCCCGAACGGCCGACGGCTGACCGACGACGTGGTGGACATCGCTGTTCAGGCGATGGAAGGTGCGGCGGCGTCCGGCAAGCTCGTCGACGCGCTCGCCACGGGTGACAAGGTCGACGCGAACGACCAGCCGTTCGAGGCGAACTTCCCGTACGTCGGCCTGCCCCGCAACGGCACCGCCGTCAACGCCTCGGGCACCACGGCCGAGGTCGCGGTCAACCCGGTCGGCAAGATCGGCAACATCGACCCGATGGCCATGACCACCGCGGTGGGCTCGGCGTTCGTGTTCGGCGCCGGTTTCTTCCTGTGGCGCAAGCGCCAGGCATCGATCCGCAAGTACGGGTCGCACTCGAAGTGAAGTACCAGCAACGGCAGGCCGTCGCGGTGGTTCTCCTGGTCACCGCGGCGCTTGCCTACCTCGCCGCCTCCGGTCCTGCCGACAGCAGGGCCGGGGGCGCGCCCCCCGTTCCCCCGGTTCCGGCGGTGGCGCAGCAGAACCAGATGCACCGCGTGGTGCACCAGCTGCAGCAGCGGCTGCACGAGCTTCCGCAGGACAAGGACTCCTGGGCCAAGCTCGGTTCGTCCTATGTGGAACTTGCCCGGGTCACGGCCGATCCGGCGTACTACGCGAAGGCCGAAGGCGCTTTGAAGAACGCGGGTGACACGGGCCTGGCCGCGATCGGCATGGGCACGCTGGCCAACTCCCGCCACGACTTCCACACAGCCCGCGACTGGGCTCAGAAAGCCATCACCGCACTGCCGTCCTCCTCGGAGGCGTACGGCGTGCTGGCGGACGCGTTGACGCAACTGGGCGACGACGCGGGCGCGCAGGACGCGGTGCAGAAGATGCTGGATCTCAAGCCCAACACGGCGTCGTTCGCCCGCGCTTCCTTCCACTTCGAACTCCACGGTGACGTCGACGGCGCCCGCGACGCGATGCAACGCGCGCTGAAGGCCGCCACGACGCCCGAGGAGATCGCGTTCTGCCGTTACCGGCTGGGCGAACTCGCGTTCGACCACAACCGGCTCGACGAAGCCGCTCAGCACTACGCGCAGGGACTGGCGGCGAGAGGAGACGACATGACTCTCACTCAAGGCATGGCCAAGGTCACGGCGGCACGGGGCGAGGTCCCGGTGGCGATCGAGAGCTACCGCAGGCTGGTGGCCCGCGCTCCCCTGCCCCAGTACCTGCAGGAGTACGCGGAACTGCTGGAGGCCAACGGTCGCGGTGACGAGGCCGCGCGGCAGTACGACGTCCTTTCCGAGCAGCAACGGCTGATGGAGTCCCAGGGTGCTTCCGACGATCTGGCCGCGGCCCTCGTCGCCGCTGACCGCGGTGATGGCATGCAGGCGCTGCGCCGTGCGGAAGCCGAGTGGAGCCGCCGGCAGAGCGTTTTCGTGGCCGACGCGATGGCCTGGGCGTTGCACGTGAACGGCAGGGACGCCGAGGCGTTGGGCTACTCCGACCGCGCGGTGGCGCTGGGCTGGCAGAACGCCACGTTCTCCTACCACCGCGGCATGATCCTGGCCGCGCTCGGCCGTGTCGCCGAGGCCCAGGAGGCACTGGTGCAGGCGCTGCGGCTGAACGCGAACTTCTCCCCGTTGCAGGCGCTCAAGGCCGGCCGCAAGCTCGCGGAGCTTCGAGGCGGCCGGTGAGTCTGTCCAACTGGGTGGTGCGGCCCGTCCTGGTGGCGGCGCTGCTGCTCGCCGGCATCTTCTTCATCAACGGCGAGGCGTCCGCCCACCCGTTGGGCAACTTCAGCGTCAACCACTACCACGGGCTGCACCTGCACCCGGACCGGATCGATCTCAGATCCGTGGTCGACGTGGCGGAGATCCCGACGCTGCAGGAGAACCTGAAGACCCGCGACGCGAAGCAGTGGTGCGACGAGGTGTCCCGCACCGATCGCTCCACTGTGGACGGGCGGCAGATCTCCTGGACGCTGGCGAGTTCCACCAAGGAGCACCCGGTCGGCCAGGCCGATCTCAGCACGACCCGGCTGGTCTGCGAGTTCACCGCCAGGGTGGATCTGGACCGGCCGGCCAGGCTCGAGTTCCACGACGAGTCGAACGCCGACCGGGTCGGCTGGCGTGAGATCACCGCCGCCGGCACCGGCATCAGGATCGCGGACTCGCCGGTGCCGACCGAGAGCATCAGCGACGAACTGCGGACGTACCCGGAGGACCTGCTCAGCAGTCCGATGGACGTCCGCTCCGTCGCGTTCAGCGCCGAACCGGGCACCGGGTCCGAGCCGAAGAAGGCCACCGGCTCCCCCGTCCAGTCCTTCAGCGTCACAGCGGCCAAGCTCAACGACATCCTGGGCAGCGACGACCTCACGCCGTGGCTCGGGTTTTTGGCGTTGTTGCTGTCGTTGGTGCTCGGCGCGTCGCACGCGGCGTTGCCCGGTCACGGCAAGACGCTCATCGCGGCCTATCTGGCCGGTCGTCAGGGCACGCCGAAGGACGCGTTCATCGTCGGTGCGTCGGTCACGGCCACGCACACCGGCGGCGTGCTGATCCTCGGCTTGATCATCAGTGCCTCCAGCGCGTTCGCCGGTGAACAGGTGCTGCGCTGGCTCGGGCTGGTCAGCGGCCTGCTGATCGCCGCGATCGGCGTGATGCTGCTGCGTTCGGCCCTGTCGACGACCCGCGAACCCGCGCTCGCCGGAGCCCTGACCGGACACGGGCACGGCCACGGACATGGGCACGGCCACGGACATGGGCACGGTCATGGCCACGGACACGGTCATGGGCACGGCCACGGGTACAGCCGCGCGAGCCTCATCGGCATGGGCGCGGCCAACGGCCTGGTCCCCTCGCCGTCCGCACTGGTGGTCCTCCTGGGCGCGATGGCCCTGGGCCGCACGTGGTTCGGCGTCCTGCTGGTCGTCGGCTACGGAATCGGCATGGCCGGCACGCTCACCGCGGTCGGCCTGCTGCTCGTGAAGGCGCGGGAACGCGTCGAGAGAATCCTGGACGGCCGTGCCACCCGCATGCTGTCCCATTACGCACCTGTCGGCACAGCCGCGATGGTCATCGTCGTCGGCGCCTGGCTGACATTGCAGGCGGTCTAATTACACCAATGCAAGTCGAAGGCCCCGGATTCGTGAAGAATCCGGGGCCTTCGTCCGTTTCCGTCCTTACAGGTTCGCCACCACGAACTGCTTGCCCTCGGTGTTCTCGACCGCGATCGACTGCACCTGGTCCGGCGGGACGCTCACCACGCCTCGCACGGTGGCACCCTCGGCCTTCGCCTTCTCGGACGAGGTCCAGGCGAACGCCTCCGTCTTGGTGCCGTCCTTGCCGATCACGACCAGCTTGCACTTCTGCAAGGCAGGCAGGCCGTTGATCTCGGCCGTGACCATGTACCGGTCCTGAGACGAAGGCGCGATGTTCGCCTTCAGCTCGATGCCGCCGTTCGCCTTGCCCTCGCCCGTGCGAGGTCCGGCGATCGTCGACTGCGGTGCCTGGTTCTGCATGAACACCGCCGCACCCCCGAACGCGACCACCGCGGCGACAGCCGCGGCGACGAGATAGCCCGGCCAGCGCCGTGCCCTGGCGTGCTGCGGTTCGGGGAGGTCCTCCACTGGCAGTGGAGGACTCGCTCTCGGGCGTGGGGCGGACTCCCGCTGCTGCGGAATGACCGACTCCTGCCTGATCTGCCGCAGCGTGCGCTGCAGCAGCAGGTCCGACGGCATGGGCAGGTCGTCCTCGAGCTCGTGCAGAAATGCCTCACGTGGCACGTCGTCAAGTGCTGTGCGGATCCGATGGAAGTCGGCGACCTGCGCACGGCAGGACGGACAGCCCCGAAGGTGCTGCTCCACGCCAAGACTCTCGTGCGCGTCCAGAACGCCGAGCGCGTAGCAGCCAAGGGTGACCGCGTCGTGCGCGCCAGCTGTCATACGACCTCCTCGTCGTCCCGATTTGCCCCCGCGGCGAAACGGTGTCACGAAGGAAAACGGGCAGATAGGAGTGGTCGGTTCAGCTTGCGAACGAGTTCATTCTGATTGCGCATAACAATGGCATTACGTAACCGGCCAACTACGGTTCCGGCCCCGCCTGAGCTGCGCTTTTCACTCGATCGGACGACTCAAGGTGTCTCGAATGCTACAGGCACGTCTGTGGACGAACCAGCGGCCGGTCCTCCGTCTCAATGAACACCGCGAGGCCGTCCAGGACCCTGGCGAGACCGAACTCGAAGTCGTCGAGCATCCGCTCGAAGCCGCCCGAGTTCCAGATGTGCGTCATCATCGGCAGCCGGTCCGGCGTGAAGTGCTCCCAGAGCGCCTCCCTGCCGTTCCACCAGTCCTCCTCGGACACGCCGGTCTCCCGTTCGGCCTGGACGCGGTCCGCCATCGTCCGGCCGACGCCGACGACGAAGTGGGACACCGCCGTCGCCACCGCCACGATCTCCTCGGTCGCCAGCCCCAGCTCGGACACCACGGCGTAGGCGGCGTCCTGGCGCGTCATGGCCTGCGGGCCGGGCATCCGCCGCGACGCCGTCAACTGGAGCATCCACGGGTGCGCGCGGTACATCGCCCACATCTGCCGTGCGAAGAACTCCAGCCCGGCCCGCCACGGGCCCCGCGGCGTGTGCTCGGTCTCGCCCCACACCGCGTCGACCATCAGGTCCAGCAGCTCGGACTTGCCCGGTACGTGCCGGTAGAGCGACATGGTGGTGAAGCCCAGCGTCTCGGCGACCCGGCGCATGGTCAGCGCCTCGACCCCCTCGGCGTCGGCCACCTCGATGGCCGCCTCGACCACCCGCGACTGACTCAGCGCGGCCTTCGGTCCCCTGGTCGGCTCGACCGGCGCCTCCCACAGCAGCCGCACGCTCCGGTCCCGATCGCTCTTCACCCAGCCCCCTTCACAACCTGCTTGCTGTGAATCCTAGAACCGTGTACAACGTACACCCGGTGTACAACGTAAGCAGTTAGGGGGCGAAGGCGTGGGACACGCGGTGCTCGCGGAAGGCCTGCGGAAGATGTTCGACAAGAAGGCCGCGCTCGACGGGTTCGACCTGGCCGTGCCGGCCGGAACGGTCTGCGGGCTGCTCGGCCCGAACGGCGCCGGCAAGACCACGGCGGTGCGCATCCTCGCGACGTTGCTGCGCCTGGACGGCGGCCGCGCCGAGGTCGCGGGCCACGACGTGGCGCGGGAGGCGCCGGCGGTGCGCCGTCAGGTGGCGTTGAACGGCCAGCAGTCCACGGTCGACGACGTGCTGACCGGCAGGGAGAACCTGATCATGTGGGGGCGGCTCTACCACCTGGGCAAGCGCCAGGCCGAGGTGCGGGCGGACGAGTTGCTGGAGCAGTTCGGGCTCACCGATGCGGCCGGCAAGCGGGCCAAGCTGTACTCGGGCGGCATGCGGCGGCGCCTGGACCTGGCGTCGAGCTTCATCACGCGTCCGTCGGTGCTGTTCCTGGACGAACCGACGACCGGCCTCGACCCGCGCAACCGCGGCGAGGTGTGGCGGGAGGTGAAGCGGGTCGTCGCGGAGGGGACGACGGTGCTGCTGACCACGCAGTACCTGGACGAGGCCGACCAGCTCGCCGACCAGATCGTCGTGATGGACACCGGCCGCGTGGCCGCGCAGGGCACGCCGGACCAGCTCAAGTCCAAGCTCGGCGGCGACCGGATCGAGGTCGTGGTCCGCAACGCCGACGAACTGCCGGTCGTGGCGGACGTCCTCGGCCCGGACGCCGAGGTGGACGCCGACACGTTCCGGGTCAGCGCGGCGGTGGCCGACCGGGTGGCGGCGCTGACGCGGGTGACGTCGGCGCTGGCCGCGCACGGTGTGGAGGCCGAGGACATCGCGCTGCGGCGGCCGACGCTGGACGACGTCTTCCTCGCCATCACGGGCCACAAGGCAGTCTCGGAGGTGCGGGCATGAGGTACGCGGCCGTCGACTCGTGGATCGTCGCCAGGCGGGACCTGATCCACTGGGTGCGCGAGCCCGTCAGGGTGTTCGCGAACCTCGCCTACCCGATCATCTCGGTGCTGATCTTCGGGCTGGTGTTCGGCAGCGCGATGAACGTCTTCGGCGGCGGCGACTACATCGAGTTCCTGCTGCCGGGCATGTTCGGCCAGACCATCGCGTTCGGCGTCGCGAGCACGATCATGATGGTGTCGATGGACGCCGATCGCGGCGTCACGGACCGGTTCCGCGCCTCGCCGATGTCGCAGACCGGCGTCGTGGCCGGGCGCAGCATCGCGGACCTGGTGAACTCGTCGCTGGAACTGCTGGTGCTCGCGCTGTGCGGGCTGGTGATCGGCTGGTCGTTCCGCGACGGGCTGCTCAACGCGCTGCTGGCGTTCGCGCTGTTCCTGTGGCTGCGGTTCGCGCTGGTCTGGGTCGGCATCTACCTCGGCCTGCTGGTCAAGCCGGAGGCCGCGCAGGCGTCGTGGATGTTCCTGTTCCCGCTGACGATGTTCGCGAACACGTTCGTCTCCCCGGAGCTGATGCCGGGCTGGCTGCGGGTCGTCGCGGAGTGGAACCCGCTGTCGTCGACGGTGGCGGCGGCGCGGGAGCTGTTCGGCAACCCCGGTGTCGGCGGCGACTCGTGGGCCGCGCAGAACTCGTTGCTACTCGCTGTGCTGTGGCCTGCGGTGTTCGTGGCGATCTTCTGGCCGCTGTCGGTGTTGAAGTACCGCAACCTCAGTCGCTAGTGCGTTGCCCACCAACCCATGCTGGGTGAGTTCGCTGGCCAGACGGGTGCATCGCGCTAGATCGGTCCGGAGCTGGTCGGCGAGCCACTGGGCGAGCAGTCGCCGCCAGTTCCGGACCCTGGCCAGCAACTCGGGCCGGAGCGTCCGGTCGTCCTCCCACTCCTGCCAGTCCTCGCTCGCGAGCCAGCCGATGCAGCCCGCGATCCGGTGCACCCGCAGCAGGGCCGGGTCGGGCCGGCTCCCGTAACCGATCCAGAACGCTTGGGGCAGCACGGTTCCGTGCAGGTAGAGGTGCTCCTCGAACGCCGCGAGCTCGTCGAGCGGGTTGCCCTGGCCGGGGTTGTCCCAGTCGATCAGCGTGGCTTCGCCTTCTCCGACAATGATGTTGTGGAGGTTCACGTCGTTGTGCAGGAGGCCGACGTCGTGGATCTTCCGGAACGCCAGGCCGATGCTGCGCCAGGTCTCTTCGGAGACCGGCAGCGCGTCCGCGAGCGTCCGGCCCTCGACGTACTCGACCAGCACGTCACCGCGTCCGTTGTGCGCGAGGATCTCCGGCGCGCCGGGCACGACGAACTTCGGCAGGTCGCGCGCGACCTTGGGTTGCCGCAGCACGGCTTTGCGCCCGTCGGCCAGCGTGACGAGGTGCAGGACGTTGGTGAGACCTTCGCCTCGCAGCGGTTCGACGCGCAGAGCGGTCTCCAGCAACCGGAACAAACACCCACCTCCCGTAGCAACGGTGTAACACGAGACACATCGGACAGATAAGGATCGTCGGGGGGACGCATTCGGCGGCGATGTACGCATGGAGGCACACCGATGGTCCAACGTCCTCGGCGCATGGCGCTGTTGTCGGTCCTGACACTGGTTCTACCACTGGCAGTGACCGGACAGGCACTCGCTGATCCCAACAACAACTCTCCTGCGAAACTCACCAAAGCCGTGACGCTGAACGGTGTCCTGCGACATCTCGACGCGTTCCAGTCCATCGCGGACACCCACGGCGACCGCGCGGCCGGACGTCCTGGATACCAGGCGTCGGTGAACTACGTGGTCTCACAACTGAACGCGGCCGGCTACTCGCCGAGCGTGCAGTCGTTCGACTTCCCGTACGTGGAGGACAACTCCCGGCTCGACCGCGTCTCGCCGGTGCCGCGGACCTTCCAGCGGGACACCGACTTCAACCGCAACGGGTTCGTCCCGACGGCCGAGGGTGACGTCACGGGCGTCATCCAGCCCGTCGACGTGGTCGTCCCGCCGACCCCGGCGCCGAACGGCAACAGCAGCGGCTGCGAGGCCGCCGACTTCGCCGGGTTCGTTCCCGGCCGCGTCGCGATGCTGCAACGCGGCACCTGCGGGTTCAACGTGAAGGCGCTGAACGCCCAGGCCGCGGGAGCGTCGGCGGCGATCCTGTTCAACGAGGGCCAGCCCGGCCGCACCGGCCTGGTCACGCCGATCGGGGACACGCCGGGTCTCGCGATCCCCGTGGTGTTCGCGACCTACGCCGCCGCCGAGGAGCTCATCGTGCTCACGCCCGGCGCCACGGTCCGGGTGAAGGTCGACTTCACCGAGGAGACCCGGCAGGCGTGGAACGTCTTCGCCGAGACCCGGGACGGCAACCCGGACAACGTCGTGATGTCCGGCGCGCACCTCGACAGCGTCCAGGACGGGCCCGGCATCAACGACAACGGCAGCGGCTCGGCGGCGTTGCTGGAGACGGCGATCCAGATGAGCAAGGTCAAGCCCAACGCGAAGGTCCGCTTCGCCTGGTGGGGCGCCGAGGAGGAGGGCCTGCTCGGGTCCGAGCACTACGTCGCCACGCTGCCGCAGGCCGAGCAGGACAAGATCGCGCTGTACCTGAACTTCGACATGGTCGGCTCGCCGAACCACTTCTACGGCATCTACGACGGTGACGACTCCAGCGGCACCGCGCCCGTGCCGATCCCGCCGGGGTCGGCGCAGATCGAGGACGTCTTCGAGAAGTTCTACGCCGACCGCGGGCTGCCCTCGGAGGACACGGACTTCTCCGGACGGTCGGACTACGGGCCGTTCATCGCGGTCAACATCCCGGCCGGCGGCCTGTTCACCGGAGCGGAGGACGTGAAGACGGCCGAGCAGGCGGCACGGTACGGCGGCACCGCGGGCATCGCGTTCGACCCGTGCTACCACCAGCCGTGCGACGACAGGTCGAACCTGAACCTGACCGCCCTGGACGTCAACGCCGACGCGATCGCCACCGCGGTGATCACGTTCGCGTTCGACACCTCGACGGTGAACGGCGTGCGCGCGCCCGGCAAGTCGCACGGACGCGCGCCACGGGGTTCGACTAGTTAGCCCAGAGGTCGCACCGGTGATCCACCGGTGCGACCTGCTCGGTCGCGAAGAGCCGGACGTCCTGGCGGGCCCAGCCGGGACGTCCGGTCCGCGCGAACCGGGTCCACACCCGCACCATCTCCTCGGAGAGCTTCCGCTGCTTCCCGGCGAGCTCGACGCCGGCGTATCGCATCAGGAACGGCAGCTCCGAGCCGTGGTAGGCGCCGTACGGGAAGTCCGGCATGCCGGGGAAGATCATCGGCGGCTCGGGTTCGGCGAACTCGTAGCCGAACGCGTGCGTCTGCGCGCGCAGTTCGGCGGTGGGGCAGGCCGAGGTCATGGCCGAGAGCGCCGCGGAGAGCGGCACCCGTTCGTCGCCCCCTCGCGGCGGGTAGGCGGCGAGGACTCGCTGTGCCTTGGCGGCGCCGAAGCCCTCGGTCAACGCCTGCTCGTACCCGGCGGCGTCCAGCGGTGGGTAGAACATCGCGGCGAACACCGAGAACTCGTCGCGCGCGGTGCCCGCGAGCACAGGGATCTTGTGGAAGCGGCCTTCACGGAGTGCCGTGATCGGGTTCTCCGGCAGGGCTTCCGTGCCGTACGCGGGCGACGAGAACTGCGGGGTCAGCGCTGTGACCTGCTCGACCGTGAGCCGGCGCAGGCACGCGACGTCCGCACAGCCCGTCGCCTGCGCACCGGCCCGTTCGACGTCCTCGCGCTCGACCCAGGCGTGCTGGATCCGGTTCTCCCCCGCCGGGGTGCCGAACTGGCACGGTCCACTTTGGATGATCGCCCGGCGGAACAGGCCGCGAGCCTTGGGCGAGGTCAGCTGCGCGCACGTCGACAGCCCGCCAGCGGACGCGCCGAAGAGCGTGACGTTGTGCGGGTCACCGCCGAACTGCCGGATGTTGCGCTGGACCCAGCCGAGCGCGGCCTGCTGGTCGCTCAGGCCGAACGCGCCGGAGCCTTCGAGTCCCGGGAAGCCGAAGTACCCGAACGCGCCGAGGCGATAGTTGATCGTGACGACGACAGAACCGTTGCGCGCCAACTGGTCCGCGCCGTAGTCGGAGCCGGCGCCGCTGGTGAAGCCGCCGCCGTGGATCCAGACCATGACCGGGCGGTTCGTGGCTTTCGCAGGCGTCGTGACGTTGAGGTACAGGCAGTCTTCGCCGGTCTCGCACCGAGGACCGGGCTCGTCTGCCTTGAGAACGCCCTGCCAGGGCTGCGCGGGCTGCGGATCGCGCCAGCGGTTCTCGCCGATCGGCGGTGCGGCGAAGGGGATGCCCTGGAACGAGCGCAGGGCTTCAGTGGTGGTTCCTGACACAGATCCGGTGTCAGTGCGGACGATTCCCGCGGCGTGGGCGGGAACAGCGGTTGCGGCAACGAGTACGGCCGCCATCAATGTGGTTGAGGTTGAACGCATGTCACGATCAACCTAACCACCACGGCAACCGCTTTAGACGGCGGTCTTCGTGCGGGACAACAACCGTGCCGCCACCGCCGCCGGCAGGTACATCAGCACCCCGTACACGGCGGGCGGGATCGCCATCGTCTCGTCGTTCAGCACGGTCAGCGCCAGCGTGATTGCGATCGTGGCGTTGTGGATGCCGATCTCCATCGCCGACGCGATCGCCTGCTTGCGCTCGACCTTGAACGCCTTGGGCACGTAGTAGCCGATCAGCAGGCTGAAGATGCTCAGCAGCAACGCCACCGGGCCGAGCGTCCCGATGTTGTCGATCAGCTGCTGGTAGGCCTGCGCGATCGCCGCGATGATGACGAGCACCAGCACCACGACGGACGCGATGCGCACCGGGTCGTTCATCTTCAGAGCCCAGGCCTCGAACTTCCGCCGCACCAGCATGCCGATCGCCACCGGCACCAGCACGATCGCGAACACCTGCACGAACTTCGCCGGCTGCAACCCGACCTCGGCGCTGTCCGCCATGAAGTGCGCCATGCTCAGGCCGACGACCAGCGGCAGCGTGAACACCGCGAGCACCGAGTTGATCGCGGTGAGCGTGATGTTGAGCGCCACGTCCCCGCCGGCGAGGTGGCTGAAGAGGTTCGCCGACGTGCCGCCCGGCGATGCGACGAGCAGCATCATGCCGACCGCGAGCACGCCCTTGAGCCCGAACGCGAGCACCAGCCCGAGGCAGATCGCGGGCAGGATGATCACCTGGCAGGTGAGCGCGATGACCGCGGCCTTGGGGTACTTGGCGACCCTGGCGAAGTCCGCGACCGTCAGGGTGAGACCGAGTCCGAACATCACCAGGCCCAGTGCCAGCGGCAGGAAGATCTGTACGACTAGCACGGTGGCCTCCGCGGATGTCCAGCTTGTGCAGTTTGATCTGTTCGGAAGATCCTGGCGTTACGCCCGGCCCGATGGAATCGGCCAGGTGGCGGCACCACGCCCCAGATCCGTGATAGTCCTGTGGAAAACCTTCTGGGGGCAGAAATGATGGCGGCGGTACTCGGGGCGACCGGTAGACAGGGCGGCGCCGTGGCACGGCACCTCATCGAGGCGGGGTGGGACGTCCGCGCGGTGAGCAGGTTCGAGCAGATCCCCAGCGGCACGGTGGCCGACCAGGACTCGCCGGAGTCGCTCGTGCGGGCCTTCGCGGGCGCCGACGCGGTGTTCAGCGTGCAGCCCGCACCGCACGACCCACGCTCTCCGCGGGGCTACTCCCCCGCCGTGGAGACCCGGTGGGGCCGCAACGTCGCCGACGCCGCACTGGCGGCCGGTGTCCCGCACCTCGTGTGCGCGTCGCTGGTGGCCGCGGCCACCGAGACGGGCGTCGCGTCGTTCGACAGCAAGTGGGAGGTGGAGCGGCACATCGCGGACATCGGCCAGCCCGCGACGGTGCTGCGACCGACGACGTTCATGAACGGGCTGTACGCGCCGAGCCGGCCGAAGCTGAAGCACCTGCTGCATCCGTCGGTCCGCTACCACCTGATCGCGGTGGACGACATCGGCGCGATCGCCGCACGCGTCTTCGCCGATCCCGCGCGGTTCGTCGGCTCGTCGCTGACGCTGGCCGGAGACCTGCTGACACCGGTGGAGATCGCCGGGCTGATGGGCGTCGAGTACGAACAGGTCCAGGTGGACGATCCGGAGTTGCGCAAGGTGTTCAGCGATCGCGCCGAACCGCCCGTCGACATCGAGGCGTTGCGCGCCCTCCACCCTGGTCTGCGTTCGTTCGCCGACTTCGTGCGAGGACGCTGAGGGACGTGCAGATCGGCGTCTTCACCGCGGGCGACCTCCAGCCGTCGGAGATCGTCGCCCTGGCGATCGCGGCCGAGGAGGCAGGTCTCGACGTCTTCGCGGTCGGCGAGCACCACAACCCGCCCTACAACTCGTCCTGTCCCGCCGCGCTCCTCGCCCACATCGCGGCTCGCACGACGCTGCGACTGTCCACGGCCACCACTCTGATCACCACGAACGACCCGGCCCGGCTCGCCGCCGAGTACGCCACGCTCGCCCTCCTCGCCCCCGGCAGGACCGACCTGGTGCTCGGCCGCGGCAACACGGCGAGGGTGTTCGGCTGGTTCGGCAAGGAGATCGAGTACAGCCTGCCGTTGACGATCGAGCACCACCTGGCGCTGAAGGCGCTGTGGCCCGAGCGGCCCTACCTCTGGCACGCCTGCACGCGGTCGCCCGAGATCGCCGATCTGGCGGCGGAGCACGACGACGGGCTGTTCGTGTTCGCCGACCGGACCGAGCACCTCTCCCGGTACCGCGACCAGGCCGCGCATCCTCGGGTCGGAGTGCTGGCAACCGAACTGGACGAGGGTCTGACCTGGGAACCCGATCGCCTGCTCGTGAAAGTCAGCAGCCCCGCGGACGTCGAAAAGCTAGGGTCGGCGGTGTGTTCAGCCTTGCCACACCGCCGCTCTTCGCCAGACTCCACGCCGCACAGAACGTCCTGATCGCCGGGGCGGGCGGCGGCTTCGACGTGTTCGCCGGCATCCCGCTCGGCGTCGCGTTGCGCGGCCAGGGCAAGCGCGTGCACTACGCCAGCCTCAGCTTCAGCGACCTCGAACGCCTCGACCTCGACGCGTGGCTGGAGCGCGGACTTGCCGCCGTCGCACCGGAAACCTCCGGCGAGGACGCGTACTTCCCCGAACGCGAGCTCGCGCGGTTCCTCAACGACACCGTCTACGCGTTCCCGCGCACGGGCGTGCGGCCGTTGCGCAGCGCCTACCGCACGATCATCGAGAAGCACGCCATCGACGCGGTCGTGCTCGTCGACGGCGGCACGGACATCCTGCTGCGCGGCGACGAGCAGCACCTCGGCACGCCCACCGAGGACATGACGAGCCTCGCCGCCGTGACAGGCATCGACGGCATCGTGAAGATCGTGACCAGCCTCGGGTTCGGCATCGACGCGCACCACGGCGTGTGCCACGCGCACGTGCTGGAGAACCTGGCCGCGCTGGACAAGCAGGGCGCCTACCTCGGCGCGTTGTCGATCCCGTCGGACAGCCACGAGGCCCGCGCCTACACGACCGCGGTGCAGCAGGCGCAGGACGCGACGCCGTTGTCGCCGAGCATCGTGAACGGGCAGATCGCGGCCTCGCTGCGCGGCGAGTTCGGGAACGTGCAGTTCACCACCCGCACCGAGGGCAGCGAGCTGTTCGTGAACCCGTTGATGGGCGTGTACTTCAGCGTCGATCTGGATGCGCTGGCCCGTGGCGTGCACTACCTGCCCGCGCTGGAGAAGACGCGGACGGCGTTCGACGTGGCGCTCGCGATCGAGGAGTACCGCGAGGGCGTCGATGACCGACGCCCTCGCCGCGCACTCCCTCACTGACGACGCCAGATCACCAGCGCCACCAGCAAAACCATCACACCGATGGCGACGGCCGAGCCCAGCACCCACAGTCCGTAGACCGCGAACGCCACGAACTCCGAGCCGATCGCGGCCACGGACGTGACCGTCGCGCGGGAATCGGACTCGATCCGGTGCTGGAGCTCGGTTTCCACGTGCACCAGCACGAACCGGTACAGGCCGTAGAACAGTCCCAGCAGGACGATCGCCGGCGGCACCGCCAGCCACGCGGCCACGATCAGCAGCGCGCCCGAGGCGAACAGCACCCAGCCGCGGAACGGCAGTCGCCCGGCCAGTGAGGCACCGGCCGCACCCGTCAGCGGTATGCCGATCGTCGCCAGCGGCACCCACACCGTCGGCACGTCCCAGTCCTGGGCCAGCAGCGTGAAGTACTCCTCGAACGCGTCGAGCGCGTACACCAGAGCCACTGCCAGGACGGCACGCCTGATCGGGATGGCCTCGCGCAGACCGGTTCTCAGCGTCGCGAAGTAGCCGGGCTCGTCGTCCTCGTCGGAGCCGCGTTCAGGTTCGGGGAACCTCAAAGCGATCACCGACGACGCGAGGCACATCGCGACGGACGCCCAGCCGGCGAGTTGGTAGCCACCGAAGGAGAACAGCGCGGTGGCCACGACCGCCACCGGCACCTGGGCGATCAGCTCGATGGTGTCGACACGGGCGTTGAGCCGACCGTACCGGTCCTCGTCGCCGTTGGCCGCCAGCCCGTCGTACAGCAGGGCTTCGAACGCGCCCGACGTCAGCGTTCCGCCGAGACCCCACAGCACGAAACCGGCCGCGAAACCCCAGAAAGACGGGAACAGCACCCAGGACGCGTACCCGGCGGCCTGAAGCACACCGGCGACCACCAGGGAGCCGCGCCGCGAGAACCGGTCGGCGAGAGCGCCGGACGGCACCTCGAAGACCACCGCGGTCAGCGACCAGATGGCGAGCAGCACCGAGATCTGGGCGTCGGACAGCCCGCTGTCGGCGAAGAGCAACGCGTACAGCGCGTAGATGGGGATGAGGTGCGAGCACCACGCATACGCCGTCGCGGTTCGGGTCAGATCAGTTGAAGATCAATGTCGTCGTCGCATGGCACCAGACTAGGCCGCCGGCGCCACCGATTAAATGGCGCTGACGGCCCGTAGTCGCCTAGAAACCCGCGGTGATCTTCGTGAACGCCAGCTCGGTCTGCCCGATGCCCGAGCAACTCGCGGACACCTGGCCGTCGCAGCCGCCGCGGTCGCGGTTGACCGACCAGAAGGCCAGTCGCCCGAGGCCGTTGGACTTCGACCAGTCGCGAATCGCGGTCCAGTCGTCGACCGTGGTCAGCTCGCGCTGGTCCGACAGGCCGTTCATGCCCGAGATGCCGACGTGCTTGAACGCCTCGGCGTCGCTCCAGCCGAAGGCCGACTTGAGCTTGTTCTTCAGCCCCGTGGCCGCGCCGATGGTGTCCGCGCGGACGTTCGAGCTGCCGAAGTCGAACGGCATGATCGTGAACACGTCGATGTTCGCGTTCAGCGCCTTGGCCTGGTCGATCAGCCGGGCGCCGTAGAAGTTCGGGCCCGTGGTGCCGGTGCCGAACGTGACGATCGTCTGGATGCCGGGGTTGTTCTGCTTGACGATCTTCAGGGCCGTGATGATCCGGTCCTGCACCGTCGTGTTCTCGAACTCGTCGGAGTTCTCGATGTCGATGTCGATCGCCTTGAGCCCGTAGGCGTTGATGACCTGCTGGTACGCGCCGGCCAACGCCTCGGGGGTCGAGCAGTTCGGGCCCAGCTTGTTGCCGCTCCAGCCACCGAACGACGGCACGATGTCACCACCGGCCGCGCGGATGGCGTTGATCGTCTGCTGGTCGGCGCCACCGGTCAGCGGACGCTGGCCGTCCCATGCGGGGTTGCAGCCGCCGCTCGACAGCACGAACGCGAGCGTGAACCACTTGACGCCGGTGTCCTTCATGACCTGCGTCGCGTTCTGCGGGTCGCCCCAGCCCAGGTACAGGTAGGGCGCGCCCCGTCCGTTGCCGGGCAACGGCGGGTTCGACGTCGTCGTGGTGGTGGTCGTGGTGGTGGTCGTCGTGGTCGTCGGCGGGTTGCCGGTGCCGTCGCACGAACCGCCGTTGACCGTGCAGTTGGACGGGTTCGCGCCGGAACCCTTCACGGTGAAGCCGAAACTGGTGCTGCCACCGACCGGGACGTTGCCGTTCCAGGTGCTGCGGACGGTGATGTTCTGGCCGTTGGCGGCATAGCTGCCGTCCCACAGCGACGCGATCGACTGCCCGCTGGGCAGCGTGAACTCGACGGTCCACGACGAGAGCGCGGACCCACCGCTGTTGGAGATCGTGTACTTGGCCTCGTAGCCGCTGCCCCAGTCCGACGTCTTGGTGAACGCCGCCGTCACGCCCGACGCGCCACTCGCGGGCGCGGCGACAACGCCTCCGACCACGGTGGCCATAGCCAGGCCGAGGGTCAGGATCTGCCAGCGAAACTTCTTCATGGTGCTCCATTCACGTGCAGGGGGTACGTGATGGCAGGCACGTTAACTGGTCTAAACCACCTGTTCAAGGGGATGAACCGGACATCGTTCGCCCTAGTCAGCGCGTTTCGAGGGAACGCTCTCACGCTCAGTCCACTTGACATGGTTGTCAGTTGACCACTGACGAAAGTCCCTGACGTGGATGAAACCGGTACCGAGACCGGGACGCGTCAGGCGACTCGTTCGAGGTGTTCGCGGGCGGTCGTCCAGACGCGTTCGAACTCGCCGGCGGAGATCTCCTCGACGCCGGGGCAGGCTCGCACTTCCTCCTCGGACGCGGCGCCCTCGGCCAGGACGCCGAACCTCTTCTCGTACGCGATCACCGCCGTCAGCGGGCGCAGATCCGTGCCGCGCAGATCGACCTGCCGGCAGACCCGCCCCTCGTCGTCGACCTCATAATGGAACGAGGCGTCCTCGTCGGCGAAGTAGTGCCGAGACCACCCGATCACGCCGGAATTGTCGCTCAGCCGGCTAGACCCGCTCCGCCCGCTCCCGGTCCCGCTCCTCCAGCAACTGCAGCAGCGCGTAGGTCGTCTGCCGCTGCTCCTCGACGAGCTTCGTGAGCCACGATCCGAAGTAGAGGAACCCGCCGACCCCGATCAGCCCGACCCCGAGGATCCCGCCCGACACGACGTACGGGATCTGCTCGAACGTGTACCCGGTGTGCGCGACGCCCCACCAGGCGAAGAGGATCGCCGCGATGCCCGCCGTCATCAGCATCGTGCCGACGAGGCCGAGTCCGCTGCGCATCCGTGCGCGGCGCCGGTCCTGGATCGTCATGGGCTCACCCGCAGGTCGGGGACACCGGTCGGGTGTCCGGAGGGACAGGGGGCGCCGCCCAGCAGGAAGGTGCCGAACGACTTCATGCCGAACGCTCCCGCCGCGGCGACCCCGAGGCCGGCGAGCACCAGCAGCGCCGGTACGCCGGGGAAGTCGAGCAGTGAGCGCGGCCTGGTGCGGGCCGAGGCGACCGGGGTGACCGACTTCGACGGCGGGGTCACGCCCGCGACCGGAGGTGTGCCCAGGCCGGGAGGTGGCGATGCGTCAGCCAAAGGCGGTGGAGGCACGACCGGTGCCGGTGCGTCCGGTGGGGTCAGGGGTGCGGAGACGGAGGCGTTCGCGACGGCCTCGGTGTCGCCGACGATCACCACCATCTTGCGCAGCGGGTTGAGCAGCGGCGCGAGTTCCTTGGGCAGCAACGGGGCCACGATTCCGTCCAGGATGCCGCCGAGGCCCAGCTTGGTGCGCAACGCCAGCACGTCGACGGTCAGGGTCAGGCCGCGGCTGGAGGACGTCGCCGACGTGGCTTCGAGTTTCGTGGCCGCCGTGGGCCAGGTCAGGGTGATTCCCAGTGGTTCCAACGCTTTCAGGAGGCCGTCCGGTGGCGCGTCCGGGGCCTTGACCGGGAACTTCTGGCCCAGCACGGTGAACTCGGCGACCGAGAACGTGCTGGTGCCGCTGCCCTTGCTGCCGTCGCTGACGGCCACGGACTCGAAGCGGACGCCCGACATCACGACCACGCCGGCCAGCAGCGAGATCGTCTGCGCGGACGTGACGGCCGTGGAACGGGCCTCGGAGGCGCTGACCGTGCTGACGCTGCTCGACGACAGGCCGTCGGCGGTCAGCAGGAACGGCACCTCCTGCTTGGCGCCCGCGTAGGACTCCGCCTTGGCGGCGCCGGCCGCGGCGCGCATGCCCGGCTGCGACTGGTCGGCCGGGCCGCCGGGGTGCGCCGCGTTGGCCTGCACCGGGTAGGCGAAGCCGAGCAGTTGCGGCAGACCGGTGCCCACGGCCGCGCCGGGCCACAGCGAGCTGGCCACCGACCGGCCGATCGGGCCCGCGCCCAGTTCGGTCTGCGTGTAGGAGAGGTGCACCTCGCCCTGCGGTTCGGCCGGCACCGGGATGAGATCGGTGTGCAGCAGCACGGAAACCGGTGCCGCGTGGGCGGACAGCGTGAAGCCGCCGATGTCGGAGGCCCGAGCGGGCGCCGGGGACAGCAGGAGGAGCAGCAGGACGAGCGCGTACCTCATGACGTCCCTCCGAAGTAGACGGTGGCGAGGTCGGAATCGGCGGAGATCTCGCCGTGCGTCATCACGACGACCTGGTCGGCGACGGCGGAGGCGGTCTCGGCGAACTGCTCGACGATCAGCATCGTGACGCCGGAGCGCGCCAACTCCCCCACCACTTCGTACAGCTCGGCGACGATCACCGGTGCGAGTCCCATCGAGAGTTCGTCGATCACCAGCACGGCCGGGTCGGTGATCAGCGCGCGGGAGAACGCGAGCATCTGCTGCTCGCCGCCGGACATCGAACCGGCGAGCTGCCGTTGGCGCGCCTTGAGCTTCGGGAACCGGGCGTAGACCACGTCGGCGTCCCCGCGCATCAGACGAAGGTTCTCCGCGACGGTCAGGTTCGGGAAGATCGCGCGGCCTTCCGGGATCGTGCACAGGCCCACCCGCGCCAGCTCGTCGGGCGCGGCGTCGTTGACGTGCACGCCACCCAGGTGGACGTGGCCGGAGGTCGCCCGCAGCTGTCCACTGAGGACCTTGACCAGCGTCGACTTGCCCGCGCCGTTCGGGCCCAGCAACGCGGTGACGGTCCCGCGCGGCACGTTCAGCGACACCCCGCGCAGCACCTCGATCCGGCCGTAGCCGGCGTGGACGTCCGTCAGGTCGATCATCCGAGGTACGCCTCCCGGACACCCTCATGCGCACGCACGACGTCCGGCGTTCCGGACACCAGCAGCCGCCCCAGGTTCAGCACGTGCACGTGGTCGCAGTAGCCCATCACGAGGTCCATGTCGTGCTCCACCAGCACGACCGAACGGCCCTCGGCGCTCAGTTGCCGCAGCAACTCGCCGAACGCGTCGGTCTCCGCGCGGTCGAGCCCCGACGACGGCTCGTCCAGCAGCAGCAACACCGGGTCGGTGGCCAGCGCGCGAGCCAGTTCCAGCAGTCGCGCGGCGCCGGTCGGAACGGTGTCGGCCTGGTTTCCGGCGAACTCCGCGATCCCGACCCGTTCCAGCAACTCCTGCGCGAGCTTCGCGGGCCGGCGCCGGCTTTCCAGCGCCACCAGCACGTTCTCCGAGACCGTCAGCGACCCGAAGACCTCCAGCCGCTGGAACGTCCGCGCGACACCGAGTCTGGACCGCTGGTGCGGGCCGAGCGAGGTGATGTCCGCGTCGTCCAGCGTGACCCGGCCCGACGACGGCTTCCGCAGGCCGCTGATCACGTCGAACAACGTCGTCTTGCCCGCGCCGTTGGGCCCGATCAGGCCGGTGACGCCGGGTTCGACGACCAGCGACACGTCGTTGACCGCGGTCACCTCGCCGAAGCGGACCGTCACGCCCTCCACCCGCAACGTGCTCATGCGCGCCGCCAGGACCAGGCCCGGAAACCCCAGCTGACCAGTCCGTTCGGATCGCGCGCGAGTCCGGCCGCCGCGACGCCGAGCAGCACGACCGCCACCCCCGCGAACGCGGGGAAACCGCTCTGCAGCACGGGAAGCAGCATCAGCAGCACCCCGCCGAGCAACGCGCCGGACACCGACGTCACGCCCGCGATCACCGCGAACAGCAGCAACGGCAGGTTGTTGAACAGCTGGAAGTCGCTCGCGGCAACGGTTTCCCGCAACTGCGCGAACAACCCGCCCGCCAGCCCCGCGATCGCCGCCGACAGCGAGAACACCCAGACCCGGATCCAGCGCACGTTCAACCCCAGCGTCGCGCACGCCGCCGAGCTGTCCTTGACCGCGATCATCCGCCGCCCGAGCCGTCCCCGCCTGACCGCCAGCACCCCGATCCCGACCAGCACGAACACGCCCGCCGCCAGCAGCAGTTGCCCCGTCGCGGACTCGACCATCCGCGGCACCTGCAGGCTGCCCCGCACGCCGAACGCGACCGGCGACTGCAACACGAGCTTGTCCATGAGCTGCGCGAATCCCAGCGTCGCCAGCGCCAGGTACAACCCGCTGACCCGCAACGCCGTCAACGCGATCAGCGCTCCGACCGCCGCCGCGACCCCCGCCCCGATGAGCAACGAGAGCGGAGAGGCCGATCCGAGCCGTGCCACGGTCACCGCGCCCACGCCGACGAACGTGAACTGCCCCAGCGAGACGACTCCGCCGTACCCGGTGAGCAGCACCATCGACAACAGCACGATCCCGAACACCAGCGCCAGCGCGAGTTGCCCGGCCACCACCGAGTCCACCAGCAACGCGAGCGCGACGACCACACCCGCGAACAACCCGGCGCCCACACCGGTGGTCAGCGCGTTGGGCACCGCCACCCCGCGCGTTCCTCTGACGCCGCCGATGCGCAACGGCGACTGCGGCATCGCGAGCAGCACGACGAACAGCAGCAACGCCGGAATCGCCGCCCGGAACGAGATCCAGAACGGCGACGACGGCAGGTAGGCGACGGCGTAGGACTGCACCAGCCCGAGCCCCAAAGCACCGGCGAACGTCCACGGCAGACTCGTCAACCGCCCGACCAGCGCGGCGGTGTACGCGGTGATCACGAGCAACGTCATCGTCACGTAGTCGAGCTGCACGACCGGCGTCAGGAGGATCCCGCCCAGCGCGGCCAGCGCCGACCCGATCGCCCAGCTCAGCGCCGACAACCGATGCGGCCGCGTCCCGTAGAGCGCGGCCAGTTCCGGCGCGTCGACGCACGCCCGCATCGCGAGCCCGGTCCGCGTCCGGTTCAGCAGCACGTACAAGCCGCCCGCGACGAGCACCGCGCAGGCCAGCGTCACCAGGTCGTGCCCGCTGACGAACGACTGTCCGATGTGGATGCCGAGCTGGTCGAGGAACGGCCGCACCGGCCGCGCCTGCGGCGGCCAGATCACCTGCGCCACCCCGATGAGCCCGACCAGCACGCCGACCCCGGCCACCAGCGTGATCCCGATCGGCGCGCCCGCGAGCCTGCGCATGATGAACCGCTCGATCACCAGCCCGAACAGCGGCGCGCACACCCCCACCACGAGCAGCAACGCGAGCCACTGCGGCAGGCCGCGGTTCTCGGCGAGTTCCCAGTAGAGGAACGCCATGACCATGCCGATCGCGCCGTGACCGACGTTGAACACCTTGGAGGTGCTGTAGGTCAGCACGAGACCGCCGGCCACGACGGCGTACGCGCCACCCGTGACCAGGCCGAAGATGGTGTAGGCGAGGAGTGCCGTCATGCGCCGCTCCCCGTGACCAGGCCGAAGGCCAGGCAGGCACGCTTCCCCGTCATCCGCCCACCCCCGTGTCGATCAACGTCCCGCACGAGTACCCGGACGCCGGCGCGAGTCGCGACCACGCCCCGCCCTTCAGCCGCACCAGCGTCATGCAGGCCGAAGTCCGTTTGCCACCGACGTCCTGCGGCGCGACCATCCCCTCGGCCGTGAAGTCGTGCACCCCGCGCACCGCCTCCAGCATCGCCTTGCGGGTCAACTGAGGCCCGACCTTCGCGGCGGTGGTGACGAACAACCGCGCCGCCGACCAGGCGAACATCCCGAAGTACGAGGGCGCCGCTCCGGGAGCCACCCGGCCGAGCCACTGCTTGTACAGCGCCACCTGGGCGTTCGACTCCTCGAAGAGCGCGCCGTTCGTGTAGACCACGGTGCCGTCGACCGCCGCCCCACCCTGCTTGATGTACTGCGGGTCGTAGGCGGACGGGTCGGTGATGAACGCCTCCGGCGTGTACCCCTGCTGCCGCATGGCCTGCTGCAACCGCACCGCGTACTGCGCGGACCCGATCCAGTAGACGATCTTGGTGCCGGTCTCCTTCAGCTTCGCCACGTACGGCGCGTAGTTGACGTCGGTGATGTCGATGGCCTGCGAGTAGACGAACTTGATCCCGCGCGCCTCCGCCGCCTTCTGCATGCTCTTGGCGTTCTGCGCGCTCGCGTCGGCGTTGAGGTAGAGGTACGCGGCCGCGTTGATGCCGCCGGGGAAGCTCGACTTGACCAGGTCCGGCCCGGCCGACGACACGAGGTTCACGACGTTCGAGGCGACACCGAAGCTCACGGGCGTGCGCTGACGTTGCGCGGTGACCGTCGAGGCACGCAGGTCCGGGATGCCGCACCCGGCCGCCGCCGGTCCGCCGCCCTGGTCGAACGCCGACATCGAGCCGACCAGCGCGAAGGCCTGTTCACAGGCCTGGGAGGTGGCCTGCTGGTCGCCGCCGCTGTCGGTGCGCGAGTCGAACGAGACGAGCTTGAGCTTGCGTCCGCACACCGAGCCCTGGGTGGCGTTGAAGTACTCGACGAACGCCTTGGTCGCCTGCTGCGCCGACTGGAAGATGCCGGGCACCGGGCCGCTGATGTCGGAGATGTTGGCGATCGTGATCTCGCCGGCCGTGACGCCCTTGTCCGTGGCGCCGCCGGTGCCCTGGCAACCGCCCGCGATGCTGCCCGGCGGGTTCGGCTGCTTGTTCGGCTCCTGCGGGTTCGCGGCGCCCGGTTGTTCCGCGGTGCCCTCGGACACGGCGCCGTCCTCACCGGTCACCGCGCCGTCCTGAGTGCCCGCCGTTCCTCCTTGAGGCACGACGAGTGCGGCCCGTTGCTCGTCGGTGAGCCTGCTTCCGCATCCGGCGAGCAACGCGCAGATCGTGAGTGCGATCAGTGCGGTCCTGCGACGCATGCGCACTGACGTTAGGGATCTGCATCCATCCAGACCCAAGCAACTTCTAGAACGCGTTCTATCTGCAAAGAATCGCGGGGAAAGCCGTCACCAAAGCGCGGTCGCCTCGTTAGAAGCGACCGCGCCAAGGAACACGTTCTACTTAAGACGGCGGCAGCAGCTCCGGACGGCGCGCCCGGATCACGTCCCCGGAGGACTCCCCGCGCACCCGTCGCATCACCCACGGCACGACGTGCTCACGAGCCCACTGCCAGTCCTCGGCCCGCCGCACGCGACGGTCGACCAGTGGAGCCACGCCGAGCAGGGCCCGCTCCAGCGCGTGCTCGACCCCCAGGCCCTCCAGAACGGAGATCGCGACCTCGGTGTGCCCGAGCGAGTTGAGGTGCAGCCGGTCCGCGGACCACATGCGGCGGTCGCGCAGCTGCCGCATGTTCCACATGTCACCCAGCACGCAGTCGTGTTCGGCGGCGATCGCGCGCACGTGCTCGTTGTAGATGGCCACGCGACCACGCATCTTGCGGAACACCGGGTCGTCCCCGCCGTCGACGCCCGTGAACAGGATTACGCGTGCGCCCGCGTTGACCAACCGCGCGACGGCCGCGCGATAGCGGCGCATCAACGCGTCGATGTCCACCTTCGGACGCATGAGGTCGTTTCCACCCGCGTAGAGCGAGACGAGGTCCGGCTTCATCGCGAGAGCGCGTTCGAGCTGCTCGCCCAGCACCTGCGGCAGCAGCCGGCCGCGCACGGCCAGGTTGGCGTAGGCGAACTCGGGGTCCGCCGCGCCCAGCACGTCGGCGACGCGGTCCGCCCAGCCCCGCACACCGTTCGGTCGACTGGCGTCGTCATCGCCCACACCCTCGGTGAACGAGTCCCCCAACGCCACAAAACGCTTGCTCATGCTCACGACCCTATGCGGGGCATTGAGCGCAGACCTGGCCGGGGTTGCGGCCTCGGCGATAACGTTTCGATAACGGAGACGTCTCGAACTGAGGCGCTCTCCCATTCCTGGCCGTATCCCCGGTCGTGCGACTCTCCATGGATCTGGCTAAGCCGACGCGACTGATGGTCGCGCTGGCCGGCTGTGCGCTGGCGGTGCTCCTGAACACGGGGAGCGCGATCGGTCAGCCCAGCACGACGCCGTCCACCCCCATCTCCACCCCGCCGCCCGGCAGCGGCGGGACGGGCGACGAGGTCGTCCAGACGCAGTGGGGGCCGCTCGGACCGGCTGACCGGGACTTCATGAACCGGGTCAAGCAGGCCGGGCTGTGGGAGAAGCCCGCAGGCGAGAAGGGCAAGGCCAAGCGCGCCGACCAGCCCAAGATCCAAGAGGCCTGCAAGCACCTCATCGAGGGGCACACGCTCTTGGACAACGTGGTGAACCGGGCGGGCGTTCTGCTCGGCCACACGTTGCCCACGGAGGCCTCGGACGAGCAGAAGGGCTGGCTCGCCGAAATGGACGCGGCGAACGGCGACGAGTTCGACGCCGTGTTCGCCAACCGGCTCCGCGCGGCGCACGGCAAGGTCTACGCCTATGCCGCGCAGATCCGGGCGGGCACCAAGAACGAGCTCATCCGCATCCTTTCCACGCAAGCGATGATCACCGTCTTCGATCACATGAAGGTGCTCGAGGAGACCGGTCGCGTCGACTTCGCCGGACTGGAATCACCGCAACCACTCGCGCCTCCACCGCCCGCGGACAACAGCGGGGCACCGGACGCGACAGGTGACCAGCCCGCCGACCAGTCAGCGAACCCGACCGACGGCGTGATCCCGACCGTGCCGGAGGGCACCAGGTTCACCCGCACCGCCGAGCAAGGCGTGTTCGGGGACAACAACGGCGTCTTCTTCGCCGCCATCGGGGTGCTCGCGCTCGCGCTGGTGGGGATGCGAATGATATCCCGATCGAAGAAATCACGGCGGAAATCTCGCTCGTTTTAAAAACAGCACACCCAGGTTCAATCCCGAAGATAGCGGCCCCATACCGCCGTCAGCTTCACCATGCCGTTTTATCGGACTACCACGAGGTGGCAAATGGCTATTCACCGGAGGAAATCCACGATCTGGCTCACCGCCGCCGCGGCGGCGATGGCCGTGGTCGCGGGCGGTGCCGCGGTGGTGGCCATCAGTTCTTCTGATGGCGCCGCGCTCGCCGACGGTCCGGACAAGAGCTTGTTCGTCGACATCACCAAGGTGAAGCCGAACGTCAAGAAACCAAAGCCGGAGAACGACGCCACCACAGGCACGTTCACCGTCAACTGCGGCCGGAACGAGAACGGGCACTTCAACCCGGACAACTTCATCGCGCAGCCTGGTGTCCGCAACGGTGCCCAGCACCTGCACGACTACGTCGGCAACCTCTCCACGAACGCGGACTCCAACAACCAGTCGCTGCAGGCGGCAGGCACGACCTGCAAGAACGGTGACAAGTCCGCGTACTTCTGGCCCGTCGTGCGCATCGTCGACGAGGAAGCGGAAGAGGCCGCACCGCCGGAGGAGCAGGCTCCGCCGAAGAAGGACGACAAGGCTCAGCAGGACAAGGACAAGGCCGCCAAGGCCGCGCCCGCGCTCGAGTGCCCCGACGTCGCGTCGCTGCTGCCCGAGGACGTGCCGGACGCCGCCCAGGCGGAGATCGACAAGGAACTCGAGAACATCGAGAAGGTGACCGAGGAAGCCGAGAAGAAGGTCGCTTCGGTCAAGGCCCAGGACCGCGACAACATCATCGTCGGCCCGACGCGCGAGAAGCGCGCCGCCATCCTGAACCGCATGATGCTGGCGTTCAGCCGCCAGGGCAAGCAGGCTCCCGACCTGAACCCGGCCGCCGCCTGTGCGGTCAAGGACAAGGCCGCGGGTGAGGAAGGCCTCGACAACGGCGGCGAGAACGCCGACGCCGCCCAGGCCGAGGGCACCGAGGCCAAGAAGAACCAGAACAACCCGGAGGAGAACGCCGAGAACGAGCTCGAGGGCAACGAGGGCGAGATCCAGCGCCCCGCCGTCGTCGACCTGCAGTTCCGCGGCAGCCCGACCGGCAAGGTCGTCGCGATGCCGAAGTTCCTCCGCGTTCTCTACGGTGACGCGAAGGCCGGCCAGAACGGCCCGAAGAACGCCAAGGCGTCGTGGACCTGCTCCGGCTTCGAGGACAAGGTCCTGATGGACAAGTACCCGATCTGCCCGCAGGGCGCGAAGGTCAAGCGCGTCCACGACTTCCCGAGCTGCTGGGACGGCAAGAACATCGACTCGGCCAACCACCGGGACCACATCGTGTTCCCCGACCAGAACGGCAAGTGCAAGCAGGGCTTCAAGGCTGTTCCGCAGCTGCGGATCTCCCTGACCTACAACATCCCGCTGGACGTCCAGAAGGAAGGTCGCTACCTGGTCGACTCCTTCCCGGAGGAGGAGCACAACCCGCTCACCGACCACGACGACTTCGCCAACGTGATGTCGCAGAAGATCATGAACCGCCTCGTCAACTGCGTCAACACCGGCAAGAAGTGCCGCGAGTGACGCTCTGACCCTGCTGGACCCGAAGAGCCCCGGTGCCCCTCCCGCGCACCGGGGCTCTTCGCTGTCCGGCCGCGGTGAACGGTTTCAGTCCGAGTTGCACCACACCAGCAGGCCGGGCCCGTCCGGTGTGATCACCGGGATCCACGCCTCGTCGGCCTCCCGGATCCGGCTCTCGTCCAACCGCAGAACGGTCAGCTCCGTGGTTCCACGTGCCCGCACCGCGGAAGCAACCACTCGTCGCCGGCACCGCCGTCGGGATCGAGGAAGACGAAGCGTCGGGTGCTCATGGACAGCAGCTTCGCGGGCCGCGACAACGGGTTCAAACACATTTCCAACCCCGGCCGCATTGTTCAGTCATGTGAACCGGTTCATCGACGTGAATCTTGTTCCGGAATGATTGACCGCAAAGGTATAGACCACTAACACTGGCCGCATGGTCACCCGCTCCTGCACGGTGCTGATCGCACTGCTGGCATCCCTTCTGGTCCCGGTCACCGGCCCGAGCGCTTCGGCGGCGCCGGCGACGTTCGTCCACCCGGGAGTCGTGGTCTCCCGGCCACAGCTCGACTTCATGCGCACCAAGGTCCAGGCCGGCGCACAGCCGTGGAAGACGGCCTACGACCGCATGATGGCGACGAAGTACGCCGACCTGAACCGCACGCCGAAGCCTCGCGCCGTCGTGGAATGCGGTCCCGTCAGCAATCCCAACAACGGCTGCACCGACGAACGCGAGGACGCGCTCGCCGCCTACACGCTCTCCCTGGCCTGGTACGTCACCCGTGACGCCAGGTACGCGACCAAGGCGATCCAGATCATGGACGCGTGGTCGGCCACGATCCGGGACCACACCAACTCCAACGCCCCGCTGCAGACCGCGTGGTCGGCCAGCAGCTGGCCCAAGGCCGCCGAGATCATCAAGCACGTCTACGGAACCTGGCCCAACAGCGCGAGGTTCGGCACGATGCTGCGCAACGTCTACCTGCCCGAGATCCAGAACGGCCGCGCGAACACCAACGGCAACTGGGAACTCAGCATGATGGAGGCGTCGATCGGCATCGCCGTGTACCTGGAGGACAAGGCCGCCTACGACAAGGCGATCGGCATCTTCCGGACGCGCATCCAGGCGTTCATCTACCTGACCACCGACGGCGCGCTGCCGAGGACGCCGCCGGGCAGTGGCATCGACACCAGGGCCGAGATCATCTCCTACTGGCACAACCAGTCCACGTTCGTCGACGGCCTCACCCAGGAGACCTGCCGCGACTTCGCGCACACGGCGTACGGGCTGAGCGCGGCCTCGCACCTCGCCGAGACCGCGTGGATCCAGGGCCAGGACATCTGGGGCGAGATCAAGGACCGCATGCGCCACGCGTGGGGCCTGCACAGCAAGTACCAGAACGGCGAGCCGATGCCGTCCTGGCTGTGCGGCGGCACGCTCAGTCGTGAGCTCGGGCCGACGCCGGAGGTCAGCTACAACGCGCTGAACACCCGGTTGGGCATCGCGATGGCGAACACCAAGATCTACACGGAGTCGAAGCGTCCACACGGGACCGACAACCTGTTCATCGCCTGGGAGACGCTGACTCACGCAGCCAACCCCAGCTGACACGTACTAGCGTGCGCTCATGACCGAGACACCGGACGTGAAGCCACGCAGCCGCGACGTGACCGACGGCCTGGAGCGCACCGCCGCGCGCGGCATGCTCCGGGCCGTCGGCATGGGTGACGAGGACTGGGAGAAGCCGCAGATCGGCGTAGCCTCGTCGTGGAACGAGATCACGCCGTGCAACCTGTCGCTCGACCGGCTCGCGAAGGCGTCGAAGGACGGCGTGCACGCCGCGGGCGGGTATCCGCTGGAGTTCGGCACGATCTCGGTGTCGGACGGCATCTCGATGGGCCACGAGGGCATGCACTTCTCGCTGGTCTCGCGCGAGGTGATCGCCGACAGCGTCGAGACCGTGATGATGGCCGAGCGGCTGGACGGGTCGGTGCTGCTCGCGGGCTGCGACAAGTCGTTGCCCGGCATGCTGATGGCGGCGGCGCGGCTCGATCTGGCCAGCGTGTTCCTCTACGCCGGGTCGATCCTGCCCGGCCGGGTCACGCTGACCGACGGCACCGAAAAAGAAGTCACGATCATCGACGCGTTCGAGGCCGTCGGGGCCTGCGCGCGCGGGCTGATGAGCCGTGAGGACGTCGACCTGATCGAACGCGCGATCTGCCCCGGCGAGGGCGCGTGCGGTGGCATGTACACGGCGAACACCATGGCCAGCGCGGCCGAGGCCCTCGGCATGTCGTTGCCGGGCAGTGCCGCTCCCCCGGCGACCGACCGCCGCAGGGACGGGTTCGCTCGCCGCTCCGGTCAGGCCGTGGTCGAGATGCTGCGCAAGGGCATCACGGCGCGGCAGATCATGACGCGCGAGGCGTTCGAGAACGCCATCGCCGTCGTGATGGCGTTCGGCGGCTCCACCAACGCGGTGCTGCACCTGCTCGCGATCGCGCACGAGGCCGGCGTCGAGCTGGACCTGGACGACTTCAGCCGCATCGGCTCGCGCGTGCCGCACCTGGCCGACGTGAAGCCGTTCGGACGCCACGTGATGACGGACGTCGACCGCATCGGCGGCGTGCCCGTGGTGATGAAGGCGCTGCTGGACGCCGGTCTGCTGCACGGCGACTGCCTCACCGTCACCGGCCGCACGGTCGCCGAGAACCTCGCCGACATCGACCCGCCCGACCCCGACGGCCTCGTGCTGCGCGCGCTCGACAAGCCCATCCACCACACCGGCGGCATCACGATCCTCAAAGGCTCGCTCGCCCCGGAGGGCGCTGTGGTCAAGTCGGCGGGCTTCGACTCGGACGTCTTCACGGGCACCGCGCGGGTGTTCGATCGCGAGCGCGCCGCGATGGACGCGCTGGAGGACGGCACCATCACCTCCGGCGACGTCGTGGTCATCCGCTACGAGGGCCCCAAGGGCGGGCCGGGCATGCGCGAGATGCTCGCGATCACCGCGGCGATCAAGGGCGCGGGCCTCGGCAAGGACGTCCTGCTGCTCACCGACGGCCGGTTCTCCGGTGGCACGACAGGACTCTGCGTCGGGCACGTGGCACCGGAGGCGGTCGACGGCGGGCCCATCGCGTTCGTGCGCGACGGCGACCAGATCACGCTGAACGTCGCGAAGGGCACGCTCGACGTCGACGCCGACCTGGACAGCCGTCGCGAGGGCTGGGCGCCGCTGCCTCCGCGCTACGAACGCGGCGTGCTCGCCAAGTACGCCAAGCTGGTCGGCTCGGCCTCACGCGGAGCCGTCTGCGACTAGAAGCTCAGCTCGGCCGCCGAGCGGACCAGTGACTCCACTGGCGAGCCCGGCGGCCAGGCGAGCACCGTCGTGACGTCCGGCGCGTCCACGACGGGCACCGCGACGTGTTCCGGCCACTGCCAGGCGCGGCTGGAGGCGGGGATGACGAGCAGGGTCCTGCCGAGCGCCACCAATTGGGCGAGTTGCGACTGGGTGCGCACCTCGGGACCTGGGCCGTCCGGGTAGGTCCCGTCGAGCCGGGGCCAGCGGGCGATCGGCAGGTCCGGCACGTGGCTGACCTCCGCCATCGTGAGGCTCTCGCTGGCCGCGAGCGGATGCGTCGCCGGGACGATCGCCACCTGGCTCTCGGTGTGGAGGTCGGCGGTGTCGAACCCCGCGAGGTCGTCGAACGGGCGGTGCATCAACGCGATGTCGGCCTGCCCGTCGCGGAGCCGGTGCGCCTGCTCCCCCACCTCGCACAGCAGGACCTCGACCGGGTCGGTCAGGACGTCGAGCAGCGCCCGCAACAGCTCGTGGGACGCCCCGGCCTTCGTCACGAGCACCAGCGGGCGTTCCGGGTCACCGGCGCGACGGGTCCGGCGGACTGCGGCCGCGACCGCGTCGAGCGCCGTTCTGGCCTCCCGCAACAACACCCGGCCCGCGTCGGTGAGCTCCGCGCCGCGCCGGTCGCGGTCGAGGAGCCGGACGCCGAGTCGTCGTTCCAGCTGGGTGATCGCCCGCGACAGAGGCGGCTGGGCGATCCCGAGCCGTGTGGCGGCACGTCCGAAGTGGAGTTCCTCCGCGACGGCCACGAAATACCTGAGCTCGCGGGTCTCCAGATCGTCCACGGACCAAGCCTAATACCCGTGAGGTATCAGAGCTTACTGAATCGATCTTGGACAGCACGCCCACAGCGAGCCGAACATGAAGACGTGAACAAGAAGACCGCGCTGGTCACCGGCGCGAACAAGGGAATCGGCTTCGCCATCGCCCACGGGCTCGGGGCGCTCGGCTTCAGAGTCGCGGTGGGCGCACGGGACGACGTTCGCCGCAAGGAGGCCGTCGAGCGCTTGCGCGCCAACGGAATCGACGCGTTCGGGGTCGCGCTGGACGTCACCTCCGACGACAGCGTCGCGGAGGCCGCGGCGACGATCGAGCGGCTCGACGTGCTCGTCAACAACGCCGGCATCGGCGGGCGCACCGACGCGGGAGCGCAGGATCCGACGACGCTCGACCTCGACGTCGTCCACACCGTCCTCGACACCAACGTGTTCGGGGTCGTCCGGGTCACGAACGCGATGCTCCCTCTGCTGCGCCAGGCCGCCTCGCCGCGGATCGTCAACGTGTCGAGCAACATGGGGTCGCTGGCGTTGCGGACCGGCCCGATCATGGCGGCGTACGCACCGTCGAAGTCGATGCTCAACAGCATCACCGTCCAGTACGCGCGGGCGTTCGACGGCACGAACGTCATCGTGAACGCCTGCTGCCCCGGCTACGTCGCGACCGACTTCACCGGCTTCGCCTCACCGCGCACACCCGAGCAGGGCGCCGCGATCGCGCTCCGGCTCGCCACCCTGCCCGACGACGGGCCGCGCGGTGGTTTCTACGACGACGAGGGCGTCATCGCGTGGTGAGGGGTCGCCCAGTCGACTGAATTCGCCACGCGGGCACGGTAGCCCGGTCGGTGGGCCCCCGCGATTGAGCTCACAGCGGCGGGTACTTCGCGTTCACAGGCAACAGCCAAACGCGGAGGGACGACACGATGATCGATCAGACGCACGTTGAGGCTCTGTACGACTGCGACGTGATCGACAACCGGGGTGAGAAGATCGGTTCGGTCAAGCGGGTGTGGCTCGAGGACGGCACCGGCAAGCCGATGTGGGCCGAGGTCCACACCGGACTGTTCGGCATGAAGGAGAGCTTCGTCCCGATCCAGCAGGGACAGGTGGCGGGCGGCGCGATCACCGTCCCCGTCACCAAGGAGCAGGTGAAGGAGTCGCCGAGCATGCACACCTCCGGCGACCACATGTCGGACCAGGAGCAGGAGGCGCTCTACCGGCACTACGGGATGATCCCGCAGGCCAAGACCGGTGAGCACGACCGGCTCGACGGCAAGGCCGCCAAGGGCGGCAACGGCAGGCAGGCCGCTGGGCAGCGCGGCGCCGGACGTGGCACGGGCGACGCGGCCGAGGTCACGCTCTCGGAGGAGAAGCTCGACGTCGGCACCCGCAGCGTCGAGACGGGCCGGGTGCGGCTGGTCAAGCACACGGTCACCGAGCAGCGCAACATCACCGTGCCGGTCACGCACGAGGAGGTCCGGGTCGTCCGCGAGCCCGCGGAAGGCAGCACCGGCAAGGCGTTCGCCGACGAACAGGCGGAGATCACCTTGCACCGCGAGGAACCGGTGGTGCAGAAGCGCACCGAGGCCGTGGAACGAGTGCGGCTGGAGAAGGACGCGGTCACCGAGCAGAAGGACATCAAGGGCGAGGTCCGCAAGGAACGCGTCGAGGTCGAGCGCGACGACGAACCGCGCGGCCGCCGCTGACCGAACGTCGTGCGAACCGCCCACCACTTCCGCCGGTGGGCGGTTCGCGGCAATTCCAGGCGACACCGAAACATTCACCCGAAGCGGTTGATCACCGCAAGAACACCGGCCGCCCTGCCGATCCCGAAGTCGATCACCAGTTCGTTGACATCAGAGGGAAAAATGACGCAGGCACTGCTGGATCGCAAGTGGGACAACTTCTTCAACCACTTCGACGCCAACGGCAACGGGTACGTCGAGCACGAGGACTTCGTTCAGCGCGGCGAGGAGATCGTCACGGCGTGCGGCTACGACCCCGCTTCCGAGCGCGCGAAGTCGGTGGCCGACGGGTTCCAGCAGGTGTGGAACTCGCTCGTCGGATCGCTCGACACCGACGGTGACGGCCGCGTCTCCCGCAGCGAGTTCGTCGCGGGCATGGCGGTTCTCGCCGAGGGCGACGGCTACGACACGGTCTTCCAGCCGGCCATCGACGCGTTGCTCGTCATCGGCGACGAGGACGGCGACGGCAGGCTGAGCATGAACGACTGGCTGCGGCTGCAGGGCGGCTACGGCACTCCCCTGCCCGCCGCCGAGGAGTCGTTCCGCCTGCTCGACACCGACGCCAGCGGCTACCTGACGCGCGCCGAGATCTCGGTCGCCACCAGGGAGTACTTCACCAGCACCGACCCGCAGGCCGCGGGCAACCACCTCTACGGCCCACTGGTCTGATTCAGTACAGGCTGTCGAGAACGTCGGAGTAGCGCTTCTCGATCTCCCGGCGGCGCGGCTTCAGCGACGCGGTCAGCAACCCGTCCTCGACGCTGAAGTCGTGCTCCAGCACGGCGAACCGCTTGATCGTCTCATGTCGTGCGAGCTGCGCGTTGACGGACTTGATCGCGTTGTCCACTTCGGACTCGGCGTCCGTGAGCCCCGCCGCGGTGTCCGGGTCGAGCGTCACGAGCGCCACGCAGTACTTGCGCCGGTCGCCGTGCACGATCACGTTGCTGATGTACGGCGACGCCGCGTTGATCATGCTCTCGATCCGGGTCGGCGCCACGTACTTGCCGCCCGAGGTCTTGATCAGTTCCTTCTTGCGGTCGGTGATCTTCAACCGGCCCGCGTCGTCGAGCTCACCGATGTCGCCGGTGTGCAGCCAGCCGTCGACCAGCGACTCGGCGGTGGCGTCCGGCCGGTTGTGGTAGCCGCGCATGACACCGGGGCCGCGCAGCAGCACCTCGCCGTCTTCGGCGATCTTGACCTCCATGCCGGGGATCGGCGGCCCGACCGTGCCGATCGCGATCATGCCCGGCCGGTTGAAGAACGTCGCCGCGGACGACTCGGTGAGCCCGTAGCCCTCCAGGATCGTGATGCCGGCGCGCTCGAAGAACTCCGCGATCTCCGGTGCGAGCGGCGCGGAACCCGACACGAAGTAGCGGATCCGGCCGCCGACGCGGTCGCGCAACTTGCGGTACACCAGGCGATCCGCGAGCCAGCGCGTCGCCGGGCCGTGCTCGCGGTCGGCCCACCGGAAGATCTTCTCGGTGACGCCGCCCTTCTCCCGCGCTCCCGCGACGATCCGGCCGTGGATCTTCTCGAAGATGCGCGGCGCGGCGGCCACGATGGACGGCCGCAGCTCGCCGAGGTTGTCCACGATCCGCTCGACGCTGCCGTCGACGGCGGTCGGCACGCCCGCGGCGATCATCGCCATCGTCAGCACCTTGCCGAACGCGTGCGACAGCGGCAGCCACAGGAAGTGCAGGTCTGTCGGCTGCAGAATGCCCAGGGACGCAACGGCTTCCGCCGTCGTCAGCCAGTTCTCGTGGGTGAGCTCGACGCCCTTGGGCGTGCCGGTCGTGCCCGAGGTGTAGATCAACGTCGCGAGGTCGTCCTGCGCGAGCCCGTCGATCAACGCGTCGTAGTCACCCGAGACCTGGGGAACCGCGCCGAACCGCAGCACCTCGACGCCGTCCGGCATCGACGCGGCGTGCTCGTCGGTCTCCACGACGACGATCCGGCTGCCGGAGTCGCCGATGATGTGCGCGACCTCCGCGGCCGTGCTGTTCGGGTAGATCGTGGTGGTGGCACCCCCGGCGGCGAGCACGGCCAGGTCGGTGACGATCCACTCGATGCTCGTGGGCCCCATCAACGCGACGCGGTCGCCCTTGCGCAGGCCCTTCTCCACCAGCCCGAACGCCTCCGCGGCGACTCGTTCCTGCAGCTCGGACCACGTGAGCGACACCCAGCCGCCGTTGTCGCGGTACCGCATCGCCTCAGCGTCGGGCGTGCGGGCGACCCGATCGCGCAGCAGGCCGGGAATCGACAGCGCCATTGCTCTCCCCTTCTCTGGAGCGTCGCTCCAGAGCGGTACTCTAACCCTCATGTCCGACCGACGACAGTCTCTCCTCGACGCGGCGCTCAGGCTCGTCGAGGAAGGCGGCCTGGACGCCGTCACGATCGCGGCGCTGACCGAGCGCTCGGGCATGTCGAACGGCAGCATCTACCACCACTTCGGCAGCCGCGCGGGCGTGTTCGCGCAGCTCTACGCCGACAGCTACGCCCGGTGCGTCGCCGCGATGCTGCCCGCGCTGAAAGCGGAGAAGGCGTCCGAGGGCGTGCGCGCACTGACGCTGAGCTACCTCGATTGGGTCATGGCGAACCCGAGCCGGGCGCGTTTCCTCTACGCCGCACCGGACCACGCCGACCCGGCGGCCAAGATGACGGAGTTCGCGCCGGTCCTGGCCTGGTTCCTCGACCGGATGGCGTCCGGCGACCTGCGCACGGTCCCGCCGTGGGCGTTGGAGCCCGTGGTGATGGGACCGGCGCACGAGTCGGTGCGCAGGTTCCTGCTCGGAGTGTTCGACCTGGCCGAGGCGCGCGAGATCGTCGCGGACGCCGTGTGGGCCGTGCTGAAGCCCTAGTCCCAGGCGGCTTTCGGCGCGGGGAAGACCAGGTCGCCGTTGACGCTCTCCAACTGCACCACGGTCCCGAACACCTTCCCGCGCACGACGTTCATGCCGTTCTCGTGAACCTGCACGAACTCTTCCTCATCCCCAGTCATGCCGTCATTATCAGCTACGAACGACCTTCGTTGGCCATAGAACACCTGTTCGATTATGCTGCGGTCCATGCGCCAGGGATCACTGTTCGACCTGGACGCGGAGCCGGAACTGGCCCCGCTCGCCCCGCGCCGCACCGAACTCGGCCACGGCGCGTGGATCGACGTCCAGCCGGGCTGGCTCGCGGGCGCCGACGCGTTGTTCGACCAGCTCGTCGACGAGGTGCCGTGGCGCGCCGAACGCCGCCAGATGTACGACGCCGTGGTCGACGTGCCGCGCCTGCTCTGCTTCTACAGCGGCACCTTGCCGTTCGACGTGCTCACCACGGCCCGCGAGGCGTTGTCGACGCACTACCTGCCCGAGCTGAACGAACCGTTCACGACCGCCGGGCTCTGCTACTACCGCGACGGCCGGGACAGCGTGGCCTGGCACGGCGACACGATCGGCCGCGGCCAGACCGAGGACACGATGGTCGCGATCCTGAGCGTCGGCACCCCGCGTGCCCTGCTGCTGCGGCCGCGCGGAGGCGGCGAGACGCACAAGTACGCGCTCGGGCACGGCGATCTGCTCGTGATGGGCGGCTCGTGCCAGCGCACCTGGGAGCACGCCATCCCGAAGACCTCGAAGGTCGTCGGGCCGAGGATCAGCGTCCAGTTCCGCCCGCACGGAGTCCGCTAGCGACCAGCTCCTCGGACACCCGCCACACCCGCTGGGCCTCGTCCGTGCTGCGCAGACGGCTGTAGAGAGCCTGCTCGGCGGGTGGCCCGCTGAGGTGACCGAAGCGGCTCGGGCCGTAGAACGTGCCGGCCTCGGGTGCCGTCGCGGCGAGCAGCGCCGGGAGCTGGGCGGACTCGACGGTGCCGAGGACACCCACCGAGGACAGGACTCGGATCACGCGCACGCCCGCCATGTCGCTGGAGCGGCCGACCTCGGGCCGGGCGGCGAGCAGGTTCGTCGGAGCCACGCCGGGATGGGCGAGGTTGCTCGTGATGCCCCAGCCGCCCGCCTCGCTGCGCCGGGCGAGCTCCAGTCCGAAGAGCCCGAAGGCGATCTTCGACTGGCTGTAGGCCTTGCCGCCGTTGTACGAGCGCTCCCAGTTCAGGTCGTCCCAGTTGATGGCGTTCTGGTTGGCGGCGATGCTGATCTGCGAGGTCACCCGCGCACGGCCGGCCTTCAGCAACGGCAGCAGGTGGTCCACGAGAGCGAAGTGGCCCAGGTGGTTGGTGCCGAACTGCAGCTCGAACCCGTCCGCGGTCGTCTGCCGCTCGGGCGGGGTCATGACGCCCGCGTTGTTGACGAGGACGTGGATCGGCTTGCCCTCCTCCAGCAACACCGAGCCCAGGGCCGCGACCGAGGCCAGCGTGGAGAGGTCGAGCGAGCGCAACGACACGTCGGCGTCCGGGGTATGCCGCCGGATCGCGGCGATCGCCGCCTCGCCCTTGCGCTGGTTGCGGACGGGCATGACGACCTCGGCCCCGGCCGCCGCGAGCCGTCCGGCGATGCCGAGCCCGACCCCGTCGCTGGCGCCGGTGACGACGGCCCGCCTGCCGGTAAGGTCCGGGACCTCGACGTCGAACTTCCTGCTCATCGCGCACTCCCCTGCTCGTGGTGGTGTTGTCCTCCACAGTGGCCGGACCAGCACCACCGCATCCAGGACCTCTCACTCCGTGGCTACGGCGGCGCGCGCACGTTAGAAAACAGGGAGACGAGAGGAGCCGACGTGGCGATCGACCGAGCCGGCCTGGCGGCGTTCCTGCGGCGCCGCAGAGAGGCGTTGCAGCCCGAGGACATCGGACTCCCGCGCGGATCCCGGCGCCGGACCAGCGGGCTGCGCCGCGAGGAGGTCGCCGCCCGGTGCAACATGTCCACCGACTACTACGCGCGCCTGGAACAGGAACGCGGAACGCACCCGTCCGAGCAGATGATCGCGGCGATCGCCCAGGGCCTGCACCTGTCGCTGGACGAACGCGACCACCTGTTCCGGCTCGCCGGGCACAGCCCACCGCACCGCGGCGCGCTCAGCGAGCACGTCAGCCCCGGCCTCGCACGGATCTTCGACCGTCTCCAGGACACCCCGGCCGAGATCGTCACGGAACTCGGCGAGACGCTGCGCCAGACCCCGCTCGGCATCGCGCTCACCGGTGACGCGAGCCGGTACACCGGTCCGGCCAGGAGCCTCGGCTATCGCTGGTTCACCGACCCCGCGGCCCGCGCGTTGTACGACCCCGCCGACCACGAGTTCCTCGGCCGGATGTTCGCGTCGGGCCTGCGTGAAGCCCTGACGCGGCACGGCCCCGGCTCCCGCGCCGCGCACTACACCGACCTCCTGCTGGCCCGCAGCGAGAAGTTCAGGACCGTCTGGGACGCCCAGGAGATCGGCCTGCGCCCCAAGGAGTTCAAGCGGTACGTCCACCCGAGCGTCGGCGCGCTGGAACTGCAGTGCCAGACGTTGCTCGACCCGGACCAGAACCACTTCCTGCTGGTCTACACCGCCACGCCCGGCACCGAGAGCTACGAGAAGCTGCAGCTGCTGGCCGTCATCGGATCCGCTGCGCCAGCGGGCTGACCAGCAACAGCAGCAGACCCCAGTAGCTGATGAACGGCGACAGCACGAGGGCGATCAGCAGCACGACGGTCGGGGTGATGGCCCGCAGCACCACCGGCCGGGAAAGTCCTTGAGCCTCCACGGCCAGCTCCGGGCTGCCGTGCACGAGCAGCGTGATCGCGGTCAGCAACATGCTGCTGACGGTGATCGTGCCGATGTAGAAGAACTGGGTGAAGTGGTCGTCACCCGGCCGGCCGGCGAGCTCGGTCGGGAACGGCAGGACCACGATCGTCAGCAGCCACGCCATGTTCAGCACCACGAGCACCGAGCTGTACTGCTTCACGTTCTCGAACAGCCGGTGGTGGGTGAACCACAGGTGCGCGATGACCGCGAAGCTCAGCAGGAAGCTGAAGATCTGCGGCCAGTGGTGGGCGACCAGTTCGCTCGCGGGCTCGGAGCCCGGTTCGGAGGTGATCTCCACCAGCGGTAGCACCAGCAGCGTGATCGCGATGGCGACCACGGCGTCGGCGAACAGGACCAGGCGGTCGGGATCGCGCTTCATGGACACCCGGCCAACCTAGTCCTGACAGGACTCAGATCACGTCGACGAACACGGGGTTGGCGTAGAACCAGAGGTCCGCCCACGGGTCCGAGTTCGCGATCTCGTCGACCACCGGGTCACCGGACGACGTGAGCCGCTTGCCGTCGCTTCCCCGCAGCCGCAGGTAGAACGACCGCTCGACGTTCTTGAAGGTGTGCGTGAACCGGATCTTGCCGGTGCGCGGCACCTCGAACGTCTTCGCGACGGCGGTCTCCGGCGCCAGGAACAGGTCGCGGTCCGCGGACGGACCGGTCACCGGGCCCGAGATCAGGTCCACTTTGGCCAGCACGGGCCTGGCGCCGGAGAAGTTCGGGCCGTCGGCGCGGTCGATCTCGATGGTGATCTCGACGTCGCCGCCGCGGCGCACGAACGTCCGCCCGCCCAGCGTCACGCCGCGCAGGTCGTCGCGCGACCGCACGCGCAGCTCCAGGCCGTCGATCAGGCGGCCGTGCACGGTCAGCACCTTGCCCGACTGCAGGCCGCGCATGATGTCCACATAGGACTTCGACCGCGCGCCGACGACGTTCGCGCCGTACTGGCCCGGGAAGAAGTCGCCGTAGTTGGTCTGCTTGACGCCCGAGTCGATCGGCGCGCCCTTCGAGCCGGTCGTGGCGTAGTCCTGCTTGCCAGGGGTGAGGGTGTCGTTGAAGACCTGGTGCACGTCCGAGTTCGCGGTGATCCACCACGGCCTGCCCTCGGCGAGCAGCGAGTCCCACAGGCCGCCGACCTTGGCGGTCATCCAGTCGAAACCGCCGTGCGTGCGGTAGGACTCCGCCGGGTAGCCGGGGAACGACTCCGGCAACGGTGCGGCGGTGTCGTAGTAACCGCGGGCACGACCGGAGCCGCCCGCGGACTTCGGCGTGCCGGCGGCCTGGTGACCGGGCGCGCCCTCCATGCCGACCGCGACGCCGGGGGCCGCGTCGCGCCAGCCGCGGATCTCGTGCGGGCTGTCCACGCCGCGCCGCGACGGGTGGTTCGCGAACATCAGGGCGATCTCGGTCCGTCCGGAGAGGACCTGCGCCTCCAGGTACCGCAGCGCGGCCAGGGCGAGCGACTCGGTGTTGTTCGCGATGCGGCCGTCGTAGGACAGCTCGAACGCCTTGAGGATGTCGACGGTGTGCTTGCCGGGCGGCATGAACACGGTGGCGTGCTCCGCGCCGGGGATGTTCCACTCCAGGCCCTGGTAGACCAGCACGTCGCGCTGCGACCGGCGGACGCGCTCGATGTCCGGCGTGATCTGGTCGATCGAGAACTTCTGGTGCGCGACGCCACCGTGGTCGGTGATGACGACCCAGTCGAGGCCGAACTCGTGTGCCTTCCCGACCTGCTGCGCGATCGTGTACTGGCCGTCGTCGGAGTACTGGGTGTGGATGTGGTGGTCGCCCGAGTACCAGCGCTCACCGCCGCCCCAGGGGTTGACCGGGACGTGCGCCTCGGCCTTGCCCGTGCCGGCGGCCACGGCTCCGACGGCGCCGGCCGCGATGCCCAGGCCGGCGAGGAACCTGCGGCGTTCGACCGACGACGGACGGTCGTCCGCGGGGTCGAGCCAGCTGCCCTCCACCGGCTCTACCTCGTGGTGGTGGTGCGTGTGATCACCGTGAGAGTGATCGTGAGAGTGGGACATGCGCAGATCTCAACCGGTCAAGCTTGCGTGGCAAACGAACGGACGATGAACGCTTGTACCGGGAATTTCACTCACACGGCCTGGACAGCCAGCAACGCCAGGTCGTCGTGGTCGTCGCGGTCCAGCCACTTGAGCACGACCTGCTCGCAGTGACGCGCGATCTCCTCCGCCGGCAGTCCCTTGCATTCCTTCAGCACTGCCCGCAGACGCTGCTCGCCGAACAGTTCCGTGCGATCGGTGTGCGCACGGGCCTCGGTGAACCCGTCGCTGTAGAGCACCAGCGTGTCCCCCGGCGCCAGCGTGACCTGTTCGCCGGAGAACCGGACGTCCGACAGGATGCCGACGATCGCACCGGTCGCGCTCACCTCGTGCACGCTGCCGTCCGCCCGCAGGATCATCGGCGCGGGATGGCCGCCGGACGCGAGCGACAACCGCGCGCCGCCGTTCGCCAGCGGCACCAGTTCGCCGACGACGATCGTGGTGAAGAGCTTCGAACCGGTGGCGCGCAACGAGGTGTTCAGCAGGTGCAGCAGCCGCACCGGGTTCGTCTCGACCAGGGACAGCGCCTGCAGGGACTGCCGCACGCGTCCACTGTGGACCGCGGCTTCCAGGCCGTGGCCGCAGACGTCGCCCAGCGCGAACGTCGCCGAGCCGTCCGTGCGCGGGTGCACGTCGTAGAAGTCGCCGCCGACCATCGCGCGCTGGTGGGCCGGGATGAACACAGAGGCCATCGTCACACCGTGCACCTCGGGCAACGGCAACGGCAGCAACGCCGAGCGCAGCACCTCGATCGTCCGCTGCTGCTCGGTCAGCCTCGACGACGACTCCAGCGCCGTGGCGGCGTGCTTGCCGAACAGCCGGACGCGTTCGACGTCGTTCGGCGCGAAGTCGCCCTTGCGCGCCACGACCAGCGCACCGCCGACGCCCAGTGGCACGGCCAGCGCGCAGCCGAAGTCCTCCGGCACGCCCCAGCTGCCTTCACCCAAAGAGGTGATCCTGGTCAGCGCCGCCGTGCCGGTCAGCACCTCGGCGATCTCGGAGGCCCTGCGAGGCGTGCGCACGACCGTCGGTTCGCCGCCGCCGCACCGCCACCACTCGAGCCGATCACGGGTGGCGGGCACCACGGCGACGCAGTGCTCGCCCAGCAGCTCCGCCGCGAGCTGCACGATCGTCTTCAGGGTCAGTTCCCGCGACGTGCCGCCGGCTAGCCGCAGATGGGCGTGATCGAGCGTGGAGTCCGTGAAGTACCAGGCACTCCAGCCCTCGCCGAGGTCGTGCTGGCGGCCCGCGACGTGCACGTCGAAGTGCCCGCCGAGACCGAGCCGGGGGAACCGGTCGGCGGCCGCGGCGTTGCGCACGCGCACCACTCCTGCCGGGTCCACGACGAAGACGGCTTCGCGCAACCCGTCCACGAGCCGCTGCCAGCCTTCGAGGTCGATCCCGACGGCGCTGCTCATCGGCAGTCGCCCAGCGCAGCCGGCCGAATCATCACGGCCTCCTGCGGGTAGTTGGCGTGCATAGCGGCATCAAGTTACCTCGCTCCCAACCTAACGTGGCAGGCTTGGCTGCGACCACCGAGGCACGGAGGCTTGGAGTGACCACGGCCAACGAAGAGACGGACGCGACCCTCGATCGGGTTCTCTCCGCCATGAGAGATCTGCGGGACGGCAACTTCCGCCGCAGGCTCGTCGTGCCGGGGAACGGGCCCGTGTCGGCCCTCGCGGACGTGTTCAACGAGATCGCGGAGCGCAACCAGTGGCTCGCCGGTGAGCTGGGCCGGGTCCGCCAGGCGGTGGGCCAGGAGGGCAGGCTCACCGAACGGGTGGCGCCCGCGGGCACCGCCGGTGGCTGGTCGCTGATCGCGGACTCGGTGAACGGCCTGGTCGAGGACCTGATGCGGCCGACGAGCGAGCTGAGCCGCGTGCTCGCCGCCGTCGCCGAGGGCGACCTGACCAAGCGCATGTCGGACCAGACGCTGCGCGGCGAGTTCGCGACGCTCGGCTCGACGGTGAACGGCCTGGTCGACCAGCTGTCGAGCTTTGCCGACGAGGTCACGCGTGTCGCCCGTGAGGTCGGCACGGACGGTCGCCTGGGCGGTCAGGCGAAGGTGCCCGGCGTGGCCGGCACCTGGCGCGACCTGACCGACAACGTGAACTCGATGGCGAACAACCTGACGAACCAGGTCCGCAACATCGCCCAGGTCGCGACGGCGGTGGCGAACGGCGACCTGACGCAGAAGATCACCGTGGACGTCTCCGGCGAGATGCTGGAGCTCAAGAACACGCTGAACACGATGGTCGACCAGCTGTCGTCGTTCGCGGACGAGGTCACCCGTGTCGCCCGCGAGGTCGGCACGGACGGCAAGCTCGGTGGTCAGGCGAAGGTGCCGGGCGTGGCCGGCACCTGGCGCGACCTGACCGACAACGTCAACTTCATGGCGGACAACCTGACCACTCAGGTCCGCAACATCGCGCAGGTCACGACCGCGGTGGCGCTCGGCGACCTGACCCAGAAGATCACCGTCGACGCCCGCGGCGAGATCCTGGAGCTCAAGACCACCATCAACACGATGGTCGACCAGCTGTCGAGCTTCGGTGACGAGGTCACCCGTGTCGCCCGCGAGGTCGGCTCGGACGGCCGCCTCGGTGGTCAGGCCCAGGTGCCGGGCGTGGCGGGCACGTGGCGCGACCTCACCGAGTCGGTGAACGTCATGGCGAACAACCTGACGACCCAGGTCCGCAACATCGCCTCGGTCACCACCGCCATCGCTCGCGGCGACCTGACCCAGAAGATCACGATCGACGCCCGCGGCGAGATCCTCGAACTCAAGACCACCATCAACACGATGGTCGACCAGCTCTCCTCGTTCGCCGACGAGGCCACGCGCGTGGCCCGTGAGGTCGGCACCGAGGGCCGGCTGGGCGGTCAGGCGACGGTGCCGGGCGTCGCGGGCACGTGGCGCGACCTGACCGACAACGTCAACTTCATGGCGAACAACCTGACCAACCAGGTCCGCAACATCGCGCACGTCGCCACCGCCGTCGCGAACGGCGACCTGTCGCAGAAGATCACCGTCGACGCGCGCGGCGAGATCCTGGAGCTCAAGTCCACGCTGAACGTGATGGTCGACCAGCTGTCGTCGTTCGCCGAGGAGGTCACGCGTGTCGCGCGCGAGGTCGGCACCGACGGCCGGCTGGGCGGTCAGGCCCGCGTGCAGGGCGTCGCCGGCACCTGGAAGGACCTGACCGACAACGTCAACCTGATGGCGGACAACCTCACCAACCAGGTCCGCAACATCGCCGCCGTCGCCACCGCCGTCGCGAACGGCGACCTCTCGAAGAAGATCACCGTCGAGGCGAAGGGCGAGGTCGCCGCTCTCGCCGAGACCCTGAACGGCATGGTCGACACGCTCCGCGCGTTCGGCGACGAGGTCACCCGTGTCGCCCGCGAGGTCGGCACCGAGGGCATCCTGGGCGGCCAGGCGCGCGTGTCCGGCGTCGCCGGCACGTGGAAGGACCTCACCGACTCGGTGAACTTCATGGCGGACAACCTGACCAACCAGGTCCGCAACATCGCCCAGGTCACCACCGCCGTCGCGCAGGGCGACCTGACGAAGAAGATCGACGTCTCGGCGCGCGGCGAGATCCTGGAGCTCAAGACCACCATCAACACGATGGTCGACCAGCTCTCCTCGTTCGCCGACGAGGTCACGCGTGTCGCGCGCGAGGTCGGCACCGAGGGCAAGCTCGGCGGCCAGGCCGAGGTCGACGGCGTCGCGGGCACGTGGTCGAAGCTGACCGACAACGTCAACCAGCTCGCCTCGAACCTCACGACCCAGGTCCGCGCGATCGCCGCCGTCGCCACCGCCGTGACGGCAGGCGACCTGACCAGGCAGATCACCGTCGACGCGTCCGGAGAGCTCGCGGAGCTCAAGGACAACGTCAACCAGATGATCGCGAACCTCAAAGAGACCACGCGCGCCAACCGCGAGCAGTACTGGCTCAAGACCAACCTGGCCCGCCTGTCCGGCCTGATGCAGGGCCACCGCGACCTGCGCGCGCTGGCTTCGTTGATCATGAGCGAGCTGACGCCGCTGGTCAGCGCCCACCACGGCGCGTTCTTCCAGATCGAGGAGGACGAGTCCAAGCAGACCCTGGAGCTCACCGCCTCCTACGGCTTCCGGCTCGACTCCGCCCGCACGACCCGCGTGGCCATGGGCGAGTCGCTGGTCGGCCAGTCGGCGCTGGAGAAGAAGACGATCCTCGTCACCCAGGTCCCCGGCGGCTACCTGACCGTCTCCTCCGCGCTGGGCGAGTCGGCCCCGGTGAACCTGGTGATCCTGCCGATCCTGTTCCAGGGCGAAACCCTCGGCGTGATCGAGCTGGCGTCCCTGAACGAGTTCTCCGACGTCCACCTCGACCTCCTGGACCAGCTCAAGGAGGCGATCGGCGTCAACGTGAACACGCTGCTCGCCAACTCCCGCACCGACGCCCTGCTGGTCGAGTCCCAGCGCCTGACGACCGAACTGCGCGCCGGTTCGGAGGAGCTGGAGGACCGGGCCCGCCAGCTCCAGACCGCCTCGAAGTACAAGTCCGAGTTCATGGCGAACATGTCCCACGAACTCCGGACTCCGCTGAACTCGTTGCTGATCCTGGCGAAGCTGCTCGCCGACAACCTCGACGGCAACCTCAACGCCAAGCAGGTCGAGTTCGCCCGCACGATCCACTCGTCCGGCTCCGACCTGCTGCAGCTCATCAACGACATCCTCGACCTCACCAAGGTCGAGGCGGGCCACATGCAGCTGCACGAGGACCCGGTCCGCCTGGACGAACTGGTCCGCTACGTCGAGACCCTCTGCCTGCCCCTCACGGCCGAGAAGAACCTCGAGTTCTCCGTCCGCGTGGACCCGAACGTGCCGGAAACCCTGCACACCGACGAACACAGGCTTCAGCAGATCCTGCGCAACCTGCTGTCCAACGCCGTGAAGTTCACCCACGACGGCGGCATCCGCCTGCACGTGCGCATGGACGATCCGTTCACCGTGGCCTTCGACGTGCACGACACCGGCATCGGCATCCCGGCCGAGAAGCTCGCCGTCATCTTCGAGGCCTTCCAACAGGCAGACGGCACCACGTCCCGCAAGTACGGCGGCACGGGCCTGGGCCTGTCCATCAGCCGTGAACTGGCTCAGCTCCTGAACGGCGCCCTGCGCGTCCGCTCCGAGCCGGGCATCGGCTCGACGTTCACCCTCTGCCTGCCACTGGGCAAGGTCATCTCGGACAGCCTCGTCCTGCCCGAACCGACCCCCATCGTCATGCCCGCCCCGGTGCTGGCCGCCTCCGGCTCAATGCGCTTCCACGGCGAGAAGGTCCTCGTGGTGGACGACGACCTGCGCAACGTCTTCGCCCTCACGAGCGTGCTCGAACTGCACGGTCTGGAAGCCATCTACGCCGACAACGGCATAACGGGCGTGCGCGCCCTCGAACAGTACGACGACGTGGCCATCGTCCTGATGGACATCATGATGCCGGAGCTGGACGGCAACGCGACGATCTCGGCCATCCGTGCCATGGAGCGCTACGCCGACCTCCCGGTCATCGCCGTCACCGCCAAGGCCATGAAGGGCGACCGCGAGAAGTCCCTGGCTTCAGGCGCCACCGACTACGTCACCAAGCCGGTGGACACCGAACACCTCATCCGCCTGATCTCCTATTACCTGGGCATTTCAGGAGAGGCGTGACAAATGGGCGAACCGCCCACGGGAAATGGGCAGCCACGAAGTTGAGGCACGTAAATCGTGCGTGCCTGACCAGCGGTGATGACGCGACCAACCCGGCGATTGGGGCTTGACTTCGAGCCCCGATCGCAATTCTCGCGAAGCGGCGATGAATCGACCCGGCTCGGTACACCCCGCTGGAACGCGACATGCCGACGCAAGCCGGCCCGCGGCCATCACCGAGTCGAGTCGACGGCCTCCTGAACAGCCAGGTCCACCGACTCGTGCAAGCTCAGCACCTCAGCCACATCGGCCAACTCGAACAACCGCCGAACCGGCCCCTGGGCGGCAGCGACCCGCAACTGCCCACCGCCCTCGGCCAACCGCCGATGCCAGTCCAGCACCAGCGCCAACCCGGTCGAGTCCATGAAGGCCAGTTCCGACAGATCCAGCACGGCATGAACCCCGGTGACATCGGAATCAAGCCGCGCGGACAGCAAAGGGACGGTGTCGATGTCCAGCTCACCGGCGACGGCGAGCACACGCCATCCCCGCTGGACCTCGCTGCCGACGTTGAGCTCCATCGTCGCCGTTCCTTCCGCCACGCCCGACTCGTGCGACCCAAATCGTGCAGCACGATGCCCGACCATGCGACCACCGGGGGGCTGAAAGATCCGAACGGCGCGCCGGATGTGCGACGATGCGCCTTGTGTTGAACGACCCACTGGCCGAGGTGCGGGTGATCCTGACCGCCGAGGGTGGCTCGTGCGCTCGCGCACGTCAGGTGGTGCGCGAGGCCGCTACCTCGTGGGAGTTGTCCGAGGACCTGACCGACGACGCGCAGCTCGTCGTGACGGAGCTCGTGTCCAACGGCATCGATCACGGTGAGGGTCCGATCACACTCACGGTGAGCCGGAAGGCGGGCGGCATGCTCGTCGAGGTGCACGACGAGTCGTCGAAGCTGCCTCAGCTCAGACCCGTGGACCCCACCAGCGCCCGGGGCCGCGGCATGCAGCTCGTGCAGGCGCTGAGTGTTCAGTGGGGCACGACACCGCAGCGCGGCGGCAAAGTGGTCTGGGCGCAACTAGAAGCCTGACAACGGGCATCTGAGCCCGCACAACGGCCGCGCGCAGTGTGATCACCCTCGTCCTGCGGTTGGCCGTGCTCGTCGCGGCGATGCTCCTCCCAAAAGCTTTTCTGCTCGGTCAAGACGTGCTGACCTGGTGAGACCCCGTTCGGCTTGTGACGATCCGGCGATCACGCGTACGGTCGGTGCGGACGGGAGTCCTTATGAACCAGCTACGACAGAGAACTACCTACGTCCAGTCCATCCCGATCGTCTCGCTCACGGGTGAGATCGACATGTTGTCGTCGGCCCCGGTGACCAGCAGGCTCGCCGAGTTGCTCGACCGCAAGCCGCCCGCACTGGTCGTGGACCTGCGGGAGGTGCGCTTCTTCGGCTCCGAGGGGATCCGCGCGCTCGTGGAGACCCAGGCCCAGGCCGACGAGCTCGGCATCAGGTTCGGTGTCGTCAGCGACACCAGAATCGTGTTGCGTCCGTTGGAGATGACGGCCGTCGACCAGTTGCTGTTGCTGTTCAACGACGTCGACGACGCCGTCACCGCGCTGAAGAGCTTCTAGGCGGCGGACGAGTTCCTCGCGCGAGAGCGCTCCACCAGCGAGAGCAGCAGCCCTTCCTTGGTGGACCACGGCGAGATGTCCACGACGTCGTGGCCAGAGACCTTCATCAACCCCTCCGCGACCACCGCGCCCGCCAGCGACTGCTGGGCCCGGTGGCGCGAGATCCCCGGCAGAGCCGCGCGTTCGCGCACCGAGAGCTTCGCGAGGCGCGGAATCCACTTCTCCAGGTCCTTGAGCCGCAACTGGCGCGGCGCGTAGGTGCCGTTGCGCGCGCCGGCGAGGCGGGCCAACTGCTCGAACACCTTCGAGCACCCGACCGCGCGAGCGCTCTCACCCCAAGGGAAAGCGGACGCGAGCCGCTGCGCCACCTCGGCGCGCATGTCCGTGACGGTCAGGCCGGTGCGGGTCAAAGTCCTTGCCCCCAAAGGCAACGACACCGCGCGCTCGGGTTCCGCCCCGGAGCCGGCGGCCAGTTCGACGGTGCCGCCGCCGACGTCCAGCACGACCATGGGACCCGCGCTCCAGCCGAACCAGTGCCGGGCCGCGGCGTACGAGAAACGTGCTTCTTCCTTGCCGGACAACACTTTCAGGTCGACGCCGGTGCGTCTGGCGACCTTGCGGATGACCTCGGCGGAGTTCGAGCTGTCGCGCACGGACGAGGTGGCGAAGGGCAGGAACGGGACGTCGCCCGCCTCCTTGCGGGCGGCCAGCACGGCGGCGCAGAGCGACTCGACGCCGTCGCGGCTGATGGCCCCGGCGGAGTCCAGTTCCCGGTCCAGCCGCAGCCGGACCTTGTGGGACACCAGCGGACGCATCAGGTCTCGTTCCACGACCACCAGGTGTGCGCTGAAGCACCCGACGTCCAGAACTCCGACCGTCATCCGCCACCTTCCTTCCACCAAGTGTTCTTTACCTCATCGGCGCCCATTGTGCGGAACTGAGCACCCGAACGCGCAATCTTGCCCTGATGAGATGCGTTACAGTCACCGAATGTCACTGGCGGAGATACCTTCCCGGCTCGAACACGCCCTCGGCAAGGCTCGATCCGGCGTAATCGTGCTGGCGGTGCACGGTCTCTCCTCGGACGTGGCCAAACAGTCGTGGTTGTCCGCCTCCGTCTCCACGCTGTCCTCGACGGTGCCGTCGGCGTCCGCGACGGCGCTGCTGACCGCGCTGACCGGCGTCCCCGCGGACGTCCACCGCGTACCGGGAACGGTGTACCGCAACGGGTCCGGCCTGGTGCACGCCATCAAGGGCATGCCCGCGATCCCGAACCTGACGACCGTGCTGGAACGTCACGGCGCGACCGTGCTCGCCCGCGAGCTCGACCTGCTCGAAGGAACCTGGGCGCAGGCCCTGCTGCGAGGGTGCACCCGGATACCCGCGCACGCCCCGCACAAACTCACCGCTCAGGCCGAGGACCCGCCGCTGCTGGTCGCGAACGTCGTCGCCGATCTCGACAAGGCGCTCAAGGACTCCAGGTTCCTCTGGACGTACGTCAACGTGGGCGACCACGTGCGCCGCCACGGTTACGACGAGTCGGTGCACGAGGCCATGCTGCGCTTGGACGCCCACGCTTCCCGTTGGGCCGCACAGGGTTGGACCGTCGTCGCGCATTCGGACCACGGCATGGTCCCCGTCGACCCGGACCCGGAACTCGTCGAGGCCTGGGACGCGATCGTGCGCGAGGAGTGCGTGATCCCCTCCGGCGGCGCCGGGCGCACGCGGTGGCTCTACCCGAAGGCGGACCGCCTGGAGGCCGTTTTCGACCGCGTGGCAACGACTCTGGGTGACACGGCGACCGTGCACCACGCCACCGATCTCGGGTTGCCCCAGCCGGAGGCGGGCCCGGTCGTCGCGGTGGCCGCGTCACCGAGGTTCCCGCTCCCGGATCCGTCCGTCCGCTACGAGAACGGCGGCCTGAGCCGCGACGAGATCGACGTCCCCTTCGCGGTCTGGCAAGCCGTACAGTGACCGTGTGCACGTCGAATTCTCCAACACCATAAGGGAAATCGATTCTGCCGATTGGGACTCCGTGGTCCGCGACGCGGGCGCGCCGGTCTTCTACCGACACGCCTACGTCAGCGCCTACGAGCAGTCGCCGCTGACGACGGTCGACGCCTTCGCGTACTTCGTGGTGCGCCAGGGCGACAAGCCGGTCGCGGTCATGCCCGCCTACCTCCAGACGGCCGCGAATCCGTTGCGCCGCCTGCACGAGGCCTATCCGGACGCGGTCGGCCAGCCGGCGCTGCTCAGTCACACCTGGCACTGCTACGACGCGCACGTGCCCGCCACCGCGGAGGTGCTGCCGAGACTGCTGGACGCCCTGGTCCGCACGGCGTCGATCCTCGGCGCACGCTGGTGCGGATTCATGAACGTCCAGCGCGGCAACGCTTTGTCGCACGCGTTGAGAGCGGCCGGGTTGCCCGCGCGTCACCTGACCGACCGATGGACCACCGGCCTCACCACCTATGAGCACTACCTCGCGAGTCTGAGCCCGCGCGCCAGAGCGAACGTGCGGCGCAACGACCGAAGATCGGCAGAGGCCGGCGTGACGATCGAGGTCCTGCCCGTCCACCACGCCTCGCTCGACGAGATCACCCTGCTGTGCGTCAAGACCGCCAGCCGCTTCGAGAACAACGGCTACTACCCCGGCAAGGCCTTCGCCAGGTTCGTGACGGCGCTCGGCGACCTCGCGCACGTGATCGAGGTGCGGCAGCACGGCAAGCTCGTCGCGGCCGGCGTCTGTCTCACCGACGCCACCCGTTTCCACACCTGGACCTGCGGCGTCGACTACGCCGTGGACGGCAACTACAGCCCGTACGGCGTGCTGTTCGCGGAGTCGGTCCGGCTCGCGATCCGCCTCGGCAAGTCCACGCTGGAGGGCGGGCGCGGCAACGCCGCCTTCAAGCGGCGGCACGGCATGAGGCCATGCCATCTGGACGCGGTTCTCCACCGCGTCTGAACGGCGAATTGTTCACAAGGATGAACAATTGGTTTTACAACGTCGGATTCCAGGAAGTTCATATATCTGATCAACTCGGATGGGCGCCCTTTACGCTGTTCAGCAGCCCAGGACAAGACGAAGGAATCAATTTTTAACGCACCTTTACACGCGTTGATCCGATCTGGCATCGTGGCGCCGGGCGCAAGACAATGAAAGGGACTGGACGGTCTCGTGAATCTGTCTCGACGCACCCTTCTGGCGTCCGCAGCGGCCACTCCCCTGCTCACTGGAGCAGGAGTCGCCATCGGTGCGGGAGAAGCCGCAGCTTCGCCCGCGAAACTCCGTGCGGCCCTCGACTACGGCAACAGCAAGCTGAAGGCGGTCGCACCGGGCATCACCTCGTTCCCGGAGATCACCAGGGCCGAGAGGTGGACCTACGTCGCCGACGGCGGCTGGATCGGCGGCTTCTGGCCGGGCACCCTGTGGCTCGCGCACCTCGACAGCGGCGACGCGCAGTTCCGCGCTCTCGCCGAAGCCGCCAACGACAGGCTGGCGCCCAGAAGGCTTCAGCCGCGCGACCACGACCTGGGGTTCCTCTTCTACCCGTCCTGGGTCACCGCGTACCGGCTCACCGGCGACACCAGGTGGCGGGACGGCGCGATCGACGCGGCGAACACGCTGATCCAGCGCTGGAACCCGGTCGGCAAGTACATCCGCGCGTGGGGCGCGCTGGGCACGCCGGGCAACGCGGGCCGCGTCATCATCGACACGATGATGAACCTGGACCTGCTGGCGTTCGCCACCGAGCAGACCGGCGACCGCAAGTTCCTCGACATCGCGATCGCCCACGCCAGGACGACTCAGACGCACTTCGTCCGCCCGGACGGCTCGACCCCGCACGTGTTCGACTTCAACCCGGACACCGGCGCGGCGATCGGCCCGAACACGGTGCAGGGCTACAGCCCGACGTCGTGCTGGGCACGCGGTCAGGCGTGGGGCATCTACGGCTTCACGACCATGTACCGGCGCACGGGGCTGCGCGAGTTCCGCGACACCGCGCGCAAGCTGTCCGACTACGCGCTGTCGGTGCTCACGCCGGACAGCGTGCCGGTGTGGGACTACCGCACGCCGTTGGGCGTCAACGACATCAAGGACTCGTCGGCGGGCGCGATCATGGCGTGCGGCCTGCTCGACCTGGCCAAGGCCACCGGCACCGACCGCTACCGCGACCGGGCGCTGAAGATCCTCGACGGCCTGGTCGGCACGTGTCTGACCACCAGGTCGACGCGCGCTGAGGCGATCCTGGCGCGCGGCACCCGCAACCGGCCGGCCGAGGACGGTGTGGAGGTCTCGTTGCCGTACGGCGACTACTACCTGTACGAGGCGATCCTGCGCGTTCTCAAGCCCACGCAGATCGCCAAGGCCATCGGCCTGTAAGTCCTACTGCTCGATCACCTTCGCCGTCGGCCCGTTGTTCCAGGTGGCTTCCAGCCTGGACAACCGGCCGGCGGCGTTGCGGAAGTTCACCACCAGCGGCCCGCCGGGCTGTTCCACCGACACCGAGTACCCGTCCGCGGGGGTGGCCGACAGCGCCTGCACCCCCTGCGGCCGGTAGCGCACGACCACGTCCCCGCCCTGCAGGTGGAACGCGTGGACGTAGGAACCGTCCGACTGCCATTCCCCCTGCGGAAGTTGAGCCGAGGAGGGACGCGCATCCGTACTACTGGGAGGAGCCGGAACAGCGGACGTAGTGATCTCAGGAGGCCTGGTGGACGACGGCGTGGCAGGCGACGTACCGACGGAGGGACCCGATTCGGGCACCGGGACGGTGATCGAGGTGACGGTCGGCATCGGCAGCACGGCCGATCCCGTCGTGACCTCCACGGCGGCGACCGGGGCGGGTTCCATCGCCCAGCGGATGCCGAACCAGGACAGGCCGATGGCGACCGTGGTCACCAAAGCCCAGGCGACCAGGTATCCGACCGACCGTCTCACTGCGACAATCCTCCTGTAGCGGCTCATGGCATCAGTACTGCTCGTCGAGGACGACCCGGTGGTGCGGGCGGCGATCACGCGCGCCCTCACCGGCCAGGGCCACATCGTGCACGGTGTCGCGCTCGCGATCGAGGCCCTGCGCGAAGTCACCGCCAACTCCTACGACGTCGTGGTGCTCGATCTCGGGCTCCCCGACCTCGACGGCGGTGACGCGCTGCGGATGATCCGAGGCGTCACGAACACCCCGGTGGTCATCGCGACCGCCCGCGACGACGAGGCCGAGATCATCCGGCTGCTCAACGCGGGCGCGGACGACTACCTCGTCAAACCCTTCTCCAGCGAACACCTCGAAGCCCGCCTGCAGGCGGTGCTGCGACGCGCCCGCGACAGCAAGCAGCTCGTCATCGGCGGCCTGGAGATCGACGTGAACCTCCGCAGGGCCACTGTGGACGGCCAGGAGCTCTCGCTGACGCACAAGGAGTTCGAGCTGCTCTCCTACCTCGCGGCACGGCAGGGGGAGGTGGTGCCGCGGGCGGAGATCCTGGCGAGCCTGTGGCCGTCCAACCGCGACGACCAGACGCTCGACGTGCATCTGTCCTGGTTGCGCCGCAAGCTCGGTGAGCGGGCCGCGCAGCCTCGTTATCTGCACACGGTGCGAGGAGTCGGCGTGCGCATGGTCGCTCCGCAATGAGGCGGTCACTGGTGCTGGTCGCTCTCGCGGCGACCAGCATGGTGGCGCTGGCGTTCCTCGTCCCGCTCGCGATCGTCGTGAAGAACGCCGCGTACACCCGTGCCCTCAGCGAGGCCGAGAGGCAGGCCAACGCGCTGACGCCGGCGTTGCTGATCACCCGCAAACCGCAGGAGATCCGCCAGGCGATCAGGAGCACCCGCTACGGCGGTCAGCAGCGCCTGGCCGTGCACCTGAGCGTCCCGGCCGTCACCTACGGGTCCTCGCACATCACGGCGGCGGACCTGCAGGAGGCTCAGAAGCTCGCGACGGCCTCCACGGTCGAACGGCCTGATGGCGTGGCATATCTGCAACCGCTGGCCACCAGCGAGAGCGGGATCGCGATCGTCGAGGCGTTCGTGCCGCACGAACAGCTCACCCACGGCGTCATCGGCACGTGGTGGGTGCTGGCGGGGGTCGCGGTCGGCCTGGTCGCCGGGTCGGTGCTCGTCGCCGACCGCCTCGGCGCACGGGCCGTCAAAGCGACACGGGCGTTGGCCGAGGGCGCGCGCGGGATGGGCCAGGGCGACCTCACGGTGCGCGTCCCGGTGAAGGGACCGCCCGAGATCAAGGAGGTCGGCAAGGCCTTCAACGCCATGGCCGAACGCGTCCGGCACCTGCTCGCCGCCGAACGCGAGGTGGTCGCCGACCTCTCGCACCGCCTCAGAACGCCTCTCACGGCCCTTCTCCTGGACGCGGACACCCTCGGCAGTGGTCAGGGGGCGGACCGCGTCCGCGAGGCCGTCCAGGGCCTGGAGAGGGAGGTCGACGAGATCATCAAGGCGGCCCGCTCCGGCCTGCAGCCCGACAACTCCGGCACCGACGCGGCCGGCGTGGTCCGCGACCGGCTGGTGTTCTGGTCCGCGCTCGCCGACGACCAGGAACGGCCGTGGACGGTCCGCGGCGCAGACAAGCCCGCGCCGGTGCCGCTCACCCGTGCCGACCTCGCGGCCGCGCTGGACGCGTTGCTGGGCAACGTCTTCCGCTACACACCGGAGGGCACCCGGTTCGCCGTGACGCTGGTGCACCAGGCCGACCTGGTGGCGCTGGTGGTCGAGGACGCGGGTCCCGGCATCGCGGACACCGAACGGGCGGTGCGGCGCGGCGCCAGCGGTGGCGGTTCCACGGGGCTGGGGCTCGACATCGCCCGCCGCGCCGCGGAAAGCACGGGTGGCTCTCTCCACGTCGACCGCGGGCCGCTGGGTGGGGCTCGCGTGCAATTGAGGCTCCGGAGGCTTTAGGACCCCTCGCCGGGGCCGGAAGACGAACACCGCCGGCGGCGCGGACCGTGGGACGGATCCGACGCCGCCGGCGGGCACCGGCCGGCCGCGCGGCACCGCTGCCGCACCACCGAGTCCCGAGCAGGAGGGAGGAACCCGATGAGCAGTGCGCGCTTGCCTTCCCACACCGGTGAAACGAGGTGGATCAGCCGGGGCTCTCGGCGCCAGGTGTGGGGTTCCGGTGCATTCAGTGGGGCTGGGTGATCTTTTTGCGATCTGACATGAAGTTAGCCGACCGCTGATCGTCGCCAATCCACCGTTCAGACGATTAATCCGTTTTAAATATATTTAAGTTCGCCCGGTCGGTCGTCCACGACTTAAGTCAATTTAAGATAACGTCACCCGCACGCCGCCATCCCCGTTCGAAATTGAAAGGCCACTCATGCTCAGTGCGATGGCTGCTACGGGTTTGGCACTCTCCCTCCTCGTCGCCCCCGAGGCGAGGGCCGACGAGGTTCCGCCCGGAAAAATCACGATCGACGTCGTCACGGTGAACGGTTCCGGCTGCCCCGCCGGAACGGCCGCGGTAGCGGTTTCGGACGACAACACGTCATTCACGGTGACGTACAGCGACTACACCGCCCTGGCCGGTTCCGGATCGACACCGACGCAGTTCCGCAAGAACTGCCAGCTGAACCTGCGCGTGCACTACCCGCAGGGCTTCACCTTCGGGATCGCGAAGGCCGACTACCGCGGCTTCGCGCACTTGCCCAGAGGGGCGCGCGGCATGCAACGCGCCAGTTACTACTTCGCCGGCCAGTCGGCCACGGTGACGAGCACGCACAACATCGCGGTCCCGACGAGCGACAACTGGCAGTTCACCGACTCCACCGACGTCGCGGAGATCGTCTTCGCGCCGTGCGGGGCGGTGCGGCACCTGAACGTGAACACCGAGGTGCGGGCGTTCACGAACGCGTCGAACCAACCGTCATTCGTGTCGATGGACTCCACGGACGGCAGCGTCAAGACCCGGTACCAGTTCGCCTGGAAGCGATGCTGACCCGAAATGATCACGGAGAGGGCCCGGCGCTATACTCACAGTGAGCATCGGGCCCTCTCTTCGTGACCCGCACGTGACTTTTGACGGGTGAGTCAACCGGGCCATTGCTTCCCGCGTATACCCATGTAGATTCCCGCTCACCGTGACGGCCATTCGGGTGACTGTCGCGGACTCGCGCGCCGCACGCGAAACGGAGGCAGCATGCAGGCGAACGCCCAGACCGCCCAGGTCGACGACCTGACACTCATCGCGCTGCCCACCGCGGTGAACTGCGCGGATCTGTTCGTGCGCTTCACCCTGGGTGAATGGCGTCTTCGGAACATGACCGCGGAGTGTTCGGCCGTCGCTTGCGCACTGGTCGAGGCAGCCATCGAATCGGCAGATCCCAAGACCTCGCGGCTCATCACGCTGCGACTGCGACTGAGCGGCGACTACCTCGTCGTCGAGCTGGAGGCAGCCAGGTTCATCATGCCGCCCACCTCGCCTGACCTGCGCACCGGCGAACTGCAGCTCGGTGGCGGCATCAAGCTGATCTGGTGCGAGATGCAGCTGCCGACCGGCGTGAACGCCAACGCGGTGCCGCTGCCCCGGCGCGAGAAGCGCCGCTCCCCCGCCGCCGAGGCGCTGGGCGACGAGCCGGACGTCGATCCCGAGCTCATCCAGCGCATCCTGTTCGGCCTCGGTGGCTCGATGGGCAACGGCCAGCAGCGCTGACCCGAGATTTCACCCGCGAGGGCGCGTCCGTCAGTGGACGCGCCCTCGTCGCGTTTTCGTCAGGTTCACCGCGTGGACGCTTCACGAATTGATTTCCGGGTTCCTGAACAGCATTCCCGCGACCTGGGTGGCAATTAACCGACGAGCACGAAGAAGTATTCGTGAGCACGTTCTCACGGCAATGTTGCTCTGGTTGGCGGACGGTTCGTCAACAACCTTTCCGATACGGTCTCGTATCACGCCGCCCGAACTGTCCTGCACATTCGGAAAGGTGTCCCATGATTAGCACGCTGGCCGCAGCCGGCCTGGCTCTGTCCACCATCGTCATTCCCCCGGTCGCGGACCCGCCCCCGACGGGCCAGATCACCATCGACGTCGTCACGGTCAACGGCTCCGGCTGTCGTGCCGGCACCGCCGCCGTCGCGGTCTCCCCGGACAACAAGGCGTTCACGGTCACCTACAGCGACTACCTGGCGCAGGTGGGCCCGACCTCACGGCCGACCGATTTCCGGAAGAACTGCCAGCTGAACCTGAAGGTCAACGTTCCGGGCGGATTCACCTTCGGCATCGCACAGGCCGACTACAGAGGTTTCGCACACCTGGAAAAGGGCGCGAAGGGCACCCAGAAAGCGAGCTACTACTTCCAGGGAATGTCGGACACCGACCAGCGTTCGAAGACCTGGAACGGAGCGCTGAGCGACGACTGGCAGGTCACGCACAAGACCGACGTCGCCTCGATCATCTACCACCCGTGCGGCGCCAAGCGGAACTTCAACATCAACACCGAGCTGCGGGTGGACAAGGGCACGTCCGACCCGAAGAAGACCAGCTTCATGGCGATGGACTCGACGGACGGCTCGATCGAGACCATCTACCACTTCGCCTGGAAGACCTGCCCCAGATAGTCCGGTAGAGCAGCTACACGGCGCCCTCGCACAGCAAGGCCGGAGCCCAGGAGGCATGGGCTCCGGCCTTGCTGCTTCTACTTCTCCTTGTACGGCTTGCCAGCACCGATGTCCGCGCGCGCGGCAGACGTGAACTCAGCAACCGCGGAGATGAAGGACTTCTGGAACTTCATGAAGTCCTGACTCGGCGACGATTCGACCCACGCGTCGTTGGCCTTGTCGGCAGCCGCGTGGGCCTTGCCGAACAATGCGGCGACCTCGGGACTCGCCACAAGACTCATCTCGATCCAGGCATCCCAGCTTGCCTGGAGTGCGCGCTCGAAGTCAGGCTGGTCCTCGCAGACCCGGAGCGTCTGCGCAGCGTTCAGCCCTTTGACGTAGGCCTCGCGACGCAGCTCGAGATTCTTCGCTGCACGCGCGTGTTTTGCCGTGGTGAACGGGTTGATCCATGACGCCGCGATGGCACCAATGATGCCGACACCAGCGCCGACAAGGGCGGCGGTCGCGGCGTCCACGTCGCTCCCCTGCAACTAGGTGAGGCGATGGTGGCGCGACTTGCGGATCGCGGGGCATCGCTCTGGCCTGCGAAGGGTTGCATGCAGGCCAGCGCACAGCAAGGCCGGAGCCCAGGAGGCATGGGCTCCGGCCTTGCTGCTTCCCCGGATCAGATGTTCTGGTTCGCGAAACCCTTGGTCGCGATCTTCGACAACATGCCCTGCCACACCGACGAACTGGTGTGCGGGTCGCCGGTCACGCCGAGCGCCGACTTGAGGCCGTTGAACGCGCTCTGCGTGTTCGGGCCCCAGATGCCGTCGATCGCGAGGCCCGAGGCGCGGAAGTTGTTGCACGTGCCCTGGACGAACTTGGTGTCGGCCTCGGAGTCCTTGAGCACGCGCACCGGCATGCCACCGAAGTCGGAGTGGATGTGGTCGCGGTGGTCGGCGTTGTACCAGCCGTCGAGCACGTAACGGAACCGGCGGCGGCACACGGCCTCCGTCGCGAGGTAGCGCTTGCGCAGCGCCGCGGTGCCCGACGCGTGGTGCTGGTCGAGCGGCGAGGTGACGTTGCCGTTCGACCAGCGCACGTGGTCGAGGTCCATCGCGGTGCCGGCGCCGTGCTGGCCGGGCTTGTCGACGTAGAAACCCGCCGAGACGATGTAGCTGATCGAGCCGTAGCTCGACGAGAGCGAGCGCAGGTCACGGACCCAGGCGACGAGCGCGTTGTAGAACGCGTCGGTGGCCTGCCAGTTGCGCGCGGTCGTGTTGCCGCGGTTGGAACGCCAGTAGTAGACGGGAGTGCCGTCGATCTTCTGGAACGTCATCATCGCCAGGGCACCGACCTCGGCGGCCTGGATCTCGGCGTCGGTGTGCTGGTCGTTGGTCTCGGGGGCGGCGCTGGCCAGGCCCGGAGCGATGGTGGACAGGCCGGCGAGACCGGCGACCGCCGCCGCGCCCGTGACGAAGCCGCGCCTGGTGACGTTGTTCTCGAACACCCCAGTACTCCCTCTGCGTCCAAGCCGGTGGCGGCAGGACGAAGGGCCTGTCTCACCTACCGGCCCGACGGAGTCTAGGGATCACGTCCGAATGGCGGAATCGCGCCTGACCTGCGTTTTTCCGATGTCTTTACCGCACCGGCCCCAGCACGCGGACCAGGTTCTTCTCGGTGTCGTTGCCCAGCTTCTCCAGCGCGAGCTTCGCGACCGGCGCCCCGAACCGCGCGAGCCCGTTGAACTCGACGTGGGCGTGGTAGGCGATCCTGGCCGTGCCCGGCGCGTCCCCGGCGCTGATCGTGATGTCGTCGGTGGAGGTGGCGGTGTCGTTGCGCCCCACGAACTGCAGGCCGTGCGCGTCGTCCCTGGTCAGCTCGTAGACGAGCTCGGTCTTGCGGCCGAGGAACTGCGACACGTTGCGCCAGCGCGAACCGACCTCGACCGGGCCTTCGTCCAGGCGCGTGCACGACACGGTGCCCGGATCCCACTGCTCGGCGCGGGAGAAGTCGCGCAGGTACTCGACGACGCCCTCGGGGGTGGACGCGACGGTGAAGGTGCGTTCGACGTCCACACCGGACACGTGCGGTGAGTTGAACGCCTGCGGCGCGAGGTGGAGCCGGTACTGGTCGACGAGGGCGGCCTGGCTCACGGCGCGGCTTTCCAGCCGTTCCAGCCGCGTGTCGTCGAAGCTCCCCAGCTGCCGCAGCGTCCGCCACAGCGAGGTCTTGCCCTCGATGCCGACGCGCAGGGTCTCCAGTTCGAGGACGTCGCTCAGCGGCGAACGGCCGAGCACCCTCCCGTTGAACTTGAGCCTGCCCGCCTTCTCGGTCAGCCAGCCGAGCGCCTCCTTGTGGGGACGCGAGTCGACGCCGGTCTCGCGCATGAGGTCGAGCAGTTCCTTGCGGTCCGCCTCGATGTCGTCGGCGAGGACGCGCAGCTCGGGATGGGTGCGGCTGATGCGACGGGCGAGCTCGGTGCCCGCCATCGCCCCGGCCAGGTGGTCGTTGAGGTAGATGCCCAGCAGCTCCGTGTTCACGCTCTCCGGTTACCCCTGGCCAAACCTCTCACGGGCCCGCCGGACCCAGTTGGTAGCCCTGGTTCCACAGGGTTTTGATCACCAGGCCGAGCGGCGAGATCCGCCGCCGCAACCGCATGATGTGCAGGTGCAGGGCGTTGCTGGTGTCGCCGTCCTTGGTGGGCAGGCAGAGCAGCAGGTCCTCCCGTGTGGTCAACGAACGGAAGCGGCGCAGGAGCTCGCCGACCAGCGCCCGTTCCGTCGGCGAGAGCACCACGGACCGCGTGCGGAACCGCAGGATGCCGGACATGTCCAGCTCCGGCACGGCGTAGCGGGCGGCGCGGGCTCTGAGCATGGCGATGCGCACGGCCAGGTCCTGATGCGGCACCGGCGCGCGGACCCAGTCCTCCCGCATGTCGGTGAGCACGGGCGCGGGGACGTTCTTCTCCAGCACGAGCAGGCACAACGTCCCACTGCGCTGGCACGCCTCCCGTGCCGCCGCGTCCACCGGCCAGCGCACGACCTCGACGGGCAGTTGGTTCACCAGGTTCGACATACGTCCACTTCCGCTTGTCCACCACGGAGAGCACCGAACCAGCCTTCGGCTTCTCGTGGACGCTAGCGGCGGCCGCTATTTCCGCTCTATCGCCTGCACCGGCTCCAGGATGATCGGCTGCGCGCGGCGGCCGGTGACCAGGTTCCAGCCCCACTGGGTGAGCACCGCGATCCGGTTGCGGAAGCCCACCAGGAACGCGATGTGCACGACCGCCCACGCCGCCTTGCCGATCAGGCCCTTGAGCCGCAGCTTCTTGATGTCCGCGACGGCGTCACCAGGCGAGATGGTGGCCATCGTGCCGAGGTCGAGGTATCGGAACGGCTTGGCCCTGCGTCCCTTCAGGCGTGCTTTGATCACGCGGGCGACGTGGTGGCCCTCCTGGAGCGCGGGCTCGGCGATGCCCGGCAGGTCGTTCAGGTTCACCATGTCGCCGATGGCGAAGACGTCGTCGGTGACCGAGCAGTCCGCGGGGTTCACGACGATGCGGCCCTTGCGGTCGGTCTCGGTGTTCGTCGCCTCGGCGAGCTTGCGCGCGAGCGGCGAGGCCTGCACGCCGGCCGCCCAGATGATCGTCCGCGCCTCGACCCGGTCGCCGTCCTTGGTGGTGAGACCGGCGGCGTCGATCGACTCGACCATGGCACTCGTCATCACCGTGACGCCGAGGCGTTCCAGCTTCACCCGCGCGTGCTCGCGCAGTTCGGCCGAGAACGGCGGCAGCACGTGCGGCGCGGCATCCAGCAGCGTGATCCGGACGTCACGCGGATCGATCTCGCGGAACTGCCCCTTCAACGCCCGGCGCGCCAGGTCGGCGATCTGCCCGGCCAGCTCGACGCCGGTCGGTCCCGCGCCCACGACCGCGAACGACAGCCACTGCTTCGGATCGTCGGCCGCCACCGCCGTCTCGAACGCCCTGAGCAGCCTCGATCGCAGGTCCACCGCCTGTTCGAGGGTCTTCATCGGCGGCGCGGACTCGGCCCACTCGTCGTGACCGAAGTAGCTGTCGCGCGAGCCGGCCGCCACGACCAGGGTGTCGTACTCGACCTGGCGCGACCTCCCGTCCGTCAGGTCGACGTGCACGCGCTTCGCGGCCGTGTCGAACCCGGTCACCTCGCCCAGCAGGACGTGCGCGTTGCGTTGCGTGCGCAGGATCGCCCGGAACGCCGGCGCGATGTCACCGGCGGGCAGCAACGCCGTCGCCACCTGGTAGAGCAACGGCTGGAACAGGTGGTGGTTCGTGCGGTCGATCAGCGTGACCTCGGCGTCCGCGCGGTTGAGCCCGCGTACGACGCCCAGACCGCCGAACCCACCTCCGACGACGACTACCCGATGCTTGCCCATGGAGATCGCATACCCGCTGAAGGCCGCGGGTATCCACCGCCATGACCACCACCGCTGACCAGTCGCTCTGGCTCGCCGCGCTCCCGGCCACGGCCCGTCCCCCGCTGACCGGCGCGCACTCGTTCGACGTGGCCGTGGTCGGCGGCGGCATCACCGGCCTCACCACCGCGTTGCTGCTCAAGCGCCGCGGCCTGCGCGTCGTCGTGCTGGAGGCCGACCGGGTCGCGTCGGGTGTGTCGGGCAACAACACCGCCAAGGTCACCGCCCTGCAGTCCACCGTGTACTCGCAGATCCGGAGCGCGCACGGCCTGGCCGCCGCCACCGACTACGCCACGGCGTCCCTCGCGGCCGTGGCCCAGGTCGCCGAACTGGCCAAGGGCATCTCCTGCGACCTGCGCCGCGCACCGGCCGTCACGTACGCCTACACCGAGTCCGAGGTGCGCGACGTCGACCACGAACTCATCGCCGCCCGCCAGGTCGGGCTCCCGGTCAAGGCGGCCGGCGACGTCGACCTGCCGTTCGAGGTGCACGCGGCCGTTCGGCTGGACGACCAGATCGCGCTGCACCCGGTGAAGTACCTGCGGGGTCTGGCCGACGCGATCGACGGCGACGGCAGTCTCGTGTGCGAACACAGCCGCGTGCTCGACGTGAGCGGGCACCGAGTGTCCACAGCGGACGGTCGCGTTACCGCCGAGAAGATCGTGATCGCCACGCACTACCCGACGCTGGACCGCGGCCTGTACTTCCCCCGCCTCGAACTCACCCGCGCCTACTGCGTCGCGGCCCGCGTCAGCGCACCGCCGCAAGCACTGGCGATCAGCACCGGCAGCCCGTCGTGGTCCATCTCGGCGCACGAGGACAAGCTGATCCTCGCCGGCCAGAGCCACCCGACCGGCAAACCCGTCGTGGAACCGTTCCGCCGCCTGGAGGACTTCGCCCGCAAGCACTGGCAGGTCGAGGAGATCACCCACCGCTGGTCGGCGCAGGACCCGACGTCCTACGACCACCTGCCGATGATCGGGAGCTACACGCCGGGCAACACCACCCTGTTCACCGCCACCGGCTACATGAAGTGGGGCCTGACCAGCGGCACGTTCGCCGCGGGACTGCTCGCGGACCTGGTGACGGGCAAGCCGAACGAGCTGGCCGAGCGGTTCAGCCCTCACCGGGTGTCGCTGAAGTCGCTGCCGACGCTGCTGAAGAAGAACGCCGAGGTCGCGGTCGAGATGGTGGGCGACCGGGTGCTGCCGGCCGACGCCACCTCCAGCGACGACCTGCCGGCGGGCCAAGCCCACGTCGTCCGCGACGGCCTGGGCAAGATGGGCGTCTACCGCGACGACGACGGTGACCTGCACGCGGTGTCGATGCGCTGCACGCACCTCGGTTGCTTCGTGCGGTTCAACGCCGCCGAGCGCAGCTGGGACTGCCCGTGCCACGGCTCGCGGTTCGACGTCGACGGCGCGGTGCTGGAGGGACCGGCGACCCGGCCCCTCCCCCGCAAGAAACCGCGTTAGCTCTTCGCCACCAGCGTGAGCACGTCGTACTTCGCGACCGACTCGCCCTTCTGGTTCGCGACGTCCGCGTCCCAGCGGACCTCGCCGTACTCCTGGTCCTCGCGCGGCGTGATCTGCTTGACCGTCAAGGTCACCGTGAGCTGGTCGCCGGGGAACGTCGGCGTGACGAACCGCAGGTTCTCCAGGCCGTAGTTGGCGAGCACCGGTCCGGGCTCTGGCGAGACGAAGAGTCCCGCCGCGAACGACACCACGAGGTAGCCGTGCGCGACCCGGCCGCCGAAGAACGGGTTGGCCGCGGCGGCTTCCTCGTCCATGTGCGCGTAGAACGTGTCGCCGGTGAACTCCGCGAAGTGCTCGATGTCCTCCAGCGTCACCTCGCGCGGACCGGCCACCACCGTGTCGCCCAGTCGCAGTTCGGCGAGCGTCTTGCGGAACGGGTGCACGGCGTCCTCACGGCGAGGCGCGCCCGTCACCCAGCGGTTCGTGATGGCGCTCAATGCGCGCGGGCTGCCCTGCACGGCCGTGCGCTGCATGTGGTGCAGCACGCCGCGCATGCCGCCCATCTCCTCACCGCCGCCGGCCCGCCCAGGTCCGCCGTGCACGAGCATCGGCAGCGGCGAGCCGTGCCCGGTCGACTCGCCGGCGTCCTCGCGGTCCAGCACCAGCAACCGGCCGTGCCACGGCGCCACGCCGATGACGACGTCGCGCACGAAGTCCGTGTCGGCGGAGACGATCGAGCCCACCAGCGAACCGGCACCCCGCGCGGCCAGCGTCACGGCGTCGTCGATCGAGTCGTACGGCATGAGCGTCGACACCGGCCCGAACGCCTCGACCTCGTGCGGCTGCACGGCATCGGCGGCGGCGCGCAGCAGCATCGGCGACATGAACGCGCCGCGTTCGGCGTCAGCGTCCACGAGGGACAGAGCACCGTCGCCGTAGACGACCGAGGCGTTCTCCCGCAACGCCTTCAGGGACCGCAGCACCTCCTCGCGCTGCTCCAGCCCGGCCAGCGCGCCCATCTTCACCGACCTGTCGGCGGGGTTGCCGATCACGACCTCGGCCAGCTTCGCCGCCACCGCCTCGCCGACCTCGTCGATCAGCGACGCGGGCACCAGCGCGCGCCGGATCGCCGTGCACTTCTGCCCGGCCTTGGTCGTCATCTCGGCCACCAGCTGACCGACGAACAGGTCGAACTCGGGTGTGCCGGCGACCGCGTCCGGCCCGAGGATCGAGCAGTTCAGCGAGTCGGCCTCGGCGTTGAACCGCACCGACGACCGGATCACGGCCTGGTGCGTGCGCAGGTGCTGGGCCGTGGACGCGGAGCCGGTGAACCCGACCAGGTCCTGCTCGGTCAGGTGATCCAGCAGGTCACCCGCCGAACCGCAGACCAGCTGCAGCGACCCCTCGGGCAGCAGCCCGGAGGCGAGCATCAGCTCGACCATCTTCTCGGTCACGTAGGCCGTCTGGGACGCGGGCTTGATCAGCGACGGCACCCCGGCGATGAACGCGGGCGCGAACTTCTCCAGCGGCCCCCACATCGGGAAGTTGAACGCGTTGATCTGCACCGCGACACCGTGCAGCGGCGTGCAGATGTGCTGACCGACGAACGTGCCGCCCCGCCCGAGCGGTTCGACTGGCCCGTCGACGTAGACCTTGTCGTTCGGCAGCTCGCGCTTGGCCTTGGACGCGTACCCGAGCAGCACGCCGAAGCCGCCGTCGATGTCGATCCACGAGTCGGACCTGGTCGCCCCGGACCGCGCGGACAACGCGTACAGCTCGGCCTTGTGCTCCTTCAGGTACAGCCCGAGCGCCTTCAGCAGCTGCGCGCGCTGGTGGAAGGTGAGCTCGCGCAACGCGGGCCCGCCGACCTCGCGCCCGTACCGCAGCGCCGCCCCCATGTCGACGCCCGCCGACGAGATCCGTGCGATCTCCTCGCCCGTCACGGCGTCGTGCAACGGCGCGCCCTCCACCGAAGGCGTGTGCCACCCACCCGACACGTAGCTGCGCAGCAAGCTCATCGAGCCAACCCTTCTCGCTGGGCGCTGGATCTTCAGCGACCCGACCACCAGGCAACGTATCAGGGGTGGCGGAGGGTGGCGCAGCGCTCAGCGGGGCTCAGCGCGTGCCGAAGTCCTGCGTCCAGTAGTGGCCGTACGTGGTGTTCTGCCGGTACTGGTGGCCGACACCGATGTCACGCAGGGCGCAGTTCAGGATGTTGGCGCGGTGCCCGGAGCTGGTCATCCACCCGCGCACGACGCCGGCGGCGGTCGCGTACCCGGCGGCGACGTTCTCGGCGGCCCTGGTCCAGCGGGTGTAGCCCGCGCGTTCGATCCGGACGACCACGGTGCTGCCGTCCGAGCCCGTGTGGCTCATGAAGTTCTTCGCGGCCATGTCGGCCGAGTGACGCTGTGCGGCGGTGCTCAGCGCGGTGTTCTGCCGCAGGGCGGGGCATCCGGCCTTGGCGCGTTCGGCGTTCGTGAGGGCGATGACGTCCTCTTGCACGGTGGCCGCCGTGGCCTGTGGGGTGAGTGTCGCCGCCAGCGCCAGGGTCGCGGCGGCGAGCAGGGAGATGCGCGGCGCGATCATCAGACGATCTCCCACGTCACGTTGATGATGCCGACCGAGGTGTTGGCCAGGCTGGCGAAGGCGGGCTGGCTGAGGTCGATCTTGGTGCTCGCGCAGCTCGGGCACTTGTCCTTGATCGGCACCGTGATCGTCTTGCCGTTGTGCGTGACCCGGATCGACTTGCGGCACAACGGGTCGTTGTTCGGGTTGGGCGTCGTCCACAGCGCGGCGGGGCCGCGACCAGCAGCTCGGTCGCCGCGTTGATCTTGGTGCCGCAGGCGCCGTAGCCGGCGTCGTTGTAGTAACTGGCCGTGCCGGAGACGGCGGAGGCGGTGCCGGAGAACACGAACGACAGAACCGCGGCGGCGCCGAGCACCTTGACGGTGGACCTCATGGTTTTCCTTTCGCGGTGGGGACCGTTTCAGGCCACGGAGTGGAACGTGACCTTGAAGCCGCTGCAGTTCGCGCACTGGAACACGGTCTGGTTGCCGGGTTCGGTGTCCTGCCTGGACCAGGCGTAGGCCTTGGGGCAGCGGGATTTGATGGTGTTGCTGTAGTCGGTCGGCGCGTCGCGGTCGGGGTTGACGCAGTTGATGCGCTGACCGTTGACGCCGTACTTGACGTACGCGGGGTTGCAGCGGGGCAACAGGTTCTCGGTGCACCCGGCGGTGCTGCACGACGTGGACCCCGGCGGTACGACCGCGTTCACGGCGGCGATGGACACCGGCACGGAGAACGCGTTGACGTAGCTGACGTTGTACCAGGGGGCGAGCGTGTCCCGGGAGTCGAAGTTGAACTCGGCGAGGCTGGCCGGCTGTTCCCCGGTGACGCAGCGGGCGGCCTGGACACCGCAATCGCCCACCGCGCAACGGAAGTTCGTGCCGGAGGTGCCGGTGCACCCCTGCCGGGCGAAGAACGTGCCGCGCCAGTGGCCGGGTGCGGAGGTCTCGGGGATCGTGATGGTCGCGGACTGGCCGTTGAGCAGCGTGGGCAGGTTCGTCAGCGCCTTGGAACCGTCCGCGTTGACGGTGCTGCCGACCCAGATCGTCTGGCCGGTGTTGTTGACCAGGGTGACCGTGTGGTCGATCGCCGCGTTCGCGGTCGGCACAGCGGCGAACGTGAGCGCGAACAGGGCCACGAGCAATCGTGTGAGCATCTGCGGGCTCCCTCCTCGGGGCTCCACGATCACCCGGAGGAGCCCGCGGGGGCATCGCGGTCGGTCCGCAAGGTTCTCTGGTGCGGCCCTGCCCACCCGGTCGCACGCAACTCTCGCCGGCCCGACAGCCCGAGCTTGCGATAGACCCTGGTCAGGTGCAGTTCGACGGTCCGCGTCGCCATCGCGAGCCGGGCCGCGATCGCCCGGTTGGGCATGCCCGCGAGCACGAACCGGGCGATCTCCGTCTCGACTGGCGTCAGCGCCGGCTCGCCGCCGCACGCCGTGGCGGTCATGGCCTCTTCCGCACGCCACACGATGGCGGTGTCGCCGACGTCCAGGGCCGTGGCACGCGCTTGTGCGTAGATCTCGTACGCCGCAGTCTGCCTGCCATGTGCGGTGAGCCGGGCGCCGTAGTCGCACAGCACTTCCGCGAGTTCCATCCTCGCGTGCGCCAGTTCCAGCAGGCGAACCGCCCGTTCGTACGCCACGAGGTCCTCACCGCCGGGAGAACCCTCCGCGACCGCCGCCAGGCTCCAGCCGAGTGCTCTCGGCTCGCCCCACCGAGCCGCGGCGGTGTGTTCCTCCGTCGCCAGGCGCAGAGCCTCATCGGTGTCACCGCACACCAGGGCGGCGCGGGAGGCCCAGGAACGCCACGGCAGCACAGCGGGGTTGAGGACACCGGCCTCGGTGCACACCCGTCCGCACGCGAGATGGCCCGCCAGGGCGTCCCGCGGACGGCCCGTCGCCATCGCCACCACCGCGGCGGCCGCGAGCAGCAGCGCACGGTCGGGGTGACAGGCCTCGATCTTCGCGGCGACGCCGTGGTCGAGCAGCACGGCCTCGGCTGCGCGCGGTTCCCCTCGGGCGACCAGCAACTCCACCGACCAGAGCAGCACCACCGGACGGATCTCGTCCTCGGCACCGTTGTCCCGCAACACGTCCAGCAGAGACGAACACCGCGCGAGATCGCCGGTGCGGCGAGCCACTCCGGCTCGGGCGAGCAACATGTGCTCCGCCATCACCTGGTCGCCGGGATTCTCGTCGAGCAAGGCGAGGCTGTGCGCGTCGGCGGCCACGAGTTCGCCCGCGCAGACCAGCGTCCCCACCGCGCGCGACATGCACGGCGCGCGCTCCCGGCAGCCGGGCGTCGCCAACGCCCGTTCAGCCGCCTGGACGGCTTCGGTCCAGTTCTCCCCCGCAGCGAGCAGACCGGCCGAGACGGCCGCCGGGCACTCGGGGTCCGGACCAGGCGCCCACCTCACGCCGTGGGGACCAACGCCCGGCGCAGACCCGGCCGCCCCGCCACCCCCATCTTGCGGTACACGGCGGTGAGGTGGATCTCGACGGTGCGCACCGTCAGGTTCAGCTCGGCGGCGATCTCCCGGTTCGACCTCCCCGACCTGGCCATCAGGGCGATCCTGCGTTCCTGTCCGCTCAGGGCGGACTCGCCGTCGTTGCGCAACAGTCGCGACGCCAACGCGTCCGCCTCACGAGTCCACCGTGGACAGCAAGCCTCCCGCAACCGCCGGACGTGCTCGCGGGCCCGTTCGATCTCACCGCGCGCGAGCAGGAGCTGTGCCAGGTCGTGACGCACGCGCAACGCCTCGCCCGCGGCCGGTGCCAGACAGGTGAGCGCTTCCTCGAGCAGAACGTCGTCACCGCCGCGCGCCAGGGCGCAGGCGTGCAGGGCGAGTCCGATTCCCCTTGGCGCGCCCCATCTTCTGGCAGCGACCAGGTCCTTGTCCGCGCAGATCCGCGCGAGCACGAGGTCTCCGAGATCGGCGGCGGCCAGAGCGGCGGACGACCTCCAGGGCAGCACCGCCGGGTTGACGACACCCCACTCCGCGAGCAGCCGTCCGCAGTTGAGGAACTCGTCCAGTGCCAGGGCGCTCTGCCCCTGCGCCAGCAGGAGCCGGCCGCGGGCGAAGCACAGCTCGGCGCTGTCCGGGTGCTCGGTCTCCAGCACGGCGTGCGCCCGGCCGAACTCGCCGGTCTCCGTGAGCGCCAGGGCCAGCCAGGCGACCGCGACGCCCCGTGGCCGGACGCCCTCCAGCAGCCGCACCGCGGCGCGCGGATCGCCGCGCAGCAGCATGATCCGTCCGCCGAGGAGATCGTGGCCGGCGGCCGCAGCCCAGTGCCGGTGCGCCAGGCCGACCTCGCCGACGTGGACGAGGACCGTCACCGCCTGCCAGAACGCGCCCGCGTCCAGCACCTCGCCCGCCGCCAGCACGCGCTGGGCGATTCCGGACGCTTCGGCACGGCCGGTGCCGCGATTGACCGCCTGCACCGCCCGGAACAGGGCCGGATCGGATCGCCCGCGCGTTTCCGGGAACCCCGGCAGGTAGGCGAGAGCGGCAGGCTCCAGCCCCGGCACCGCGTCGCGCGCGAACTCGTCCGCCTCATTCCACCGCCCACTGCGCACCAATTCGAAACGGGTGCGGCAAACCTCCTCGAGCAAACCGTTGTTCGTCATCCGACGACGTCCTTTCCGAGAAATGCGTCTCATCTCATCTGGACGATCAACTGGTCTGGACCTTACCGCCAAATACGTCTCCATTGAACAGAAGTGTTCAGGCCTTCCCAGCACTCCGAACGCGAACTCTCGCCTGATAATACGTATTACAGTCTTGTTTCATCGCATCGGCGGCTCTACGGTCCGGATCACCCCTGAGTCCTCGAAGCGAAGGAGCGCCCCATGCCACCGAGCCGCCGTCAACTGTTGCTGGGCACGGCGGGAGCGGCCTTGCTGACGGGAGTCGCGCCTGCCGTCGCGGCGCCGGCGGGCTTCCCGAACTACCGGTACACCAGGCTCGCCCTCGTCAAGAACAAGCTTCGCTACAACCCGACCAACGAATTGATCTTTCCCACCATTCGCGGCACAAAAGATCGGATCTCCGGCGCACTCGCGGCCTACTACCTCTACTACGCGCCCCACGACGCACCAGGTGGAATCTGCCTGGCTTACGCGAACTCACTGGAGGAGGAGTTCACCGAGTACGCCGGCAACCCGATCATTTCGCGGAGCTGGCCAGGCGAGTACAGCGTGTCCCACGTGTCCTCGCCACACGCCATGTGGAACGACGACGTCAAGCGCATGTACCTGTACTTCCACGGCGAGAACACCGTGACCCGGCTCGCCAGCTCCGCCGACGGCATCCACTTCTCCTACGAGAAGGAGGTCCTGTCCACGCGACTGCAGCCCGCGGGCACCACCGAGACCTCCTACGCGAGGGTGTTCCGGCACGACCTGCCGTCGCGCAACGCCCGGTACGTGATGGTGTTCATGATCAACAACAGCACGAACCGGCGGGACATCGGCTGGGGCTGGTCGCCCAACGCACGCGACTGGACGTTCGCCCAGACCCCGCTCGTCCGGCACCAGGACGTGGGCGCGGTCAACGTCGGCGGGCCACACCTGTTGTTCCGCAACAACAGCGTCTACGTCGTGTACAACACCGACATCGGCAGCGGCGGCAACATCCTCATCACCGAAGTGGGCGCAGACTTCAGCAAGCGCAACCACCTGGGCGTCTTCCACGACTCCTTGTCCGGATCACCGGACAACGGCAGGGCGGCAGCACCCTCGTTCGGCACCTACCAGGGCCGGGAGTACATGATCTACGAGGCCGGGGACCGGCTGACGGGCAACATCGCCATCGCGCGAGCGATCTGACCTACCCGCGCGCGGACGAGCGAAGTCCGGCCAGGGCGTCCAGCAACGCCGGTGCCACCTCAGGGCGGCACACCAGCAGATCCTCGGTGCGCGGATCGGACGAGCGGTAGTCCAGCGGCGTGCCGTCGAGACGAGAAGCGTGGGCACCGGCCGCAAGGGCGACGGCGACCGGCGCCGCGCTGTCCCACTGGTACTGGCCACCCGCGTGCACGTAGGCGTCGACCCGCCCGGTGCACACCGCCACCGCCTTGACCCCGGCCGAACCCATGGGCACCGGCTGGACGTCCAGCACGCCGGCCAGTTCGTCCACCAGCGGCGGCCGGTGACTGCGGCTCACCGCCACTCGAAGCCGCCGGTCCGCCGGGGCGGGCAACGGCACCGGAGAGGCCGTGCTGTGCGTGTCTCCCGATGAAAGGGCCACGGCACCAGCGGTCAGCTCACCTCTCTCAGCCAGCGCCACGTGGACGGCCCAGTCGTCGCGGCGGTCGCAGTACTCGCGGGTGCCGTCCAGCGGGTCGATGATCCACAACCGGCCGGAGCGGGCGCCGGGCGGGACGGGGTCGCCTTCCTCGGACAGCACGGCGTCGTCTGGACGGTGCCGCTCCAGCAGTCCGACGAGCAGATCGTGAGCCTGACGGTCGCCTTCGCGACCCAGCTCTGGTCCGGCAACACCGTCAGAACGCAGGCGTGCCAACAGGTTCCGGGCGGTGGAAGCGAGAGAGGAGGCCAGCGCGTGATCGTCCATTGTGGTCAGTCCTGAACGCTGAGAACGACGCGGTCGCCGTGGACCTCGAACCGCGCGTGCGAGAGGTCGGGCACGACGACGTCCGCGTCGAGATCCGCACCAACGCCGAGGGTCGTGCAGCCGGCGGCGCGGCCCGACGCGAGACCGGAGGCGGTGTCCTCGACGGCGAGGCAACGGCGTGGGTCGGTGCCCAGTTGGTCCGCGGCGGACAGATACGGCTCGGGCGCGGGTTTGCCCTGCCTCACGTCGTCGGCGGTGACCAGCACGTCGGTCGTGGGGAGGCCGGCGGCGGCGGTGCGGGCCTCGGTGACGTCACGCGTGCACGAGGTCACGATGGCCTTCAACGGGCCCGCGGCGGCCGTCGCGTCGAGGGCGCCGGGCAGCACGACGACGCCGTCGAGGTCGTGGGTGGCGATGTGGGAGTAGTGCTCCAGGGCCTGCGAGTGGCGCTCAGGCGGGAGCAGGGCGGCGACGATGTCCTTGGCGGGCTTGCCTTCCGTACCGGCGAGGCGCGCGGGATCGACGCCTTCCTCCTCCGCCCAGCGCCGCCAGGCCCTGCGGACGGCGGCCGTCGAGTCGATCAGGGTGCCGTCGAGGTCGAACAGCACCGCGTCGAATTCCAGTCGCATGGTCATCCTTTCGAAGCTCCAGAGGTGACGGGTTCGCGCTGCGCGACGTAGCGGACCAGCACGATCACGAAGCCGAGCGCGACGATGCCGAGCACGCCGCCGAGCACGGCGACACCGGGCAGACCGGCCTGGGCGAGTGCGATGCCGCCGAAGCCGGCGCCCGCGACGATGCCGATGTTGAAGGCCGACACCGCGAACGACACGGCGAGTTCGCCGCCCTCGCCCGCCGCCTGGAAGAGCGCGGCCTGCACGGCGGGGACGAACGACCAGGCGGCGAGCTGCCAGACGACCACCAGCGCGATGGTCTGCACCGCGCTCACCGACAGCGGCAGGACCGCGAGCAACGCCACCGCGGTGACAGCCGAAGTGATCAGCAACGTCTTGCGGGAGTCGGTGTCCGCTCCCCTGCCACCGATCACGTTGCCCACCACGGCGCAGACGCCGGCGATGATCAGCACGACGATCACCATCGTGTTGTTCATGCCGGTGCGCTGCTCCAGCAACGGCACGAGGTAGGTGTAGACGGTGAACGAGGCACCCCAGAACAGCGTGATCGCGGCGAGTCCGACGAGCACGGGCGCGGTGCGGACCGCACGCAACCGTTCGCGCAGCGGCGGGCCCTCGTCAGCGCCGGTGGGCGGCAGCACCACGGCGATGAAACCCAGTGACAGCAACGCGAGCGCGCCGATCACGAACATCGGCACCCGCCAGCCCATGTGGTGGCCGAGCAGGGTGCTGATCGGCACGCCCAGCGCCGTGGCGGTGTTGACGCCCGCCTGGATCGTCGCGATGGACGAGGCGCGGCGTTCCTCTCCGCCCAGACGGGCGGCGGCGCCGATCGCGGTGGCCAGGTAGAGACCCATCATCGCGCCGGACAGGATGCGCGAGCCCAGCAGCACCGGGTAGTTCGGGGCGAGGCCCGCGGTGGCGTGACCGAGCGCGAACACGGTCAGGCAGCCGAAGAGGACCTTGCGGCGGTCCATCTTGTGGCAGGCGGCGGCCAGCACGGGCGCGCTGATGGCGAACGCCACGGCGTTCAGCGTCACCAGCTGGCCTGCCGCCGCCTCCGACACACCGAGGTCACGCGCGATCTGGGGTAACAGGCCGACGACGGCGAATTCAGTGCACGCGACCGCGAACGCGCCGCTGAACAAGGCCCAAATCCAAATCCTCTTCACTGCCCCCTCCAGGCGTGCGCATCGGGAACGCAATTGCACGAAGGGTTGACGACTCGTTCGACGGCTATGCGGATTTCGCCGAGAAAATCGAAACTGCCTCGGGGGGCGACGATCGTATTCACGTGATTGGAGTAACGCGGTGACTGTCCGATTACCACCTGTATGAGCGGTTCCGAACGGCGACGAAGTGGGTAGGCCCAGTATTCCGGGCGTCTGGGGGGACCTGACGCGCCGCGGACTCATCAAGGGGAGGATCGCCTGTGCTCGAGGACGTGGAGCCGCACGCCACGCCGCGATTATCGGGACACGCAGAACTCGTCGACGCCGCGCTCGCCGCTCTGGCGCGCGGTGAGGGCAGCGTCCTGATCGCCGAGCAGCACGGGGTGCTGGGCCGCAGAGCGCTGGTCAGCCGAGTCAGGGCGAAGGCGGCGCAGGCCGGGGTGCGGGTCGTGCACGGCCGCGCGACCCACGTGGACCGGGTCGCTCCGCTGTCGACGCTGCGGGCGGCGCTGAGCACCGGGACGCCCGGCTCGCACCACGACTTCGACGTCAGCCACCTCACGGCGTTGCGCGAGATCCGCACCCGGCTGATGGACCTTTCCGCCGGTCAGGGCCTGCTGGTGTGCCTGGACGACTTCCACCACGCCGACGAGGTCACCGCGCTGGCGTTGCGCATGCTCGTGCCGGAGCTCGCGGGTACGCCCGTGCTGTGGCTGTTGTCGGTGCGCCGTTCGCAGGCCTCCGCCGCCGTGCTCGGCGTGGTCGACGTGCTGCTGGAGGCCGGTGCCCGCAGGCTGCCGTCGAGGTGGCCGACCGGCGAGGACGTGCGGCGGCTGTGCGCACGCGTGCTCGGCGCGGAGCCCGACCAGGCGGTCGTGGCGATCGCGAGCGATCTCGACAGCGACACGGAACGGGTCGTGCGCGCGTTGCAGGACGCTGGGCACGTGCGGGTGGCGGACGGGAAGGCCGTCCTCGCGTCGGCCGGTCAGCCGTTGCCGCACTGGCTCGTGACCGAGGTCCGTTCGGCGCTGGGCGACCTCAGCGGGCCGACCGCGGAGGTGCTGGACGCGGGAGCGGTGCTGGGCAGGCGGTTCACCGTGCACGAGGCGGCCGCGCTGCTGCGCCGGCCGGTGGCCGAACTGCTCTGGGCGGCCGCGCTGCTGGTGGAGACCGGTGTGCTGGCCGCCGTCACGAGCGGGCTGACGTTCCGCAGCGAACTGGTCCGGCGCGTCGTCTACGCGGGGCTCACCGAGCCCGTGCGGGTGGCGCTGCACCGGGAGGCCGCCGACGTGGTCGCGCGCGAGGGACGACCGGCCGACGAGGTCGTGCACCACCTCGAACGCGGTGGCCACCACGGATCCGGGGCGGTGGTGGACACGCTGCGCAAGGCCGTGCGCGACCGGACGGGGTCGGCCGGCCTCGCGGTGCGGCTCCTGGACCTGATCCGCGACGACACCGGGGACCTCACCGTGGACGCGGTGCGGCTGCTCGGGGCGGAGGGCCGGACCGAACAGGCGTGGGACCTCGCGGTGCGGGCGCTGAACCGGACCACGGACGCCGGTACCGAGACGCGGCTGGTGTGCGCGCTCGCCGAACTGGCCGACGCCCGCGACCCAGGCCACGACCACCTGGTCGTCGAGTACGCGCGCAGGGCGTCGGCCCGGCCGGACCTCGCCGAGCGGGACCGCGCCGACCTGGCCGCCGTGCAGGCCTATCGGCTGGCGGCCGCCGGGCACACCGAGGCCGCGGCGAACGCGGCGGCGCTGGCCGGGTCGGCCGGTGGCGAGGCGGTCGTGCTCGGATCGGCCGCGCGGGCGCAGATCGCGTTGCGCCGCGGTGAGCTCGGTCGTGCCCTGGAACTGGCCAGGGCCGCCGTGCACGAGGCCGACCGGGCGGGGCCGCCGCAGCGCGGGCTCACCTCGCGGTTGTGGCTGTGCGCGCCGCTCGTGGCGCTGGACCGGTTCGACGAGGTGCACTCGACGCTGGACCTGGTCGCGAGGGAGACCGCGCAACTGGGCGCGTCGTGGCCGGTGTCGCGCTGGCAGTACCACCAGGCCCGCGCCCACCTGGCGGCCGGCCGGTTGCGCTCCGCGGCCGCCGGCGCCGAACTGGCCGTCCTCACCGCGCGGGAGTCGCCGTCCTCGCCGATGCTCGGGCGGGCGTTGCTCCTGCTCACGGAGATCCGCACGGCGCTCGGCGACGTGGACGCGGCCGAGGCGAACCTGAGGGAGGCCGAACAACTCGGTGGCGCCGGAGCGGCCAGGCTCACCTGGCGGCGGGTGCTCCTGCTGTGCGAGTCCGACCGACACGACGAGGCGGCCGAGGCGGCCGAGGTGCTCCTGACCAGCGCCGATCTGATCGCCATCACCGCCTCCGCGCCGACGCCGGTCGCACCGGTGCTGGTGCGCCTCGCCCGGCATCGGGCCGACGAACGACGGGTCGATCAGATCGTGCGAGTCGCACGGGAGCTGAGCGAACGCAATCCCGGTGTTCTGTGGGTCGCCGCGGCCGCCGCGCACGCCACGGGTCTGCGCGACCGCGACGTGGGCGCGGTGATCAGGGCCGCCGAGCTCCACCGGCACAGCGGCCGTGCGGCTGCCGCGGCCGCCGCGCTCACCGACGCCGGTCAGCTCGCGTTCGAGCACGGCGAGGGCCGGCAAAGCCGTGACCTGCTGGAACAGGCCCAGCACAGGTGGACCGCGGTCGGCGCCGGGCAGCGCCTCACCCCGGTCCCGGACGCGCCGGACCGCGATCCCGACGACCCGATCCCGTCGCCGTCGCTGGAGCTGTGGGCGAGCCTCACCGAGACCGAGGTGCGCGTGGCGCGGCTGGTCGCGCGCGGGCTCACCAACAAGGCCATCGCCTCACGCCTGACCCTCTCCCCCAACACCATCGGTACGCACGTGCGCAACGCGTTCACGAAACTCCAGGTCACCAACCGCGTCGAACTGGCGCTTCAGGTGATCGCGCACGAACGAAAGCGCACCTGAATTCGGCCGGTGCCTCACTCATTCGTGTGAGGCAGTTGCGGCTATTACCAGATCGCATGGACCAGGTTCATGGATTTACGCGAGCTTCGCTGTCGCTCCAGCCGGAGAACCTCTTTGTGAGGGGTGAATTTCAGCTCCCATCGGACGAATTCCGAACGGAGTGGCATGGAGATCAGCATCCAGAAGTACGGCGGCAGCTCGCTGGCCGACGACGCGCAGGTCGCCGCCGTGGCGCAGCGCGTTGCCGAGGCCCATCGCGCAGGTAACGCCGTGGTCGTCGTGGCGTCCGCACGGGGCGGCACGACCGACGAGCTGGTCCGCTCGGCCACGGCGGTCAGCGACGTGCCGGACCCGCGGGAGACCGACAAGCTCCTCGCGACCGGTGAGCTGGCCTCCGCCGCGTTGCTCGCCATCGCGCTGCGCGACCTGGGCGTGCCCGCCGTGTCGTTGTCCGGGCCGGAAGCCGGGCTGCGCGCGGTGGGACCGCCCGGCGCCGGCGTGATCGCCTCGATCGACACCGGCACCGTCCGGCTGTGGCTCGACCGCGGCCACGTCGTGGTCGTCGCGGGTTTTCAGGCCCTCGACGACGACGGCGCCGTCGTCACGCTCGGCCGCGGCGGATCCGACACCTCGGCGGTCGCACTGGCCGTCGCGCACGGCGCGGCGGTGTGCGAGATCTACACCGACGTGCGCGGCATCGCCCGCGCCGATCCCAGGGTCGTACCCGGTGCCGGTCTGCTGCCCGTGCTGCCCGCCGCCGTGATGGCGGAGATGGCGTTCTCCGGTGCACGGGTGCTGCACCCGCGTTCGGTCGAGCTGGCCGCCGCGCACGGCGTCGACATCGTCGTGCGCGACGCGTCCGGTCTCGGCGACGGAAGCACGATCTTCGGAAGGAGAGCGGCGATGCTCGACTCGGACGTCCTCGAAGGACGCGCCGGCGTGGTCGCGGTGACGCACGACGAGAAGGTGACGCAGGTCCTGGTGGAAGCCGGGTGCGGCCTGGTCGAAGGCAGCGCGCGCGTGTTGGAGGCGTTGGCGCGCTTGGAGATCGCGGTCGACTCGGTGCAGTGGTGGTCGCCTCCCGGCGCGCCGCTGCGGATGCGGTTCTGCCTCACCGACGAGGCCGCGGACGAGGCGGTGGCCGCCGTGCGGGACGAGCTCGGTTGCACGGTCTCGCTGCGCCGCGAGTTCGGCCGCGTCTGCGCCGTCGGCACCGGTCTGCTGAGCAGGCCAGGCCTCACCGCGCTCGGCCTCACCGCGTTGTCCACGGCCGGGATCGCCGCCGAATGCGTGGCGTGCAGTCAGGCACGGACGACGTTCCTCGTTGCCAGAGAACGGCTCCACGACGCCGTGCGCGCGCTCTACGAATGCTTCGGACTTGACCGACACGACCTCGAAGGGAGCAGGTCCCGGTGAACCAGCCGCAATCCTTCGGCGCGAGGTTGCGCCTCGACCGCATCGACCGCAACGGAGACGGCCGGTTGATGATCGTTCCGCTCGACCACTCGGTCGCCGACGGACCGGTGACCCCCGACGACTCGCTGGACGACCTGGTCGGTGAGCTCGCCGCGGCCAAGGTCGACGCCGTGGTGCTGCACAAGGGAACCGTCCGGCACCTCGACCCCAAGCGGTTCGTCAACACCTCGCTGATCGTGCACCTGAGCGCCAGCACCGCGCACGCCCCCGACCCGGACGCGAAGTACCTCGTCACGAGCGTCGAGGCGGCACTGCGGCTCGGCGCCGACGCGGTCAGCGTGCACGTGAACATGGGCTCGCAGCAGGAGGCCGAGCAGATCGCCGACCTCTCGCGCACCGCGGAGGAGACCGAACGCTGGGGCATTCCCTTGCTGGCCATGATGTACGCCCGCGGCCCGCAGATCGACAACGCCGCCGATCCCGAACTCGTCACGCACTCCGCGACGCTCGCCGCCGACCTCGGCGCCGACCTGGTGAAGGTCAGCTACCCCGGCTCGGCCGCCGCCATGGCCGACGTCGTCCGCGCGTGCCCCATCCCCGTCGTCGTGGCGGGCGGACCGCCGGTGGACGACAAGCGGGACCTGCTGCGGCGCGTCGCCTCCACGGTGCGCGCGGGTGCGGCGGGAGTGGCCATGGGCCGCAACATCTTCCAGCACCCGACGCCGGGCCGGCTGGCCCGCGAGATCGGTGACGTCGTGCACGGCCGCATGGCGATCGCCGCCTGAGCTCCCAGGAGGCAGCGATGACCAGTTCCCCGTTGAAACAGACCCGGCAGCTGCTGGCGGACCCGGCGATGACCGAGAGCACGCCCGGTTCCGAGTTCGCGCAGGCCGCCACGCTCGGCAACCCGTCCGACGACGTGACCGTCACGTACCGCGCCTATCTGCCCACGGCGTTCCCGCTGTTCGCCGAACGCCCGAGGTTCACGGTGCGGCAGCTGATGAAGATGGCCACGATCCGCGACGACGACGCCCCGTACGTGCGTGAGCCACAGCCTTCGCAGCAGCGTGACCAACGCTCCGGCGTCACGTTCGCCACGACACCGGAGTCGGCGTTCCAGCCGTTGCTCGACGAGGCCCGGCTGACCGACATCGGCGTGTCCGTGTCGGTGCCACCCGGACTGCTGGAGCACCCGCGGCTGCTGGCCGCGTTCATCGACTACCGCTTGCTGGTCCGGTTCGGCACCACCGAGAACGAGGTGTTGCTGCACGGCAGCGCCGACGGCGCGGTGCCCGGTCTCCTGACACTGCCGGAGGCCCGCCGGCTGAGTGCCGAGGGAGCCCCGGCCGACCTGCTCACCAAGGCCGCTGCGCTGGTCGAGGAGACCGGCGGTTCGTGCGACGGGATCGTGGCGCACAACGCCGTGTACTGGCAGGCCGTCGAGTCCGGTCTGCTGGGCCGGCTCGCCGAGGCGGGCGTGCGGATCGCGCGCACCAGGATGATCCCCGAGCACCAGGTGCTGCTCGGCGACTTCCGCGCCGCCACCACGTTCCTCGACCCCGGCGTGGGCCACCTGCGGTTGCGCCGCGGTGCCGCGGAGGACGGCGGAGACCTGCTGGAGGCGGGCAGCCGGATGGGCCTGGCCGTGCACCTGCCGCAGCACTTCGTCCTGCTGGAAGGAGCGGCCTGATGCGGGTCCTCTACCTCACCGGCATGATGCGCTGCGGCAGCACGATGATCGGCAACGTCCTCGGGGAGATCCCGGGCGCTCTGCACGTCGGCGAACTGCACTACCTGTGGCGCAACGGGGTGCTCGACCAGGGCACCAACTCCAGCTGCGGCTGCGGCTCCCCGTTGGCCGAATGTCCACTGTGGTCTTCCGCGCTGGACGACGGCCGGCTCGCGAAGGCCGTGGAAGCGGTGCAGGCCACCAGGTTGCGCGCCCGCCACACCCCGCGGCGCCTGGCCGAGTCGATCGGCCCCGTGAGCGCGCCACCCGACGTGCGCTGGGTGACCGGCGTGACGGCCGACGTGTACCGCGCGACCGGTGCCGAGGTCGTGGTCGACGGGTCCAAGTACCCGGCCGAGGCGGCGGCTCTGCTCGGCCGCGACGACCTGGACGTCCGCGTCCTGCACGTCGTGCGCGACGCCCGCGCGACCACGCACTCGTACCGCAAGGACAAGAGCTACGTCGAACGCATGAGCGCGGCGCGCAGCACCGGGTACTGGACGGCGGTCAACGCGGCGTCCGACCTGCTCGCGCTGGCCGGCCGCGACCGGTACCTGCGGGTGCGGCACGAGGACTTCTCCGCGCGTCCGGCGGAGGTCGTGGACCAGATCATGGCGTTCGTGGGCATTTCCGGCCCGAACCCGGTGGCCGCGGACGGAACCGTCGAGCTCGGGGTCAACCACACGGTCACCGGCAACCCGGACCGGTTCCACCGCGGCCGGGTGCTGATCAGGGACAACGCGCGGTGGCGGACCGAACTGGACTGGAAGCCGAAAGCGCTGACGACGGCGGCCTCCGCGCCGCAGCTGCTGCGCTACGGCTACCCAGTGCTCACCGGGAAGGAGACCTGATGGATCTCGGACTCGACGGCAAGGTGGCCGTGGTCGCCTGCGCCAGCAGCGGACTCGGTCTCGGCGTGGCCCAGGCACTCGCCTCCGAGGGAGCGGACGTGTCGATCTGCGGCCGCGACCCCGACCGCCTCGCCGAAGCCCGCGGCAAGCTCGAAGCGACCGGCCGCAGGGTGCACAGCCAGATCGCCGACGTCAGCATCGACGGCGCCGTGCGGCGCTGGGTCGACGGCGCGGTGGCGGAGTTCGGCGGGATCGACGTCGTGGTCAGCCACACCGGCGGTGTCGTGCAGGGCCCCGTGGCCGACTTCGGCCCGGAGGACTACCGCAGGGCCGTCGACACCGCTCTCATCCCGCACGTCGCCCTGATCTCCGCGGCGACCCCGCACCTGCGTCCCGGCGGCCGCGTTCTGCTCATCACGTCGGAGGCCGTCCGCCAGCCCATGCCGCACAACGTGTTGTCCGGGGTCGCGCGCCAGGGCGTGCTGTCGTACGCGCGGAACCTGGTGCACGCCTTCGGGGACAGCGGCACGACGGTCAACGTCCTCGCGCCCGGTTACCACGACACACCGGCGTTGCGCGGCCCGTCCGGAGAGGACACCTCCGCCGCCGCTGCCGAGGTGCCGCTGGGCAGGGTCGGCGACCCGGACGACTTCGGCGCACTGGCCGCGTTCCTCGCCTCCCGGCAGGCGGCCTTCGTCACGGGCGCGCTGCTGCTGGTCGACGGCGGCAACACGCGCGCGCCGGTGTGACCCACGAACCCCACGAGGAGAAGACGATGACAGAGACATATGTCGCCCGAGGGTGGTGGCGCGAAGAGGAAACGCTCGTCGACGACCTTCGACGGGCGGCGCGGGATCACCCGGACCGGCGCGCGACAGTCGTGTGGCACACCGACGGCCGCGACACCGAGACGCTGACCTACGCCGAGCTCGAACGCCGCGTCGAACGGATCGCGGCAGGGCTCGCCGGGCTCGGCGTCGAGCACGGGGACGTCGTGACGCTCCAGCTCCCGAACTCGTGGCAGTTGCTCGCGACCACGCTGGCGTGCGCGCGGATCGGCGCTGTCGCCGGCCCGGTGCTGCCGATCATGCGCAAGCGCGAACTGACGTTCATGACCAGCCTCACCAAGAGTCCCGTCTACATCGGACCGGTCGAGCATCGCGGCTTCTCGCACGCGGATCTGAGCGAGGAGGTCGCCCGCGAGGTGGCGTCGATCAGGCATCGAATCCTGGTCGGCGTCACCGAGACCGGTACAGCGCTGGACTTCGACACGGCGTTGCTCGGCGAGCCCGGCACGGACGGCGCGTTCTTCGGCGACATCGAGGGACGCGAGGCGAAGCCGGACGACCTGGCGTACGTCATGTTCACCTCGGGCACGACCGGTGAGCCCAAGGGCGTGATGCACAGCCACAACACGTTGCACGCCACCAACCGCATGCAGATCGACGCGCTGCACCTGGGCGACGGCGAAGTCACCGCGATGGGCTCTCCCACCACCCACAACGCCGGGTGGACGTGGAACTTCACCATGCCGTTGCTGCTCGGCGCGACGTGCGTGCACATCGACAACTGGGACGCGGACGTGATGCTGCGGATCCTGGAGGAGGAGCGGGTCAGCTTCTTCATGGGCGCACCACCGTTCCTGGTGGATCTGATCGACCGTCAGCGCACGGAAAAGCGCGACCTGTCCGCTCTCAAGACCTTCGCCACGGGCAGCGCGCCGATCCCGCCCGTGCTGGTCGAGCAGGCCCGTGACGTGCTGGGCTGCCGCCTGTACGCGTTGTGGGGCATGACGGAGAACGGCGCGCCGACCATCACCCGGCCGGAAGACCCGGAGATGCGCGCCGCCGAGAGCGACGGCTCCCCGGTGCCCGGCATGGAGATCCGCGTCGTCGACGAGGACGGCGCGCTGGTTGAAGACGGCGCCACCGGACGGCTTCAGGTGCGCGGCGCCACGCAGTGCCTCGGTTACTTCGGCCGGCCCGAGGTCTACCAGGACAACCTCGCCGAGGACGGCTGGTTCGACACCGGCGACCTCGCCCGCGCGGACGGCCACGGCGGCATCCGCATCGCCGGGCGGGACAAGGACGTGATCTCCCGCGGCGGCGAGAAGGTGCCCGTCGTGGAGGTCGAGGCGGCGTTGCTGCGACACCCGGCGATCAAGGACGTCGCCGTCGTCGCCTACCCGGACGACCGGCTCGGGGAACGGGCCTGCGCGGTGATCGTTCCGCAGGGCGAACCACCGGAGCTGCCGGCGTTGCGCGAACACCTCGACGGGCTCGGCATGGCCAAGCAGTACTGGCCGGAACGCGTCGAGCACGTGGGCGAACTGCCGACGACGCCCAGCGGCAAGGTCCAGAAGTTCCGGCTGCGCGAGCAGCTGGTGAGCTGAGGAGGCGGACGTGGACTTCTCGTTCACCGACGAGCAACGGGCGCTGTCGGACAAGGTGAAGGCGTTCGCGGACGACACGGTCGCCCGGCACGCGGCGCTCGACGACCGGGAACGCACGTTCTGGTCCGGGTTCTTCGCCGAACTGGGCCGCGCGGGACTGACCGGTCTGATGATCGCGGAGGAGCACGGCGGCAGCGGCCTGGGCGCGGTCGAGGCCGGCATCGCCGTGGAGCAGCTGGCCAGGGCCGAGGCGACGGCCTGTTATCCGGTGGTCAACGCGGCGCTCATCGGCGGCATCATCGGCCGCAGCGGCACCCCGCGCCAGCAGGCCGAGTGGCTGCCGGCGGTCGCGGCGGGCGACGCCGTGGTGGCGTTGGTGCTCACCGAACCCGAGCACGGCACGGACGCCGCCGCCATCGAACTGAGCGCGCACAGGGACGACGACGGCTGGGTGCTCACCGGCACCAAGACGTCGATCATGCTCGGGATGCACGCGACGCACGGCCTGGTGTTCGCCCGCACCAGCGACGACGGCGCACGCGGCGTGACCGCCTTCTACCTGCCGCTCAACCGAGACGGCATCGCGCGGGAACGGCTCGACGACCTCGGTGTGCGTGCCGGAGGCCGGGCGACGCTGCGGTTCGCCGGGGTGCGCGCGTCCGACGACGAGATCGTCGGCGGTGTCGGCGAAGGGTTCGGCGGCGTGATGCGCGGCTTCGACCACTCCCGCGCGTTGATCTCGGTGCTCGCCGTCGCCAACGCACAGGCTGCCATCGACGACGCGCTGGAGTACGCCCGCGAACGGACGTCGTTCGGTCAGGTCATCGGCAAGCACCAGGGCGTGGCGTTCCCGTTGGTGGAGCACGCGACCCGGCTGCACGCGGCCCGGTTGCTGGCGTTCGAGGCGTTGTGGCGCGCGGATGCCGGACTCGACCACCGCGTCGAGGCGAACATGGCGAAGTGGTGGGCCTGCCGCGCCGGTGTCGAGGCCGCGCACCAGGCGTTGCTGACCCTCGGCCACCGCGGCTGGCACGACGACCACCCGGCCAGCCGCCGCGTGCGGGACGCCATCGGGCAGGAGATCGCCGACGGCACCGAGAACGCCACAAAGCTCGTGGTGGCAAGGAAACTGCTCGGCCGCGAATACGCGCCCTGAGCACTCGACCGCAAAAGGAGGATTTCGTGACCACCACGTTGTGGTTGACCGGACTGCCCAGCTCCGGCAAGTCGACACTCGGCAGGGAGCTGGTCGAACGGCTGCGTCCCGGACGCCGGGTGCAGCACCTGGACGGCGACGTCGTCCGCAGGGACTTCTTTCCCGAACTCGGCTTCAGCAAGGAGGATCGGACCGAGAACATCCTGCGCATCGGCCGGCTCGCCGCGATGCTGGCGGCCCAGGACGTGCTCGCCGTCGTCTCGGTGATCGCGCCGTTCCGCGAGGTGCGCGACCAGGTCCGCGCGGAGCACGAGGAGGCGGGCCTCACGTTCGTCGAGGTGTACGTGGACGCTCCGGTGGAGATCTGCGCCGAGCGTGACGTGAAGGGCTTGTACGCCAAGGCCGAACGCGGCCAGGTGCAGGCGATGACCGGGGTCAGCGACGTCTACGAGGCACCGGCCAGCCCCGAGGTGCTCGTCGACACCGCCACCCTGAGCGTCGAGCAGGGCGCGGAGATGATCGAACGGGCCCTGGTGCGCTGTGAGAGCGAACGACGTGAGCAGGACATCCGGGAGGTGGTGCTGCGATGAGCGCTCCAGCCAAGGAAAGGGCCGTCACCGGCATCGAGCAGCTGGAGGCCGAGGCGATCCACGTCCTGCGCGAGGTCGCGGGCGAGTTCGACCGGCCCGCGCTGTTGTTCTCCGGCGGCAAGGACTCCACCGTGCTGGTGCACCTCGCGGTGCGCGCTTTCGCCCCGGTGGCACCGCCGTTCACGCTCGTGCACGTCGACACCGGGCACAACTTCCCGGAGGTGCTGCAGTTCCGCGACGACATCGTGGAGCGGTTCGGGCTGCGGTTGCACGTCGCGCAGGTGCAGGACTGGATCGACCGCGGTGACGTGCAGGAGCGCGAGGACGGGATGCGCAACCCGCTGCAGACCGTGCCGTTGCTGGACACCATCACCGAGCAGAAGTACGACGCGGTCATCGGCGGCGGCCGCCGGGACGAGGAACGGTCGCGCGCCAAGGAACGCATCTTCAGCGTCCGCGACAGCTTCGGCCGCTGGGACCCGCGCCGGCAGCGCGTCGAGCTGTGGAACCTCTACAACGGCAGGCATTCCCCCGGCGAGCACGTGCGGGCGTTCCCGATCTCGAACTGGACCGAACTCGACGTGTGGCGTTACGTCGAGAAGCACGACATCGAGCTGCCGTCGCTGTACTTCGCGCACTCCCGCGAGGTGCACCTGCGGGACGGCATGTGGCTGACCGGCGGGCCGTGGGGCGGACCGGCCGAGCACGAGGAGACCGTCGAGAAGACCGTGCGCTACCGCACCGTCGGCGACGGCTCGTGCACCGGCGCGGTCGAGTCGGACGCGGCCACCGTCAGCGACATCATCGAGGAGATCAAGGCCAGCCGGCTCACCGAGCGCGGCGCGAGCAGGGCGGACGACCGCATGTCCGAGGCAGCCATGGAGGACCGCAAGCGGGAGGGGTACTTCTGATGACGTCGGATCTGTTGCGACTGGTGACGGCGGGCAGCGTGGACGACGGGAAGTCCACTTTGGTCGGACGGCTGCTCTACGACACCAAGTCCGTGCTCAGCGACCAGATCGACGCGGTGCTGCGCAGCAGCGAGGAACGCGGGCTCGACAATCCGGACCTCTCGCTGCTGGTGGACGGCCTGCGCGCCGAACGGGAGCAGGGCATCACCATCGACGTGGCCTACCGCTACTTCGCGACGGCCAAGCGCACGTTCGTCCTCGCCGACACCCCCGGTCACGTGCACTACCTGCGCAACACCGTGACCGGCGCGTCGACCGCGGACCACGCCGTGCTGCTGACCGACGCGCGCAAGGGCGTGCTGCCGCAGACCCGCCGGCATCTGGCCGTGATGGCGATGCTCGGCGTCCCCGGCATCACGCTCGCGGTCAACAAGCTCGACCTGGTGGACTTCTCGCAGGAGACCTACGAGTCGATCCGCACCGAGTTCGTCGCGCACGCGGAGTCGCTGGGATTCCGCGCCTCGCAGATCACCACCGTGCCGTTGTCAGCGCTGGCCGGCGACAACGTGGTGACCCGCTCGGACCGGACTCCCTGGTACGACGGGCCGACGTTGCTGGAGCACCTGGAGACCGTGCGGCCAGACGAACGCGGCTGCGACGTCGGCCTGCGCGTGCCGGTGCAGTACGTGCTGCGCGACACCGACTACCGCGCGTACGCCGGTCAGATCGCGGCGGGCGAGGTGCGTCCGGGCGACGAGGTGGTGGTGCTGCCGGCCGGGACCAGGTCGACCGTCACCGCGGTCGGCACTCCCGACGGCCCGGTCGACGAGGCGACCGTCGGCCAGCCGGTGGCGCTGACGCTCGCCGACGACCTGCCGATCAGCCGCGGCGACCTGATCGCGGCCGCGGACCGCGTCCCGGAGCTCGTCCAGGAAGTGACCGCGACCGTGTGCTGGCTGGCGGAGGAACCACTGCGTCCGGGCGCGCGGGTGCTGCTCAAGCACGGCACGCGCACCACGAAGTGCCGCGTGCCCACCCTGTCCGCGCGGTTCGACGAACAGGAGCTGGTGCTCGAACGCGAGCCGGAACGCCTGGAGCTCAACGACATCGGCCAGGTGCGCCTGGAGGTCGCGGACGCGCTGCCGTTCGACGCCTACACCGACTGCGTGGCAACGGGCGCGTTCCTGCTCATCGACCCCAACGGCGGTGACACGCTCGCGGCCGGCCAGGTGGGCGACACGTTGTCCGCGGTGACCGGTGATGCCTGACCGCGTTGTCGTCGTCGGCGCGGGCGCGAGCGGAACGCTGGCGGCGATCCACCTGTTGCGCGCCAACGCTTCGCTGGAGCTGGTGCTGGTCGACCGCAGCGGGGAGTTCGGACCGGGGCGGGCCTATCGCACCGGAGATCCGGGGCACCTGCTCAACACCGCCGCGGGGAAGATGAGCGCGCTCGACGACGATCCCGGGCACTTCGCGCGGTGGAGCGGGGCCTCTGCGGAGGAGTTCCTGCCGCGTGGGGAGTACGGGCGGTATCTGGCGGAGACGTTGCGGGCGGAGGAGGAGAGGGCCGCAGCGCGGCAGGTCACCGATGCCGCCACGGGATCCGGCGCCGCTGCCAGCGGCACCGCCACACGGCACGCCTCAGGCACCGCCACCACACCCACCCGCCCCAGCAACGGCACCCTTGTCCGGCACATCGCCGACACCGCCACCAGAATCACCTCCTCCCCCGCCGGTGTGACCGTCGAACTCGCCCGAACCGGCCCCGTCCACGCGGACTTCGCAGTCCTGGCCCCTGGCGTGGGCAGCGGCAACCCGCTCGCCGGTCTTCTGCCGGAGGACTCACCCCGGTACGTGGCCGATCCCTGGGCGGGCCCGCTCCCCCACACCGGCGGCGCACCCGTCCTGGTGCTCGGCACCGGACTGTCCATGATGGACGTCTCGGTCGCGGTGGCACGCGACTCCGTGGTGCACGCGGTGTCACGCCACGGCCTGCTCCCCCAGCCACATCACCGCCGCCCAGGACCGGCACCGTCCCTGCCAGATCCACCGCGCCGCGGTTCGCTCAGCGAGCTGATGCGGTTCGTGCGGCGCAGCATCTCGGCCGACCCGGACCGCTGGCGTGACGTCGTCGACCAGCTGCGGCCGCACACGCACCAGCTGTGGCGGCAGCTCGACGTGCCCGAACGGCGCCGCTTCCTCGACCGCGTCGGCCACTACTGGAACGTGCACCGCCACCGGGCCGCGCCCACCACCCACCGCCGGGTGCGCAGGCTGATGGACGAAGGCCGGGTGAAGCTGCACCGAGGCCAGGTCACGGCGGTCCGGCCCACCGAAGAAGGGTTCCAGGTCGACCTGACGGGCAGCCGGACGCTCACGGTGGGCTGGCTGGTCAACGCGACCGGGTTCCGCCAGGACGGGCCGTTGGTGCGCGGGCTCGTGGCCGACGGCACGGCTCGCCCGGACCCGATCGGGCTCGGCGTGCGGACCGGTGGCGGCGGCCGCGTGCTGGACGAGGACGGCGTGCCGTGCCGCATCTTCACGCTCGGCGCGCTGCGGCGCGGTGAGTTGTTCGAAAGCACCGCCGTGCCGGAGATCCGCGCCCAGGCGGCCGAGATCGCGGCGACCGTGGCCGCGCACAGGACGAGGTGAGGACCATGAACGACCTGCTGATGTACCCGGCCTACATCGACGGCAAGGACGTCGAGCACCCGGAGGGCCGGTACGTCCACACCGTCGCGGCGCGCGCGGTGCTGGAGGACACGATGCCCGCGCTGGCGTTGAAACGCGACCTCGACGCCGGACTGATCGACCCGCGCGACGCGGGCCCGGACGTGACCGGTGGCTGTGCGCTGGCCGACGACCGGATGGCCACCGACGCGCTGGAAGCCGCCGCGCGGGCGGCACCGGAGTGGGCGCGCGTGCCGTTGATCGACCGGATGGAGGTCGGGAGGCGCATCGGCGAACGGTTGCGCGAGAAGCGCGACGAGATCGTCGAACTGCTGGTGGCCGAAGGACAGCCGCGCGACCTGGCCGGGCCGACGCTCGACGAGTACTGGCAGGCCGACTTCAGCGCGGAGACGCTGACGTTCTGCGCCACGCAGATGCAGACCACCAAACACCGCGGCTGCGGCGGTCACGCGGTGGTGCGCCGCGTGCCGGACGGCGTCGTCTGCGTCAACCCGCCGCAGAACGCCTCCACGCCCAACGCCCTGTTCGGCGTGACGGCACTGCTCGCGGGCAACGCCGTGGTGATCCGCGCGCCCCGTGGCGTCCCGCTGGCGACTACGCACGCGTTGCGCGAGGTCGTCGTGCCGGTGCTGGAGGAGGCCGGCGCGCCCACCGGCGTGTTGAACATCCTTTGTGGACCGCCGATGACCGACCTGTGGCTGGAGAGCCCGCACGTCAACGACATCGTCTACGTCGGCGGTAGCACGAAGGGCCTGGAGTTCGAACGGGCCGCCGTCGCCGCGGGCAAGAAACCCGTGCTGGAACTGGCGGGCAACGACTGCGTGGTGGTGTGGGCCGACGCCGACCTCGACGCGGCCGCCGCGGCGATCACCGAGAACTTCCGCCAGTCCGGCCAGATCTGCAACATCCCCAACCACGTCATCGCGCACCCGGCCATCGCCGATGCTCTGCTGGACCGCCTGGTGACAGCCGCGGCCGCCACGAAACCCGGCTATCCCGACCAGAAGGGTGTCGTGCTGACGCCGGTGCTGATGGCGGAGAAGTACTTCGCCGACATCGCCGACGCGGTCCGCAGAGGCGCGCGTCTGCTGCACGGCGGACGACGGCTCGAAGTCGACGGAACGCCGTCCGGCACGGGGTTCTTCGTCGAACCGGCGGTGCTCAGGATCGACGGCCTCGACCTCGCGCGCCGAACCCCGGCCGTCCAGGAGGAGACCTTCTCGCCGCTGCTGCCGGTCGTCGTGCCCGAGGAGCACGACGGGCTGTTCGACGAGGTGCTGAAGTTCGTGGGCGCCAACCGCTACGGGCTGCGCAACTCGTTCTGGGTGGAGGACGAACGGCTCATCAACGCCATCACGGCCGGCGTGACCACCGGCGGCGTCGTGAACGTCAACGACTCGCACTCGGCGTTCCGGCCGTTCCTGCCGACGCACGGCGGCACCGGCCTGACCGGCGGCGTCTTCGGCGAGGCCAACTACCTGATGCTGCGGACCACCCGTCTGCAGGGCGTCAACGTCAAACGGGGAGGAGCCCGGTGAAGGACCACAGCATCACACTCAGCACGGCCGCACCCGCGGACGAGGTCTTCGACCTCCTGCTGCACCCTTCCCGTTTCGCCGCCGCCGACATCGCGTCCGTCGAGCCGTCCGCCGAGGGTGACCGCTACGCCCTGCGCTTCCGCGGCGGCCTCGCGAGGTGGATCCAGCGCACCGAGGCCGACCACGCCGCGCGGGTGCTGCGGTTCGAGCAGGTCAGCGGCGACTTCGTGGACTTCGGCGGCAGCTGGGAGGTCACGCCCGACGGCACCGGCAGCCGGGTCGTGCACCGGGTCGCCTTCCGCACCAGCGTCCCGCACCTCGCCGGAGCCATCGAACCGATGATCGCGCGCGTGCTGCTGCGGGCGGCGGCGGACGTGGTGAACGGGCTGGGTCCGGCGAAGATCGTCGAGGGCACGCTGCACGACGAGATCCCCGCGTCCTCGGTCGCCGCCTACGCCGCTCCTTCCCCTGGCGCGCCTCTGGAACCGACCACCATCGAACGCCGCCCCCTGCGCACCAACGACGTCGCCATCGCCATCCACTACTGCGGCGTCTGCCACTCCGACGTCCACCAGGTCCACGGCGACTGGGGCGACGGCACGTTCCCGATGGTCCCCGGCCACGAGATCACCGGCATCGTCACCGACATCGGCAGCGAGGTCTCCAAGCACGCCATCGGCGACCGCGTCGGAGTGGGCGTCATCGTCGACTCCTGCCGCGACTGCGACCAATGCGCCCAGAACAGGGAGCAGTACTGCCCTCACTCGGTCGAGACCTACGCCGCCATCGATCCCCACGACGGCGAACCGACCCGAGGCGGCTACTCCACGCACATCGTGACCGATGAGCACTTCGTCCTGCGCATCCCGGACGCAGTGCCCCTGGATCAAGCCGCCCCGTTGCTGTGCGCGGGCATCACCACCTACTCCCCGCTGAAGCACTGGAACGCCGGCCCCGGCAAGAAGGTCGCGGTGCTGGGCCTGGGCGGACTCGGCCACCTCGCCGTGAAGATCGCGCGCGCGATGGGCGCCGAGGTCACCGTCCTGTCCCGCTCGCTGCGCAAGGAGGACGACGGCCGGAACCTGGGCGCCGGCCACTTCCACGCCACCGACGACCCGGCGACGTTCGAACAACTCGCCGGCACGTTCGACCTCATCGTGTGCACGGTCTCGACCCGGCTCGACGTGGACGCCTACCTGTCGATGCTCGCCCACGGCGGCACGATGGTCTACCTCGGCATCACCGACGAACCGCTGGACGTGAGCGTGTTCTCGTTGCTGCGCGACCGCAGGTCCCTCGCGGGCTCCCAGATCGGCGGCATGGCCGAGACGCAGGAGATGCTCGACTTCTGCGCGGAGCACGGCATCGGCGCGGACATCGAGGTCATCGACGCCGCGAAGATCAACGAGGCGTTCGAACGGGTGCGGCACGGCGACGTGAGGTACCGGTTCGTCATCGACGCCTCGACGTTCTAGAACAAGCCCGCGCAGTGCTCGGCGAACGCTTGCGCGCGGCGCGTCAACGGCCCACTCGCCCAGCCGAGCACCACGGGTGTGGTGGGCACGTTGTCGCGCAACGGCAGTGCCAGCACCTCCAGCCCCTCGTACGACCGGGCCAGCGCCGGTTGCTGGACGGTCATCGAGTAACCGATGCCGCGCGCCACCAGCGATCGGGCCAGCTCGAAGCTGCGCGCCCGGTGCGTCACGACCATCTCGACACCCGCGGCAGCGAACACGGAACGGAAGTAGCGCTCGCTCGGCGGCACGTCGAGCAGCACGAACGGATCGCCGGCCAGCTCGCTCAACGCCACCGCACGCCGCCGGCGCAATCGATGATCGGCGGGCAGCAGGACCCGGGGCGGCTGGTCGTACAACGTCCGAGTCTCGATGCCGGGCACCAGGTCCTGGTCGTAGAGGAACGCGATCTCGCACCTCCCGGAGATCAGGTCCTCCCCGATCTCCGGCAGGCTTCCCTCCACGAACCGCACGGACACCTCCGGATGCGCCCGCTCGAACGTCGCGATCGCCGCGGGCAGGTGGAACGGCGCGATCGGCGCGTAACACCCGACCGTCAGCACACCGCTCACGGTCGAGCTGAGTCCGCGCGCCTCGGCACCAAGATCCCCCATCGCCCCCACGACCCGCCGAGCGTCCGCCAGCACCTGCGTACCCGCCGCCGTCAAAGCGGCACCCCGGCGCGGCGACCGGACGACCAGCCGCAGGTCCAGCACTCGTTCCAACTCGGTCAACGCCAAGGAGATCGCGCCCTGCGAGACGTGGCAACGCGCAGCGGCCGACGTCAACGAGCCCGTCTCGGCCACCGCGATCAGATATTCGAGCTGCCGCACCGTCACGTTGGGCAGATTCATGAGCTGAGCTTATAACTGACCGGAGAAACGTGAACTGGCCAAAAGAGTCGGCCACGGGCATCGTCCGAACAGTGACGCGACCGCACTCCCACCCGTTCATCCCGTACACACCGCCCCGGCTGCCGATCGAGGACGGACTCGACCACGGCAGGGCGTTCCACCGGCTGCTCGACGAGCGGAGGTCGGTGCGCTGGTTCTCCCCCGACCCGGTTCCCCGAGAAGCGATCGAACTGGCGGTCCAAGCCGCGAACACCGCCCCGAGCGGCGCGCACCAGCAGCCGTGGCGGTTCGTCGCCACCCAGAACCCGGAGCTCAAGCGCCGCATCCGGGCAGCCGCCGAGGAAGAGGAGCGCCGCTTCTACCACGAACGCGAGATCCCGGACTGGCACGCGGCACTCGCCCGGCTGGAGACCGATGCCGACAAGGAGTTCCTGGAGGTCGCGCCCTGGCTGGTGATCGCGTTCGCGCAGAAGCAGCAGGACGGCAAGAAGACCTACTACACCAACGAAAGCGTCGGAATCGCCTGCGGGTTCTTCATCGCGGCACTGCACTCGATGGGCCTCGCGACGCTCACGCACACCCCGAACCCGATGACGTTCCTGACCGATCTGCTCGGGCGCGAGGGCGAACGGCCGTACATCCTGTTCCCGATCGGCTACCCGGCCGACGACTGCGAGGTGCCGGACCTGCACCGCAAACCGCTCACCGAAGCACTCACGTTCGCTGACGGACTTGCCTGATTCCCCCACTGGCGGGGAGCATCAAGCTCGTGGACGAACTACGCGCGTTGCTGGCCAAGCACGCCCGGCCCGACATGAGCACCATCATCGAGGACGTCCTGGTCTCCAGGACCACGCTGGGCGGGCCGCCCACGCCGTCGATGTCCGGCACGATCCTCGCGTTCGTCGCCCAAGGCCGCAAACGGATCGCGTTGGGTGAGCGCGTCTACGACTACCGGGCCGGCCAGTACCTGGTGGCCTCGGTCGACATGCCGATCACCGGCAACTACGTCGACATCAGCCCCTCCGAGCCCGCGCTCGGCATCGGCCTCGTCCTCAAGCCGGACAAGGTCGCCGAGCTGCTCCTCACCAACGACCTCCCGAAACCCGCGGGCACCCCGGAGGGACTGGCCGTCAGCGACGCGAGCCCGGAGCTGATCGACGCCGTCACGAGGCTCGCGCGCCTGCTCGACCAGCCACGCGACGCGCGAGCGCTGGCGCCGCTGATCAAGCAGGAGATCCTCTGGCGGGTCATGACCGGCGAACAGGGCGCGGTGGTCCGTCAGCTCGGCACCCAGGACAGCAGCCTGAGCCACATCGCCAAAGCGGTCAAATGGATCCGCGAGAACTACGCCGAGTCGTTCAAGGTCGAGAACGTCGCGCGGATCGCGGGCATGAGCGAGTCGGCGTTCTACCGCAACTTCCAGGCCGTCACGGCGATGAGCCCGATCCAGTTCCAGAAGCAGATCCGGTTGCAGGAGGCCAGGTTGCTGCTCGCGACGAACCGGGACGTGACGAGCGTCAGCCACCGCGTCGGCTACGACAGCCCGTCGCAGTTCAGCCGCGAGTACCGCCGTCAGTTCGGCGCGCCGCCCAGCCAGGACGCGAAGCTCACGCTCCAGCCCGTTCCCTGACGTTCAGGTACACCGCGCGGACCTCCAGCGTCCGTTCGACCTTCTCGATCACGGGCGCGAAGAACTGGCGCCGGTGCTCGGCATCGCTCATCGAGATCACCGAGAAGTACATGCTGCCGAACGCCGCGAACAGCGTGGCGTTGCGCAACATCGCGGACGGCACACCCAGCCACGACATCTCCGGCGGCTCCCCGATCCACAGCTCGGCGATCGCGGGCGTCACGACGATCAGGCCCAGCACCACGAAGAACGCGAACAGCGCGAGCCCGATCACCGCGGCCTGCACGAGCTGCCGGATCGCGAGCATCACCAGCAGGTTGCGGGTCTGGCGGCCGTTCAACCGCCTGGGCGGCAACGGTTCGGTGATCTCCACACCGGACAGCGGCGTGCCCTTGCACGCGACCTGCAACACTTCGGGCCGCAGGTCCTGTTCCACGCGGCCGATCTCGTCGCGCAACCGGGCGGCCGCCGCCAGCACGGTGATCGCGGCGAACAGCAGCACGACGAGGCTGACCCGAGGCCAGCGCAGCTGGTTCATCGCCTGCCACAGCTCACCGGTGAAGAACAGGAACAGCGTCACGAACAGCATCGGCGGCAACGCCCGGCCGAGCAGGTGCACGCTGTTGCTCAGGTCGGCGATCACGTGCCGGATGGCGGCCTTGAGCAGTGCGCCCAGCCCGTAGGTGGTGGCCAGCATCGTCGCCACGAACGCCACGCCGAAGACGACCACGAACCAGACCAGGGCGACCCACACCGACTCGGCCTCCTCGTCCCCGTCCGGCGCGGTGAACCTGATGTCGATCGCGGACTGGATCAACGGCGTGATCACCGGTATCGCCGCGTACACGACCAGCAGCAACACGGTCATGCGCGGCGAGAAGCTCGGCAGCCGCCGGACGAACAGCGAGAGCAGGATCCACGCGGACACCATCGCCGCGACGATCGCCCCGAGCAGCACCCACCGCGACAACCCGGCGGACTGTTGCAGCACCAGCCAGGCGAGGCTGCCGACCGCCACGAACGTCAGCGCCGGCAGCATTCGCGGCAGCACGTGCGACCGGAAGCCGTAGCCCTCGATCATGGTCGGCGCGCCCTGCCGGACGAACCACTGCTCGGTCCGCCGCACGACCGTCTCCGAAGCCACGGCGAGGATCATGCCTCACCGTTCGAACAGGCGCGCCATGATGCTGTAGTAGTGGGTCGGGGTGATGCGGGCGAGCGCGTCGAACACGTAGGCGTCCGGCCCCACCAGCACGCGCGACTTTCCCTTTTCAACCCCGCGATGGATGACCTCGGCGGCCTTGTCCGGGGTGGTCAGCGCGATCTTGTCGAAGTCCGCCGCGATCTGCTCCAGCGACCGGCCCTGCTCGTCGAGTTCGGTGTGGAAACGCCCCTTGCGGACGATGTTGGTCTTGATGCCGCCGGGGTGCACGGCGACCGCCGAGACGCCGGTGCCGCGCAACTCCTGGCGCAGCGAGTCGGTGAAGCCGCGGACGGCGAACTTCGCGGCGCAGTAGGCGCTCTGGTTCGGCATGCCGCACAGCCCGAACACGCTGGAGGTGTTCACGATGACGCCGTAGTTCTGCTTGACCAGCAACGGCAGGAACGCACGCGTCCCGTTCACGACACCCCAGTAGTTGATGTCGAACAGCCAGGAGTCGTCCTCCGCCACGGAGTTCAGCACGCTCGTGGACGTGGCGACGCCCGCGTTGTTGAACACCGCGGCGAGCGGGAGGTCCAGCCAGGCCTGCACCTCCTTGGCGAACCGCTGCACGTCGTCGGCGTCCCGGACGTCGAGGATCCGGCTGAGCACCGGACCCTTCAGCGACGCGGCGGTCTCCTCCAGGCCGATCTCGTCGACGTCGGCGATGATCACCGGCGAACCGTGCCGGGACAGTCGCTGCGCGAGGCTGCGGCCGATTCCCGAGGCCGCCCCGGTGATCACCGCCGGACGTCCTGAGATCTTGCGGACCATGTGCGCTCCTGTCGTCGAGGACGGCGGAGCACTCACGTTAGCGGCGCAACTCGGGGAACTGATCGTCCCGCCACTCTTCTGTTCCGTCGAAGCCCTTCTCTTCCCGCGTGCGCAGATCGACGCGCCGGATCTTGCCGGACACGGTCTTCGGCAGCTCGAAGAACTCCAGCCGCCGGATCCGCTGGAAGGGCGCCAGGTGCTCACGGGCGTGCCTCAGGATCTCCAGCGCCGTCTCGCGGTTCGGCTCCCAGCCCGCGCTCAACGCCACGTACGCCTTGGGCACGGCGAGCCGCAGCGGGTCCGGGGCAGGCACGACCGCGGCCTCGGTGACCGCCGGGTGCTCGATCAGCACGCTCTCCAGTTCGAACGGCGAGATCTTGTAGTCCGACGCCTTGAACACGTCGTCCGTGCGTCCGATGTAGAACAGGTAGCCGTCGTCGTCGCGGCTCGCGATGTCACCGGTGTGGTAGTAACCGCCGGCCATCGCGTCGGCGTTGCGTTCGTCGTCGCCGTGGTAGCCGACCATCAACGACATCGGGCGTTGCGCGAGGTCGATGCAGATCTCGCCCTCCTGAGCCGGTTCGCCGGTGATCGGGTCGACCAGCACGACCGGAACGCCCTGCAGCGGCCGTCCCATCGAGCCGAGCTTCACCGGGGCACCAGGGACGTTGCCGACCGACAGCGTCGTCTCGGTCTGGCCGAAGCCGTCGCGGATCGTGAGGCCCCACTGCTTCTGGACCTGCTCGATCACCTCGGGGTTGAGCGGTTCACCGGCGGCCACGACCTCGCGCAACCCGCCCGGCCCGCCGCTGAGGTCCGCCTTGATCAGCATCCGCCACACCGTCGGCGGCGCGCAGAACGTGCTGACGTTCTTCGCGCGGATCTGCCCGAGCAACGCGCCCGCGTCGAACCGGGCGTAGTTGTAGACGAAGATCGTCGCTTCGGCGATCCACGGCGCGAAGAAGCAGCTCCAGGCGTGCTTGGCCCAGCCGGGCGAGCTGATGTTGAGGTGCACGTCGCCGGGCTTCACGCCGATCCAGTGCATGGTCGTGAGGTGCCCGACCGGGTACGAGGCCTGGGTGTGCTCGACGAGCTTGGGACGGCTGGTCGTGCCGGAGGTGAAGTACAGCAGCAGCCGGTCGTCCGCCGTGGTCTTCGGGTGCGGCAACGGGGTGTCCGGCGCCTCGGCGGTCTCGGCGTAGCCCAGCGGGCCCGTGCCGCCGACCGTGACCACCACAGGTCCCTCTTCGAACTTGCCGGCGTCCTCAGCCCGTGCGATGACGTGCCGCACCGAACCCCGCTGCAGCCGGTCCGCGAGATCAGCGGGCCCCAGCGCGGTGGTCGTCGGCATGATCACCGCGCCGAGCTTCATCACCGCGAGCATCGACTCCCACAGCTCGATCTGGTTGCCCAGCATGATCATCACGCTGTCGCCGCGACCGACTCCCTGCCGCGCGAGCCAGTGCGCGACGCTGTTCGACCGGCGGCGCAGTTCGTCGAACGAGTAGGCGCGCTCGGAGCCGTCCTCCTCGACGATGTGCAACGCCGTGGTGGCGTTGCCCTCCGCGATGGGGTCGAACCAGTCGTGCGCCCAGTTGAAGCTGCCGTCGAAGCTCGGCCAGGTGAACGCGTCGGGGTCCGTGAGCATCAGGTCGCGGGCCGCGCGGTAGATGTCGTGACTGGACATGACGCAGAGGGTGGGAGTGCCGGGGCCGCCGGTATACCCCCGGACGGGGGTGTACCCCTTTTCGAGGGTGCCGCCGTCAGCGAAACTGCTGGACGTGCTGCCAGACCGTTTCCAGGCAATGCTGCCGCAGCGCCTGGACATGCTCCGCCGAGCCACCGGGCTGCCCGTCGTGTTCGGTGGGGCGTTGACGCCTGGCCACGAGCTGCTGCTGAGCAGTTTCCTCGGCACGCACGGCTCGTCGTTGCACGGACTGCGCGTCGGCACCGGCCGGGGCCTGGGCGGCACCGCGATCGCGATGGGCACCGCGGTCCGCGTCAACGACTACGCCACGACCAGGGCGATCACCCACGAGTTCGATCAGATGGTGGTGGTGAACGAACGCCTGACCTCGGTGTTCGCCTACCCGGTGACCGTGCGGGGCACCGTTCGCGGCGTCCTCTACGGAGCCGTGCGCGGGCAGACGACAGTGGGTGACCGGACGATCAGGATGGCCGGCGCCATCGCGCAGGGATTCGCACAGGACCTGGACATGCCTTCCATTCACCAGCAGGCCGCACTCCGCGAGCTCGCCGAGGTCGCCAAGCTCGTCGGCGATCCCGTGCTGCGCGAACGACTCCGCAAGGTGCACCAGAACCTCGGCGGCGAACCACCCGTCAGCGTCCCCAGCGGCCTGACCCCGCGCGAACTCGATACGCTTCGGCTGGCCGCGGTCGGTGCGTCCAACCGGGAGATCGCCGCCGAGCTCGGGCTGAGCACCGAAACCGTCAAGGCCTACCTCCGGGGCGCGATGCGCAAACTGGGGGTGCACAACAGAACCGCCGCCGTCCACGCGGCGAGGTCGACGGGAGCACTCTGAATGTCCTGGCAGGAAAAGGCCGTTGTCGGCACCGATCGCCTGCTCTACAAGCTGACCGGTGGCAAGGTCGGTCTCGTCTCGTTCAGCAAGCAGACCGGCCTCACGCTGATCACCGTCGGCGCCAAGTCCGGTGAGCGCCGCGAGAACCAGGTCCAGTACGTCGCCGACGGCGACGCGATGCTGGTCGTCGGGTCGAACTGGGGCAAGCCCCATCACCCCGCCTGGACCACGAACCTGTTGAAGAACCCGGACATCCAGGTGAACGTGCGCGGCGACGTCCGCGACGTGCGGGGCACGTTGCTGGAAGGCGCCGAGCGAGAGGCCGCCTGGACTCAGATGGTGGCGGCCTATCCCCCGTTCCAGGACTACGTGGAGCGGTCAGGCGGCCGCGAGCTGCGGGTCTTTCGCCTCACTGCGCGCTGAGTCCCACGCCAGCCACACGCAGCCGACGATCATGAGCACGCCGTGGGCGATCCGCACCGCCGGCGGCGTGAAGAACTGCGGCAGGAACAACGCGAACCCGGCCGCGAACACGATCGCCGCCGTGGTGCGGAGCTTCAGCGCGACCATGATCGCCGCGACGCCCATCGTGACGAGCCCGATCGCGAAAGTCGTGACGGCGAACGGGTTGTAGCGCACGGCCTCGGCCAGTTCGAGGACGTTCGGCTGCGCGGCGATCGCGTGCAGGCCGAAGTCCTCGGCGCCGTAGTACGGCAGCGTGAGGCCCGCGCCGACCCAGAACGTGATCGCGGCCGTGCGGTGGATCTCCAGCAACGCGATCGGCACGAGGATGAAGCCGATCATCGCGAACAGGTGCGACAGCACCCACGCGGTCGAGCCCATCGAGGCCGCGGCGCCCGCTGCCGTCGTTTCGTCGTGCCACGGTCTCAACGCCGGGTACAGCAGGAAGAGCAGGCCCGCGGCGGTCAGCGTCCACTTCATGATTGCCCCCTGAGATCGTCGAGATACATCCGGACGAGCTGGTCGTAGGTGTCGTCGAGTCCCTCCGGCAGGCCGAAGCCGCCGCTGGACTCGATGGACGCGAAGCCGTGCACGATCACCCGCAGCCGTCGCGTGGCGTGGATGGCGTCCGAGCCCTCCAGGCCGTAGCTCCGCAACGTGGCGAGGATGAGTTCCATGAACTTGAGACCGGCCTCCCGCTGCAGTTCGTCGTGCAGCGGATCCATCGGCGCGGCCAGATAGCGCTTGGGGTGTTCCCGCACGTACGCGCGGTACGCGTGCATGAGCGCCCGGACGGCGTCGTCCCCCGACCTGCCGACGACGGCCTGGGTGAACCGGGCGGTCATCTCCTCGGTCACCCGCAGGCCGACGTGGCCTTTGAGCTCGCCGAGGCTCGCGATGTGCTTGTACAGCGAGGGCGTGGCGACACCGGTCCTGGCGGCGACGGCGGCGAGCGTCAGTGCCTCGACGCCGTGCTCGTCGACCAGTTCCAGTGCTGCGTCCACGACCTTGGCGGTGGTGAGACGGTGGCGAACAACCATAGCTCAAAAGCTAACGCCATTAGCCCGTGGCGTCAAGCGAAGGTTTTGTGGAGATCTTGTGGAACCTCGGCGCGAGCGGCCCGTCCCCGGATATGAATGGCAAGTCACTCGCATCGGCAAGGAGAAAGCATTGCGATTAGCCAAGATCCTGGGGGCGGTCACCGCGAGCGTGCTGTTCGCGTCGACCATCGCGGCTGCGCCGGCCACGGCCGGACCCACGACCACGATCGACCCGAGCACCGTCAAGGAGTCGATCGAGTACCTGATGCAGACCTACCGCATCAGTGAGCGGGAGGCGTTGCGCCGGCTGGAACTCCAGAACAACGCCGCCGAGCTCGAAAAGAGACTGAAGAGCGAGGCCGCCGGTGAGTACGGCGGCATGTGGATCGACCAGGAGGCGGGCGGCAAGCTCGTCGTCGCGATGACGAAACCCGCTGCCGCGCAACGACACATCGCCTCGTTGCCCGACCGCGCGAACGTCAGCGTCCGCACGGTCAAGAACTCCCTGGCCACGCTTCAGGCCACCTACGACCGGATCAGCGGCCAGGTCGGCGCCAAGGCGGAGTCGGTGTACCTGCCGGCCGTCAGCCAGACCGAGAACAAGGTCGTCGTCTGGGAACGCGCCTGGCTCAAGAAGCCCGGGATCGCCTCGCAGGCCGAGCCGCGCACGTTCGACGCCGACCCGAACCTGGTCTCGGCCCGCACGCTGAAGAAGCCGACCCCGTACTCGGCCGACCCGATCGACTGGGGTTTCTGCCACCCGCTGTACTGCACGAACTACGGCCCCATGCGCGGCGGACTGCGGCTGGACATGAGGCGTGACAACGGCACCACCGGTGGCTGCACCAGCTCGTTCAACCTGCGCACGACCGGCGGCGCGTTCCCGGGAGTGCCGTGGGTGCTGACCGCGGGCCACTGCATGGCGACCAAGACGAACAACGTGCCGACCGAGCACAACCGCGAGGTGATCCTCAACCAGCACGGCATCGAGAAGAACTTCTACCCCTACGACTACGCCGCCCTGCGGTACGTCGACGCGGCCGCCGCGAACAGGTGGCTGGAGAGCCAGACCAACCGCAACATGGTGCTCAAGTACTGCCGCAACGGCGGTCTGGACAGCAACGGCGACACCCCGTGCGGCCCGCAGGTGACCTCCCAGAACCAGGAGATCACCTCGGTCACGCCGCTGGCGCAGGTCCTGCCCGGCGCGATCGTGTGCTCCTCGGGTGCCGGTGCCAGCTCGGTGAACTACCCGGACTCCTACGACAGCGGCCCCGGCGCGGACTACCTCCCCGGCACGCGTTGCGGCCGGGTTCTCTCGACCGACGTCGGCATCAACACCGACCTGTGCTCGCGCAACGGTGACAGCGGCAGCCCGCTGTTCAGCCAGGTCACCAAGTCGGCCCTGGGCATCCTGGAGGGCAGCCAGCAGGCCCGCAGCGGCCCGTGTCAGCTGGGCGAACTGACCGACTACGCCCCGATCTCGACGATCCTCGAAGACCTCAGCGCCCGCCAGGCGAGCGGTGGTTCGGTCTTCAACGTGATCACGACCCCGCAGGGCTGATGCCCGCAGTCTCCGGAGGGACCGGTTCGGGCCCTCCGGAGACGCACCTTCACGTTAAGCAGCCTTAAATCCACTGGTAGCGGGCCAAATTTCCTGAGAGCGCTCTCATCTGACAAATTCGTGAAAACCTTTACACGTTGACCGAGAGTCACAGCGCGACAACACTTCCGAACCACTGGGCGCACAACTAACACCCGGAAAGGTCGGTTCGATGCAGCGACGCATCGGGACGGCCCTTGCCGCTGCCTTGATGGTTGCCGCAGGGATCACCGTCGCCACCACCAGCCAAGCTCCCCCTGCCAACGCGGCGGTGACCTGGGCCGACGAGTTCAACGCTCCCGCCGGTTCAGGTGTCGACGGCGGCAAGTGGAACATGGAAGTGGGCAACAACAACGGCAACAACAGGGAAAGCCAGTGGTACCAGTCGGGTACCTCCAACGCCGCGCACGACGGCCAGGGCAACCTGGTCATCACCGCCAAGCGCGAGAACCCCGGCAACTACAACTGCTGGTACGGACGGTGTGAGTACACGTCCGCCCGCATCAACACCGCGAACAAGTTCACCCAGACCTACGGCCGGTTCGAAGCGCGGATGAAGATGCCGCGCGGCAAGGGAATCTGGCCGGCGTTCTGGATGCTGGGTGCCGACATCAACACCGGCAACCCGTGGCCGGGCTCCGGTGAGATCGACGTCATGGAGTTCCTGGGACACCAGACGAACACCGTGTACGGCACGATCCACGGCCCTGGTTACTCCGGCGCGGGCGGCAAGTCGCACGCCTACAACGGCCCGAACTTCTCCGACGGTTTCCACAACTTCGCGGTTGACTGGAAGCCCGGCGAGATCACGTGGTCGGTGGACGGCAACGTCTACGCCCGCAACACGCCGACCGACGTCAACGGCAACCCGTGGGTGTTCAACAAGCCCTTCTTCATCATCATCAACCTCGCGGTCGGTGGCGAGTGGCCGGGCTACCCCGACGGCAGCACGACGTTCCCGCAGCAGCTCGTGATCGACTGGGTCCGCGTCTCCAACGACACCCCCAGCGGTGGTGGCTCGGAGATCCGCGGCATCGGCGGCAAGTGCCTCGACGTGCCCTGGGCGAACACCGCCAACGGCACGCCCATCCAGATCGTCGGCTGCAACGGCAACGCCGCCCAGAAGTGGAGCCGTCCCGGTGACGGCACGATCCGCGCGCTGGGCAAGTGCCTCGACGTCAACGGTGGCGGTACCGCCAACGGCACAGTGGTCCAGCTCTGGGACTGCAACGGCTCGGCTGCCCAGCAATGGGCCGTCAGCGGGGCACAGGACATCGTGAACCCGCAGGCCAACAAGTGCCTCGACGCCATCGGAGGCTCCTCGGCCGACGGCACGAGAACCCACATCTGGGACTGCCTCGGCGTCGCCAGCCAGAAGTGGGCTGTCTGAGATCTCTTCTAGTCAGGTCGCGCATGGCCTGACGAGGAGAATCACGGCGCTGGACGTGAACCCCCGCGGCGGATGGGTTCACGTCCAGCGCTTTTCTCGTGCCTTACGCCAAAAGCCTTGCGACGGCCCAGTCCTGCACCGCGACGCCGACCGACTTGAACACCGTCCGGCCTTCCTTGAGCGGCGGATTCCCCAGCGCCGCACCGAGTTCGACGAGCGACTCCAGCCTGAGCACGCCGGACCGCACGGCCCGGATGATCTCGCCGGCCTCACTCAGCGCCGCCTCGACCTGGTCCACCACCACGACTCCGGCGGTGGCCAGCAGCTCCTCCGGCAGCTCCCGCATCACCGGCCGGTACGACCCGATGGCGTTGACGTGCACCCGTTCCTTGAGCGAGTCGCACCCGAACAACGGCACGGTCGACGCCGTCGCGCAACACACGATGTCCGCGCTCTCGACCGCTTCGTCCGGGTCGTTCGCGACGTCCATGACCGTGTCCGGCAACTCGTCCTTCATGCTCTCCAGCAACGCCTCGGCCTTCTTGGCGTTCCGGTTGAACACGACGAGCTTCTTCAACGGCCGCACCGCGTGCACGGCCCTGATCTGGTCCGCGGCCTGCGCCCCGGCACCCAGCAACGCCAGGTGCGAGGCGTCCTCGTCGGCCAGCAGATCCGTTGCCACACCGACGACAGCGCCGGTCCGCAGCGTCGTGAACGGCACCGCGTCCGTGACGAACTGACCGTCCGGATGCGAGAACACGACCGTGCCCGTGATCACCGGATCCCGTTCGAGCTCGATGCTGATCACCTTGACCGCCGTGGACCGCGTGGGCCGGTGATGCGCCGCCATCACGAGCGACCGGCTGTCGCTGAACGCGTGCCGCGCGGGCAGGTCGAACTCCTCCGCGCTGAGCCCGACGAACGCTTCTCTCACGGCATCGATCGCTGCGGGCATGGTCATGGTTCGGATGGTAACGACCTGCCGGTCAGCGCTCCCGCGTGACGCCCGCCAGGAACGCGGACCAGGCGGCGGCGCCGATCTCGATGTGGGTGGCAGGCGCCTTGCTGTCGCGGATGCCTATGCCGGTGGCGACTTCGACGCAGTCACTTGCGTTAGCGCTGTAGGTGCTCTTGCGCCATTCGGCCATGTGCGTCTCCTCAACCGGCGATGTCCTTGATCAGACTCCTCGATTGTTCCTCGTCCAACGCCGTCCGAGCGAGTGATTCGACCACCGCGTCGTAGCTCTTGATGGGGAGCGGCGACTCGATGATCAGACTGGCGTTCTCGCTCTCCACGAAGACGACCGGCTCGATCTTGTGGAACCGCAGCAGGCTGAACGGCCCCGAATGCCCGGCGTGCGCGCCCAACGACGTCGGAATGACCCTGATGACGACATACGACCGCATCGACACCTTCTCCAGGTGCTGCAACTGGGCACGCATGACCTCGTCGCCGCCGACCGGCGTCCTGAGCACGGACTCGTGGAGGTAGAAGGTCGCCTTCAACCCCGGCCGGAGCGCCTCCTTCCGCATCTCGCGCGCCACGACGCGCTCGCCCACCTCGTCCTTCGGCACGTTCGCGTTCGCCTCGACCACGGCCCGCGTGTAGTCGGGAATCTGCAACATGCCGTGCACCACCAACGGCTGCCAGCTCACGAGCGTCTTCGCGATGGCCTCGTGCTGGACGAGGGTGCGCGGCAGGATCGGCTCGGCGGCGCCGTGTTCCTGCAGCCACCCCTTGACGTTCGTCGCGCGGAAGAGCTTCTGCAGGTGTTCCCGCTCGTCCGACGGCGTCCGGCACGCGCCCAGCAACAGCGCGAGCTCCAGTTCGGTGGCGCCGCCCTTGCCGTTGATCAGGTCGGACAGCTTGGCTTCCTGCCAGTCGACGATTTCGGCGATCTTGCGCGAGGTCATGCCCGTGGCGGCGATGGCGGCGCGAAGCCCGTCACCGAACTCCCGACCCCTTGCAGTGGAGAATCTTTTCGGCATGGCGAGGACCGTAGACCCATTCTCAGGGGCTACAGAACGTTTATCACCAACACAACCCAAAAGGGCGTTAGCTTGGAGCTCCTCCAAGTTGCAGAATAATCCTGTGAGATTTCGATGGACGCCCCACGAAGGGCGGCGACACGCCATCTACGACGAGCCGGCCAGGGGGCGGCTCGTCGAGACTCTATGCGGCGATCCCTTTGTGCCACAAGAGTTCAACCTGTGGCGGGACAAGATAGTGTGGCCGACGTGCTGGGACTGCGACGGCATCTGGCGCGAGAGCGAGGGGATCCTGCCATGGCCGCGGAAATCCTGACCGAAGACCTGCTGCGCACTTCTCTTCAGCGCCTCTCGCGTGAGGTGGTGAAGACTTATCCACAGTTCGGAGAACTACTCGCACAAAACATGCTGCGCACCTGCGGCCTGATTCCCGACCTGGAACGCGCCGCGCACTATCGCGAACTCGGCACGTTGCTCATGGACCTGGGCCGCCTTTACCTGGCCGAGGCCGACGAACTCTCCACCGTCGACCTCCCACCGGCCTGACGACGATCCGCCGGTGCACCTCGGGTTCTCGGCGTCCGGCATCTGGATCCTGATCATCATCGCCGAGGCCGCGCAGCTCACGCCGACTCTGTGATCACGACCGCGCGGCCGCTGGCGTCGAACTCGTGCGCCAGGGTCCGCAGCGGCTGAGCACCGGCGGCCCAGGCGGCCGTCCAGGTCAGGCACTCCGCGGCGCCGTTGCCGCCGCGCTCGACCAGGTCGGTGCCGATCTCGTCGAGCCATTCCCACGACGTGCCACAGATTCCCGCCAGGAACGCCTCGTCCCAGGTGCGCACGAGCTCGCGGATCGTTCCTTCACGCCGTGCGCGCTCGTTGACGTCCTTGATCCACGTCTGGCGCTCCTCCTCCGTCAGCACCGCGCCCGTCTCGGGTTCGCGGAAGCCCGGCAGGTCGTGCGCCAGCCCGCCCGAGCCGACGTACAGCACGCGCTTGTCCGCGAAGAACTCTCCGACGCGACGGCCCAGTGCGGCCGCGCGGCGGAAGGTCGCGTGCGGCGGCGAGGCGCAGTTGACGAAGATCGGCAGCACTGGCTTGGCGTCGACCGCGCCCAGCAGGTCGCGGGTCGTGTGACCGAACGCGTGGTCCAGGGCGGCGCTGTAGGCCGTGGCGATGTCGAACTCGTGCGCCACGAGGTCGGCGACCAGCGCGCGTCCCAGATCGGCGGGCACGTCGTAGGAACCGGTGGGTCCGGCGACGTCGCCCCGCGCGGTCGCCTCCAGCACCACGGCGAAGGTCGGGACCACGGAACGGAAAGCGCGGCGGTGGTCGGTGCCGAAGAAGACGACGAGCTCCGGGTCGAACTCGTCGACGGCCTCGCGGGCGGCGCCGATCGCCTCGCGGACCGGGCCGTGAGGCGCGCCCGGCAGGGTGATCAGGTGCGAGGCGCAGACCGTGAGGCGTTTCTTCACCGGCCCAGTCTAGGTTCCGGGGCGTGACGAGCCCGCGCGTCCACTGTGGACGGCCTGCCGTTCGTGATCGACGGCAAATCCGGCAAGGCACTCGCGGAGGCGGCGGGTTCACCGGCTGGACGCTCCCGCAACGGTGTCAAAGCCGAGATCCGGCCCATGTGGACGCACTCCAGGTGCGGGCTCCGTCCACCCCGCGCTCCGGCGCTGCGGAAACGGTTGCGGCGACGGTGAAACAGGGGGCCTCGCAGTTGCCTGCGCGATGTCCGATGGGCGCGATGTGGGAAGGGTCACGTGGTCTGCACGTCGCCGAGCTCGGACCGGGCACCGGTGTCCTCACCGGAATAAGGCCTGGTCAGGTCAAGATCTCGGTCACGCCGAACGGCGTACCGAGCGGCGCGGACGTGCGCGTTGGCCCGCGGGAGACTGCTTGACCTGGTCTGAGTGAGTGCGGTGTGAGGCGGTGAGGGAAGATACTCGCCATGACCACCGCCGACAACGGTTCCGCCGAAAACGGTTTCGCCGACCTGGGGCTGCGGCCCGACCTCCTCAACGCCCTCAACGCGCTGGGCTACGAGGAGCCGACGCCGATCCAGAGTGAAGCGATCCCGCCGTTGCTCGCGGGCAACGACCTGCTGGGCCAGGCGGCCACGGGCACGGGCAAGACGGCGGCGTTCGCGCTCCCGCTGCTCGAGCGCATCGCCGACAGGATCGGCAAGGGCGAGAAGCCGCTGGCCCTCGTCCTCGCGCCGACCCGTGAGCTGGCCGTGCAGGTGTCGGAGGCGGTCCACCGCTACGGACGCCACATGGGCGCACGCGTCCTCCCCATCTACGGCGGCCAGCCCATCGGCCGTCAGCTGCGCGAGCTGTCCCGCGGCGTCGACGTGGTGGTCGCGACCCCGGGCCGCGCGATCGACCATCTCCAGCGCGGCACGTTGCAGCTGGGCGACCTGCGGGTCGTCGTGCTCGACGAGGCCGACGAGATGCTCGACATGGGCTTCGCGGAGGACATCGACGCGATCCTGAGCGAGACGCCGGCCGAACGGCAGACCGTGCTGTTCTCGGCCACGATGCCGCCGCGCATCGACCGCATGGCCAAGAGCCACCTGCGCTCGCCGGTGCTGATCCAGATCGAGCGCGAGAAGACGGAGCCGGGCGAGGCCCCGCGCGTCCGGCAGACCGCGTACCTGGTGCGCCGCGAGCACAAGCCCGCCGCCCTCGGCCGCGTGCTGGACGTCGAGTCGCCGACCGCCGCCGTCGTCTTCTGCCGCACGCGCGACGAGGTCGACCAGCTCACCGAGACGCTCAACGGCCGCGGCTACCGCGCCGAGTCGCTGCACGGCGGCATCAGCCAGGAGCAGCGCGACCGCGTCATGTCGCGCCTGCGTTCCGGCACCGCCGACCTGCTGGTGGCCACCGACGTCGCCGCCCGCGGCCTCGACATCGAGCAGCTCACGCACGTCGTGAACTACAACGTGCCGTCCGCCCCCGAGGCGTACACGCACCGCATCGGCCGTGTGGGCCGCGCCGGCCGTGAGGGCGTCGCGATCACCCTGGTCGAGCCGCGCGAGAACTCGATGCTCAAGACGATCGAGCGCGTCACCAAGACCAAGATCCCGGTCGAGAAGGTCCCGACGGTCGCCGACCTGCGCGCCCGTCAGCTGGAACTGACCCGCTCGTCCCTGCACGAGTCGCTGCTGGAGGACGACCTCTCGCGCTTCCGCGTCGTGGTCGAGACGCTGGCGGACGAGTTCGACGTCATGGAGATCGCGCTCGCCGCGGTCAAGCTCGCGCACGAGGCCTCCGGTGCCGCCGCCGACGAGGAGGAGATCCCGGAGGTCCGCCCGCGCGAGGACCGTCCTCGCCGTGACGGCGTCGGTGGTGCGCCCGCCGGACCGCGCCGCGAACGCCGTGGCCCGACCGAGGGCATGACCAGGCTGTTCCTCGGTGCCGGCCGCTCGTCGGGCATCCGGCCGCAGGACATCGTCGGTGCCCTCACCGGCGAGACGAACCTGAAGGGCCGCGACATCGGCGCCATCGAGATCGCCGACCGGTTCTCGCTGGTCGAGGTGCCGGGCCCGGCCGCGAACGACGTGATCGAGCAGCTGCGCGACGCCACGATCAAGGGCAAGCGCGTCACGATCCGCCGCGAGCGCCAGCCCCGCTAGTCCGACACGACAGTTGCCCCCTCCGGAACTTCCGGTGGGGGCACTGTGCTTTTCAGGTACTACTGGTCCGGAAGCGCTGCCCACCCCAGGCGAAACGAGGACCGGATTGAGCCCGCGGTACGAGTACTACGCCCTGCTGACCGACTTCCATCCGGTACTTGACGGCTCCAACGGGATCGTCCGCCGATGGACCGACGACGCGGGCCAGGTCCACGACGAGCTCTACTCGCAGCGACTTCTCTGGGAAAGCACCCGTGACCTCGCCATGATCGAGAACGGCGAGTGGCAGGCGACGGCGTGCCCGATCCCGGAGGAGGCCGTCGAGGCGTACGAAGCGGCGGAGTACGCGCGCGTCCACGCCGACGATCCTCTGGACGGCGAGTACTCCTACTTCGCTCAGGTGGAAGACAACACGTCGGTGGACAACCCGACGTCGGTAATCCGCATGTGGACTGCCCCGAACGGCCACGAGAAGGAGCAGCAGCACATAGGTGGCCCCGGCTACGCCTGGAAAGCCAGTTACATCCAGATGGACATTTACGACGGTCGCAACCGCGGCGACCTGGTGCCCGTCACCGAGGAAGCCGCCACGCGGATCATCGAATCCCGCGAGTGACTCACGGTTTCCTGGCCTCCACCAGGAACCGCGTCGAGGTCGACACGAACTCCCCGTGCTCCTGGATGTGCGCGTGCATGTCCATGAGCCGGTCCCGATACCCGTCCACGGTGAACCCCGGCACGGTCCACAGCACCTTCCGCAGGAAGTGCACGACCGCCGCAACGTCGAAGAACGCCACCCGCAGCGACACCGGCTCCAGCCGCAGCACCTGCAGCCCGGCGGCCTCGGCGTCCGCACGGGCGACCGCGACACCGCGCGCCTCGCTCACCGGCTGCGGCCCCATCATGAAATCCGTGAGCTCCCGGTTCGTGCCGGTCCCGATCTGCTGCGAGAAGTAGGTCCCGCCAGGCCGGAGCACCCGTGCGATCTCGCCCCACGGCGTCACCACGGGATGCCGGGAGATCACCAGGTCGAACGTCGAGTCCCGGAACGGCAACGGCCCCGAGTCCGGCGCCTGCACCACGAACGGCAGGTTCCGCGACGCCACAACGGCGTTCGGCGGCCACGACTCGGTGGCGGCCATCAGCAGTGGCAGCACCGAAGCGGACGCCGTGACCTCTCCCCCGCCGGTCTGCAGGTCCAGAGCGGAAGCCACGCCACGGAGCCGCTCGGCGATCAGCGACGCGTAGCCCCACGGCGGGCGTTCCTCGGTGGCCCGGCCCTCGAACCACGAGAAGTCCCAGCCCTCCAGCGGCACGGCCGCGCCCTCGGCCACCAGCTCCTCGAAAGTCCCCATGGGCCGACATGCCATCACAGCGGCACCGAACCGGCCACCGAGAAAATGGCGGCACCTGCCCCGGGCGCAGAGACGCCGCGTCCCTGGATCGTCTCGCGCACGGCGGGGCAGGTGCCGCAGGGGGTTTCAACGACCGAACGGCCGCGCGGTTACGCCCTTAGGACGCAACACACACGGCCGTTCGGCCCATTTCAGCGCAGGCGGTATGCCCGCAGCACCGTCTGGTCGACGGTGTTGCCGTCCGCGTCGGCGGCCACCACGCGCAACGACACGAACCCGCCGGGCGCTCCCCCTGCCGGTACCAGCGACTTCACCGGAACCCAGGTGACCCCGTCGTCGAACGACGCGTACGCCTGCAGTGACCGCAACGAGGCGTTGCCCGCGCCCGCCTGACGCGACGCGGAGAACTTCGCCGGCATCGGCACGCCGGCCTTCCAGCTGTTGCGCAGGTCGACCGGCACCGAGTAGTCGACCTCCAGCAACGGCAACCGGCCATCGGCGGCACCCGAGAACTCCCACGTCGTCTTCACGCTCGTCGACAACGCCAGCGTGTCGCGGGAGGCGTCGAGCAGGAGCTTGTACCGGCCGTCGCGGGCGGGGGCGTGGAAGGAGCCCTGCCGGACGTCGGACCAGCCCTGCGCGACACCGTCGTGCTGCAGTTCGAGCGTGCCCCAGCCGCCGCGGTGCCAGTTCTCCACCCAGGTCGAGCCGCCGAACGGCGAGATCCGGGAGTTGATCAGGTCACCGGACCGCTCGACACCGCCGCCGTCCGCCCACGTCACGAGCGGCGAACCGCCCAGCCGGGGGGACGTGACCGCGCGGAGGTTGGTCCGCTCGTACTTCCTGCCCGCCTGGTAGGTCACCGGTGCGAGGTCGGCCCACGAGGTCGTGCTCGGGTCGTCGTCGCGGCCGAACATGCGGCCGTCGAAACCTTCCTGGTACCAAGTGCCCGGGCTGAAGTACTCGGTGCGCTGCATGGGAGCGGAGATCCGTTCGTCCAGCACCTCGCCCCGAGCGCCGTTGACGACCGGGGAGTTCCGTTGCGAGACCGAGCCGTCGGCGCCGGACGTGTGGTAGCGCGCCTTGACCTCGGCGAGGTCCGAGTGCCGGATCTTCTTGGTGCCGAACGGCAGCGCGCCCTTGTCCCGCAGGAACATCGTGTACGAGACCGGCGAACCCGCGATGGCCCGCAACGTCAGCTTCACCGGCGTGGTGGTCATGTGGTGTTCCGCCACCGTGATCACCGGAATCGCCGGCTGCGGTTCCAGGCCGAACGGCACCGGTCCCGCCCACAGCACGGCGACCGCTCCGGCGTCCTTCATCTCCTGGGCGACCGAGTAGGGGTCCTCGCCGGCCTGGCGAACCAGGGCGAGCTTGCCGCGCACGTCGGTGCCGCGTTCGGCCACGTCCAGCTTGTGCTCGCCCGGCGGCAGGTACTTGCTGCTCTCGTAGTACCGCACCGGGAACCCGCCCGGAACCGAGACCAGCGGCTGTCCGCCCTTGAGCCCGGAGTCGTAGGTCAGCTCCGGCAGCGGTGCCCCGAACGACAGGCCGTACAGCGGAACCCGGCCGTCGACGATGCTGGCGACCCCGCTGATCTTGCCGGGTTTGAACGGCACCGCCAGCGTGGCGTCGCGGTACCAGACCACCGAGTCGCGTTCGGGCAGCTCGACGCTGATCGGCTTGCCCTGCCTGGCGTCCAGTGCGACGGACACGTCCGCGTTCAGCGAGACCCTGCCCGCCACCTCGGTCGCGGAGACCGGTGTGAACCAGGCGTAGTTCGGCGTCAGCTCGTCGATGCGTCCGAGCACCGCGTAGTCCGCGACCGGCAGCCGCGACGTTCCGGTGCCGTCCACGATGGAGAGCAGTGACGCTTCCTGCGTGGACATGTTGACCACGACGACGAACTCGCTCGCGACCGGCTTGCCGTCGCGGCCGGTCATCGACACCTTCAGCTCGTGCCGTTCCTCCTGCACGTACGCGCCGACGGCGGTCGTGAGGGAGACACCGTCAGCAGAAGCCTTGAGATGCCCGAAGAACGTGCCGTTGCCCTTGCGCGGGTCCAGCACGACGTCGACCGTCGCGCTGCCCTGAGCCGGCACGGTCACCGACGCCGGGACCGCGAAGTCCGCGCCGAGGTTGTGCTGCAACGCCAGCGTCAGCGGCGCGGTGCCCGCGTTCGAGTAGGTGATCGTCTTCGTGAACGTCCTGGTGTGCGGCCATTGCAGCAACCCGAACGACAGGCTGCCCACTGACGCGCGGACCTGCTGATTCACCGCGCGTTCGACGTCGAGCAGACCGGTGCCGACACTCGTGGGAGAGTCCGCGACCGGCTTGACCGTCGCCATCAGCGCGGCCTTGAGCTCGGCGGCCTTCCACTCCGGGTTGCGCTGCGCGAGCACCGCCGCGGCACCGGCCACGTGCGGCGTCGCCATCGACGTACCGGTCAGCTTCGCGTGCAGGTCGTCGACCGCGTGATCCCACAACGTGTTCTCGGCGCGGGCGGCCACGATGTCCGTGCCCGGTGCCGCGATGTCCGGCTTGACCGCGTGGTCGTTGATTCGCGGGCCGCGCGACGACCACTCCTCCAGCACGCCCTGCTTGGTCATGTTCGCCACGGCCAGCGCCGCGTCGGCCGCCGCCGGTCCGGAGACCTGCCGCCGGGTGCCGTAGTTGCCCGCCGCGATCACGAACAGCGCGCCGGTCTCGGCGGTCAGCTCGTTCACCTTGAGGGACAACGGGTCCGTGCCGTCGGACTGGTCGCCGCCCAGCGACATGTTGACGATCTTGGCCTTGACGTCGCGCGCCGCCCACTCCATGCCGGCGATCACCGCGCTGTCGAAGCAGTACTCGGCCTCGCAGACGCGGCCCACCGCGAGCGAGGCGCCCTTCGCGACGCCGACGTACTGGCTGCCGCGCCCCGCGACCGTGGCCGCGACGTGCGTGCCGTGCCCGACGTTGTCCTGGATGCCCGCCGGGGTGAAGTCCTTCGACACCGAGACGACGCCCGCGAGTTCCGGGTGCTTCTGGTCGTAACCCGTGTCGAGGACCGCGACCGTGACCCCGGTGCCGTCGAACCCGGCCTGCCACGCGCCGGGCGCGCCCACCATGGGCACGCTCTCAGTCAGCGAGATCTTCGACTTGCCGTCCAGCCACAGCTTGCCGGCACTCAACGCGCTGGTGCGCCGCGCCGTCCACTGCTGTGCCGCGTCCTTCTTCTGCACCGCGCCGGCCGAGCGGAAACCGTTGTTCAGCAACGGAATCCGGTCGATCTTGTCGTCGGTGTACCCGTAGCCGTGCAACGAGGTGACGTCGAAGAAGCGCTTGTCGACGCGATCCTGCCCCACCGCGTCGACCGCGTCCGCCGGCACCACGTACTGGTGGTCGTTCTGGACGTACTGGGCGAACTGCATGCCGGGCCGCCCCTCGACCCTGACGAGTTCACCGCGCTCGTCGACGACGACCTTGTCCCCGCTGATCAGCGTGATGGTCGACGTCTTCGCAGCTCTCAACGGTTCCGCCTGCGCCGTCGCCGCCGGACTGAGCAGTCCGGCGGCGACGGCGGCGATCACCAAACATCGTGCAAGACGCACGTGTCCTCCCCTAGGTGTGAACCTCTCCACCCAGGGAGACTCCAAACTCCGCGTGGAGGTTGCGTCACGCTCCGCGATAGGTGCCGAAGCTCCAGCGGTTGCCCTCGGGATCGGCCACGGTGAAGCCGCGCGACCCGTAGTCCTCGTCGCGCAGACCACGGATTTCCACAGCCCCGTGCGCCAGCGACTGCGCGTGGAGCTCGTCGGGCCGGTCGGTCACCACGTAGATGGACCCGGCGCCGGCCTTGGTCGCCTCGACCTCGCCGACCGACCGCACGGCGGACCCCAGCATGACGCCGCCGCCCTCGGGCCAGACCATCTCGCAGTGCACGACCTCGCCGTCGGCCTCCCCCGGCACGACGAGGTGCTCCTTGAACCCGAACGCCTCCACGAGGAAGCGGATCGCGGTGGGAGCGTCCTGATAGGACAAACAGGGCCAACAGGTAGGTGCGGGTGTGCTCATGACGGCAACTCTGCGCCCTGACCGTGCTCGCTGCCTTGTACGAATGGAAGCTCGGCCGCGATCCACTCGGTCGGGGTCGCCCCGCACAGCGCGCGCCAGTCCCGGTTGAAGTGCGCCTGGTCGGTGTAACCGCAGGCAGCGGCCACCTCGGTCAGCGTGGGACGGCGCTCGCCGCGCAGCATCCGGTTCGCCCGCTCGAACCGCATCACACGGCCCATGACCTTGGGCGTGAGCCCGTACTCCGCCGCGAACCGCGCGCTCAGGTGCTGCCGGCTCCACCCGACCTCGGCGGCGATCTCCGCGACCGGTGTCCCCGCCGCGAGCCGTTGCCACGCCCACGCCACCTCGACCTGCTGCCGCACCGGTTTCACCAGGCCGCCCAGCATCTCGTCCAGGCGCGCGAACCGGTCCGTCCACGTCGGCGCTTCCTGCAGCCGTTCGCGCAGCTCGGAGGCCGGAGCGTCGAGGGAGTCGAGCCCGACCGTGACGGCGCTGAGCTCGCCGGCCGGCATGCCGAAGAACGCCCGCATCCCCAACGGCGTCAGATCGCACTGGACGCCGTGCTGGAACCCGTCGTGGGTGATGATCACGGCCTCGTCGTGCAGCCCGCCGCACAGCGCGGCGAACCGGCCCTCGGACAGGTCGACCGTGCCGTCCATCGTGACCACGAGCGTGAGCGAGCGCGACGGCAGGCCGCGGTGAATGCCGGGCTCGGTGCGCATCCGATACCCGGAGTACCGCGTGACGAACGGCCGCAGCCGCGGGTGCGGCAGGCCGACGACGTGCTCGACGTCCACGCCTCTGATGCTAAAACAATTCGCCCAGGACCAGCAGTGCGGCGCCGACCGGCACCAGGTCGGGGCCGTAGGACGTGACGCTCACGTCCACGTCCGGCATCGCCCGCAGGTACAACTCCGGCGACTCCAGCACTCTCCGTCCACTCAGGACGATCTGGTCCAGGTCCAGCAGCTGCACCAGGTTCGCCACCGCCGCGCCGAGCACCCGAGCCGCCTCCACACCGGTCGCGGTAGCGTGCACCGCCTCGACGCACCCGCGCCGTCCGCACACGCACAGCGGCCCGTCGAGCTGGATCGTCGTGTGCCCGAACTCGCCCGCGCCTGACCGTGCGCCGCGATGCACCTCTCCTCCGAGGAGCAGCCCCACGCCCAGGCCGGTGCCCACGAACACCAGTGCCGCGTCCCGCAACGGCCTTCGCCACGCCTCGGCGAGCACGGCGGCGTTGGTGTCCTTGTCGACGACGACCGGCAACCCGAGCCGTTCCTCGGCCAGCGCCCTCAACGGGACCGAGGACCAGCCCGGCAGGCCGTTGGGCGACACCACGCCGTCGCGGTGCTCCAGCGGGCCGGCGATGCCGATGCCCAGCCCGAGCACCTTCTCCCCGGCCGTGACCAGCGGCTCCAGGGCGTCCAGCACGTCGTCCGGCGTGAACATCGGGGCCAGCGGCACGACCGCGGCCGACACCACCTCGCCGGTCAGGTCGAGCCGCACCACCCGCAGCTCGTCGCGGTCGACGTAGGCCCCGTACGCGCAGGCCCCACCGGCGGCGAGTTGCAACGACATCCTGGGCTTGCCTCGGCCCCCGTCGCGCACCGCGCCGGTCTCCTCCAGCAGGCCCGCCGCGATGAGCCTCGCCACGATCTTCGACACCGCCTGCGGGGTCAGTCCGGCCTGCTCGGCGATGGAAGCCCTGCTCAGAGCACCGGAGCGGACCAGTCTGAGCACTGTCCTGTCGTTGTGCGAACGCAGCGAGGTGAGGTCCACGGTCGCAATTATTCAACAGCGTTGCTTTAATCGGAAGCATGACTCGAGTCGGACTTCTGGGCTACGGCATAGCGGGGCGGGTCTTCCACGCCCCGCTCATCTCCTCCACGGACGGCATGGACCTCGTCGCGATCGTCACGGCGAACCCGGAACGGCAGGCGCAGGCCCGTGCCGCGCACCCGGACGCCAAGATCGTCACCGCCGACGAGCTGTTCGAGCTGGACCTCGACCTCATCGTCGTCGCCACGCCGAACAAGACGCACGTCGAGTACGCGAAGCGCGCCATCGGCAAGGGGGTCGCGGTCGTCGTCGACAAGCCGTTCGCGCCGTCGTCGGCCGAAGCCGCGGAGCTCGTGGCCGCCGCACAGGCCGCACAGGTGCCGCTCACGGTCTTCCAGAACCGCCGCTGGGACAGCGACTTCCTCACCGTGCGCAAGATCATCGGCGAGCTGGGTGAGGTTCGGCGGTTCGAGTCCCGCTACGACCGCTGGGTGCCCGAGATCTGGGACAACTGGCGCGAGTTCGGCGCCCCGGAGGAGGCCGGCGGCCTGCTCTACGACCTCGGCGCCCACCTCGTCGACCAGGCGCTGCAGCTGTTCGGACCGGTCAGGACCGTCTACGCGGAACTCGACCGGCGCCGCCCCGGCGCGCAGGTGGACGACGACGTGTTCGTGGCGCTGACGCACGAGAACGACGTCCACTCCCATCTGTGGGCCAACGCGCACGCGGCGAGCCTCGGGCCGCGCTTCCGGCTGCTCGGCAGCGAGGGCGCGTTCGAGATCAGCGGCCTGGACGAGCAGGAGGACGCGCTCGACGCGGGCCGCCGCCCGACCGATCCCGGCTGGGGTGAGGAGTCCCGCACCGGACGGCTCGGCATCCTCGGCGACGCGACCGAGATCGCCGTCGAACCCGGTGCGTACCAGACCTTCTACACCGAGCTGCAGGCCGGACGCGTCCCCGTCGACCCCGCGAGCGCCGTGGACGCGCTGCGGGTCATCGAGGCCGCGTTCACGTCCGCGCGCGAGAACCGGGTGGTGGAGCTGTGAACCCCACGAGCGAGGAACTCCTGGCCCAGGAACGCGAGCTCCAGTTCACGCGCTTCGGCAACGACGTCGCGATCGACCTCGGCCTGCACCTGCTCGCCGCCGCCAAGGAACAGGGCCTGCCGATCGCGATCTCGGTGCGGCGCAACGGGCACCGGCTCTTCCACGTCGCACTGCCCGGCACCGCGCCGGACAACGACAGGTGGCTGGAGCGCAAAGCGCGTGTCGTCGACCTGTTCGGCCACAGTTCGTTCTACGTTGGCACGACGTTCCGCGAGAAGGGCTCGACGTTCGAGGTCGAGTCGGGCCTCGATCCGGAGCTGTACGCGGCGCACGGCGGCGTCTTCCCGGTGATCCTGCGCGGCACGGGTCCGGTCGGCACCGTCGGCGTCTCCGGACTGCCCCAGGCTCAAGACCACGCGTTCGTCGTCACCGAGCTGGAATCATTCCTGAACGGCCAAGAAGCGTAATAGCACGAATAGCCGTTGGTACAAAATCCGGTTAACGCTTGCCAGTATCACCGAGAGACGCGACGTCGTATTGATACACACCACTTCGAGTGGATTCCGCTCCACTCGAAGTGGCTGTGCATAGCATCCGGACAACGGGCGCTCGCCCGCTCGAAGGAGTGATCCTACTGGGCCAAACGAGTGTTCTATTCCATATTCGAAGGAATAGCACTCGATCACCCACCTGCCGATACAAGAGCGGTTGCATACGACAGCAGTTGTACGCTCCGTAGCATCATCAGGCCTAAACCACCCACCCGAATGTCGCCTTTTTGGCCCCTTCACAGTTCTCATCAGCGCGAACTAACGTCCGTTCCGGCTTATCGGTTTGGTCCATTAGCGCATTGAGATAGGTGGGTGTGGGTTGTGACTGTGACGGATTCTGACCTCAATGAGGGCCGTCAGCAGCTGAGTTTGGGCACGGCCGCCGCACGTAATCTGGCCACGACCACCAAGTCCGTCCCGCAGATGCAGGGAATCACTTCCCGCTGGCTGCTCAAGGTGCTCCCCTGGGTGCAGGCGGCAGGTGGTGCCTATCGCGTCAACCGGCGGCTCACCTACACGCTGGGCGACGGTCGCGTCTCGTTCACGAACATCGGCGCGGAGATCCGCGTGGTGCCGATGGAGCTCACCGAACTGGCACTGCTCAAGGGCTTCGACGACGAAGAGGTCCTCGCGGCGCTCGCCGGCCGCTTCACGCAGCAGGAGTTCGGCATCGGCGACGTCATCGTCGAGAAGGGCCGCCCGAAGGACACCGTCGTGCTGATCGCGCACGGCAAGGTCGACAAGGTCGGCACCGGCGAGTACGGCGGCGACACCGTGCTCGGCAACCTCGCCGACGGCCAGTACTTCGGCGAGACCGTGCTGGCCGGGCCGCAGGGCGAGTGGGAGTACACCGCCAAGGCCGTCACGCCGGTCACCGTGCTCACGCTGTCGTGGGAGGACTTCCAGGCGCTCAACGGGGAAGCGGGCGGCCTGCGCGCACACATCCAGCAGACCTTCAACAGCCGCAACAAGCCGCAGGACGAGTACGGCGAAGCCGAGATCGGCATGTCGTCCGGTCACGACGGCGAGCCCGTTCTGCCCGGCACGTTCGTCGACTACGAGCAGTCGCCGCGCGAGTACGAGCTGAGCGTCGCGCAGACCGTGCTGCAGGTCCACAGCCGCGTCGCTGATCTCTACAACAACCCGATGGACCAGGTCGAGCAGCAGTTGCGGCTCACGATCGAGGCCCTGCGCGAACGCCAGGAGCACGAGATCGTCAACAACAGGTCGTTCGGCCTGCTGCACAACGCGGACCTCAAGCAGCGCATCCACACCCGGTCCGGGCCGCCCACCCCGGACGACTTCGACGAGCTGCTGTCGATCGTGTGGAAGGACCCCGGGTACTTCCTCGCGCACCCGCGCACGATCGCGGCGTTCGGCCGTGAGCTCAACAAGCGCGGCCTCTACCCGCAGCACATCGACTTCAACGGCCAGCAGGTGCCGGCCTGGCGCGGCGTCCCCGTGCTGCCGTGCAACAAGATCCCGGTCTCCGACACCCGCACGTCGTCGGTGATGCTGATCCGCACCGGCGAGCAGAACCAGGGCGTCATCGGCCTGCACCAGACCGGCATCCCGGACGAGTACCAGCCGGGCCTGTCGGTGCGGTTCATGGGCATCAACGACCAGGCGATCATCAACTACCTGGTCAGCGCCTACTACTCGGCCGCCATCATGGTGCCGGACGCGATCGGCGTGCTGGAGCACGTCGAGCTCGGCCGCGAGGGATAGGTCTTGGCCTCCTTCACCATGCCGGAGTTCTACGTGCCGCACCCGGCGCGGATGAACCCCCACCTCGAACGCGCCCGCGTCCACTCGACTCAGTGGGCGCGGGACATGGGGATGCTCGACACCGGGGTGTGGACCGACGAGATCCTCGCGGGCGACAACTACGGGCACATGTGCGCGTGGACCCATCCGGACGCGCCCGCGGAGATCCTCGACCTCATCACGGACTGGTACGTCTGGGTCTTCTACTTCGACGACGAGTTCTTCGCGGAGTTCAAGCAGAGCAAGGACGTGTCGGGAGCGAAGGCGTATCTCGACCGGCTGCCGGCGTTCATGCCGCTCAACGGCACGGACCCGTGGCCGGAGCCTCAGAACCCGACCGAACGCGGTCTCGTCGACCTGTGGCAGCGGACCATCCCGCTGATGTCGCAGGACTGGCGGCGCCGGTTCACCACGAGCACCCACAACCTGCTGCTCGAGTGCATGTGGGAGATCAAGAACATCGAGAGCGGCACGGTCGCCAACCCGATCGAGTACATCGAGATGCGCCGCAAGGTCGGCGGCGCGCCGTGGTCGGCGAACCTGGTGGAGGTCTCCGAAGCAGCCGAGGTGCCCGCGTCCATCGCGGGTGCCCGGCCGCTGCGGGTCCTGTCCGACACGTTCTCCGACGCGATCCACCTGCGCAACGACATCTTCTCGTACGAGCGGGAGGTGTTGAAGGAGGGCGAGAACTCCAACGGGGTGCTCGTGTTCGAGAAGTTCTTCGGCCACGACACGCAGACCGCGGTCGAGGCCGTGAACACGCTGCTGACCTCGCGGCTGCACCAGTTCGAGAACACCGTCTTCACCGAACTGCCCGTGCTGTTCTCCGAGAACGGCGTGGACCCGCTGGAGCAGGCACGCGTGCTCAAGTACGTGAAGGGCCTGCAGGACTGGCAGTCCGGCGGGCACGAGTGGCACCTGCACGCCGGCCGATACACGAAGGTCGAAGGCGGGGCCGGCAACTCGGCGTTCTTTCGCACGATCCTGCGCGGGCCGACCGGCCTGGGCACGTCCGCGGCGTGGCTGGGGGTGCCCCGTGGTTGAGGTTCCCTCGTTCGACATGCCTTTCGCCGCAAGGCTTTCACCGCACGTCGACCGCGTCCGCCAGCACACGAAGACGTGGGTGCGGGACATGGGCATGCTCAGCGGCGCGCCGTGGACCGAGGCGTTCTACGACGCCGCGGACTACGGCGGCTTCGGCCCGCTGACCCACCCGACGGCGTCCCTGGACGATCTGTTGCACATCAACGACTGGCACACGTGGGGCTTCTACGTCAGCGACGCGTTCCAGGCCGGCTTCCTCCGGCCTCGCAACGTCGCGGGCGGCAGGGCGTTCGTGGCCGCGTTGAAGTCGGTGCTGAGCGGCTCGCTCCCCTCGTCGAACCCGGCCGAGAGGGGCCTGGCCGACCTGGTCTCGCGGTCCACTCTGGACAACGAGGACCAGGATCACCTGGTCGAGTTCTTCGACGCGTTGCTGTGGGAGCTGCACAACACCGCGCAGGGCCGGGTGCCCGACCCGATCGACCTCGTGGAGATGCGGCGCCGGTCGATCGCCACGGAGCTGTCCGCGAAGCTCGCGCGCAAGTCCGTCGGCGCGGAACTGCCCGCGGAGTTGTTGCGCAACAGCACGATGCGGGCTCTGGTGGACTCGTTCGGCGACGTTCCGGCGTTGCGCCAGGAGATCGTCGGCTTCGACCACGCCTACGCGACCGGTGGCAGCACCACCAGCGCGGTCCTCGCCGTGCAGCAGTTCTTCGACTGCGACCTCCAGCAGGCGGTCTCGGTCGTGTCGGACCTGATCGCCGCCCGGTTGCGGCAGATCGGCTCGATCCTCGGTGAGCTGCCGTCCATCGCCGACGAGTACGGCCTCGACGCGGAGGCCAAGGCCGGGTTGTCCCGGTATGTCGAGGCACTGAAGTCGTGGCTGGCCGGTGAACTGCTGTGGACACAGCGATCCGGCCGATTCAGCTACTCCCCGGTCCCCACCCGGAAGTCGTTCCACAGACCGTCAGGGCTTGGCACGGCCGCTTTGCTCGTTCGCTAGTTCCAACCTCGCACCAACAGATTGGCAGGACTTCCAGTGACTGTTACCGATCCGGGCCTTGGGGTCGAGGGCGGGCAGCTGAGCCTTTCCACGAAGGCGGCCCGCAACCTCTCGACGACCACCAAGTCCGCACCGCAGATGCAGGGGATCTCGCCCCGGTGGCTGCTGCGCATGCTGCCCTGGGTCGAGGCGAAGGGTGGTGCGTTCCGCGTCAACCGCCGGCTCACCTTCGCGATCGGCGACGGCCGGGTCACGTTCACCTCGGTGGGTTCCGAGGTGCGGATCGTGCCGCAGGAACTGGCCGAGTTCGTGCTGCTGCGCGGGTTCGACGACGAGGCGGCGCTCACCGCCGTCGCGAACCGCTTCGAGCAGCGCGAGTACCTGCCGGGCGAGGTGATCGCGCACCGCGGCGAGTCCGTCGACGAGATCATCGTCATCGCGCACGGCAAGGTCACCAAGACCGGGCTCGGCGAGTACGGCGACGACGTGGCGCTGGGCACGATCGCGGACGGCGAGTACATCGGCGACGAGCCGGTCCTGTCCGGCGCCGACAAGAGCTGGAGCTTCACCGCGCGCGCGTTGACGCCGACGACGGCCGTCGTGCTGTCCCGGGCGGCGTTCCGGCAGCTCAACGGGCAGATCGAACCGTTGCGCGACCACATCGCGCAGCAGCTGGCGAACCCGACGAACGCGGCGAACAAGCACGGCGAGGCCGAGATCGACATCTCGTCCGGCCACGACGGCGAACCGACGCTGCCCAGCACGTTCGTCGACTACGAGCTGCGGCCGCGCGAGTACGAGCTCTCGGTGGCGCAAACGATCGTGCGCGTCCACACGCGCGTGGCCGACCTCTACAGCCAGCCGATGGACCAGGTCGAGCACCAGTTGCGGCTGACGATCGAGGCCCTGCGCGAGCGGCAGGAGTTCGAGCTCATCAACAACAAGGAGTTCGGCCTGCTCGCCAACGCCGACCTCAAGCAGCGGGTCAGCACCACCTCCGGGCCGGTGACGCCGGACGACATGGACGAGCTGATCTCGCGGCGCCGCAACACCAAGCTGATCCTGGCCCACCCCAAGGCGATCTCGGCGTTCGGCCGGCAGCTGTCCTCGCGCGGCCTGTACGTGCCGACGGTCGAGGTCGAGGGCAAGCAACTGCAGTCGTGGCGCGGCATCCCGATCGCGCCGTGCGACAAGATCCCGGTCAACAAGAACGGCACCACGTCGATCATCGCGATGCGGCTCGGCGAGGAGAAGCAGGGCGTCGTCGGCCTGCGCCAGACCGGCATCCCGGACGAGTACGAACCCGGCCTCAACGTGCGGTTCATGGGCATCGACGAGCACGCGATGCTCAAGTACCTGGTGTCCACCTACTACTCGGCGGCCGTTCTCGTGCCGGACGCGCTGGGTGTGCTGGAGAACGTGGAGATCGGTCTCTAAGTCATGACAGCCGAGATGACCGAACCGCTGGCGGCCGGCAGGCCCGCCGGTGAGCTGCTCGCGTGGAGCCGGAGCCTCGTGCTTCCGGCTCTGCGCAAGGCCGTCGACCAGTTGCCGCCGTCGATGCGCACGATCGCGGAGTACCACCACGGGTGGCGTGACGAGTACGGCAACCCGGTGCTGGAGAACGGCGGCAAGGCGATCCGTCCCGCGCTGGTGCTGCTGGCGGCCGAGGCCGTCGGCGGCACCGCCTCCTCCGCCGTCCCGGCGGCGGTCGCGGTGGAGCTGATCCACAACTTCTCCCTGCTGCACGACGACGTGATGGACCGCGACACGACCCGGCGTCACCGGGCCACGGCGTGGACCGTGTTCGGCGTCAACGCGGCGATCCTGGCCGGGGACGCGCTGCAGATGCTGGCCGTCGACGTGCTCGCGGCATCAGGGCATCCGCGTGCCCTGGAAGCGATCCGGACGCTGGGCGACGCCACGGTGGCGTTGCTCGACGGGCAGGCGTACGACCTGGACTTCGAGACGCGGTGCGACGTGCGGGTGCCCGAGGTCGAGCAGATGGCACGGGGCAAGACCGGTGCTTTGCTGGGCGCCTCGACGGCTTTGGGCGCGTTGTACGGCGACGGGTCCGACGAGCAGGTCGAGGCGATGCGCGGCTACGGCGCCGAGCTGGGTCTGGCGTTCCAGCACGTGGACGACCTGCTCGGCATCTGGGGCGACCCCGCGGTGACCGGCAAGGCCGCGCACTCGGACCTGGTGAACCGCAAGAAGTCCCTGCCCGTCGTCCGCGCGCTGAACGCCGGCGTGCCCGCCTCGGCGGAGCTGGGCTCGTTGTACTTCGGCGAGCAGGAGATGAACGCGGAAACGCTTGCGCGGGCGGCATCCCTGGTCGACGTGGCCGGTGGTCGCGCGTGGAGCCAGACGCAGGCCGACGAACTCCACACGCAGGCACTGGTTCATCTCGGCGAGGCCTCACCGACCGCGCGTGCGGCGGTGGAGCTCGGCACGCTCGCCCAGCTGGTCACCCACCGGGACCACTGAATCCCCTTCTGGAAGGCACTAGATGACGGAACATCCGCCGCGTTCGGTGCTGCTCGCCTCACCCCGGTCGTTCTGCGCCGGGGTGGAGCGGGCCATCGAGATCGTGGAACGACTGCTGGACCAACGCGGCGGCCCCATCTACGTGCGCAAGCAGATCGTGCACAACGTCCACGTCGTGCGCTCGCTTGAGGCTCGTGGCGCCGTGTTCGTGGAGGAGCTGTCCGAGGTGCCTTTCGGTGCCACGGCGGTCTTCTCCGCGCACGGCGTCTCCCCCGCCGTGCGCGCTGAGGCGCGGGATCGCTCGCTGGACGTGCTGGACGCCACCTGTCCGTTGGTGACGAAGGTGCACGCCGAGGCGCGGCGTTTCGCCGAACGAGGCGACACCATCGTGCTGATCGGGCACGCCGGGCACGAGGAGGTCGAGGGCACGTTCGGCGAGGCTCCCGACCAGATGGTGCTGGTGGAGACCGTCGCGGACGTGGAGGCGCTGGAGATCACCGGTCCGGTGTCCTACCTGACGCAGACGACGCTGGCCGTGGACGAGACGACCGAGGTGATCGAGGCGCTGGAGCGGAAGTTCCCCCAGGTGCGCGGCCCCGGTTCCGACGACATCTGTTACGCCACCACGAACCGGCAGGTCGCCATCCGCGAGGTCGCCGCGCGGTCGGACCTGGTGCTGGTGGTGGGCTCGAAGAACTCGTCCAACTCGGTGCGGATGGTGGAGCTCGCGGCCCGTGGCGGCACTCCTGCGTACCTGATCGACGACGCCTCCGAGATCGACCCGGCGTGGCTTTCCGGTGTGTCGTCCGTGGGTCTGTCGGCCGGTGCTTCCGCGCCCCCTGAACTGGTGGACGAGGTCGTGGCGGCGTTGCAATCCCTGGGTTCCGTCTCCGTGTCGACGCACACGACCGCGACGGAGACGATCGCCTTCACGTTGCCGCTGGCGGTGCGCCGTGCTGGCTGACATCACCTCGCCCGCGGACGTCCGGGCGCTCTCCTCCTCCGAACTGTCTTCGCTGGCAGCGGAGATCCGGTCGTTCCTGATCTCCAAGGTGCACCGGACCGGCGGCCATCTCGGCCCGAACCTGGGCGCCGTCGAGCTGACGATCGGCGTGCACCGGGTCTTCAACTCCCCTGCCGACGTGGTGCTGTTCGACACCGGGCACCAGTCGTACGTGCACAAGATGCTGACCGGCCGGTGCTCCGACTTCGACTCGTTGCGGCAGGCCGGTGGCATGTCCGGCTATCCGTCGGCGGCCGAGTCGGCACATGACGTCATCGAGAACTCGCACGCCTCCACCGCACTGTCCTATGCGGACGGTCTGGCCAAGGCGTTCGAGCTCGGCGGCACCGATCGCCGGGTCGTCGCCATCGTCGGCGACGGCGCGCTGACCGGAGGGATGTGCTGGGAGGCCCTGAACAACATCGGCGGCGCTTCTCGTCCGGTCGTGGTGCTGCTGAACGACAACGGCCGTTCCTACGACCCGACGACCGGTGGTTTCGCGGCGTCCCTGCTGGCCGGTTCGGCGCGGCACCTGTTCGAGGCGCTGGGGCTCGCCTACATCGGTGAGGTCGACGGGCACGACGTCCACGCCGTCGAGAACGCCCTGTGGGAGGCCAAATCCCTCGGCCGCCCGGTCGTCGTGCACTGCAAGACGGTGAAGGGCAAGGGGTACGAGGCCGCGGAGTCCGACGAGGCCGACCGCATGCACGCCGTCGGCGCGTCCGGTGCCTCCGGCGGGCGGACCTGGACCGACGCGTTCTCCGACGAGATCGTGGCCATCGGTGCTTCGCGTCCGGACGTCGTCTGCCTGACCGCGGCGATGCTGGAACCGGTGGGGCTGCGGCCTTTCTCGGAACGCTTCCCGGCGCGGGTGTTCGACGTCGGGATCGCCGAGCAGCACGCCGTGACGTCCGCCGCCGGCATGGCCATGGGCGGCCTGCACCCGGTCGTCGCCGTCTACGCGACGTTCCTGTCCCGTGCCTTCGACCAGTTGCTGATGGACGTGGCCCTGCACCGGCTCCCAGTGACGTTCGTGCTGGACCGCGCCGGCGTGACCGGCCCGGACGGCGCGTCGCACCACGGCATGTGGGACGCCTCCGTGCTGCCCGTCGTGCCCGGGTTGAGGTTGGCCGCACCCCGCGATCCCGCTTCGCTGGCCGCGCTGCTGCGCGAAGCCGTCGAGGTGTCGGACGGCCCGACGGTCGTGCGCTACCCGAAGGCCGCCGTCGGCCCGGACGTGCCCGCTCTGCGGCGCGTGAACCACTTCGACGTGCTGCGCGAGGAACCGGACGCCGAGGTGCTGCTGATCGCGGTCGGCCCTCTGGCCGGCCAGTGCCTGGCCGCGGCGGAGGAACTCGCGGGGCACGACGTCCGCGTCACCGTGGTCGATCCGCGCTGGACCGCTCCCCTGGACCCGCACCTGGTCAAGTACAGCGGCCAGCACCGCCTGGTCCTCGCCGTGGAGGACACGACGTCGACCGGTGCCCTTGGCGCCCGGCTGGGTCAGGCGCTGGCCGGTTCTTCGACCTGCGTGGCGACTTTCGCGCTGCCACCGCGCTTCCTGCCGCACGACTCCCGCGCCCGCATCCTGCGAGCACACGGCCTGGACGCCGCCGGCATCACGACGAGCGTGCTGAAGCGCCTCGGCGTGAAGTGACGAACCAGCCGATCGCGAATGACAACGCGATCGCCCCCGCACCCACCAGCGGCGCCTTCACCTCGGCGGGAAGGTGCAGCGGGCGCAGGGCGGTCGCGAGACTGAGCAGAATCGGCCCCTGCACGACGAACGCGACGTAGGCGGACCGCGCCAGCCCCTCCGCGAAGGGCCCCTGGCGCGTCAGCCGGCGTTGCGCCAGCCCGATCAGCCACACACTCCCCGCCACCACGAGGATCCCCTCGATGAGGGCGAGAGTCAGCGCTTGCCACGTCCAGCCGCCGAGGAACGGTTCCGCGCTCTTGGCCAGATCCAGCACGCCCATCAGCGCGGCCGCGACCGGCAGGACCGCGATCGTCCCGATGACGACGTTGCGGGTCATCCGGTAGATCTCGTCCGGCACCCGTTCCGCGAGCTTGCGCCCGCCGATCGCCCCCAGCAGCAACATCCCGAGACACTGCGGCCACCACCAGAGGTGCAGATCCCCGACCTGCCCGCTGCGCGCCGGAAAGACCAGCCGCGTCAGGAACGTGGTCCCCGCAACGATCATCGTCATGCCCACGACGGTCTTGGTCGTGATGGCACGTTCTTTGATCGGCGGTGCCAGGGCGATCGCGATGCTGAAGATCAGCAGCACCCCGACGAACCACAACGACCCGCTGTCCAGGAACGGCCGCCGGTCCGTGAACGCCTGCCACCACGAGACGTCCCGCCCGGCCCCGTTGTAGGCGATCCACACGAACGTCGGCCAGACGACCAGGGCGGTGACGATCCAGGGCGTGCCGAGCCGCACGAGCCGGTCGGCGATGAACCGCCGCCGCCCTTTGCGCTCGATCGAGCCGGGCGTGAAGATCCCGGCCATGAAGTAGAAGGTGCCCATGAAGAACAGCCCCGACGGCCCGACCAACGCCGCCAGCACCGTCTCGACCCCGGGATGGAACGTGACCTCGTTGACCTCGTCGTACGGCCAGCCACCGATCGCGGCGTAGCCCAGCAGCGCGTGGCCGCCGATGACCCACGCCACCAGGATCACCTTCAGGTTGTCCACAGCGGACAATCTCATGGTTTCGATGGTCCGCTTCGGGACGCGATCACGCCAGCGGCCAAGCGAGGCAGCCCTCGCTAGGCGGAGAACAGCTGGCCGAGCCGGTAGTCGACGATCTCCTCGGCCTGCTTCGCGTCGTAGGCGTCGACCAGCATCGCGCTGAGGAGGCCGGCCGTCATGGTCGCGAGCGCGTCCGCCTCCAGCTGGAGGTCGAGGTGTGACGGGACCCGGTCGCGTTTCCGGGCGAGTCCGAGCTGGTCGACGAGCAGGCGCACGAGGTAGGGCATCATCGCCTGCTGGTCCGGCGCCTGACTGCCGCGCGTGACGTCCAGCGCGAAGTAGGCGATCTGCACCGCGCAGAGCATGCGGCTGCGCTCGTCCGTCGGCAGGACCGCGAGCAGACATGCCCGCATGACCGCGCGTTCGTCACCCGTCCGCATCGCCTCCGCGATGCGCTGCCCGGCACGTTCGGCGCCCAGCTCGGTGATCCGCTGCCAGGCGTGCCGCAGCATCTCTTCCTTGGTCGGGAAGTAGTACTGGATCTGGAACATCGACACGCCCGCCTCCGCCGCGACCGCGCGCAACGTCACCGACTGAAGGCCTCGTGTCGAAGCGATCCGGAAGAGCGCCTCCGCGAGGTCACGCCGTTTCTCCTCGTGGTCGACGCGCTTCGGCATGTGATCACTGTGTCACAACGACCGGTGTCGACGAGCACCGCGCGACGCTGTTACATTGCATCTGCATTAGAAAACTTACCTGGGGGTGTGATGGTCGGGAAGTTCGTGGACCAGAAGGCGCAGGAGCGGTACTTCGCCACCTACGAGGCGATCCGGCGGAAGTGGCCGGTGCCGTCGGAGGAACTGGACGTGGAGACGCGGTTCGGCGCGACCCGTGTCCGGCGCAGCGGCACCGGCACGCCGATCGTGCTGCTGCACGGCGCCATGGGCACTTCGTTGTCCTGGTACCCCTTTGTCGCCGACCTGGCGGCGCGGCACACCGTGTACGCCGTCGACATGATCGGCGAACCGGGGCGCTCGGTTCAGACCCGGCCCATGGAGAGCACCGACGACGAGGCGGACTGGCTCGCAGACGTCCTCGCGGGGCTCGGCCACGAGAAGGTCCACCTGGTCGGGATCTCGCGCGGTGCCTTCCTGGCGCTGAACCTCGCCACCCGCCGTCCTGCCGGGGTCGCCGGCGTCCTCGCCTTCGAACCGGGCGGGTTCGGGATCGCCTTCCTGAGGTTCGTCCTCTGGAGCATCGGCGAGCTGTCCCGCTGGTGGCTGCCCACCGCGATCTTGCGCCGGGTCAGCGCTGGTGATCCCTCCGTGCGCCACACGATGCGCCCGCTGGTGTTCCGCGGCATGAAGTTCAAGATCCAGATGGCTCCGCTGCACGTGTTCACCGACGACGAGCTGCGGTCGATCGACGTGCCCACCTACTTCATCCTGGGCGAGCGCAGCTTGATCAAGGCACCGGAGCTGGCCGCGCGCGTCGAGTCCCTCGTCCCGAACGTGCGCACCGAGATCGTGCCCGGGGCGACGCATGCGCTGAACCTGGAGGAACTCGAGCTGACCAACGCGCGGATCCTCGCCTTCGCCGGGGAGGACCACGCCGGCCTGCCGGACTGAACGAGCTCCGAGGTGCCGGGCGTCCTGGGGGTCGCCTGGCGCTTCACACGGCTACGGCCGGTCGCCCGTGTACACGCCCATCGTGCGGAACCGCAGGCCCGGCTCCTTGTACTCCTCCATCGCGTGCGCGATCCACCCCACGATCCGCGCGATCGCGAAGATCGCCTCGCCGGCGTCCGGCGCCATCTTGAACAGCAGGGCGAACTGAGCGAGCGCGAGGTCGACGTTCGGGAACGTCTGCGACTGGGTGGCGATCACCTTGTCCGCCACCAGGTCTCCGTGGCCGCGCAGCAGCGCGAAGAGGTGGTCGGCGCGCGGGTCGCGGCGCTGGTAGACGCGGTGGCCGAAGCCCGGGATCGGATGGCCGGAGCGCAGGTGTTCGGCGACGGTGCCCATCGGGTCGGACTGGGCCTGCAGCAGGAAGCGGTACGCGATCGTGGTGGCGGCGCCGTGCTTCTGGCCCTCCATGGCGCCCATGCCCGCCGATACGACGGCGTACGGGTTGGCGTGGGCGGAGGCTGCGACCCTGGCGGCCATGGTCGAGATGGCCAGGTCGTGGTCGGCCAGCAGGATCAGGGCGGCGTTGAGCAGGTCGGGCTGCGCGGGCTCCGGCGAGAGGCGGGCCCACAGGCGTTCGGCGATGTCGGTGCCCTGCGGCCTGCCGATCAGCGGGAGCGACTCGACGACGTCGGCGATCAGGGACTTGGCCGTGGTGACGGCCCGGTCGAGGTCGTAGCGCAGCGGGTCGCCGACGCTGGCCAGGGCGATGGCCACGCGGACCCGGTCGGTGAGGGTGGCACTGTCGGGCAGGGCCATCCAGATCTCCTGGCCCTCGGGGAACTGCATGCCCGTCGAGTCGATCTCGGTCCACAGCCAGTGCGCGACGTCCTCGAAGCGCTTGGTGCTCGAGAGTTCGGGGACGGACCGGCCGCGGTAGTGCAGGCGGTCGTTCTCCAGCAGCGAGATGCGGGTGCGGATGCGATCCGTCACAGCGGCCACTGCTCCGCGCGCACCAGTGCGCTGCGCCAGGGCCTCCACCTCGGCGACGCCGAACATGCTGTGGCGGTTCACCTTCGTGCTGGTCAGGTGGCCGCGGCTGACGTACGCGTAGACCGTCGCCGGTTTCACGCCCAGGCGGCGAGCAGCTTGATTCGTCGTCAACATTGATTCCATCAACGTTGACTGTACAAGACATGTTGACGGAGCCTGGTGTCCATGTTGATTGATGCACCCAAAGGGCTTAAAGACGTCGTCGTCACCACGACCCTGATCGGGGACGTGAACGGTGCCGCGGGCTATTACCACTACCGCGAGCACGACGCGATCGAACTGGCCAGGACGCGGTCGTTCGAGGACGTGTGGTTCCTCTTCGCGGAGGGCAGGCTGCCGGACCCGGACGAGGCCGCGCTGTTCGCCCGCCAGACCGCTGAACTGCGCACGGTGCCCGCGGCGATCCGCGAGGTGCTGCCCGCCGTCGCACGGTCGGGGTGCACCGCGCTGGCCGGGCTGCGGACCGCGTTGTCGATGCTGCCGGCGCAGCCGATGTGGGACGCGCCGATGAGCACCAGGAAGGCGGACGCGCTGAAGGTCAGCGCGATGACGCCGACGATCCTCGCCGCGCTGCACCGGCTCAAGCTCGGACTTGATCCCGTCAACCCCAGGGTTGATTTGTCAACGTCGGCGAACTGGTTGTACATGTTGACCGGGCATGAGCCGTCACCATGGGCAGCTCGTGCCGTCGAGCAGTACTTGATCGCCACGATCGACCACGGCTTCAACGCGTCGACGTTCACCGCGCGCGTGGTCGCGTCGGCGGGAGCGGACGTCGTGTCGGCGGTGACGGCGGCGATCGGGACGTTCTCCGGGCCGTTGCACGGTGGCGCGCCGGACCGGGCGCTGGAGGCGCTCGACCTCATCGGCACGCCGGGCAACATCGACGCCTGGGTGCGGGAACGCATCGAGCAGGGCGACCGGATCATGGGGTTCGGGCACGCCGTCTACAAGACGGAGGACCCGCGAGCGCGCCTGCTCAAGGACATCGCGCTGGAGCAGCCCACGCGGCTGACGGAGTTCGCGGTCACCGTGGAGCGCAGGGTCACGGAGCTGCTGGCCGAGCTCAAGCCCGGCCGGCAGCTGTACGCGAACGTGGAGTTCTACGCCGGCGTGGTGATGGAGCAGTGCGGAATCCCGCGCGAGATGTTCACGCCGACGTTCGCGTGCAGCCGGGTGATCGGGTGGTGTGCCAACGCGCTCGAACAGTCCGAGGACACGAAGATCATCCGCCCGGTCGCCCGCTACACGGGGCCGGAGCCCCAGATCATCGGGCACTGAATCAGGTGAGGTACCGCAGGTCGTTGCGCACGCGGGTGCGGTCGCGGTCGTTGACGTCGGACGAGCCCGCCAGACCGGCGGTGCGGTCGCGGTGCTTGTCGAGCCAGACGGAGAGTGCTGCTACTGCCAGGACGATCGCTGCAAGAGTCATGTCATAAATGTATGGTCGGCAATATCCCGCCAACAGTGGCAGATCTGACGCTGCGCGCTAATATCCTGCCATGCTGGCTTCGGTGGCGGTTCCCCTCATCGACGGCGTCGCGCCGTTCGAGTTCGGCCTGCTCTGCGAGGTGTTCGGCATCGACCGGACCGAGGAGGGCGTGCCGCCGATCGACTTCCGGGTCTGCGGCGAGCTCCCGAACGAGCCGGTGCCGACGAGCGTCCGGGGCGTGAGCATCACGCCGGAACACGGGTTCGACGCGCTGCAGAGCGTCGACCTCGTCGCACTGCCCGCCGCGCGGGTCCGCGACCACTACCCCGAGAAGCTGGTCAAGGCACTCCAGGAGACCGACGCGACGCTGCTCAGCGTGTGCAGCGGGGCCTTCATCCTCGGCGCGGCCGGGCTGCTCGACGACCGGAACTGCACGACGCACTGGCGCGAGGCGAGGCAGTTCCAGGAGCGGTTCCCGAAGGCCCACATGGATCCGGACGTGCTGTTCGTCGACGACGGCGACATCATCACCAGCGCCGGCACGGCAGCGGGGATCGACGCCTGCCTGCACCTGGTCCGGCGAGAGCTGGGCACCAAGGTCGCCAACATCATCGCGCGCCGCATGGTCGTGGCGCCGCAGCGCGACGGCGGTCAGCGGCAGTTCGTGGAGCTCCCGATCCCGGAGTGCAGCTCCGACAGCCTGGAGCCGGTGCTGGAGCAGGTGCTCGACACGATCGCGGACAACCACACGGTGGCCACGATGGCGAAGCTCGCCGTCATGTCCGAACGGACTTTCGCGCGCAGGTTCGCCGCGGAGACCGGCACCACCCCGAACAAGTGGCTGTCACTCCAACGGGTGCTTCACGCGCGCAGACTCCTCGAGGAGACCGATCTGGACGTCGACGCGGTCGCGACCAGGTCAGGCTTCGGGACAGCCGCTCTCCTCCGGCACCACTTCCATCGGGTCGTCGGCATCGCACCGAGCGATTACCGCCGCACATTCTCCTGTCGTTAGGCGCGCGAAGACCTTCTCGGAGATCTCCCGCAGCGCCGCCACCTCGGAGTCGTCGAGCAGGTCGAACACCAGTTTGCGGACCGTCTCGGCGTGCGACGGCGCGGCCGCCTCGATCGCCGACCGGCCCAGGTCCGTCAGCACGACGAACGACCCGCGCCCGTCACTGCGGCAGTTCTCCCTGCGCACCAGGCCGCGTTTCTCCATCCGTGCGACGTGATGTGAGATACGGCTCTTCTCCCAGTGCAAGGACCGTGCAAGCTCCAACACGCGCACGCGTTCATCAGGCGTGTCGGTGAGCTGCACCAGCACGGCGAAGTCAGCCATCGAGATGTCCGAATCGACTGACATCTGCCTGCTCAGATGCGCATTGAGCTCCCCCTGCATGCGGACGTAGGCACGCCACGCCTGCTGCTGCTCAGGTTCCAACCATCGTGTCACTGGTTCAGCATACGGGAATAGTTGACACATCATCCACGTTCCGGCAGGGTGAGTGACACTTCAACCAAATCGAGCAACCGAAGGACTTGACACCATGACCACCGCCACCAACCTCTCCGAACTGACCGGCGACTACGTCATCGACGCCTCGCACTCCCGCATCGGCTTCGTCGCGCGCCACGCGATGGTCACCAAGGTTCGTGGTGCGTTCAACGAGTTCGACGGCAAGATCTCCATCGACGGTGACAAGCCGGACAACACCACCGCCGAGGTGACCCTGAAGGTCGCCAGCATCGACACCCGCAACGCACAGCGCGACGGTCACCTGACCACCAACGACTTCCTCGCCGTCGAGGAGTACCCGGAGATCAAGTTCGTCTCGACCTCGGCCAAGCAGGTCGACGACGACAACTTCGAGATCACGGGTGACCTCACCATCAAGGACGTCACCAAGAGCATCACCATCCCGTTCGCCTTCGAGGGCGTGGCCGTCGACCCGTTCGGCAACACCCGCGTGGGCTTCGAGGGCTCGCACACCATCAACCGCAAGGACTACGGCGTGACCTGGAACGCCGCCCTGGAGACCGGTGGCGTGCTGGTGAGCGAGAAGGTCGTCCTCGAGTTCGAGATCTCGGCGATCAAGCAGGCCTGACGACGGCCACCGGGCACGGGGCGTGGTAGATCAGGGCCTGCGAGGTAGATCCGAGCAGCATCCCGGCGAATCCGCCACGCCCCCGAGACCCGACGACGAGCAGTCCGGCCCGTTGCCCGAGCTCCAGCAGCAACGGAATCGGCCGCTCCCCCACCACGAGTTGTTCCACCGCGACGTCCGGGTACTTCTCCTGCCACCCGGACATGCGCGCGTTCAGCAGCGACGACTGCTCGTCGACGTGCGCCATCGCCGCCACCAGCGGTACCCCGGACGCCGCCGCCTCCTCGAACCCGAAGCCGATGGCCGGGTCCGACTCGGGCGAGAGATCGACACCCACCACCACGGGCCCGTCGTGCTGACTGCCTCTGACCACCACCACGGGACACTCACCGTGAATCGACAGCGCCACGGCCGTTGAGCCGACCAGCGCTCCGGTGAACCCGCCCAGTCCGTGCGACCCCACCACCACCTCACGTGCGCGTGCAGACTCCGCGATCAACACGGGCGTGGGGTGTTCCATGCGCAAGTCGTGCTCCACGGACACATCAGGTGCTTCCGCCCGTGCGACGGCAACGGCCTGAGAAAGCCACATCCGCCCTTGGTCGTACATGGCCGAGCGCAGGTCACGCGCTGATGAGATGACCTCGGGGTACCCACGCGTCGGCAACGTGTACGCGTGCACCAACCGCAACGGCGCTCCATGATGCGCGCACGACCGAGCGGCCCACGCCACCGCGGCGAGCGCGGACGAGGAACCGTCGACTCCGACGACCACGGGAAGTCTGCTCATGATCCCAAAGTAGGCCCGATCGTCGCAGTGAGCCGCGTGCCGTTGGTCCCCTCATGTCAGGGTCTTTGGGCTACCGTGGCCCTCATGGCGACGCGTGTTTTCCTCGTCGACGACCACGAGATCGTCCGGCGTGGCATAGCGGACCTGCTCGGCGAGGAGTCCGATCTGCTGGTGGTCGGTGACGCCGCGTCGGTCACGGAGGCTCTGGCCAAGGTGCCGGGCGCCCAGGCCGACGTGGCGGTGCTCGACATCAGGCTCCCGGACGGCAACGGCATCGAACTGTGCCGCGAACTGCGCAGCCGGATCCCCGGCCTGCAGTGCCTGATGCTGACGAGTTTCGCGGACGACGAGGCCCTCTTCGACGCGATCATGGCCGGCGCCTCCGGCTTCGTGCTGAAGCAGATCCTGGGTGCCGACCTGGTCAACGCCGTCCGCACCGTCGCGGCGGGACAGTCCCTTCTGGACGCCCGCACGACTTCCGCGCTGCTCAACCGAATCCGCCGCGAACGCGAGGAGGGCGACCCGCTGCGCATGCTCAGCGAGCAGGAGCGCACCGTCCTCGACCTCATCGGCGAAGGCCTGACGAACCGGCAGATCGCCGAGCGCATGTTCCTGGCCGAGAAGACCGTCAAGAACTACGTCTCGCACCTGCTGGCGAAGCTCGGCATGCAGCGCCGCACGCAGGCGGCCGTGTTCGCGTCGCAGTTCCGCAAGGACATCGACAAGCCCCACTAGGCCGTGTCCTGGAGGGCTCGTCCGCGATGGTCGCGGCCTCCGGGTCTCTCGCCCTCGACTCTCATCTAACGGACCTGCAGGACACGGCCTAGCCCAGTGGCACGCGCCACACCAGACAGGCGCCGCCGCCCTCCGCCGCCCGCACCTCCAGCGACCCGCCGAACTTGGACGCGCGGTGGGCGAGGTTGCGCAGCCCGCTGCGGGCGGCATCGCCTGGAATGCCGACCCCGTTGTCCTGCACGGTGATCACCACGCCCTCACCGGCGTCGATGAGCACCGTCAGCTCGGTCGCGGACGCGTGCCGCACGCAGTTCGTGACGGCCTCGCGCACCACTGCCTCGACGTGCTCGGCGAGTTCGGGTGGCACCGAGTTGTCCACGGTGCCGGACATGCGGACGGACGGCTTGAGGTGCGTCGCCTCGGTGAGGCCGGCGACGAGGTCCAGGAGTCTGCGCCGCAGCGAGGTGTTGTCCGTCGAGTGCAGGTCGAAGATGGACGTGCGGATCTCGCGGACGGTCTCGTCCAGTTGCTCGACGGCGGTCCGCAGGCGGGCGGCCACGTCGGGTTCGGTGATGCGGCGCTGGGTGGCCTGCAGGGTGAGGCCGGTGACGAACAGCCGCTGGATCACGTGGTCGTGCAGGTCGCGGGCGATGCGGTCGCGGTCCTCCAGGACGTCGAGCAGGCGTTGTGAGCGTTGCTGTTCGGCGAACTCCAGGGCAACGGCGGCCTGGTCGGCGAACGACGCCAGCATCGGCACCTGGTCGGGCAGGAAGCGCGTCGCGCCGCCGAGGCGCAGCACGACCAACGCGCCCGTGACGCCCATCTCGGACCGCAGCGGCACGGCCAGGGCAGGACCGAACGCCGTGCCCAGGTCGTCCACCAGCAGCGGGACGCCGGAGCGGATGACCTCGTCGACGGCGTAGTCGGCGGCGGTGAAGCTCTCGATCTTCACGCCCGCGCTCGCGGCGACGGACAGCGGCGTGTGGTCACCGTCGCCGAGCACGACGAGGGCCGAGTCGGCGCCGGCGAGTTCGACGGTGCGCTGGGTGATCAGGCGCAGCGCGTACTCGCCGGACGCGCCACCGAGCAGTTCGGAGTTGACCTCGCCGATCGCCTCCAGCCACCGTTCGCGCATGCGGGAGCGTTCGAACAGGCGGGCGTTCTCGATCGCGATGCCGGCCGCCGCGGCCAGCGCCTGCAGCACGGCCTCGTCGTCGGCGGTGAACTCGGCGGCACCGATCTTCTCGGTCATGTAGAGGTTGCCGAACACCTCGTCGCGCACGCGCACCGGCACGCCCAGGAAGCTGTGCATCGGCGGATGGTTGGGCGGGAAACCGACGGACATCTCGTGCCGTGCGAGGTCGTTCAGGCGCAACGGCGTCGGGTCCTTGATGAGAAGTCCGAGCAGGCCCTTGCCCTCGGGCAGGTGGCCCATCGACGCGCGCGTCACCTCGTCCACGCCGACGTGCAGGAACTCGGACAGGTCGGACCGGGTCCCGAGCACGCCCAGCGCGCCGTAGCGGGCGCCCACGAGGTCGGCGGCGGCCTGGACGATGCGCAGCAACGTCGGCTTGAGCTCCAGACCGGACGCGACGGCGAGCATGGCGCCGAGGAGCTCCTGCATCTGGTCGCGGGTGGTCACGATCTCGTCCATGCGGTCTCGAACCTCGTCGAGCAGCTCGTCGAGGTCGCGGCGACCAGGCACGTCAGGCACGCCGCCTAGATTCGCACATTTTCCGACAACTCACGGCCCTAGCAAGAGGGGACCTTCGGCTGTGGTCGATCTACGTCCCTGGCCGCAGAGTGGGCGCATGACGATCGCTGTGCCCGGCTCACTCGGACTCGCGGGTGAGGACGTGCGTGCCGTCCTGGCTCTTGCGAGGGACTCGGTCTCGGGCGTGCGGTTCGAGGTGCGGCCCGAACAGATCGAACTGCACACCTCCACTCCGCACGGCCGGGAGACGCGCGTTGCCTGCGGGGTCGCGCTGCTCAACGTCCGGCTGGCGCTGCAAGGGCACGGCATCCGTCCACTGGTGACGTTGCTGCCGGGGCCGAGCGCGCACGACTCGGCCGCGGCCATCAGGCTCGGCGGCTACCAGGAGCCGAGTCCGGACGTGCTGGCGTTGCTGCACTCCCTGCGCATGAACCGTCGCGCGTGGACGGCGTTTCCCGAGCTGGCCTCCTGGCGCGGGTTGCTGTCGCGGGCGGCCGAGGTCGAACGGGCGTGGCTGCACGTGCGGAGCGGGACCGAGCTGGTGCTGTGCACGTTCAACCAGGGGGCTGCGGCGGAAATTCGTGCGGGGCAGGCGATGCAGCGCGTCATCCTGACTGCGGGGACGATGGGGTTCGACGTCTCCCCCGCGCTCGGCGCGGTGGACCTGGCGGCGTTGCGCGCGGACCTGCGCCAGTGTCTCGGCAGCACGCTGGTACCGCAGATGGTCCTGCGGCTGGGCGCGCAGTAGACGCGCCCAGCGGCACGGTCAGGTCGTGATGAACTTCGTCGGGTCGGCCACGGGCGATTCGACGACGAGGTCCTTGTACTCGTCCTCGATGCCCTTGTTGTGGATCTGGATCGCCAACGGCGCCTCGCGGCCCGCGGGTTCCTTCTTGTCCTCGAACTTCAGGACCTCCTGCGCCTTGCACTTCACCGCGCCGCCGGGCAGCGGGCAGCACGCCATGCGCGCGATTCCGGTGTCACCGTCGGCGAGGATCTCGCACTGCGCCCACTTCTTCACGTCCCAGCTCGGGTGCGGGTACTTCGTGAACAGCTTGCCGCCGCCGTTGTTGTGGCCGGGCCGGTAGTCCCACGCGCCACCGTTGGGCGGCTGGAACTGGATGGCGCCCAGGCCGTTCAAGGCCGGGGTCGCGATCTTGCCCCAGATCAGCACGGTCGGCTTGTGGTCGCCGGAGACCTGGCGGAGCTTGAAGATCCAGCGAAAGCTCTTGTACTGCTGCTTGTTGTAGTAGATCCAGCCGCGCGAGGCGTTCTTCTGGCTGTGGATCGCGCCGTTCTTCACGACGAACGCGTCCTTGGCGTGCATGGTCCAGCCGTCGAGCGTCTTGCCGTCGAAAACGGGCACCAGCACGGGATCCGCGGCCTGCGCCGGCGTCGTGCCGGCCACCAGCGCCAGCGCGAAGGCCGCGATTATCCACAATGGATGACGAAACACTTGCCACCGTCCTCGGCTCCGAGGGTTGTCGGCAGCGACGGTGACCTCACCGTAGAACCGAGTCATCGGAGCAGTCAACGGCAACGCGTGTTTCTGAAAACGGACCAGCTACCGGGCCAGCACCGCCTTCCAGAGCAGCCGAGCCAGTTCCGGATGACAGATGTCGTTGTGCGCACCGGCGATTCCGTCGATGCGGCGGATCACCGACGTGCAGTCGACGTTGTGCACCTGCCCGCGCTGCAGCTCGCCAGGAGATCCGATGTTGTGACCGTGGGCGTAGGTGCCCTGCACGCCGTGCGAGCCGAGGCCGCCGTACTTCGGGTACTCGTCCAGGTCGACCTGGCGGCCCGATCGCGCGGCCAGCGGGTAGAACCTGCCGATGGCGTAGTCGTTCGACGACGTCGTGACGATGATCGGGCCGGGCACGCGCCCGAGCACACCGCGGAAGTAGCCGGAACCGGGTTCGCCGGGCAGCCGTTCGGCGAACGACCAGAGCGACATCGCGCCCTGCACCAGGGTCAGCGTCGCGGCGGGCACCACGTTCGCCATGGCGGTCGCGGTGATGCAGCCGAAGCTGTGGCCCATGAGGTGGACGCGCGCGTTCGGGGCGGCCTGGGCGACCTCGCGGGCGATCCTCGCGGCGCCGCTCTCGCCGAACACCTTGGCGCGGCGCTTCATCTTCCAGAACGTCAGGATCCGCAGCGGCGACAGGATCCCGCCCAGCGCCGGATCCTCCAGGCACGCCCGGTAGAGCTGCTCGGCGTCGAACGTCATCCCGTCCTCGCCCGGCAGGTCGGGAACCGAGCTCTCCAGGTAGTCGTAGGCCTGTTTGACCGCACCGGACATCCGGCACGGGTGCTGCCGCGCGGCCTCGACGATCGTGCGCACCGCGGCCATGCGTCCGGCGCCTCCGCCGAGGCGCTGGGCCTGTGCCTTGATGAACTCGTCCGACCGCACGTCCTCGTCGCCCCACGCCTTCGACGGCCAGTGCAGGCCGACGAGCAGGGACTTGAAACCGCCCGGAAGCCCATGCGCCGCTTCACGTTCGGCACGGCAGCCGGCCATCGTCGCGACCCACCGCCCGTACTGTTCACGGGCGGCCGGCACGTCGCCGTTCCACCCGTGGATGAAGAAGAAGACGTCGGTGACACCGCGGCGGGCGTCGTACAGGACGTCCGCGCTGTCGCGCCCCCGCTCGTTGCCTGTCTCGTCGAAGCAGACGAGGTGATAGCTGATGTCGTGACCTGGCACGGATTCTCGGGACATCGCGGATCACCACCACACAAAACGCGCCCAACTGTTGTCCGTTTAATCGGAACCGGGGCGGCTCATGTTTACCCCCGCTGATCAGGAAAACCCGTTCGGACCAGGGGATTCACCCCGATTGCGCCGGTAGTGGCGGGCCGCGCGGACCCTGTTGCCGCACGACGGCGAGCACCATTCACGGCGCGGATGGTCCTTCACGAAGTACAGCACGCAGCCCGGCGCATAACAGGCGCGCAACAGAACCCTCTCCTCACCGGTGAACAGCTCCACGGCCTCCGCGGCGATCGAAGCGCGTTCACGATCCGCGAGCGAGCCATCACTTTCGTTGAGCCGCAACAGTTCTCCGCCTTGCACGGCCAGTTGCGGCCATCGCTGCGCACTGCGCGCCGCACGGTTGACCTCACCCACGGCCCGTTCGAGGTCACGATCCTGTGCGACCGGACGCGCGTCCTCGGTGAGCACGCCCGCGAGGTCTCGAAGGGCCTGCCGCAACGAGCGGAACGCCGTCAGGTCGGCCTGATCCGCCGGTACACCCAGAAAGTCGCGGAGCCCACCGACAGTCGTCAGGTCGTCGTGCACCTGCGACCGATTGGCCCAGATGGTGTTCATCAACAGGACCGGACGGGGTTCGTCGGGCGTCAGCACATCTAACGGTAACACAGACTTGCATCCGTTAGACTCTCGTTCTAACGTTTGCAGCGTCGCCCAACCGTTGGAAGGACCGTCGTGAAACTCGTGCCCCCGTTCGACGCCGAGACCGCCCGGCTCAAGGTGCAGGCGGCCCAGGACGCCTGGAACACGAAGGACCCGCAGCGCGTCGCCGGCGCCTACACAGCGGACTCGGTGTGGCGCAACAGGTCCGACTTCATCCGCGGCACTGACGAGATCGTCGCGTTCCTGACGAAGAAGTGGGAACGCGAACACGAGTACGTGCTGCGCAAGTCGCTGTGGGCGTTCGGTGACGACCGCATCGCCGTGCGCTTCCAGTACGAGTGGCACGACGACGAGGGCCAGTGGTGGCGCAGCTACGGCAACGAGAACTGGGAGTTCGCCGAGTCCGGCCTGATGAGCAGGCGCGAGGCGAGCATCAACGACGTGAAGATCGCCGAAGCGGACCGCCGCATCGACCCCAGCTCGACCTACGAGATCCCGCAGGAGTGAGAAAAGTGCACGTCAAGGCGCTGTGGCGCTTCCCGGTGAAGTCACTGGGCGGCGAACCACTCCAGCAGGCCACGTTCACCCAGGACGGCGTGGAGGGCGACCGGCTCGTGCACGTGCAGGGCCCGCGCGGCGTGCTGACCGGACGCACGCGGTACGGCCTGCTCACCATCCCCGCCTCCACCGGTCCGGACGGCCCGCTGGTCGACGGACATCCGTGGGACAGCTGGCAGGCTCACGAGAAGGTGCTGCCGTTCGGCGGCAGGCTGACCCGCTACACCGGGCCGGAGCGCTTCGACGTGCTCAACGTCCTGGTGGCCACGGACGGCCAGGTGGAGGCCGCGGGCGTCGACGTGCGGCGGCTGCGGCCCAACATCCTCATCGGCGGCGTCGAGGCCGGCGAGGAGGACGGCTGGCCGGGGCACGCGCTGGTCGTCGGCGACGTGGTGATCGGGATGTACCAGAAGCGGGCCCGGTGCGTGGTCACCACGATCGACCCCGACACGGGCGCGCAGGACCTCGACGTGCACCGGCGCATCCGGCACGAGTTCGGTGGCGTGCTGTGCCTGGACAGCTGGGTGATCCGGCCGGGCGTGGTCGACGTCGGCGACACCGTCGAGCTGGTGCCGACCGACGAGCTCCCCGACCGCGTCGGCGGGTGGATCGTCGGCCGGCCCTATGCCGTCTAGGAGCCGCGTCCAGTGGTGTGGCCCGGAATGTCGCCGGGCGCATTCGCGGTCAGACGGGTGCGTCGTGGTGCCCTGCTGAGCGTGAATCACCCAGCCGGCATTCCGGGTCACACCACTAGATGTTGCGGCGGTACTGGCCGCCCACCTCGAAGAACGCCTCGGTGATCTGGCCGAGCGTGCAGACGCGGGCGGCGTCCATCAGCACGGCGAACACGTTCTCGTTCGTCTGCGCGACCTCACGCAGGCGGGCCAGCGCCTTCTGCGCCTCGTCGCGGTGCGCCGCCTGGTAGGCGCGGGTGCGGTCGACCTGCGACTCCTTCTCCTCCTCGGTGGCGCGTGCGAGCTCGATCTTCACGACCTCGCGCGTGCCGTCCTCCGGCAGGAAGGTGTTGACGCCGATCAACGGCAGCGAGCCGTCGTGCTTGCGCTGTTCGTAGAGCATCGACTCGTCCTGGATGCGGCCGCGCTGGTAGCCGGTCTCCATAGCGCCGAGCACGCCGCCGCGTTCGGAGATGCGGTCGAACTCCAGCAGCACGGCCTCTTCGACGAGGTCGGTCAGCTCGTCGATGACGAACGAGCCCTGCAGCGGGTTCTCGTTCGCCGAGAGGCCCCACTCCTTGTTGATGATCATCTGGATGGCCATCGCGCGGCGGACGGACGACTCCGTGGGAGTGGTGATCGCCTCGTCGTACGCGTTGGTGTGCAAGGAGTTGCAGTTGTCGTACAGCGCGCACAACGCCTGCAGCGTCGTGCGGATGTCGTTGAAGTCCATCTCCTGCGCGTGCAGCGAACGGCCGGACGTCTGCACGTGGTACTTGAACTTCTGCGAACGTTCCGCGGCACCGTAGCGGTCACGCATGGCCACGGCCCAGATCCGGCGTGCCACGCGGCCGATGACGCTGTACTCGGCGTCCATGCCGTTGGAGAAGAAGAACGACAGGTTCGGCGCGAAGTCGTCGATGTTCATGCCGCGCGCCAGGTACGACTCGACGTAGGTGAAGCCGTTGGCCAAGGTGAAGGCGAGCTGCGAGATGGGGTTCGCGCCGGCCTCGGCGATGTGGTAGCCGGAGATCGACACCGAGTAGAAGTTGCGGACCTGCTGCTGGATGAACCACTCCTGGATGTCCGCCATCATGCGCAGCGAGAACTCCGTGGAGAAGATGCAGGTGTTCTGGCCCTGGTCCTCCTTGAGGATGTCGGCCTGAACGGTGCCGCGGACGTTGGCCAGCGCGAACGCCCTGACCTTCGCGTACTCCTCCGCGTTCGGCTCACGGCCTTCCGCGTCCTTGAACTTCCCGACCTCCTGGTCGATCACCGTGTTCAGGAAGTAGGCGAGGATCGTCGGCGCCGGGCCGTTGATCGTCATCGACACGGACGTCGTCGGCGCGACGAGGTCGAAGCCGTCGTAGAGCGCCTTCATGTCGTCCAGCGACGCGATCGAGACGCCGGAGGTGCCGATCTTGCCGTAGACGTCCGGCGGGGTGTCGGGGTCGCGGCCGTAGAGCGTCACCGAGTCGAACGCCGTCGACAGGCGCGTGGCCGGGTTGCCCTTCGACAGGTACTTGAAGCGGCGGTTGGTGCGGAACGCGTCGCCCTCGCCCGCGAACATGCGGGCCGGGTCCTCGCCCTCGCGCTTGAACGGGAAGACGCCGGCCGTGTACGGGAAGAAGCCCGGCAGGTTCTCCTTGCGCAGGAACCGCAGCAGCGAGCCCTCGTCGTCGTAGCGCGGCAGGCTGACCCGGCGGACCTGGTTGCCGGACAACGTCTCCCGCGTCAGCCTGGTGTGGATCTCCTTGTCCCGCACCTTGAACACGAGCTCGTCGCCGGAGTACTGCTCCACCGTCGCCGGCCACGTCCGGAGCAGGTCCGCGGTGTCGCGGTCGACCTTGCGCTCGGCGGCGTCGGCGAGTTCGGCGATGTCAGTGACGCCCTTGCCCGCGGCCTCCAAAGCCTTCTGGGCGGCGGAGAGCTGGGTGTGCGTGCGCACCGCACCGACCTGTTCGTCGGTCTTGCGGTGGTAGCCGCGCACTGTGTCCGCGATGTCGGACAGGTAGCGCGCACGAGACGCGGGCACGACCGTGGACGCCGAGGTCGACGTCTTGCCGTTGACCGTCGCGAGAGAGCCTTCTTCCACGGCAAGACCGTGTTCGACCAGTCCGTCACGCAGGAACTGGTAGAGCGCCGTCACGCCGTCGTCGTTGAACGTCGCGGCGGACGTGCCGTAGACCGGCATCTCCTCCCACTTGACGCCGAACGCCTCGCGGTTGCGCACCATCTGCCGTGCGACGTCACGGCGCGCGTCCTCGGCACCGCGGCGCTCGAACTTGTTGATCGCCACGGCGTCCGCGTAGTCGAGCATGTCGATCTTCTCGAGCTGCGACGCGGCACCGAACTCCGGCGTCATCACGTACAGCGAGAAGTCGACGAACGGCACGATGGCCGCGTCTCCCTGACCGATACCGGGCGTCTCGACGATGACCAGGTCCGCACCGGATGCCTTGCACGCCACGATGGCCTGCTCCAGGCCGTCCGGAATCTCGCTGCCCGCACGGCGCGTGGCCAGCGAACGGAAGAACACGCGGTCGCCGTCGAGGCAGTTCATCCGGATGCGGTCGCCGAGCAGCGCGCCACCGCCACGGCGGCGCGTCGGGTCGACGGCGAGCACGGCGATGCGCAGCTTGTCCTGCTGGTCGAGCCGGAAGCGGCGCACGAGCTCGTCGGTGAGCGACGACTTGCCGGAGCCGCCCGTGCCGGTGATGCCCAGGACGGGGACCTTGCGGGTGGTCTCGATGCCCTCGGCGTTGCCCGCCTCGATGTGCGTGATCGCGCGCGCCAGGGCCTCGTCCGCCCCCGTCAGCAGCGCGTCGTGGCTGAACGGCGCGGTGAGCGCGTGGTCGCACTCCTCGATCATCAGGTTGATCATGCGCGCGAGGCCGAGCGTCTGCCCGTCCTGCGGCGAGAAGATCCGCGCGACCCCGCGCGAGTGCAGCAGCTCGATCTCCTCGGGGACGATGACGCCGCCACCGCCGCCGTAGACCCTGATGTGCCCGGCGCCGCGTTCGCGCAGGAGTTCGACCAGGTACGAGAAGTACTCGACGTGCCCGCCCTGGTACGCGCTGATGGCGATGCCCTGCGCGTCCTCCTGGATCGCCGCGTTGACGACCTCCACCACGGACCGGTTGTGCCCGAGGTGGATGACCTCCGCACCCTGCGACTGCAGGATCCTCCGCATGATGTTGATAGCCGCGTCGTGGCCGTCGAAGAGGCTGGACGCGGTCACAAAGCGCACCGGGTTCGCCGGCTTGTGCAGAGTGGTCGCCATGAGAATAGTTTGACTTCCTACTATTGGACGTGCAACTGAGCGTGGTCCAGGTCTCTGTATCGAGCAGGAAACCGACATGATCCAGGCAATGGCCACAGGTTCGCTCGCGGAGCACTTCGCCCAGGTAGCGTGCGCGGCATGGCCGACGTGGACGACTACTTCGCCTCGCTCGACGCCCCGGCGCGAGCCGCGTTCGAACGGGTCAGGGCGCTCGCGGAGGAGTTGGCGCCGGACGCGGAGCAGGGCCTGAGCTACGGCCTGGCCGCGCTTCGGCACAAGGGCAAGCCGCTGCTCGGGTTCAAGGCGGCGAGGGACCACCTGGCCGTGTTCCCGTTCAGCCCGGCCGCGGTGGACGTGGTGCGCGAGCGGCTGACCGGCTACTCGCTCTCGAAGGGCACGATCCGGTTCACGACGGACATGCCGCTGCCCGACGACGTGGTGCGCGACCTGATCCGCCAGCGTCTCGGCGAGATCGGCTAACGAGCGGTCGCGCCCCACTCGTGGGCCAGCGCGGCCGCTTCGCCTCGGGAGCCGACGCCCAGCTTCTCCAGGATCTTCGCCACGTGGAACTTCACCGTGGACTCGCTGATGTGCAGGTCACCGGCGATGTCGCGGTTGCGGCGGCCGCGGGCGAGCTGGCCCAGCACCTCCAGTTCCCGCGCGCCCAGCACGGTCAGCGGGTCCTCGCGCGGGTTCTCCGGCGGGCCGAGCGGCACCTCGATCGTCACCGTCGTTCCCCACTCCGGCACGGCGTCGACCTCGACCTTGCCACCGAGCGGCCCGAGGCGTTCGGCGACGCGGCGTGCGTCGAGGCTGCCGCGAGACAGGGTGCCGGGGCCGTCGTCGCGCACGGTCGCCCGCAGCACCGTTCCGACGATCTTCCAGCCGATGTGGATCCGGCGCACGCCCCGCTGGTCGTCCAGCATCGCGTGCACAGAAGACCGGACGACCGCGCCGGCCGTGGAGGCGATGTCGGTCGGCAGAACGCGGTCCGCGCCCTCCTCCGCACCGGGTGTGCCCAGGTCCAGCCGCACGTCCCGGCCGCGCAGGACGCGGCGCAGCGACTCGGCGAGCCGTTCGAAGGCGTCGCCCGTGCGTTCCTCGGTCTGCGCCCGGTCGAGGTCGGCACGCGCACGCAGTTCGACCAGAGCGGTGACGGCCAGATCGACGGCACGCGCACGGGCAGGTGCGTCGTCCACGTCGCGGTCGCGCAGCACGCCGAGCAGAGCGGTCAACGAGGCTCCGTACGCGTCACCGAGATCGGAGATGGCCACGGCACGCGCCGCAGCAGCAGCCCGCGACACGGCGATGGTCGCGGGCACGGCCTCGTTGCGCAGCGCTTCCATGTGCGCGGTGACGACGTCCCACAGCGCGTTGGCTGACGTCAGGTCCGTGTCTGGCACCGGGGTGTCCTCGGAGCGCAGGAGCACCAGGAGCGCGCTCGGCACGGAGAAAGCGCTCACCAGCACCACCACCGGGACCTCGGCGCCGGCCAGGACCGCCCGCCCCTGCCAGGCCCCGCTCTTCCCCACCAGTGACCTCAGCGCGGCGATGTCGGCGATCGTGACGGACGGCCCCGGTGACTCGCCGCGGAACTTGAACGGCGCGAACGAGCAGTTGGACAGCTCGGAGATCGCCCGATGCGGAATGGCCCCGGCGAACGCCGCCGACAGCTGCGACAACGTCTCGCTCAACGGCGCCTGGATCACCTCGGCGGCCTTCGACAGGTCCATGGATTTCAGGCTAGTCCGCCCGACCGGGTGACCGGCTGGCCTTTCGGCTAGGCGGGACTAGCCGAAGTGCGGGGGCAGCAGCGCGGAGACGGCGCTAGTGTTGACATGTCAACCAAACGACGAAGCTCTGGAGTCAGCCATGAAGGCGATCACCTACACGACGTTCGGCGGCCCGGAAGTGCTGAACCTGACCGACGTCGAGGAACCGCACGCCGGACCGGGTCAGGTGCGGCTGAAGGTCGTCGCCGCGGCCGTCAACCCGCTGGACTTCAAGATCCGCAACGGCTGGATGCCCCCGGAGATGACGCCTCCCTTCCCCGTCACTCCCGGCCTGGAGGCCGCCGGGATCGTCGACGAGATCGGCGAGGGCGTCACCGGTGTCTCCGTGGGTGACGAGATCCTGGGCTGGGCCACCGGCGCCTACGCCGAACACGCCCTGGCCGGCGACTTCGCGCCCAAGCCCGCGAACCTCGACTGGGACACCGCCGCCGCGCTGCCCGTGGCCGTCGAGACCTCGGTCCGCGTGCTCGACATCCTGAAGGTCGAGGCGGGCGACACGGTGCTGCTGCACGGGGCGGCCGGTGTCGTCGGCGCCGTCGCGGTCCAGCTCGCGGTGGCCCGCGGCGCCACGGTCATCGGCACCGCCTCGCCGCGCAACCACGACTACCTGCGTTCCCTCGGCGCCGTCCCGGTCGCCTACGGGGACGGGCTCGGCGACCGCGTCCGCGCCGCCGCGCCGAACGGGGTCGACGCCGTGTTCGACGCCGCCGGAGCGGGCGACCTGCCGTTGTCGATCGAGCTGCGCGGCGGTACCGACCGAATCGTCACCATCTCCGATCCCGCGGCCGCCGGGCTCGGCGTCACGTTCTCCGGCGGCGGCGGCCCGTTCGGTGCCCGGCTCGCCGAGTACGCCCGGCTCGCCGCCGACGGCAAGCTCACCGTGCGGGTCGCGCAGAGCCTGCCGCTGGCCGACGCGGGCAAGGCGCAGGAGCTGAGCGCGACCGGTCACGCGGAAGGCAAGGTCCTGCTGCGCCCGTGAGGCCATGATTGAGTCATGACTCAACGTGTCGCGGTGACCGGAGGAAGCGGCAAGCTCGGGCGCGCCGTCGTGGCCGACCTGCTGGACCACGGCTGGGAGGTCCACAACCTCGACCAAGCCGCTCCCCCGGTTCCCCAAGGCGAGTTCACCCGCGTCGACCTCACCGACTACGGCCAGGTCGTGGAGGCGATCAGCGGGATCGACGACAGGTACGCCGGGCTGGACGCCGTGGTGCACCTGGCGGCGATCCCCGGTCCGGGCGTGGCGCCCAACGCGCGCACGTTCCACAACAACGTGACAAGCACCTACAACGTATTCGCCGCCGCACGACTGGCGGGCGTGCGCAACGTCGTGTGGGCGTCCAGCGAAACGGTCCTCGGGCTGCCGTTCGACACTCCTCCGCCGTACATCCCGGTCGACGAGGAGTACGCGGGACGCCCGGAGACGTCGTACTCGCTGGGCAAGCTGGTGGACGAGACGCTCGCCCAGCAGTTCTGCCGCTGGGAGCCGTCGATGAAGATCATCGGTTTGCGGTTCTCGAACGTCATGGAGCCGCACGACTACGAGCGCTTCCCGTTCGACGCCGACCCGTTCGCGCGCAAGTGGAACCTCTGGTCCTACATCGACGCACGCGACGGTGCGCAGGCCGTGCGCAAAGCGTTGGCCCACGACGCCACGGGCTTTGACGTGTTCATCATCGCGAACGCCGACACGTGCATGACGACCCCGAACGACGAGTTGGTCGCGCAGGCCTATCCCGGCGTGCCGATCAAGCGAGAGTTTGGTCCGCACGAGACTCTGCTGTCGATTGAGAAGGCACGACGGGTGCTGGGGTTCGAGCCGGAGCACACCTGGCGGTCGTGACCGCCCTGGCGAGCGAGGCCAACTCGTCCGCTGCCCGCGCCCTGGGACCGCACTGCCTCAGGTGGTGCAGGGCGCGGGCGAGCAGCAGTCCGGCCTGCTGCTCGCACCACTTGCGCCCGCCGTCGACGGTCATGCCGGAGCTGATCGCCGCCGCCACCGGGAGCGTGCGGTGGTCGGTGTCCGGGGCCAGCACGTCGTCCACGTGCCTGCGCGCCAGACCGATGTCGTCGCCGAACTCCCTGAGGTGGCCCGCCTGGCTCGCGCTCGCACCGGCGGCCAGCGCGCCGAGCTCACAGGCCGCCGCGGTGAGCGAACTGCTCTTGGCCGCCGCCACCCCCAGGTACTCGGCCATGTCCACGTCGTCGCGTTCGTCCATCTCGATCTCCTGGACGTAACCGTCCACAACGGACATCAACGCGACGTTGAGGATCAGCACCCCGGGCTTGGGGAGCCGTGCGCACGCCAGTGAGAGAAGGGCGTCGGCCGCCGAGACGGTCCTGTCCGCACCGAACACCTCCCGCGCACCCCTGCGCGCCATCAGGTCCGCGTGCAGTTGTTCGTGCAGGTGCGCGAACTCCAGCGCGAGCGCGACCAGAGCCACGTCCGCGTCACCGAACGCCTCAGCGGAGAGCAGCACGAGCGCGGCCGTCGAGAAGTCCTGCCGGGCGAGTCCGAACTCGACCACCTCGCGCGTTTCGTCCGGAAGTTCCGCCAGTGCGGCCCGCAGCAAGGGCTCGACCGTGGCGCGGGTGCGCTCCAGGACGTCCTGCGGTGGCGCGACCACGTCGATGCTCGTCATGCGCTTTCCTCTCAAACCCCGGGAAAACGACGCTAAACCCGCTGATCAGACAATCAGGACCGAAAGCCACTGACGTGTTCAACAGAGGCACGATCCGGCGAGCCGGACTAGGTTGATGTTGACGGGTTGTCGTCACCATCACCCGACCGTGATCGTCGTTTCCTGAGGGGCTGACCCATGCGCTACACCAAGCTCGCCGGCATGGACGTGTCCGAGATCTGTCTCGGCATGATGAGCTACGGAGATCCGAACCGGGGCGGCCACCCGTGGTCGTTGCCCGAGGAGGACTCCCGGCCGTTCATCAAGGCCGCGCTCGACGCCGGCATCAACTTCTTCGACACCGCGAACGTGTACTCGGCCGGCTCCTCGGAGGAGATCACCGGTGGCGCGCTGCGCGACTTCGCCCGGCGCGACGAGATCGTGCTCGCCACCAAGGTGAACGGCCGCATGCACGACGGCGTGAACGGCGCGGGGCTGTCCCGCAAGGCGATCTTCGCCGAGATCGACAACTCGCTGCGCCGCCTCGGCACCGACTACGTGGACCTGTACCAGATCCACCGGTTCGACCGGACCGTCCCTCTGGAAGAGACACTGGAAGCGCTGCACGACGTCGTGAAGTCGGGCAAGGCGCGCTACATCGGCGCGTCCTCCATGTACGCGTGGCAGTTCGCCAAGGCGTTGTTCACGCAACGGGAGAACGGCTGGACGCGGTTCGTGTCGATGCAGAACCACTACAACCTCCTCTACCGCGAAGAGGAACGCGAGATGCTGCCGTTCTGCGCGGACCAGGGCATCGCCGTGATCCCGTGGAGCCCGCTGGCCCGCGGCCGTCTGGTCCGCGACTGGGACGCGACGACCGCGCGCACCGAGACCGACGAGTTCGGGTCCACCCTGTACCTGGAGTCGGACCGCGCGATCGTCGAGGAGGTCGCCGCCGTGGCCTCGGCTCGTGGCGTGTCACGGGCGCAGGTGGCGCTGGCCTGGTTGCGGCGCAATCCCGTCGTCACGGCGCCGATCGTCGGCATCACCAAGCCCGCGCAGCTCGACGACGCGGTGGCCGCGCTGGACTTCGAACTGACCGACGAAGAAGTGAGGCAACTGGAGTCGGGCTACCAGCCGCACCGCGTCGCCGGCCACTCCTGAGTCCGCGAACGCGGATATACACTCCGGTTCGTGCCGAACCTGCGGATCAGCGAGGCCGCCGCGTTGCTCGGGGTCAGTGACGACACCCTGCGCCGGTGGATCGACCAGGGACGCCTCGCGTCCGTCGTGCTCGACAACGGGCGCAAGGGCGTCAGCGGCACGGAGCTCGCCGCGTTCGCCCAGAAGATGACCGACGTGGCCGAGCACGGCGCGACCGTGGCGGCCTCGGCGCGCAACCGCATGAAGGGCATCGTCACGCGGGTCGTCAAGGACGGCGTGATGGCCCAGGTCGACATGCAGGCCGGGCCCTTCCGCGTCACGTCTCTGATGAGCCGTGAGTCAGCGGACGAGCTCGGCCTGGAGGTCGGCAGCGTCGCGGTGGCCTCGATCAAGTCGACGCACGTGGTCGTCGAGATCCCCGAGGCCTGAGTTTTCAGACGAAGGCGCTCTGCCCGGTGATCGCCTTGCCGACGATCAGCGTGTTCATCTCGCGGGTGCCCTCGAAGGAGTAGATCGCCTCGGCGTCGGCGAAGAAGCGGGCCACGTCGTAGCCGAGCACGATGCCGTTGCCGCCGAAGATCTCCCGCGACCAGGCGACGACCTCGCGCATCCGGGAGGTGACGAACGCCTTCGCGAGCGACGAGTGCTCGTCCTGGAAGATGCCCGCGTCCTGCAGCTTCGCGAGCTGCACGAGCATGCCCCACGACGCGGTGATGTTGCCGAGCGACTGCACCAGCTTGTCCTGCACCATCTGGAAACGCGCGATCGGGCGGCCGAACTGCTCGCGTTCCTTCGAGTAGGCGAGGGCGGCCTCGTAGGCGCCGATCATGACGCCGAGCGCCTGCCAGGCGACGCCGCCGCGGGTGGCGCGCAGGATCTCCGCGACGTCGCGGAACGAGTCGATGCGCTGCAACCGGTTCGCTTCCGGCACGCGGACGTCGGTCAGGGTGATCTCGGCGTTCTCGACGATCCGGAACGCGATCTTGCCCTCGATCTTCTCGGCGACGAAGCCGGGCGTGCCCTTCTCCACGACGAATCCCTTGACCTGGTTGTCGTCGAGGTCACGGGCCCACACGATCACGTAGTCGGCGAAGGTGGCGTTGCCGATCCACTTCTTGGCGCCGTTGAGGATCCACGTGTCGCCGTCGCGCTTCGCGGTGGTGCGCATGCCGCCCGCCACGTCGGAGCCGCCGAGCGGTTCGGTCATCGCGAACGCGCCGATCTTGTCCATCGCGGCCATGGCGGGCAGCCAGCGGTCGCGCTGCTCCTGCGAACCGCCCGCGTAGATCGAGTACATCGCGAGTCCGTTGTGGACGCCGAAGAACGTGGCGACCGACGCGTCGGTGCGGGTCATCTCCATCGCCAGCATGCCGGTGAGCAGGTTGCTGACGGCGGCGGGGTGCTCGCCGTAGCCCTCGTACGACAGGGCGGTGAGGCCGGCGCCGCGGAACTTGCCGATCAGCTCGTGCGGGAACTCGCCCTTGGCCCAGTACTCGTTGACCAGCGGCTTGATCTCGGTGGTCATGAACTCGCGGGCGCCGAGCAGGATCTTGCGCTCGTCGTCGCTCAGCAGCGCCTCGTAGTTGTAGAAGTCGGCGGTCAGCTGGTCTTCCAGGCGGTTCATCAGTTCTCCTCCAATGCCGTGAGCACGGCGAGCTGCTTGCGGTCGCGCGTCTCGGCGAGCGCCGAGTACGTGGAGGAGCCGTAAGCGTCTTCGACGGCCTCGATCAGCCGTTCTGGATCTTGTGACGGGGTGCCCAGTTCCAAACCCCGCATGGACTTCCCGATGTGCGTGGCGAGGTGCCGGTAGCCGCCGGGGCCGCCACCGAGGTGGGCGCCGAGGAACGGGCCTACGGTCGCCCAGCGCAGGCCGAGCGAGTTCGTGACGACGGCGTCCAGGTCTGCCGGCGTGACGACACCCTGCTCGACCAGGTAGGCGGCTTCGCGGGAGAGAGCGGCCTGCAGACGGTTGCCGACGAAACCCGGGATCTCCTTGCGCTCGACGACCGGCGTGCGGCCGAGCGAACGGTAGAACTCCACGGCCCTGGTCACCGACTCCTCGCTCGTCTGCTGTCCCGGCACGACCTCGACCAGCGGGATCACGTGCGGCGGGTTGAACGGGTGACCGATCAGGACTCGCGAGCCGTCGATGCCCTCGGTGAACGCGGTCGAGGGGATCGCGGACGACGAGCTGAGCAGCAGGGCGTGCTGTGGTGCCTCGCGGACCAGCTCGGCGAACAGGGTCTTCTTGAACTCCAGGTTCTCCGGGCCGTTCTCCTGCACGAAGTCCGCGTCCCGCACGGCTTCCGCGACGGTCGAGGCGATCTGCACGCCGTCAGGAACGACTTCGGCGAGGTCCGCACGAGGGTCGGTGATCCGCACGGTCAGGCCGTGCTCGACGAACAACCGGGCCCACGACAGGCCGATCACGCCTGCTCCGACGACTGCGACGGTCTTCATGCTTCCTCCAAGTAGTTGTGAACCGGCTTGGCGGGAGCGAGCGTCAGGTCGGTGATGACGTGGCTGGCGGAGACGACCTCCAGCACCGGGAGGTCGGCGAGCGGCGCGAGGACGTGCTGGAACAGCTGCAGGCGCGCGGGCCCGGTGTACGCGGCCTTGACCACGACGTCGGTGATCTCCGTGCGCACGAGCTCCTGGACTCGCAGCGAACCGTCATAGTCAGGGATGGTCTTCAGCATGAACGTTGGAACCGTGATCTCCGCCTCAGCCCGACGACGGTCCAGTTCGAACTGCTTGTAGCCCATGGTCGCGGTCGCCACCCGCAGCGTTCCGTAGTCCAGGGTGCCGACCAGCGCGCCGCTGTCGGCGTAGAGGTTCGGCGACCCCATGACCTTCGGGTAGGCGCTGACCTCGCGGCCGGACGCGGTGGCGGCGAAGCTGTCGAGGTACATGGCGTGCAGGTACTCGCCGCGTTCGCCGTCGAAGACGACCGGGATCGCCTGGCCCGCCTCGGTGTACGGGCCGTAGCCGGTGACGTCCTTCATCCTCATGACCTCGAACCGGACGAGCGGCTCGTCGATCTCCAGCGGCGCGGGGACGACGGCCCGCAGCGCCTCCGGATCGGTGCGGTAGACGATGTTCAGGTACTCGCGGTCGAAGAACCGGGGCTGCACGGCGGGGAAGGCCGGTGCGCTCAGCGGTGTGATTCCCAGCATTTCAGCGTCCTGTCCACTGTGGAGTGCGGCGCTCGGCGAACGCGGTCATGCCCTCGCGGACATCGGCCGTGGTCATCAGCTTCGCGCTCTCGGTGCGTTGCGCGGCCCAGGGATCCTGGGAGCGCACGACCTTCTTGACGGCGGCGAGCGCCAGCGGGGCGTTCAGGGCGATCTGCTCAGCCAGCTGCAACGCGATCGCGGCGGCCTCGCCGTTCGGCACGACCCTGTTGGCGATGCCGAGCGTGCCGGCCCGGACGCCGTCGATCGGCTCACCGGTCAGCAGGATCTCCATGGCCAGGTGGTGCGGGATTCGTTGCGGCAGGCGGACGACTCCCCCGGCGGCGGCGATCAGGCCCCGCTTCACCTCGGGCAGTCCGAACTTCGCGTCCTGCGCGGCGACGATCAGGTCGCAGCCCAGCGCCAGCTCGAACCCGCCGCCCAGCGCGAACCCCTCGACCGCGGCGATCAGCGGCTTGGTGAGCTCGGCCTCGGTGAGACCGCCGAGGCCGCGATCGCCGACCACCGGCGACTCGCCCCTCAGCGCGGCCTTGAGATCCATGCCCGCGCTGAACGAGCCACCCGCTCCGGTGAGCACGCCCACGCGCAGTTCCGGCGTGGCCTCCAGCTCGTCCAGCGCGGCGGAGAGCTTCGTCGCGACAGCCGCGTTCACGGCGTTGCGGGCCTCCGGCCGGTCGATCGTGATCAGCAGCGCCGAGCCGACGCGTTCGGTGCGAACCTCAGTCATGACAGCACTCCGTTTTCGAGTTCGGCGAGCACTTCCGCGGTGTCCTGCCCCGGCAGCGGGGCGAGACGGCGGACGGTGGCGGGGGTGGCGGAGAACCGGACGGGGATGCCGATCGACCGGATCTCGCCCTCGCTCGGGTGCCGCACGACGTCGAGGAGGTGACCGTCGCGGACGTACGGGTCCTCGTGCGCCTTGTCGAGCTCCAGCACCGGTCCGAACGGGATGCTGTGCTTCGCGCACACCTCGGCCCAGTCCTCGGTGGACAGTGCGGGCGCGCACTCGTCGACCAGGCCCATCAGGTCGTCGCTGTCGCCGGGATCGATCCGCTCACCGGCGACGCGCGGGTCCTCGACCAGGTCGGGACGCTCCGCCGCGGCGAAGAAGTCGCGGAAGTTCTGCGGGTTGTACGGGACGACGCAGGCGAGGCCGTCCTTGGTGTGCACGGCGTGGTGGCCCTTGGCCATCGACAGGTTGAAGCCCGTCGGCCCCTCCTCCGGCACGAACGCGTGGCCCGCGAGGTGCTCGACGAGGTTGAACGCGATCATCGTGTCCGCCATGGGGATCTCGACCCGCTGGCCCTCACCGGTGTTGTTCCGGTGCACCAGCGCGGCGAGCACGCTGTAGGCGATGGTCAGCGACGACACCTTGTCGCCGATGATCGTCGGCAGGTAGACGGGCCGCCCGATCGCGCGGTTCGCGATGTCGACCAGGCCGGACGCGCCCTGGATCGTCTCGTCGTAGGCCGCGACGCCGGCGCGGTCGGAGTCGCCGCGGAAGCCCTGGGCGTGGGCGTAGATCAGGCCGGGATTGCGCTCGGCGACGTCGGCGTAGTTCAGGCCGAGCCTGCTCAGCGCGCCGGGACGCATGTTGGTGATCAGCACGTCGGCCGTGTCGATCAGGTCGAGGGCGGTCTCGCGGTCGTTCTCGTCCTTGAGGTTGAGGGCGACGCTGCGCTTGTTCCGGTTGACGTTGAGGCTCAACGGGGTCATGCCCGGCGTGGTGCGGTAGCGGCCGTTGCGGACGGTGTCCACAGGCGACTCGATCTTGATCACGTCGGCGCCGAGGTCTCCGAGGATCTGGGCCGCGTACGGGCCCATGACCACGGTCGAGAGGTCGATCACCCGCACGCCGTCCAGCGGACCGGTGGTGATGTCCTTCATCGTTCGTCCTTTCGCACCTGTTCGTTCTTGCACCACCGAAGTTAGTGAAGAACCGCGAGAAAGGGAACGATCATGTCGCGAACAATGGTATGACCACAGCGGTCACACCATTGTTCATTTGATTATCGGGTCCGCGAAGACTTCTTTCGCGACCGCGACGAGTTCCTCGATGTCGCCGCCGTCGCCTCGGTCACGCCGCCACAGCAGTCCCGTGTCGAGCTGCGCACGGAAGTCCTCGAACGGCAGGACAGCCATGTTCTCCAGACGATATCCCCGCATCGAGCTGTCCTCGTCGAGCATCGAGACGGAGAACCCGAGCCCGCCCGACACGATCTCCGAGGTGCCCTGGTAGCCGGTGTTGCTCAGCTGGATGCGCTTTTTGATGCCCAGTTCGCGCAGTTGCCGGTCGAGCTGCTCGAAATACGCGGGCATGATTTCCTCCGGCGACTTCGCGTACGCCAGATCGGCGAGATCGGCCAGTTTGACCGATTCACGGCCTTCGAACCGGTCTGCGGGCACCACCGCGCCAAGACGTTCCGACATCACGTGCAGCGTGTCGAGAGAGACCTCCTGCACGGGCAGCCGGGCCAGCGTGAGCGCGAGCCTGCCGTCCTTCACCGCCGCGACGAGATCCGTGGTCGTCCCCGGCCACCGCTTGACCTCGAACCGCCCGTCGACCCGGTCCGCGAGCTGGGTCAGCCGTTCCCGCAGCGCCGGGTGGAGTCCGGCGGGCACGCCGACGAACACCGTCGACCTGGTGGGCTGCGTGGCCTGGTCGAGGCGCCATCTGATCGACCCGACGCGGTCGAGCACGTCCCGCGCGATCGGCAGCAGCGCCGCGCCCGCGTCCGTCAGCGCCACGTGGTGGGTGCTGCGGTCGAACAGCTGACGGCCCAGCTCGTGTTCGAGGTCCTTGACGCGCTGACTCAGCGGCGACGCGGCCATGTGCAGCTTGCGCGCGGCCGCCGAGAAGTTCAGTTCCTCGGCGACCGCCACGAAGTACCTGAGATGCAGCAGTTCCACCTGATCCAGACTAGGCCGTTCGGGTCAGGGCCTCACCGTGACGCGCGGCGTCCGGCTACCGCCTTCCGCCGCCACTTCGCCCTATCGTGCGCCGCGTGTCCATCGAGCAACCCGCCGCCTTCCGCCCGCGCACGATCACCGAGGTCCTCCGTCCGGCGACGGCCGACGAGGTCGTGGAGATCGTCCGATCCGGCAGGCGAGGGCTGCACCCGATCAGCACCGGCTACAACTGGGGCCTCGGTTCGGGTCTGCCGGTAGGCGACGGTGCCACGGTCCTGGATCTTTCAGGACTGGACCGCGTTCGTGCCCTCGACCTCGAACGCGGCTACGCCGTGGTGGAGCCGGGCGTGACGCAGGGCGCGCTCGTGGAGTTGTTGCGCGGCACGCCGAGGATCTTCAACCTGACCACGTCCTCGTTGCGCACCAGCATCATCGGCAACTCGCTGGAGCGCGGCGTCGGCGTGCACCGCGCTCGCGCCGAGGACCTGGCCGGGCTCGAAGTGGTGCTCGCCGACGGCCGGCGTGAGCACGTCGGCTGGTGGCCGGGTACCTCGGCCGTGCCGCGGCCGCACGGTCTCGGGCCGACGCTCACCCACCTGTTCACGCAGTCGTCGTTCGCGGTCGTCACGGCCGCGGTCGTCCGGCTGCTGCCGAGGCCGGAGGAGGTGCGGGTGCTGCCCTTCACGTTCGCCGGGGACGACCTCGCCGACGCGGTCGACGCGCTGCGGTCCTGGACGGAGCAGCGCCTGATTCCGCCCACCACCAAGGTCTACAACCCGGTCGCGGCCCAGGCGGACGGCTACCTCGCGCACGTCTGCCTCAGCGGCGCGGGCGAGGTGGTCGAGGCGCTCAGCTCGGTTCTTCTCGGTGCGGCAAGGCATTCGCCCCTGGTGGCGGGGGCATCAGCGGTGGACGAGGTGGTCCGCGCGACGTACGCCGGTGATCCCGATCCGGCCGACAGGTGGTTCCAGCGCAGGACGATGGGCCGTCCTGCCGACCGGATCGACGCCGAGCTCGGGTTGCTGATGTTCCTGCCGGTCCTGCCGTTCTCCGGCGAGACCGTGGCCCTCGCCGAGAAACTGATCCGCGACTGCTGCCCGTCGACGCCCGCCGTCACGATGAACGTCCTCGACGGCGACGCAGTCGACCACGTCATCGCGCTCGGCTTCCCGGCAGACGACCCTTCGGCTGTCGCCGAGGCACGGGAGGCGCTCGACCGGTTGCACCAAGCGTTTGCGGCACAGGGTTTTCCAGCGTATCGGCGGGATGTCGACCGGCCGGGGACGGCGACGGCGTTGCAGGCCAGGATCGGGCAGGCACTCGATCCGGACGGCGTGTTCGCGCCGGGAAGGTACGCGGCCGGCTAGCCCAGCCCCGCCAGCTTCCGCGCCGCTTCCGTTTCACCCCAGCGGAATCCGATGCGGCGCGACAGCTCCACGGCCTCGGTGTAGGAAGAGCGCGCCTGCTCCGCCCGTCCCGCCAGCTCGTGCACGGTGCCGCGGTCGAGCAGGACGCCCGCCTCGATCTGCCTGTCCCCCACCGACCGCGCGAGCTGCAACGCCTCGTCCGCCAGTTCCAGCGCCTGGTCCAGGGATCCGAGCTGGCGGTGGGCGTCGGCCATGTTCGCCAGCGCGTGCAACTCGCCGGACCTGTCGCCGCACGCGCGCAGCGTCGTCAGCGTCTCCTCGTAACACACCAGCGCGGCCGGGAGATCGCCGAGCGCCGCGTGCACGAGACCCAGGTTGGTGCGCACGTAGGCCGCGCCTTGCGAGTCGTCCAGTTCCTCGCGCAACGTCAGCGAGGCCTCCAGCGAGGTCAGCGCGGCAGGCAGGTCGCGGCGGCGCCAGTGCGCGATGCCGAGGTTGTTGAGCGTCACGGCTTCGAGCTGGCGGTCGTGCAGGTCGCGGGCCAGGGTCAACGCCGCCGTCCAGTGCTGCTGGGCCTCGGCGAACTTGAAGCCGCGCTCGCAGGCGGCGCCGAGTTCCTTCAACGCCAGTGCTTCCGCGCGGACGTCACCCAGCGAGCGGGCCGCCTCCAGGGCGAGCGTGTTCAACGCGGCCCAGTCCGCCACCTCGGAGCGGCGGCGGAAGTACCAGGACAGACCGGCGGCGAACGCGATCGTGTCGGCCGGCGAGGCCTGGTGCGCGGCGGCGATCAGGTTGTCGCGCTCCTCGGCGAGCCAGAGGTCCGTCGGGTTGTCCGCCAGCGCTTCCAGATAGTGCTTGTGCAGGCGTTCCAGCGCCAGCGACCGTTCCTCGGACGACTCCGAGCCGCGGCAGCGTTCGCGGGCGAAGAGGCGCAGCAGGTCGTGCAACGCGAACCGGCCCGGCACCGGTTCGTCGACCAGGTGCGCGTCGGCCAGTTCGGCGAGCAGGTACTCGACGTCCGGCACGTCGGTCAGCGCCCGCGCCGCCGCGACCGCGAAGTCCGGGCCGTCCAGCAGTCCGAGCAGCCGGAAGACCCTGGCCACCGCGGTGGATCCGAGCTCGGCGTAGCTGACCGCGAACGCCGAGCGCACCGCGACGTCGCCGAGCCGGAGCTCGTCGAGGCGGCGCGTCTCGTCCGCGAGCCTGGCGGCGAGCAGCGGCGCGGTCCACTGTGGACGGGCGGCGAGGCGGGCTCCGGCGATGCGCAGCGCCAGCGGCAGTCCGCCGCACCAGCGCACGAGTTCCGTCGCGTCCTCGACCTCGCCGGCGACGCCTTCCAGCAGCCGGAACGCGTCTTCCAGCGGCAGCGCACCGAGTTTGACGTACGAGGCGCCGGTCAGCGAGGTGAGCGGACGGCGGGACGTGATCAGCACTGCCGAGCCGGGACCGGTCGGCAGCAGGCGCTTGACCTGGCCCGCGGTGGCGACGTTGTCCAGCACCACCAGCAGCCTGCGCGACGCGGTGAGCGAGCGGTAGCGCAGGGCCTCCTCGTCGCCGGGCCGTTCGCCGAGTGCGCGCAGGAACTGGCTCAGGATCCGGTCGGAGGCGCCGTCGGAGAGATCGGCGTAGAGCTGACCGTCCGGGAACCTCGCGGCGATCTCGTGGGCCGCGCGCACGGCGAGCGCGGACTTGCCGATGCCCGCCTGGCCCGTGAGCACGCACACCGCGACCCGGTCCTGCCGGAGCTGCGCCTTGATCAGGTTCAGCTCGCGGCCGCGGCCGGAGAAGGTGACCACGTCCGGCGGCAGCTGCCGGATCGCCGCCGCGCCAACGGGTTTCGCCCGCAGGATCTCGGCCTGCAGCCGCCGCAGCGACTCCCCCGGCTCGACGCCGAGCTCGTCCATCAGCACCCGGCGGCACTCCTGGTAGGCGGCCAGCGCCTCGGCCGGACGTCCCGCGCGGTGCAGCGCGACCATCTGCTGCTCGCGCAGGCGTTCGTTCAACGGGTGCTCGCGCACCCACTCGTTCAGGTCCGCGACGATCTCGACGTGCCGGCCGAGGTCGAGCTCCGCCTCGGCGCACTCGACCCGCGCGGCCAGCCGCAGCTCCTCCAGCTGGGCGACGACCCCGCGCAGCAACCCGGACGCGGCGAGATCCGCGAGGGCGGGCCCGCGCCACAACGCGAGCGCCTCCCGGTAGCTCCGCGGCGTGCGTTCCCGGCGGGCGGCGTCGAGCAGTTCGATGAACCGGGTGAGGTCGAGCTCGGCGGGGTCGATCGACATCAGGTAGCCGGGCGCCCGCGAGAGCAGCCTCGATCCGACGATCTTGCGCAGCTGGTAGACGTAGACCTGGAGGTTCTTCAACGCCGTCTTGGGCGGCGCGTCGTCCCACAGCACGCTGATCAGCCGGTCGACCGACAGCACCCGGCCGGGCTGGGCGAGGAGCAGCGCGAGCACCGCGCGTTGCTTGGGCGGCCCAAGGCTCACCCGCGCGCCGTCGTCGGCGTAACACTCGACCGGCCCGAGCACCCGGAACTCCACAACTCCCGATCGTAACCACCAACCGCATACCGGACGCATGCCACGAGCCAGGACGTTCGACCCATGACGAAAACCTCACTGGCACTGGTGGTGGCGCTGGGCACGCTGGCTGCCGCCGTGTCCCCCGCCCAGGCCGTCGAGCCCTACTCCTCCAGCCCGTCCCAGTCGCACGCCGTCCGCTCGGCAGGCGGCTACGACGTGATCGTCGGCGGTGTGAAGAGAGCCGCTGTGGCCGTCAGCGACCCCGCCTACACGGTCAGGTCGACCTCTTCCGCCGACGGCGCTCTGGCCGCCGTGATCTCCGACTTCGACGGCACCAGCGGCAGCGTTCTGAGCACGGTCGACCGTTACGGCAAGTCTCGTTTCGTGGCGCGCGGGGCGATCACCTCGGCCGTGTTCCACGGTTCGACGCTGGCCTACGCGGACGGCGAGAACGTCGTGGTCGGCGGCGTCTCCGTGGGCAAGCTCAAGGGCCGCGCGCCCCAGTTGCTCGGCTTCACCACCGACGGCACCGGGCTGCTGGCCGTGGAGCACCCGAACGTCGCCGACGACAGCACCTACGTGGGTTCTCTGGTGCGGTTCGACCTGAAGTCGGGCGCCGCGAAGCCGTTGCTCACGTCGGACTCCTCGTCGCTGTACCGCGACTTCAAGCTCGTCGACGTCAAGGGCGAGCGGCACGTCAGCTTCATCAAGCACAACGAGGTCTACCGCTGCGGTGGCGCCGACCCGCAGTGGCTGGGCCTGGCGTCGGAGAACGGCGAGGTCCGATCGCTGGTCGGCGAGACCCGGCACCACTACCGCAGCGCGGTGTGGAGCACCGACGGCGCGCGCGTGGCGTACGAGGTCATGGGGTGCGTGTCCGACAAGAAGCTCGGCCCCGACCAGTTCGCCGGGTTCAACGGCGTCTACGTCCAGGACCTGGCCACCCGCAAGGCTTCGCGGGTCGTCGAGGGCCTGTCGTTCAACTACGCGCTGACCGGCATCGACGGCGCGGAGGCCGTGATCGGCAGCCCGGCGAAGGGGTACGTGAAGGCGTCAGGTCTTCGCGCCGCCTCGCTGGACGGTGAAGTGACCACGATGGGCCGGCTGAACCGCGCCGAGTACATCCACCAGTTGTGGGACACGCGCAACGAGTTCAACGGCAACTCGTCCTGCGGCCCGACCAGCGCGGTGATCGACCTCGTCACCTACCAGCTCACGAACGAGTTCGGCGTGCAGGTCGCTCAGCCGACCTCGCACTACTCGAAGTGGGGCCGCTACATCACCGACGAGTTCTCCAACCGCGGCACCACCTTCAACCGCACGATGAACGACTGGGACCGCGTCGGCAACTGGAAGGGCGCGCACGGCTGGATCACCGGCTACTACTGCCCCGGCAACCGCCCCTGCGCCTCCTGGGAGTCCGAGCGCGACTTCCTGGCCCGCAACGGCGCCGCGGTCCAGCAGGGCAACTTCACCCCGGCGCAGGTCCGCGCGTTCCTCGACCAGGGCAAGTTCGTGATCATGAGCGGCACGTGGGGCTCGACCTCCGGCCACCTTTCCGTGGTGATCGGGTACCACGACAACGGTTCGTTCTACGTCCACGACACCTATGGAGCGGGGACGGACGGGAGTTACGACGGGGCGAACCAGCTCTACACCTGGAACTACATCGCTCCCGCGCAGATGTGGGCCGCCTAGCTACTTGACGGCAGGCGTCAAGTACTTGCTATCGTCTGTCAAGTGGCGACCACCTCGGAACACGTGGACCTGCGCGACGACCTGATCCGGCTCGTGACGAGCCGCCTGCTCGACCCGCTGGAAATCCTGCTGCCGCAGGCCGATCTCGTCGGCCTGCGGCAGTCCGTCGAGGCCGACGCCGAGATGTGGGCGGCCCAGCTGCTCGGCCCCGACGACGCGACAGCCCGGCAGGTGGCCGTCCGCCTGATGACCGTGCTCTACCCCGGCGACACCCCGTTCGACCCACCCGAGAGCTGGTGGGCCACACCGCTGGGGCGTGCCGCCGCGAGGCGCGCCGGCCACCCGAGCAAGGACCACGTGTCGTTGGGGGTGGCGGGCGCGATGCTCGGCATCACCCGCCAGGGCGTTCATGACCTCGTGAATCGCAACAAGCTGCTGCGGCACCCGGACGGCGGCGTGACCGTCGACTCGATCCGCACACGGCTGAGCCTGAGGAGAGACCAGTGAAGTTAGCGGCAACCGACTTCGGCGGCGACGGCCCGCCCCACCTGCTCCTGCACGGCCTGGGCGGCGGCAGATCCACCTGGGAAACGCTTGCGCCCCAGCTGAACGGCCGCGCCGTCGCGGTCGACCTGCGTGGGCACGGCGAGTCTCCCGACGGCGAGTGGGACTGGGAGGCCGTGCTCGACGACCTCGACGAGACCGCCGTCCACTTCGGACTCGAAGAGCCCGTCGTCGTCGGGCAGTCGCTGGGCGGCATCCTCGCAGGCCTGTGGGCGTTGCGGCACCCGACGTGCCCAGCGGTGGCGAGTCTGGACGGACATCGTTCCGCCACAACGCATCCAGCGAACTACGCGGGGCTGCCGGCCGAGGACGTCGCGAACGGCCTGGCCAGGCTGAACGCGATCTTCGACGCCCAACTGGAGACGATCACCCGCCCGTCGCGCGAGATCCTCTCGGCGCTGCGGACGTCGCCCGAACTCCTGGACGCGCTGCCGGTCTTCGCGAAGGTGACCAGCCCGTTCCTTCTGGTGCTCGCCACGCGCAACCTGCCGGTGCCACCCGACCTGGTGCCGTTGTTCGACGCCCACCGCGCGGGATTGCGCCGCGACCTGCCGAAGAACGTGCAGGTGCACGAGATCGATGCGACGCACGGCATGGTGTCCGAGCGGCCACAGGAAGTGGCCGCGATCATCAATCACTTCGTGAGCAGCCGCTTCAACGCCTGACGGGCCCGGCGTGGTGCCGCGCTGTCGTGTTCGAGCTGCAGGAAGTGGTTGAGCGCCAGCATGACGCCGAGGATCTCGTAGATCAGCTGGTCGACGTCCGTGTCCAGCTTGAGGTCGCCGTCGCTCACCGCGCGCCGGATGTGGATCCGCAGGTCCCTGCGCCACAACGCGTTCATGCCGGCCAGCGCGTCACGGACGCGGCCGCTGCGGCCGTCGAACTCGGCCGTGGCGGCGGTGAAGAAGCACCCGCCGGGGAGCACCTCGCGTTCGAGGTAGGAGACCCAGGCCTCGCAGACGTCGATGAGGCGCGGCAGGCCCGAGGGCATCTGCTTGACCTTGCGCGGCACCTCTCGCAGGAAGACCTCCGCGGCCTGGTCGACCACCGCGAGTTGCAGGGCCTCCTTGGTGCCGAAGTGCCCGAGCAACCCGGCCTTGCTCATCCCGAGTTCTGTCGCCAGCCGTCCGATCGTCAGGCCTTCGAGCCCCTCCGCCGAGGCGATCGCGAGGCTCCGGTCGAGGATGCGCTGCCGCGTCTCGCGGGTGTCGGCGACGGATCGGCGCGGGCTCATGTCTGTAGTCTACGTCTCTTTAGCTACCGACCGATCGGTTGCTATATTCGCCGGGTCGCCTGGCCTGAAGGAGAGTTCACCTTGTCCGGATCCCGTGTGGTCGCGTTCGGCCATCACCAGCCCGAGCGCGTGCTGACCAACGCAGACCTGGAAAAGATGGTGGACACCAACGACGAGTGGATCCGCCAGCGCACCGGCATCGCCACCCGCCGCATCGCCGCCGAGAAGGAGACCGTCGCCGACATGGCCTCCGCGGCGGGCGCGAAGGCACTCGCCGCGTCCGGGCTCGCGCCGTCCGACATCGGGCAGGTCATCGTCGCCACCTGTTCGGCGATCGACCGCTCCCCCTCGACCGCGGCCAGGGTGGCGGCGCACCTGTCGATCCCGTCGGCGGTCGTCTTCGACCTCAACAACGCCTGCGCGGGCTTCTGCACCGCGCTCGCCACCGCCGACCACACGATCCGCGCCGGTGCCGCACAGCACGCGCTGGTCATCGGCGCCGAGAAGATGTCCGACCTGGTGGACTGGACCGACCGCTCCTCGTGCATCCTGCTGGGCGACGGCGCCGGCGCGGCCGTGGTCAGCGCCTCCCCCGACGCCCTCATCAGCCCGGTCACCTGGGGCTCGGACCCGACGCGCAGCGACGCGGTCCGCCTCGTCGACCAGTGGCAGCCCCGGTTCTCCCAGGAGGGCCAGGCCGTCTTCCGCTGGGCCACCAGCGAACTCCCCGCCATCGCCATCCAGGCGTGCGAACGGGCCGGCGTCGCCGTCACGGACCTCGCGGCCGTGGTCACGCACCAGGCCAACCTGCGGATCATCGAGGCGATGACGCGCAAGCTCGGCCTGCGCGAAGGCACCGTGATCGCGCGCGACGTGGTCGAGTCGGGCAACACCTCCGCCGCCTCGGTGCCGCTCGCGCTGTCCAAGATGGCCGAGCGCGGGGAACTCCCGTCCGGTCAGCCCGTCCTGCTGTTCGCCTTCGGTGGCGGGCTGTCGTGGGCGGGTCAGGTGATCACCGCTCCGTGAGAAGGCCAAGCGAGGGCACCGATGGAGCGTGCCGTCGGCGGACTCGTTCGACAGGTCGGCCGTGCAGGTCTGGTCGATGTCGTCCGCGACGCCGACGATCAATCGCATTGTTTTCACGACGGGAAGGTTCGCTTCACCGGACATTGCGGCACAACGCCCAACTCTTCAGTGCGCCGTTCACTTTTCAGTTGTGCGATTCTTCGTGCCATTCGGTGAAGCGGGTCCCGCCGGGGATGCGGGACCCGCTCCTGCCGCTGGTCGCTAGAGCGTGACCGACCAGCTGCTCAGCACGCCGACGTCACCGGGGCCGTTGTCCCCGATCCGCAACGTCCACGTACCGCCCGCGGCCTCCCCTGCCGCCGGGACGACGGTGAACGTCCTGCCGCTGACGAACGGGGTGCACGAGTAGTTGCCTCCCGGCGTCCGCAGCAGCGGATACCAGCGGCCACCCGGCGCCACCAGCGTGACGTTCAGGTCTTCCAGGCAGGTGTGGGTGGCACCGACCTTGACCGTGATCGGGTTCTGGGCCGAGCCGGTGACGGTGGACCGCACCGGGCTGATCGCCGTCTGGAAGTCCCGGATCTGGTAGTCCGTGTCGTTCGTGAACGTCCGGCCGCCCGTGTCACCGGACGACGTGCGGGCGGACACGGCCGGACTGGGCTTCGACTTGTTGCCCGCCGCGTCCCTGGCCTGGACGGTGAACGAGTACGACGTGTCCGCGGTCAGGCCCGTCACGGTCGCCGTGGTGCCCGTGACGGTCGTGGCGAGCGCACTGCCGTTGTAGACCTCGTAGCCCGCGACGCCCACGTTGTCGACGGACGCGTCCCAGGCCAGCGACACGCTGGACGCCGTGACGCCGGTCGACCTGGGGTTTCCCGGCGTCGTGGGCGGTTCGTCGTCCGCCGTGCCCGGCTGGGTGCGCGCGCTGACGGGCGCGCTGGCGGCGGACGCGTTGCCCGCGGCGTCCTTGGCCTTGATCGTGAAGGTGTAGTCGTTGTCCGGCTTGAGGCCGGTGACGGTCGCCGTGGTGCCCGTGACCGTCGTGGCGAGCGCACCGCCGTTGTAGACCTCGTAACCCGTCACGCCGACGTTGTCCGTGGAGGCGTCCCACGCCAGGGACACGCTGGACGAGGTGGTGCTCACGGCACGAGGGGCCCCTGGAGCGGTGGGCGCGGTGGTGTCGCCCGGCCCGCCGGTGACCAGCGTGAGGTTCCACTTCCGCAGGGCCTCGTTGACCGGTTGGAAGATCGACAGGTCGTCGTCGTTGGTCGGGTTCTGCACGCACTGCGACGGACCACCGTCGTGCAGGCCCACGGCCTTGTCGCCGAGCAACCAGCCACCACCGGAGTCACCGCCGAGCGAGCACGCGGTGGTCCAGGTGAGGTCCTCGATGACCAGCCCGCCGCCGTAGTCGACGGACTTGTGCGTGTACTTGACCTCGCCGCACTTCCACTTGGAGGTGTTGCCGGAGTGGCAGACGCGGTCGCCGACCATGGCCTCCACCGAGCCGGTCACGGTGATCGCGGGCTCGCCCCAGGTGTTGACCGCGGCGGACAGGTTCCAGCCGGTCTCGGTCACCGCGACCACGCCCATGTCACCCTCGCGGGCGTTCACGCTGCGGCTGCCGCCGACGTTGGAGGTGCCGATCCGGTTCTGCTGCCCGGACTGCCCGTACGCGGCCTGGTTCGCGTCGTTCGTGCAGTGCCCGGCCGTGAGGAAGTGCTTGGCGCCGTTGGCATCCGTCGCACCGAAGCCGACCGAGCAGTTCGACTCGGACCCCGGCCACCACGGGCTGCCGGTCTGCACGGTCCCGGCCTGCTGGCGTTGCTGGGAGTCCGTCTCGACGACACCGGCTCCGAGCTTCTTCACGTCCCGCAGGAACTTCTCGGTGGCCTGGGTCTTCCTGGTCGTGTTGACCGTGACGCCGACCTGGTTGTTCTTGACGTCGACGCCCCAGCTGTACACGCCGGGCACGCCGTCGCCGATCAGCCCGCGGACCTCGTCGAGCTGCCGGTCGAGGTCGGCCCGGCTCCGCTGGACCTTGGTCGCCTTGACGCCACGCGCGTTCGCCTGGGCCACCGCCTCGTCGGTGGTGACCGCCACGGTCAGCGCGCCCGCCCCGGCGTCGAACCAGTGGCCGGCGAGCTGGTCGAGCAGGGACGGCGGGAGGCTCTTGAACCGCTTGTGCGCCTCGTCCTGGGCGGTGAGCTGGGTGCGTGCCTGCTGGGGCGAGATGCCCAGCGCCTTCGCCACCCCGTTCACGGCGGCGGGCGGTGCACCAGGGGTGTCGGGCTGGGCGGCTTGCGCCGATCCGCCCTGAATGGCCGCGAGAACACCGATCGCGACGACCGGCCCGCACGCGGCGGCGATGATTCTGCGCATTCGCATGGCTGGAACTCCTTCAAGCAGGGTTCCGGAAAAATATGTCCGGAAACCGGCCTGCGGACAGCCACGACCGCGTTTAACAGTTCAGTTCGGCGTATTCGGGGATCAAATTTCCCCGGAAATAGGCCGGTGTGGCGACTCGGGAGCCCGCCGAGCCGCCACACCGTTGGTGACGCACGAGAAGAAGGTTCAGGCCGCCGGTGCGGGAACGAGCGCATCGCCGCGTGACGTCATCGGTCCGCCACCTGGCCACGCGGGCGACGTCGGAGTTCGCCGTTCCCGCTTGCCCTGTACCACCGGCCTGAGCACCTCCTGTACCTGGTTAGGGCCTCGCACGTCCTCCGCCCGAACGCACCATCTCCGGCCTCGACCGCGAATGCCTCCGCCGCTGCAATGGCGGGGACATCGACGACGAGACTGACGGGGGAACCGATGATGCGAGGGCGGCGACCGGTTCGGGAACCGGGATCATGGAGGTCGGGAGAGCTTCCTCGGCGGCGGCAGCGGGTTCTTCCTCCGGCTGCGTCCACACGGGGGTGTTCGTCTCGACCTCGTTCTGCCGGAACAGTTCCGGAGTCTCGGTGATGATCTTGCCCGGCGACTCCAGGCCCACGATGCCGACGAGCTTGCCGTTGGCGATGAAACCCGTGAGGCCGTTCACGTCGGTGGTGTCGGTGCCCAGGACGGGCAGGCCCGCGCCCTGCACCCGCATGCCGTACTGCTCGGTCCAGAACCGTGGCACCGGCGTGTACGTCTTGGCGTGGCTGCGGCCCACCAACAGGTTCTCGGCCGCGGCTCTGCCTCCCTCGACGGCGTTGAGCCAGTGCTCGACGCGGCGCACGGCACCGTTGAAGCGCATGTTGGGCCAGCGGGCCACGTCACCGCAGGCGACCAGGTTCTCGGCGCCGACCACGTGGTTCGTCGAGTCGCACAGCACGCCGTCGGAGATGTCGAGGCCGGAGCCGCGCAGCCAGTCGACGGCCGGCGAGGCGCCGACGGCCAGCACGACGCACGAGGCGAAGAAGACCTGGCCGTCGCTCAGGTGAATGCCGATGCCGCCGGGCTGACGCACCCAGTGCTTGATGCCGACACCGGTGGCGAGGCGGACGCCGTGCTCGACGTGCGCCTCGGTGATCTTCTTGCCGATGTCGTCACCGACGACGCCGCCCAGCAACGCGGGCGAGCGCACGATCAGGGCCACGTCGCGGCCCATGTGACGAATCGAACAGGCGAGCTCGCAGCCGATGAACCCGCCGCCGATGACGGCGACGAGGCCTTGCGACTGACGGATGTTCTTGCGGATCGCGATCGCGTCGTCCAACGTCCGCAGCACGTGCACCCGCGGGTCGTGGCGCGGAGCGCCGCCCATCGCCCTGGCGTCGACGCCGGTGGCGATGATCATGCCGTCGTACTTGATCTCCTCGCCGCCGGGCACCCAGACGGACTGCGTCTTGGGGTCCAGGTGCAGGGCCGGGGAGTTCAGGCGCCACTCGGCGTCGAGGTCACCCGAGAACGACAGCAACGAGTCGTCCGGGGTCCACTCTCCGGTGATCATCTGCTTCGACAGGCAAGGGCGGTGGTACGGGAGGTGCCGCTCGGCGGACAGGATGGTGATCTGCCCGTCGAAACCCATCTCCCGCAGCCGTTCCGCGGAACGGACTCCACCGAGTCCGCCGCCGACGACCACGATCCGTTCGCTCACTTCACTCGCTCCCTGATCTCGATCGCGCGCATCGGGCACGCACGTTGTGCCGCCCGGGCCTGAGCGAAGTGCTCCTCTGGCGGCCGGCGGTTGTAGGTCAGGCGGTTGTCCTCGATCAGCTGGAAGACGTCCGGTGCCTCCGCCTGGCAGGTGCCGTAGCGGTGGCATTTCTCGTTGTTGACGCTCACGTCCATCGCGTCGCCCTCACCGACGCCGGGTTCCTTGCCGCGCTCGGAGTCGAGCATGCCGATGCGCTGAAGCACCTCGGGCGGGAGGAACCGGGCCAGGGCCAGGGTCGCGGTCGGGACGAGGACGGTGAGGCCGGCCAGCCAGAGAACGGACAGGTTGCCGTTCGCGATGGCGCCGAACCAGGAGTGCACCACGGTGATCGTCACCGCGATGTACGCCGTTTGATGGAACCTCAACCACTTGCGGTAGAAGACTTTGTGCCTCATCGAGGCGAGCACGGCGATCGCGAGCATGACCTCCAGGCCGAGGATGCCCAGCGCGTGCCGGAACAGGCCGCCGTCGACGAACGGCAGGACGAGCTTGATGAAGCTGAACGTGCCGATCTGGATCAGTGTGAAGGCGAACGCGTGGATGCAGCCGAACGCGATGGCCAACGAGGCGAGCACCATGTGCCCGTTCTTCAGTCCTTCACGTCCGGTGAGCTTCTCTGCCCACCCGGTCGCGATGAGCACACCCCAGGACAAGGTGGCGCACATCATGACGTAAGCCAGCCTGGCAGACAGCTGAGCCATCTTCTTGACACCCGAGTCGAACTCGGACGACTGGGCCACCAGGAGCGGAATCTGGCTGGACAACAACACTTCCTCCGATAGAGCTTCGCGGGAACCCGCCCGTACCTGCGGTGCAGGAGTGGACACTTCAGGGCCGGGCGGGTGGGAACAGGTCCGCGTTGGAGTGCCTCTGACCTTGGGACACCACCTCCGTTTGCTGCTGTGAAACGGGGTCTTGCGGAATCACCGCACCGGTCGTCGCGGGCGGAGTACTCGGAGCAGGAGCACGGTGAGGACGGCTCCCGCGGCGGTGACCGTGAGGATCACCCACATGTTCGGCCCCTCGTCGGAGGCCAGAGTCGCGTTGATGATGCCGCCGGCCGGCTGGGGCTCCGCGAACGCCGCGTCACCCGCGAGGCCCGAGCTCTCCAGCAGCGTCATGTGCTTCATCACCACGTCGATACCCGCCTGCGCGAACCCGCGGATCACGTCGTTGCGCGTTCCTGAGCGGACCTTCGCGATGAAGGGGAAGATCTGGCCGTGCGCGGCGCGCAACCGGGCGATGAACGCCTGGTCGAACGCGTCGCCTTCGAGCGCGTTGATCTCTTCCATCCACGACTGCTGCGTCGGGTTCGGCACGTCGGGCGTGGTCAGCCCGAACCCGGCGGCCGTCTTCTTCGTCAGCGCGTCCAGCATCATGTGGTCGAGCATGATCATCTTGCCGATCTGCTTGACCCTGGCGTTGGACGCCTTGGTGGCCGTGAGCTCGCCCATGGGCATCTCCCACAGGCCTGCGAGGCGCACCCTGTTGAGCAGTTCGCGGTCGTTCGCGGTCAAAGGTCCGCTCGGGGTGTCCATCACTCCCCCGGTGTCCGCGGGCTGCGCTGCAGCCGTGGCGGAGAGGCCGGAGAAGAGGAACAACATCGCAAAGACGGTGGCGAGGGCTCTGGTCATCGTCTTGTTGTCCTCGTTGTCCAAAGGAAGTCGATAGGGGATGGATGAAAATGCGGCTGAGCAGTGGGCTCAGTAGCCGGGCGCGGCGGGCGGAGGCGCAGATGACGTCTGGCCGGTGCCCGAGGGGGACGTGCTCGGCGTGCTGCTGCTCTTGTTGCTGTTGTTCTGCGCTTTTCCGCCGGTGATCTTGGCGCCGTTGGGGGCGGTGACGAACCACACTCCGCCCTTTGCCTGGCCCTTCATGTCACCGGCGACCTTGTCCTCGGCGTACGTGTACTGCGGCCAGCCCTGGATGGTGAGCTGCTTGGTGCCATCCGGCCTGGTCAGAACACCCATGGAGATCGGGTCGATGCCAGTCGCCATCGGCGTCTTGTCCGCCAGCACCGGCTTCCACGCCTTCGCGCACTCGCCCTCGCAGTTGGACTTGGACGGTTTCGGAACGTCCTTGTCGTAGCGGTAGAGCGGGAGCCCGTCGGCGTCGGTGACGAACCACCCCATCTGCTCGGTGTTCGCGATGAAGTAGTTGTTCATCCCGCTCAGATCAGCAGGTTTCGCCTGCAAGCCACCTGTTGCGGCCCCTCCGGGAGGGGTCTGGGTGCTGCCGCACGCCGTGAGGCTGAGAGCCAGTGCCGCAAGAGCGGTGATGGCCTGTTCACGTCGCATCGGCTGGGGTCCTTTCTCGGCGGGGTACCGAGGAGTACGGACACGATCCGGCAACGGTTCACGAACTTCGTGAGGAATATTTGCCTCTCGACTTGAGACGGTTGATGGGGCAAGGATGTCCACCGTGGCGCGGCATAGACGTCAACGCGAGTTAGACGAACAATCACCAAGACCGGGGTCTCTCGAGGAAGAGTTGATCCGTCGGCTGTACGAGGAATTCGGGAGCGCCCTGCTGGGACACTGCATGAGACTGACGGGCCATGATCGACAGTGGGCCGAGGACATCGTGCAGGAAACCCTGGTCAGGGCATGGCGCAACGCCGAAAAGCTCGAGCGTGACCCCGTGCTCTTGCGGTCGTGGTTGTTCACGGTGGCAAGGCGGTTGGTCATTGACGACAGGCGTAAGAGAAGCGTCCGTCCGCAGGAGTTCGAACTGACCCCTTCGGACGAGTCGCCTTCGGGCAGCGAAGAGGATCGCACCCTCGCGGCGATCGTCGTGGCCGAGGCGATGAACGGTCTCTCCGAGGAACACAGGGAGGCTATTCTCGAGACATATCTGCGGGACCGCACTGTCGGTGAGGCCGCGGCTGCACTGGGTGTGCCGCCGGGAACGGTCAAGTCGAGGGTGTACTACGCGCTCCGTGCGTTGCGGCGTGCGTTGCACGATCGGGGAGAGACGCGGTGACAACGGCACCAGATCACCTCGACGTCGCCGCCTACGTGCTCGGCATCCTCGATGCCGATGAGGTGGAGGCGTTCGAGAACCACCTGACCGAGTGTCGGCGGTGTGCTCTTGACCTGCGCGACTTCGCGGTGGTGCCCGACCTCATCGACGAGGCCGACGCGGGCGGGATGCTGCGCGGGACAGCTCCGGAACGCCCCGACGGCAAGTCGGTGCGGGTCATGCTCGACGCCGTCTCGGCGCGCAGGAAGCGCCGCCGGTGGTTCGTCGCCCAGGGTGTCGCGGCCGCCGCCGCCGGCATCGTGGCGGTGACCGCCGTGGTGACGACGCTCGTAGTGCGCGGCGGGGACGAAGGTTCGAACCAGGCGGCCCCCAACAACACCACGACCACGTCGCAGACTCCGGTGGCGAACAACTCCACGGACTCTTCGATGAAGGTCCAGCAGCAGGATCCGAACAGCGGTGTCTTCACGAAGATCAACGCTTCCGACGAGCCGTGGGGAACCTCGATGGACATCGAGGTCAGCGGCATGACCGGCCCCAGCAGGGGTTCGCTCGTCGCGGTCGGACGCGCGGGTCGCGTCGCCCAGGTCACCTCCTGGTACGCCCCGGAACCGGTGGCGGGCGACAAGAAGACCATCCGGCTGCAGGCGAACGTGGCCATGCGCTGGCACGAGATCGCGACGTTCCGGATCGTCGACGAGAACGGCAAGACCCTGCTCGAAGTCGTGGCTTCCTGACGTTTCGCGACACCAGAGGGCTGCCCCCGCGGGATCCGTGAGATCCTGTGGGGGCAGTTGTCGTTTTCGGGGAGGCTATCTACGTGGCAATTGGCCCGTCAGCGGTCGAACGCTGGCTCGATCTGTCCACAGAGGAACTGCGTGCACAGATCACGAAGCTCGTCGCCGCCCGGCTACCGGATGATCACCCTGTGTGGCATGCGATCCGGCGTCATCAGGCGCTCGTGCCCCGCATTCGCGGCGTCCTGTCCGGACTCGCGGCGACTGCGGCCGGGGGCAAGGACGAAGCCATGCAGAAGGTCTGGATCTCCAAGGCGCGTGCCGCTCTGGACCAGCCCTACGTGGCGCCGGTGAAGGCCGCCCGCAAGCCGGTGGTCAAAGAAGAGCCGGTTGAGGAACCCGAAGCGGTGATCGACCTGCGCGAGCCGGAACCGCAGCAGCTCAAGCAGCCGCACAAGGCCATTCCGACGATGCTCTTCCAGGAACCTAGTTAGGGGTCCGCTCAGATGGTCGTCTTCGGATCGTTCATCTCCCTGGCCGGCTTGCTGATCCTCTTGTTCCGCAACGCCCCGCTGGGCGGCCTGAGTCCCGCGGTGGTCGGCTGGGTGCTGATCCCGCTCGGACTCGTGTTCGCGGTGCTGGGCGTGCTGCGCAACCGCCGCAAACGCGCGCAGAACGGTCCCGGCCCGGTCGGGAACCCGATCCAGCGCGCGAAGGCGTTGCCCCGGCTGTGGAAGACCTGGCGCAGCGGCAAGTACCCGGAGCTGCCGCGCAGCCAGGTGCTGCTGTGGGTGGTGAGTCTGGTCTACCTCGTGTCGCCGATCGACGTCCTGCCGGAGTTCCTTCCGGTGATCGGCGTGACCGACGACGCGGGTGTCCTCGTGTGGCTGCTCAGCAGTCTTTCGATGGCCTCAGGCTCGTACCTGCGCTGGGAGAAGGATCATCGCGACACGCCTCGCGGGATCGAGACCCCGTGAGGCCTCCTCGCGCATGACCCCGGCCAGACCGGGCGAAACGTCCGCGACGGCCTGAAACCCGAGGCGCTCGTAGTACGGCGCGTTCCACGGCACGTCGCGGAACGTCGTGAGCGTCACAGCGCGCTCGGAGCGGGTGACGTGCTCGATCAGCGCCGCGCCGATCCCCTGGCGGGCGTGCGTCGGATGCACGCAGACCTGGTGGACGTGCGTGGCGCCGTCGACGTCGCCGACCGCGATGAACGCCACGGGCACGCCTTCCGCGCCGATGGCGACCCAGACCTCGTGCTCGGCGAGGTCCTCCAGGGACATCGGGTCGTCGTCGGCGATCTCGGGCATGCCGATGTCGCGGAACGGTTCTCCGGAGGCGTTTTCGATCTCCTGGAGGTACGGCAGTTCGGCTGGTTGGGCGAGACGGATCAACACGCCGCACATCCTGGTAGGTCGGACGCGGACCCCGCAGCCCAATAACAGTAAAGTCCGACCCGATGCGAACGAAGACAGTGCGCGTCCTTCTGGTGGAGGACGACGATGGCGACGCCTTGCTCGTCGAGGCGCTGCTCGAAGAGGCGAACGCGCCGTTCGTGCTGGCGCGCGCCCGCACGCTGGCGGAATCCGAACAGCTGCTCGGCGACGCCGAGTGCGTGCTGCTCGACCTGGGCCTGCCCGACGCGACCGGGCTGAACGCGCTGCACCGGCTGCTGAGCAGGCCGAACGCGCCCGCGATCCTGGTGCTGACCGGGCGCGACGACGAACGCGAGGGCATCACCGCGGTCGCGGCCGGCGCGGAGGACTACCTGGTCAAGGGCCAGGTCGACGGCGAACTGCTGCTGCGCGGGGTCCGGTACGCGGTCGAACGCCGCCGTTCCGAGGACGCCCAGCGGCAGCTGCGGGAAGCGAAGCTGCTGGCCGCCGAACGGGCCCGGCTCGAACGCGGCCTGCTCCCTCCCCCGCTGCTGCAGAACTCCGACGTCGACCTGGAGGTCCGCTACCAGCCCGGTGGCCAGCGGATGCTGCTCGGCGGCGACTTCTACGACGCGGTCGGCATGCCGGACGGCACCGTGCACGCGATCATCGGCGACGTCTGCGGCCACGGCCCGGACGAGGCCGCGCTGGGCGTCTGCCTGCGGATCGCGTGGCGTGCGCTGGTCCTTTCCGGCGCACCGCCCGAGAAAGTGCTGCAGACGCTCGACCAGGTGCTGGTCGCGGAACGGCACGGCGAGGGCATCTTCACCACGGCCTGCATGGTCACGGTGGCGCCGGACCGGCGTTCGGCGCGCTACTTCCTCGCCGGGCACCCCGAGCCGTTGCTGATGGTGGGCGACCGGATCGTGGACCTGCCGCAGTCGAAGATCGGCGTGCCGCTCGGCGTGCTGCCCGACTACGCGTGGACCGGCGTGGACGTGCCGCTGCCGTCCGGCTGGTCGATCGCCTGCTACACGGATGGATTGATCGAAGGCCGGGTACCTGACGACATCGACCGGCTCGGCGTGGAACGCCTGTGCGACATCCTGCACGAGCACCTGCGGAACGGCCCGAACTGGATGGACTCCGTCATCGCGGAGGTGACGGAGCTCAACGGAGGCGCGCTCGATGACGACGTGGCCATTCTGCTGCTGAAGGACGGTAAGTGAATCTCCCGCAGAGGATGCCGGCGAGCCGCCTGCTCGGCGTGATCGCGGCGGTCCTGCTCGCCATGACCGCGGTCGCGATCTCGTCCACGGTGGTCGCGCTGGACGCGCTGGGCGACACGCGGTCGCGGTCGGTCGACCAGATCGAGCCCGCCGCACGCCGCGCCCAGACCCTGAACCGCTCGCTGCTCGACCAGGAAACCGGTGTGCGCGGTTTCACCCTCACCGGGCAGGACAGCTTCCTCAAGCCGTATCTGGACGGTCAGGAGACCCAGACGGGAGCCACCAACGAGGTGCGCAACCTCGTCGGCGACGTCAACGGCCGGGTCAGCCGCATCGAGGACCTGGCGCGGCGGTGGCGCTCTGAGTACGCGGACCCGACGATCGCCGCGATCAAGCAGTCCGGCCCCGACGCCGGGATCGCCGGCGACATCGAGCTGGGCAAGAGGTTGTTCGACCAGCTGCGGGTGGAGACAGCGGCGCTGCAGAGCGACATCGGCGCGCTCGCCCGGCAGGCCCGCGCGGATCTCGACGACGCGGCGAAGGTGGTGCTGTGGCTGGTGATCGGCATGGGTGTGCTGCTGGTCGCGGTGATCGGCGGCCTCTCGCTGCTGCTGCACCGCCTGCTGATCGCACCGCTCGCGAACCTCGCCGACCACACCCGGCAGGTCGCCTCCGGCGACTTCGAGCACGAGATCGACGCCGACGGTCCACGCGAGACGGTCATGCTCGGCGAGGACGTGAACCAGATGCGCCGCCGGATCGTGCAGGAGCTCGAGACGCTCGCGGAGGCGAAGTCCGAGCTGCAGCGGTCGAACTCCGAGCTGGAGCAGTTCGCCTACGTCGCCTCGCACGACCTGCAGGAGCCGCTGCGCAAGGTGGCGTCGTTCTGCCAGCTGCTGCAACGCCGCTACGGCGGCCAGCTCGACGAACGCGCAGACCAGTACATCGAGTTCGCGGTCGACGGCGCGAAGCGGATGCAGGTGCTGATCAACGACCTGCTGGCGTTCTCCCGCGTCGGCCGGATGTCCCGCGAGCAGACGGTGATCGACCTCAACGAGCTCGTGCGCCACGTCGTGGACAGCTTCTCCGACCGCGTCGAGGAGTCCGGGGCCCGGCTCGAGATCGCGGAACTCCCCTCCGTACGAGGTGAGGCGTCTCTGCTCAGCGCGGTGTTCCAGAACCTGATAAGCAATGCGTTGAAGTTCAAGGGCGCCGAGGCGCCGGTGATCGCCGTCGACGTCGAACGCGACGACGAGATGTGGAAGTTCACGGTGCGGGACAACGGCATCGGGATCGAGCCGGAGTACGCTGACCGGATCTTCGTCATCTTCCAGCGCCTGCACCCGAAGGACGCCTATCCGGGCACGGGCATCGGACTGGCGATGTGTCGCAAGATCGTCGAGTTCCACGGCGGCACGATCCGGCTGAAGACCGATGTGGACTCCGGTACCTGCTTCGAGTTCACCCTGCCCGTAGTCGCGGAAGTCGCCGCCGAGCTTGAGGAAGTACATGTCTGAGTCACCACTGACCGTGATCGACGTCCTGCTCGTCGAGGACGACCCCGGCGACGCCCTGATGACGCAGGAGGCGTTCGAGCACCACAAGATCCGCAACTCGCTGCACATCGTCAAGGACGGTGTGGAGGCGCTGGAGTTCCTGCGGCGCGAGGGCCAGTACAAGGACGCGCCCCGGCCGGGTCTGATCCTGCTGGACCTCAACCTGCCCCGCAAGGACGGCCGCGAGGTGCTCAGCGAGGTCAAGAACGACGCCGAGCTGCGTTCGATCCCCGTCGTCGTGCTGACGACCTCGGAGGCCGAGGAGGACATCCTGCGCAGCTACAGCCTCTACGCCAACGCCTACGTCACCAAGCCGGTGGACTTCGACAGGTTCATCGAGGTCGTCCGTCAGATCGACGACTTCTTCGTCACCGTGGTGAAGCTGCCCCGCTGATCACAGCGGCGCTGAAGTCCAGGCAGGATCGGCAGATCTGCGCCTCGGCTCCCTCGTGGACCGGTTTGGTCTCGCTGCAGAACGAGCAGTGGCCGACCTCGGCGACCTGAGCCGCGGTGACGCACATGTCGCAGATCAGCGCGACCGGCCCGGCCATCAACTTGTCGACCTCGTCGCCGGAACGCGCACAGAACCAGCAGCGCTCGGTGCGCCTGGACTGCTCCACGATCTGATGCACGCGCTGATGGCTCATCTTCAGCGCCTCGGCGATCTCGCGCATCGACCCGCCGGCGCGGTGCAGCCTCAGCACGGAGTGGTGGTAGATGGCCTTGGCGATGTCGGCCTGGTTCTGAGCAGCGGCGGAGGCGGTACCCGCCGTCCGCGCCGCCCTCAGCAGTTCTTCGTCCAGAGTCATGGCGTCTACGTTAACTAGACGCGTCTAGTACGTCTAGACGCCGTCCAGGGGAACTAGACACTCAGTCGACGCTGCGCACGATCACGGGTTCTTCACCGGCCTGCACGACCCACTGCTGGGGCTCGCGCGGTTCAGGGACGACCGGCGCCCAGATCCCCGTCCCACCGGGACGACGCTGCCTGCGTAACTCGAATTCCTCTCGCGTGGTCATGCACCAGGGCTACCCGCCTGAGCGGAACGTATGCCTGAAAGCATCGTCGTGATGGCCGCCATGACCCGTCGCGTGGCCTCGGCCAGCACCTCGGCGGTGAGATCGAGGTCGTACAGGTCCGACAGGTCGACCGGTGCTCCCGCGACGACCTCGATCCTTTTGCGCGGCAACAACCTCGGAAGGATCTTGCCCTTCGGCAACAGGTCCTGCGTCCCCCACTCGGCCACCGGCACGACCGGGACGCGCGATTCGAGGGCCATCCGCGCCACCCCGGACTTGCCCTTCATCGGCCAGTTCTCGGGATCGTCGGTGAAGGTGCCCTCGGGGAACACCATCACGCACTCCCCGTCGCGCAGCGCCTCCACAGCGGGCCTCAGCGCCTCTGAGGCCTTCACGGTGCCCCGCTCGACCGGGATGTGCCCACCGGAGCGCATGACCCAGCCGACGACCGGCATGCGCCACAGGGAGGCCTTCGCGAGCACGCGCGGCACCCGGTTCGACATCAATGCGAACACCACGGCCGCCACCGTGTCCGCATTGGACAGGTGGTTGAACGCGAGGATCACGCCGCCGTTGCCCGGCACGTGCTGCCTGCCGCGCACCCTGAGGCGCACGAACAGCACGACAACGGGCCACAGCACGTCGATCGCCAGCGAGAACCAGAATCCCCTGCCCCTGCGGGGCATCTTCCAGGTCCAGGCGGCCAGCTCAAGCGGTGTCACACGTGGTATTCGAGCACGCCGGCGTTCAGAGTTCGGGTCAATTCGCCACGTTCGACGAGAACGTCGAGGTGCGCGGCCGTCTCGCCGATGGCCAGCACCTGGTTGAACATGTCGAGATCGTCGAACCGGCGCTGCCGGCGGGTCCAGCCGATCTTGCGGGCGGTCTCGAACGCGCTGCCCGCCACGGCACGGAGGATCTCCTCCAGGCGCTGCTCGTGGAACTGCAGCAGCTCGTCGACGCGTTCGTGCGAGCTGTCGGTCACCGGCCCGTGCGCGGGCAACAGCTTGAGGTCCGGCAGCTCACGGGTGAGCCGCAGCGACGTCATGTAGTCGCCGAGCGGGAGTTCGGGCCGGAGCGGCTCGAAACCGATCGACGGCGTGATGTGCGGGAGCACGTGGTCGCCGGAGAACAGCACCTTCGCGGTGTGGTCGACGAACACGACGTGCCCGCGGGTGTGGCCGGGCGTCGGGATGACCTCGAGTTCGCGGTGTTCGAGGCCGACCGTGCTGCGGACGAGCCACTCGTCCGGCTCCTCGTAGTCGCGCAGGGCCTCGCCGCGGTCGACGTGGTGCATGATCTTGATCCACGTCTCGGCCAGCTCCGCGGCACCCCACTTGCGCAGGTCGCCGACGTGCTGGTCGTCCTGGCCGTGCAGCATGTGCCGCAGCGACGGCTGCTCGCCGAGGCCCAGCGCGATCTTGTTGCCGAACGTCCTGCGCAGCGACACGGCCATCGTGAAGTGGTCGCGGTGCACGTGCGTGATGAGGAACTTCCTGATGTCCTCGAAGCCCTTGTCCAGCGTGCCGAGGGCGGCTTCGAGCTGGTCGCGGGCCTCGTCCAGCGCCCAGCCGGAGTCGACCAGGACGAGGCCGTCGCCGTCCTCGATCGCGTAGACGTTGACCGCGCGCAGCCCGTCGTTCGGCAGCGGCAGCGGAATCCGGTGCACCCCTGGTGCGACCTCGAACGCGCCCGGCTCACTCCACACGCTCGCCCACCTCATTGTTAGCGACAGCAACTATCCTTACCGGATAGTAACCCGGTATTCCGGATGCTTGTCGATGTACTTCGCCACGAACGGGCACAACGGGGAAATCTTGACATCACGGGCAAGCGCGTCGTCGAGCGCGTACTTCGCGAGCTGGGCGCCGAGGCCCTGACCGGCGTAGGCCTCGTCGACCTCGGTGTGCACGAGAGCGATGACCTCACCGATGACCCTGTACTCCAGGAACCCGGCCAGCGCACCGTCGACGTGGACTTCGTAGCGGCTCTCGGCCTCGTTGTTGGTGACCACATCAACCATCTTGCCTCGGACGATGGAAAATGGCCCGCATGGACGTCTACCTGCTCATCCTGGGTGACCACCTGCCCAACCCGTGCACCGGGCAGGAGGTGCCGCAGGCGGACCGGCTGCGGGCGATGGTCGAGCAGGCGGTGGTGGCCGAGGAAGCCGGGTTCGCGGGCGTCGCCATCGGTGAGCACCACTTCACCCGCTACATCGTGTCCGCTCCCGAACTGCTGCTGGCGGCCGTGGCCGCGCGCACGTCGACGTTGCGACTCTCCACCGGCGTGACGCTGCTGGCCCACCGCGACCCCGTGCTGGTGGCCGAGGCGCTGGCGACGCTCGACGTGCTGTCGAACGGCCGCGCCGAACTGATCGTGGCGCGCGGGGTCGACAAGGAGACCGACGCTGCGTTCGGCGTGCAGCCGGGCGAGCTGCGAGCGCGGTTCGAGGAGCACCTGCGGTTGCTGCTCAAGCTGCTGGAGGAGCCGTCGGTGAGCTGGGACGGGCGGTTCCGGGGGCAGCTGAGCGACGTGACGACGACGCCCCGCCCGGTGCAGACGCCGCGGCCGACGGTGTGGATCGGGTCGGGGTCGGCGGTGTCCGCGGATCTGGGCGCCGAACTGGAGATGCCGCTGATGCTGCCGTCGACGTTGCGGGATCCGTCGATCTACCTGGAGGTCGTGCAGCGATACCGGGAGCACTTCCCCGCCGGACGGGTCGGCGTGCCCAGTCACGTGTTCGTGTCGCGGGAGGACGCGCGGGAACGGTGGCGGCCGCACCTGGCCGAGTACGCGCGGTTCGCGGATCCGTGGCGCGGGGACGGCGACATCGATGTCGACGCGATCATGGACGGCTCGGCGGTGTGCGGCACGCCGGACGAGGTGGCGTCGCGGCTCAACGCGTTGGCGGAGCACCTGTCCATCGACACGCACCTGGTGATGGTGGACATCGGCGGCATGCCGCACGAGTCGGTCATCGAGACGATCCGGTTGTTCGGCGCGGAAGTGCTTCCGAAACTTGTTTAACGCGAGCGGTGCCAAGGGTTAACACGAGCTCGGCAGGATTGACGGCGTGGGCATCACCGTCATCGGCATCACGCATCCTGGGCAGGTCGGGGCTCTCCCCGGCGGCACGAACGTGCTGGTGCTGGCCGACGACGGCACGTACGCCGACGAGTTCCTCGACACCGACTTCGGCGCGCATCAGCTGGTGGTGCGTGCCCACGGGCGTGGGTCGGCGTTCTTCGGGGTGGCGGACAAAGCCCGTGAGTTGGGTGCGGATCGGATCCTCTTCGGTGGCGTGCACGACACCGCCGCCTCTTTCGCCACCGGAGAGGATCCCGTGCTGGTGCTCGGCGTGCGACCGCCGGGTGGCCCGATCGCGATCAACGCGGCGTTCGCCGAGTGGATGGACCGCTGGCCGAGGCCGGCGCGCGCCTACCACGGTGACGTGGACCACTGGCTCGCCGAGAACGCGTTGAGGGAAGGCCTCCGCGTGGAATTGGTTTCATGGCTGATGGAACCGACCGTCCCCTTGCGACGGAAGTTGACGGCCTAGTAATCCGAAGGCTGAAGACACTGCGGCAGCAGTGAAATAACGTTTCCTCCAAGCAACCGCATGGCTACGTGGCGCAGCTGAGAGTTCTCTCAGCGTGGTGACTCGGGCGGGGGCACCGGGGTTAATCTCAGGGTCTATCTCAGTGGAAGACCTGACCCTTCGGTGTGCCCGTGTCGCCGAAGATGGTGCGCACGAAAGCCCACAGGAGGGGACAGACAAGTGAGCGCGTCCGATGGAGTCGCGGCCAGAGCCGTCGACGTTTGGAAGTCTTATGGGTCCGGCGACGCTGCCGTGACCGCGCTCGCGGGGGTGAGCGTCGACCTGGAGAAGTCCAGGTTCACCGCGATCATGGGCCCGTCGGGGTCGGGCAAGTCGACGTTGATGCACTGCCTCGCGGGGCTGGACGACGTCACGAGCGGTGAGGTGTGGGTCGGTGACACCTTGGTCACCGGGTTGAAGGACCGCGGTCTCACGGAGCTCCGGCGGGACAAGGTCGGTTTCATCTTCCAGCAGTTCAACCTGCTGCCGACTCTGACCGCGGAGGAGAACATCACGCTGCCGCTCGCCATCGGCGGCAAGAAGGTCGACAAGGCGTGGTTCGACGTCGTCGTCGACACGGTCGGTCTGCGCGACCGGCTCACGCACCGGCCGACGCAGTTGTCGGGTGGCCAGCAGCAGCGCGTGGCGTGCGCCCGTGCGTTGGTGTCGCGCCCTGATGTCGTGTTCGCGGACGAACCGACCGGCAACCTGGACTCGCAGTCCGGCGCCGAGGTGCTCGGGTTCCTGCAGCGCTCCGCCCGCGAGTTCGGGCAGACGATCGTGATGGTGACGCACGACCCGAACGCCGCCTCGTACGCCGACCGCGTCATCTTCCTCAAGGACGGCCACATCGTCCGCGAGCTGCTGTCGCCGTCGGCCGAAGAGGTTCTCGACACGATGAAGCACCTCGACTCAGTTGTCGCGGTGCCGCATGTTTAAGGCGACTCTCAAGAGCCTGCTGTCGCGCAAGCTCCGCCTGGTGCTGTCCGCACTCGCGGTGGTGCTGGGCGTGATGTTCGTGTCCGGTTCGTTCGTTCTGACCGACACGCTCCAGCGTTCGTTCACCGACCTGTTCTCGTCGGCCTTCGCCAACGTGGACGTCTCGGTGTCGCCGAAGGCGGAGAAGGGCAAGCAGCCGGAACCGCTGACGCCGCAGGCGATCTCCGACGTGAAGTCGGTGCCGGGCGTGGCGTCGGCCGTCGGTGACGTGCAGGGGTCCGCGCGGCCGATCGGCAAGAACGGCAAGGTCATCACCACGTCGGGCTCGCCCCGGTTCGGTTTCAACTGGACGGGCACCGGCCAGGAGAAGATCCGCGAGGGCAAGGCGCCTGCCGCCGACGACGAGGTCGTCCTGGGCGGCTATCTCGCGACGACCGGTGGTTTCAAGGTCGGCGACGACATCGCGCTGCTCACGCTGGAACCCAAGAAGACCTTCAAGGTCACCGGAATCTACGAGTACGCGGGCGGCCGCGACTCGCTGGGCGGCGAGCTGTCGGTGGCGTTCACCGAGCCGGTCGCGCAGCAGTTGTTGCTGGGCAAGAAGGACGTGTTCTCCGGCATCACCGTCACCGCGGCCCAGGGCACCACGGATGACGCGCTGCGGGACGCCGTCGCGGCCAAGCTCGGCTCCGGCTACGACGTCAAGACCGGTGCGGTGCTGGCGAAGGAGCAGGCCGACCAGATCAACGAGGGCCTGAAGTTCTTCAACTACGTGCTGCTCGGGTTCGCCGGCATCGCGTTGTTCGTCGGCATCTTCATCATCCTCAACACGTTCTCCATCATCGTCGCCCAGCGCACGCGGGAACTGGCGCTGCTGCGGTCGATGGGCGCCTCCCGCGGCCAGGTCATCGGGTCCGTGGTGCTGGAAGCGCTGGTGATCGGCCTGATCGCGTCGATCGTCGGTCTCGGGGCAGGGATCGGCATCGGTGCGTTGCTGGCGAAGATCTTCAGCTCGGTGGGCGGCACCAACCTGCAGCTCGCGGGCATCGGCGTGCCGTCGTCGGCGATCATCTCGTCGTTCGCGGTGGGCATGATCGTCACCGTGATCGCGGCCGTCATGCCGGCGCTGCGGGCGTCGCGGATCGCACCGGTCGCGGCGATGCGCGAGGCGGCCACGCCGGACCGGCCGCTCACGAAGATCACGATCACCGGTGCACTGGTGGCCGCCGCGGGTGGCACGTCGCTGGCGTTCGGCTTCAACCAGGCCTCGCTGCCGCTGATCTTCGGCGGCATCCTCGTGGCGTTCGTCGGTGTCGCACTGCTGACGCCGATCCTGTCGCGGCCGATGGTGTCGCTGATCGGCCGCCTGCTGTCGTGGTCGATGCCGGGTCTGCTGGGACGCCGCAACTCCGCGCGCAACCCGCGCCGCACCGCGATCACCGCGGCCGCGCTGATGGTCGGCATCTCGCTGATCACGGGCGTGAGCGTCGTGCTGACGTCGGCGACCAAGTCGATCGAGAAGCTGGCCTCCGGTCAGCTGCAGACCGACCTGATCATCTCCGGCGAGGGTCAGATGGAGGGCCAGCCCGCGACGTTCAGGCGGGACGTCCTGACCCAGATCGAGAAGACCGACGGCGTCAAGTCGGCGGTCGGCTGGTCGCAGGACGGCGTGCTGCAGGGCGAGGACCAGTTGTTCGCGGTCGGGGTCACGGACATGCCCGCGCTGGCGACGATGTTCGCGCTCAAACCGAAGTCCGGGGACATCGCGCCGCTCAAGGACGACCAGGTCGCGCTGCCGGAGGAGCTGGCGGCCGAGAAGGGCTGGTCGATCGGCAGCAAGGTCACGCTGCAGCTGGCCAAGGGCGAGCCGAAGGACTTCACCGTCGGCTTCATCTGGGTCAAGTCACAGGTGCTGCAGGGCGCGCTCGTGCTGCCGGAGTCGGCGAGCAAGAGCTTCCGGTCGGACCAGATCGCCCAGGCGTTCGTCCAGGTCTCGCCGGGCGTGTCCGCGGCGGACGTGCAGAAGCGCGTCGAACCGCTGTTCGCGGACAACCCGGAGATCACGGTCCAGGACCGCAGCGCGTTCGTGAAGCAGACGACCTCGCAGTTCGACACGGTCCTGCTGATGATCCAGATCCTGCTGGCACTGGCGATCCTGATCGCCGTCCTCGGCGTCATCAACACCCTGGCGCTGTCGGTGATCGAACGGACCCGCGAGCTGGGTCTGCTGCGGGCCGTCGGCATGCGGCGGTCGCAGGTGATGCGGATGATCACCGTCGAGTCGGTGGTGATCTCGGTGTTCGGCGCGGTGCTCGGCCTCGCGGTCGGTCTCGCCCTGGGCGTCGCGACCGTGCAGGCGCTGAAGGACCAGGGCATCTCGGAGATCGGGCTGCCCTGGATGACCATGGTCCAGTACCTGGTGGTGGCGGCGTTCGTCGGCGTGATCGCGGCGATCCTGCCGGCGATCCGGGCCGCGCGTCTGAACGTGCTGGACGCGATCGCGTACGAGTAGGCAGAAAGAAGGGGCTGTGCCACGCCGTCGGTCGTGGCACAGCCCCGAAGTCAGGCCGTTGAAGCCGCCCCGCCGGTCGCTTGGGCAACTCCCGCCCGTACTGGCTGCTCGTGCAGAGCACTGCTACTCGTTCACAAGCCTGGTCCAGGTTTCGACCAGCCACGACTCGTACCGCTCGATCGACAGGTCCGTGGTCCTGGCGAGCAGCAGGTAGGTATCGGCCTGACCGAGCACCGCACCGGTCTCCGCGACCCAGTCCACGTTCTCCTCTGACATCAGGCCATCGGCGGCAAGCTTCCGGAAGAAGCCGCCGATGGCCTGATGTGTCTGCGTGCGGGCCGCCTGCGCGCGTTCGGCGATCTCGGGTTCGATCGCCTCGGCCTGCTGCGCCACCTTCAGCAACGCCCCGGTGCGCTCCATGAGCTGCGCGCCGATCCTGGCCATCCGCGCGATCCGCTCCTCCGCCGTCGGCGCGTTCATCGCCTGCTGGAACCAGTCGCGGTCCGGTACGGCCACGCGGTGGTAGTCGCCCGCGATCGCCACGTCGAGACAGCGCTGGAGCAGGGCCGCCTTGCCGTCGAACCGCACGTACACCGTGCGCGCCCCCACGCCGGCGCGTTTCGCCACGTCGGTCAACGTCGTGGCGACGTAGCCGTGTTCGGTGAACAGCTCGGTCGCCGCCTCGATGATCCGGACCTCGGTGTCCGCACGACGCGCCGCTCGCAAATCCCTGTTGACGTCCTCTGCCACATGTTGCAGTCTAACTGCATAAGTGCAGCCTCACTGCAATCAGGAGGTCACGAAATGAGCGACGCGCCACTGCTGGAGGGCATCCACCACCTCAAACTGCCGGTCTCCGACCTGGAGAAGTCACTGGCCTGGTACCAGGACCACCTCGGCTACCTGCCCGTCATGCACTTCGTCGAGGAGGGCGTCCTGATGGGTGTCGCCCTGGCGCATCCCAACGGCGGGCCCGGCTTCGCGATCCGCCTCAACCCGGAGAAGGCCGTCGCGGCGGCCGGGTTCGACTACTTCGCCATCGGCGTGCCGGGAGAGGAGGCGATCAACGCGCTCGCGGCGCACCTCGCCGCGCAGGGCGTCGCGCACGCAGGCGTGATGCGGACACAGGTCGGCTGGCTGTTGTCCGGCGTCACCGACCCGGACGGCTACGACATCCGCTTCTACACGGTTCCTCTGGAGATCCCGGAGGGCGCCGGGCTGATGGTGAGACAGACGTGATCGAAGCGCTGCGCCAGGCCGTCGCACACTGGCACAACGCTTCGATCAGCCTGTGAAGCCGCCCCGGCGGTCGCTTGGCAACTCCCTCGCTGTACTGGGCTACTCGTTCAAGACACTGTTCATGCGTGGGGGCAGGTGTCGCGGTAAGCCGAGATGAGCGTGTTCGGTGCGGGGGCCGGACACAGGAACTGGTCGTAGCGCACGTCGTCGTCCACGAAGCGCTTGAGCCACGACAGCGTGTACTTCCGCACCGTCACGTTGTCGCTGCGAGGCGCCGAGTGGTCGCCGCCGCGCAGTTCGAGGAACGCCTTGTCCGGCGCGGCCGTGATCGAGTTGTAGAACGGCGTGGAGTGCTGGGAGTTGGGCGCGGTGGGGTCGTTCTGGCCGCCGAGCACCAGGGTCGGCACCTGGACCGTCGACCAGCTCTTGGTGGTGTGCCAGCCGGCCATCGGGATCGAGGCCTGCAGGGCGGGACGGGTCGCGGAGGCGCGCAACGCTCCCCCGCCGCCCATGGAGTGGCCCATCACGGCGAGGCGCGAGGCGTCGACGCGCGGGTTGGTGCGGACCACGTAGTCGAGCGCCGCCAGCAACTGGCGGCCCCGGCTGTCGGGGTCGTCGAAGCCGGACAGGGTGTTGATGGTGATCACGACGAACCCGTAGGACGCCAGGCGCGGGCCGAAGTGCGCGACGGACGTCTGGGTGGCGGTGAAGCCGGGTGAGACGGCGACCGCGCCGAACGTGAGATCGCTGGTCGGGGTGTAGACCGTGCCACCGCCGAAGTTCGACTGGCGGGCCACGGCCGCGGACGTCACGGCGAAGGTGCCGCGAGAGGCCTCGACCGTTGCGGCCGTGGGTGCGGGGCCGCGTTCGTAGGGGTTGGCCGCCGCGGTGGCGACGGCAGGGGTGGCGACTGGGACCAGCGCCAGGGTGAGTGCCGCAAGCACGACTTTGATGCGCACGACGATGACACCTCGATTGGTTGCAGGGTAACCAAAAACCGACGGCGAGGCTCACGCTACCGCCCAGTAGCCTGCCGGGGATTCGGCCACATGGATGGTTACGGGGACGTTTCGACGCTGTTCGACAGAATGTTTCCCAGGACCGGCTCGTCACCCAGCGCAGCGGACCGGGACTTTGTCGTCCTGTTCAGTCACCGTAGAAGCGGTATGCGGCGAATCAGATGGCGCACAAGGGTGATCACGTGCCCACCCGGAGACAGTTCCTCGTTCTGAGCTCCACAGCAGCACTCACCAGTCTGCTGTCCGAGACTCCCGCGTCCGCAGCCGAAATCGCGCAGCCCTACGCGTCCTACTGGCACCCGGCGACGATCCTCGACTGGGATCCCTCGACCGACCGGGACGCGAAGTACAACCGCAGCACGGTGCCGCTCGCGAGACGTGTCGTTCCGGCCGGACCGGCCAACGCGCACGCCCGTCCCGGCGAGGCCCGAGTGCAGGCGCTCGTGGCGTACGCGCCGACGAGCAACAACCCCGCACAGGGCGCGCTCGACATGAACTACTACGCCACGAACTACTGGCAGTACATCGACGAACTGGTGTTCTGGGGCGGGTCCGCGTCCGAGGGCCTGATCCTCGCGCCGAACCCGACCGTCACCGACGCCGCGCACCGCAACGGTGTGCGGGTGATCGGAAACGTGTTCCTCCCGCCGACCGCGTACGGCGGCCAGATCCAGTGGGTCCGCGACTTCGTCAAGCGCGACGGCGACCGGTTCCCGGTGGCGGACAAGATGATCCAGGTCGCACGGCACCACGGCTTCGACGGCTGGTTCCTCAACCAGGAGACCGCCGGCGGCAACACCCAGCTCGCGAACGACATGCGCGACTTCATCGTCTACCTGAAGAAGTCCGGCCTGCGGATCATCTGGTACGACGCGATGACCGACAGCGGCAGCGTCAGCTGGCAGAACGCCCTGACCGCGCGCAACCGGATGTTCTTCGAGCAGTCCGACGAGATGTTCATGAACTTCTGGTGGAGCACGCAGGGGCTCGCGAGCTCGGCCGCGCTGGCCCAGCAGATGGGCCGCAGCCCGTACGACCTGGCGTCCGGTGTGGACGTCGAGTCCAACGGCTACAACACGAGCGTGGGCTGGGCGAGCGTCTTCCCCGAGAACAAGCCGCACGTGACGTCGCTCGGCTTCTACCGTCCGGAGTGGACGTTCAAGTCGGCGACCAGTCCCGCCGACTTCTACAGCCGTGACAACAGGTTCTGGGTCGGCCAGAACGGCGACCCGGCGAACACCACGACGACGGCGAACTGGAAGGGCATCGCCCACTACATCACCGAGCTGACGCCGATCACGAGCCTGCCGTTCGTCACGAACTTCAACACCGGCCACGGCAGGAAGTTCGCGGTCGGCGGCACGGTCCGGTCCACTCAAGCCTGGAACAACCTGTCGTTGCAGGACGTCCTGCCGACGTGGCGGTGGAGCGTCACCGGCACGGGCACGAAGGTCACGCCGTCGCTCGACTGGGACGACCCGTACGACGGCGGCACCGCGCTGAAGATCACCGGCACCCCGCAGTCCGCCAACGACGTCCGGCTGTTCGCGACGTCGCTGCGGCTGACCGGCAACAGCCAGTTCGAGATCGTCCACCGCACCGGCACAGGTCCGTCGCGGCTCCAGGCGGTCCTGCGGTTCGGCACGACGGAGAAGGTCCTCGACCTCGGCGGGGTCAGCGGCGCGTGGCGGCGCAGCGTCTTCCCGCTCGGCGAGCACTCCGGCGCGACGCTCACGGAGATCTCGCTGCGGGTCCTGCCCGGCGCGGCCATCACGGCGTTGATCGGCCGGATCGGCGTGACCAACCCGGTCATGACTCCCCCGGTGGCACCGGCCGGCGTCCAGGTCGAGCAGGTGAGCCGCACCAACGCCACGACGGCATCGGCACGGCTCACCTGGACTCGTTCGCCCGGCGCCATCAGGCAGTACCGGGTCTACAAGCAGACCGGTTCCGAACGGATCTTCCTCGGTGGCACGACGAGCGACGCGTACTTCGTGCCGGCGATCCCGCTCACCAACGGTGAGACCGCACAGATCGAGGTAGAAGCCGTCAGCGAGGCGTTCGACGTCTCACCGCCCGTAAGAATCTCGATCACTGGTACACCCTGACGTAGTCCAGCACCATGTCCTGCGGCAACTGCGTCCCGGCCCCCGGCGGGCCGGGCCAGTCGCCGCCCACCGCGTTGTTGATGATGAGGAAGAACGGGTGGTCGTAGACCCACGGGCCGCGCGTGGTCTCCAGCACGTTCCGATCGACGGTGAAGAACCGGTTGCCGTCCACGCTGAACGTCATGTGGCTCGAGTCCCACTCGACCGCGAACGTCCGGAACGCCGACGACGCCGGAGCACCCAGTTCCAGCGGTGACCCGTACCCGCCCGCACCGAAGTACGCGGGCGCGTGCAGCGTCGAGTAGACCCGGTTCGGCTCCTTGCCGACGTGCTCCATGATGTCGATCTCGCCGGTGTACGGCCACGGCCTGCGCTGGTCGAAGAAGTCCGCGCCCAGCATCCAGAACGCGGGCCACAGCCCCTGCGTCGACGACACCTTGATCCGCGCCTCGACCCTGCCGTACGTGAAGGTGAACTTGCCGTAGGTGTTGAGCCGCGCGGACGTGTACTGGCAGGTCCCGCTTCCGCTGACCGGGTCCACCGGGCACGCGCTGCCGGGCGTCACCTCACGCCGCGCCTGCAGCACCAGGTTGCCGTTGCCGTCGTGCCGCGCGTTGTTGTTGTTCGTGTAGTACTGCAGTTCGTTGTTCACACCCGGCCCGGTCTCCGGCGTCCACTTCGAGGCGTCCGGCCCGGAGCCCGCGGGCGCGTTGAACTCGTCCGCCCACACCAGCCGGCCGGGGAACGACGGGTTCGGCGGCAGCGGCGGTGGCGTGATCGGCGCGCCACCAGTGCCGTAGACCTGGAACTCCCACAACGAGTAGCCGTAGCCGTTCGACCTGGCCGTGCCGTACGTCCGCACGTACCGGCCGGTGCCGCTGACCGTCAGCGTCTCCTTGAAGCCTCGGCTCGTGGTGGTCGAGTAGATCTCGCGCCAGCTGGAGTTGTTGTCCGAGACCTCGATCCGGTACGCGGTGGCGAACGCCGGATCCCATTGCAGCACGACCTTGGAGATCGTGGCGGTGGCGCCGAGGTCGACGGAGATCCAGCCGGGGTCGACCCAGCCGTTCGTCGCGCTCGTCGCCCAGCGGGTCGCCGGATCGCGGTCGAACGCCTTGGCCGGGGTGCACCCCGAGCAGTTCGGGTCGTCCTGGAACGTCGACGCGGCACCGGTCCTGCCGTAGGACAGCAGGGTTTCCCCGCCGTTGCCACCGTCGCGGGTGCCGAACACCTGGAACTCCCACAGCGAGTAACCCCACTGAGTGGCCCGCTGAGCGAGGTCGAGGCGCACGTACCTGCCGGTGCCGGTGACCGGGAGCGTTTCGGTGCCGCCCGGCGCGGTCGTCGTTCGACGAAGTTCCTGCCAGCTGGTGCCGTCGGCGGAGATGCTGAGCGTGTAGGCCCGCGCGCTCGCGGCCTCCCAGGCCAGCACGACCTGGTCGACCCGCGCGGACGAGCCCAGGTCGATCTGGATCCACTGCGGGTCGCTGAACGTGCTGGACCAGCGGGTTCCGGCGTCGCCGTCGACCGCGGCCGTCGCGGCGAAGGCGGCGTTCTCGCTGCTGGACGCGGTGACCGGACGGTTCTGCGAGATCAGCGGACCGGCGGCCGAGGCCGATGTGGGGACGAGCAGGGCAGCCGCGACCATCGCCGCGACGAACAGAGGGAGTCTTCCGCGTTGAAGCCTTCCTGACATGAATGCTCCTGAGGCCGGAGAACGGGACGGCGGCGCGAGAGAGCGCTCTCTGGGACAGGAGTTCAGAGCCGAGAGTCAGGGCATCAGGCATGCCGTGTCAAGAAAACCGGGACTTCTGAACGTTTCTTGCGGATTGACGCCTGATTGCGTTCTGCGCCATGCTCGATGAGCGTGAGAGCGCTCTCCCAATCCTGCTGCGGAGAGGAAAGCTTCAATGAGGAAGCCTTTGTTCCACATCGCCGCCGTCATCGGGCTGATAGCCACGGCTCTCAGCATTCCCGTTGCGGCACAAGGAGAACCTGTCCGCGTGGCCGAGTTCCTCGCGGAGTGCCCGATCAGCCACCGGCTGGCGGACGACCCGATCGTGCTGCCGAACCTGGCCGGCGCCTCGCACTTCCACGACTTCTTCGGCAACCACTCGACGAACGCCCGGTCCACCCAGCAGACGCTGGAGGGCCAGACCGGCAACTGCAACCCGGCCACGGACATCTCGTCCTACTGGGTGCCGACGCTCTACCGGAACAACACCGCGATCGCCCCGACCGGGGTCACCTTCTACTACCTCGGTGAGGGCGTGAACAACCCGGCGGCGATCCAGCCGACGCCGTACGGGTTGAAGATCGTCGCGGGCAACGCGAAGGCCACGGGTGATGCCGACAGCATCGCGCGCTGGTCCTGTCTGCACGCCGGGCACGTCAACCCGTCCAAGAACTTCGTCACGTGCCCGGCGGGCACGATGCTGGAGACCTACCTGGACTTCCCGCAGTGCTGGGACGGCCGCAACCTCGACTCGGCCGACCACAAGTCCCACATGTCCTACCCGGTCGCGGGCGGCTGCCCGTCGAGCCACCCCGTGTCCGTGCCGAAACTCCGGATGGTGCTCAGGTATCCGGTCAACGGCAGCACCGCCGGACTGCGACTCGCTTCCGGCACAGGGCAAACGATGCACGGTGACTTCTTCAACGTGTGGCCGCGCGCCGAGATGGAGCGCCGCGTCCGCAACTGTCTCAACGTGGTGATCAAGTGCGACCACGCCGGCAACCACGGTTGACAACACTCCTGCTGGCAGGCCTTCTCGCGGCCTGCCAGCAGGCTCCACCTCCACAGTCACCAGCACCCTCGACTCCGCAGAACGGTTACGGCGCAACGGAACGGGCGTTCGTCGAGCTCGCCATCGCCACCGACGAGCAGGCGCTCAAGCTGCTCGACCTGACGGAGAACGCCTCGCTCAAGGAGAACCGGAACATCGAGCTCGCCGAACTGAGGAAGCTGCTCGACGCGCCGTACGTGAACAACCACGCCGGGCACGACATGCCCGGCATGCCGACGGATGCCGAGATCCAGCTCGCCTCGACCAGCCCGGACGCGCTCCGGCAGTTCGTCCGCACGCACCTCACCGAGTCGCTGGAGGTCGTGCGCTCGGCCGGTTCCGCGATCACCCACCCGCCGACCGCCGAGGTGGTCAAGCTGATGGAACGCCACCGCACGGCGGAACTGGCGGCCGGGTGAAGCGCGTGACGCTGGAGGAGGTGGCCCGCGTGGCCGGAGTGTCGCGCGCGACCGCGTCGAGAGTGGTCAACGGTGCCTCCAGCGTCGACGAGTCACTCCGGCACGCCGTGCAGAAAGCCATCTCCAGCACCGGTTATCTGCCGAACATCGCCGCGCGGTCGCTCGTCACGCGCCGGGCGGACGCGATCGGGTTGCTGCTGCCCGACGAACGCCGGATGGACGGCGACCCGCACCTCGCGAGCGTCGTCAGCGGTGTCACCAGGGTCGTGCGGCCGCTCGGCATCCACCTCGTGCTGATGATGACCGGGCCGGGCACCCGCGAGCAGGCGATGAGCGACCTGCGCCGCGGGCGGCTGGACGGCGTGATCCTCGTGCACACCGATCCGGCGGATCCGGTGCCCGGTCAGCTGATCGCGGCCGGGCTGCCGGTCGTGCTGGCAGGCCGGCCGCTCAAGCCGATGCCGATCACCTACGTCGACGTGAACCAGACGGCCGGCGCCGCGCTGGCAGGGCGAAGACTCAAGTCGTTGCAGTGCAACAGGATCGCGACGATCACCGGGCCGCAGGACACCCCGGCGGGCCAGGACCGGCTCACCGGGTTCCTCGCCGAGGTGCCGGACGCCGTGGTGGTGCACGGCGACTTCACCCGGCAGTCCGGCGTGGCCGCGATGGAACGGCTGATCGGCTGCTGCCCGGACGTCGACGGCGTGTTCATCGCCTCGGACCTGATGGCGAACGGCGCGATCCCCGTACTGCACCGCAGCGGCCGCAAGGTTCCCGACGACGTGGCGATCGTCGGGTTCGACGACAGCAGCGCCGCGCTGACGTCCGAACCCGAGCTCACGACCGTTCGCCAGCCGATCACCGACATGGCCGCGGAGATGGCGCGTCAGCTGCTGCGCCAGATCACCGAACCGCGCTCCCCCGTCACGTCGGTGGTCTTCGAGCCGTCACTGGTGGTGCGGGACAGCGGTTGATCACGTGGTGCGCAGGCGCACCGGCATGTCCCTGGCGATCGCCCACGTCCCAGCCAGCGCGACCAGGAACGCCACGACCGACACCAGGTGCCAGCCGGAGCCGAACAGCACCGGCAGGTTGGGGATGAAAGGCAGCTTGCCCGATCCGGGAATCCCCGTCGTCGTGACGGCCACCAACGGCAGGCCGATCGGGATCGAGAAGATGCCGCCCGCGCCGAACCGGTCGAACGCCGCCGCGCAGAACATGCCGACCGCGCACCACACCAGGAACATCAGGAAGTACGCGAGCGGCGAGCCGTGCTCGTCGGCCTTCCAGTCCATCAGCGAGTAGATCCCGCCCTCGACGACGAACCCCAGCCAGCCGATCAGGGCCATCACGAACGCCAGCACCACGGAGAACCCGGACGCCGCGGCGAGGAACTCGCGCCGCGTGCGGCCGTGCGCGACGGCGACCGGCAGCAGGTTGTGGATCACGTAGATGCCGATCCAGAACAGGAACCAGCGCGCGACCTGGGACGTGACGACGTTCCACCCGCTGATCTCGACGCCCCGGAAGGCGGACACCACGAACGTGACCACGAGGACGAACGCGAAGACGCCGGCCGCGATCATCGCGCAGAACAGGGTGAGCGACGCGGTCATCCGGCGGAAGATCTTCACCGCTTGCCTCCGACCGGGTCGGTGAGGTGGACGAACAGGTCCTGCAACGCGATCGGGCCGAGCTCCAGGCCGAGCTGACGGGCGCGGATCAGCTGCTCGTCGTCCAGCGCGCCGTAGAGCATCGCGGCCTTGGTGCGTCCCAACGACTTCTCGCTGAGCACGGTCAACGCCGCGGTGAACTCGTCGACGTCGGAGGCGTTCCCGGTGACCTCGGTACCGCGCGAGCGCAGCACGTCGGCCTCCTCCTGCAACACCAGCCGGCCGCCGTCGATGATCAGCACCTCCTCCAGCAGCGAGGCGAGCTCCTCGATGAGGTGGGTGGAGATGACGATCGTGCGCGGGTGCTCCATGAAGTCGCCCAGCAGCGCGTCGTAGAACGCGTACCGGGTCGGCGTGTCCATGCCGAGGTGCGACTCGTCCAGCATCGTCAGCGGTGAGCGGCTGGCGAGCCCGATCACGACGCCGAGCGCGGACCGCTGCCCCAGCGACAGTTCGCCGACCTTGGTCCTCAGCTCGATCTTGAACAGCTCCGCGAGCTTCAGCGCGTAGTCGTTGTCCCACGTGTCACGCCAGGCCGCGCCGTACTCCAGCACGTGCGAGACCTTGTCGCCCTTGTCCGCGGCGTCGGCGGAGTGCCGGACCAGGCACACCTGACGCATCGCGGCGGCGTTCTCGAACACCGGCAGCCCGGCGAGCTGAACGGATCCTGAAGCCTTGCGGTAGCCGGCGAGCGCCGACATCAGGCTGGTCTTGCCGGAGCCGTTGCGGCCGAGCAGGCCGTAGATCTTGTTGCCGGACAACGAGAAGCTCATGTCGTCGACGGCCGTGACGTCGCCATAGCGAACCGTTAAGCCCTTTACGTCAACCCGCATCACACGCCCCCGTTGTTCTCGTGCTGTTCGATCCGGCGGATGACCTCGGCGAGCGGAATGCCGATGGCGCGCGCCTCCGCGACCATCGGGTCCACGACCTCGCCGAAGAAGGATTCCCGCCCCTGTTCCCGCAGCATGTCGCGAGCCCGCGCGCTCACGAACATCCCGATCCCCCTCTTCTTGTAGAGCACCTGCTCGTCCACGAGCTGCTGAAACGCCTTCGCGGCCGTCGCCGGGTTGATCCGGTAGTAGGCGGCGTACTGGTTGGTCGACATGACCTGCTCGTCCGCCTTCAACGTCCCGCTCAGCACGTCCGCCTTGATCCGGTCGGCGATCTGCCGGTAGATCGGGCTCCGGTCGTCGAACACGGCTTAGTTCCTTGGTTCGTTACTCATGCAATGAACCATAGCAGTGGCGGCGTAGCATCGGCCAGGTGGTCGGGGTCGCGATTCTGTGCGCGGTGCTCGCGGCCGGGTGCAGCGCGCTCGGTGCGATGTGGCAGCACGCCGGGGTGCGGGAGACGACCGACCTGAAGCTCACCTCGGCGCTCCAGCTCGTGCGGTCACGCCGGTGGGTCTACGGGTTCCTGGTGCTCTTCGCGTGTGCCGTGCTGCAGGTCGTCGCTCTGGCGCTGGCCCCGGTGTCGGTGGTCGCGCCGCTGAACGCGCTGGCCATCCCGATCATCGCGGTGGCTCGGGCGCGGCGCCTGACCGGGCTGCTCGCCGTGGCGGTGCTGGTGACGACGGCCGGGATCGTGGTGTTCGTGTCCATCACGGCAGGCGCGGCGGTGCCGACCGAGGTGTCGCCGAAGGTGGCGCTGCAGGCCGGGCAACTGGTCGTCGCGGGCGTGCTGGTGTGCGTCGTCGCTGCGACCTTCACCGCGGACGCCGTGCGGGCACTGTCCCTCTCGGTAGGCGCCGGAATCGCATACGGACTGGTCGCCGTGCTGGTCAGGGACGTGACGACCGCGCTGCCGATGATCGAATGGGTGTCGCTCGGCGGGTTGGCCGTCGCCTTCCTGACCGGCGCGTGGTTCATCCAGCTCGGGTACGCCGCCGGGCCGCCGGATCTCGTCGTGGCGGGGCAGACCGTCGTGAACCCGATCGTCGCCGCGTGGATCGGCATCAAGCTGCTCGGCGAGGGCACCGGCATGAGCGGGCTGGCGCAGGCCGGTCTGGTGATCAGCGCCGTGGCCGCCGTGTCCGGCACCGTCGTGCTGGCCTACTACCACCGTGCCAGGGTCACAGCATGAACCCCAAGCAGGAATTCAACACCGTCGTCACGGGTGGCAGCGGTTCGCTGGGCAGGCACGTCGTCGCCGCGTTGCCGGGGGCTCGCTCCGTTTCCCGGTCCTCCGGAACGGATCTGGTGCGCGGCACCGGCTTGAACGCTCTGCGGGCGGACGTGGTGGTGCACTGCGCGACGTCGTTCCGGCACGAGGTTCAGATGGCGCGGGCGGTGCTCGCCTCGAAGCCCGCGCACCTGGTCTACATCTCGATCGTCGGCTGCCACGAGGTGCCGCTCCCCTATTACAAGCTGAAGCTCGCCACCGAACGGCTGATCATCGATTCCGGTGTGCCGCACACGATTCTGCGGGCCACGCAGTTCCACTCGTTGCTGCACAAGATGTTCGAGAGCGCCGCGAAGCTGCCGCTGATGCCCGTGCCGGGCTTCCGCTTCCAGCCGGTCGACGAGGCCGAGGTCGGCCTGGAGCTGGCGGCGCTGGCCCAGGCGTCGCCGGCGGGCAAGGCACCCGAGATGGGCGGTCCGGAGATCCGCGAGGCCGTCGACTTCGCGCGGATGTACCTGGAGGCGACGGGAAAGCAGCGCCGGCTCGTGCCGGTGAAGGTGCCAGGAGCCACGTATCGCGCCTACCGCGCGGGCGGGAACCTGACTCCCGGCCGCGCGGTAGGTACGCGAACGTTCGAGCAGTACCTCACGTGAGTTCGAGTCGGCCGGACGACCGACTTCAAGGCGAACTCACCGCCGTCTGCGGAGCAGTGGCAATCAAACACGGATAGACGCCGGACGCAGGTCCGTCCAGTTCTCCTCGACGTACGACAGGCAAGCCTCGCGGCTCTCCTCGCCGAAGACCTTGGTCCACCCGGCGGGCACCTCCGCGAACACCGGCCACAGCGAGTGCTGCTGCTCTTCGTTGACCAGCACGAAGAAACGGCCTTCCGGGTCCTCGAACGGGTTGGTCATCACAGGTCCTTCCTCATGGAACTACTTGACTGCCTGGAGCTTCGGTTCTGCCTGCTGCTGAGCGACCCGCCGCAGCACCGAGTCGAGAATCTCGCCGACGCGCACCGCGGTGTTCGACAGCAGCGACGACGTGATGCCGTGCGTGTGTTCGGTACCGCCCTGCAGGTAGATGCCGCCGCGCAGGCCGTTGTCCGTGACGACGCGGTAGTCGCGGGTCACCTTCAGCCGGCCGCGCTCGTCGCGTTCGCAGTGTGCGGCGAGGTCGCCGAGGAGCCGGACCGGGTTCGCCGGCCGGTAGCCCGTCGCGTAGACGATCACGTCGGCGTTGATCGGCAACCGGCCGCCGTCGGCGAGCGACTCGACCACGCACCTGCCGTCGGCGGTCACGCCGGTGAGCCTGGAGGTGTTGTGCAGCAGCAACCTCTGCCGGCCGACGACCTTCTCCCGGTACACCCGCCGGTACAGCTCCTCGATCAGGTCGCCGTCGACCACGCCGTAGTTCGTGTTGGCGTGGTAGCCCATCAGCTTCTGCTTGACCTCCTCCGGCGCGGAGTAGAAGTCGTCCACCGCGGCGGGGTCGAAGATCCGGTTCGCGAACGAGCTGTCGTCGGCGGGGCTGTAGCCGTACCGCGCGAAGACGCCGTGCACCTCGGCCTCGGGGAAGCGGTCGTGAAAGAAGGCCACGGCCTCGGCCGCGCTCTGGCCGGCGCCGACCACGACGACCTGACGCGGGTCGGAGAGGCTGTCGACGCGGGTGAGCAGGTCCTTGTTGTGCCAGATCCGGTCGCTCGTCTCGATGCCGTCCGGCAGGTTGGCCTCGAGGCCGGTCGCCAGCACGAGGTTGCGGGCCCTGACCTGCTGCGCGCCGACGGCGAACTCGAAGCCGTCGGCGCAGGTCCGCACCTGCGACACCTCGGCGCCGTACGACACGTGGTGCCCGACCCGTTCGGCGGCCCACTCGAAGTAGTCGTGGAACTCCTTGCGCAGCGGGAAGAGGTTCTTGTGGTTGACGAAGTCGATCAACCGTCCGCGGTCGCGCAGGTAGCACAGGAAGCTGAACTCGCTGGTGGGGTTGCGCAGCGTGACGAGGTCCTTGAGGAAGGACACCTGCATGGTGGCGTCCTCGAGCAGCATTCCCCGGTGCCAGCCAAACCGCGGCTGCCTCTCGAAGAAGCGAGCCCTGACAGGCAGCGCGTGTTCCTCCACTGCGATCGCGAGAGCGAGGTTGGACGGCCCGAAGCCTATTCCGGCCAGGTCTAACACCGGTTCCATCGCGATCCTCTCCTGGCACTCCTTGGCGTAAAGTAACCCTAACTTAACTAAGGTATGCCTTAGCTAGTGCATTCGGGCGTGATCTACGCCGCTGGATCGGAGTTCAAGCCGCGGAGATGGAACCGGCCCGGTCACTGTGGGGGCGCAGAGATTCCACAACGACCGGGCCGGAGACTGGACTGAGCTGGGATTACGCTCGTGATCGGGTGATCAGGTCACGGAACCACTGCGCGCTCTGCTTCAGCGTGCGTTCCTGCGTCTCGTAGTCGACGCGGACGATGCCGAACCGCTTGGCGTAGCCGTAGCCCCACTCGAAGTTGTCCATCAGCGACCACGCGAGGTAGCCGCGCACGTCCGCACCTGCGCGCACGGCCTCGGCCACGGCGGCGATGTGCGACTTCAGGTACTCGACGCGGTCGGTGTCGGCGACGTAGCCGTCCTCGACGTCGAGGTCGTCGAAGGCCGCGCCGTTCTCGGTGATCACCATCGGCACGCCGTAGTCCTGGTGCAGGCGGACCAGCAGCGCCGTGAAGCCCTCGGGAACGATCTCCCAGTCCATCGCGGTGACCGGACGGCCCTGCGGCACCACCTCGGACACGGCCGGGTCGTCGGTCGCCTTGTGGACGTGCGAGGTGTAGTAGTTCACGCCGAAGACGTCCAGCGGCGTCGAGATGATCTCCATGTCGCCGGGGCGGACCGGGATCCCGGCACCGCGCGCGGCGATGTCGACCAGCACGTCCTCCGGATAACGCCCGTGCACCAACGGATCCATGTAGATGCGCGTGCCGAGGCCGTCCGCGCGCCGGGCCGCGTCGACGTCGCGCGGGTCGTCCGAGGCGGCCGTGTGGGTGCCCATGTTCAGCGTGATGCCCAGCGACGCCACACCGCGCGTCCGAAGCTCCTGTGCGGCAAGGCCGTGCGCCAGCAGCAGGTGGTGGGTCGCGCGCATGGACTCGGCGAAGTTCTTGCGGCCCGGCGCGTGCCTGCCGGTGTCGTAGCCGAGCACGGCCGAGCACCACGGCTCGTTCAGCGTCGTCCACGTCGGCACGCGGTCGCCCAGCGCGTCGTGCACCAGGCCCGCGAACTCGGCGAAGCGGTAGGCCGTGTCGCGGTGCGGCCAGCCGCCCGCGTCCTCCAGTTCCTGCGGCAGGTCCCAGTGGTAGAGCGTCAGCCACGGGTCGACGCCCTTGCCCAGCAGCTCGTCCACGAGCCGGGAGTAGAAGTCGATGCCCTTGGCGTTCACCGGGCCGCGGCCACCTGGCTGGATGCGCGGCCACGACACGGAGAAGCGGTACTTGTCCACCCCCAGGCGCGCGATCATCGCCACGTCGGACGGCATGCGGTGGTAGTGGTCGCACGCCACGTCGCCGGTCTCACCGTTCAGCACGGCACCGGGACGGCGGGAGAACGTGTCCCAGATGGACAGTGTCCGGCCGTCCTCGTCGTACGCGCCCTCGATCTGGTACGCCGAGGTCGCGACGCCCCAGAAGAAGTCCGCGGGCAGCCCTCCAAGAGGATCAGACGCAGTCACGTCAGACACGCGCGTCCTCCAGCCAGCACGCCACGCGACGGCGTTCCTCGACGGCCTCCAGCGACGGCATCCGCTCACCGCAGACGTCCATCGCGGACGGGCAGCGCGGGTGGAACGGGCAGCCCGACGGCATCGAACGCAGGTCCGGCGGCGAACCGGGGATGCCCTTCAGCTCACGGCGAGGCCCGCGCAGCGCCGGGAACGACCCCAGCAGGCCCTGGCTGTACGGGTGCTTGGCGGCGCGGTAGATCTCGTCCGCCGGCGCCTCCTCGACCACCCGCCCGCCGTACATGATCGCGATGCGGTCCGAGAACTCGACCAGCAGCGAGATGTCGTGGGTGATGAAGACGACCGAGAAGCCGAGCGTCTCGCGCAGCCGCATCATCTGACCGAGGATCTGCCGCTGCACCACCACGTCCAGCGCGGTCGTCGGTTCGTCCATGATCACGATCTCGGGTTCCAGCGCGAGCGCCATCGCGATCATCACGCGCTGCCGCATGCCGCCGGAGAGCTGGTGCGGGTACGAGCCCAGCCGGTCGACCGGGATGCCGACCAGTGACAACAACTCGCGGCCGCGCGCGGTCCGTTGCGGTCGCTTCATCTGCGGCCGGTGCGTGCGCAGCACGTCGTCGATCTGCGTGCCGACCGAGATGACCGGGTTCAGGGCGTTCATCGCGCCCTGGAACACGATCGCGATCTCGTTCCACCGCAGCACCTGCAACTGCTTGTCGGTCAGCGAAAGCAGGTCATGGCCCTTGAACAACACCTGGCCGGACGGCACCTTGCCCGGCACCTGCAGCAGGCGGGTCGCGGCATAGGCCAAAGTGGACTTGCCGCTGCCGCTCTCCCCCGCGAGGCCGAGGACCTCGCCCGCGTTCAGCGTCAGCGAGACGTTGTGCACGGCTCGCAGGTTTCCGTAGTCGACCGAGAGATCGCGGATCTCCAGCACCGGGCTCATGCGCGCACCTTCCGCAGGCGGGGATTCGCGTACTCGTCGATCCCGAAGTTGATCAGAGCCAGTGCCGTGCCCAGCAACGCGATGCACAGTCCCGCGGGGACGAACCACCACCACGCGCCCAGGCCGAGCGCCTGGTTGCTCTGCGCCCAGAACAGGATCGTGCCCCAGTTCCAGGTCGACAGGGAGATCACGCCGACGAACGACAGGGTGATCTGCAGCATCACCGCGAAGATCACCGTGCCGACGAAGCCGGAGCCGATCACCGCCAGCAGGTTGGGCAGCACCTCGAACACGATGATGCGCCAGGTCCGTTCACCGGACGCCCGCGCGGCCTCCACGAAATCCCTGCGCCGCAACGACATCGTCTGCGCCCGCAGGATCCGGGCGCCCCACGCCCACGCCGTCAGGCTGATCACCCCGGCGATCAGGACCGTGTCCGCCGACGGCAGCATCGAGGCCACGATGATGATCAGCGGCAGCGCCGGGATCACCAGGAAGACGTTGGACAGCATGGACAACGCCTCGTCGGCCGCGCCACCGAGGAACCCGGCGGTCACCCCGACGAGGATCGACAGCAACGTGGCCAGCACACCGCACACCAGCCCGACGACCATCACTCCCCTGGTGCCCACGAGCACCTGGGAGAAGATGTCCTGCCCGGTCATGGTCGTGCCGAACCAGTGCGCGCCCGAGGGCGGCGACAGCAGGTCGTCGCTCATCGCGGACGGGTCGTACGGGGCGATCCACTCGCCGATCACCGCGATCAGCGTGAAGAAGGCCAGAATGCCGAGACCCAGCTTGGTCTTGAAGTTCATCGGAGTCTCAGCCCTCCCGCCGCGTGCGCGGGTCCAGCAGCAGGTAGCCGATGTCCGCGAGCAGGTTCGCCACCAGCACCGCCAGTGTGATCACCAGGAACACTCCCTGCATCAACGGGTAGTCCTTCGCGCCGATGCCCTGGAACAGCACGTAGCCGAGGCCAGGGTAGGAGAACACCATCTCGACCAGCAGGGCGCCGCCGACGATGAAACCCAGCGACAGCGCGAAACCGGAGATCGACGGCAGCACGGCGTTGCGCGCCGCGTAGGCGAACATGATCCGCTTCTGCGTGAGTCCCTTGGCCTTCGCGACGAGCACGTAGTCCTCCGCCGTCACGGTCACCATCATGTTGCGCATGCCGAGGATCCAGCCGGCCACCGAGCTCACGATGATCGTGACGCCGGGCAGCACGGCGTGCTGCAGCATGCTGCCGATGAACTCGCCGGAGAACTCCGGCACCAGCCCCGGCGCGTAGCCGCCGGACGCCGGGAACAGCGGCCACGTCACGGAGAACAGCGAGATCGCGATCAGCCCGAGCCAGAAGTACGGGATCGACGACAGGAACGTCGTGACCGGGATGAGGTTGTCCATCCACGATCCGCGCTTCCACCCCGCGTAGACGCCCAGCAGGGTGCCGAGCAGGAACGCGATGACGGTGGTGACGCCGACCAGCCCGAGCGTCCACGGCATCGACTGCGCGAGCACGTCGGCGACCGGCGTCGGGAAGAACGTGAACGACAGCCCGAGATCGCCCCGCACGAGCGATCCCCAGTAGTCGACGTACTGCTCCCAGATCGACTTGTTGTCGTCGAGCCCGAAGAGGATGTACAGCGAGGCCATCGCGTCGCTGTTCAACCGGCCGCCGAGCTTGGTGATCATCGCCTGCACCGGGTCGCCGGGAAGGAAACGCGGCAGCAGGAAGTTCACCGTGATCGCGGCCCAGAGGGTGACCAGGTAGAACAGCGCACGGCGCAGAAGGAAGGTCATGCCGCCGCCTCCGCGTACAACCAGCAGGCCGCCCAGTGCCCGTAGGAGTCGACCTCGGTGCGGGCCGGGGCCTGGGTCCAGCAACGCTCCTGCACCTTCGGGCAGCGCGCGGCGAACTGGCAGCCGGTGGAGATCTGCGCGACCTCCTCCAGCGGCGCGTCCAGCGCGAGCACCGACCGTTCCGGGTCCGGCGCGGACTCGATCAGCAGCTGCGTGTACGGGTGGGCCGGCCGCTGCGTCACGGACTCGCTCTCGCCGCCCTCGACGATCTGCCCGCCGTACATCACGAACGTCTCGTCCGCGAAGTAGCGCGCCGACGCGATGTCGTGCGTGATGTAGAGGACCGCGAGCTTGAGCCGGTCCTTCAGGTCCAGCAACAGGTTCAGCACGCCGAGCCGGATGGAGACGTCCAGCATGGACACCGGCTCGTCGGCGAGCAGCACCTCGGGGTTGGCCGCGAGCGCGCGAGCGATCGCGACGCGCTGCCGCTGACCGCCCGACAGCTCGTGCGGGTACCGGGCGGCGAAGTCGGCAGGCAGGTTCACCCGCTCCAGCAGTTCCTCGACCGTCTCCGACTGCTTGTGGATCTTCAGCGGCCGGGTCAGGTGGTAGCGGATCGTGTGGATCGGGTTGAGGGACGCGAAGGGGTCCTGGAACACCATCTGGACCTTGCGCCGGTACTCCCGGACCCTTCGCACCTTCTCGCCGTCCAGCAGGATCTCGCCGGAGGTGGGTTCCACGAGCCGCGCGAGCAGCTTCGCCACCGTCGACTTGCCCGACCCGGATTCGCCGACGAGGGCGGTCACGCGCCCGCGGCGCAGGACGATGGAAACGTCCTGCACCGCGCGCACGCGCTTGTAGGTCTTGACCAGACCTTTCGCTTCAAGCGCGACTTCATTCATCTAGGACCCCGCGGGCTTCAGCTTCATGACGATCTGCAGGGCGTTCGGCAGGGTGGCCTGCGGCGGACCGTACGGGTCCTCCTCCGACGGCCAGCCGACCCAGTTCTTCGTGCTGTACTCCGCACCGATCGGACCGGCGGAGGTCGGGATCATCGGCACCTGCTCGACCATGATCTTCTGCAGCACCGCGAGGGCCTTGGCCCGCGCCGGGTCGTCGGTCGCGTTCGCGTACTCGGTCAGCGCCGCGGTCGCCTCGGGGTTGTTGTAGCGCCCGAAGTTCACCGCCGCGGTCTGCCCGACCGGCTTGATCTCCGCGGCGTCCATGATGTTCTGGTACATCTCGTACGGCGTCGCACCGGTGTTGGTCCAGCGCAGCGAGCCCTGGAACGCGCCGTTGGCGAAGTCGGTCGTCCACGCGTCCGCGGTCTGCGTGCGCACGGTCGCCTCGATGCCGATCTTCTTCAGGTCGCCCTTGATGATGTCGAGGACCGTCAGGTAGTCCGACCAGCCGGACGGGTTCGTGAGCTCGATGGTGACCGGCTTGCCGTCCGGAGCCTTGAGCACGTCGCCTTCGAGCTTGAAGCCGGCCGCGGTGAGCTTCTGCTTCGCCCCGTCGACATCGATCTTGAACTTCGCGTCCTTGTACTCCGGCGCGAGGAACGAGTCACCGGCGGGCAACGGCATGCCGGTCTTCGACTCGAGCTTCGGGAACAGCTTGGCCTCGCCCTTGACGAAGATCGCCTCGCGGTCGATCACGTCGCTCATCGCGGAGCGCAGCGCGGCGTTGTCGAACGGCGCCACCGTCGTGTTCAGCCACAGGCCGTGGATGCCCAGACCGGCCGGGAACCAGAGCTTGTGGTTCGCCGGGTCCTTGTCGACGTAGAGCTTCTGGTAGTCCGGGATGAAGACGTAGGACCACTGGCTCGCACCCGACGCCAGCGCGGTGGTCTGCGCCGTGTTGTCGTTGTACGAGGTGTACTGGATCTCCGGAACCTTGGGCAGTTCCTGCCAGTACTCGGCACGCCGCGCGATCGTGACGGTCTGCGAGGTGAACGACTTCAGCTCGTACGGACCGGTGCCGACGGGCTTCGGGTTCGTGTAGGTCGTCGGGTCGGGGACGGTGCTCCAGACGTGCTGCGGAATCACCATCGCGGAGATGACCTTGTTGCGGTTCACGAACTGCGGGCTCGCGAACGACACCTCGACCTTGTTGTCCGGCGTCGCGGTCGCGGTCTCGACCTTGAGCGAGTCGCGGTTGTTGAGCGCCGGCCACTTCTTCAGGATCTCGTACGAGAAGGCGACGTCAGCGGCCGTGAGCGGCTTGCCGTCGGACCACTTCACGTTCTCCCGGATCGTGAAGGTGACCTTCTTGTAGTCGGGTGTCCAGTCCCACTTGGTGGCGAGCCACGGCACCGGGTCCTGAGCCGGGCGCGTGTTGTTCACGAACGCCAGCGGCTCGTAGATCTGGTAGCGGTAGCCGAGTGAACCCGCCGCGGACGTGGGCAGGAACGGGTTGTGGTTCTCGGTCAGCGGCCCGTTGGGCATGCCCACGGTCAGCACTCCGGCAGCCTTGGTGGCGCCACCAGAGGAGCAACCGGTCGCCGCGAGCGCCAGTGCTAACGCGACGATGACTGTTCTGCGCATGGGGGAATCTCCCGATACGACGGTGTATGAGAGCGCTCTCTCATACGTACGGCGAACTCGCCAGGCCTGTGGCAGGCCCGGCGTGTTCGTTTCAGTTGTGGTGGAGCGGGGTGGGTCAGGGCGCGGATTCGCGCACGATCAACGAGGTCGGCAGCACCAGCGGGTGGTCGGGCATCGGCTGTCCCTCGAGCGTGGAGAGCAGCATCCGCGCGGCGGCGGCACCCATCTCCTGCGCCGGCTGGCGGATCGTCGTCAGCCGAGGTTCGGTGTGTCCCGCGACCGGGACGTCGTCGAAGCCGACCACGGACACGTCGTCGGGGACGACGCGGCCGGCCTCCCGCAGTGCTCGCAGCACACCGACCGCCGAGAGGTCGTTCTGCGCGAACACGGCGTCGAACGGGATCCCACTGGCGACGAGCTTGTCGACGGCGACCTCACCACCTTCCGTGGTGAAGTCACCGTCGACCACGAGGTCCGGGTGCAGCGTCAGGCCCGCTTCCGCCAAAGCGAGCCGGAACCCGTCCAGCCTCGCCTGAGTGCACCCGAAGTGCGGTGGTCCGGTGACGACGGCGAACCTGCGGCGGCCTGCCGCGACGAGATGCCGGGCGACATCCGCGCCTCCCTGCCGGTTCGTCGTCGTCACCGAAGGGAACTCCGGGTGCGAGCCGCGGTCGTCGATCATGACGACCGGCAGGCCCGCCCGGTAGAGCGTGGAGATGTAGTGCAGGGCGTCCGGGGGCTCGACGACCAGCAGGCCGTCGAAGGCGTTGGCGGACACGTGGTTCGCGAACTGGTTCAGCGACTCGGGTCCGCGGTTCAGCGTGTAGAGCAGAAGGCCGTAGCCGTCGGCTTCGAGAGTGTCCACGATGCCCTGCAGCACCTCGCCCATCCACGGCCAGGTGAGCGACGGCGCGAGCATCGCGACGGTGCGGGTGCGGCCTCGCGCCAGACCGACGGCACGGGCGCTCGGCACGTAGCCGATCTCGTCGATGACCTTGCGAACTCGTTGCGCGGTGGAGGCGTCCACGTCCGGCTTACCGTTCAGCACACGTGACACGGTCGCTTTGGACACCTGGGCGCGTTGGGCGACCTCTGCGATCGTGACACGCATGCCGAACTTCCTTCCGCCGCCTCCTGAAACCGGTTTCGGTACCGGTTCCGACGAGGTGTGACGGAGTCAACAGCCTGACCTGAGGATTAGTCAAGAGTCTTGCCGGAAGTTCGTGAGAGCGTTTCCACAGCCGGGTACATCGATGCAGGTAGGACGCTGTCGAGCGGCCTGAATTGAGACACCTTGATCGATTCCTGCTTCCGTGTTCCCCTCCGCCGAACGGAGTACTCGTTGCGTCTCAACTGATCGTGCACAATCAGGGGCATGGGGGTTGTGACAGCGGTCAGCCGCAACGAGGAGTACACGTTCACAAAGCCGACACGGGAGAGCATTACCCTGCTCGCCGGTCTCGGCGTCGAGGGCGACGTCCACCAGGGCGTCACGGTCAAACACCGGTCGCGGATGGCGCAGGACCCGACCCAGCCGAACCTGCGCCAGGTGCACCTGATGCACGCCGAGCTCTTCGACGAATTGCGGGACAAGGGTCACGCCGTGGAGCCCGGCCAGATCGGCGAGAACATCACCACGCGGGGCATCGATCTGCTCGGCCTGCCCACCGGAACGTTGCTGCACCTGGGCTCCGAGGCCGTGGTCGAGGTGACCGGGCTGCGCAACCCGTGCCTGCAGATCGACGGGTTCTCCAAGGGCTTGCTCAAGGAGGTCGTGGGCAAGGGCCCGGACGGGGAACTGGTCCGGCGCGCGGGGATCATGTCGATCGTGCTCGCCGGCGGCGTCGTCCGCCCAGGTGACGAGATCCGCGTCGAACTGCCCGCGCACCCGCACCGCCCGCTGGAGAAGGTGTAGTGGCGTGGCCCAGAAAGTTACCGGGCGAATTCGCGGTCAGACGGGTGCATCGCGGCGCCGCGAGGTGCCCTGCTGAGCGTGAATTACCCAGCCGACTTTCTGGGTCGCGCCACTAGCTAGCTGTTGCCGAAGTGGTCGTCGAGGATCACCGAGATCGTTCTCGGCGCCTCGACGACCGCCAGGTGCGCGGCGTCCCCGACGACGTAGAGCTCCGAGTCCGGCAGGTCGTCCGCGATGTGCCGGACGAGTTCCGTCGGCGTCGCGTGGTCCTGCGCCGCCGCGATCACGACGGTCGGCACGTCGATCTTCGGCAGATCCGGCCGCAGGTCCATGTCCCGGACGGCCTCGACGCAGGCGAGGTACGACGGCAGGTGGGTCTGGAGCAGTTCGGCGCGGAAGTGCGCGACGACGGCCGGCGCGCACGTCGGTGTGAACCACCGGGAGACGATCGAGTCCGCGACGGACTCCATCCCGTGCGCGCGCAGGAGTTCGACGCGTTCGTCCAACCTGGCCTTGTCCGGCACCCACGCGGTGGTGCACACGAGTGCCAGCCGGGAGATCCGGTCGGTGTGCGCGGCCAGCCACATGCCGACCATGCCGCCGAGGGACACGCCGCAGTAGTACACCTGGCGCAATCCCAAGTGGTCCAACAGTTCCACGACGTCGTGCGCCAGGTCTTCGATCGTGCACGGGCCTGCGACGGGCGCACTGCCGCCATGGCCGCGGTGGTCGAAGCGCAGCAGGCGGAAGGGCAGCGAGAACTCGCGCCACAGGCCGGTCGTCGTGCCGAGCGCGTTGCCGAGCACCAGCACCGGCGCGTCCCGCGGGCCGGTCAGCGTGTGGTGCAACACGGCGTCACCTCCTCGCTGTGCCCCGACATCCGCGAGTCTGCCTGGGCTTTTGCCCGCCCGCACGACGAATCCGGCGTACGGCGGCACGCGTGCCGACAACCACCGTCCTGGCCCCCGCCGAAACACTGTTACGGGGAGCAGAATGGTGGCTTGCCGCCGCCACCGACCTCACCGGGAAGCCGATGAACTCCGTTGCTCCGTTCGCGCACGAGGCCCTGTTCTACCGAGACGAGGACGCCTTCCTCTCCGGTACGGCCAGATTCGTGGCGGAAGGTGTCGACAGGGGCGAGCCGGTGCTGGTGGCGGTGTCGGAGGCGAGCATCGCCCTGCTGCGCGCCCGCCTGGGTGCGGCGGCGGACCAGGTCCACTTCATCGACATGTCCGAGGCCGGCCGCAACCCCGGCCGGATCATCCCCGGTGTGCTGATGGCGTTCAGCGCGAGCACGCAGGGCCGTTTCCGCATGGTCGGCGAACCGATGTGGCCCGGCCGCACCGAACTCGAGTACCCGGCGTGCGTGCAGCACGAGGCGTTGATCAACACGGCGTTCGAAGGCAGGCGGGGCGTCATCCTGTGCCCGTACGACGCGGCTGCGTTGCCCGGCCACGTCCTGGAGGACGCGCGGCGCACCCATCCCGTGGTGATCGACGGCGAACGGCGCGTGGCGAGCGAGTGGTACACCGACCCCGCCGGCCTGGCCGACATCTACAACGTGCCGTTGTCGCCGCCGCCCGCGGACGCCGAGGAGCACCCGTTCACCGTTGGCACGCTCGCGCACATGCGCAAGGTCGTGTCGGCGTACGCGCACTGGCTGCGCCGCGAACAGATCGAGGATCTGATGCTCGCCGTGAACGAGCTTGCGACGAACAGCATCCTGCACGCGTCGGGGCGCGGGGTGCTGCGGATGTGGCGAGAGGGCGACACGGTGGTGTGCGAGGTGAGCGACGAAGGCACCGGCTTCCCGCCGTCGTTCACCGGCCTGTCCGGCTTCGGAATCGTGATGGTGAACCTGTTGTGTGACCTGGTTCGCACCCACACGAGTCACAGCGGTACCACCGTTCGAGTGTACTTGGGCCGGTAGAGAGTCACCGCCATCTCATCGCAATGCGCAGGACACGAGGACCTGTTTTCCTTGCACGGATATGACAGACCACCTCTCCCCCCTTGACATCGCTTTCCTCGCAATGGAAGGCGACAGCCACCCGTTGCACCTCGGCGCGGTGGCGACCTTCGCACCGTCCACTCCGGTGCATCCGGCCCGCATCGCCGCCGTGCTGTGCGAACGGGCGCAAGAGATTCCGCGTCTGCGCCAGCGCGCCCGCACCTCGATGTTCGGGGGCGCGCGCTGGGTGGAGGACCCCGGTTTCGCGCCGGAGGACCACGTCTTCACGCACCACGTGCGCGGCCGCGATCGGTTCGCGACCCTGGTGTCGCACCTCATGGCGCAGCCGCTCGACCTCGCGCGCCCGCCGTGGGAGCTGCACGTCATCACCGGCCTCGCGGGCGGCAGGTTCGCCGTCGTCGCGAAGCTGCACCACTCGCTGTGCGACGGTATGAAGGCCGTTGGCCTGGGAATTCAGCTCTTCGACCCGTCGCGGCTGTCCATTCCGGACGCTCCGGCGCAGGTGGCGAAGTCGATCATCCCCTCGCTCCCGTCGCTGCGCGGGATCAAGGACACCTTCGACATCGCCTCCTCGGTGCTGATGAACACGCGCCCGCCGACGCTGAACTCGCCGGTGCTCACCGCGTCCACCCGCCCACGCCGCGTGGTGATGTCGCGCCTGGATCTCGCGGACGTGCACCGAATCCGGCGCGCGCACGGCGGCACGGTGAACGACGTGCTGCTCGCCCTGGTCACGGGTGCGTTGCGGCACTGGCTTTCCGCGCACGGCAGCGCGGGCCCTGACTCGGTCGTGCGCGCCCTGATCCCGGTTAACCAGCGCTCACGCTCCGGCGATGGCGCCTCGGGCAACCAGATCTCCGGTTTCCTGGTCGCGCTGCCGGTCGGCGAGACGGACCCGGCGCAACGCCTGCGGAACATCCGCGCGCAGATGGAGTCCGCGAAGGCCGCCGGTCCCGACAGAGGCGCCGGCGCGCTGCCGTTGCTCGCCGACAAGGTGCCACCGCTGGTGCACCGCCTGGCCGCGCCGGTGATGGGCCGCTGCGCTCCCCTGCTGTTCGACACGCTGGTCACGTCGGTGCCGCTGCCGTCCGTGCCGCTCGCCCTGGACGGCGCCACGTTGTGCGAGATGTACCCGGTGGCGCCGGTCGCACCCGGTCACGCCGTCGGCATCGCACTGTCGGTGTACCGCAACTCCGTGCACGTCTGCCTGAACACGAACCAGTCGTGGATGTCGGACGCGCAATGGCTCGACGGAGTGCTGCGCCGAGAGCTCGTCGCGTTGCAGGAGACTCGCGAGCTGGTGGGTTTGCCGAGGTAGACGCACGGGCAAACCTGCTTTCATGAGCAACACCCTGGTCCTCGACGTGGACGGAACCCTGGTCGACACCAACTACCACCACACGGTGGCGTGGCTGCGCGCGTTCCGCGAAGTCGACGTCACCGTGCCCGGCTGGCGAGTGCATCGCGCGATCGGCATGGGCGGCGACAAGCTCGTCGCGGCCGTGGCGGGCGACAAGGTCGAACAGGACCACGGCGACGAGCTGCGCGCCGCGTGGGAACGCCACTTCGACACCATGCTCGACGAGATCCGGCCCCTGGAAGGCGCGCACCGCCTGGTCCGGGCCGCGACCGACCTGGGCCTGGCCGTGGTGCTCGCCAGCTCGGGCAAGAGCAAGCACGTCGAGCACTACCTGAAGCTGCTCGACCCCGGCGACGTCGCGTGGACGACCTCCGACGACGTCGGCGACAGCAAGCCCGCGCCGGACCTGATCGAGGTGGCGCTGCGCGAGGTCAAGGGCGAACGCGCGGTCGTCGTGGGCGACTCGGTCTGGGACTGCGAGGCCGCCGCACGGGCAGGCCTGCCGTCGATCGGGCTGCTCACCGGCGGGTTCGGGGAGGACGAACTGGTCGATCGCGGGGCCTCGGCCGTGTACGCGGACCTGGACACGCTGCGGGCGGAACTGGCCGACCTGCCGTTCGCCGAGGTGAACGACCCGAACGCCTAGGGCAGCGGCTCCTGCGACGGAGTGGGCGCCTCCGAGGAGTTCTTGCGGTTCTTCTTCTCCTTGTTCCTCTTCGTCGTCTCGTCGACCGGCTCGTCCTCGGTCGTCTCGACGGCCGAGGACGAGCCGGTCGACGGATCCACGCCGCTCGCCCCCGGCTGCGGCGCACCGGGCACCCCCGGCGCCTCCGAGCCGTCCGGTGTCTGCACCACGGTCACCGTGGACTGCGTCACCGTCACCACCTGGGTCTGCGCGTCCGGCGTCACCGGCTTGTCCGCCGCCGGGGCCTCGTTCCCGCCACCGGCGAAGTTCGCCACCACCACGGCCACCGCGGTGACGGCCACCGCCGCGGCCGAGATCGCCATGCGCTTGCCCCGCCAGGAGCGGGGCTCCGGCACGACCGGGCCCGTGGGCGCGTCCGGAGCGACCGCCGCGTCCGGCAGCAACGCGGGCAACCCCCGGCTGGCCTCGAAAGCGGCGGTCAGCGAGCGCGCGCACTGGGCGGCGGTCGGCCTGCGCGACGGGTTCATGTCCGTCATCGCGGACAGCAGCGATTCCCAGGCGGGCGGCAGGTCGAGGGGAATCCGCGGCGACCGGGCCAGCCTGGCCAGCGCGGCCTCGGCGTCGCCGCCGGGGTACTCGCTGCGCCCGGTCAGGCACTCCAGCAGGACGAGGCCGAGCGCGTAGACGTCGGCGGCGGGCCCGACGTCCGAGCCGCGCACCTGTTCCGGCGAGAGGTAGCCGGCGGTGCCGACCAGCACGCCGGACGTCGTCACCCGCGTCACCTCGGCCACCAGCGCGAGACCGAAGTCCGCGAGGTACGCCTGCTTCTCCTCGTCGTCGATCAGGATGTTGGACGGCTTGATGTCGCGGTGCACGACGCCGAGGTCGTGCACGTGGTCCAGGACCGCCGCGATCTGGCTGCCGATCCTCGCCACGAACCGGGGCGGCAGCGGTTCGCGCATGCGCTGGCGCAGGGTGCCGCCCGTGATCTCGCGCATCACGAAGTACGGGCGGCGCGACAACGACCCCGACGCGTAGACCGGGATGATGCCGGGACACTCCAGCGAGACCAGCATCGAGGCCTCGCGCTGCAGGCGCAGTTCGTCGTCCGGCAGGCCGGGGCCCGTGAAGATCTTGACCGCGACCGACGACGTGGTCTCGCGGTCGTACGCGCGGTAGACCTCCGCCATGCCCCCCGAGCCGAGCAGCGACCCGATCACGTAGCGGTCGTCGACCACCGTGCCCGTCAGGTCACCGTCCCAGCGCTCGCTCATGGGCCTCCGCTCCGTCGCACTGCAAAACCTAACGGGTCGCGTGGAATCACGGCTACCCGGTCACGCCTGACGATCACACTACGATCAGCCCGGCTTCGATCTCCCGGACGACCGCCACATCGCGTTCCAGCTGGTCGGCGTCGGTGCTCGCCAGCACTACCGAACCCAACGACGTCCACAGGTCATCGGTTCGCGGCACCGTCGAACCTTCGCGATAAGGCAGCGCATCGCTCTGGTAACTGGGCAAAAGTGAGGCCAGCTCGTCAAATCGCACCGAGTTGCCGAGCTCGCCGGCCGCGGGCGAGGACAGGTACACCGACTTCACGTGCCGGCGCCGCGAGTACCGGCCGACCGACGAGTCGCCGTCGACGCGGTGCCGCACCATCCGGGTGATCTGGCTTTCGCCGGTCCCCAGCACGGTGAGCTCCTGCTGCTCCGCACCGGCCAGCCGCGCGCCGATCTCGATCAGCCGCGGGCCGTCGGGGGTGATCATGACCTCGACGTGCGCGGGCCCGTTGCGGACGCCGGTCGCTTCGAGCACCTGGCGCACGTAATCGAACAGCACGTCGACCACGGGCTCGTCCTGCGCGACCAACGTGTTCGACAGGTAGATGCCGAGCCGGTCGCCGCGCCGTTGCTTGGCATAGCGCCAGACCGCGACCAGGCCGTGCTCGCCGTCGATCGAGTAGGTGTCGACCTCGTACTCCGTGCCCACCGCGAGTTCCTGCACGAGCACCTTGTCGTTGCGGATGTTCAGCTTGTTAACGCAGCCGAGAATCCGGTTGAACTTGGCCTGCCAGTCGTCGCCGGGCATCGCCACGAACACGTCGTCCGTACCGCCGCTCTCCTGCGGTTTCAGCACGATCGGCGAGTTCTCCAGGCCTTCGCGCCGCAGCCAGGCGGCGACCTCGTCGACGCGGTCGGAGCTGATCTGACGCAGGTGCGGCACCTCGGCGGTGCGCAACGCCACGGCCATCTGCCACTTGTCACGGCGCGCGGAGGAGAGCGTCAGGACGTTCGACCGGCCAGGCGCGATGAGCTCCGACAACGTCTCCGCGGTCTCGACACCGGTCTCGGTGCCCGGCACGACGGCGATCGGTTCGTGCACGGCCAGCTTCGCGGCGAGCTCGTCGAGGTCGTGCAGCACGTGGACCTCGGCGAAGTCGTCCGGGATCCAGTCCAGTCCCGCGGGAGGCTTCTCCGTCGTCAGCACCGCGATCGCGTCGACACCCCGCGCCGCGAACGCGGGGGCGATGCCCTTGCCCGCCGAGTACGGATCCACCACCACGATGCTGCTCACCCTTGCTCCTTCGTTAGGACACTTGACGAACGTGGAGCACAACGGCCCTGGCGCGAGCGGGCATTCCTGTCTCGAATGGGTCGAGACGACCGTCACTCGAAACGCAACGTCTCGTAGACAGGTCCTGTCACCAGACAGCCAGAAGACGCCCGCCAGACCCGCGCGAGCCGCGTGCGGAGATCGGTGCCGCCGCTCAGCGCCTGGGCCACGAACTGAAGTCCGAGCAGCTCCGCGACGATCTGCTCGGCCGCGTGGCGGACGTTCACCTCCGGCCGCAGTTCCCCTCGTTCTCTCGCGAGCGACAGCAGCTCACGCACCACGGCAACCCAGCCGACGACCTGCGCGGCGGCCACGACGTCGAAGAACACCGCTTCCCGCAACAGCTTCGCGCTGACCCGCACGGTGAGGTCGGTGTCCAGCCTGCGGGTGAACTCGAACGACATCGCGATCAGCGCCTGGATCGGCGACTGCTCGATCGCGAGCTGCTCGTCGCGCAGCCGGTGCCACAACAGCGACTGCTCCTCGATGATCGCGACGCCGAGCGCCTCTTTGGAACGAAAGTGGCAATACAGCGCACCTTTCGACACGTTCGCCCGCGCGCACACGGCGATGAGGCTGGATCCGGCGAACCCTTCGCGGTCGAACACCTCCGCGGCGGCGTGCAGCAGCTTGGCCCTCGTGCGGGTCGATCTCTCGCGGTTGACGCTCATGCCTCGGTCCGCGCGGCCCCTGTGGCGACGGCGACGGCCAGCGTGTCCGGCATCTGCCAGTACTGCTCGATTTCCCCCAGGTGCACGGAGACCACTGCGGCGAACCGCACGTCCACCCGCTCGGCCGTGGTCAGGACCCGCCAGCGCGCCGAACCGACCACGGCCGCGTCTCCTCCGTCGACGATCACCTGGCGGGCCGAGAGCCGCTCCAGGCCGAACGTGGCGAACAGGGTGAGGAACTGGGACTCGACCTCCCGGCGGGTACGCGGGCCGGTCGTCCACCGGGCGCCACCGGGGTCGGGCGCCTCCCATTCCACGGTCGGCGCGCACAACCGCGCGATGCCCGCTGCGTCCTGCGCGGCCAGCCGCGCCAGAAACACCTGCACCACTTCGACCGTCGAGAGCATTTTCTCCACCTTCTCATCCCGGTCATTGCTGTCGCAACCGTCCCGGCGCGGTCACACTAGTCAAAGACCCACAATGCGAGAACGCGCACCCCGATGGCCCAGTTCTCTTTCACCCAAACATCCGATCGGCGGATTCCAGGGGTACGCGAAGTTTCAACGACCGCCGGTATCACCGCAATGCAGGGCCCCATGATCCAGACTTTGCGGCATGGTGGTCTGCACACCCACCCATCACACCGAAACGGAGCAGAACCGTGCTCAAGGCAGCCCTACCAGCCACCGAGCACCAGGATGTGCCGCCCATTACCGCGCTGATTCCACAGGCCAGGCGGGAGCAGGGCCTCACCCAGCGCGAACTCGCGGACCTGTTGTGCGAGATCTCACAAAACGACAGCATCACCCGTGAAGAAGTGTCGAGATGGGAACGCGGCAAACGCATTCCCGGCCCCTACTGGCGGGCCTTCCTCAGCGCGGCGCTCGACGTGCCGCACGCCGCGGTCGACAAGGCGGCGACGATCGCACGCGAGACGCGCAGGGGCACCAGGGAAGACCACTCCGGTTAACGGAGCGCGGGCAGGCAGGAGGAACCTGTCCCCCGTCCGGGAAGCGGTGCACCGCCAGGACCCCGCGGCCACCGTCTTCCCGCAAGTCCCAGGCAGAGCAGGTCTTTGGCCCCCTGTGACGACCACCGGGCCGGGCCAGACTGCGATCTGTGACACCCCTCGGAAACACCGTCGCAACGTACCTGTTGCTCGCTGGTGCCGCGTTCGGCGGCGCACCGGGGGCATCCCCGGTCAAAGTGAACGAGATCGCGCTCGGATCGAGCGGATTCGTAGAACTGCGCAACACCGGCTCCACCGAGGCAGACATCGGAGGATGGTCGGTCCAGGCCTGCGTCGGCAGCACTCCGCGAATCCTCGCCACCATCCCCCCGGCCACCGTGCTACTTCCGGGTGAATACTTCCTGATAGTCGGCAGCGCGTTCAGCGGAACGGTGCCCAACGGGATCGTCGTGAGCACTGTGGACGGCTCGGGTGTTATCGCTCGAAACCGGCACGGCGCACACACCGACAGCGTGGGCCTGACCTCGTCCTCACCGTGCCGCGAAGACGGACCAGCGGCCCCCTGCCCGAATTCCGGCCAGGGCTCCTCAGTCGGCCGCGACAGCGCTTCACGCGACACCGACCACAACTTCACGGACTTCACCTGCCTCATTCCCACTCCCGGAGAAATCAATCCCTAGCCACTTCTCCAATGGCCCCTTACGACCCGCGAGAAATCAGAGCAAAGTCGGTCCCGGCGGCAAGACAGGTCATTTACCAGACCAGGCAGGCCGCCACGAGAAATGCCCACAATTCAGTTCTCGAAAGGACCAGGACAATGCGTCGACTGCTGAGCGGAGCCACGGCTCTCGCATTCGCGAGCACCATCGCGTTCGCGGGAATGGCGACCGCGGCCGAGGAGCCCGGTGCTCCCGAGGTCATGGCCGTGCCGGCTGTGCTCGTCAACGAGGTTTCGACGATGGGCCCGAACGGACCGCTCGACGAGGCGATCGAGATCACCAACACCACGGACCAGCAGCTCGACCTCACCAACTGGGTGCTGAAGATCTACAACCAGCAGAACCAGGTCATCCAGACGATCCCGCTGATGGACACCCTCGGCCAGCCGATCGTGCTGGCGCCCAAGAACAACGTCGGCTCCACGCTGGTGCTGACCGGTGCCGAGTTCTCCGGCACCACGAGCACGGAGCACGTGCTCCCGGTGAACTTCCTCGGTGTCGAGGGCATTCCGGTGTACGGCGGTGTCGCGATCTTCGGCAGCAACGCGCCGACCGCTTTCAAGATCGACGGTGTCGCGTTCTCGGCGAGCGCGGTCACGCCCAAGGAGAACGTCAACGCCTCGCCGGAAACCGCGCAGACCGCCGCGCTGGGCGGCTCGAACACCCGCAACATCCTGAGCCAGGACACGAACAACAACCAGCGTGACTTCTCGCTGCAGGAACGCACCTTCTGACCGACCACTCCCAGGAGCCCGGGCCGCCACAGACGGTCCGGGCTCCGTCGTGTGGCGCGAAGTCGCCAACGGCGACCAACCGCCGCTTTCCACTGTTCCGCAAGGAATTCCGGCCCCTCATCCTGCTGTGAACTGATCACGAGGAGGCGCCGTGTTCCGACACGTCCTGGCACTAGCCATCGCCGCGGCCACGCTCGTCGCACCACCGGCGCACGGGGGAGCCCCAGCACCCCCGCCGGCCCAGACGTCCGAGGCGTCCCACCGGATCACGTTGATCACCGGGGACGTCGTCGACTACACCGAACGCTCCGACGGCCGGAAGTTCGCCCAGATCCACGCCGCGCCGAGGGAAGGCGAGCCGCCGATCTTCCACACGATGACGACGGCCAAAGGTCTGCACGTCTACCCCTCGGACGCGATCGGCGCGGTCGCGTCCGGCACCGTCGACCGCACCCTCTTCAACGTCACCGAACTCGTCCGCACCGGCCAGTCCGACGACCGCACGACCACCGTCCCGGTGCTCACGATCGGCGGCATCAGCGCCAGCGCGCACACCAGGATCAACACCCTGAACGCAGCCGGCGTCCACGTGGAGAAGGCCAAGGCGCAGGAGTTCTGGCGTTCCCTGGACATGAGCGTGAAATCCGGTGTGCGGGTGAAGTACGACCGGCCGGTCCGGGTCACGCTCGACCAGACCACGAAGCAGATCGGTGCCCCGGCGGCGTGGGCGGCCGGCCTCAACGGCGCCGGCGTCACGGTCGCCGTCGTGGACACCGGCATCGACCCGCACCACCCCGACGTCGCCGCGAAGATCACCGAGACGGCGAACTTCTCCGACGAGCCCGACGTGACCGACCGCCACGGCCACGGCACGCACGTCGCCTCGATCATCGCGGGCACCGGCGCCAAGTACTCCGGCGTCGCCCCGGCGGCGAAGCTGATGGTCGCGAAGGTGTTCAACGGTGCCGGCGAGGGCGACACCTCGCAGGTGATGGCGGGCATCGAGTGGGCGGCCAGGTCCGGCGCGAAGATCGTCAACCTCAGCCTCGGCGGCGACGTCACGGACGGCTCCGACGACCTCAGCGCGCTGGTCGACCGGCTCTCCGCCGAGACCGGTGTGCTGTTCGTGGTGGCGGCGGGCAACAACGGCCCGGCCGGGCGTTCGGTCACCTCCCCCGGCGCCGCGGCGTCCGCGCTGACGGTCGGCGCGGTCGACCGGCAGAACAGGCTCGCGCCGTTCAGCAGCACCGGCCCGCGCATCGGCGACGCGCACGTGAAGCCGGAGATCACCGCGCCGGGTGCCGGCGTGGTCGCCGCGCGCGCCGCGGACACGTCCATGGGCGCGCCGGTCTCGGACCTGCACACCGCGGCGTCCGGCACCTCGATGGCCACGCCGCACGTCGCGGGCGCGGCCGCGTTGCTCGCCCAGCAACACCCCGGCTGGACCGCGCCACAACTGAAGAACGCACTCGTGACCAGCGCGTCCGACGTGGGCCTGCCCTGGTACGAGCAGGGCGCGGGACGGCTGGACGTGGCACGCGCGGTGGCGGGCAAGGCGACCGGACCGGCGTCGGTGAGCTTCGGGCGGCAGGAGAAGGGATCCGGCGACACGCTCACCAGGGAACTGGGCTACACCAACGACTCCGACTCCCCGATCACCCTCGACCTGGCCGCGGCGCTGAAGGGCTGGGACGGCACGTCCACGACGGCGTTCCGGCTCAGCACCTCCCGTCTCACCGTTCCGGCCCGTGCCCAGGCCACCGCGGTCCTCACCCTCGACCCCGACGCCGGTCCGGCGGGCGTGTACGGCGGCGTCGTCACGGCCACCGGCGCGGGCACCTCCCTCCGCACCGCGGTCAGCGTTTACGAGGCACCGCGGACGTTCCCGGTGTCGGTGCACGTCCGCGACACCGCGGGCCGGGCACCCGCACCCGCCTTCGGCCAGCTCATCGACGACACCAACGGCCAGGACGACGTCAACGACCCGTTCGACGACACCCTCAGCTACGTCTTCGACGTGGTGAACGGCGAGGGCGTCGCGAACGTGCCGAGCGGCCGCTACTCCGCGGTGAGCTGGGCGACCGAGAACACGGCGGGAGTGCGCCGCTGGTCCGCGCTGGCCGCACCGGAACTGACGGTCGCCGGTGCCCAGGACGTCTCGCTCGACGCGCAGCGGACCGTGCCGATCGAGGTCGTGCCGCCGGGCCCGGCCGAGCAACGCGACCGCACCGTCTCGATGCGCCGCGTCCTGCCCGCCGAGGGCGGCAACCTCCCCCTGATCACCGAGACCTCGGCCGCGCTCGGCACCGCGCCGTGGGAGATCCGCGCGACCCCGTCCCCCGCCGCGGGCAAGGGCGCGATCTCGTTGCAGGACAACGTGACCCTGCAGACCGCCACGGTCACGCTGACCTCCGGCGGCCGCACGCTCAAGGCCGACGGCGACGTCGCCGTGCTGTCCGCGAAGTGGGCGGGCGAGCGGACCGACGTCAAGGTCGTCAAGATCAAGCCGGACACGCCGGCCGTCATGGTCAAGGCAGCCAACGCCGCCGCGACCGCCGCCGCCCAGGAAGGCAGGAAGGCCCTGGTGTCCTATGTGGACCAGGTGGGCGCTCTGCCGCTCACCGGTCTCGCCGGCACCGCACTGCCCTCGCTCAGCGTCAGCAACGCCGACGGCGAATTCCTGTCGAAGCAGACAGCGATCAAGCTGAGCATCAAGTCCGGTCCGGAGTCCGTGTTCAACCTCAGCTATCTCGACGCCAACGGCATCCCCGCCGCCCACCGGCAGACGGTCGACCCGGCGAAGCTCGTGCTGCGCAGGACCTCCTACCACGCCGACAAACCCGGCCTCACCGTGCAGAAGACCTGGTACCCGTTCCCGACCGGGCTGTGGCAGACGCAGATCATGCGCGGCACCACGTTCACCCCGCCCGCATCGTGGAACGAGTACATCGGCCCTGGCGACGACCGGATCGTCTGGAAGCGCTCGGTCACGTTGAGCGGCACGGACGACAAGGGCGCTCGCGCGGCGATGGCGATGTACCAGGAGAACGTGTTCCGCGACGGCCAGGCCCCGGCCGTCGAGCGCTGGTTCGCCGGACCGATGCACAGCACCGCGATCGACCTGCAGTCCGACCACCCCGCCCGCTACCCCGCCGCGGGTGACGCGTGGCGTCAGCTCTGCTCGGACTGCCGGACCGGCGACACGTTCGTCCCCGCTCTGCAGTGGACGGACGGCACCCCCGGCCACTACACGAATCCCTACCAGAACAGCAAGTTCTTCACGACGACCAAGGTCCGCCTCTTCCAGGGCGACCGCGAGATCGGGCAGAACCAGGACCCGCTGGCGTTCTACCCGACCTTCCCGCTGTCACCGGACCAGGCCACCTATCGCCTGGAGAAGGTCGAGAGCCACGCGCCAGGAGCGATCGCGGGCGCGGTCAACCCCGTCCTGTTCACCCTCGCCCCGCGCACTGAGACGACGTGGACGTTCCAGTCACGCCGGTCGCTCAACCCGCCGCCGCGCGGCTACTCCTGCCACGCCCAGGCGGCGAGCTGCCAGTTCCAGCCGCTGATCGGGCTGCGGCACGACCTGCCGCTCGACCTGACGAACTCCGCGCCGGCGAACACGCCGTTCGTCTACTACGTCACCGCGTCGAGCAGCGCGCCCGTGACCGTGGTGAAGGTGCAGTGGTCCGCGGACGGCGTGGCTTGGCGGCCGGCACGGATCGAGCCCGACGGTGGCCGCTGGCGGGTCACGATCGACAAGCCGAGCGGTGACGTGTGGTTGCGCACCGAAGCCAGGGACGGCGCCGGGAACACCGTCACGCAGACCATGCAGAAGGCGTTCCGCACTTACTGAGGCGGCAGAAGGGAACCCGCACCTCGCGAAGCCGCGCGCAGACCCGCCTGGAACCGGGTCTGCGCGCCCAGCTCGTCCATCAGCCGGTGCAGGCGCCGCTGGTACGTCCGGTAGCTCAGCCCGAGCTGCTTGGCGATGCTGCGGTCCGGCAACCCGGTGGCCAGCAGCGCGAGCAGCCGCGCGTCCGCGATCGAAACATCGGAGCTCGCCGGCTGACCTGGTAACGACAGCGGTACCGCGTCGTCCCAGAGCTTCCCGAACAACGCCCCGAGCGAGTCGAGCAACGCCGACCGGTGCACGATCACCGCGCTCTCCAGCGTCGTCTCGGTGCTGTACAACGGGATGAGCCCGAGATGCGCGTCCGCCAGGATCATCTTCGTCGGCGCGACCGCGACGACTCTGGCCTCCTCCCCCAGCGACAGCCCCATTTCCAGGTCAGCGCGCAGGTCATGCAGCTCGAGCGCCTGACGTTCGTAGATGCCCCGGAACCGAACGCCTCGGCGCAGCAGCTCCTCCTCCACCGGATGCAACGACGTGGGCGCTTTGGCGTACGGCGGCTTGTCCACGAACCGCACCTCGTGCCGGGCCGTGCGCATCACCTGGTCCACGCGCCGCGAGATCGCCTCCGCCCCGTGCACCACCTCGACGAGGTCCGCGGGAGCACGCACGCCCGCCGCCCGTTCGTAGCGGACCTGCAACGCGCCCGCCAGCAGCCGCTCCCGCCGCAGATCCTCCTCGCGGCGCAGGAAGTACGCCGCCAGCGCGACGTCCGGAGCGACGGCCGTGTGCAGCCCGTCGACCTGATGGACGAATCCGAGGTCGGTCAACGACCTCAGCGCGGCCCGCACCTCCCGCTCGGCCAGCCCCGCCGCGGGGCACAGCTCCGCCAGCTCCAGCTGGTAGGAGTCCACGAGCGTCTCGTAGACCGCGAGTTCCGTCGGACGCAATCCGAGCACGCAAGCAGTATGCCGACTTCGGGCAGCCGTTGACGCGGGGCCGGAAACGGGTGTAGACATCGGTTGAAAAGGTTTTCACAACCTTCTCATCGCCGCCGCCGCTCGCAGTTGTTGCCAACGCATGCGCGCGAAAGGACGGCCGATGGAGACCAATCGCCGCGACTTCCTCAAAGTCGCCGGTGCCACCGCGGGTGTCACGATGTTGTCCTGCTCGTTCCTCCCGGCGCCGGTCGCCTCGGCGCAGGACCACACCGCGATACCGATGGCAGAGTCGCCGTGGGACCAGGTGCCGGCGATCCTCGCGAAGATCGTGCCGCCCACGTTCCCCAACGTCAGGTTCGACATCACGGCGTACGGCGCCAAGGACGACGGCAAGACGAAGAACACCGAGGCGTTCAGGAAGGCCGTCGAGGCCTGCTCCGCGGCGGGTGGCGGCCAGGTCGTCGTGCCCAAGGGCACCTTCCTGACCGGCGCGATCACCTTGCTGAGCAACGTGAACCTGCACGTCTCGGAAGGCGCCACCATCCTGTTCTCCACCGATCCCAAGGACTTCCCGCTGGTCTACACCCGGTGGCAGGGCATCGAGTGCATGAACTTCTCGTCGTTCATCTACGCCCGCAAGGCCGAGAACATCGCGATCACCGGACCGGGCCTGATCGACGGCCAGGGCCCGTCCGGCCCGTGGTTCGACTACGACGGCAAGCGGCAGCCCGACTGGGAACAGCTGCAGAAGCAGGCCGTCGACAACAGGCCGGTGGCCGACCGGAAGTTCGGCATGGGCCACTACCTGAAGCCGAACATGATCACGCTGTACGAGTGCCGCAACGTCCTCGTCGAGGGCGTTCAGCTGCGCAACTCCGCGATGTGGAACGTGCATCCGGTGCTGTGCAGCAACGTGACGATCCGCGACATCTTCGTCTACAGCCGCGGCGGCATGGTCGACGGCTGCGATCCCGAGGCCTCGCAGTACGTCCACATCACCGGGTGCCGGTTCGACTGCGGCGACGACGGCATCGCGATCAAGGCCGGTCGCGACATCGACGGCCGCCGAGTCGGTGTGGCCAGCGAGAACATCGTGATCGAGAACTGCTCGTTCGAGGGCCGCTGGGGCGCCCTGACGGTCGGCAGCGAGATGTCCGGCGGCGTGCGCAACGTCTTCTTCCAGGACTGCACGGTGAAGAAGGGCTCCAGCTACAAACCGTTCCACGTCCTGTACATCAAGACGAACAAGCGGCGCGGCGGCACCGTCGAGAACATCCACGCCCGGCGGATCAAGGCCACCGACGTCGACCGCGAGGCGATCATGGTGACGCTGAACTACAGCCTCACCGGCCCCGGCTACGGCCCGATCGTGAACCCCAGGGTGCAGAACATCACCGCCGACGGCTTCACCGTCAACGGGGTCAAGAAGACCGCCGTCACCCTGGACGGCCTCGACGAGTCGCACATCAGGAACGTCGCGATCTCCAACAGCACCTTCACGAACGTGACCACCGCGAAGCCCAGCATCAAGAACGCGGACGGCACCAAGTTCACCAACGTGACCATCAACGGCAAGAAGGTCTGAGGGGAACCCGTGTCCTTGTCACGTCGTGATTTCGCACGTGCCTCCGGCCTGGCCGCCGCCGGTCTCCTGCTGCCCACCGGGATCGCCGCCGCGGCAGCGGATCCCTGGCACGAGGTGCCGTCGATCCTGGCACGGATCTGCCCTCCGCGCATCTGCGGGAAGGACTACGACGTCACCGCGTTCGGTGCGAAGGGTGACGGCCTCACCAAGAACACCGAGGCGTTCCAGCGCGCGATCACCGCGTGCCATCGTGCCGGTGGCGGACGTGTCGTGGTGCCCGCGGGCACGTTCCTCACCGGCGGCATCCGTCTTCTGTCCAATGTGGAGCTACACGTCTCGGAAGGCGCCACCGTCAAGTTCTCCACCGATCCCGAGGACTACCTGCCGCTCGTGCTCACCCGCTGGGAGGGCACGCTCTGCCACAACTACCAGCCGTTCATCTACGCGTTCGAGCAGAAGAACATCGCCATCACCGGCGGCGGCACCCTCGACGGCGACGCGGTGAACGGCAAATGGGCCAGTTGGGGCGCGGGCTCGACGACGTTGCTGCGGCAGTGGGGCGAGGACGGCGTCCCGGTCGAGCAGCGGATCATGGGACCGGGGAAGAACATGCGACCGAACATGATCCAGTTCTTCCGCTGCCAGAACCTGCTGGTCGAGGACGTGCTGATCCGCAACCCGGCGATGTGGTCGCTGCACTTCGTGTTCTCCCGCAACATCACCGTGCGCCGGATCGAGATCTACTCCACGAACTCCCAAGGTGACGGCGTGGATCTCGACTCGTCGTCCTACGCGCACGTGCACGACTCGAAGTTCAACACCAACGACGACTGCGTCGTGCTGAAGTCCGGCCGGGACGCCGACGGACGACGCGTCGGCATCCCGTCCACGCACGTCGTGGTGGAGCGCTGCAAGTTCTCCGGCCGGTGGGGTGGAATCACGATCGGCAGCGAGATGTCCGGTGGTGTGTCTCGAGTCTTCTGCCGCGACTGCGAGATCAACGCGCCGGACTTCCCCGGCCGGTACCCGATCAAGCACGCCCTCTACGTCAAGACCAACCAGGACCGCGGCGGCGTGATCGACGGCGTGCACCTGCGCAACGTCTTCGGGCAGAACGTCGAGCGCGAGGTCCTGTTCGTGTCGATGTACTACCAGAACGGCGGCACGAAGGGCTTCTTCCCGCGGATCGACAACCTCACGATCGACCGGATGCGGATCAACGGCGGCCGGATCGCGGCGACCTTCCGCGGCTTCCCGCAGCAGCACGTCAGGAACGTCCGGATCACCAGCTCGGCGTTCACCGCGATCGCCGAACCGAACCTGATCGAGCACACCGACGACCTGGTGTTCCGCAACACCACGATCAACGGGGTGGTGCCGGCGTGAGACACCTGCTCACACTTCTCCTGGTGGCAGCCGGCCTCTCGGCCGGCGCACCGATCGCGATGGCCGGCACAGGCCTGACGTGGAAGGCCGTGAACAGCCCGTTCTCGCTGGACTTCCAGGACGGCGGGCGCGCGCTGACCGGCCAGCGCGAGACGTTCTACCGCCTCGCCGACGGCACGCAGCACTCGCTGACGAAGGTCGTCGCCCAGAAACGGGTTCCGGGCGGCGTGCGCTACGTCGTGGCGACCACCGAGGTCGCACGGACGGCCGACGTGGTCGTGACGCGGACCGAGCGGGGCCTGCGCGTCGGCTGGACGCTGGAGCCGTCGACCGGCGTCGGGCAGGTGTCGGCGAACCTGACCGGCTCGCTGGAGGAGCACTTCCTCGGCGGCGGCGCGCACACGATGTTCGTCGACCTGCAACGACGTGTGCTGCTGAACAAGGCAGTGTTCGTCGGCGCCTCGACGTTCGGCAAGTGCAACAAGAACGGCGCACCCTCGACGTTCTTCACGTCCAGCGCGGGCTACGGCATCTACGCCGACACCCGCGCGATCGGCAGGACGGCGTTCCCCGGCGCCCTGGCCGACGACCACTGCGCGGACAAGCCGGCGCCCTGCCCGGTGACGTTCGGCGTGCCGGACCGGATTCAGTTGTGCTTCAAGACCTCCCGCCTCGACTACGAGGTCTATTCGGGCTCACCGGCACAGGTCAACAGCGCCTACTTCAAGCGCGTCGGCACGCCCACGCTGCCGCCGGCCCGCCAGTTCGCGCTGACCAAGTGGCGCGACAAGTACACCCACTCAGACGAGGTCGTCGAGGACGTCACGCAGTTCCAGGCGCGCGGCGTCCCGCTGGACACGCTGTGGGTCGACAACCCGTGGGAGCAGGGTCCGGAGGGCGCCCGGCCGACCTACGCGTGCATCGGCGCGTTGAAGTTCGACAGGACGATGTACCCGGACGCGCAGGGCACGATCGACTGGATGCGGTCGCGTGGCGTGAACATGGGCGTGTGGGTGGCGCCGTTCCTGAGCAAGGCCGCGGACGGCAAGACGTGCCCGCACGACTATCCGGAGGGCTCTTTCGCCCAGTCCGATCGCACGAACGTCTGGGACATCGACCTCACGAACCCCGTCGCGCGGGCTCACTACGAGGCCCGGCTGGAAGCCGTGTTCCGCATGGGCGTGAACTTCGTGAAGGGCGACCGCGGCGAGGAGCACAACTTCGAGGAGACGACGTTCGCCGGCGGCCCTGGAACGCTGATCCACAACGAGTATCCGTTGCTGTACGCGGAATCCGTGGTGAAGATGCTGCGGAAGGTGCACGGGGACGACTACACGACGTTGTTCCGCGCGGGCGGCGACGGGATGCCCGGACTCCTGCACGGGTTCTGGCAGGCCGACGCCGACATGAGTTTCGACGGCCTGCGGCTCACGACCCGGCGCGGCATCAACTCGTGGATCTCCGGCCACCCCGTGCACGGCTCGGACATCGGCGGCTACCGCAACCTCGGCGGCGGCCCGTCGGAGTCGTTGTTCGTGCGGTGGGCGCAGCAGTCCGCGGTGACGCCGGTGTTCCAGGTCGGCAGCTCCGGCCGCAACTCGACGCCGTGGCTGTACGACGCGGTGACGTTCGAGCGGTTCAAGCGGGCGGCCGTCCTGCACTACGAGCTGTTCCCGTACCTGTACGCGCAGGCGGTTCGCGCCTCACGAGACGGCACGCCCATCACACAGCCCATGGCGTTCCGCTACCCCGGCGAGGAGGCGGCGTGGAAGGCCGACCAGCAGTTCATGGTCGGTCCGGACCTGCTCGCGGCACCGGTGACCGCCGATCGCGCCGAAACCGATGGGGCGGCAGGAAAACCGACGCCGGTCGACGTCTGGCTGCCTCGCGGTGAGTGGATCGACCTGTTCTCCGGGGAGCGCGTGACCGGCGGCAGGACGATCACGCGTGAGTCCATTTTGGACGAGTTCCCGCTGTACCTGCGGGCTTCGTCGGCCATGCCGTTCAACTTCCGCACACCGGACGTCTGGTCGAAGGCTTGGGACGTCAACGACCTGGACCGGCGCGACCGCGCGGGCTGGCTCGTGTCGCCCACGGCGGACGGGACGTTCGGCAACCTGCGGGTCGACTCGTTCGGCAAGCACGTCCTCGTGACGCTGCGAAACGCTCCGGGCGAGTCGCAGCTGATGGTGCCGGCGAACGTGCAGCGCGTGGTGATCGACGGCACACCGGTGCGGGCCTCGACCGTCGAGGACCTGCGCGGCAGGGCGACGGGCTGGGCGGCTGTCTCCTCGGCGCCCGGCACGTTCGGTGGCACGGTGCTGAAGCTTCAGCCCCGACACGGCTCCAGCACCGTGCTGCTCACTCTCGGCTGAGGTGCGCCTGGAGGTCGTCCACGAACCGGCTGAGCAGCCGGCCGAGCGTCTGCTGGTCCTCCTCCGACCAGTCGGCGACCGCGCCGGTGAGCCAGCCCAGGACGGCCTCCAGGTAGCGCCTGGCCGCCGCGGCGCCGGTGTCCGTCAGCTCCACCAGGCGTGCGCGCTGGTCGTCCGGGTCGACGACGCGACGCACCAGCCCGGCGCGCTCCAGGTCGTGCAGGTGCCTCGTGACGTGCGGGCCGACGACCTGCATCCGTGCGGCGATCTCCCCCACCCGCAACGGCTGCCCGGCCATGCGCAGGGTGATGAGCACGGTCAGGGCGGGCCGGTCGAGCGGGAGGCCGACGTGCTCCATCCCCCGCTCGACCAGCTGGCTGCGGTTGAGCACGGTGCCCAGTTGCATCAGGCGCGGCAGCAGTGCCGCAGGGTCCAGGGCCTCGCTCATCTCACACCTTACTTACCTAACTTAGGTATATGCTTGCCTCACTCGCAGGCAACCGTAGCGATCATCGCGGCCTGAAAAAGGATACCTAAGTTAGTTATCTGGAGGAACCATGAGCTCAGTCCTGATCTCCGGCGCCAGCATCGCGGGCCCCGCGCTCGCGTTCTGGCTGCGGCGGAACGGCTTCGACGTCACCGTCGTGGAGAAGTCCCACGCCCTGCGCGGCGGCGGCTACCCGATCGACATCCGCGGCACCGCGTTAGGGGTGGTCGACCGGATGGGCCTGCTCCCCCGGCTCCGCGAGGCGCACGTCAACACGCGGCAGATCACGTTCCTCGACGCCGACGGCAGCCACGTCGCGTCGATCCGCCCGGAGTCGCTCACCGGCAGCGACGACAGTGACCTGGAGGTGCGGCGCGGCGACCTCGCCGAGATCCTCTACGACACCGTGCGCGACGACGTGGAGTTCCTCTTCGACAACACCATCGTCACGATGACCGAGCACTCCGGTGGCGTGGACGTGACGTTCCGCAGCGGCCTTCAACGCACCTACGACCACGTCATCGGCGCTGACGGGCTCCACTCGACGGTGCGGGCGCTGACGTTCGGCCCGGAGGAGCGGTTCCACCGCTACCTCGGCTACTGCTTCGCGGGCTTCACCCTGCCCAACCACCTCGACCTCCGGCAGGAAGCGTTGATGTGGAACGAACCCGGCCGCGCCGCAGCCCTGTACGCGGTGGGGTCGAACGAGAGCGTGCACGGGTTCCTGAGCTTCACGCGCGCCGAGGCTCCGTTCGGTGCGTTCCGCGACCCGCAGGCCCAGCGTGATCTCGTGGCGTCGGTGTTCGCTGACGACGGCTGGGAGGTGCCGGGGCTGGTCAAGGCGATGCACGAGGCCGACGACCTGTTCTTCGACACGGTCAGCCAGATCCGCATGCCGCACTGGTCGTCCGGCCGCGTCGCTCTCGTCGGTGACGCCGCGTACGCCCCGTCGTTCCTCACCGGGCAGGGGTCGAGCCTCGCGCTCGTCGGCGCGTACGTGCTGGCGGGCAACATGCGCGACTTCGGGGCGTACGAACGCACGATCCGGCCGTTCGTGGAGGCCAACCAGGGCCTGGTCGACGTGGGCAACGCCGAACTCTTCCCCGGCACCGCCGAGGCGCTGGCCGCCCGCAACGCCGCCCTGCGCTCCCGCGAGACGATGCCCGCCCCGGCCGCGCGGCCTGAGCACTCGGCGCTGACCCTCCCGGAATTCAGCTAGCGTGAGTTCGTGTCGGTCGTCCGGTCGCCTCTTCGGGTCAACCGCCGAAGGCGATTCGGGCCGAAGCGGTGGCCGGACGACCGACTTCCCGACGAACTCACCGCCGTCTGCGAAGCAGCGGCCATAAAACACAGACAGGTTCTCCACAGGCGGCTCACAGGATTCGGCCGCAATCTGGGCGCATGACGGACAACCACGACCGCGGCCTCCAGTTCGACCTCGCCACGCTCTTCGGGCGCCGGCGGGCGTTGTCGCTGCTCGGCGGCGCAGGCCTCACGCTCGTGGCCTGCGCCCCGTCGACCACCACCGCGACCTCGACCACCACCGCCGGCTCGTCCACGACGGCGGACGGCTCGCCGCTGGAACCGATCCCCGAGGAGACGGCGGGCCCGTACCCCGGCGACGGCTCCAACGGCCCGAACGCGTTGACGCAGAGCGGAATCGTGCGATCGGACATCCGGTCCAGCTTCGGTTCCTCGACCCGCACGGCCGAGGGCGTGCAGCTCACGATCGACCTGACGGTGCAGAACGACGACGGCAAGCCGTTCGCGGGCGCCGCCGTCTACCTGTGGCACTGCGACATCAACGGCGACTACTCGATGTACTCGGACCGCGTGAAGAACGAGAACTTCCTGCGCGGCGTCCAGGAGGCCGATTCCAGCGGGAAGCTGAAGTTCGTCAGCGTCTTCCCCGGCGCGTACTCGGGGCGCTGGCCGCACATCCACTTCGAGGTCTACCCGAGCCTGGCCGAGGCGACCAAGGCCGGCAACAAGATCACGACCTCGCAGCTCGCGTTGCCCGAGACGACGTGCAAGGAGGTCTACGGCACGACCGGTTACACGCAGAGCGTGCAGAACATGTCGCGGACGTCCCTGAAGCAGGACATGGTGTTCCGCGACGGCGTCGACCACCAGATGGCGACCATGTCGGGCGACGTCGGGTCCGGCTACACCGCCTCACTGACCTTCGCGGTGGAGGGCTAGCCACAGTTCCGCGCGCAGGCCGGGCGAGTCGAGCGAGCGGCCGAGAGCCTGCTCGGCCTTGCGCACCCGGTTGCGCAGGGTGTGCCGGTGCACGCCCAGCTCCCCCGCCGCCGGGTCCCAGGCACCGTGGTGGGTCAGCCAGACCCGCAACGTCTCGCGGGTCTCGGCGTCGAGCGGCCCGAGCAACGCCTCCGCGAACCCGTCCGGGACCTTCAGGCTGCCGGCGAGGTCCTCGAACGTCCGCACGCCTGCTCGACGGGCCTGCTGGGCCTCGCGATAGCCGCGCGCGACCTCGGTGGCGTCCACTTCGGACGACGCGAAGCCGTCGAACTCCGTTGCCAGCACGATGATCCGGCCTTCGTGCTCGGCCCAGAAGCCGTCGTCTGGCGGCTCGTCCACGAGGAAGACCCGGAACCGCGAGGGCAGCCCGTCGACCGGAATCCCCGCCAGCAGCAGGCGGAACTGCCCTGCTCGCAACTCCCGGTGGGCCGCGTCGACGGCGTCGTTCTGGGCGAGCGCGAGGGTCAGCAAGGACGCGGCCGTGTTGACGATGCTCAGGTCGGCGGCGTCGAGCGGGGCCGCGGTGCCGACCGCGAGCACTCCCTTGGCGCGACTCCCCAACGCCTGCAGGAACACGTGCCAGCCCGCGGTCTCGAAGGCGGCGCTGGCCAGGCCGCCCGCGGTGCGAACCTTCGCCACGGCGGCGGTGAGGTCGGGATCGGGGCCGGGCACGCGGTGCCGCGCCAGGTCCGGGACAAGCCGCGGGTTGTGCGCGTGCACCGGTTCTCCCGCCGAGTCGAGCAGCACCGCCCAGCCGTTGACCCACTGGCCGAGCCTGCGCACCACCCCGCCCACTCCACCCCGCACGGCCGCGCGCGTCAGCGCCCTCTGCGCCTCACTGGTCCGGGTCAGCGCCGCGTACTCGTCCGCCGCGAGAGCCTTCGACACCGCCTTGCTGATCGCGATGAACGGCACCCCGCGCGGTACCTCGACCAGCCCCAGGTCGGCCTTCGCCGCGGCCTCCACGAGCACGGGCGGCACGACGTCGTGGCCCAGCCCGGTGCCGAAGCCGAGCCCGACCACTCCGGCGCGCACCAGCCGTTCGACGTAGTCGGCACCCACGACCGCGAGCCCGGTGGTGAGCAGCAGCTCGCCCCCTTCGAGGAACGGCGTGGGGTCCGCGAGTTCCGTGCCGTGCACCCATGCGACCGGCCTCGACACGTCCCCTGCCAGCACCGGCAGCCGAAGCGTCCGAGCGAGTTCCCGCAGCGCGATGGGCATGTGCCACTTTGTACATCTCAACGCCCACAGATCGCCATTTCAGGCACTGCGCAGCGTGCTGACCAGGGCCATGCTGGGGAACATGACCCGACTGCGCACCGCGATCCCCGGTCCCAAATCGCTGGAGCTCCAGGCGCGGCGCAAGGGCGCCGTCGCCGCGGGAGTGGGCTCGACGCTGCCCACCTACATCGACTCCGCGGACGACGGTCTGCTGATCGACGTCGACGGCAACCAGCTCATCGACCTCGGCTCCGGCATCGCCGTCACGAACGTGGGCAACCCCGCGCCCGCCGTGGCCGAGGCGGTGCACGCGCAGATCGACAGGTTCAGCCACACCTGCTTCATGATCACGCCGTACGAGAGCTACCTCGACGTCTGCGAGGCGTTGAACGAGCTCACGCCCGGCGACCACGAGAAGCGGTCGGTGCTGTTCAACTCCGGCGCCGAGGCCGTCGAGAACGCGGTCAAGATCGCCCGGCACGTCACCGGCAGGCAGGCCGTCGTGGTGTTCGACCACGGCTACCACGGCCGCACGAACCTCACGATGGCGTTGACCGCCAAGAACATGCCGTACAAGCACCGGTTCGGCCCGTTCGCGCCCGAGGTCTACCGCGTGCCGGCGTCCTACCCGCTGCACGACGGCCTGACCGGCCACGAAGCGGCTCAGAAGGCCATCGCCGCGATCGAGAAGCAGGTCGGCGCGGACAACACCGCCGCCGTCGTGATCGAGCCGATCCAGGGCGAGGGCGGCTTCATCGCCCCCGCCGAGGGCTTCCTGCCGGCGATCGCCGAATGGTGCCGTGAGCGCGGCGTCCTGTTCGTGGCAGACGAGATCCAGACGGGCTTCTGCCGCACCGGTTCGTGGTTCGCGCTCGACCACGAGGGCGTCGTGCCGGACCTGATCACCACGGCCAAGGGCATCGCGGGCGGCCTGCCGCTCGCCGCCGTCACGGGGCGCGCCGAGATCATGGACGCCGTGCACGTCGGCGGCCTCGGCGGCACCTACGGCGGCAACCCGGTGGCGTGCGCGGCGGCCCTGGGTGCCATCCGCACGATGCGCGAGCGCGACCTGAACGCCGCCGCCCGCCGCATCGAGGAGACCGTGCTGACCAGTCTCAGGGCGATCGCGGAGAAGACCGACATCATCGCGGACATCCGCGGACGTGGCGCCATGCTCGCCATCGAGTTCACCGAACGCACGCCCGACGTCGCCGCGCGCGTCGCGAAAGCGTGCCACGAACAGGGTGTCGTCGTGCTGACGTGCGGCACTTACGGCAACGTGATCCGCCTGCTGCCCCCGCTGGTCATTCCGGACGACCTGCTCGCCGAAGGACTCGACGTGCTCGAAGGAGCCCTGCTCGCATGATCGAATTTCACACTCAGGAAGACGTCGAGAACGCGGTCGCCAAGGCCGCTGCCGTCGCCCCCGAACTGGCCGCGCTGCCCGCGCACCGTCGTGCGACCGCGCTGGACCACGTGTCGCGGCGCCTGGCCGACCGCGCCGAGGAGTTCGCGCAGGCCATCAACAACGACTCGGGCAAGCCGCCGAAGTGGGCGCGCGTCGAGGTGACCCGCGCGATCTCCACGTTCCGCTGGGCTTCCGAGGAGGCCCGCCGGTTCTCCGGTGAGCTGCAGCGCCTCGACACCGACCCGTCCGCCGAGGGCCGCCTCGCGCTGGTCCGCCGGGTGCCGCGCGGTCCGGTGCTGGGCATCGCGCCGTTCAACTTCCCGCTGAACCTGGTGGCGCACAAGGTCGCTCCCGCCATCGCGGTGGGCGCGCCGATCGTGCTGAAGCCGGCGCCCGCCACCCCGAAGGTCGCGTTCCTGCTCGGCGAGCTGCTGGCCGAGACCGACCTGCCCGACGGCGCCTTCTCGATCCTGCACCTGTCCAATGAGGACACCGCGGCGCTGGTCGAGGACCCGCGCCTGCCGGTCGTGTCGTTCACCGGTTCCGGCCCGGTCGGCTGGGGCATCAAGGACCGCGTGCCGCGCAAGCACGTGACGCTGGAGCTCGGCGGCAACGCGGCCGCGATCGTCGCGCCGGACTGGCAGGACGTCGAGTTCGCGGCACAGCGCATCGCCACGTTCGCGATGTACCAGGCGGGCCAGTCGTGCATCTCGGTGCAACGCGTCTACGTGCACACCGACGTGTACGACGCGGTCTCGGAAGCCGTTGTGCAGCACGTGAACAAGCTCGACGTGGCCGGCGACGTCGGCCCGTTGATCAACGACGCCGCCGCGGACCGCGTCGAGTCGTGGGTCCGGGAAGCCGGTGCCACAGTCCTGACCGGCGGCACCCGCGATGGCCGCACCTACGCGCCGACAGTGCTGACAGATGTGCCGGAGGACTCGAAGGTCAACGCCGAGGAGGTGTTCGGCCCGGTCGTGACGCTGACGCGGGTCGACAGCGTCGAGGAGGCGTTCGACCGCGTCAACAGTTCCCGGTACGGCCTGCAGGCGGGCCTGTTCACCACGGACGTGCGGCTCGCTTTCCGTGCCGCGCAACGACTCCAGGTCGGCGGCGTGATCGTAGGCGACGTGCCGAGCTACCGCGCGGACCAGATGCCGTACGGCGGCGTGAAGGAGTCCGGCATCGGCCGCGAGGGCCTGCGCGCGGCCATGGACGACCTCACCGAACAGCGCGTGCTGGTCCTGACCGGCCTGGAGCTCTAACCGTTTGGCAGGTCGCTCTTGACCTTGACTGCGATGATTTGCGCGTGGCCGTCACGATCAGGGATGTCGCTCGCCAGGCTCAGGTCTCCGTCTCGACCGTCTCGCGTGCGCTGAGCGCGCCGGGCCTGGTCAAGGACGCGACCCGGCAACGGGTTCTGGACGTCGTCGCCGGGCTCGGCTACCAGCCGAACCGGGCGGCGAGGAGCCTGATCACCGGCCGCACCGGCAACCTCGCCGTCGTGGTGCCCGACCTCCTCAACCCCTTCTTCCCGTCCGTCCTGCGGGGCGTGCAGACGAAGGCGGGCGAGGCCGGCACCTCGGTGTTCTTCTGCGACAGCAGGGAGGACCCCGAGACCGAGGCCGAACTGGTCCGCACCATGGCGTCACAGGTGGACGGCGTGGTGCTCTGCGCGTCACTGCTGTCCGACGAGACGATCATCGACCTGGCCGCGGCCACACCGCTGGTGCTGATCAACCGCATCGTGCCGGGCGTCTCGTCCGTCCTGATGGACAGCGCCAACGGCATGGAGCAGGTAGTCACACACCTGGAATCACTGGGCCACAGGGACTACGTCTACCTGGGCGGCCCCGCGGCAGCGTGGTCGAACAACCGCAGGATGCAGGGCCTGAACGGCCGCGCCCAACTGCTCGGCTCGTTCGACCCGAACTTCGACGGCGGCTACACAGCCGCCGAACAGGCGCTCAGCACCGGCGCGACGGCGTTCATCGCCTACAACGACCTGATCGCACTGGGCGCGCTCGCCTACCTCGCGGAGCACGACGTCAAGGTGCCGGAGCAGATCAGCGTGACCGGCTTCGACGACATCCTGTACGCGACGATGTGCTCCCCAGCGCTGACGACAGTCCACATGCCGACCGAGGCCGCAGGCGAGGTGGCCGTGGACCTCCTGGCCACCCTGCTCGAAGGCGGACAGCCCGAGCACCGCGAACTTCCGACGACGCTGGTGATCCGCGCGAGCACGGCCAGGGCACATTCCCAGTCCTGACCAACAACGCCCCACTAACCACTCAGGCCGTGAGGGAGTCGCTTCGGGGTGACTCCCTCACGCGGCCAGTGGAGTTGAGCTCTAGTCGTACCCGCGAACGTGGCCATCCTCGTCGGCGAGAATTTCGTAGCCATCCATGTCCAGCTCCTCACGTTGGTGTTCGACATCACAAACCGTAGAGCCTCAGCCGCGTCCTGTGGAGTGAATTTGCATCGCAACCGGGGTAGTCGGCGGTAACGCAAGGGGGTCGTAGGGGTATCCCCAGACACCTAGCCCACCAATGACCCGCGTCACACACCAAGACTATGGCATGACTACACACCGCCTATCAAGACAACGGATTTGCCCATGACTATTGCCTTCCCTACCCCATTTGGGGGACAAAACTAGTCATGCGATCGATGCTCACCGTAATCGCCGTGGCGGCAGCTCTACTCCTGCCCACCACCCCGTCGGTGGCCGCGGACCCCGTTTCCACGGCGGTAGGACTCATGAACTCCTACCGCGCAAAGCACGGCGTGCCGCCTTTCTCCCTCGATTCCGAAGTGTCAAGAACGGCGCAAGAATGGGCAGACCATCTCCACACGACAAACAGTTTCGAGCACCGCCCCGACAACACCTACGGCGAGAACCTGTACGAGACCGGCGGCCGCAAAGCAATCGATTCAGTGATCGTGAAAGCCCTGGAAGACTGGTATGCCGAATCGCGCCGCTACGACTACAGCAAAGAGATGACGCAGTCGAACATCGACTACGGCGTCCTGCACTTCACCGCCATGGTCTGGAAGGCGTCGACCCGCGTAGGCGTGGGCCTCGCACAGGGCCGCAACGGCACCTACGTGGTGGTGAACTTCGCCGAACGAGGCAACACCCTCAACCACTTCAGGACGAACGTCCTACCCCCAGCGGCCTGAGACAGCCCCAGCGGCCTGATCCAGCGACGCCGAAGGCGAGCCGTCCTTACCGAGCGGGCCCGCAACCCAACTACGCAACAGGCAGCCGCCCAACGCAACAGGCGTGCCATCAACCCACGCGTGGCGCCCTCCCCCGATCAGATTGCCGGGGGTCTGGGGGCAGAGCCCCCAGGGGAAGCACCCAACGCAAGGTCGCCGCCCGCAAGGTGACCACCCGCCCGGTCGCGACCCGCCAGCTCAACGCAACGTGGCCGCCCGCAAGGTGACCACCCGCAAGCCCGCCACCCGCAAGGCCGCGACCCGCCGACTCAACCCAAGCCCGCCACCCGCAGCCCCGCCACTCACCGCAGCCCAGCAGTCTCCGTAACCGCCCGCAAAGCCGCCACCACAGCCGAAAACGGCGGCAAGAACGGCCGCCCCCCAGGCACGTCCCCCAACCACCGAACCCCGCCCCCGTCAATCCGCGAAGGCGGCAACGGCACCAACGTCCCCAACCGATGCGTCAAAGCCCCACGAGCCCGCAACCGGATCAAGTTCACCTGCGAAGCCTCATCAGCGGACTCAGTGAGGATGAGCCACCGCCCGGCGGCCCCGGACGCGGACGGCAACACCACCACCGGCCCGCCGAGCATCCGCACGGACAGGTAGTGCTGCACCTCCCCGCCGATCCCGGCCGCCATCTCCACGGCGGACACGGTGTGGTCGGTGGTCAGCAGCAGCCGGTTCTCCGACCGCAGCACGAGCCACCCCCAGCTCGAGTAACGCTCCAGCGCGCCGGAGAACGTGTCGAGCTGCGGCAGAACTCCGGACGGCAGTACTCCCTCAGGCGAGTTCATCGATCTCACCCTCACTCTGTTTCAGTACGGTGTAACTCCGATCACACGATTTGACTCTCCGCCGCCATGAACTCACTATCGGGCCGCCATCGGCACACTCGAACGGGGCTTGAGAGCGTGACTCACCTGCGGGAACGGCATGTCACCATGATCGCGCTGGGTGGCGTGATCGGAGCGGGTCTGTTCGTCGGGACGGGGGCGGGCATCGCGCTGGCCGGACCGGCCGTGCTCATCTCGTTCGGACTTGCCGGAATTCTGGCGCTGCTGGTGCTGCGCATGCTCGGGGAAATGGCCGCCGAACATCCGAGCGGCGGCGCGTTCTCGGTGCACGCGGAGAAGGCGATCGGTCCGTGGGCCGGGTTCACGGTCGGCTGGACGTACTGGGCGGCGGTCGGCGTCGTGCTCGCGGTGGAGGCGACCGGCGCGGCCAAGATCGCGTCAGGCTGGGTCCCCGCCATCCCTCAATGGGCCTGGGTGCTGATCTTCATGGCCGCGCTCACCGCCGTGAACCTCGCCGGTGTCCGCAACTTCGGCGAGTTCGAGTTCTGGTTCGCCGGCCTCAAGGTCGCCGCGATCGTCCTCTTCCTCCTGCTGGGAGCCGCAGCGATCGCCGGCCTGCTGCCCAACGTCGACTCGCCCGGCACGCAGAATCTCCAAGACTTCCTCCCGAACGGCTGGGGCGGCGTCATCGCCGGGTTCATGGCGGTGGTGTTCGCGTTCGGTGGCCTGGAGGTCGTCACGATCGCCGCGGCCGATGCCGAAGACCCGAAGCACGCCATCAAGAAGGCCGTCCGGACGTCGATGACCCGGCTGCTCGTCTTCTACCTCGGCTCGATGGCCGTGGTCGTGACTCTCCTGCCCTGGAACGACTCCGAGGTCGGCGCCAGCCCGTACGTGGCGGTGCTCGACCGGATCGGCATCCCGGCGGCCGGGCAGATCATGAACGTCGTCATCTTCGTGGCACTGCTGAGCGCCATCAACGCCACGCTCTACGGCGCCGCTCGCATGCTCAGTTCGCTCGCCGAACGCGGCGAGGCGCCGAAAGCCCTGCTGACCAAGCAGAACGGCGTCCCGCGCAACGCCGTGCTCGCCTCCACGGCGTTCGGTTTCTTCTCCGTGCTCCTCAACTACCTGTGGCCGGACACGGTGTTCCTGCTGCTGCTCAACGCGGTCGGCTCGGCGCTGCTGGTCGTCTGGGCGTTCGTCGCGGTCTCCCAGATCCGGTTGCGCCGCACCTACGAGAACCCGGCGGTCCCCATGTGGGGTTATCCGTACCTCTCCTGGCTGGCGCTGGCGGCGATCGCCGGCATCATCGTGCTGATGCTCAGCGACGAGCAGGCCCGCGGCCAGATCCTGTCCACGGGCGTGCTCGTCGCCGTCATCGCGGCCGTCGCGCTCAGCAGGTCAGCCTTGCGGCGGCGAAGTCTCCTCGATCGAACCTGACGCCGTCACCGCCGTCGCCGACCACCAGCCGCAGGAACTTGGCGCCCTTCAGGGAACCCGCCAACGACACCGCGTCGTCGCGCCACGTGCGCAGCCCGCTGTCGGCGACCTTCGTGCCGTCCGCCCAGACCTCGAAGACCGCCGACCCGAGCTGGTTCACGTCCCGCTCGTCGTCGATGCCGACATCAGAAGAGAACGACGTGCAACGCCCACCCACGTACAGGATCAATTCGGCTTGAGCGTGCGCGCCGAGCCCCTTCGCGTACGTCTTCCCGTTGATGGTCAACGTCTTGCCGTCACCACCGACGTAGCCGCCGTTGGACCGGTCCCGCTCGACCGGTCCGTACCCGCTGCGCTCGGTGGTGAACTGGACGTCACTCGCCCACACCTCCCCTGACGGCCCGGCACCAGGCACGAGCACCCCGGACTCCACCGGTCGCGACAACTGGCCGTGCCCAACCCAGGCGGCGCCCAGCGAGCCACGCAACACATGCGTCCCAGCCGAGACCCCGGCAGGGGGTGTGACCCGCCATCTGCTCTGCACCGACTGCGAGGTCAGCAACACCGCAGCGCGTTCGGAAGAGAGCTTCTCGACCTTCCACCCGGCAGGCGCCGCGAAGGAAGTAGAGGCGTTCAGCAACGGAATCGGTGCCTGGTTCGTAGCGGTCACGCTAGCAACGAACGGCTCCCCAGCAGGCGTGAGAGTGCCCGGAATGCCGGGAACCGAGGCTGCGACGTCCAGTGACGTGTCGATCGCCGGCTCGTGCCGGTACCAGTCCTGCGACGCCTTCACCCGGAAGATCGCGGTGCCGTGCGGAGGCAACGAGGCCGAGATCTGCCCGGCGGACTGGAAGTTCTTGCCCTGCCACAGATCCCGCACGGTGTACCCGAGGCTCGCGGGCAACCCCGCCGCACGCGCCGAAGTCGAGATCGTCGCGTTCACCTCGGACTCGTTGAACAGCGCCACCGCCCTGTCCCCGTTGGCCAGGGGCTTCACGAACACCCAGTGCCCGTCCTTCTGCCCGATCACCTTCCCCTGCACGCCCAGCCGGTCCTGGTTGACCGCGATGATCTCTTTGTTGCGCAGGATGTCGAGGTGCTCGGCCGAGATCTTGCGCAGGTCCGCGCCGATCAGCAATGGCGCCGCCATGATCGACCACAGTGCGAAGTGGCTCTGGTACTCGACGGTGGTCTGCCGGCCGTTGCCGACCTCCAGCATGTCGGGGTCGTTCCAGTGTCCCGGCCCGGCATAGGCGTCGAGCGGCGCGTTGAGCTTCAGGATCTCCACGGTCTTGGACCAGGTGTCGTTGATGTCACCGGTGGTGCGCCACAGGTGCCCAACGCCCTTGCCCCACTCCCACGGCTTGTTCTGGCCCCACTCGCAGATCGAGTAGACGATCGGGCGGCCGGTCTTCTTCAGTGCGTCCCGCATCTTCGTGTAGCGCTCCAGGGCGGGACGGCCCTCGTTGTTGCAGTTGTCGTACTTCAGGTAGTCGACGCCCCAGTCCGCGAACGTTTGCGCGTCGATCTCCTCGTGGTCCAGCGCACCCGGCATGGTCTTGGCGCAGGTCTGAACACCAGCGCTGGTGTAGATGCCGAACTTGAGTCCACGCGCGTGGACGTAGTCCGCCAACGCCTTCATGCCACTGGGAAAGCGAACGGGATGGTGGCGCAACCGGCCGGTCGCCGGGTCACGGGTGGCGTCGGCCCAGCAGTCGTCGACGTTGACGTACTGGTAGCCGGCGTCCTTGAGACCCTTCGTCACGAAGATGTCCGCCATGTCGCGGATCATCTGCTCGTTGATGTCGCAGCCGGTGGTGTTCCAGTTGTTGAACCCCATCGGAGGCGTCAGCGCCAACGTCGGATCCACGGCCGATGCGGGTGGTGCGGGGACGACCACGGACGCTGCGACCAGCGCCAGCGCGGTGAGCAGTGATCTCACTTCGGCTTCTCCAAGGTGATCGCGAAGACGTGCAGGCGTGGCCCGCTCGTCCTGGGCAGGGTGACGGCGGAGAGCTCTCGGGCGGCGTCCAGTTCGACGAACTGGTGGAAGATCGACACCTGCCTGGTCACCGGACCGGACGGCGTGTGCATCAGCGTCGTGGCAACGGGTTCCGACTCGCCGAACTGCGGCCGCTGCTGCCAGGCCGTCACGCGGAACCGGGCGGGAACGGCGCCGTCGGCGTACACCACCGCGCCGTCCGCCTCGACGTTGCCGGTGTCGGCGGCCGCGAGCAGGTGCAGCTTCCCGTACTTCCCGGCGGGAACGGCGAGTGTCTGTCCACTGGCGACGGTGTTGTTCCTGCTGGCCTCGTCGCCGTTGTGGAACTCGAACAGGACACCGTCGTCGGTGACGGACCCGGTCTGCGGCAGCTGCGCGGCCGGATAGGTGTCGCCCAGCCCGTCGAAGTCCCCGTCACGGCTGGTGAACTCGTTGGACAGCCCGTCGTTGTCGAACGACGCGCTGATGTCCACCGGCACCGCGCTACCACCGGGTGGCAACGCGGGCAGCCCCCAGCGCCGGCCCGGCGACGTGATCCGCACCGGCGCGATGGTGAAGTCGCGCTCGCCCTTCGCGTGGATCAGGGCCTCCTGGCCCCTCCGCAGTCCCAGCTCGACCACGCCGTCCCGGACGCTCCATCGCGAGCAGCCGCGCACGATAAGCGGCCCGTCGATGCCCGTGCGCACCCGGCACGGCTGGCCGGCCTCACTGAGCACCCGCACGAACCGCGTCCTCCCGCCGCGACGCACCGCGCTGACCAGGAACGCGCCCTCGGTGCGGGTGTCGTGGATCGTGACGTCCCGCCAGCCGGACGGCACGGCGGGGAAGATCCGGATCAGCCCGCCCCAGCTCTGGACCAGCATGTCCTGCAACGACTTCGCGGCGCTCAGCGGCGTCTCGATCACCGGCCCCGCCTCGAAGTACATGGTGTTGGGCTGCGCGAACCTGGCCACGAACTCACGCAGGTAACCCAGTGCGTCGTCTCCCCTGGTCATCTGGGCGGCGATCGACGCGGCGCCGGTGAAGGTGAAGCCCCGCAACGACCCCTCGAAGCTCAGCCAGTGCTTCAGCGAGCGTTCGATGAGGTCACGACGTTCCGGCTGCTCCCAGGTGACCTCATGCAGCGGGTAGACGGCCAGCAGGTGCGAGTAGTGCCGGTGCGACTTCGCGAACGGCACCCCGGCGCCGATCATGAACCCGCCCGCGTCCGTCGGATGGTCGACGAGCTGGTCCAGCACCTCCTGCCAGCGCGCGGCCAGCGGGTCGGAGATCTTGAGGATCTTCGCGGACTCGACGAGCGTGCGGCACGACCAGCGCAGCAACGCGAGGTCGTAGTTGCAGTCCGGTGCGACGCCGTACTCGGGTGAGTAGGTGGGCAGCAGGTGCAGCCTGCCGTCGTCGCCCTTGCGCAGGAAGTGCAGGTAGTAGTTCGTGGATCGGCGCAGCACCGGGAAAACGGTGTCGCGCAGGATCCGTTCGTCCATGCTGTGGCGATAGTGCAGCCACGCGTTGTGCAGCAACCACGGCAGGTTCCCGATCTCCGGATCCGGCGAGGGGTGCAGCGGCGAGCCGACGAACCCGGCGTCCTGAAACGTCGGATCGGTGCTGCGCCGCAACCCCATCGAGTCCGCCCGGAACTCGGGCCGCAGTGCGTCCACGAGGATCTGCTGGTGCTGCGAGATCGTGCGCGGGATCGGGTCGAGTTCGAGGTGGTTCGACGCGAGCACCGGCCAGTACTCGAGCTGCGCGTTGAGGTTGAACCACACCGACGGCCACGGCGTCGGTTCCAGCCACGGCCCGCTGGTCGGCATGATCGGCGCCTCCCGGCGTGCGCCCGACGCGAGCTTGTACAGCTGGATCCAGTAGAAGCTCTGCATCAACGCGTCCGGCACGGACACGAAGCTCTTGCGGTAGAAGCGATGCCACCATCTTTGATGCTGTTGCCGCAGCACTTCCGGTGCCAGCGCCGTGGTGATCGCGGTCCTGACCGTGGCCTCCGCTGTCCTGTCCGGAAACGAATGTTCCACGGACAGAAGGAGATCCGTGCGACCGTGCCGCTCGCGCGTCCGATGTGCCGTGGCGGTCTGACCGCCCGCGACCATCTCCTGGGTGACGAGCGTCAGCCCGTTCACGGTGCGGCTGACGGGTTTGGGGTTCAGCGGGAACGTCGCGGGCGGTGGTTCGCGGATCGTGCGCGGGCTCAACGCGTCCAGTGGCTGGAACTCCAGCTTGACCGCCCGTTCGCCGCCTGTGGGACGAACTTCCAGGTGCAGCAACGACTTCTCGGCGTGCACGAACAGCCTGATCGCCAGCTCACCGCGGTCGGTGACGATCTTGCCGCGCAGTTCGGCGTTCCACAGGTCGAGCCGAAGGTCGACCCCGGTGATCTGGCCGACCGGTGTCAGCAGCAGCCGCCCGACCGGCAGCCGCGCCACGCCCCACTCGTTGCCGAACTGCGGCCGGTGGTCCTGCACCTTCGCGTGGTCCACGGTGAACCGGACAGCGTTCGCGCCGGGCTCGCGGTAGACGGCGGTGGCGAGAAACCCGTTGCCCAGGAACGGTCCCTCGTACCAGGCACGCGGAATCCGTTGCCACACCAGGTCCTGCTCGCCGAGGAACCTCTCCCAGTCGATCCTCGTCGTGTACCCGGAGGTCTCCGCCTCCGCTCCGGCGGGCAACGCCGTGAGCGCCGCCCCCGCCACCACCCCGCCCATGAGCCCGCGCCGCGACAGCTCCACTCCAGCACCCTTCAGGTCCGTTGGCGGCGGCGCCCAAAGATCGGATGTGTACGTCCGACGGCAGCCTAGGTCCGCCAAAGAAGACGGTCAAGACCGGTCAAGCCTCGGATGTAAGCGTTTACCGGAAGTACGCTGAGTTGGCCGCGAACCCCTGGAGGATGCTCATGATCGCGCGTTCCTACCCGTTCGGTCCGGTGGAGGGACTCGACCTGCACCCGATGTACGCCGAACTACGTGACGAGGAGCCGCTCGCCCGCGTCAAACTCCCCCACGGAGAAGAGGGCTGGCTGCTCACCAGATACGACGACGTCCGATTAGCGCTGAGCGACCCGAGGTTCAGCCTCGCGCAGGCGGCCGTGCGGGACACGCCCCGGATGGGCCCGACGCGCATCGGGGCGATTCTGACCGACCTCGACCCGCCGGACCACACCCGGTTGCGCCGCCTGCTGTCGCACGCGTTCACCGTGCGCCGCGTCGAACAGCTGCGCGCCACCGCGCAACGGGTGGCCGGCGACCTGCTGGACGAGGTGGAGAAGGCCGGCCCGCCCACCGATCTCCTGACCGCGTTCGCGATTCCGTTGCCAGGACTGATGGTCTGCGACCTGCTCGGCGTGCCGTACGACGACCGCGACCACTTCCAGTCGCTCGCCGAGGCGTTCATGTCGACCACGGCGATGACCGACGAGGAGAAGCTGTCGAAGCTCGGCGAACTCGCGGGCTACCTCGCGGGCCTCGCCGACCAGCGCCGCGTGCACCAGGAGGACGACCTGATCAGCGCGTTGGTGGTGGCACAGGAGGAAGGCGACCGGCTCACCGCCGAAGAACTGGTGCAGATCACGGTGTTGCTGCTCGGCGCGGGCTACGACTCCACCGCGAGCCACATCGTCAACTCGGTCCACACCCTGCTGACGTTCCCGGACCAGGCCGCACTGCTACGCGCAGACCCGGAACTGATGCCCGGCGCCGTCGAGGAGCTGCTGCGGTGGATCCCGGGCCAGGAGATCGCTGACATCCTGCCCCGGTACGCGCTGGAGGACGTCGAACTGAGCGGCGGCACGGTGCACGCGGGCGAACCCGTGCTGCTCGCGAAGCACGCGGCCAACCGCGATCCCCGCCAGTTCCCCGACCCCGACCGGTTCGACGTGACGCGCAACGCCAAGGGGCACCTCGCGTTCGGACACGGACCGCACCACTGCATCGGCGCACAGCTGGCGCGAATGGACGTGCAGGTAGCGCTGACGGCGCTCCTCGAACGGTTCCCGGACCTGCGCCTGGCCGGTGACGTGACATGGCGGACCGGCATGGCCATGCGAGGTCCGCTGGCCATGCCGGTCGCGTGGTGAAAGATCAGCGAGCGGTGGTCAGCGCCGTGGCCACAGCACTGCTCGTCGTCGCCGGGCTTGACGAAAGATCACCGATCATCCCGACTTCAGCGGCGACTCGACGAGCGAAACAACAAACGATCGAGCGAACTAGGCTGATCGACTTTGCGGAGTCAGCAGTTCGTTGATGGAATCGAGTGAGATTCCGAGCGCACCCGCGAGAGCGGCGATGGTGAAGAACGACGGCGTGGGGGCACGTCCGGTCTCGATCTTGCGCACGGTCTCGGCGGACAGGCCGGCGCGGGCCGCGATCTCGACCATGCTCTCCTCGCCGCGGGCGTCCCGCAGCAACTGACCGAGCCGCCTGCCGCGCTCCCGTTCCAGCGACGTCAGTGGGATGCGCACCATGGGTGCGGATTCTACGCGAAACAGACGTGCCGGGCGGCGTGAGAAAAGTCCGTTGCGAGCCCGGCCGATCCCGACATAGGTTCGTCTTACACACGAGAGGAGGTGGTCCGAAGTTGTATAGCAACAGGACTCGTGAGGTGGCTGTCCGATAGGACCGCCTTTTGGTGACGCCTTGTCGTAAACCCAGGCAGCCACCCGACCCCCGGACTTCGAGCGCTGGTCCCGCTCGGCCTGCTCGCGCAGGAGTCGTCCGGGGGTTGTCCCGTTCTCAGGCCTTCTTCAGCGCCAGCAGATCCGCGACGAACGCGTCGAACGCCTCGCTGAAGTTCTCGGCCCGCACGACCGCCGACGGGTGCACCGTCACCCCGACCCGCAGCCCGTCGTGCTCCAGCACCTCGCCGCGGTGCTCGGTCAGCTTGAACGACGGCCCCAGCACCGCCTTCGCCGCGACGGCCCCCAGCACGACCACGAGCCGCGGCTTCACCACGCGGATCTCCTCCCGCAACCACGGGAAGCAGGCCACGACCTCGCCGCGCCTGGGCTGCTTATGGATCCTGCGCTTGCCGCGCTCGGTGAACCGGAAGTGCTTCACCGCGTTCGTCAGGTACGTCTTCGAGCGATCGATCCTGGCGGCCTTGAACGCCTTGTCCAGCAACCGTCCGGCCGGCCCGACGAACACGTGGCCCTCGGTGTCCTCGTGGTCACCGGGGCACTCGCCCACCATCATCAGCCGCGCCGGCACCGGGCCTTCGCCGAACACGGTCTGCGAGGCGTCCTTGTAGAGCTCGCAGCCGTGGCACTTCTTCGCCGCAGACTGCAACGCCGCCCAGTCAGCCCCCTCAGGGACGTACTGGGCGGCGTCCGCCGTCTTGCCCGCGCTCTTACTTGTCCGAGCGGAAGGCATCCTTGACCTTCTCGCCGGCCTGCTTGATGTCGGCCTTGGCGCGCTCGGCGCGGCCCTCGGCCTGCCACTGCTCGTTGTCCGTGGCGTCGCCGACGGCCTCCTTGGCGCGGCCCTTGAGTTCGTCTGCCTTGTTGCTGAACTTCTCTTCGGCACCCATGCTTCCCGGTTACCCCGCGAGCACGGTTCAAAACAGTTGATAAGGTGATCACTCGCGGTTGAGAACCCAGCCGCAAGCCGATGTGATGGCTTGCCCTGGGTGTGCCCGCCCTTCGCAACGCAGCTCCAGAGCGCGTCGTCACACCGGCATGCCGCTGTGACCGTGACGACGCGAAAGGAGCAGGCGGTGTCGTCCGCGAGAATCACCGCCCTGGAGGCCGAGGTGGCGGGGCTGCGCAAAGCTCTGGCTACCCGGACAGTCATTGGGCAGGCCACAGGCCTGATCGCCGCGCGCAAACCCTGCACACCCCAGCAGGCGTTCCAGCTGCTGGTGCACATGTCCCAGCACCACAACATCAAGCTGCACGTCGCCGCCGACCGGCTGGTCACGGCGTTCGTGCACGCGCACCTGGGCCGGCCCGTCGAGCCGGCCGACCAGATGCTGTGGGATCACGTCGACGCGACGACCGCGAACGACTCCGGTGGAAGCAACGACGGGTTCGCTGAGGAGGTCAGCAGCACGTCTCCCTGAGGTAGCGGGACGGGGGTCGTGCCGAGGTTCACCACCACGCGGATCGTGCCGCGGTGCAACACCAGACACTCCCCGTCCTGCTCCACCACGAACCTGTCCAGTCGCGGATCGGCCAGCTCCGGGCGGGAGCGGCGCAACGCGATCAGGGCGCGATAGGTGTCCAGGACCACGGCGTGGTCGCCTTCACGGGCCTCGTCCCAGCGCAGCCGCGAATTCTCGACGGTCTGCGGCGACATGGGGTCCGGCACGTCCGACTCGCCCCAGCCGTGCCGGGAGAACTCGCGCCGCCGGCCCGTCCGGACGGCCTCCGCGAGCTGCGGGTCCGGGAAGGACGCGAAGAACTGCCACGGCGTGGAAGCCGCCCACTCCTCCCCCATGAAGATCATGGGCGTGTAGGGCGAGGTGAGCACGATCGCCGCCGCGCACAGCAACTTGCCCGTCGACACGGAGGCGGTCAGCCGGTCGCCGGTGGCGCGGTTGCCGATCTGGTCGTGGTTCTGCGTGTACGCGAGGAACCGGTAGCCGGGGATCAACGCGGTGTCGACCGGCTTGCCGTGGTGCTTCCCGCGGAACGACGACCACGTGCCGGCGTGGAAGAACACCTTCTCCAGCGTGTTCTTCAGCGCTCCTGGTGCCGCGAAGTCCTCGTAGTAGCCGAAGGTCTCCCCGGTCAGCGCGACGTGCAGGCAGTGGTGCAGGTCGTCGGACCACTGGGCCTGCAGACCGAGGCCACCGCCTTCGCGCGCCGTCACGAGCCTGGCGTCGTTCAGGTCGGACTCGGCGATCAGCGTGAGCGGACGGCCCACCGCCGCCGACAACGCGTCCACCTCGACGGACAGCTCTTCGAGGACGTGGGTCGCGCGGCTGTCCGCCAGCGCGTGCACGGCGTCGAGCCGCAGCCCGTCGACGTGGAAGTCCCGCAACCACTGCAGCGCGTTGTCGATGACGTACCGGCGCACCTCGTCGGAGCCCGGTCCGTCCAGGTTCAGCCCCGGGCCCCAGTCGTTGCGTCCCGCGAAGTACGGCCCGAACTTGTCGAGGTACGCGCCGGACGGCCCGAGGTGGTTGTAGACCACGTCGAGCAGCACGGCGAGGCCTCGGGCATGACAGGCGTCCACGAACCGCTTGAACCCGTCCGGCCCGCCGTAGGGATCGTGCACAGCACCCCACAGCACGCCGTCGTAGCCCCAGCCCTCGACGCCGTCGAAGCTGTTGACCGGCATGACCTCCACGAACGAGATGCCGAGGTCCACCAGGTGGTCGAGCCTGCCGATGGCCGCGTCGAACGTGCCCTCCGGCGTGAACGTGCCGATGTGCAGCTCGTAGATCACACCGCCCGGCAGCGCCCGGCCGGTCCACGCGCCGTCGGTCCACTCGAAATCGTGGGCGTAGACACGGGAGGCCTCGTGCACCCCGTCGGGCTGCCACAGCGACCGGGGATCCGGGTACGCCTCGCCCTCGATGACGAACGCGTAGTCCGTCCCGTCGGCGTCAGAGTGCCACCAGTCGCCGTCGCGCTTCATCTCGTGGTCGAAACCGTCGACACGCACGTGCACCGACTCGGGAGTCGGTGCCCAGACGGAGAAGCTCACTGATCCCCCTGCACCAGCAACGCCACCGGATAGGTGTCGAGCAACGACGCCAGGTCCTCCGTCGCCGGCCGCCCGGTGAGGACGTCCGTCCACTTCGCACCCGGCAGCGGCAGAACCGTGTCCTGCCAGCCCTTCTGCTCCAGCCCGACCGGCAGCCGGGTGGCGACCGTGATCACACCGGACCGTTCGAACGCCAGCACGTGCTCGGCCGCCGGGCCCTCGGCGTGCAGCGGCCGATAGCCGTGCAGGCCGCGTTTGCGCACGTGCAAAGCCTTCTGCACCACGAGAAGCTTCGCCGCGCCCGAGTCGTCCACCTCCGGCAGCCAGCCGGACTCGATGCGCGCCAGCAGGTCCCGCCGCACCTCGTAGTCGACCGGCCTGCGGTTGTCCGGGTCGACCAGCGAGAAGTCCCACAGCTCGGTGCCCTGGTACACGTCGGGCACGCCCGGCGCGGTGAGCTGGACCAGCTTCTGCCCCAGCGAGTTCGACCAGCCGGGCGCCTTGATCCGTTCGGCGAACGCGGTGACCTCGGGCTCGTTCAGCGCCTTCGCGGGCCACGCGGCCACCTCGGCGTCGAACTCGGCGTTCCGGTCGACCCACGACGTCCTGATCTTGGCCTCGCGCGACGCCTTCTCCAGGTACTGGCCGAGGCGTTCCTCCGTCAGCGGCCACGCGCCGACGAGCGACTGCCAGGCCAGGCGGTTCAGCGTCGGCTCGGAGATGCCGTGCTTCTCGCTCATCGCGGCCTCGAACGCCAGGTACTCGTCGGGGATCTCCGCCAGCACGGCCAGCCTGGCGCGCACGTCTTCCGACCGTTTGGTGTCGTGCGTGGACAACGCGGTCATGGCGTTCGGCTCGGCGGACTCCCGCCGGGCCGCGCGCTGGTGGAACTCCTCGACGGGCAGGCCGAACCGGTCCGGCGAACCACCGACCTCGTTCAGCGCCACGAAGTTCGTGTACCGGTAGAACGCGGTGTCCTCGGTGCCCTTCGCGACGACCATGCCGGACGTCTGCTGGATCCTGGTCGCCAGCTCGCCGTGCGGGTCGGCGCGGACCTGCTCGTCGAGCGCCCGCACCGCCGGCGACCTGCTCAGCCTGACCGCGGTCTCCCAGTGGTGCAGGCCTTCCGGCAGGTACGAGCGGTACACCGGGAAGTTGACCATCACCTCGGCGACGGCCGCGCAGGCGTCCTCGAACCCGACACCCTCGACGAGCCGGGCGATCCGGCGCACCTCGGCCACCAGGATCGAGTCCGCGACCTGCTGCCGGGACGAGTGCTCGACGGTGTGGAAGTCGCCGTCGAAGGCCTCGGTCGGTGCGATGAACACGCCGCAGATCTCCCGCAACGCGTCGTAGCCCGTCGTGCCGTCGACCGGCCAGCTCTGCGGCATCGACTCGTCCGGCCCGAGGATCTTCTCCACCACGAGCCAGCCGTCGAAGTGCTCGCGCAGGCGCCGGAAGTAGCCGCCGGGGTCGGCGAGCCCGTCCGGGTGGTCGACGCGCAATCCCGTGACGCCCCAGGACAACACCGCGCGATGCGTCGCCTCGAACACCTCGGGGTCCTCGACCCGCACCGCCGCGAGCTCGGTGATGTCGAAGAACCGCCGGTAGTTCAGCTCGGTGTTGCCGCGCCGCCAGTTGGCTTTCAGGTAGTGCTCGTGGACCTCGTCCTCGGCGTCCTCGCCGAGGACGGGCAGCAGCACCTTGCCGGACGACCAGTCGATGTCGAAGTACCGCGCGTACTTCGACTCCTGTCCGTGGGCGAGAACGTCCTCCCACCACGGGTTCGGCACGACCATGTGGTTCGGCACGATGTCGACGACCAGGCCGAGGTCCAGCGCCTTCAGCCGGTCCTGCAGCGCCACCCGCCCCTCGTCGCCGCCCAGCTCGGGCCGGGCGCGGGTCGGGTCCACGACGTCGTAGCCGTGCGTCGACCCCTCCCGCGCGTCGAGCATCGGCGACGCGTACAGCGCGCCGATCCCCAGGCGCGCCAGGTAGTCCGCGACGGCTGCGGCGTCGGCGAAGCTGAAGGACGGGGTGAACTGAACGCGGTACGTCGAGGACGGCGCGCCCATCAGCCCACCCGCTGCAGCACGACGAGCGACCGTGCGGTCAGCGACAACTGCCCCGACGCGGCGATCGGCTTCTCGTTGCCGCCGACCTCCCCGGTCGTGGTGTCCACGACGACCTTCCACTCAGGACCGTACTCGGGATCGGGCAACGTGACCTGGATGTCCTCGTAGTGCGCGTTGAACGCCATCAGGAACGAGTCGTCGACCACCCGCATGCCGCGCGAGTCGAGGTCGGGAATGCCCTCACCGTTGAGGAAGACGGTGATGCACTTGCCGAGGTCGTCCTCCCAGTTCTGCTCGGTCATCTCCTCACCGGCCGGCGTGAACCACGCGATGTCGCGCAGTTCCTCGCCCTTGCGGATCGGCCTGCCCGCGAAGAAGCGCTTGCGCCGGAACACCGGGTGCGCCTTGCGGAACGCGGCGAGCGCCGAGGTGAACTCGGCCAGCTCGGAGTTGGCCTCCAGCAACGACCAGTCGACCCACGAGACCTCGTTGTCCTGGCAGTACGCGTTGTTGTTGCCGTTCTGCGTACGCCCGAACTCGTCGCCGTTGACGATCATCGGCACACCCTGCGACAACAGCATCGTCGCCATCAGGTTCCGCCGCTGCCGCCGCCGGAGCGTGAGGACTTCCTCGTCGTCGGTCGGCCCCTCGACGCCGCAGTTCCACGAACGGTTGTGGTCCTCGCCGTCGCGGTTGTCCTCGCCGTTGGCCTCGTTGTGCTTGTCGTTGTACGACACCAGGTCGTTGAGCGTGAAGCCGTCGTGCGCCGTCACGAAGTTGATCGACGCGTACGGCCGCCGCCCGTCGTCCTGGTAGAGGTCGCTGCTGCCGGTGATGCGCGACGCGAACTCGCCCATCGTCGCCGGCTCACCGCGCCAGAAGTCGCGCACCGTGTCGCGGAACTTGCCGTTCCACTCCGTCCACAGTGGAGGGAAGTTGCCGACCTGGTACCCGCCGGGCCCGACGTCCCACGGCTCCGCGATCAGCTTGACCTGCGACACCACCGGGTCCTGCTGCACGACCTCGAAGAACGTCGCCAGCCGGTCCACGTCGTAGAACTCGCGCGCCAGCGTCGCCGCGAGGTCGAACCGGAAGCCGTCGACGTGCATCTCGGTGACCCAGTACCGCAGCGAGTCCATGATGAGCTGCAACGTGTGCGGCGAGCGCACGTTCAGCGAGTTACCGGTGCCCGTGTAGTCCGTGTAGTACTGCGGGTCGTCGTCGACCAGCCGGTAGTACGACTCGTTGTCGATGCCGCGCATCGACAACGTCGGCCCGAGGTGGTTGCCCTCCGCCGTGTGGTTGTAGACGACGTCGAGGATGACCTCGATTCCCGCCTGGTGCAGGGCGCGAACCATGCCCTTGAACTCCTGCACCTGGTTCAGCGGCAACGCCGAGTAGCCGTCGTGCGGCGCGAAGAACCCGATGGTGTTGTAGCCCCAGTAGTTGCTCAACCGCCGCTCGGCCAGCGTGTGATCGCTGATGAACTGGTGCACCGGCATCAGCTCGACGGCCGTGACCCCGAGCTTGATCAGGTGGTCGATCATCACCGGGTGCGCGAGGCCCGCGTACGTGCCCCGCAGGCGCGGCGGGATCTCCGGGTGGTCGATGGTGAGACCGCGAACGTGCGCCTCGTAGATGACGCTCTCGTTGTACGGCGTCCTGGGCAGCCTGTCGTTCGTCCAGTCGAAGAACGGGTTCACCACCACGGACTTCGGCACGTGGGGAGCGGAATCGTCGTCGTTGCGCTCGTCCGGCGATCCGAACTTGTACCCGTACAGCGCCTCGTCCCACGCCAGGCCGTTCGAGATGGCCTTGGCGTACGGGTCGATCAGCAGCTTGTTGGGGTTGCACCGGAGGCCTCGGGCCGGGTCGTGCGGCCCGTGCACGCGGTAGCCGTACCGCTGCCCCGGGCCCACGCCGAGCAGGTAACCGTGGTGGACGAAACCGTCCACCTCCGGCAGCCTCACGCGTGTCTCCGTGCCGTCCTCGTCGAAGAGGCAGAGCTCGACGTACTCCGCGACTTCGGAGAACAGGGCGAAGTTCGTGCCAACGCCGTCATAACCGGCGCCAAGCGGGTAGGGCCGTCCAGGCCAGGGTCGCACGATGCTCCTCGTCACAAGGCATTAGCTACTGAAAGACCATATCCGTGCCACAACGTCGCGGCATCACGCCGTTGTGACGAACGGTCCGGCCCGTGAAGTCCTCGTCTGATCCGATTGCTCGGCGCGAGGTGAACGCCTCATCGCCACCAGCCCGCACGTTGCGGGACTTCCGGCCGCTCCACGTCCGTTCGAACCCTGCGGCTCCAGGTCTCCAGCCTCTCCAGCACCTGTTGTGCTCCTCGCCACCAACGAGGCGAAGTTACGGGCGGCGTTCCTGTCGCGGCCGACCCGCAAGCCGCACGAGTCACAGCAAAACACCCGGACGTGTGGCGAAAGCCTGGCTTTCACCACACCACAGTCCGAGCAGGTCTTCGACGACGGGTACCAACGGGCGGCCACGACCAGACAACTACCCCGCCACCGCGTCTTGTACGCCGGTTGCCGCCGAATTTCGGCGAAGCCGGTATCAGCGATCGCTCGGGCAGGCCGCCGGCCGCGCCGCGTTCCGGCAACGTTCAGGTCCCCGACCACGATCGTGCCGAACTCGTTCGCCGGCTCGTGCACGCCGTCGCGCCGCAGGTAGGCCATGCGGTGGCGGATTCGGCTGCGGCGCTGATTCGCGGTGCGGCCCGCGCGTCGGTTCGACTTGAACCTCGGAAACCGCGCCGGGCGGCCCGCGCGCCTGCCTGTTCGGAAGCCGGACCAGTTGACAGGGGCCCGCGCGAGGCTGCCCAGGGCGCGCTCTGGCGCGACGCCATGACCGGCTTCGGCCTCGCGCTGGTCCATCACCGCCTTGACCAGTGCCAGGCCCCGGTTGAACGCGAACCGCGCGGCACCGCGGTGCGCGGACGATGCCCGCGCCTGTGCCGGGGTCGGGTCCGATGCGAACCGGTAGGCCTGGTGGACGATCACACCCCGAACCCTACGAGCGAGCACCGACAATTCCGGGCCCGCTACAGCGAGGTTCTCACGAGAGTGGGAGCGGCTTAATTCGATCGTGTGATCGTCACCTGCCGGCAACTACCGGACGCAGTCACACTCCTTCGTGTGCAAGAACGAGCTGCCCACGTGCGGCCGTGAGCAACGTGCGGGCTTCCTGGATCTCCGCGTACTTCAGGTGTTCACATGCGGCCTCGGCGCACGCCAGCGCGTGCTGAAGGGCGATGTTGTCCTCGACGGGACCCGCGTCCCGCAGCGCGTCACGAAGGGATTCCTCCGCGCGCCGTGCCCCGACCACCGGGTCGCCGAGCGCGGTGGGTCTCACCGAAGCGAGGACCTGCTCGACGGCCAGTTCAAGCACGCCGGTTGATGTCCGCGTGCCCACGGCTGAGCTCATTTGGTACGCCACCTCCAAGAACGTTCGTCTTCCGCCGTCCGGTGACGGCTCTACAGTACTCCGCAGGTCTATGACCTGCTGTTACGCAAAAGTTTCATCTTTCGCGGTTGCGCAGTGGCCGCGTGATCTCCCGGACTCGTGGAAAGAAATCATCCAATGCCACCGGCAGGGGAATTCTCCAGTTCGGGTGCTCGTCGATCGTGCCCGGCACGTTGGGCTGCCGGGTTTCCCGCAGAGCGTCCTGAGGTGAGGTCAGGACCAGCGCGCAGGGGGCCTGCGCGAGCAGTTCGTGGGCGCCTTCGACCCTGTCCGCGGTCTTGATGCCTTCCTGCCGCATCAGCTCGTCGAAGTCGGGGCCGTCGGGGCCCGCGAAGAACGTCGCGGCGGTCGGCAGGTCGTGCGTGGAGATGCTGGCCATCTGGTTCGGGTTCCACTGCGACGGCGGGATCAGCGGGTGACCCTCGGCGTAGTAGTCGCGCTGGAAGTAGAGGACGGCGCTGGTCAGCATGCCGTTCTCCTGCAACGTCTTCGTGACGACCGGCTCGACGGTGCCCAGGTCCTCGCCCACCACGACGGCGCCGGCCCGGTAGGCCTCCAGCGCGAGCACGCCGAGCATCGCGTCGGAGTCGTAGTAGACGTAGGTGCCGCGCGACGGTGGCTCGCCCGGCGGGATCCACCAGAGCCGCCACAGGCCGGCGACGTGGTCGATGCGGATGCCGTCGGCGTGCTTGAGGACGCTGCGCAGCACCTGGCGGAACGGGCGGTAGCCGGTCTCGGCGAGCTTGTCCGGGCGCCACGGCGGCAGGCCCCAGCCCTGGCCGTCGGCGCTGAACGCGTCGGGTGGCGCGCCGACCGTGACGTCGATGGCGAACACGTCGGGGTCCGCGAACGTGTCCGCGCCGCCGGGGTCGACGCCCACCGGCAGGTCGTGGATGACACCGATGGCCATGCCGGCCTCGTGCGCGGCGAGCCGGACGTCCTGGAGCTGGCGGGTGCAGAGGTGCTGGAGCCAGGCGTAGAACCCGACCCGTTCGGCGGGAGGTTCGGGACGGTCGGCGGGCCACGTGCGCCAGTCCTTGCCGTGGACCTCGGCGAGCGCGCAGTACGTGGCGAACTTCTCCAGCTCGGCGTCCATCTCGACGTCGCCGCCGGGGAAGAGCAGCTCCAGTGCCTGCTTCTTGGCGTCCCAGATCTCGTCGTAGTCGATCAGCTCGTGACTCTCGGGCCTGAGGTCGCGGATGAGCTGCCGGGTGCGCGGGCAGGCCTGCAGGAACTCGGCCGTGTCGGTGACGCGCAGGTACAGCGGGTTCGCGAACCGGCGGCTGGTCGGCGAGTACGGCGAGCGTTCGACGGGATGCGTCGGCGACGGCGCCTGCACGGGGTTGACCAGCACGACGCCGGCGTCGAGCTCCAGGCTGCTCCGGCGGGCGATGGTGGCGAGGTCGGCGAAGTCGCCCATCCCCCACGAGTCCTTCGAGCGCGCGGCGTAGAGCTGCAGCATCCAGCCCCAGGTGTGCGGGACGTCCGGCAGCGTCCTGGGCGCGACGGCGAGCGTGACGGTCTGGTCCCCGGTGACGACGCGGTGCCAGCCGAGCGGAACCGAGTCGGGCACGTGCCGTTCGACGGCGAACGAGGTGCCGTCCTCCAGCTCGATGGTCGCGGGGCCGCGCAGGTCGTACGTCTCGTACTCGCGGATGACGATCGTGGGCGGGAGCTTCTGCTCGGCCCGCCGCCGCTCGACCGCGGCGAGTTCGCGGGCGACCGAGTCCTCAGTGGACGCGTCGACACCGAACTGGGCGAGGATCTTGACGACGACCTCGTGATCGACCGCGACCTCTTGCTGGTCCGCGTTTTCGTACCGTGTGGCAACGCCCCAAGCGTCCGCCAGCCGCGCCACCAACTCCTCCACAGGTACAAGCTATGTCATAGCCCGGTCCGCATTACCAGAGCAAATGGTCCCTGGTCACCCGATGGGTGCAGGCCGGTCGAGACACCTACTCAGAGATGCATTTACTTAGACATCCGATGCTTCACCTGGAATAGCGACGACCGCCTCGACCTCGACCAGGAAATCGGGGCCGAACAACGCCGCCACCTGAACCAGCGTGCTGGCGGGGTTGGGCACTTCTCCCAGCGCGGGCCGCAGAATCTCGTCCCGCACGTCACGAATGGTCTGAACCTCCGACGCATCAAGCACGAACCACGTGAACTTGACGACATCCGACCAGTCCGCGCCAAACCTCCGAATGACGTGATGAAGATTGCTCAGCGCCTGCCGCGTCTGCGCCGCCAGGTCGTCCACGCCGACAGCGCACCCCTGCGCGTCGACCGCGACCTGACCGGAGACGAACGCGAGCGTGCCGGTGACCGTGACCGCGTGGGCATAGCCGGGGGTCGTGGGCAGATCGGGCAGTTCGGTCAGACGCTCCTGGGCGGGCATGACGCCACCCTACTCAGGCGGCGGGTCCGCTGGAGTTGCGCACGACCAGCCGCACCAGGTGCTCCGCCGGTTCGATCTCCCCACCCCTGATCAGCGTGAACAGGTCGGCGACCGCCCGCTCCCCCTGGGTCTTCGCCGCCCCCTCGACCGCGGTCAGCCCGACCACGCGGGTGAGCTCCTGCCCGTCCAGCGACACGATCGACACCTCGTCGGGCACCGCGCGCCCGTCCCGTTGCATGCGCAGGAAGATCCCGACAGCCGCGGCGCCGTTCGAGCTGATCACCGCCGTGGGCAGGCGTTCGCCGTCGAGCAGCACGTCGACCACCTGCTCGCCGCCGTCGACGGTCGGCGAGCACCACACCGTCCACTCGGGACGAACTTCGAGGCCCGCGGCGACCAGGATCTCGTCGTAGGACTCGTCCACGCCGTCGGCCAGCACCAGGGCGACCTCGCGATGCCCGAGAGACTGCAGGTGGGAGACGGCGGTCTGCAGCGCGTGGCGGAGATCGGTGTCGTCGACCGTGACGTGCGGGACCTCCAGCGACTCCAGCGCGACCTGCTCCGAAGAGGACAGCGACATCGACAGCAACAGCACGCCGTCCACCCGGCGCCCCAACGGCAGCTCGTCGAAGAACTTGGCGCGCGCGTCCGCGTCACCCAGCACGTAGAGCAGCACGTCGTACCCGGCCTGCCGCAACGCGCCCTCCGCGCCCGCCAGCACGGGACTGACCTCGGACGTCAGCACCGCGATCGCGTACCGCCGCCCACCCGCCAACGAAGAGGCGTCGCGGGCGATCGCGTACTTCATCCGGCGCGCGACGTCGCTCACGTGCTGCCTGGTCGCCTCGGACACGCCCGGTTCGCCTCGCAGCGCACGCGATACGGTCGCAGCGGACACCCCTGCGGCCTTGGCCACGTCGGACATGCTGGTCACGGCCCGAGCGTATTGGAGATCCATGAAGCCCGGCGACCTCGCCCCCGACTTCACGCTGCCCGACCAGGACGGCGCCGACCGCAAGCTGTCGACGCTGCTCGAGGACGGCCCGGTCGTGCTCTTCTTCTACCCCGCGGCGATGACGTCCGGGTGCACCGCGCAGAGCTGCCACTTCCGCGACCTCGCGAAGGAGTTCGAGGAGGCAGGAGCCCAGCGCGTCGGGATCTCGATGGACGACGTCGCGAAGCAGAAGGAGTTCGCCGAACTGAACGGCTTCGACTACCCGCTGCTCGCCGACGTCGGTGGCGACGTCGCGGAGCAGTACGGCGTGCGGCGCCGGTTCGGGCCGATCCCGGTCAAGCGGCACACGTTCGTCATCGGGGCCGGCCGCGAGATCATCGAGGTGGTCAAGAGCGAGTTCTCGATGAACGCGCACGCGGACAAGGCGCTGGCGGCGCTCCGCGAGCGAGCCGCTCGGTAGCCGGCTGACCGACGATCGCGGCGAGAGCGGTCTCGTACTCCTTCGCCTGGGTCGGCGTCAGCTGCTTCGACACCCGGACCAGCACGCCGCCGGCGACGTAGTCGTACTCGGCGAGGATCGGCGTCTGCTTGCCGAAGGACTGGATGTCGTCCATGCGCGCCTTGGCCGCCGCCTCGGAGGGTGTCGTTCTCCTTGGTGATCGCCACCTCGCCCTCCACCGCGACACGCGTGTCGGTGAACGCGGTCTTGGACGTGTGACCGTTCGGTCGTCCGAGCAGTTTGTTCGGGTCGTCGTCCGCGGTGAAGACCTTGGTCAGCTTCAGGCTGGGAACCTTCTGCGCCAGCGCGTTGGTGACTTCTTCGGCGTCGCGGGCTTGTTCTCCGCCGGAGCTACCAGGACGTCGGCCGAGCCGGTCGGGCTGCTGGTCGACGGCGGGCAGGACGGCGGCGCTCAGGAGTCGGTGATCGTCAGCACGCCGTAGGGCCCGGAAGCCTTGCCCTCGCGGACAGTCGTGCCGTCGATCGTGTACTTGCCGTGCACCTCGGCGCCGTCCGGGCCCGCGACGACCACGAGCATCACGGACTCGGACGCGGGGTCGGCGGGCACCTCGACGGTGCGGGTCCACGGCAGCGTCACGCTCGCCTCGTTGTGGATGGTCGCGCCGACGGTCGCGGTGACGTTGAACGCCTTGCCGGTACCGGTCACCTCGAACACGACGGTCCGGGTGGCCGGTGCGGGCGACTCGACGGGCTCCAGCGAAACCCCGGTGTCCGTCGAAGGGTTGAAGGTCCGCTCCAGCATGGTCGTCACGTGGCTGCCGAACGCGAGTGCGCCCGCGACCACCAGCACCGTGATCAGCAACAGCACCCAGGGCCACTTCGGCGACCTGGGTGGCTCGTGCAGCGGTGGTGCGATGCCGTATTCGGGCGGTTGGTGCGACATGAAGGCCCCCTGATGAGGGAGTCGATCTCTCGTCTCCCGCCGTTACCACCGCTGGGACGCGGCGCGGCGCGAAAAGGATCCGTGTCAGCCGGTCTGCACCGAGCCGGCCAGGGCCAGCCGTTCGACGTGGTCGGCGCTGAGCGAGCCGGCGTCGTGCTGCCGGTACTCCGCCGCCAACTCCCGGGCCCGCACCCGGAACGATCCGCCGTGCAGCACCTCGCGCACCGCGGCCCTGATCGCCTTCTCCGACGGCGCCGAGGTGCGCAGGTTCAGGCCGGCGCCGGACCGTTCGACGCGGGCGGCCACCTCGGGCTTGTCCTCGGTCGTGCCCGCCACGACCAGCGGGACGCCCTGGGCGAGCGCGAGTTGCACACCGCCGAACCCGCCGTTGGTGACCATCGCGGCGATTTCGGGCAGCAGCCGGTCGTAGGGCAGGAACGGCGCGGTGAAGGCGTTGGCGGGCAACGGGCCCACGTCGTGCGCGCCGGTGCTGGCGACGACGGTGACCGGCTCGTCGGCCAACGCGTGGATCGTGGGCAGCACGAGCTGCGCCAGGTCCATGTCCGCGACCGTGCCCTGGGTGACGTGCACGATCGGGCGGCCGGCGGTCATCATGCGTTCCCACCAGTCCGGCAGGTCGACGGACGGCGCCGGGTCGACCAGCGCGCCGACGAACTTCACCTGTGGCGGCATGTACGTACGCGGGTGCTCCAGGCCGGCGATGCCGTTCTGCAGGTGCAGGTGCGACGACACGGTCGCGAGCCCGCGCTCGCCCGCGGGCAGGCCGAGGCCGGCGAGGATCCGGTCGCGGTGCCGGAACACGGGCTTGAACGCCACGTTGTCCAGCAACCCTCGCACGGCCGCGTACCGCATCCGGGCGAACGCACCGGTCCGATACCGCAGGCCAGGTCCGAACGGCGGCACGTCCGGCGCGGGCAGCATCATCGGCATCACGCCGACGCTGACGGCGCGAGGCCCGCCGAGCTGTTCGACCAAGGTCGCGCCGAGGTACGCGGCGTCGTGCACGACGAGGTCGGCCGGTCGTTCGGCCAGCACCCGCCGCAGGTCGCTGACCTGCGCGGGGATCGGGTCGAGGAACACCGCGGTCATGTCGTAGCGCAGCTTCGCGATGCCCTTGAGCCTGGCGCGCTCGGGGAACAGCTCGTCGACGTTGCGGCCCTGGTGGTCGGTCGACGGGTCCATCGCGACGAACTCGGCGCCGGTCGCGGCGATCCGGGCCGCGAACACCTCACCGGTGCACCACCGCACGTGATGGCCGCGCTCGGTCAGCGCACGGGCGATGGGCAGCAACGGCGCGACGTGGCCGGGTACGGGCATGGTCGCGAACAAGAGGTTCAGGCGGGGCACGGGAGCAGTCGACCAGATCGCGCTTAACGCGCCCTAATTCGTCATCTCAATCCGGCCAGCACGAAGTCCGCGATCTCCCCCGCCAACTGGCCTGGCGTCTTCTGGCCGTCGGGCCGGAACCACATGGGCAGCTGGTTGACGACGCCCAGTGCGATCCGCACGACGGTGTCCGCGGGCACGACGGAGCTGAACTCGCCGTCCGCCTGCCCCTTCTCGATCACCGCCAGGAACGTCTCGTGGTAGCGGCGGCGTTCGGCGCGGAACTCGGTCATCGAGTCCTCGCCGAGCCGGTGCAGTTCGCGGACGAACACCGCCGTCTCGTCGACCCGTTCGGCCGTGGAGATGACGAGCGAGGCCAGAATCTCGCGCACCGTCTCGCCCGCGGGCAGGCCGAGGCCGATGATCCGGTCCATGTCGGCGGACTGGGACGTGATCAGCAGCCGGTAGATCTCGAAGAGCAGGTCGTCCTTCGCGCGGAAGTAGTGGTAGAGCGCGCCCTTCGTGACCTCGGCGGCCGTGACGATCTCCTGCACCGAGGTCGCGTCGTAGCCCTGCGACGCGAACAGCCGCACGGCCGTGTCGAGGATCTTCTGCTCGGTCGCGCTGGGCATCGCTAAGCCTTCGGTGCCAGTGCGCGTACCTGTTCGATCTGGTCGCCACCGGTCGGGAGCAGGGCGATGATCGGGGTGTCGACGCCCGCGGCCTGGTACTCGGCGACGCGCGAACGGCACTGGTCCAGCGATCCGTGCACGACCAGCGCGTCCACGACCTCGTCCGGGATCGACTTCGACGCGGCCTTGCGGTCACCCGCCGCCCAGGCCTCGTGCATCGGGCGCAGCGCCTCGCCACGACCCAGCCAGTCGTGGAACGCCGCGTAGGCGGGCACGGTCAGATAGGTGCTGATCAGCATGCGTCCCAACGCCCGCGCGGCGTCGGCGTCCTCGGTCGGGCAGACGAAGATCCGGGCCGCGAGCTCGGCCTCGCCCAGTTCGGAACGCACCTGCGGCACGTCGGTCGCGGCGAGCCAGTTGGTGATCGCGCCGTCGGCCTCGCGACCGGCCAGGCGCAGCATGTTCGGGCGCAGCGCCGCGAGCATGATCGGCACCTTCTCCGTCGGCGGGCGCTCCAGCTTGAAGCCCTTCACCGAGAACGTGTCGTAGTCGGCGCTGACCTTCTCCCCCGCCAGCGCGGCCTTCAGGAACCGCAGCGTGTCGCGGGTGCGCTTGAACGGCTCCTCGAACGGGATCGCGTTCCAGCGCTGCACGATCGCGGGCGACGACGAGCCGATGCCCAGCACGAACCGCCCACCGGTCACCTCGGCGAGCGTCGCCGCGGTCATCGCCAGCGTCGCCGGGCCGCGCGTGTACACCGGCGCGATCGCCGTGCCGAAGCGCAGCTCGGAGGACCACTGCGCGGCAAGCGCGAGCGGCGTGAACGCGTCGGTGCCCGTGGTCTCGGCCGACCACACGTCCGTGTAGCCGAGCCCGGCGAGCTCGGACACCAGCGCGCGGTGCTCCAGCACCGGCACACCGATCAGCGGCAGTGTGATTCCCCAACGAGCCATGAACGCCTCCAAAGTCAGCGACTTGGGGGCACCCTACCGACCGGTCGGTATGCTCACAACCTCACTTCTTGCGGGCCATCGTCAGGCCGTCCGCGATCGGCACCAGCACCGACTCCACGCGCGTGTCGGCGCGCACGAACTTGTTGAAGGCGTCGATCGCGGCGGCGTTGCCCTCGGGCTGCTCGTCGGCGGCCTCGCCGTAGTAGAGCGTGTTGTCGGCGAGCAGCAGGCCGCCCTGCCGCACGCGCGGCACCAGCAGGTCCCAGTAGTGGACGTACCCGACCTTGTCCGCGTCGATGAACACCAGGTCGATGACCGGCTGCTCCGGCAGTTCGGCCAGCGTCACGGCGGCCGCGCCGATCCGCAGGTCGATCCGGTCGCGCACGCCCGCCGCCTGCCACGCCTCCTCGGCGATCGCGGTCCACTCGGTCGAGAGGTCGCAGGTGATGACCTTGCCGGACGGGGGCAGTGCCTGCGCGAACGCCAGCGTGGAGTACCCCGTGTAGGTGCCGACCTCGACCACCGTCTGCGCGCCGGTGAGCTTGACCAGCAACGACAGCAGCACCGCCTGCTCGTGCGGGATCTGCATCTCCGCCGAGTCGCCGAGCTCGGCCGTGCGGGCGATCAGCTTCTCCTGCACGGCGCTCGGCTGACCGGCCTGCTCGCGCACGTAACGATAGATCTGCGGGGTCATGACCACGGTCTTGAAGTCGTTCACGCGCGGCCTTCTCTCATAGTCGGGTGGCGAACGTCCTGAGTGTCTCTCCGTACTCGGGGCTCAGCGGGTGTTTCGCGAGGTCGTGACCGATCGCGGACAAGATGGCCGTGCGGTGCGCCTGGTAGCGGCTCACGCACACGCACTCCCTGCTGACGAGGAAGAACTCGTCGAACCGGGCGCGTTCGGCGTCGGTGGTGGGCACGCTCGTACGGCCGGACTCACGCAGCAGCGACGGTCCGCCGGGCACGAGTCTGCGCATGACCTCCTTGTGTGCCACCAGGTTCGCCTTGCTCGCGGAGGAGATCGGCTCGGCCGCCACAGGCCCCAGTGCGGCACGAGCCCTGCGCAGCAGGCCGGGCAGTGGCTCGTAGTCACGTGCCCATCGCCCGCTGAACGCCGGGTCGAACGTCACCATCATCGGCCGGATGACGTCCTCGTACACCTCACGGGAACAACTGCCCGAATAGGCGAGCATCACCGAGTACGCGTCGTATCCAAGCGCAGTGAGGCGGACTAGTTGCGAATCAGGCTCGCGTGTCAACCGATCGAGTGAATCCGACAGAAACTTCCACACGAGAAATGCGCCGTGATGGCCGAGAAACCACCGGTGCACGGCCCGTTGCACCGGGTCTTGCGGCGCGTTGATGACGATCGGAATCTGAAAGCACCGGTCCGCGCACGGAATCAGTTCCGCGCCCGGCATCGGCAGCCGCAGGACGGGCAGGTCGACCCAGGTGTGCCCCCACGCGGGCAGGCAGGCGGGAGCGCTCATCATCCACCGTCCACTTCGGACACGACGGCGTCGAGGAGATCCGCGACCTCGCTCAGCGCGGTGTCGAGCGGCCGGTCCTCCACGATCGGCGGCACCACCTGCGCGATCCGGTCGAACACCTCCGCGAGCCGCGGCGCCAGCGGACGGCGCGCGCCGACGTGCACGGCCTGGCGCAACCCGATCGCGAGCCCCGCGTGCAGATATCGCAGCAGCCGGGCCTGGTCGAGCGCGGTGAACGCGGCCTGCGTGCCGAACGGGACGACGTCCTGGTTGTGCAGGTTCGTCGGCAGGCTCTGCACCGAGGCGGGCGCGGCGGCCCTGCGCATCGCGGCGACGGTGGCGGTCGTGCACAGCTGCACGCCCTGAAGCGCGTGGTGCTGACCGGGAAGCGGGCTGAGCATCGGCGGCAACCCGTTGGTGCGGTGGGGATCCACCAGCAGGTCGAGCTGACGTTCGGCCAGGTTGCCCAGCTGCACCAGCGCGACGTTGAGCTGGTCGGCCGCGAAAGCACTGGGCTGGCCGAAGAAGTTGCCGCCGTGCACGACCTCCCCGTTCTCCGGGAAGAACAACGGGTTGTCGCTCACGCCGTTGAGGTCGCGGCGCACCACCTCGTCCGCGTGCCGCACGCTCGTACCGGCCGCGCCGATCAGCTGCGGCGTGCACCGGATGCTGTAGGGCTCCTGCAGCGGACGCTCCCCGGATGGCTTACTCCCTTCGAGCCAACTTCTAATGGCCGCACCCGTTTCAGCGACGTCCGGATGCCCGAACGCCGCCAGTAGTCCAACCGACGTGAACTCGACACCGCAGCCGAGGACGTCGGTCATCAAGGCGGACAACAACTCCGCCGTTCGCCGCGCGCGAACCGACTGTGCGACAGCGAGTCCGAGAGCTGCGGCGGTCACCGAAATGCCGTTGACCAACGCGAGGGCGTCCCGGCCACCGAGCACGAGTTTCCGGAGCCCTGCCCGTGTGAGCGCTTCCTCGGCGGGCATCAGCCGCCCCTCGAAGAACGCGTTCCCGTTACCACGCAACGCATGGGCCACATAGGCCAGTGGCTGGAGGTCTCCACTCGCACCGACTGACCCCAAACGTGGTACAGCCGGTGCGAAATCGGTGTCCAGCATGGCAGTCAGCGAGTCCACGACCTGCTCGGACACTCCGGATCGCCCCTGCGCCAAAGAGAACAGTCGCGTGAGCACAGCCGCGCGGGCGACCGCCGGCGGCAGCAGTTCACCGTGGCCGACGATGTGGTGGAGGATGGTGTTGTCGCTCTGGCCGGCGCTGTCCGCGCGGCCCTCGAACTCGACGAGCGGACCGAAACCCGTTGTGACGCCGTAGATGGCGCGCCCGGACGAGCTGACTTCGAGCACGAACTCGTGGCAGCGCGCGATCCGTGCGCGCACGTCCGCCGGCAGTTCGACGTGCAACGGATCGCGGGCGAGTTCGAGCTGCGCCGGTGCGAGGTGTGCGGCCAGATTCAGGACAGCAGAAGATGTTCCGACAGGCACGATGCCTCCAGATGACTTGGGAGCCACTCGCGACGATCCCGGTTGACCTGCCTGCGAGGAAGGGCCTTATGTACGCACTAAACGAGGAAAATTTCTCAGCTGTCCTTCGGCGTGATCAAGCCGCCGGAGAGGTGATCGAACTCTCCGCGCACGATTCGGCCCAAAAGATCGGCGGACTGCTCCAGCGGAGTGAACCTGCCCGTGTCGCGCTGAGACCTCGCCCACGTCGAGATCCTTTGCTGGTGCGGATCCTGCGAGTCCATGGTGGCGCCACGGCGCATCAGGCCGATGTCGACCATGCCGGGATCGAAGCTCAGCACGGCGATGGGCCGGTGCTTCAGCTCGATCGCGAGGTTCTCGGTCAGCTTGATCACGGCCGCTTTGGACACGGAGTACGCGGTGACGTAAGGCCATCGGTGCACGCCGGCGTTGCTGACCACGTTGATGATCCGGCCGCTCGTCATCGTGCGGATCGCGGCGTTGGCGGCGAACGCGGTGCCGCGCAGGTTCACCTCTAACGTGTGCCACCAGTCATTCTCGTCGACCTGCCACGTCGGACCGACCGGTCCGCCCAGCGCACCGTTGTTGACCAGCACGTCGATCCCGCCGAGGCTCTCGATGAGCTTCGGTGTCGCGTGCGGATCGCCCAGGTCCGCGACGTGCGTCTCGACGTCGACGCCCCTGGCCGTCAGTTCGGCACGAGCGGTGTCGAGCGCCTTCTCGTCGCGTCCGGTGATGACGAGCTGATGTCCTTGCGCGCCAAGGACGTCGCTGAACGCCCTGCCGAGTTCCTTGGCGCCACCGGTGATGAGCACCCTCACTGCGAGGCGTCCTTCAGCAGGCGACGAAGGATCTTGCCTGAGACGGACTTCGGTATCTCTCGCACGAACTCAACCTGGCGGATCTTCTTGTAAGACGCCACCTCCGCAGCCACGAAGGCCATCAGTTCGTCCGCGGTGACGTCGCCTTGCGTCACCACGAAGGCTTTGGGGATCTCGCCGTTAACCCGATCGGGCGCACCGATCACGGCAGCGTCCTGAACGGCGGGATGCCGGCGCAACACCGCCTCCAACTCGGCGGGCGCGACCTGGTACCCCTTGTACTTGATCATTTCCTTGATGCGGTCCACGACGTGGAACCGGCCGTTGTGGACTCGCACGAGATCCCCGGTGCGCAGCCAGCCGTCCACGAAGGCGTCGCGGGTGGCCTGTTCGTCGCCGAGGTAGCCGTCCATCACCTGAGGGCCGCGGATGAGCATCTCGCCCTCCGCCGCGTCCGTTGTGGTGCCGGGCTCGACGACGCGCGCCTCGGTACCGGGACAGAGCACGCCGACGCTCGTGGGGTCGGATTCCACGTCACCGTCGAATGTCTGGTGCGTGCCACCGGCTTCGGTGAGGCCGTAACCCTGCCGGACGGGCGCCTGGAGCTTGCGTTCGGTTTCCCGGCGGATGGTGTCGTCGAGCGGGGCGGCGCCGCAGAGAACGAGCTTGAGACTCAGTTCCGGTACCGGCTCTGGATGATCCGCGATGGCGGCGGCGAGCGGCGGCACCAGAAACGCCCGTGTGACGCGATGTTCCGCGAGGCGCCGCAAGTACGTTCCGGCGTCGCTGCGGGGCATGGTGACGAGCGTGGCGCCACCGAGCAGGCCGGAGTTGAGGATGATCGCGAAACCGTAGACGTGGAAGAACGGCAGGTTCGCCGCGAGCACGTCGGTCTCGTCGATGCGCCAGCCCGGCCGGTGCTGTTCCAGGTTCGCGACGAGCGCGCGGTGACTCAGGCCGACGGCCTTGGTGAGACCCGTTGTGCCGCTGGAGAAGAGGACGACCGCCGTGGCGCCGGGATTTCCCGGTGGCAGCGAATCTTCTTCGCTCTCAGGGAGGTCGTCGAGGTCGAGCGTCGCGGTGACGTTCGCGAGCTCCTTGAGCCGCGCGATCTCCGGCGGCGTGAGCATCGGGTTGATCAGCGCGGCCGTCGCGCCCGCGGCCATGACCGCGTGCAGGCCGACGGCGTACCTCGGCCGGTTGAGACTGGCGATCGCGACCGTGTCACCGGGCCGGATCCCAGCCCTGACAAGGCCTTTGGCGGTTCGCTCGACCTGATCGGCGAGCTCGGCGTAGGTGAGCGACTCGCCCGTGACGGCGTCCACGAGCGCGACTTTGTCGTTGTGCCGTGCGCGTTCCAGAACGTGTTCTGGCACAGTGCGTTCAGGAACGGCCACTGCCGGCAGGGGGCTGTGGTAGATCACTGGCGCGACTCCGGTGTCCACGCCGCCGCACCTGTTGCACGGCGACGTGGCCGGACACTATCGGCACTTTTCGTGATCGTGTGAGCGAGTTGGTCAGAAGCTCACCAAGTCTGGTCAGAGACTCACACCGCGCTCGGCCAGCCAGCCGACGGGGTTGATCTTCTGCCCGCCACCGGCCCACACCTCGAAGTGCACGTGCGGCCCGGTCGACTGGCCGCGGTTGCCGATCGTCGCGATCTGCTGCCCGGCCTTGACCTTGGCGCCCTGCGGAACGTCGATGGTGTTCATGTGCCCGTAGACGGTGATGGTGCCGTCCGCGTGCTGCACGCGCACCCACAGCCCGAACCCGGACGCGGGCCCGGCCTCGATGACCGTGCCGTCCATGACGGAGACGATCGGGGTGCCGATGGCGTTCGCGATGTCGACGCCGTTGTGGCTGGTTCCCCAGCGGGCACCGAACCCGGACGTGAACGAGCCCTGAGCGGGCCGCACGCACTTCGGGCGCTTCGCCTCCTCCTCGGCCGCGATCCGCGCCTGCTCGGCCTTGGCGGCCTCCTGGCGCTTCACGTACGCGCCCTCGGCGGACTTGAGGGCTCCGGCGACGTGGTACTGCGCCTGGATCTGCTCGGCCTGCAGCAGCTTGCGCGCCTCGGAGCCGGTGTCGACGGAGTGAATCGTCTGCGGACCCTGCTGCTGCGGCGGGGCGGTCATCGCGGCGGCGAGGTTCTTGGTCGCCGCGACGGGGGTGATGAGGCGGTCGACCGGGGACACCGTGCTCGCCGCCTGGGCGAAACCGGCGCCGGCGAGGGCGCCGGCGGCGACGACCACCGCAACGGCCTTCTTGCGGTCCAGGTCCACTCTGGTGATGACGTCGACCAGCGGACCCTTCGCACGATGCCGTGCCAAAACTGCCTCCATGCACTCGGGGGAGTTCGGCAACCGCGCTTCGCCTGGCGTCGGGGGGCCTGGCTGCGGGCTTCGGGGGCCCGGTGGTGGACTGGACCGCTTCGGGGGCGTTCCGTGTCCTTGCGGTTATCGAACCGTGACATGCGGCGCAGAACGTAACCTCGCGTCACCGGCCCGAGCAAGCCAAGTGGGTGTTCAGGTGATTAGGCCCACTACCAGTCACTTTGGGTAATCGTGTCATTCAGGGCTTGGTCAACACGTTCTGAACCAATCCTCGCCAGTACGTTTGTACTGGTCAGTCGCTTTATCGAGAAAGGTTTGCGGAGCCGTCCCGCACACGACAGAGGGCCGTCGGACGCACTTGGCGTCCGACGGCCCTCTGGGACCGAACGGTTGCTTACTTGTACTTGGCCGCGGCCGGCTTGAGCTGTTCGACCGGCAGCCCTTCGTGGATGGCCTTCATGGCGTTGAACCACGTCGGCGCGGCGGACTGGCCACCGAAGATGCCGTTGCGGCTACCGGGGCACAGCCGAATCGGGTCCGCGCAGATCACCTGCGGGTTGTTGCCGTCCGCGTACGTCATCACCGCGCCCGCGTACTGCGGGGTGGCGGCGAGGAAGGCGACCGACTTGCTCTCCTCGGTGGTACCGGTCTTGCCGATGGCCGGACGGTTCCAGCCGGAGCCCTGGGCCGCGCGAGCCGCGGTGCCGCTGCCGTGGATGTCCTGCGACATGCCCTGGGCCAGCGTGTTCGCCAGGTCGGGCTCGACCGCCTGCTCGCAGGGCTTCTCCTTGAGCGGGATCTCCTTGCCGTAGCGGTCGATGACCTTCTCGACCGGGGTCGGCGGGCACCAGGTGCCGCTGGAGACGATGGTGGCGGCCACGTTGGCCAGTTCGAGGACGCTGGTGGCGCCGGGGCCGAGGGTGTAGGAGCCCGCGTTGTTCTGCTTCGTCCAGTCACCCTGCGACGGGCCGTTGGAGCCGTCCGCCTTCAGCGGCTCGGCACCGCGGTTGACCGCGCTCAGGGTGTCGCGCATGCCGAGCTTGTACGCCATGTCGACGACGTTGCTCAGGCCCGCCTGCTCCTGCAGGATCACGAAGCCCGTGTTCGGTGACTGGGCCAGGGCCTGGGTCAGCGTCATCTCCTCGGCGTAGTCGCCCGAGTTCTTGACCTGCCAGGCCGAGCCGCCGTTGGGGTAGACCTTCGACGCGTACGTCTTCGGGACCTTGATCTTGCGGTCGATGCCGGTGATGTTGCGCTGCATGGCCGCGGCGGCGGTGAAGACCTTGTTCACCGAGCCGGGGCCGAACGGCAGGACCTCGGCGGGCACGGGACGGGCGACCTGGCCGAGCTCGGCGTTGTTGCCGAAGTCGCGGGACGCGACCAGTGCGCGGACGCGGTGCTTGTCGCTGCCGGGCTGGACGACGGACATGACGTTCGAGACGCCGTTGGTGGTCTTCGGCACCTGCTTCTCGGCCGCGTCCTTCGCCGCCTTGGTGGCCTTCGGGTCCATCGTCGTCTTGATGGTGAGGCCACCGCGCTGCAGCTGCTTGTCCGTGATGCCGGCGTCGCGCAGGTAGTCGAGCAGGTACGAGCAGAAGAAGCCGTAGATCGGGCCGTCACCGGCGCCGACGCAGCCCTTGGGCAGGATCTGCAGGTCCTCGACGACGCCCAGCGGCGCGGCCTTGAACTCCTCGGCCTTCTTCTTGGCCTCGGTCTCGTCCGAGCCGAACGCACCGTTCTCGCGCATCTTGTCGATGACGATGTTGCGACGCTCCAGAGCCTTCTCCGGGGACGCGCCGGGGTTCAGCGACGACGGGCGGTTCGCGATCGCGGCGAGCAGCGCGGCCTGCGGAACCGTCAGCTTGTCGGCCGTGGTGTTGAAGTACGCCTTCGCGGCGGCACCGACGCCGTAGGTCTGGTTGCCCAGCGGCACGATGTTGAGGTAGCCGGTGAGGATCTCGTCCTTGCTCATCTGCTGCTCGAGCTGCAACGCGACCCGCGCCTCGCGCATCTTGCGGCCGACCGTCGCCTCGGTGGCCTTCTCCCAGGCCTCCTGCTCGTTGTCGGCGCCGAGCACGAACGCCATGTAGTTCTTCACGTACTGCTGGGTGAGCGTCGACGCGCCCTGCGTCGCCCCACCGTCCACACCGGCCTTGGCGGCGGCACGGGCGATGCCCTGCCAGTCGACGCCCTGGTGCTCGTAGAACCGTTTGTCCTCAATGGCCAGGATCGCGCCCTTCATGGTGTCCGCGATGTCCTTGGTCTCCAACGGGATGCGGTACTGGTCGTACAGGTAGGCGATCGCCTGGCCGTCCATGTCCTGGATGGTGGTGACGAGCGGCAGCTCACCCTTCGCGAGATCGCCCGACGTCTGGTCGACCGTGTCGGCCGCGCGGTTGGACGCGAGCCCGAGACCTCCGACGAACGGGAACACCATCGCAGCGAGGAGCACGCCCGCAGTCAGGCACAACCCCAGCAACTTGACCAAGCCTGACGCGCGTGCGGCGAACAAACCGCAACTCCTTCCGAGCAAAACCCCAGAGACTCTCTATACGTATAAGTCGCGCGGAAGGCCCATGAGGTTGCGTCCGCTGATCGACTGATTTCCAACCTACCGGAGTAGTCGGAGGCCGATCGTCGGACTTGCCCTGCGCACCTCGACGCCCGCGTGGTCGGGAAGGACGTCGTCGAGGAACCCGTAGCGCGCCAGTTCTTCGTCGGGCCGCCTGCTCACCGTCCGCCACCAGACCGCGATGTCCCCCCAGCCGGGAGCGGACAGGGAGCCGCCGAAATGTTGCACGGACAGTGCGGCACACAGGTTCGCGAACCGCACCCGGTGTTCGAGGGGCCACCCGGCCAGAGTGCCCATGACGAACCCGGCCCCAAACACGTCGCCGGCACCGGTCGCGTCGAGTTGCGCGACGTTGAGCCCCGGCACGTCCACGCACTCGCCGGTGGCGCTGTCGACGGCGACCGCTCCCCCGCCTCCGCGTGTGACGACCACCACGGGCACGTGCTCGGCCAGTTCGCGCGCGGCGGCCTCCGGGGTGTCGGTGCGCGTGTAGCCCTGCGCCTCCACGTGGTTCGGGAGGAACACGTCATATCCGTCGAGCCTGCGCAGGAGTTCCGGCGACCACGCCCCGGTGCGGTCCCAGCCGATGTCGGCGAAGAGCTTGGCGCCGTTCTCCTTCGCCGTGCGCACCCACTGCTCGTCCTCGGCCTGGATGTGCACGAAGCACGCCTTGGTCGAGGGCGGCGGCGAGAAGAGGTCGTCCGCGACAACGGGCGACTTGTGCCCGTGCGTGACCATGCTGCGGTCGCGTTCCATCGCCATGCTCACCGTCACCGGCGAGTGCCACCCGTAGAAGCGACGGCAGTAGGAGAGGTCGACGCCCTCCTGGTCGGCCAGCACGTCCCAGCAGAAGTCGCCGTACGCGTCCTCGCCGAACGCCGCCGCCAGCGCGGTCTTCAGTTCGAGCCGGCGCAACGCCACCGCGAGGTTCGCGATCCCGCCGGGGCACGACCCGAGACCCTCTGCCCACACCTCGGTCCCCGGCTCCGGTGGGCGGGGCAGGCCGGTGAAGATGATGTCGAGGAAGACCGTGCCGGTGAGGAGCACGTCGTAGTCCGGTTCCGCCATGCGTAAACCTTGCCATCCGGATTCGGCGGTCATGCGATAGAAACGTCGGCCATGGGGGTTCCACTCAGGAAGAACGTTCAATTTCAGCTGCTCTGGCTCGGCGGTGCCGTCTCGCAGCTCGGCACCACGATCACGACGCTGGCGATGCCACTGCTGGTCGTGGCGCTCACCGGCTCGTACTTGCTGCCCGGCGTGATCGCGGGCGCGCGGGCCGCGGCGCTGCTGCTCACCCTGATGCCGGCGGGCGTGTGGGTGGACCGCTGGGACCGCCGCAAGACGCTGGTCTGGAGCCAGTCCGTGCAGGCGCTGGCAGCCGCTCTGCTGGCCGCCGCGATCCTCACCGGTCACGCCTACGTCGTCGTGTTCGTCGCGCTGGCCGTCGTCGACGGCGTCTGCACCGCGTTCGCCGGCCCGGCCCGCACGTCCGCGATCCAGGCCGTCGTGCCCCAGGAGCAGCTCACCACCGCCTACGCCCAGGAGGAGGCCCGCAGCCACGCGGCACGGGTGGCAGGACCACCGCTGGGAGCCCTGCTCATGGCCGTCGGCCGCGCGGTCCCGTTCGTGGCCGACGCGATCACGTTCGCCGTGGCCGCGGTCTGCGCCTGGTTCGCCAAAATCCCGGCTCGCGGTGAGCAGAAGCCTCGCCGGCGCATGCACCACGACATGAAGGACGCGGCCCGCTGGCTCTGGCACCAGACCGGCCTGCGCAACCTCACGATCATCTTCCTCGTGCTGAACCTGCTCGGCGGCGCCTCGATGCTGCCGGTGTTCGCGCTCGTCGCCGAACGCGGCGGCACCGGACTCGACACCGGCCTGGTGCTCGCGGGCATCGGAGTCGGCGGGGTCATCGGCTCGCTGCTGTCCCCCAGGGTCACGCTCGCGCCCGGCAAGCTCATGGTCGCCGTACTGGTCGTTTTCGGCGCCTGCAACCTCGCGATGGCACTCCCGTTCGGCATCTTCTGGCCGTTCGTGCCGCTGGCGCTCACCGCGGTCGTCACGCCGCTGATCAACGTGTCGGTGTCCGCACTGCACTCGACACTGGTCCCCGAGGACATGATGGGCCGCCTGGACGCGGTCTCGACGCTGGCCGTCCGCGTGCTGACGCCACTCGCGCCGGCGCTCGGCGGGTTGCTGGCCGGTGTGTTCGGCGGCGCGGTCGCGTTGCTGACGTTCGGCGCGTTGATCCTGGTGACGGCGGTGGCGGCGGCGTTCACCGATCTCAAGACACCGGCGAACTTCCACTCAGCGGAAGCCGATGCTTCCCACTGACACAGCCGGAGCGTCCACTGAGGACATGTCCGAACGCCCCACTCTGCTACTCGTGCACGGCGCCTGGCACGGCTCCTGGTGCTGGAACCCGCTGCGCACCCTCCTCGAATCCCACGGCTGGCGGGTCGACACGGTCGACCTGCCCAGCGTGGCGCCGCAAGACGCGCCCAGACACGGCATGCACGACGACGCCCAGGCGATCAGGGACGCCGTCACCGGCCCGACGGTGGTGATCGCCCACTCCTACGGCGGCATCCCGGCGACCCAGGCGGCCACACCCGAGGTCCAGCACCTCATCTACGTAGCCGCGTTCATGCCGGACGTGGGCGACTCGCTGCTGAACATGGTCGGCGGCACCGCGCCGCCGTGGTGGTGCGCCGAGGAAGACGTCATCCACGCGCTGACGCCGGAGACCGTCTTCTTCAACGACGTCGACGCCCCGCCGACGGACAGACTCCTGCCGCAAAGCCTGAAGGCCTTCACCGACGAGCTCACGGAGGCGGCCTGGCACGGCACGCCCAGCACCTACGTCCTCTGCGAGAAGGACAACGCCATCCCGCCGTTCGCCCAGGAGGCGATGGCGGGACGAGCGACCACGATCGAACGTCTTGATGCAGGACACTCCCCGTTCCTGTCCTGCCCGCAAGAGCTCGCCGCGATCATCGAGAACGCGGTCAGCCTTCCTCGGCGACCATCTCCCGCATCCGAGTGAGCGCACGGTGCTGTGCGACTCGCACGGCACCAGGAGTCGACGACACGGCCAGCGCGACCTCCTCGGCGGACAGGCCCACGGCCACCCGCAGCACGAGGATCTCGCGCTGGCGGGCCGGCAGCTTGTGCAGCAGGCGCGTGACCTGGGCCATCATCTCGCCGTTGACGGCGTGCTGCTCCGGGCCCAGGTCCAGCGACGGGCAGTCCGGCAGTTCCGGCACGACCTCGGCACGGTTGCGCACGGCGCGGCGGCGGGCGTCGGCGACCTTGTGGGCCGCGATGCCGTAGACGAACGCGAGGAACGAGCCGGGCTCGTAGCGGTACTTCGACAGCGCGCCGAGCACCGCCACGCAGACCTCCTGCGCTATGTCCTCCGCCGAGACCAGCGTGCGCTCGCGGCCGCCGACCCGTGCGCGGCAGTAGCGCACGATCAGCGGCTGGATCCGGCCGAGCAGGTGCTCGACCGCCCGTCTGTCTCCGGCAAGTGCGGCATCGACGAGGTCGGCGAACTCGGCTTCGGCGAGCCACTGGCTGGAGACCGGTGCCTGGAGCACCCGACGGCGCATGGGCACCGTTGGCTGGTTCCAAGACTCCTCAGGAACGAGGACGTCTACACCGCCACCGGTCCGCACGGCTGTGGGTATGACCATCCCGGCGACCCTCCTCCACTACAGCGACACTAGGGGCTTCACTGAAGTAGAGACCGCAGCGAGCCGTTTGATACCGCCTGCATCCAAGAGGACCACGAAGTCCATGCGGGTGGGGCACGCAGCACCCTTATGGGGTAGAACGTGGTCCTAATGGCCCAGTCGTTCGGCCATGCCGAATTGCTGTACTCCCAGGTATCCGACGCGGAAACCTGCCTCCGAGTAGGCCAGGTAGAACTCCCACATCCGGCGGAACGTGTCGTCGAAGCCCAGCTCCCGCACCTCGTCCCAACGGGTGAGGAACGTTTCGCGCCACCGGCGAAGCGTCTCGGCGTAGTCCTCGCCGAACGACCGCGTCTCGACGATCCGCAGCCGGGTGTGGTCGCGCACCGACTCCTCGATCGACCGCACCGACGGGATGAGCCCGCCGGGGAAGATGTACTTGTGGATCCAGGTGTAGCTGGCCTTGCTCGCGATCATGCGGTCGTGCGGCATGGTGATCGCCTGCAGTCCGACGCGGCCGCCGGGAGCGAGCACGCGGTCGAGCATCGAGAAGTAGTCGGGCCAGTATTCGGCACCGACTGCCTCGATCATCTCGACGCTGACGACGGCGTCGTACCGGCCGTGCTCCTCTCGGTAGTCACGCAGCTCGACCGTCACCCGATCGTGGAGGCCCTCGGCCCTCACCCGGTCCAGTGCCAGCTTGCGCTGTTCGGCGGAAATGGTCAGCGACGTGACCGTGGCACCCCTCTGGGCGGCCCGGATCGCGAGCGCGCCCCAGCCCGTGCCGATCTCCAGCACGCGTGAGCCGGAACGCACGCCCGCGTAGTCGAGCACGCCGTCGATCTTGCGCAGCTGGGCCGTGCGCAGGTCGGCGTTCCCGCCCTCGAACAACGCCGACGAGTACGTCATCGTCTCGTCGAGGAACACCGCGAACAGCTCGTTCGACAGGTCGTAGTGCCGGTGGATGTTCTGCCGCGAGCCCGCGACGTCGTTGACCTCGGTCTGCCGCCGCTCCGCCCACCGCCGCATCAGCTGCAGGCGCGGCGGGATCAGCGTCGAGAGCTTCGCCGCGAACACCGAGAGCACGTCCGCGAGCTCGTCGGAGACCCAGTCGCCCACCATGTAGGCCTCACCGAAGCCGATCTTGGCGTCGGCGCCGAGGCGGTGGAAGAACTCGCCGGGCCGCACGATCCGCATCACCGGACCGCCCGCTCCCCAAGTCCTGCCGTCGGGGAACTGGACGGTCACGTGCAACGAGCGCACGGCTTTGCGGAACAGCGCCTCGGCGATGCGGGCCCTCATCGGCGAACGCGGCGCCGTGAACAGTCCGGGCCAGACGCCCTGACCAGGACGGGGCAGGGACAGCGTGCTCATCCATCACTCCTGGGGATGATCGGAATACGCCTCAGGTAGAGGGCAATGCCATGACGGCGGATCAGCGCGGACACGCGCTGGGGCATCAGCGGCCGTTTGAACAGCATGCGCAGTCCCGAACTGCGCTCGCCCTTCATGGTCGCGCTGAAGGTCGTCTTCCCGTTCTGCCGCAACGCGATGGTCACGGACAGCTGGTTCCCCGGTTTCGGCAGCTTCATCACGTAGTGGCCGTCGACTTCCAGGAACGGGGAGACGTAGAACTCCTTGTCCACCAACGCACGGCCATGGGCGTCGGTGCGCAGCAGATAGCAATGACGTCCGCCGTAGGTGTTGTGCACCTCCGCGACGACGCACGCGAGCTCTCCGGAAGCGTCGTGGCACCAGAACACGGACAGCGGGTTGAAGACGTAGCCGAGCACGCGGGCGTTGGCGAGCATCAGGACCTGCCCGCCGCGGAGGTCGATCCCCTGCTCGGCCAGCCACTCGTCCAGGTTCTCCCGGATCGTCTTGTCCGGCGAGCCGAGATGATCGCGGGCCTCGAACTTCGCGAACGGCCTCGCCCACCACGGTAAGCGCGGCATCTCGCCGAGATCGACCAACCACATGTAGGCGCGATGGCTGAAGGCCCGGTCGATCAACTCGCGCCGGGAGTGCGTGATCAGGACGTCGTAGATCACCAGGACACCCCGAAGTGCTGGGCGGCGCGCACTCCGGACGCGCAGCCGTCCTCGTGGAAGCCCCAGCCGTGGTAGGCACCGGCGTAGGCGGTGGTCGAGGTGTTGATGCCAGGCAGACGTCGTTGCGCCGCAACGGACTCCGGCGTGTAGATCGGGTGCTCGTAGACCATCTTCGCGAGCACGCGGTCCGGGTTCACGTCGTGCGGGTTGAGCGTGACGACGAAGTCGCGTGGTTCGTCGAGCCGCATCAGCCGGTTCATGTGGTAGCTGACGAGCACCTGGCCGTCCGCTTCCCGGCAGGCTCGCTTGTAGAGGTTCCAGGACGCCCGCGCGCCGTTCGCGCGCGGCAGGATCGAGGCGTCGGTGTGCAACCAGGTCTCGTTGCGCGAGTACTGGAACGCGCCGAGCACCTCCTTCTCCGCGCGCGTCGGGTCGGCCAGCAGTCCCAGTGCCTGGTCCGGGTGCGTGGCGATGACGACGTGGTCCGCGGTGTGCAGCACGTTGTTCTCGTCGCGGATCTCCACGCCCGCACCGTTGCGCGTGACGGCCCTGACAGGCGTGCCGACGTGCACGGCGTTGAGGCCCTTCACGGCGCGATCGACGTACGTGCGCGAGCCGCCGACGACGGTCTTCCACTGCGGGGTGCCGCCGATCGCGAGCATCCCGTGGTTGGCGAGGAACTCGAACAGGTACCAGGCGGGGTACTTCATGCTCAGCGCCGCACCGGACGACCACACCGCGCTGACCAGCGGAATGATGAAGTGGTCGACGAAGTAGCGCGAGTAGCCGCCGATCACCAGGAACGCGCCGAGCGTGACGTCGTGCGCCTCCTCGTGGGCGAGAACGCGCTGGGCGTGGCGGTAGAAGCGGGTGACCTCGGCGAGCATCCGGACGTAACGGCCGTTGACGGCGTTCTTCGGCTGCGCGAACAGCCCAGGCAGCTTCCTGGCGCCCGCGTACTCCAGGCCGCAGCCGTCGCACCGGACGCTCATGGACATCTCGGAGTCCTGAGTGGACACGTCCAGCTCGCGGAAGAGCCTGATCAGGTTCGGGTACGTCCGCTCGTTGTGGACGATGAACCCGGAGTCGACGGCGACACCGCCGATGTCGTGCGTGTGCGCGTGCCCGCCGAGCCTGTCGTCTGCCTCGAACAGCGTGACGTCGTGCTTGCGTTGCAGCACGTAGGCGGCGGTGAGCCCGGCCACCCCTGCTCCGATGACGGCGACCTCAGCCACGCGAGCCTCCCAACGGCACGTCGAGACCTCGCGGCGAGGTCTCCTCCATGGCATTCGCGATGTCGGGCGCCACCGGTTCGAGCCCGAGCTCACCGTGGACGAAAGCCACGACCAGCCGGGTCCAGTCCTTCGCCCGCTTGAGCATCGCGTGGCCGTCGCCGACGACGCTGAACCGCGCCACCCGGTCCGTCACGGTCTTGGCCTGCCGCGCGAACCTCAGCGACTGGGCCGGATCCGTCATCCGCTCCTGGTCGCCGTGCGCGATGAGCAGCGCCTTGCCCCTCAGCTGCTCGAAGGGCTCGCCAGGCACCAGCCACGGCGCGAGCGCGCACACGGCGACCACGCTCGGATGCCCGGCGACCCGCAGCGCGGTCCGGCCGCCCATGGAGTGCCCGACGAGCACGATCGGCCGGCCGGGATGCAGCTCGGTGATCTTCGCGAGCGCCCACTCGGCGTCCTTCACCGGATCGAGGCTCGGCGCGTTCCAGCCGCGCACCCGGTAGCGCAGGTTCCAGATCTCGACGCCCGGTGCCCGCAGCGCGCGGGCCAGCGGGACCATGCGCAGGTACGCCAGGTTGTGGCGCCGGACGGGTCCGGTGCCGTGTTCACGTCCGCCATGCAGCACGAGCACAACGGCGTTCGTACCGTCCGGCGGTTTCAGCACGTCAACATGCGGATGCACATTTGATGTTCGGGAAGCCACCGCCTTCGGCTCGGCCGTTGAGAGCCAGCTCACACCGGTAGTGTTCGAATGGTGATCGACCACATCAGCATCGAAACCGAGGCAGGCTCTTTCGACGCCATCGCGTCCGGCCCCGAGGACGGCCGCCCGGTGCTGCTGCTGCACGGCTTCCCCGAGGCCGCCATCGAGTGGGAGCACCAGGTCGCGGTGCTGGGTGTGAACGGCTTCCGCGCGGTCGCCCCCGACCAGCGCGGCTACTCCCCCGGCGTGCGCCCGGAGCAGGTCGGCGAGTACACGGTCACGCACCTGGTCGGCGACGTGATCGCGATGGCGGACTCGTTCGGCTGGGACACTTTCGACCTGGTCGGCCACGACTGGGGCGGCGCGGTGGCGTGGTGGACCGCGATCGAGCACCCGGACCGGCTGCGCACGCTCACCGTCTTCTCCACGCCGCACCCCGGTGCTTTGAAGACCGCGTTGCAGACCGACGAGGAGCAGGCGATGCGGTCGCAGTACATGCGCGACTGGCGTGAGCGCAGCACCGAGAAGCGCATGCTCGACAACAACGCCCAGGCCCTCAAGCAGATGTTCGAGTGGCGGATCCGGCCCTCGCACGTCGAGGAGTACGTCCAGCGGCTGCAGGAGCCGGGCGCGCTCACCGCCGCACTGAACTGGTACCGGGCGGGCAAGCCGCACGGCGCCGCGGACAAGGTCAGCGTCAAGACCATGTACGTGTGGAGCACCGAGGACGTCGCGTTCGGGTCGATGGCCGCCTTCGAGACCGAGAAGTGGTGCACCGGCCCGTACCGCTTCGAGATGGTCGAGGACGTCAGCCACTGGATCCCGGAAGAGATCCCTGAAGCGGCCTCCTCGCTGATTCTCGAGAACCTGAACTAGCCAGCCACAGCACGAGCGCCGTGTACGCGCAGAGCAGCGCGAACCCGGCCCACCCCGGCAACGGGAAGTAGCCCGCCGAGGGCGCGTAGTGGGCTGTGACCTGCGGATACTCCACCACCGTCTGTTTGACGGCGAAGCCGGCGGCCGGGGTGAGACGCAGCAACCACTCCGCGACGTCGTCGGGCAGCAACGGAACCGCGGTGGCGGTGTAGGGCACGGCGACCAGCGCCAGTCCGATCAGGATCGCCGCCCAGCCACGGCGCAGCCACACGCCGAGCCCGTACGAGAGGACCGCGCAGAGCGCGAGCGCGGCGGCGACACCGACGGTCACCTGGACCGCGGTCGGCAACGGCGCTCCGCCGGCCGGAACGACGATGCCGACGGCGAGCAGGCCGGTGACGAAGGTGGCCGATCCGATGACGGCCGCCCGGGCCGCGATCACCTGCCGGGACGACGCGTCACGAGCGCCGTAGCGGGCCGCGACGACGAGCACGATGATCAGCGCGATCACCAGGCCGGGCAACGTCTTCTCGACGCCGCGCGCACCGCCCTCGCCGATCGGCCCGATGTCGCCGGTGCCGCTGACGGTGACGACGCCGTCCTTCTCCACCACCCCTGACGCGTTGTGGAACTTCTCCCAGTCCGTGTGGTTCATCTCGCCGACCGACCCGCTGTCCCACCGGCCGGTGCCGCCCAGGACGCTGACGTTGTCGAAGACACCGACGGCCTGGGTGAACCGCACCTGCTCGATCGTGCCTCCGAGACCGGTCTCCCGGAGCGTGAGATCGCCCGGCGAGGTGGCGAAGAGGCCGACCTGGACTGTGTCCGGCAGTCCGGTGAGCTCCGCGGTTCCGACGACGTGCCACTGCTCGCCGTCCGCCGACTCGGACCCGGTGATGGTGTCGCCGGAACGGGTCAGCCGCAGCCAGCGAGGAGTCCGGCCCGCGCTTCCGGCGACGTCGTGCACGTAGTCGTGCTGGAACCGCACGCCGTGCTCTCCGGTCATCGCGAGCGCCGCGTACCGCGAGCCCTGGCGCAGGCCGTCCTTGACGATGATCCCGGTCTTCGCCCACGGCACGAGCCCGGCGACGATCTGGTCGTGGCCCGGCGGTGGGTAGGTGATCGTGCCGGTCATCGACGTCATCCTGACCGTGATGGAACCGTCGCGGCCCAGGTCCTGGTGCCGGAACCAGAACGTGTCGCTGACGCCGGACGAGGTGCCGCCGGAGAACAACAGGCCCAGTGCGATGACGGAGAAGGCGGCGACGGCCAGGGCGATCAGGCGGCCCGGCCCGCGGAACGCGGTCCACTCCCGCCGGAGGAGTTCGGTGCTCGACATGGTGGTGGGTCTACAGATCGGCGGATAACGCGGCCCGAAGCGGCCTTGTCATGCTGTTGTTAGGTCCTCGCGGGCATGCTGACGGCCATGAGCAGGCTGCGCAGCGGGACCATCGGGGTGCGGTTCACGATCCTGTACGCCGTCGTGTTCCTCGTGTCGGGCATCGGTCTGCTGGGCCTCACCTTCCTGCTGTCCGGCGGCAAGGTGACCGACGTCGCGCCCGCGAACCCGCCCGGCCTGGACTCCACGCAGCAGCACATCAGGCAACTGCAGGACCAGCTTGCCGAGGTGCACTCACAGCAGTCGCGCCAGCTGCTGGCCGGATCGTTGCTGGCGCTGGTCGTGATGGCGGTCGTCTCGCTGCTGGTCGGCCGGGTGCTGGCCCGGCGGGTGCTGCGGCCGTTGCGGACCATCACGAGCGCCACCCGGCGCATCTCCGCTGACAGCCTGGACCGGCGGCTGGCCGTCACCGGCCCGGCCGACGAGGTGAAGGGCCTCGCCGACACCATCGACGAGCTGCTCGAACGGCTTGAGGTGTCGTTCGCCGCGCAACGCCGCTTCGCCGCCAACGCCTCCCACGAGCTGCGCACACCCCTCGCGACGATGCGCGCGTCGCTGGACGTGGCGGTCGCCAAACCCGATCCGGCCGCCTCGACGGTGGCGCTCGCGGATCGTCTGCGCGTGCAGCTCGACCGGGTCGATCACCTGCTGGACGGATTCCTCGTGCTGGCCAGGGCACAACACGGCGCGCTGGCCGACTCCGCCCCGGTCGACCTCGGCGAGCTCGCCCGGGCAGCGCTGCGCGAGCTGTCCGCCGAGGTGGAGGCGAAGGGACTGAACGTCACGGTGGACGTTCCGCCGGAGATGGCGACGCGGGGAAGTCCGGCGCTGCTGGCCCGGCTGGTGGGCAACGTCGTCGACAACGCCGTGAGGCACAACGAGGCCGGCGGATGGGTCGGGATCACCGGCTCCGTGAGCGAGGAGAAGACGGTGCTGGTCGTCGAGACCGGAGGGCCCGTCTTCGACCAGCGGGAGGTCGACCGGCTGAGCCAGCCGTTCGAACGACTCGGCGGCGACCGCATCGGCTCCTCGGGCCTGGGTCTGTCCATCGTGGCCGCCGTCGCCGCCGCGCACGGCGGGCAGCTCGCCCTGCTCGCCCGGCCGGAAGGTGGTCTGCGGGTGTCGGTGACGTTGCCGGTGGCGGCATGAGAATCCTGGTGGTCGAGGACGACAGCGCCCTCGCCGAGGTCATCGCGGAAGGCCTGCGCGATCAGGGGATGCCCGTCGACCTCGCGCACGACGGACTGGTCGCCGCCGCTCAACTCGACGTCACCGCGTACGACGTGGTGGTCCTCGACCGGGACCTGCCGGGGCTGCACGGTGACGTGCTGTGCCAGATGATCACCGAGCGGGCCGACCGGCCGATGGTGCTGATGCTGACCGCGGCGAGCGAGCCAGGCGACCGGGTCAGCGGGCTGGTCCTTGGCGCGGACGACTACCTCGGCAAGCCCTTCCACTTCCCGGAACTGATCCTGCGCATCCGGGCCCTGGCCCGCCGCAGGCCGGACGCGCGGCCCCGGACGTTGCGGGCGGCCGGGATCGAACTCGACCCCGTGCGCCGCACGGCCGTGCGCGACGGACGGCAGCTCACCCTGTCGGTGAAGGAGTTCGCCGTGCTGGAGGCGCTGCTGCGGGCGTGCCCCGGCTTCCTGAGCGCCGAGGACCTGCTCGAACGGGTCTGGGACGAGAACGCCGACCCGTTCACCAACACCGTCACCGTGACGGTGGGCCGGCTGCGCCGCAAGCTCGGCGAGCCGCCGATCATCGCGACGACACCGGGAATCGGCTATCGAATCGTGTGATCCGCCGGCAGTCATTAGATTCAGCGGTATGCGCGTGGCCGGTCTACTGCTCGCCGCGGGGGCCGGTCGCCGGTTCGGTTCCCCCAAGGCTCTCGTCCCGTTGGACGGCAAGCTCTTCGTGGAGTCGGCAGCCGAGCTCCTCAGAGCCGCGGGCTGCGACCCGATCGTCGTCGTCCTCGGCGCGCAGGCGGCGGAGGTCAGGGCGAAGGCCACTTTGGACGGCGTGACCGTCGTGGACAACCCCCACTGGGACACCGGAATGGGGTCGTCGCTGCGCACCGGCCTGCATGCGATCGGCATCGCGGACGCCGTCGTGGTGCTCCCCGTGGACACTCCGGGAATCACCGTCGAGGCCCTGCACCGGCTGATGGCGCTCGCCGAGCCGGCAGTGCTGGCCCGCGCCACCTACGACGGCGAGATCGGGCACCCGGTGCTGATCGGGTCGGACCACTTCGCGGGCGTCATGGCGTCGGCGGCGGGCGACCAGGGCGCACGGGACTACCTCAAGGCGAACACCGTCCGCCACGTCGACTGCGCCGACGTGGCGGACGGTGCGGACATCGATCGACCGGAAGATCTCAGGCCGGAAATCAGGCCACGTCGCGGCGGAGCTTGATGCCCGACGACACGGTGGAGGCGCTCAGCCAGTGCAGGCCGTCGCCCGCGCAGGCCGGGTCGGACACGGCGAACTCGTTGCCACCGGCGCGGTAGCCGACGATCGTGGCGTAGTGGCCGCCGGAGCAGTTGCGGTCGTTGAGGCGGATCACGTTGATGACGACGGCGTGGCCGCGATCGGCGTTGTAGACGACGTCGGCCTTGAGCTTCTGCAGCAGCTGCGCGTCCGTCGACCACTGCTTGACCTCGTAGCAGGTCGAACCGGTGTAGTGGTCGAGGGCGTCCGCGAGGTTCTTGCCGCGCGCGGCCAGGGCGATGCGGGCGGCGGCAGCGGAGCACCAGTAGCCGGTCTTCTGCACCTGGAACTGGTGCGGCAGCACGCCTTCGCCCTGGATGCCGAGCTCGGCGGCAGCCGGCAAACGGTCACTGGAGGCGTTGCTCGGCCGCGCCCGTGCCGCTGCCCTGGAGGTCATCGCCGGCGGCCGCACCACCACGGAACTGACCCGCCGCCTCGGAATCTCGGCGGCCTCGGCCAGTGCCCACGCCTCGGTCCTGCGCGACGCTGGCCTGGCCGTCGCCCAGCGCCACCGCAACTCGGTGCTGCACACCGCGTCGGCGCTGGTCGTCGAACTGCTGGCCTGAGCCAGGCGCTTGTCCACCGTTGTCAGAACGCGCCCTAAGGCCTGGCCCGCACCGCCGCCCTGGCGCACCCGACGGCCACGACGAGCAGCGCCAGCGCCACCCACACCGGCCACAGCTCGGAGTAGGTGATCGCCAGCGCGATGTGCGTGGCCGCCGCGGCCGTGAAGACGGCCACCAGCACCACCCAGAAGTAGAAGTACCGCGTGATCCGACCCACCCCCTGTCCGCCGAGTGCCGCCACACCCTTCATCGCGCGTATCGAGGTTTGTGCTGCCCGGGTTACTGGTGAGGTCATCTGCAATCCGGTAGTACTGACCGGCATGACGACCGACACCGTGACCGGATCCGACTACGGCAATCTCGTGCGCACGCACCTCGCGCGCGTCGAGCAGCACAACGCGGCCGCGCTCGACGACGTGGCCGAGCTCGTGCTGGCCGCCGTCGAGGCCGACGGAATCATCCTCACCGCAGGCGCAGGACACTCACTGGCGGCCGTCGCCGAGACCTTCTACCGGGCAGGCGGCCTGGCCTGCGTCCGCCCGATCTACCACCCCGAACTGCTGCCGATGCACGGCGCGATCAGCAGCACCTCGGCCGAACGCCGTTCCGGTCTCGCGGGCGAGGTGCTGCGCGAGTCGGGTCTGGCCCCGCACGACGTCCTGTTCGTCTTCTCGACCTCGGGCGTGAACCACTACCCGGTCGAACTGGCCCAGGAAGCCGCGAGCAAGGGCTGCCCGGTCGTCGGTGTCACCTCGGTGGCCGCCAGCGCCCAGGCCCCCAGGCGGGCCGGAGCGACGCTGGCCGAGGTGTCCACCGTCGTCCTCGACAACCTGGTCCCGCCGGGCGACTCCACCTACCCGGAGTCCGCGCCGGTCACCGCCGCCGTCTCCACGCTGGCCACGACGTTCCTGTGGAACCTGCTGATGGTCCGGCTGCTCGACAAGGCGGCCGCGTCGGGCGTGCAGCTCCCGCTGTGGCGCAGCGCGAACGTGGAGGGCGGCGACGCGGCCAACGCGGACCTGCTGCGCCACTACCAGACCCGCGTCCCGGAACTCGGATAGGTAGAAATCCTCAGGGTTTCTCAGCTCGTCACCGTTATTCTCCCACCGGGGAAAGCACTGACCTGGGGGGTCTTCAACAGTGGAGCCGAAAACTCGTAGATGGATCCTGATCAGCGGCGCGCTCGCCACGACGGCAATCGTCGGTGTGGCGGGCGCGTTGCTCTGGTCGGGCAGCAGAACAGTGGTGGTCGCCGACGAACCGGCGAAACCCGCGGAAACACCGTCGCAGATAGCCAGCTCGTTCCTGACCAGGGCGTTCTCGGGCCCGGCAAGCGCCGCCGTCTTCACGGACGCGCCGGCGGTGGCGGCGCCCGCGCTGGAAGCGACCAAGGCCGGCATGGGCACCTCCGTCTACCAGGCCACGCTGACGACGTCAGCAACTCCGTCGGCCGACGCCACCACAGCCGAGCTCGCCGCGTCCGTCGTCTGGAGGATGCCGAACGCCAACCCGCTGGCGTACGACATCAAGATCTCGATGAAGCGCGTGGACGGCACCTGGAAGGTCCATTGGACCCCGGCGCTCATTCATCCGCAGCTCACCGAGGGCGCCTCGCTCACCTACCGCCAGACGCTGGCGGACGGCGCGCTGCTGGGCCGTGACGGCAAGCCGCTGGTCCAGGGCACGATCCCGGACGGCCTCTACAAGTCGATCGTCAGCACCGCCGGCGACGTGAAGGGCACCGACGGCTGGGAGGTGGGCATCACCGCGGGCGGCGCGTTCACCCGGCTGCACGGCAAGGACGCCGACATGGGCGAGAAGATCACCGTCACCATCGACCCGACCCGGCAGGCGGCGGCGCAGGCAGCCGTCGACGCACTTCCGCAGGGCGCGGCGATCGTCGCGATCGAGGCCTCCACCAGCGAGATCCTGGCCGTGGCGCAGAACAGGTCGTTGAACGGCACCAACCCGTTCATCGGCCGCTACGCCCCCGGCTCGACGATGAAGATCGTGACCGCCGCCGCGGCCATGAACGCGGGCCTGGTCCAGTCCGGCACCGCTGTCCCCTGCCCGGCCAAGGCCACCATCGGCACCCGCACGATCACCAACGCGGGCTTCGGCCACGACAGCGTGCCGTTCCACACGGCGTTCGCCCTGTCCTGCAACACGACCTTCGGCGACCTGGGCTCCAAGCTGGACGCGAACGCCCTCCCGGCCATGGCGAAGCGCTTCGGCCTCGGCGCCGACTGGACCATTCCCGGCGCCGACACGAACACCGGCAAGGTGCCCCCGGCCACCGGCGACCAGCAGGTGGAGAACAGCTTCGGCCAGGGCAACGTGATCGCCAGCCCGTTCGGCATGGCCCTGGTGGCCGCCACCGTCGTCTCGGGCAAGACCCCGGCGCCCACCCTGATGCGCGGCAAGCCCTCCGAGCCGAACGACGTGGCGGCACCCCCACCCGCCGCCGTCCTGCAGCCCCTGCGCGCCATGATGCGCGAGGTAGTCACCTCCGGCACCGCCAAGCAACTCGCCGGAATCCCCGGTCTGGCCGGCAAAACCGGCACGGCGGAGGCGGGCGGCGGCACCGCGCACGGCTGGTTCGTCGGCTACCAGAACAACGTGGCGTTCGCGGTCGTCGTGGAGAACGCCGGTTCGTCGGCCAGCGCCCTGGACGCGACGGCGACCTTCCTCAAGTGACGATCGCCGCTACTCGCGCGGCACGATCAGGCCGCGGTGGAACGCCCTCGGTGACGGCCGCAGCCTGGTCGCTCACCTCCAGTTCGGCGTAGACGGCGAGCGGATGTGGCTTGGCGGTGGTCTCGGAGGATGAGGAGTCCTCGGGCCGCCTCGCGGTTCGTCGCACACCGGCGGCGAACCGCGGCACCTCCAACGCACCCCATCTCATCTGCAACGCCGCCACCGCGGAGCGAGCATCGCCTCGCCCTGCAGTGGCGGCCCTGACCGCCCGCACGAACTCGTCCCGCGGAGCGTCCTTGATCAGACGGGCAGTGGCGCCCGCCTCGATCGCGGACACCACGTCGTTGCTGTCGTACGTGGTCAGCACCAGCACGCGTGCGGTGCCGGCGAGCTGTCTCGCGGCGGTCAGGCCGTCCGTTCCCGGCATGCCCAGGTCGATCAGCAGGACATCGGGCACTGCACCGGCCGACCTGTCCCCTCAACCCGCCAGCCGCCGACGCGCCCGCACCGGCGACCTGCGTTCGACGGCTCGCCCGCTGCTTGTCACCGCACGTCGGCCCCTGCCCCCTCGAAGCCGCCGACCGCGTCGTTCAACGCCCCCCGGCCCGAAGGATGGGTCGCGGCCCGCCGCGGGGTCAGTTCGTCTGCGCCGCCCCGAGACGCTCGCTGAACTTCGGCGTCGGCAGGACGCCGACGACCGGGGGCTGGGCGAACTGGGTGTTGTAGAGGTCCGCGTAGCGGCCCTCGGCGGTCATCAGTTCGGTGTGCGTGCCGCGTTCGACGATGTCGCCGTGTTCCAGCACCAGGATCTGGTCGGCCGCGCGGATCGTGGAGAGGCGGTGTGCGATCACCAGGGACGTCCGGCCCTGCAGTGCCTCGGTGAGGGCTTCCTGCACGGCTGCCTCGGACTCCGAGTCCAGGTGTGCGGTGGCCTCGTCGAGGATGACCACGCGGGGCTTGGCCAGCAGCAGGCGCGCGATCGTGAGGCGTTGGCGCTCGCCGCCGGACAGGCGGTAGCCGCGTTCGCCGACCACGGTGTCGAGCTGGTCCGGCAGCGACGTCACCAACTCCAGCAGGCGGGCCCGGCGCAGCGAGTCCCACAGGTCGTCGTCGGAGGCGCCGGGAGACGCGTACTCCAGGTTCGCCCTGATCGTGTCGTGGAACAGGTGGCCGTCCTGCGTCACGACGCCGACGGAGGAGCGCAACGCGTCGAAGGTCAGGTCGCGAACATCCACACCGGACAGACGCACGGCGCCGGAGTCGACGTCGTAGAGGCGCGGCACCAGGGAGGCGAGCGTGGACTTGCCGGCGCCCGACGAGCCGACGAGGGCCACCAACTGGCCCGCTTCGGCCTTGAAGCTGATGCCGTGCAGCACTTCCTCGCCACCGCGAGTGTCCAAAGTGGCCACGGACTCCAGCGAGGCCAGCGACACCTTCTCCGCGGACGGGTAGGCGAAGCGCACGTCGGAGAACTCGACCGACACGGGGCCGTCGGGCACCGAACGGGCGTCCGGGCGTTCCTTGATCATCGGATCCAGGTCCAGCACCTCGAAGACGCGCTCGAACGACACCAGCGCGGTCATCAGGTCGACGCGGGCGTTCGCCAGCGCGGTCAGCGGCGCGTACAGGCGGGTCAGCAGCAGGGCGAGCGACACGACGGCGCCTGCCGCCAGGTGCCCGGTCAGCGCCAGGTAGCCGCCCAGGCCGTAGACCAGCGCCTGCGCGAGAGCCGACACGAGCGTCAGGCCGGTCATGAACCAGCGGGTGGCCATCGCGGTCCGGATGCCGATGTCGCGGACCTGCGCGGCCTTCTCGCTGAACTCCCGCTCCTCGCGGTCGGGGCGGCCGAAGAGCTTCACCAGCGTCGCTCCGGGCGCCGAGAACCGCTCGGTCGACTGCGTGACCATCGAGGCGTTCAGGGTGGACGCCTCGCGCTGCATGTCCGCCATCCGGCGCCCCATCCGCTTGGCGGGCAGCACGAAGACGGGCAACAACACCAGGGCCAACGCCGTGACCTGCCACGACAGCGTGAACATGACACCCAGCGACAGCACGAGCTGGATGATGTTCGTGACGAACCCGGACAGCGTCGAGGTGAAGGCGCGTTGGGCGCCGATCACGTCGTTGTTCAGGCGCGAAACGAGCGCGCCGGTGCGCGTGCGCGTGAAGAACGCGACGGGCATCTTCTGCACATGACCGAACACGGCACGACGCAGGTCGTAGATCAGGCCTTCACCGATGCGCGTCGACTGCCAGCGCTCGACCACGCCCAGCCCGGCGTCGACCACGGCGATCAGCGCGATCGCCACGGCCAGCCACACGACCACGGACGGCGCGGAGCCGCCGACGATCGCGTCGACCACCCGGCCGGCCAGCAGCGGCGTCGACACCGCGAGCACCGACGAGATCACCGTCAGCAGCAGGAACACCACCAGCTTCGCCCGGTGAGGCCGGGCGAAGGCCAGTACGCGCCGGAACGTCCCCCGGCGCACCTTGGAGGGGGCGTCCGAGGTCGCCCCCATCATGAATCGCCAAGAGCTGTATCCGTCCACGCTGACTAGAACAGCACAGCGGTCCGACAATTCCGTCGCGCGCGACTAGGAGCGCGGAAAGTTTCAGCTTTGAGCGGACAGGGCCGCGAAGGACTGCAGCCGGCGCAACTGAGCGGCGCGCTCGACCGCGAGCTGCGTCTCCGCGTCCACGCCAGAGGCCGCCGACGCGATCAGCGCCAACGTCTCCGTCACCGCACCGGCGAGAGGCTTCAGAACGGCGGCCACCAGCTCATCGACGGCGCCGTCCAGCCCGTCCGCGGGCACGACGGAGTTCGCGAGGCCGATCCGCAGCGACTCCTCCGCCTTGACCCGGCGGGAGGTCACGCACATCTCGGCCGCGCGCGAGTACCCCACGAGTCGCACCAACGGCAGCGTGCCGCCGAGATCGGGCACCAGACCCAGCCCGGTTTCGGCCATGCAGAACTGCGCGTCCTCGGCGAGCACGCGGAAGTCGCACGCCAGCGCCAACTGGAAACCCGCGCCGATGGCATGCCCTTGCACCGCGGCGATCGTCACGCGTGCGGGATCGCGCAGCCAGGCGAACCCGGCCTGGTACGACGCGATGCGGGCGTCCGCCTCCTCGGGAGACAGCGCCAGGATCGCGCCAAGACCACCGGGCTCGCCGTCGACGGGCTCACCGGTGAACATGCGCCGGTCCAGCCCTGCCGAGAAGGCACGGCCGGAGCCCCGGACGACCACGACTCGGACGTCCGGGTCCAGCTGTTCGCCGATGTGCCGCAACGCCTGCCAGGTAGCCGGCGTCTGCGCGTTGAGCACGTCGGGACGATCGAGCGTGATGGTCGCGCGCGGCCCGGAGATCGCGAGCCGCACACCACCGCGCTCGAGCAAGCCAGCGTCGATAGCAGGCACTGGCATGTCGTTACCTCCGGCGAACTAGAAGCTAGTTACCGGAGAGTAGCAGTCTGAGTCGGGGCTACTTCTTCTTCGTCCGGGTGGCGCCACCGCGACCGCGCAGCGTGACCCCGGATTCCGACAGAACCCGGTGCACGAAGCCGTAGGAACGTCCGGTGCTCTCGGCCAAAGCCCGGATGCTCGCGCCCTTTTCGTACTTCTTCTTCAGGTCAGCGGCCAGCTTGTCCCGTGTGGCGCCGGTGATCCGGGCACCCTTCTTCAGGTCAGCCACCTTGTCCCGCCTTCCGTACGAGCAGGTGGGCCGTTCTACGGCCCCTGTCGTCGCAATGATCGAACAGGAACCGGCAGAACGCCAGGTGATCAAGCAAAGAGATCGCCGAACGGTCGATTCGATCACACTGAGTTGATCACAGAACGCGCTCGGTAGTCCTTTGATGCGTGGAGATCACGCCAGCTGAACGAGGTCCAGGTAGTCCTCGGACCAGTGATCCTCGGTGCCGTCGGGCAGCAGGATGACCCTTTCCGGCTCCAGTGCCTCGACCGCGCCGGGGTCGTGCGTCACCAGAACGACCGCGCCCTCGTAGCGCCGCAACGCGTCGAGAACCTGCTCGCGCGAGGCCGGGTCGAGGTTGTTCGTCGGCTCGTCGAGCAGCAGCACGTTCGCGGCGGACGACACCAGACCGGCCAGCGCCAGTCGCGTCTTCTCGCCACCGGACAACGTGCCGGCGGGCTGCTCCAGCTGCTCGCCGCTGAACAGGAACGTGCCGAGCAACGACCGCAGCCGCTGCTCCTGCTCGTCCGGCGCCATGTGGCGGATGTTCTCCCACACCGACGCGTTGTGGTCGAGCGTCTCGTGTTCCTGCGCGAAGTAGCCGATCTTCAGGCCGTGACCGGGGACGACGCCACCCGCGTCCGCCTTCTCGCTGCCGCCCAGCAACCGCAGCAGCGTCGTCTTGCCGGCACCGTTGAAGCCCAGCACCACGACGCGGGAACCCCGGTCGATCGCGAGGTCCACGCCGGTGAAGATCTCCAGCGAGCCGTAGGACTTGCTCAGACCCTCTGCCATCAACGGGGTCTTGCCGCACGGGGCCGGCGACGGGAAGGTGATCTTCGCGACCTTGTCGCTCTGTCGCACGTCGTCGAGACCGTCGAGCAGCTTCTGCGCACGCTTCGCCATGTTCTGCGCCGCAACGGCCTTCGTGGCCTTCGCGCCCATCTTGGCGGCCTGCGTCATCAGCGCGCCGGCCTTCTTCTCGGCGTTGGCGCGCTCACGGCGGCGGCGCTTCTCGTCCGTCGCACGGGCTTCGAGGTACTTCTTCCAGCCCAGGTTGTAGATGTCGACCTCGCCGCGCATCGCGTCGAGGAACCACACCTTGTTCACGACGTCGTCGAGCAGCTCGACGTCGTGCGAGATCACGACGAGACCGCCGTCGTGCGACTTGAGGAAACCGCGCAGCCACGTGATCGAGTCGGCGTCGAGGTGGTTCGTGGGCTCGTCGATCAGCAGGACGGTGCTCGACTTGGCGCCGATGCCCGCCTCGGACGCGGCGAACAGGATGCGGGCCAGCTCGACGCGGCGGCGCTGACCGCCGGACAGCGTGCGCAGCGGCTGCTCCAGAACCCGGTCCGGCAGACCGAGGTTCGAGCAGATGCGGGCGGCCTCGGACTCGGCGGCGTACCCGCCGAGCGCGGCGAAGCGCTCTTCGAGCTTGCCGTACTTGGTGACCGCGGCGTCGAGCTCACGCGCGTCGGCCAGCTCGGCCATCTTCGTCTGGGCCTTCTCCATGTCGCGGAGGAGCTGGTCGAGGCCGCGCGCGGACAGCACGCGGTCCTTGGCGATGACCGACAGATCGCCCTCGCGCGGGTCCTGCGGCAGGTAGCCGAGTTCGCCCTTGCGGGTGATGGCGCCGCCGTAGGGCTGGCCCTCACCGGCGAGAACGCGCAGGGAGGTGGTCTTGCCGGCGCCGTTGCGGCCCACGAGGCCGATGCGGTCGCCGGGCTGAACGCGCAGGTTGGCGCCACTCACGAGAATGCGTGAGCCCGCGCGCAACTCCATGTCAGTTGCGGTGATCAAGAGAAACTCCGAGTAGTAACAACAACTCCGGGCATGACAAGGGATGGCACGTCCGGTTCGGCCTACTCGAGGAGGATCACGCAACTCATTCTACGGGATCACGACCATCGAATTTCCCACCTGTGGCCAGGCGCATAGATTGCGGCCATGAGCGAAGACTTCTCGGGCAAGGTCGCGCTGGTCACCGGCGCGTCCCGCGGCATCGGTTACGGCATCGCACGCGAGCTCCTCTCTCGCGGCGCCTCCGTCACGATCACGGGCCGCAAGGCCGACCAGCTGGCCGAGGCGGCGAAGCAGCTGGAGGCCGACACCGGCGGCAAGGTCCTCACGATCCAGGGCAACGCCGGCGACGACGCGTCCCGCGAAGAGGTCGTCACGCGCACGGTCGAGGAGTTCGGCAGCCTCGACGTGCTCGTCAACAACACCGGCATCAACCCGCAGTACGGATTTCTGATGGACGCCGACCTGAACGCCGTCCGGAAGATCTTCGACGTCAACGTGGTGGCCACGCTCGGTTTCATCCAGCTCGCGTGGAAGGCGTGGATGAGCGAGCACGGCGGCGCGGTCGTGAACGTCGCGTCGATCGGCGGCATCCGGTCCACGGGCGTGATCGGCGCGTACGGCGCGTCGAAGGCGGCACTGATCCGCCTGACCGAGGAACTCGCGTGGCAGCTCGGCCCGAAGGTGCGCGTGAACGCCGTCGCGCCCGCCGTGGTCAAGACGAAGTTCGCGGAGGCCCTCTACGTCGGACGCGAGGAGGAAGCCTCGCAGCAGTACCCGATGAAGCGTCTCGGAACGCCGGAGGACGTTGCCTCTCTCGTGGCGTTCCTCTGCTCCGACAAGGCTTCCTGGATCACCGGTGAGACCGTGCGCGTGGACGGCGGTCTGCTGTCGACCGGCACCGCGGGTTAATCGGGCTCGACTCCCAGCACGTCGAGGAACGCGGCCGTGGCCGGTGTCAGCCCGGCCGCGCTCCAGACGAGGTGCTCGACGCGCGACGGCCCGCCCACGATCGGCACCGTCGCGACGCCGCTGAGCTGGGGCGTGTACCGCGACGGCAGCACGGCGACCGCGAGCCCCTCCCGGATCAGCCCGGCCATCAACTCGGCGGTGGTCACCTCGAACGCGACCTCGCGATGCAGTCCCGCGATCGAGAAGGCCTGATCGGACTGCATGCGTCCCGGTGATCCCGCCGGAAAGTCCGCGAACAGCTCCTCGGCGAGCGCCCGCAGGTCCGTCGACTCCTGCCGCGCGAGCGGATGCTCAGGCGCGACCACGGCCACGTGCTCGTCCCGCGCCAGCTCGCGCCCCCGCACGCCGTCCGGCCGCACGCCGAGCGGCAGTCCGAGGAACGCCAGATCCAGCGTTCCCTGCCGCACCTGCTCGACCATGTCGAGGCTCGACAGCATCCGCAACGCGACCCGCACCTGCGGATACCGCTCGCGGAACACCTTCAGCGCGGCCGGCAGGTCCACGGCCGCGACCGTCGGGATCACGCCGACCACGACCCGTCCGCGCACCTCCCCCACCGCCGCGGCGACCTCGGCCACCGCCCGTTCGGCGAAGTCGAGGCACTGCCGCGCGGACGGCAGGAACGCCGCACCGGCCGGGGTCAGCCGGACGCTGCGACTGGTCCGCTCGAACAGCCGCGCACCCAGTGAGCGTTCAAGACGCGCGATCTGGTGGCTCAACGCCGACTGCACGACGTGGCACCGCCGGGCCGCCTGCGTGAAGCTGCCCGTCTCGGCGACCGCCACCACGTACCGCATCTGCTGAAGCTCCACCGATCCATCTTGAATCACGATGGATCGAATGAAAAGCATGTGTTGGACTCATCGATCGCACCGGCCAACACTGGAGGACGTGAAGAACAGCGACCTCTCCCGCACCGCGCTGGCGGCGTTCGCGCCGGTGGTCTGGGGCTCGACCTACGTGGTCACGACCGAACTGCTGCCAGTGGGACACCCGCTGTTCGCCGGCCTGCTCCGCGCGCTTCCCGCCGGCCTGATCGCGCTGGCGCTGACCAGGACGCTGCCGCGCGGTTCGTGGTGGGCCAAGGCGGCCGCTCTGGGCGTGCTCAACATCGGCCTGTTCTTCCCGTTCCTGTTCATCGCGGCCGAACGCCTGCCCGGTGGCGTGGCGGCGACCCTGGGCGCCGCACAGCCGCTCGTGGTGGCGTTGCTGGCGATCGGCGTGCTCAAGGAGAACGCGTCCGCGTGGCGGCTCGCCTGGGGCGTGATCGGCATGCTGGGCGTCGGGCTCGTGGTGCTCGGACCGGCCGCGGGCTTCGACCTGGTCGGCGTGCTGGCCGGGCTGGGCGGCGCCGCGACGATGGCGCTCGGCGTGACGCTGACGAAGAAGTGGGGCAGGCCCGCGGGGGCGACCCCGACGGCGTTCGCGGGCTGGCAGCTCACGGCGGGCGGGCTGTTCCTGGTGCCGGTGACGTTCCTGTTCGAGGGACCGCCGCCCGCGATCGGCCTGCCCGCCCTGCTCGGCTACCTGTGGCTCGGTGGTGTCGGCGGCCTGCTCGCCTACGTCCTGTGGTTCCGCGCGATCGGCACGCTGCCGGTCACGTCCGTCTCGATGCTCGGCCTGCTGTCCCCGATGGTCGCCGCGCTGCTCGGCGTCGTCGTGCTCGGCCAGACGCTCGACCCGGTGCAGCTCACCGGTTTCGCCCTCGCTCTTGCCGCGATCGTGGCCGGCCAGCGACCGGCTCCCGTTCTCGTCAAAGGAGTTCTCCAGTGAAGATCGCGGTCGTCGGCGCGTCCGGCATGGTCGGATCACGGGTCGTCGCCGAGGCGGTGCGGCGCGGGCACGACGTGACGCCGGTGTCCCGCAACACCGGCGAGGTGCGCGGTGACGCCACCGACCGGGAACTGATGGACAGCGTTCTGTCCGGAGTGGACGGTGCGGTGGTGGCCACCGCGGGCGTCACCTCGACAGTGCTGCTCGACGCGGCACTCGCGACAGGCACACGGGTCATCGTCGTCGGTGGCGCCGCACCGCTGCGAACACCGGACGGCACCGGCCTCGTGCTCGACGACGACCGGTACGTGCCACCGCACATCCGTCCCGTCGCCGAGGCGAGCATGCGTCAGCTGGCGGAGTGCGAGGCCCATCGCGCCGACTGGGCCTACCTGAGCCCTCCGGCGCTGCTCGAACCGGGCGAGCGCACCGGCACCTATCGGCGTGGCACGGACGTGCTGCTCACCGGCCCGTCCTCGATCTCGGCCGAGGACCTGGCCGTCGCGGTGCTGGACGAACTGGAGAGCCCTGGCGAGGACCGCCGGTTCACGGTCGCGAGCCGAGGTCCAGCAGCAGGATGAGCTCGCCTTCGTCATCGACCTCGCCGGTGGGCTCGAATCCGAACGCGCGGTAGAACGGCTCCGGCGACCCCTCCCCCGGCACGCAGCTCGTGTACAGCTCGGTGGCACCCGCCTCGCGCAGCAGCGCCACGATCTCGGTGAGGATCGCGGTGCCGTGGCCACGGCCCTGGTGCCCGGCGTCCACGAGCAGCCGCCACAGGAAGTACGGCCCGCGCAGACCGGGCCTGGGCACGAGGTTCCAGCTCAGCATGACGAACCCGACAGGTGTGTCGCCGTCGTAGACCGCGCGGAACCACGGTTTGGCCTCGGGGTTCTCCCGCGCGTGCTGGAAGGACTTCTCGACGGACGCGACGAAACGTTCCTGGGCGGGATGCACGCGCACGGCGATGACGGCGTCACGGTTGGCGTCGGTGACCTCGACCAGGCGGATCTGAGCGCTCATGCCCGGAGTGTGCCGCTCAGCGGGAAGTCTGCGGCACCGAATAAGCGGTGGAGGACGACGGCGGCTCCACGGACGACGGCGGCACGCCCGGCTTGGTCACCGAGCCGGTCGGCGTCGTGGAGCCGGGCGGCGTCGTCGACCGGACCGGCGGTGTCTGCGGCGCGTGCGAACTGGGCGGGCTCAACGTCGTCGGCGTCGGCTCCACCGAGGGCGACGACGGCGACGTGGTCGGCGGAACCCGCGACGTCGTCGACGACGGGCCCGGTGTCGCCGGTTCCGGGGGTGTCGCGGCCGGCAACACGGCGAGCGCCACCGCCACCACTCCCACGGTCGCAAGTCCACTGCCGACCACCGCGATGGTGCGGCGCCGGGACCGCACGGTCTCGCCCCGCTGGATCAGATCGGCCGCTGTGACGGCGCGCGGCGGCGCCCCTTCCTGGTGCAGAGCGGAGAAAGTCGCCCGCAGGTCGTCCTCGCGAACCATCACACCTCCAGCCTCAAGTGGTCGAACTCCGGGCCCAGCTTGCGCCGAAGCGTCTCCAGGCCCTTGCTGCTCTGCGACTTCACCGTGCCCGTCGAGCACTTCAGCGCCGCCGCCGTGTCCTCGACGCTCAGATCGTGCCAAAAGCGCAGCACGAGGACAGCGCGTTGCCGTGCGGGCACGGCGGTGAGCGCCTGCCACACCACGAGCCTGTCTTCCGCCGACACGGCGGAAGACAGGCCCTCTGGGGGAGCGTCAGTCAGCTTCTCCCTGCGCCAGCGCACCTTGCGGCGTTCGGCGAGGAACGTCCGCACGACGATCTGACGCAGGTACGGCTCCAGCCCCGACCGGTCCGCGAGCTTGGGACCGGCCAGGTACAGCTTCAAGAACGCCGACTGCATGACGTCTTCCGCCTCGTGCCAGTTGCCGCACAGCAGGAACGCCGTGAAGCGCATCGAGTCGGCGCACCGGTCGAAGCAGTCGGTGAACTCGGCCTCCCAGTTCAGAGGTTGCTCCCTACCTGGCCGAGGTCGACGGGACCGGCGTCGTGGCGGGCGGGGTCCACGTCGTGGGGCTGTTGCTGACCGGCGGCGTCGGCAGGACCGACGGGGACGCGGTCGTCGACGGGTACGCCGGCTGCGACGACGGCGGCAGCACGGTCGTGGGCGGATGCCCCGGCTTCGACGAGGACGGCGGCCGCACGGTGGTCGGAGTGACCTCGGGCGCGGTCGACGACGGCGGCAGCACCGAAGGGCTGGTCGAGACCGGGGACGACGTGGGCGGCTGCGGAGCCGAGGTCGTGGGCTGAGGCGCGTTGCCGCCGCCGCTCAGCGCGAGGGCGGGCACCGCGATGCCGACGGCACCCAGCGCGACCGCTCCGGCCACGATCACCATTCGTTTGCGCACTTGCAGCTCCAGCAGGTCAGTGGCGCCAGGATCAGGCACCCTCACCCGTATCCATGCGGTCGGGCTTCGACCCGGTTGCCCGTGTGTCCTGGATCACGATCTCGACGCAACGGGCTCGTTGCGCGGCCTCGTCCAGCACCGCGCGCCGGGGTTCCGGCACGTCCAGGACGCGCGCCTCGGCCTTGCGGAAGACGTCCGAGAGCCTGCGGTCGTTGCGCAGGACGTCGAGCGCCTGCCAGTCGCCGCCGAGCACCACGCTGTCGAGTTCGGGCAGGCGCGGGACGAGCACCCTGGCGACGTCGTCCGCGGCGGCCTGGAGCGCGACCCTGGCCTGACCCTCGCGGCGCCGGGCGAACCGCTGCTGCGACCACCCGCCCGCCCTGATGCGGCCGTGGACCTGCTTGCGGTCGGTGGTCGACACCTCGACCCTGCCGCCGAACGCCACGCCGATGCTGTGGCCACCGAGCCGGACGAGGACGAGGCCGATCCTGCGGGGCTCCGCCAGCTTCTCGATCACCTCCAGTACAGAGGTACCGCCGCGCGTCGGGAACGTGGCCGTCGCGCCGTCGGTCGCTGTGATCTCGACCTCGGCCTCGGTCACGCGGATCTCGGCGGCGCCGTGCCGGTCGGCGAACCTGGCGATCCAGCCCTCGATCCGCTCCGGCTCGACCTCGACGGCCCGCCCGCCTGGAACCGGCCGCACCCGGCTCATGTGTCCCATCCCTTGGTCACACGCGAGTCGGTCACCGTGCACACACTAGAGCCGACCCGACACAGCCCGTGCACGGCACGAAGATGTTACTGATGGGTTCGCAACGCTTGACAGATGAGTCTCGAAAGCGTGAACTCATCAACCGTATGGATTAACCATTGACTCCATCCGGCTCCGACCAGCGATGTTCACGGGCGGGTAGGGTCACTGGGGCGTGATCTTATGACAGCGGGGAGTCACCATGACGACTGCTGCCGGTCGACCAACACTGACCGTTGAAGAAACGGACTCAACGGGCCACGGCAGCCTTACGCAGCTCTTGACGACGGGACCGTTCCCGGAAGCGTTGAGGGCCGCGATCAAGGCGAGCCGGCTCAGCCTCGACCGCATCCAGCACCGGTTGGCACTGCGCGGCGTCACCATCAGCGTCGCGACGCTCAGCTACTGGCAGTCAGGACGACGACGGCCTGAACGCCCTGAATCACTGGAGGCGCTGCGGCACCTCGAGTCGGTCCTGGGAGTACCTCAGTCGGGTCTTTCGGCGCTGCTCGGCCCACCTCGTCCGCGAGGCCGCCGTTGCCGCCCGACGACGATGATGCCGATCGACGCCCTCTGGGCGCGTCGTGAGCGGGTCGCGAACCTGCTCTCGAAGGTCGACACGTCCTCTGACCTGAAGCTCGGCCGGATCAGCCAGCACGACCGCATCGAGATCTCTGCCGACGGCGGGCAGAAATCAGTGTGGGTGCGGCAGATCCTCCGTGCGGAGCAGGACGGCCCAGACCGTTGGGCGCTCGTGTTCGAGACCGAGGAGAGCGATGTTCTCCCCGAGATCACGAACGTGCGCAACTGCCACCTCGGCCGCATCGCCCGTGACCACGAGGCCAACATCATGGTCGCGGAGATGATGTTCGAACGGCCGCTCACCCGCGGCGAGACCCTCATCATGGAATACCAGCTGGTGTTCCCCGAGGGCCACGCCCCCAAGGGCAACAACACGTTCGCGCGCAAGTTCCGGCTGCCGGTGCGCGAGTACGTGATCGAGGTCCGGTTCGACGAGACGAACTTGCCGTCGCGCGTGCAGCAGTACAGCGTGCCCGCGGGCGACGAGACGCCGTCGCGGCGCCGCAACCTCACCCTGGACTCGGGTGGCGGCGTGCACGCCGTGGCGCTCGGGTTCGGGCCCGGTGTGTTCGGCATCCGGTGGGAGTGGCCGAACCGCTAGCTCGGCTCTGACAGACGCGTGAGGGGCGCTTCCCAGCCTGGGAAGCGCCCCTTTCGCTGTGTTCGTCTCCTGGGGACACGAGAAGGCCCCCGACTCCGTGAGCCGGGGGCCTTCCGTCGCATCAGCTCAGATCATCACACCCAGCCGGCGACGCTGAGGGTCACCGAGCGGATCGAACCGCGGTCGGAGCCCACCACGTCGGCGACCTTGAACACCCACGTGCCGTCGGCGGGGTCGGCGGTCAGCGAGGACAGCGGCGCCCCCGCCTTCCACGAGCCCGTGAACGGCGCGTTGGCGCTCGTCACGCCCGAGAACGGCAGCGTGGCGTCGTCGGTGAACACGGCCTGGCAGATGTTGTTGCCAGTGCCACCAGCCCGCGAGAACAGCGTCACGGACTTGCCGGACGGCGAGGTGAGCGTGCCCACCAGGTCGCCGACGAAGGTGTGGTCGATGCCGACCGTCGTCGCACCGTCGGCGGCCGAGCACGTCGCGCCGTCCACGGAGAACTTCAGGTTCGACGCCGCGCCGACACCCGTCACCGGCAGCGAGACCGAGACGCCGGTCTGGTCGTTGTCGGGGATGGCCAGCGGCTCGCCGGCGTACGCGAACGTCTTGAACGTGCGTGACGGCTCACCCACGCGGAGCGTGAACGAGGCGGTCGTCGGCGACGTCGCACCCGAGTAGGTCACCCGAGCGTCGAGCTTGACCGCCGAACCGAGCACGGCGGAGGCCGGCACGGTCACCTTGTAGGTGTTGCTGACGGTCTGTCCCGGGTCGATGTTGCCGTAGTACTTGGACCGCGGCGCGATGGTCACGCCGGCGGACGTCGTCGACAGCACGACCGAGGTCGACGCGGCCGAGCCGTCACCGTTGTTGGCCACCGGCACCGTCACCGTGGCGGAGGTGCCCGGCTTCAGGAAAGCGCTTCCGTCGGCGTCGTTGACGATCGTCGGCTTCTGCGCGCGAGCCAGTGCCTGCGGCGACGCACCCGTGTACTGCAGGGCGCGGTCGGCCATCACGAGACCGGCGCCGGTGCGATTGTCCACACCGGACTCGACGATGTCGATCGCCGTGGCGACAAGGGCTTCCTTGACCTCGGCGGGCGTCAGCGTCGGGTTGCCGGACAGGATGAGGCCGGCGATCGCGGCGGCGTTCGGGGCCGAGGCGGACGTGCCGAAGAACGGCGCGAAGCCCGGCACCGACGTGGTCACGCCGTCGGCCGCGGTGATGTCCGGCTTCTGCCGGGTCTCGGCGAGCGGCGAGCCGTCCGGCGCGAAGAACGTCTTGCGCGGACCGTCAGAAGTGAAGCGTTCCGGCTTCTGCGTGCCGTCGAAGGCGTTGGGGTACGGGCCCTTCGGGTTGGCCGGGTCACCGGGCTCCAGGTCGAACGGCAGCGCGGCGGCGGCAGGTGCGGCCGCGACCGAGATCGCGCCCTTGGCCGCCGAGTGGCCGCGGGTCGTGCCCGGCGTGACGTACTTCTTGAGGCCGTCGTTGGTGTCGGCGAACCGGCCACCGAACAGCGACAGCGCGAAGTACTTGTCGTCACCGCGGTACTTCACGACCGCGAGGCGCGTGCCCGTCGAGCTGCTCGGGGTGTTGATGCGCTCGTACGGGTCCTGTGCGCCGTCCTGGTTGTTCTGGCTGAAGGTGACAACGTTGCCCTGGGCGTTGACCAGGTACAGGTCGTAGTCGTTGGCCGACTGGCCGAGCGGGTCGGCCCAGTGCAGCACCACCGGGGTGTCGCCGGAGAAGTTCGACAGCGGGTCGAACAGCTGCTTGGCGTTGGGGTCCGGGTTGAAGTCGTGCGCGCTGCCGGCGAACTTGCCGACGCCCACACCGGAGTCGACGAACTGGCCCTCGTAGTGGCCGGAGGTGCCGTCCACGACGTTGCCCTGGTTGCCGGCGCTGGAGAAGAACATCGCGCCGTCCGCGACGACCGCGTCCACGGCGCGCGCGATGATGCCGTCCTGGAACGGCGACTCGTTGAAGTAGATGACGTCGTCGACGATGACGTCGCAGCCGAGGTCGAAGCGCAGCTTCTTGATGTTGTCGGCGAAGCTCGCGTCACCGTTGAACGCCGTGGCGAAGCCGAGTTCGGCGTTGGGCGCGAGGTCGTGCAGGATCTCGAGCATCGCGGTGCCCTCGTCACCGGAACCCGCCTGTCCCGGAACGATGTCGACGGCCGGCAGTTCGCCGGAAGCCTGCGACACGGCCAGCGAACCCACGCCGTCCGACAGCGCGCAGAGCTTCACGCCGACACCGGTCACGCGGAACGTTCCGCGCGCCGCCTCGGCGTTGTGCGCCTTGTCGCTCTCCGCGACCTTGGCGGCCTGGACGGACAGCTGCTTCTCCGACAGCCGGCGCTCGACCTCGCGCGACTTGTCCTCTTTGGACGGAGTCTTGCCGGACTTGGTGTCCTTCTTGTTCTTCACGTCCTGCGTCATCGCGTCGCTGCCCGGCTCGACACGGGCGACGTCGGAACGCCCGGCGATCTCGGCGATCTTCGCGACCGGGACCTCCGCGCGCACGGTGCGGTGCTCGGGGGACACTGCCCGGATCTGTCCGCCCGCCGCGCGGACAGCGTTGACAAGGTCCTCGGAGTACTGCTTGGCACGGATGTCGACGAGAGTGGTGGCCTTCGGCGTCACGGCAACGCCGGTCTGCACCTGCGGAAGGGCGCTCGTGGTACCAACTGAGACGCGCTTGCGCGCCTCCACGACCAGCGCGCTGTCCACCTTGGACTCGGCAGGGGTGAGCGACTTCTTGATGCTCTGCAGCGCGGAGATCTGCGCTGACGTGCGGTCGCTGATGGTCTTGGACGCCTTGCCCGGGTCAGCGGACGCCGGCGTGACTGCGGTGAGTGCGGCCAGAAGAACTGCGGTACCTGCGGTGACTAAGGTCGTGCCTCTTCGAGATCGGCGCACAGGAGTTTCTCCCCCGAACGTTGGCGTGCCCCCGAGCACGCGGCCTGCGACCGGAGATTCCCGGTCGAGGCGTCAACGTATGGTGCTTGCGTGATCACAGTCAGCATCCGATTGGGCTAGTTCCCACTTAGCAGACGCAATCACACTTCACAGAACATCGTCAGAGGACGAAAGCGTCAGTCCACAACTGACCGGTTCGCCCGGAAAGGGCTTCCAGCAGTGCCGCGGCCTGGTTGTCGGTGAGCGACGCGACGAAGTCCACGACGGCCCGCCCCCGCGCCAATCCCCTGACGACATCAGGACCGACCGGAAGCTCCCCGGTCGTACCGACCAATGTGGACGGCTCCGTCCGGGCGAGTGCCGCGTACTCCGTTTCGGCCAGCTCCACCAGGTCGTGCAGCCTGCGCGGCAACCGATCCGCCTCTGCCCGATCGGTCACCCACTGCTCCAAAGCGTCCACCAGCGAACCGAGCAGACGCGCCTGTCCACGTTGGTGCAAAGCCAGATCCGGCCGCAGCAACACGAACCGCCGGTGCACGAACTTCAACACCTGAACCTCGTGCCACTGCTGAACAGCCAGCACCACATGCCCGGACCGCGGCGTCGGCTCCTCGATCACGCCAACGGCGTCGACCAGCCTCCGCGTCCACCGCGCACTGAACCCGGCAACTGCCTGCTCGGCCTCGACCGACCCGTCGAAGGGCACCGACAGCAACCCGTCGACGAGCTCCTTGCTCACCTTCCGCACCGCGAGCGCGAACGCCTCGTCGCTCATCACCCAGGAGTCCTTGAGGTGCATGCGCCTGCGGAGCGTCTCCAGCGACCGCCCGGGCATCCGAATCTCGGCATACAGCTCAGCGTCACTCAGCCCGGCGAGGTCCAACGCCTGCGCCTGCCAGGTCCCGAGCTCGGCGGCGACCGTCGCGTGCTGCAACACCCCGACCCGATGGAAGTCCTCCAGGTCGTGGATCGCGTAGGCGATGTCGTCCGCGGTGTCCATGACGCTCGCCTCGACCGTCTGCTGCCACGACTCGATCCGCCCGTCGAACGGCTCGCGCGCCTGCCGCAGGTCGCTGATCTCCGTGACGTACGCGGAGAACTTCGAACTGCCCGTGCCCGGCATGTCGTCAGGCTCGCCGGCACCACGGGGCGCCACCGCCAGACCGAGTTCCTGGTGACGCGTCCACGGGTACTTCAACATCGCCGCCCGCACCGCCACCGTCAGGTCGAGCCCCAGCGCCTTGGGCCCGCGCACGTCCGTGGTCGTGACGATCCGGAACGACTGCGCGTTCCCCTCGAACCCGTCCGGCAACCCGAACCGGTGCCGGGCCAGCCTGTCGAGCACCTGCTCGCCGAGGTGCCCGAACGGCGGGTGCCCGAGATCGTGCGCGAGCGCGGCCGCCTCGACCACGTCGGGGTCGCACCCGCCCAGCTTCTCCAGCACCGCGGTCAGCTCAGGGCGATTGGTGAGCCGTTCGGCGATGGCGCGCGCCGCCTGGGCGACCTTGAGGCTGTGGGTGAGGCGGTTGTGCACGAGCAGACCGGAGCCGGTGGAGCTGACGACCTGGGTGACTCCGCCGAGCCTCGCGAAGAACGGGGAGCTCGCGACGCGGTCCCGGTCGACCCGGAACGGGTTCGTGGCGAGGTCGGCCGTCCTGCCCACGCCGGCTGACCGCCGGGCGGTGCGCTGCTCGTTGTGCATGGGAGAACGGTAGACGGTCTAGTCGGTCGCGGCGTTGGCCGTACTGGGCTTGGCCTCGGCGACGAGCTTCTTCGAGTCGCTGTCCAGGATCCTGGTCCCGACCTGCTGCGAGTACCCCAGCGCGATTGCCGCCATGATGAGCGCTACCTGGTCGTCGAGCTTCTGCCCTGCGATCCGCTCGCGTCTTCAGTGCGAGCACGCCGATGACAGCGATGCCCGCGCCGAGCAGGGGCTTCGTGATGAACAGCGGTATGCCGAACGCGTAGGGGGCCAAGCTCAGCTTGAGTTTCATCCCGGTGACGGTCGCAGCGTTCCCCGTGCCGAGCACGCCCCATCCGGCCACCCACCAGAAGTGCCACCGCTGTCGGAGCTACTACCCCCGCCGGCGTTGGGCCTTGCGCGCGCAGCGGGTGCAATCCGGCCGCCACGAGGTGAGTGTGTCTATCGCGATCACCAGGACCAACAGCACGAGCGCCGCGCAGAGCCGCCGATTCCGGTACCTGCGCGAGGTGCTCCGACTGTCATCGGCGATCTTGAACGGGCGGCGGTCAGAGCTGTCTCGACCACAACGCTGTGCTCGGCCGTCATGGCGGCTGCGGTCGTGACGTCGATCCTGGCGAGCGCTCGGTATCGCTCGACCTTGCTGGTCAGGTGGCACCTGCTCTCGCTCGCACGTCCGGCGACCTGTCGGCGAGAGCGGTGGCTGGCGTCCGGCACTGCTTTGCTCGTTGTGCAGGGGGAGGAAGGTGCCGGACAGCCAGGTGCCAGACAGCCAGAAGCCCTCGGCGCCCCACGCGTCTTCCTCATTGCGCGGCGAAGATGACCATGGTTTTGTGACACCCCCTCGGGATATATGCCTACTAGAGGGAGCAAGAGCCGAATCAGGCCACTGTTCACCCGATTGAGTTAGACAGGCTTACAAGAGGATCCTTCATGGCGCGCCTGACGAGCTTGTGGCGCCCGTCTGACTTGGCGCGGGGTGCCTGGCCGGCCTGGGGAGAGAGTGCGTCGGGAAAGCAGAAAGCCCCCGAGAGGAGCGCTTGTGGCGCTCGACCCTCAGGGGCTTTCTGTACGT